>NZ_JRVC01000010.1 GCF_000807925.1 Novosphingobium subterraneum | reverse complement strand
GGCGCCGACAACGGCACCGCCATGCGCGACTACATCGCAGACTGGTGCGCCCAAACATTCAACGAAATGGTGTAGACTGGATCTGACGAACGCCCCGGTTGCAAAGGAGAATGCGCATGATCTTCGCCGATCCCCGCGTGGCTCGCGTGTTCGACCGCTACCGCGACCGCGCAAGAGACGATGGGGATCGCATGAAGACGCTCGGCCTCGCCGGGTTTGCCGTCCGTGACGAATTCCTGCTACCAGTAGGCGAGGATGCCGGACGTTTCATGCATTCGCTAATCCTCGCACGCCGCCCGGCACGCATACTCGAACTCGGCACCAGCTACGGATATTCGACGCTGTTCCTTGCAGATGCCGCAGCGCAGATCGGTGCGCTTGTCGTGACCTGCGAATTGGCCGACTACAAACAGACTTACGCCCGCGAACAACTGGCAGAGGCAGGACTGGATCACTTCGTCGAATTTCGGTGCGGTGACGCTCTGGATTGTCTTCAAGACGATGAAGGGCTTTGGGACTTTGTGCTTCTCGACATCTGGAAAGAGCTCTATTTGCCTTGCTTCGAGGCATTCTATCCTAAACTGAGCGACGAAGGCGTTATTGTTTCCGACAACATGATCGAACCCGAATTCGATCGTCCTAGTGTTCGCCAGTATCGTAACGCAGTCCGCTGCAAGCCCGATCTGCAATCCGTGCTGCTGCCCATCGGCAGCGGAATCGATCTGACCGTGCGCTGGAGCGCCGACAATCCGAAGCTTTGAAAGACCATCGATGATTCACGAAATCGCTGCGCTCACCATTGATCCCGCCCGCATGGACGAATTCGAAGCCGCGGTGGCACAGGCCCGTCCACATTTCGAACAGGCGAGGGGATTTGTATCGTTCGCGTTGCAGAGGGTGATCGAGGAACCGGGAACCTATCGCCTGGTCGTGGGCTGGACCAGCGTGGAAGCCCACATGGTCGACTTCCGGGAAAGCCAGGGCTTCCAGGAATGGCGAGCCTTGGCTGGTCCATTTTTCACGGCCCCGCCTTGCGTCGTGCATGTCGAGAACGTGATCTGACGCCGCTCGGCCGCATGATCATCTTCCTCGGTTGTTTGTTCCCGAGTTGCAGTCAGTTCCGCCCTGACCGACCACTTCCCGCTTATTGATCTTCTCGAACTGCGGCATAAGGTGCGGAAGATCAGCGCGGGGGGCGGCACTCCTTTGTGCCGAAGATAAGCATGGCGCACGACATTAGCGGGACATTCGAACGGCCTGCGCTTGCCTCTCTGGCTGACGAAATGGAGCGCCACGGGACAAGTCGCGATGCCCCCGTGCGCGAAATCATGGCGCTCCTCGGTGACCGGTGGTCGACTCTGATACTTCTGGTGCTTGCTACCGGAGAGCTTCGCCACGCCGAACTACGGCGCCTGCTTGCCAGGCTCTCAGCCGAACGCGCCATTTCCCAGCGCATCCTCACAATGAAGCTCCGCACATTGGAACGGGATGGCTTTGTCACGCGCAGGATCAGCGGCGATGTGCCACCGAAGGTAAGCTACAACCTCACCCATCTGGGGGAGTCCTTGCACGTTCAGACGCGCGGCTTGATCAACTGGATCAACGCCCACCAGGACCTCATCCGCGCTTCCCGCGCGGCGTTTGACAGTGAGGAAGAGTAGCCCCCTCCATCAACGCAAGGAATTGTTCATCCGCCACGGGGACTTTGCGGTCCCGACGAAGTCCGGGTCGACGCGCTCTCTTGCCTGGCCGCTCCGAAAAGTTAGGCTGCAGCAAGCAGTGCGCGGCTTTCGGGAAGGCATCCGTGATGTTTGATTTTATTCGCAAGCAGTTTGTCGATGTCATCGAGTGGCTGGAGCAGCCCGGCGAACTGGCTTGGCGCGTGCCCTTTGCCGATCGCGAAATCCAGCACGGCGCCCAGTTGACGGTGCGCGGAGGACAGATCGCGGCATTTGTCAATGAAGGCCGCATCGCAGATTTCTTCGGACCGGGCCTGCATACGCTCGAAACCGCCAACCTGCCCCTGTTGTCCAACCTGATGAACTGGGACAAGGCTTTCAAATCGCCATTCAAGTCGGACGTGGTGTTCCTCTCGCTGAAGGAGCAGCATGGCCTGAAGTGGGGAACTGCCCAGCCAGTTACAGTGCGCGATGCTGAATTCGGCGCGCTGCGCCTGCGTGCATTCGGCTCATATTCCTTTCGCGTAAGCGAAGTCGCACCATTCGTCTCGCGCGTGATGGGGACGCTGGCCGGCATCTCGGTGCCCTCGCTCGAACCGCAATTGCGTGCCGCGATCCAGACCGCGATAGCCACTGCCCTTGGCGGCAGTGGCATTGCCTTCCTCGATCTGGCGGCAAACCAGCAGGCGCTTTCTGACCAGATCAAGCTCGAGGTCGACAAGGCCTTTGCGCAGTGGGGACTGACCTGCCTTACGTTCTACGTCGAAAGCGTGTCGCTGCCCGATGAAGTCCAGGCCCATCTGGATAAGGCCAGTTCGATGCGAGTGCTTGGCGATCTCGGAAATTACACTCGTTTCCAGGCGGCAGAAGCAATCGAGGATGCTGCAAGCCAGGATGGCGGCGGGGTGGCCGGTATCGGCGCCGGGGTTGCTGCTGCAACGGTATTGAGCGGCGCGATGGCCCAGGGACTTGGCCAGGCAACGATCCCCGCAACTGCTCCCGCTGTCACCCAAGAAGATCCCCTCGCGATGATCGAGAAACTCCACAGGCTGGTAACGCTGGGCGCATTGAGCCAGCAGGAGTTCGATGCCAAGAAGGCCGAGCTGCTCGCGCGAATCCGCTGATTGCGCGCTCGCATTGGGGGGAAGAGGGACGTGATGAAATGCCCTTCGTGCGGAGCGCAGGTGCCGTTGCGAGGCCCGTCCCTTCCCTATGCGACATGCCCCTACTGCCAGACACTGATCCTGCGCCACGGGCTCGGTATCGAGGATGTGGGCAAGGTTGCAGTCCTGCCATTCGATGTTTCACCGATCCAGCTTGGCACCACGCTGGTGGCCGAGGGACGCAGCTTGGTCGTGGTCGGCCGGGTGCGCTGGGCCTGGGCCGGGGGCTCGTGGAACGAATGGCTGGCCATGGCCGAAAGTGGCGCGCAGTTCTGGCTGGCCGAGGCAGCTGGCATGTTCATGCTGACAGCCGAGTGGCCACAACTGCTCGACCGCGCGGACGTCCGCGCCTTTGCGGAAGGCGGCACAATAACGCCGGGAGACGTGATCGAGGTTGATGGACGCCAGTTGTTTGCAAGTGACATCAAGCAGGTCGAATGCCTTGGCAGCGAGGGTGATCTGCCTATCCCCACGCAGATCGGCACGAAGATGACCAGCGTGGACTTCCGCTCCGCCAGCGGCGAAGTCCTTTCCCTTCAGCGCGATGAGCGCGCGACAACGGCGTGGTTTGGCGATAGCTGGGACCTGATCAGCCTCAAGCCCGGAAACCTGCGTCAGATCGAGGGCTGGACTGTGCCCGGAGAATTGCGGTGACTGCTGGCTCTGCAGGCGCCAAAGCGGTCACCTGCCCGGCCTGCGGCGGGACGATCGAAGTGCGGGCGGCGGGATTTACGGTCAACCTTGCCTGCCAGCATTGCGGATCGCTGCTCGATGTATCGCGGCCGGAAGTGGCGCTGATCCGCAAGTACAAGCGCGCCAATGAGAATTTTGCCTTGGAACTGGGCAAGCGCGGCACGCTGTTCGGGCAGGAATGGGAGGTCGTCGGCGCGCTGCGCCGCAAGGACCAGATCACCATCTGGCAGGAGTTCCTGCTGTTCAACCCGTACCTCGGCTATCGCTGGCTGGTGGCCTGCGATGGCGAATGGCAATTCGGCACGATGCTGGCGGATCGGCCTCAAGGCCCCCGTGACAGGGTCTACTGGCGGAGTACGCCATTCACGCGCATGGGCCGGGACCAGACGACCTCGACTACCGCGGTGGCGGGGGAATTCTACTGGCGCGTGAAGGCAGGCGATACGGCAACCGCCACGCTGTTCCAGTCGGGCCAGACCATGCTCTCGCGTGAGGTTTCGGAAGGTGAGGAGAACTGGACACAGCTTGTGCCGGTGCCTGAAGCCGATGTCGAAGCCGCCTTCGGCCTCAGGCGTCGCAGTCTGCCGAGGCGCAAGGCAGCGAGAGGGCCGATGCTGTTCCGGCCCGCGATCGGCATGGAGCAGGACGACCTTGGCAACATGTTCAAGCTCGCACTGGCTGTCTCGATCATCGCCGCGATCGCCATGGCTGTACTCGCCGGGCCGAGCACCAGGACAAGTGCGATGGTTCAGGTTCCGGTCGGCGGGCAGATCGCCCCGGTCAAGGTCGGCACGATCATCGTGCGCAGGCCATGGCAGTTCGTTACCATCGAAGCGGACACCAACCAGTTCGAAAACCGCTGGGTCGATCTCGAATACAACCTGGTCGATCGTTCAAGCGAGCAGTCGATCGATGCGTTCGGTCTGGTCGAGCACTATGCGGGCACCGATTCCGATGGGGCGTGGAGCGAAGGCAGCCATCATGGCGACACCATGTTTGGCCACGTGCCGCGCGGCACCTACGATGTCTACGTCAGCGGTTCTGCGCATGGCTGGCCGGTCGACCCTGGAATCAACGACGCCTGGGGCTCGGTCGAGACGATCAATGTCTGGGTGGAAGCAGAGACCGGCGCAATGTCGTGGCGAATGTGGTGGACATTGGTCATTGTCCTGTTCGCCTGGCCAGTCACCATCCTGTGGTGGAGGTTCCGCGACAAATGACCAGACGCCTGATCCTGTTCGCGCTGTGGAGCCTTGCGCTGCTGGCAGCGGCGCTGTTCGCCGCCTTCAACGCCTATTCGTTCTACAGCGACGAGGAAGACCGCCCCGTCGCATCGGGCCACACCGGCCCATCGCACAAATGATCACCGGATCCTGAAAGGAGCCTGCCATGCTCACCGCAAACGTCTTCCTTGCCACGATGCTCTATGCCGGACTGGGGATCGTCATCTTCATCGTCAGTTTCGTATTGGTCGACAAGCTGACCCCGGGCGAGTTGTGGCGCGAGATCATCGAGCGCAAGAACCTGGCCGTGGCGCTGCTCGCCGGAGCCGTTGCCATCGGCATATCCAATATCATCGCCGCCGCCGTGCATGGATGAAGCACCGCTTGCCGTCAGCAACGCCGGGCGGGATGCAGCGCCGGCTTCGCTTGCGGTCATCCTGCTGGTTTCGGTCCTAGTCGTTGCCACCTGCGGCCTGATCTATGAACTGCTGGCGGGCACGCTGGCAAGCTATCTGCTCGGCGACAGCGTTACCCAGTTCTCCACCGTCATCGGGACGTACCTGTTTGCGATGGGCGTCGGCAGCTGGCTGTCGCGCCATGTGCGTTCGGGCGAGATGGCGGTGTTCGTCCGGGTGGAAATCCTCATTGCAGCGCTGGGGGGATGGTCTGCGGCCGGTCTGTTCCTGCTTTTCCCGCTGGTGGGAGACTTTCGGGTTGCGCTCTATGCCCTGGTGATGACCATCGGCGTGCTGGTCGGGCTGGAAATCCCGCTGCTGATCCGCATCCTGCGCCACCGGTTCGCCTTCCGCGAACTTGTCTCAAACGTGCTGACGTATGATTATGTCGGTGCGCTGATCGCCTCGTTATTGTTCCCTCTGGTGCTGGTGCCCAAACTGGGCATGATCCGCACCGGCTTCGTTTTCGGCCTTGCCAACGTGGCCGTAGCGATCGCCTTGCTGATCGCTCTGCGTCGCCAGGAACGCATCTGGCGCGACATGATCGCGGCGGTGCTGGTCGCCGCCTCGCTGCTTGGTGGTCTTGCCTTTGCCGACCGGCTGCAGCGCTGGAGCGAAGTTGCGTTCTACAACGAGCCCGTGGTCTATGCCCGCTCCACGCCCTACCAACGCATCGTGCTTACGCGGCAGGACGGTGATCTGCGGCTTTATCTCAACGGCAATCTGCAGTTCTCCACGCGCGACGAATATCGCTATCACGAAGCATTGGTGTGGCCGGTGCTGGGCCGGGTCGCTGCGCCTCGGCAGGTGCTGATACTCGGCGGCGGCGATGGCCTTGCCGCCCGCGAGGTGCTTCGTGACGGCCGCGTTGGGCATGTTACGCTGGTCGATCTCGATCCCGAGATGACCCGCCTCTTCCGCGATACGCCGCAACTGGCGCATCTCAATGCCGGGGCGCTTGCCTCCCCTCGGCTCACGATGGTGAATGCCGATGCCTTTCGCTGGGTGCGCGAACAACGGCGCCAGTTCGACGCGATCATCGTCGATTTTCCCGATCCCACCGAATTTTCGCTGGGCAAGCTCTATACCGAGACATTCTACCGCCAAGTCGCTCGCCTCCTCGCCCCGGGTGGCGTGATGACGGTGCAGAGCACCTCCCCGCTCATTGCGCCGCGCTCCTATTGGACCGTCGCCAGCACGCTGGAGGCCGCCGGGCTCACCGTGCGCGGTTATCATGCCTATGTGCCGAGCTTTGGCGAATGGGGCTTCACCATGGCTGCCCACGTCTTCCCGTCCGATGCGGTGCAACTGCCGAAAGACCTCCGATTCCTTACCCCCGCCAGCGAACGCGCAATGTTCGATTTTCCGCCCGATATGGCCCGTCGCCCAGCGCCCGTGAACAGGCTCGACAACCAGGCCCTGGTGCGCAGCTTCGCCGCGGAGTGGGGCCGCTATGAAAGCTGAGCCAACCCGGCGGCAGGTGCTTGCTGGCGCAGCGGTCGGAGCGGGGGCGACGGCGCTGCTCGGGGGATGCAGCCAGCCAGCGCTGCCCGGCACCCTGTCCGGCACCGATTGGCAGCGGGGCCACCTGATCCGGGAAGGCCGGTTTCCGGCACCATCAGGCCCGGTAGAGGAAATCGACATCCTGATTGCGGGCGGCGGTGTCGCAGGCCTTGCCGCCGGCTGGCGCCTGGCCGAAGCCGGCTTTACCCGCTTTGCCCTGTTTGAACTTGAAGACGCGCCCGGCGGCAACGGGCGATCGGATCGCAACGCCATCAGCGCCTATCCGCTTGGCGCGCATTACCTGCCGGTGCCAAACCGTGAAGCCCGCGCCCTGCGGCACATGCTGAGAGGCTTCGGCATGATAACGGGCGAAGCGAACGGCGCGCCGGTCTATGATCCGCTGCAGCTTTGCGCCGACCTTGAGGAGCGATTGCTATGGCGCGGCAAATGGCAGGAAGGTCTTGTCCCCCAGACCGCGCTTTCGAATGACGATTACGCCCAGCAGGCAAGGTTCACGTCTGCGATGTCCGGGTTTCGTGAGGCCATCGGGCGGGATGGCAGGCACGCATTCGCGTCACCCATGGCGCTCTCTAGTACGGATGAGCGATACCGCTCGCTCGACCGGCAAAGCTTCGCGCAATGGCTTGATGAACATAGCTATACTTCAGCCCCATTGCGCGCCCACCTGCGTTATTGCTGCAGGGATGACTATGGCTCGGAGCCCGAGAACGTCTCGGCCTGGGCGGGCATCCACTATTTCGCCGGGCGTCGTGGCTGGGCAGCGGGCGCCGACGGTGACCGCGAAATGACCTGGCCCGAAGGCAATGGCCGGCTGGTCCGGGCAATGGCTGACAGGATCGCGCTACATCTGCGCTTGGCGCGGTCATTGATCCGGATCGAAACGGACGGATCAGGGGTACTCGCCCATGTCTTCGATCATCGCGCCAGCGCCACACGCATCGTTCGCGCCCGCGCCGCCGTCCTCGCGATGCCCCACTTCGTCGCCCAAAGAATAGCGCCGCAACACACGGCCAGCGGTCACTTCACCTATGCGCCGTGGGTCGTGGCGAATGTCACGGTCAGCCGCCCGCCGCGTGGCAAGGGCGCACCATTGGCGTGGGACAATGTCTCGGCAGCGAGCGAAAGCCTCGGGTATGTCGTCGCCACGCACCAGACCTCTTCGGCGGATGGCGGTCCGACCGTACTGACCTGGTATGTCCCGCTCAGCCGTGAAACGCCGAGCCAGGCCCGCAAGATTCTCATGACCCGCACGTTGCAAGCCTGGCAGCGCATCGTGCAGGATGATCTTCTGGCGATGAACCCCGATCTTTCGGGCGCGATCGAGCGGATTGATGTGTGGCGCTGGGGCCATGCCATGGTGCGGCCCGAGCCGGGCTTTCTGTCGGATCCAGCCAGGATGGCGGCGCAGCGCGGGGCACCGCCGCTGTGGTTTGCCCACTCCGACCTTTCGGGCCTTTCCCTGTTCGAGGAAGCGCACTATCGCGGCGTGATTGCCGCCGAAAGCGCCCTTGCCCATCTTGCGCATCCGTTCGAAAGTCTCGCCTGATGGTTCATCTTCCCGGCACGAGTGTCCATCTCATCGCCGATCTTGATGGATGCTGCAGGCTTGATGATGCCGTGCATGTGGAACAGGTCCTGCGCATGGCTGCTAGCGCGGCCAAGGCGCACGTCGTCGGCGTGCATCTGCACCATTTCGGTGAAGCCATGGGATTGACCGCGGTGGCCATGCTGGCGGAATCGCACATATCGATCCATACCTGGCCGGAGACCGGAGTAGCGGCGGTAGACCTGTTTGTCTGTGGCGAGAACGCCGATGCTGCGGCTGGCTTGGCGGTAATTGCCTCCATGCTCGGTGGCAGGATTGCGCGGCAGCATTCGCTGCAGCGTCTCGGGACTGACAAACCCTGCCACTTGCCCTAAGGGCGCGGCATGGAATCTTCGGTCACCGTCGCAGCGCTTTACCGTTTCACGCCAATCGCGGACCCTGCCGCCTTGCGCGATGCGCTGGAAAGCACCTGCAAGGCGCAAGGCATCAAGGGTACGCTGCTGGTTGCCCACGAAGGGCTGAACGGCACTATCGCCGGTAGCGCCGAGGGCATTGCCCATGTGGTGGATTTCATCCGTGCCCAGCCCGATTGCGCGGATACCGACGTCAAGTACTCCCACGCATCCGCCATGCCGTTCTACCGCATGAAAGTGCGGATCAAGCGCGAGATCGTGACGATGGGCGTCGAGGGCATCGACCCGCGCGCAAGCGTTGGCACCTACGTTTCGCCGCAGGACTGGAACGCGCTGATCGCCGATCCCGAAACCATCGTGATCGACACCCGAAACGACTACGAAGTGGCCGCTGGTACCTTCGAACGCGCCATTGATCCGAAGACGACAACTTTCCGCGAGTTCCCCGGCTGGTTCCGCCGTGAACGCGAGCGGCTGCTGGGTAAGGGAAAGACCCCCAAGGTTGCCATGTTCTGCACCGGCGGCATCCGTTGCGAGAAATCCACCGCCTTCCTCAAGGCTGAAGGCATCGAGGAGGTTTACCACCTGAAAGGTGGCATCCTGAAATACCTCGAGGAAGTGCCTGAAGATGAAAGCCTGTGGCGCGGCGAATGTTTCGTCTTCGACGAGCGCGTGACTGTGGGCCATGGCCTTGCGCTCGGCAGCCACGTCCTTTGCCGTGCCTGTCGCCGACCCGTGGATGAGGAAGGGCGTGCTTCACCTCTCTATGAAGATGGGGTCTCCTGCGCAGGTTGCTACGATGAGCGGACAGACGAACAACGCGCTTCGGCCCGCGAACGTGACCGTCAGGAGAAGCTCGCGCGCGCCCGCGGCACGAGTCACATCGGTGCTACACGCCCCTGATAAACGCGACCATCTCATCCGTAAGACGGCGATCGGCGGTGCCGATGTGCATGGCCATGGAATAGTGGTTATGTCCGGACAGGATCATGCCGTTCGGTAAAGCGCCGTGCCGTTCGAGACGCTCTGCCATCAGGCCAAGGAATTCGGCCTGGAAGCGTGGAGGATCGTACTGCGCACAGCAGATGAACAAGGGGATGCTGGTCGAGGCAATGGCCTGACGCGGCATTCTGGCCGCGTAGTCCTCGTTCAGGCCGTAGTACGGCTCGTCCTTGGCATCCAGCGGGGTGTAACCATACAACCCCGAAAGCAGCACCGCCCCGGCCACCGGCAGATCCGGCTGCAGCTTCAGCGCCGTGGCGATATGCACCGCCCCCGCCGAGGTGCCAACCACCACGATCCGCGCCGGGTCACCACCATGCTCTGCGGCGTTGTCGCGAAGCCATTCCACCGCCGCCGCCACGTCCTCGCCACCCTGCGGCCAGCGCGCATCGGGCAGGAGCCGGTAGTTCATCGCCGCGCCGAGGAACCCGGCCTCCGCCATCGTCCGAGCCACCGCGGCATTTTGCCAGGAACCTTCATCACCCTTGTCGCCAAGCCGGAAACCGCCCCCGTGCACGAACAGGACGACCGGCAGGTCGCGATCGGCGGCAGTACGATAAAGGTCGAGCCGATGGCGCTCATGCGGGCCATAGACGCAATCGACGGCCAAGGCCGGCACGCGTGCGGCAAGCCCGCGCTGCTCGTCATCGAACAGCGCGCGACAAGCCTCGACCACCTGCGGGCCGAGCGCACTGCCCATCGCGGCAATCGCATCGGCAGCAGACATCACGCCTCGTCGATGACGGGGTTGGTCAGGGTTCCGACCTTGCCGATCGAGATTTCGGCCACGTCTCCGGCCTTCATGTAGAGTGGGGGGGTACGCTTGTCGCCCACGCCGCCGGGGGTGCCGGTGGCGATGACGTCGCCGGGTTCCAGCGTGGTGAAGGTCGAGCAGTATTCGATCACGAAAGCCACGTCCCAGACCATGTCCGACACAGGCTGGTCCTGCACGAGCTGGCCGTTGATCCGGGTCTGCACGCGCTGTTCGGCCAGATCGGGCAGTTCGTCAGGCGTGACGAGCGCAGGGCCGAAGCCGCCGGTGCCGGGGAAGTTCTTGCCGGGCGTGAACTGGATGTTGTGGCGCTGCCAGTCGCGCACCGAACCATCGTTGAACACCGAATACCCGGCGACGTGCTCAAGTGCCTTTTCGCGCGGGATGCGACGGCCGCCCTTGCCGATCACCACGGCGAGCTCGCCCTCGTAATCAAAGCGGGTGGTTTCGGGCGGGCGCACCAGCGGTTCGCCATCGGCGATCAGGCTGTCGGCCCAGCGCGTGAAAATCGCCGGGTATTCCTTCTGATCCCGCCCGGTTTCAGCGACATGCGTGGCATAGTTGAGGCCGACGCAGAGGATCTTGTTCGGGTTGGGGATAACCGGGAGCAGGCGCACGTCGGCGCGGGCATAGCTCGCGGTGGCAGCCAGCACGGAAAGGTCACCTGCCACGGCGTCCTTCAACCATGCCGCAGCGCCTTGGGCGCCGAGGTCATGTACGGTCTCGCCATCGAGGCGGCCGAAGCTGGGGGTCCCGTCGGGACGGCGGAAACTGATGTAACGGGCCATGGTCTTGTCTCCCCTGAGGACGCCTTTTGCCTGCACCGCCGATCCGGTCAGTGCAAGGGCGGCTGCGCCGCCGACGAAACCTCGTCTGTCGATGTTCAAAGTGGTGCCGGTTCCCAGTCACGGCGGCAGCGGAAGCGCTCCTCGGCCACACGCAGGCCGGCAAAGTCCTTGTCCGAGATGCCCCACTGGTCGATGCGCTGCTCGGGCCAGGTCCAGTCGTCCGGCTTACCGGTGCGATAGTCTGCCGGAACCTTCTCGACTGCGGTCGAATACTCGATCACCGGGCCGAACGGGGCGATGTAATAGGCATAGACATTGTCGCCGGGGCCGTGGCGGCCGGGGCCCCATGCCGGTGCAAAGCCGTTGTCGCGCATCCAGCCAATGCCGCGCATCACCGCATCGAGATCGTCCATCTCGAACGCTACGTGATTGAGGCTGGCAAAGCCGGCGCGGGCAAAGGCGGTCGAATGATGGCTGTCGTTGCAACGCACGAAGACCATGCCCTTCGTCCGGTCAGAGACGCGGAAGCCCAGCACCTCCTCCACGGCGTGACCAAGGAGTTCGGCATCGGCAGAGTTGAACACCACGTGCGTCAGCTTGACCGGCGACACGCGCTTGCTGGCCTTGGCAAAGCCGTCGATGGCCTCGACCTCGCTCGATCCGGCCAGGAAGCGAAGGATCGTGCCCTCGGGCAGTTCGACAAGCAGGCCCGCACCCTCGCCGGGATCGGCAGAGGTTACCGGCTTTGCTGCCCAGCCCTTGTCGGTCACGCGCGCCTTGATGGCGGCAAGTTCCTCGCCGGAACACACGAAAGTGGTCGACCGGACGTATTCCTCATCCGATTGCTCGAACGCGACGAGGTAGGGCATCGTGCCGGTGCCGCGCAGGTAATGCGTGCTGCCGCGCACATCGGCGGGATAGAGGCCCCAGACGTCAACCATCCACGCGGCGGCGCCGGCGGGATCGGGCAGGGCAATTTCGATGCTGCGCAACTTCACGCCGGTATCTCCTGATTGAAACCTGCGGCCCTGAGCCCCGCGAGCGCGCAGTCCTCGTCGCAGTCGCCGGTATCGCCGCTGATGCCCACGGCACCGATGATCGTGCCAGCCTCACGGATCAGCACTCCACCGGGCGAGAAGGCAATGTTGCCGCCCACCGCCACGCTCACGCTCTGGAAAAAGACCGGGTTGCCTTTGGCCCGCTCGGCCAGGACGCGGGTATCATCGCCCATGCCGAGCGCGCCCATCGCCTTGGCGCGAGCAATGTCATGGCGGAACAGGCTCGCCCCGTCCTCACGCGCAAAGGCAACCGGATGTCCACCGGCATCAAGCACCACCACGGCGAGCGGCTTGGCACTGCGCGACCGCGCATGGGCCAGTGCAGTGCTAATGATCGTCTGGGCTGCGGCGAGTGTCAGGCTCACGCTGCAATCTCCTGCCTCTGACGAAGCATCGCATCTCGCAACGCGAGCAGTTCGGCTGCAGAGCCTGTGCCGAACACATAATGGTCGGGACGAACCAGCACGGCCTCGACTCCGCGCGCGTCGAGCCACTGCTCGACCGCGCCGTTGTCGGGCAGCTCGCTGGCAATGATTGCGCCCTCACCACCGCCGTCTCGTACGAACAGCCGCCAGCCTTGACCGACCAGATCGTCGAGCTTGCGCCCATCGGCGAGGACCGGCTGGATGAAGCGCTGGCCCGCTGCGGGCGTGCCTTGCGCAACAAAGCCGGTAGAAATCGCCGGAATCAGGTCTGCAGCCGTTTCGCCCTGCTTCTGGGCTGATTGCGCACGGATGCTGGCATCGCGCTCCGCCGCCTTGGCCGGATCGAGTTCGCAGATATAGCGCCCTGCCGCCACCGCCGCGCCGATGACGCCGCGCACGTGCGGGTCACGCTCGGACTGGTAGGTCGTCAGGATGGCCTCGTCCGCGCCCTCATTGACGATCGCCGCCATCTTCCAGGCAAGGTTCGCCACATCGCGAAGGCCATGGCACATGCCTTGGCCGAAGAACGGCGGGGTCTGGTGCGCGGCATCGCCTGCGAGGAAGACACGGCCGACCTGCCACTGCTCCGCCACCAGCCCGTGGAAGCGATAGGTCGCGGCGCGCACGATCTTATGCGGCACTTGCCTCATCCATGCCCCGACCAGTGCCGCGACGTTCTCCTCGCGCATCATTTCGGCGTCGTCTTCGTGCGGCAGGAGCATGAACTCCCAGCGGCGATGGTTGCGACGGCCGGGAACGACCGTGGCCGGGCGAGCCGGATCGCACATCATCACCGACAGGCGCTGCAAGTCGGCCCCCTCGGGCACGCCGGTCAGGTCCGGGAAAGTCACCGGCCCCTCGACCTCGGCATCGACCACCAGCCACGGCTCTTCGAAGTCAAGGTCGTCGAGCTTCACGCCCAATGCCTTGCGCACCGGGCTGCGCGAGCCATCGGCGGCGATCACCCAGCGTGCCGTCAGGCTGCGCTGTGCGCCATCCTGCGCGAACGTCACAGTCACGCCGCCCTCATCCTGGACAAGCGCGGTGAACTCGGCGCCCAGCAGCAGGCCGATCCTGCCATTGTCGGCAAAGGCCGCGCGCAGATGGGCCTCGAACTCGGGCTGGTAGAAGAAGTAGTCGTTGGCCCACCCGAACGGGCGCGGCTTGCCGACCGTGCCCATGTAGCGGATCACGCCGTGGTCGGCGCCGACATGCAGGTGCCCATCGGTCGCTACCATGTCCGGCTCCACCCGGTCGATCACCCCGGCGCTCTGGAACAGCCGCATCATCTCGTGATCGAGATGGACCGCACGCGGCAGCGGATAGTGCTCGGTCTCCTTCTCGAGCACGACCACCGAAAGACCCTGCCTGCCCAGCAGGTTGGCCGCCATGGCGCCCACGGGACCGCAGCCGATCACGGCAACATCGAACATCGTCGTCATCAGGCGGCAACCTCCACGGGTGCCTTGTACAGGGCACCGCCCTTCATGATCATGGCGATGCGGTTCTTGTCCTGCAGGATCGACACGTCCTGCGTCGGATCGCCTTCGACCAGCAGCAGATCGGCCAGCCAGCCCTGCTTCACGCGGCCAACCTCAAGGTCCATCAGTTCACCGCCCAGGGCCGTTGCTGCCTTCAGCGCCTCGGCCGGCGTGTAGCCGAAGTGATCGACGAAGATCTGCAGGTCGCGAGCATTGCGGCCATTGGGATTGAAGGGAAAGCCATAGTCGCCGCCGATCAGGATGCGCATGCCCCGGGCCTTGAGGGCAGGCACCAGCCTGGCTTCCAGTTCCATCCGCTCGGCCGCGCTTTTCTTCATGTGGCTCATGTGGATGTGCGGGGGTGGCGTCGCTTCCAGCGCGGCGATCGAGACACCGGGCGAAGGAGCATAGAACGTCGTGTCCTTGGCCGCGATCATTGCATCGGCGGCGGCCTCGTCGGCATAGGAGGCGTGGTAGATGATCCGTGCGCCTGCTTTCAGCGCAAGCTCGATCGCCTTGGGGTAATAGGCATGGGTCGCGATCCACAAGCCGGCCTCACGCGCCGCTTCGCCAGCCGCCTCCATCTCCTCGTCGGTATAGAGCACGTCGCTGGCCGAGCCGGGCTTCAGGGCGTCTTCGCCCGAAACCACCAGCTTGAGCGAGCCGATGCCCTGCTCCTTGCAATAGGCCACGAACTTGCGGATCGCTTCGGCCCCGCGCCCGTTGAACACGTCACCGGTGTCGACGCCCTCGGCCCCTTCCGGGCTGCGTTCCAGTGTCGAAGGCACCAGACGAGGCCCCGGCGTCTCGCCCGCTTCGATGGCGCGCGCCAGTTCAACCTCGATGCCATCACCCAGCGCGCCTGCCGAATAGGCGCTGGTAAAGCCATGGTCGAGCAACACTCGCGCATTGCGCCAAGCCGCGACCTTCAGTTCGTCTTCAGGCAGGATGAACTGGTGGTAGATCTTCTCGACCGACGAGCCCCAAGTCAAATGCGCATGCGCCTCGACCATGCCCGGCATCAACGTGCGGCCAGCACCTTCAACGAGCGTTGCCGCCCCCTCCACCGCTGGCTCTTGACCCGCATCAGTCACGGTAGCGATTCTACCCTCGCGCACGATCACCGACTTTGCGCCTTCGAGCAGCTCCTCGCCGTCAAACACCCGGACGTTTCGGATCACCACGGTCTTCGGGGTTGGCATCGCATTTCTCCTGTTCTCCAGGATGACCTAGCTCCCGCATCAGGGCTGGAAAAGTATCGATAAGCAATGTTTGGATAGACAGAACCTATGGAATGCCGTTGTCTCGGCCAATCACAACTCAAGCAGGCTGTCCTGTCGGACAAGGCTGACGAGTTTCAGCCCATGACTCGCCGCCTGCTCGCAGGCCAACGTGGACGCTGCCGATATTGTCGCCAGCACCGGGACCTCCGCAATCACGGCCTTCTGCACCAGCTCGAAACTGCAGCGCGCGGTGAGCAAGACGAAATGATCCGCCATTGCCAGACCCTCTCGCGCTGCTGCACCAATCAGTTTGTCGAAGGCATTATGCCGACCGACATCCTCGCGCACGAGGCGGATCTTGCCAGTCGGATCGCATAGCGCGGCCGCATGTGCTGCGCCCGTTGCGCGGCCCATCACCTGTTGGTCGCGCATCTGGGCGGCCGCGCTGAAGATTGCATCTGCCCCGATCCGGACTCGGGCGGTCACCGGCTGCAGCGGCCGCATGACCTGCTCCAGGCTCTCGATTCCGCAAAGTCCGCAGCTCCCTTCGGCAAGGCGCAAACGCGCCCTTTCGAGCAGTGGAGCCGCTCCTTCGGCACCAAGCTGCACGCGCAGCATCCACCCGCCTGCGCCCCCGCCTGCATCGACAGGCGCGGCCTGTGCCGAGACAAATTCGTGCGGTGAGGCGATCAACTGTTCCGACAGGCAGAAGCCGAGGGCATAGTCTTCGAGATCGACCGGTGTTGCCATCATCACGGCATAACCCACGCCGTTGATTTCCAGGGCAACCGGCGCCTCTTCGATGAGCGGCCTGTCCAGGGCGCGTGACACCCGGCCATCAGCGAACTCTTCGCGAAATGGGAAGGCCCTTGTGCCGTCAACCGGCATCGGAGCCATGGACCTGCGGATCGGTTGCGCGGGTCTGCGGGGCCGGAATGCCCCGTCAGCCACCCGCGCCATGGCCTCTGCCGCCACCGGATCAAGCCCGGCAGAGCCTTGCGCGATCAGCGTATCGATCATGCGCGGCGTCCAGAACGAAACGATATGGTCCGCCACCGCGGCCACCGGCTTGTCGTCATGCACCAGGTTGCGCGCAATCTGGTTGGCCATGTACGCCAGCTTTTCGGCCGTATGCGCGCTCATTCGGCAGGCTCCATCGCGCTGTCATGGCCTACTATCCGGCGCGAGCGCGAGGCTTGCGCCTCGTAGTCTTCCTGCCAGTCGGTCGGGCCGTTGGATGGCGTGATCTGCACCGCGGTCACCTTGTATTCCGGGCAGTTCGTCGCCCAGTCGGAATAGTCGGTAGTGACCACGTTTGCTTGCGTCGCCGGGTGGTGGAAGGTGGTGTAGACCACGCCCGGTGCCACGCGATCCGTCACCAATGCTCGCAGGGTCGTCTCCCCTGACCGGCTTGCCAGCTTTACCCAGTCGCCAGACTTGAGGCCCCGGTTGTCGGCGTCAGTCGGATGAATTTCGAGAACGTCTTCCGGATGCCAGACCGTATTCGCCGTGCGCCGGGTCTGCGCGCCGACGTTGTACTGGCTAAGGATGCGCCCCGTGGTCAGCAGCAGCGGGAAGCGCGGGCCGGTGCGCTCGTCAGTGGGCACGTAGTCGGTCACTACGAACTTGCCCTTGCCCCTGACGAAGCCGTCGATGTGCATGATCGGCGAGCCATCGGGGGCCTTGTCGTTCACCGGCCACTGCAGCGATCCTTCGGCATCGAGCCGCTTGTAGTTCACGCCCGAGAACGTCGGCGTCAGCCGCGCGATCTCGTCCATGATCTCGGACGGGTGGGTGTAGTTCCAGTCCAGGCCGATCGCCCGCGCCAGTTCCTGCGTGACCTGCCAGTCCTCGTATCCGTTGAGGGGCTCCATCACCTTGCGTACCGGCTGGATGCGCCGTTCGGCGTTGGTGAAGGTGCCGTTCTTTTCGAGGAAGGTCGATCCGGGCAGGAAGACGTGCGCGTAGTTCGCAGTTTCGTTGAGAAACAGGTCGTGGACGATCACGCATTCCATCGCGGCAAGGCCGGCGGCCACGTGCTTGGTGTCGGGATCGGACTGCAGGATGTCCTCGCCCTGGATGTAGATCGCCTTGAACTGCCCATCGGTGGCGGCGTCAAGCATATTGGGGATGCGCAGGCCGGGCTCGGGATCGATCTTCACGCCCCATTCGGCCTCGAACTGGTCGCGCGTCGCCTTGTCGGAAACGTGGCGATAGCCTGAAAGCTCGTGCGGGAATGACCCCATGTCGCACGCGCCCTGCACGTTGTTCTGCCCGCGCAGGGGGTTCACGCCAACGCCGCGACGGCCAATGTTGCCGGTGGCCATGGCCAGGTTGGCGATGGCCATGACGGTGGACGAGCCCTGGCTGTGTTCTGTAACGCCTAGGCCGTAGTAGATCGCGCCGTTCCCGCCCGTGGCGAACAGGCGCGCCGCGCCGCGGATGGCTTCGGGATCGACGCCGATCACCGGCGAGAGGAACTCGGGACTGTTGCGCTCTGCCGAAACGAATTCGGCCCAGTGCTGGTACTCGTCCCAGTCGCAGCGCTCGCGGATGAACGCCTCGTCGGCGAGGCCCTCGGTCACGATTACATGGGCAATGGCCGTCAGGATCGCGACGTTGGTGCCCGGACGCAGCGGCAGGTGGAAGTCCGCCTCGATATGCGGCGAGCGAACCAGATCGGTGCGGCGCGGATCAATGACGATCAGCTTGGCACCTTCACGCAACCGGCGCTTCATGCGGCTGGCGAAAACGGGGTGCCCGTCGGTCGGGTTGGCACCGATCACGAGGATGACGTCGCTGTCCTCGACGCTGTCGAAGTCCTGCGTGCCGGCAGACGTCCCGAACGTCGTCTTCAGGCCATAGCCGGTTGGCGAATGGCAGACTCGGGCGCAGGTATCGACGTTGTTGGTGCCGAAGCCGGCGCGGATCAGCTTCTGGACGAGGAACGTCTCCTCGTTGGTGCAGCGGCTCGAGGTGATCCCGCCCAAGGCGTTGCGGCCATAAGTCTCACGGATGCGGTTGATCTGGCCCGCCGCATAGGTCAGCGCCTCCTCCCACGGAACCTCGCGCCAGGGCTGGTCGATGGACTCGCGGATCATCGGCGAGAGGATGCGCTCCTGATGCTGGGCATAGCCCCAGGCAAAGCGCCCCTTGACGCAGGAGTGCCCGCGATTGGCCTTGCCGTCCTTCCACGGCACCATCCGCACCAATTGCTCGCCCCGCATTTCGGCGCGGAAGGTGCAGCCAACGCCGCAATAGGCGCACGTGGTGACGACTGCGCGCTCCGGCTTGCCGATTTCCTTGACCGCCTTCTCCTGCAAGGTAGCGGTCGGGCAGGCCTGCACGCAGGCACCGCACGAAACGCACTCCGAAGCCAGGAAGCTGTCGGAGGTCAGGCCAGCAGAGACCTTGCTGTCGAACCCGCGCCCGTCGATGGTCAGCGCCAGCGTGCCCTGCACTTCGTCGCAAGCGCGCACGCAGCGCGAACAGACGATGCACTTCGAAGGGTCGAAATCGAAATACGGGTTCGAGATGTCGGGCATCGCGCCGAGATGGTTCTCGCCCTCATAGCCGTAGCGCACATCGCGCAGGCCCACGGCGGCGGCCTGATCCTGCAACTCGCAATCGTTGTTGGCGCTGCAGGTCAGGCAGTCGAGCGGGTGGTCCGAGATGTAGAGTTCCATCACCCCCTTACGCAGCTTCTGCAGGCGCGGCGTCTGGGTGTGGACTTTCATGCCCTCGGCAACGGGCGTGGTGCAGGATGCAGGCGTCCCGCGCATGCCGTCAATCTCGACCAGACACAGGCGGCAGGAACCGAACTGCTTGAGGTTGTCGGTGGCGCAAAGCTTGGGGATGGAACCGCCCGTCAGAGCTGCCGCGCGCATGACCGTCGTGCCAGAGGGCACGGTTACTTCGCGCCCGTCGATAAAGCAGGTCACTTCCGTCTCGCTGCGGACTTCCGGGGTGCCGAAATCGGTCTGGCGTTCATAACCCATGGGATCGCTCCTCGGCGGCCATCAGATCCGCCGGTGTATTGATATTAGCAGGATTTTCGAAGAATCGCACGGCCCGCGCTCCAATGGCCTCGGCAAAGGCGCGCATCGAATGTCGTGCGTCGCTGGTCAGCAGCGCATCGAGCGTGGCCGAGGCACTGACGGGCCATAGTCCGATCACCGGCTGGCTTTCGCAATAGGCGGGCGCGGGATGCAACTGGGCGGCCAGATCGTCGGCAATGCCGATGCTGTCGACAGAGCAGGTCAGCACTTCGTCATAGCCTGCGTCTCTCGCATGGTGGAGCGCAGCGGCGATGCCACCCAATGGCCCCATGTCCGCGCGCGGCCAATCGGGCAGCGTCGGCGCCGGAGCCTCCACCCGCCCCACGACCACCACCGCATCGCACTGCGCCGACAGGGCATCCACCGTCCGGGCCAGCAGCGTGCGGCCAGCCAGTTCGGCCAGCGCCTTGTCGCTGCCAAAACGGGTGGACCGGCCACCGGCGAGGACGGCGCCGAGGATCATGGTTGCACCGCTGCGCCTGCATGCTTCGACAAGCTCAGCATGAGCGGGTCGAGAGAGATACCTCCAACCAAACTCCGCTCATCCTGAGCCTGTCGAAGGATGTTCACGCAACCCATCACTCGGCCGCTTCCCGCGTCAAATCTGCCCCGAAATCCTCGGGGAAATTGCGCAGCGCCGAAAGGACCGGATAGGGCGTGAAGCCGCCGAGCGCGCAGAGGGAACCGAACTTCATCGTCTCGCACAGGTCTTCGAGCAGAACGATCTCGTCCGCCAGCGTCCGCTCGACCTTGCGGGCGTTGTGCATCTGCGGCAGCGCCTCGACCTTGTCCGGCACGCGACCGGACCTGGCACGGATGCGGTCAATCAGCTCCACTCCGCGGGTCGAGCCAATGCGGCAAGGCGTGCACTTGCCGCAGGATTCGGCCGCGCAGAATTCCATCGCGAAGCGGGCTTGCCTGCTCATGTCCGCCGTATCGTCGAACACGGTGATCCCGGCATGGCCGATCAGGCCATCGGCTGCGGCGAAAGCTTCGTAATCGAACGGCAGGTGGAAATCGGCGGGCGAGTGATAGGCTCCCAATGGCCCGCCCACCTGCACTGCGCGCACCGGTCGGCCCGATGCGGTGCCGCCGCCGATGTCGCCCACCAGTTCGCCCAGCGTGATCCCGAAGCCCACTTCGAACAGTCCGCCGTGCTTCACGTTGCCCGCGATCTGGATCGGCATCGTGCCCTTGGACCGGCCGAAACCGACCGCCGCATAGGCCGCGGCGCCATTGGCCATGATCCATGGCACCGCAGCGAGCGTCAGCACGTTGTTGACCACCGTCGGCTTGCCGAACAGCCCCTCGAGCGCTGGCAGCGGCGGCTTGGCGCGCACTTCGCCGCGCTTGCCTTCCAGGCTGTTGAGCAGCGAGGTCTCCTCGCCGCAGACATAGGCGCCCGCGCCCACGCGCACTTCCAGTTCGAACGGCGCGATGAGGTGCGCCGACGCGCGCACTGCCGCTTCCATCTTGGCAATCGCGTGCGGATACTCGCTGCGGATGTAAATGTAGCCCTTCTGCGCGCCGACGGCATGGGCGGCAATGACCATGCCTTCGACCAGCATGAAGGGATCACCCTCCATCACCATGCGGTCGGCGAAAGTGGCGCTGTCGCCCTCGTCGGCGTTGCAGACGATGTATTTGCGGTCGGCCTGGGCCTTGGCGACAGTCGTCCATTTGATCCCCGCCGGGAAGCCTGCCCCGCCCCGCCCGCGCAGGCCGGATTCCGTGACTTGCGCAATCGTTGCCTCAGGCCCGACCTCCCGCGCCTTGGCAAGACCCTGCCAACCGCCGTGCTCGGCGTAGTCTTCCAGGCTCAAGGGACGGGTCTTGCCCGCGCGGGCAAAGGTAAAGCGCTGCTGCCGGGCGATGAAGGGATGCGCTTCGATGGCGCCGATCGCCTTGGGCGAGGTCCCCGCGAGCACTGCGGACACGTCGCCCGGCTCAAGCGGACCAAAGCCCTGGCCATCGATCTCTGCCAAAGGTTCCAGCCAGTGCATCCCCCATGAAGACACGCGCTCCACAGTGCAGCCCGCCGCCACGAAAGCCTCTGCCACTTCGTCCGCGCCGCAGGCCAGCGCCAGCGCATCGTCGCTGATCCGCACCACAGTCATGCCCCCAGTCACGTTGCCAGTCACGCCAACGCCTCCACCAGCGCGCCCAGCCTTGTCGCATCGAGACGTGCGTGGACCTTGCTGCCGATCATCGCATTGGGGCCCACCGAGCACAGCCCGAGGCAATAGACCGTCTCCACCTTCACCCGCCCGTTCTCGGGCAATCCCGCCGCCAGCACATCGACGCCCCGCGCCTGGCAGGCCTCAGCCCGGCACAGCTTCAGGACCGGGCGCGCGTCAGGCTCGGCGTGGAAGTCATGGTAGAAGCTGACGACACCCTGCACCTCGGCGCGGCTCAGGTTCAGTGCCTGCGCGATCGTGCGGATGGCCTCTTCCGAAACATGGCCATATTCGGCCTGCACATCGTGCAGGATCGGAAGCAGCGGGCCTTCCCGGCCAGCGTGGGCGGCTATGATGTGGGGCAATCGTTCCATGGCAGTCCGATCTTGTCCGAAAGACACGTCCGGTCAAATCGAAAAAGTCGAAGCCTGATAGGATTATCCTATCAAACTCCGGCAAGACTGCGTGCCACGGCCAGCGCCGTGCTGGCCATCGGGCTCAACGGCACGCGATTGACGACCACCAGCCCGATCCGGCGCGGTTCGTCACCATCATCGAGCACGGCGCAGCGTGCCCACTGCAGGCCCGCCAGCAGGGTGGCATAAGTATCTGGCACGATTGTGCAGAACCCGCCCGAGCGGACCAGATCAAACAGCGTGACATAACTGTCGGCTACTGCGCGCGGCGTGATTGCCAAGCCGCGATCCAGCATTCGCGCATCGAGAATCCGCCGGAACTGCATGCCCTGATGCAGCAGGCAGAGCGGTTGCGCAGAAGCCTCCTCCCACCCGATCTCGGTCAAGTTCCCGAGCGGACCATCAGCCCGCGTCACGAACAGGTAGCGCTCAGCGTGCAGTGGAACGGACAGGACATTGGCCGGAGTTTCGTGATCGAGATAGGTCAGGCCTGCGTCGCATTCGAAATTATTCAGCGCCCGCTCGATCTCGCGCGATGTGGCTGAACGCACCGCAAGGCTCAGGCCTGAATGCCGCTTCAGCAGGGTCTCGCCGAACTGTCCGGCCAGCGGCAGCGCGGCGGGGATGGCCGCGAGCGCGAACTGGCCGGTAATCGCCGCAGAACTCGCGGCGACCGAGCTCGTCATGCCTGCAACGGCGCCAAGGATCTGTTCGGCCCAGGGCAGCATGGCCTCGCCGTGCGCGGTCAGCCCCACGAATCTCCGGTCACGCTCGATCAGCCGATGACCAACCTCGCGCTCCAGGGCGGAAAGCCCGGCAGACAGCGTTGGCTGCGAAACACCGCATTCCTGCGCCGCATTGGCGAAATGCCGCAGCCGGGCAATGGTCACGAAATAGCGGAGCTGGCGGGGGTGCATCATCGCAGCCTAGGTTGATAGGATGCACCTATCAAGAGTGCCCCTTCCCCAAATGGCAGGTCTCGCAACCGCCGGACGAGGCCCATATGCAGCCAATGGAACGTGCGCAGCCCCCGGAACCGAACCTGATGGTGTGGTATGATGGCGCCTGCCCGATCTGCTCGCGCGAGATCGCGGCAATGCGGCGGCTTGATCGCAAGGGCGCGATCGCTTTTGTCGACATCGCCGATCCTGCCCAGCCGTGTCCGGTCGATCGCACCGAAGCGCTGGCGCGGTTTCATGTGGCCGAGGGCGAGCGGATCCTGTCGGGCGCGGCGGCGTTTGCGGCGATGTGGCGGGCCATTCCGGCGTTGCGCTGGCTTGGCCTGCTGGCCCGCTTGCGCCCGGTGGAGCATGTCTTGGAGCGCTGCTATCGCGCGTTCCTGCTGATCCGTCCCCGATTGCAAAGGCTGTTGAAATGAGCGGATCGCGTTATCGCAAGGTGCCTTCGGCGCGGCTATCGCGCCTGGCTGCGTTTGGCCAGCTGGCAGGCGGCGTGGCGGGGGGCGTGCTGGCGGAAGGCGCGCGCAGGCTGGCGCGCGGCGAAGCGCCGAAACTGTCGGACCTTTTGTTGACTCCCGGCAATGCCATGAGAGTTGCCGACCAGCTCTCGCGCCTGCGCGGCGCGGCGATGAAGCTGGGGCAGATGATCTCGCTCGACGCCGGAGATGTTCTGCCGCGCGAACTCTCCGAAATCCTGTCTCGATTGCGGGATTCTGCGCATTACATGCCGCCCGCCCAGTTGGAACGCGTGCTGAGCGCTGAGTGGGGTGCGGGGTGGCGCTCTAAGTTTCGGCACTTCGGGGCGCAGCCGATTGCCGCCGCCTCGATCGGGCAGGTGCACAAGGCAGTCCTGCCCGATGGCCGTGTGCTGGCCATCAAGGTGCAATACCCTGGAATTGCTGCCAGTATCGATGCCGACGTGGACAATGTCGCCACGCTTCTGCGCGTCTCCGGGCTGCTGCCTCAGGGCCTCGACATCAATCTCCAACTCTCCGAGGCAAAGCGGCAACTCCACGAGGAGTCTGACTATCTCCGCGAGGCAGAGATGATGCAACGCTATGGCAAGATGCTTGCGGACGACGATGCATTTCTGGTCCCCCAGGCATACGCCCCTCTTTCGGGCCGCAACGTCCTGGCGATGGATTTTATCGAAGCGCGTCCGGTCGAAAGCCTACTCACCGCGCCTCTGGAAGTGCGCAACAAGGCCATGGGGGCGCTGCTCGGCCTGACCTTGCGTGAACTGTTCGCGTTCGGGTTCATGCAGACTGATCCGAACTTCGCCAATTTCCGCTGGCAGGCTGAAACCGGCAAGCTCGTGCTGCTCGATTTCGGTGCCGCGCGTGAGGTTCCGGTGGCCACGAGCGAGGCCTACCGGCGGATGATGCTGGCGGGGCTGGCCGAGGATCGCGATGCGCTGCGCGTGGCCCTGACCGAAGTCGGTTTCGTTTCCGATCAACAACTTGCTCGTCACGGCGCGGCGTTTGACCGGATGCTGGACATATTGATCGCCCATCTTGGAAAGCCCGGCCTGTTCGATTTCTCCGACCGCTCCTTTGTCGAGCGTGTCCGCGCCGAGGCCGAGAAGGTCGCGGCAGACCGCGCATCGTGGCACGTCCCGCCAGTCGATACGCTGTTCGTCCAGCGCAAGGTCAGCGGCACCGCGCTGCTGGCCATCCGCATGAAGGCGCAGCTCACATTGCGGGAGATGGTGGCCGAAGCGATCGGCGGCGACTGTCCTCCACAGCGAACGCTTCGTCGCGCAATGGGTTAGCAACGGAACAGGCGAGTGGAAATTCCGTTTGCCTTTCATGCAGATAGATCTCGACCAGCGAAGCACCACTGGCCCCCGGTTCCAAAGCGACACGATCCAGCAGACGCTGGCCCGCTGGAACCGTGAGCGGCTGAGTCCGCAGTTTCCGTCCGACGACTGGAACCAACATTTCGAGCATGAAGCGCAGATGCGCTATCTCGAAACCTCGTTTCTCGAGGAACTGCGCGCCGAGGTCCGCGAGCGCGCAGGCGAAGCGCCAACCGATGTCGACGGCTTTGTCGAATGGTTCGAAGACCTCAAGCAAACCGGTCCCGGTCAGGGCGATCCGCTGTTCCCCTGGCTCGCGGAAAACGCCGATGAAGCGCAACTGCGCTGGTTCTTCGAACAGGAAGCGGCAGGCGAAGCCGGGTTCGACGATCTTGTCGCCTATACGCAGGTCAAGCTCCCGGTCAGCGCCAAGCTCGAACTTGCTCGCAACTACTGGGACGAGATGGGCCGTGGCAACGTGCGCGGCATGCACGGACCGATGCTCAACGATTTGGCCATGACCATGGGCGTGGAACCGACCATCGAGAACACCGTGTGGGAGAGCCTTGCTCTAGCCAACGCGATGACGGGCATGGCTACCAATCGCGGTTTCGCGTGGCATTCGGTCGGCGCGCTTGGGGTGATCGAACTGACCGCTCCGGGCCGTTCGGCCATGGTGGCCAAGGGTCTGCGCCGCATCGGCCTGTCCGACCGTGAACGCCGCTACTTCGATCTTCATGCCGTGCTCGACGTGAAGCACAGCGAGGACTGGAACCGGGAAGCGTTGCGCCCGCTCGTCGAGGAAGACCCGCGCCGTGCGACGGCCATGGCCGAAGGCGCGCTGATGCGTCTGATGTGCGGTGAGCGCTGCTTTGCACGTTATCGTGCGACACTCTGGGGATAGCCTCACATCACGATGTGATTTCTGTTGACCTGTGCCATCGCGATGTGACAAACGCGACTCATGGCACAGGACATTGTGGCGCGTGCGCGCAAGCTCATCGAGGATCGGGTCATTTCGCGGGCGGCGCTTGCCCGCGCGGCAGGTCTGCACCCCAACACCTTGCGCGACGCCCTGTCGCCTGACTGGAATCCCACCGCAGATACGCTGACCAAGCTCGAACGGGCAATGGACGACAGTGACGATGAGGACTTCGCGCTGGCGACGGTCGAGGAAATCATTGCCGACGTCCGCAATGGCCGCATGGTCATCCTCGTCGATGACGAAGACCGCGAGAACGAAGGCGATCTGGTCATCCCGGCACAGATGGCAACCCCCGAATCCATCAACTTCATGGCCACCCACGGCCGCGGGTTGATCTGCCTGTGCCTCACGTCCGAACGCGCCGACAAGCTCGGCCTCGAACTGATGAGCCGCAACAACGGCACGCGCCATGGCACGGCCTTCACCGTCTCGATCGAGGCGCGCGAGGGCGTCGACACCGGCATTTCCGCAGCGGACCGCGCCCGCACCGTTGCCGTGGCGGTCGATGCCACCAAGGGCCGTGACGATATCGTGACTCCGGGCCACGTCTTTCCGCTGATCGCCCGCGATGGCGGCGTCCTCGTCCGCGCCGGCCACACCGAAGCCGCGGTCGACCTGCCGCGCCTCGCCGGCCTCAACCCCTCGGGCGTGATCTGCGAGATCATGAACGACGATGGCACGATGGCGCGCCTCAACGACCTCATCCCGTTCGCCCGCAAGCATGGCCTCAAGATCGGCACGATCCGCGACCTGATCGCCTATCGCCGCCGTCACGACCATCTTGTCGAATGCCTCAACCAGGCACCGTTCCACACCGATTACGGCGGCGAGTTCACGATAAAGACCTATCGCAACAAGGTCGACGGCTCGGTCCATCTCGTGCTGCAGAAGGGCCACATCCTGCCCGACACACCGACGCTGGTGCGCATGCACTCGATCTCGGTCCTGTCCGATGTGCTCGGCCAGCCGGGACCGCGCAAGCGCATCCTGCAGCGCGCCATGAGCGAGATTGGCGAGGCAGGCTCAGGCGTCATCGTGCTGCTGATGCCCACCGATCCCGAACAGCTGATCCGCGAGGTCGGCGGCACCGCGGGGCACGACATGGAGCTGCGCAGCTACGGCATCGGCGCGCAGATCCTTGCCGACCTCGGCATTCACGACATGATCCTGCTGACCAACTCACACCACAACCTCGTCGCGCTCGAAGGCTATGGCCTGAACATCGTTGGCGAGCGGGCGATTCCCGCAGCCTGAAGCTTCGGCACGAACGACGAACGGTTCAGGTCGTGGCGCTTGCCGCCATGACCTGACGTCCATCGGCGGCAAAGGCGGCGAGTTCGACCGCGCCCCCATCCTCGCGCATTACCAGATGCAGCGCCTCGCCGCAGATCGCTGGCGAAAGCCCCCGAAAGGCAAAGCTTTTCAGCGCGTTGTCGCCCAGCTCTGCCTGCGCCAGATCGAGCAGGAGCGTCGCCGTCAATGGCCCGTGCACGACCAGCCCGCGATAGCCTTCGACTTCCGTGGCATATGGCAGGTCGTAGTGGATACGGTGGCCGTTGAAGGTCAGCGCCGAATAGCGGAACAGCAGCGGCTCGTCCGGGGTTATCGCCCGGTGCGCGGTCCATGACCCCGGATGGAAGGTGCCCTCCCCCAACGGCGGCGGGACCAAGGGCAAGCCAGCGGCGGCGGCATCGCGATAGACCACGCTCTGCACTTCGCGCACGGCCAATTCGCCATAGCACAGCGTCTCATGAGCAACATCCACGAAGACCAGCGCTCCACTGGCACCCCGTTTTTCAGTGATCGCCGCAACCGAAGACCGCCGCTCGACCGCCGCGCCAAGCACGAGCGGCGCAAGAAACTCCACCTTGCTCGACGCCCACATCCGGCGCGGCAGCGGCACCGGCGGCAGGAAGCTGTCCGGGCTGTCATCGCGCAGCGGATGACCGTCAGCCCCAAGCGCCGATGTCGGCGCATCGGGCGTGCACAGGCACCAGTGGAAGCCTTGCGGCATGGTCCCGTCGGGGGGCGCCGCGCGATCGAGCGTTGCCAGCCAGCGCGCGGCAAGTCCGGCGTCGGCGCGGTCAACCCGCCGCTCGGTCCGGCCAATCCACGCGTCCCACCGATCCCCGGCCACGTCACCCATCAATTGCGCCCTTCCAGCAGCCCGCGCGCGATGACCTGCGCCTGTATTTCCGCCGCGCCTTCGAAGATGTTGAGGATGCGCGCATCGCACAGCACCCGGCTGATTTCATACTCAAGCGCATAGCCGTTGCCGCCATGGATCTGCAGCGAGGCATCGGCGTTGGACCATGCCGCGCGCGCCGCCAGCAGCTTGGCCATGCCGGCCTCGATATCGCAGCGCTTGCCTGAATCCTTGGCGCGGGCGGCGGCATAGGTCAGCTCGCGCGCAAGGACCATGTCGACCAGGCTCATCGCCAGCTTGTCGGCCACGCGCGGAAACAGGACGATGGCTTTGCCGAACTGCTTGCGGTTCAGCGCGTAATCCAGCCCCAGTTCCAGCGCGCGTCTTGCCACGCCGACAGCGCGCGCGGCGGTCTGGATGCGCGCACCCTCGAAAGTCCGCATCAGCTGCTTGAAGCCCTGCCCCTCCTCGCCGCCGAGCAAGGCATCGCCCGGCGCGCGCAGGCCATCGAACTGCAGCGCATATTCGCGCATCCCGCGATAGCCGAGAACCTCGATCTCGCTGCCGCTCATGCCTGCCGCCGGGAAAGGTTCATCCTCCGTCCCGCGGGGCTTGGGCACCAGCAGCATCGACAGCCCGCCATAGCCCTTGGCATCTGGGAGCGTGCGGGCCAGCAAGGTCATCAGGTCCGACCGGGCGGCATGGGTTATCCATGTCTTCGCGCCATCGATCACCCAGCCCTCGCCCTCCCACCGTGCGCGGGTTTGCAGCGAGCCGAGATCGGACCCGGTATCGGGTTCGGTGAACACCGCCGTCGGCAGGACCTCCCCGCTGGCGATGGCTGGAAGCCACTGTGCCTTCTGCGCCTGTGTCCCGCCCAGGACGATCAGCTCGCCCGCAATCTCGGAGCGCGTGCCGAGCGACCCGGCGCCGATCCAGCCGCGTGAAAGTTCTTCGGTGACGAGGCACATCACCAGCTTGCCAAGACCAAGCCCGCCGAACGCCTCGGGGATGCACACCCCGAACGTGCCGAGATCGGCCATTGCCCGTACCGTTTCGTCCGGAATCAGCGCATTGGCGAGGTGCCACTTGTGGGCGTGGGGCACGATCTCGGCATCGGTGAAACGGCGGAACTGGTCGCGGATCGTATCGAGATCGGCATCGCCGAGGCCTTCGGACGGCCACTGCCCCGCGGCAAGATTGCTTGCCAGTTCGGCGCGCGCTTCGGCATGGTCAACTTCGAGCAGGCCGGCGCAATCCTGCGCCAGTTCGCGCGCCTCGGCGCTCAGCCCCAGATCGGCCGGGCGCAGAATCTCGTTCTGGCCCATGGGCAGGCCGCCCACCATCTGGCCCAGCGTCTCGGCGAAGGCCAGGCGGGCCACCGCTTGGTCGAGCGCAGAGCCAGACCGTTCGGCCCATTCCGCCACTGCCTCAAGCGCGGCAACGCTTGTCGCGATCCAGGCAAGGCCGTGGGCGGCACGCTGATGCTCATCGATCCGCGCGCCTTCCAGCCGCTTGGCCAAGGCCCCCTGCGCCGCTGCCTGATAGCGGCTTGCCGCGCCCAATTCCTCCTCAAGCATCCTGTTCTTTTTCCGGATTGTAGAATGTAAGCATTGCTATTATCGCCACGGCATGAAAGTCAACGTGGCCTTCTTGTCATCTGACGTCGGGCGCCTGTTCCGCAAGCGCTTTGCCGCCAGTGCCCAGCACTTCGGCGTGACCGGACCGCAGTGGCGCATGCTGGCCGCGATCCAGCGCGATCCGGGCACCAACCAGGGCGCCCTGGCAGGCTGGCTTGAAGTGGAGCCGATCACGGCCGGACGCATGATCGACCGGCTCGAGAAGATGGGGCTGGTCGAACGGCGCGATAACCCCGCCGACCGGCGCTGCTGGTGCCTCTATCTTACTGCGAAGGGCGAGGAGCTGATCCGGTCGATGACGCCGCTGGCGCAGCAGGCCATCGGCGAGGCGGTTTCCGGCCTGACGGATGAAGAACACGCTCAACTCCTTTCGCTGCTCGAACGTGTGCGCAGCAACCTTTCCGATGACCCCACTCCCGAAGCGAACCTGATCCATGGCCGAGGCTGATCCCTTTCCCCCCCAGAACGCACCTGCCGCGCAAGCCGCGAAGGAGCACGTTGGCGAGACCCGTTCGAGGCGCTCCCGCACGATCCTCATGGTGCTCGGGCCCGTCGTCGTCGTGGCCGGCGCGCTGTGGTACTGGTTCGGCAACCAGGGCACCGTCTCCACCGACAACGCCTATATCAAGCAGGATATCGTCGCCGTCGCCGGCGAGGTCAGCGGCCTGATCACCAAGGTCAACGTGCGCGAGAACCAGCACGTCAAGGCGGGCGACGTCCTGTTCACGATCGACCCTGCCACTTTCGACGCCACGATCCGCCAGGCCGATGCGCAGATTGCCACGGCGCAGGCCAAGGTTACCGCCTTGAACGCCGACGTCGCCGCCAAGGCCGCGGCACTTGCCGCCGCCAACGACGACCTTGCCCTCGCCCAAGCCAACTTCTCGCGCGAGAAGGCGCTGATGGACAAGGGCTTCAACACCCGCGCTCGCATGGACGCGGCAGAGCATGCCGTGGCCGTGGCTCGCGACCGCATCGTCTCGATCCGCGCCGAAGTGGCGCAGGCCCGCTCGGAACTGGCCACCGGTGCGCAGGTGCCGGGCGTCAATCCCGCCATCGCCGCCGCGCAGGCCAATCGCGCCAAGGCCACTCTCGACATGGAGCGCACGGTCGTGCGCGCGCCCGCCGATGGCGTGGTCACGCAAGTCACGCGCCTGCAGGTCGGCCAGATGGTCTTTCCCGGCGTGCCGATGGTCTCGATCGTGCGCGACGGCAGCGCCCGGGTGGACGCGAACTTCAAGGAAACCGACCTGAACCACATGCGTCCCGGCCAGCCGGCCGAGATCGAGATAGACGCCTATCCCGGACTGAAGCTGAAGGGACACGTCGAATCCATCGGAGCCGGCACGGGTTCGGAATTCTCTGTTCTCCCGGCGCAGAACGCCACCGGCAATTGGGTCAAGGTGATCCAGCGCGTGCCGGTCCGCATTGCCATCGACAGCAAGTCGGAGCGACCGCTGATCGCCGGCCTCAGTTCCGACGTCACCGTCCATGTCGGCAAGTAGCGCCGAGCAACCACCGCTGGTCTCGCGCAACCGGCCGCTGATGCTGGTCGGTTCGATGGCGGCGATGGTGATGTACACGCTCGACACCACGATCGCCAACGTCGCCCTGCCGCACATGACGGCTTCGCTTAGCGCGACGCAGGATACCATCACCTGGGTCCTGACCAGCTATGTGCTGGCCTCGGCCGTGGCGCTGCCGCTGGCAGGCTGGCTGGTGGACAAGTTCGGCATCCGCAACATGATGCTGATGTCGGTGTTGCTGTTCACCGTGGCCTCGATGCTGTGCGGTGTGGCGCAGAATCTTGAACAGATGGTGTTTTTCCGGATCCTGCAGGGACTCGGCGGCGCGTTCCTCTCGCCCTTGGCCCAGACAGTCACGCTCGATTCCAGCACAGCGGCGGAACGGCCCCGGATGATGGGGCTTTATACCCAGGGCGTCATGCTGGGACCGATCACCGGGCCGATCATCGGCGGCTTCCTGACCGACAACTACAACTGGCGGTGGGTTTTCTACGTCAACCTGCCGGTGGGCCTGATCTGCTTCCTCCTGCTGTGGCTCTATCTTCCCAAGACCCCGACGCGGCAGCGGCGCGTGGACTTCACTGGCTGGCTGCTGGTGGCGCTGACAGTCTCGGCGCTTCAGCTGATCCTAGACCGGGGCCTGACGCTCGACTGGTTCGCCTCGGCCGAGATCGTGACTTACGCGGTCGTGGCCCTGGCCGGAGCCTGGCTTGCCGTGTTCCATCTTTCCGGCACGGCGCAGCCGCTGTTCCCGACGGCGCTATTCCACGACCGCAACTTCACCGTCGGCCTGGCCTTCATGTTCCTGATCGGCCTGGTGATGATGTCGGTCATGGCGCTGCTGCCGGGTTTGCTTCAGCAAATCTACGGCTACACTCCGCTGCAATCAGGCATGCTGCTGGCCCCGCGCGGCATCGGCATGCTGGCCTCGATCACCCTGTTCGGGCGGTTCATGACCAAGGTCGATGCGCGCGCCTTGCTGGCGCTGGGCCTGCTGCTGATGGGCGGCTCGATGTGGCTGATGACCGGCTGGTCGCTGGAGATGCCGCGCGGCCCGATTATCTTCGCCGGGCTGCTGCAGGGGCTGGGCCTGTCGTTCACGTTCATGCCGATGAACCTGATCTCCTTCGCCACGCTGCCGCCGCACTTGCGCACCGATGCCTCGAGCCTTGGCAACCTGATGCGCAACCTTGGTTCTTCCATCGGCATTTCGGCCGCTTCGGTGGAGCTTGCCCGCAACATCCAGGTCAATCACGCCGAGATCGGCGCGCATGTCACGCGCACCCTGGTGCCGTTCGATCTGGACCGGGTGACGGCCTATGGCGGCATGGGCGAGACAATGTTGCGGGTGATGGACGGGATGGTAAACCAGCAGGCCGCGATGATTGCCTACATCAACGACTTTTACGCAATGGCGATCGCCTGTGTTGTGGCCATTCCCCTGCTCATGCTGGTGCGTCCGGCAAAGCCAGCTCCGCCTCGCTGATCCTGTCACCGCTGGACAAAAAAATGGGGCCGACTTGCGCCAGCCCCTTTTGAAGTTTGGGAGAGGATGCCTGAAAGGCCTGTTCGCTATGCGAGTTCCTCCGGATTCAAGCAAATGAGAATAACGCCTCTAAATTTGCGTTTTATGCAACTGCAGCGCGCTTGGCAGCGAGGACCGTATTGCTGAGCAGGCAAGCGATGGTCATCGGACCAACCCCGCCCGGCACCGGAGTGACCGCCTTGGCGTGATCGAGCTCATGCGTCGCACAATCGCCGACGATTTTCGTGTTGCCATCATGATCGACGACGCGGGTGATGCCGACGTCGATCACCACCGCGCCGGGCTTCACCCAATAGCCGCGCACCAGATGCGGCGCACCGGCCGCGGCGACGATGATATCGGCCTTGCGCGCCACGTCGGGCAGGTCCTTCGTCTCGATGTGCGTTACCGTGACCGTTGCTTCGCGTTCGAGAAGAAGCATGGAGACAGGTTTGCCTACGATATTGGACTTGCCGATCACCACGACGTTCAGGCCGCGATAGTCGTCGATCACGCTATCCAGCAGGAGCATGACCCCCAGCGGAGTGCAAGGAACGAGGCCGCCCGTACCGGTGGAAAGGCGGCCGACGTTGACGGGGTGAAAGCCGTCGACATCCTTGCCGGGATCGATGCGATCAAGCACCAGAGCTGCGTCGATGTGCTTGGGCAGAGGCAACTGGACAAGGATGCCATGGACCTTGGGGTCAGCATTCAGCTCGTCGATCAGGGCCAGCACCACGTCCTGCGCGGTGTCCGCAGGCAGGCGATGCTCGATCGAGCGGATGCCGGCCTTGCGGCACTGGGCAATCTTGCGACCGACATAGACTTCGCTCGCCGGATCGTTGCCGACAAGGATCACGGCAAGGCCGGGCGCATCACCGCCCGCTGCGACGATTTCCGCCACTTCTGCGGCGGTGCGCGCCAGCACCTGCGCGGCCAGCGCCTTGCCATCGATAATCTGGGCCATTGCCTGTTCCTCAACCGATAATTTGTATGTGTTGCATACAATATTAGCGATGGGATGCGCCGAATGCAACCGCTTCGGGCACGACGTCTGCCAGCACGTGGGCCAGTGCCCGGGCATTCAGGTCGCGCGCCTTCTCCTCGGTCTCCGCCTCGCTGTAGCAGCGCAATTCCGGCGCATTGCCGGAGGGACGGAAATGGATGATCGCGCCATCAGCAAAACTCATGCGATAGCCATCGGTCGTGTCGATGCCGGTGGGGAAGCCGGCAATCTCGCCGAACAGGCGGGCGATGCGGGCAAGCTGCTCGTCTTCTTCGCCGTGGCTGAGGAAGGCAATCAGCGCGGCGCTGTTTTCCTGCGGGAAATCGGCGACGCGATCGGAGAAGGTGAAGCGCGGCGGCAGTTCGGCGACGACTTCGGCCAGAGGGCGTTCCCTGGCATTCATCACCACCGCGATGATCGGTAGCAGGGCATCGCGCGTTGGCAGTGGCGCCAGATCGTCGACCGCGCTGCCGAGCAGGAACCCGCCGTTGGCCTCGTAACCGCAAACCCGCGCGCTCGTGTCCGCGTCGGCCGCGTCCATCATCGCGCGGATCACGTAGGGCGAGCCGATGCGCGTGCGCACCACCTTTGGCGCCGCGCCGCTCAATTCCAGCACGGTGTTTGAGCTGACCGGCGTCACCACCACGTCCGCTGCCACCGCCCGCGCGCACAGCAGGCCGACGATGTCACCGCGCAGCCACGTCCCGTTGGCATCGGCCACCAGCGGACGGTCGGAATCGCCATCGGTGGAAATGATCGCATCGACCTTGTTCTCGGCCGCCCAGCTGGCAGCCAGTGCAATGTCTTCCTCGCGGATCGCTTCCGTATCGACCGGCACGAACACCGTCTCGCGCCCGAACGGCACGGCAGTGGCGCCCAGCGCCTCGACCGCCCGGACCAGCACATCGCGCCCCACCGCAGTGTGCTGATAGACGCCGATGGTCAGTCCGCTGAGCGCATCTGCCCCGAAATGACGGACATAGCGCGCGATGTATTCGTCCTCGACCGGCGTCACCTCGGGCAGGGGCACCGGCGCCAACAGGCTGTCATCGTTGCCGAAGCGCGAGGGATCGATCTTGACCCGCTGCCCGACGATGCCGGCCTCGTCGCTCTTCAGCACTTCACCGTGCGGACGATAGAACTTGATGCCATTGCGGTCGGCCGGAATGTGACTGCCCGTGACCATGATCGAAGGCATGCCCACGCCAGCGTTGTTCCCCATCGCATGGAACGCCAGCGCCGGCGTCGGCGTCAGCCCGCAGAACACCACCTCCCCGCCGCAATCACGCACCGCGGTGGCACAGGCGGCCAGGATGCGCGGCGTGCTGGTCCGGAGGTCACCGGCCAAGGCAACGCGATCTCCAGTGGAGAACTCTCCGATCTGGCGCAGATACTGGAGAAAGGCAGTGGCATAGGCATGGCACAGCTTGTCGGTCATGCTGGAGGCCAGCCCGCGCACGCCGCTGGTACCGAACGGGACCCCGCTCGACGCCATCAGTTCGGCCACGGTCACGCCTGCTTCAACGCCCAAGTCGTTCATTCGCCATCACTTTCCAGTTTCACCGCTTCGCACGAGACATCCGCGCCAACGGTGCATGAGCGCGTGCGGCACGCCCTCGCTAGGTCGCGCCACACCCACCGAGGCGAACCGGAAGCCGTGGGTTCCGTTCCCGATTCACCGTTCGCACCGGCGCTTTATCCGCTCGAACGCTCCTCGTCTGCCCCCGAGCACACCTTGCAGGACAGCAAAAAAAGTTCACACAACGTTGGCACAAAGTCACCGAACCATCCCCATTTGTGCTGCAACTGCGAAGAACGGATTCTCGAGACACGATGGCAGCCCCCCAGACCGACGCGTCCGCACAAGCGGAGCACCACCCTGTTCCCACCTTCCGCGACTTCTTCCGCTGGGCAGGGCCGGTGCTGGGGCCGGATACGGCGTTCTTCCGTCTCGCATTGCTGTTCGGCGCGGCGATCTCGCTGCTCTCGCTGGCGACGCCGATCTCGGTGCAGTTGCTGATCAACTCGGTCGCCAACACCGCCATGCCGGCACCACTGCTCACGCTGGCCGCGATCCTGTTCGTCCTGCTGCTGATCTGGGGCGTACTCAGCGCATTCCGCGTCCATCTCCTTGCCAAGTTCGAGCGCCGCTTCTTCGCCCGCCTTGTCGCCGAGATCACGCTGCGCGCGGTTCATGCGCAGAACCCGTTCTTCGTCGATTCCCGCCGCGGGGACCTGTTCAACCGCTTCTTCGACATGGGCATCGTCCAGAAATCGCTGACCAGCCTGCTGATCGGCGGCTTCACCATCGTTCTGCAAAGCTTCGTCGGACTTGTGGTGACGAGCTTCTACCACCCGTTCTTCCTTGCCTTCAACGTGGTGCTGGTGCTGATCGTGCTGGTGATCTGGCGGATCTGGGCCAATTCCTCGATCGCCAGTGCCGTCGCGAAGAGCCATGCCAAGCACGCCACTGCGCACTGGCTTGGCACGGTCGGCGGGTCGAACGGCGTCTACAAGTCCAGCCGGCACATGGCCTATGCCATCCGGCGCTCGGAAGAGATGACGGCGGGTTATGTCGCGGCGCATCGCCACCATTTCCGCTACACCTTCGGCCAGACGATTGCCTTGCTCCTGCTCTATGCCCTGTCCAGCGCCGGCCTGCTGGCGATGGGCGGATGGCTGATCCTGCAGGGTGAGCTGTCGATCGGCCAGCTGGTCGCGGCAGAGCTGATTCTCTCCGGCGTGTTCTACGGCATCGCCCAGCTCGGCACGTACCTTGAAGTGCTCTACGAGCTTTCGGCGAGCCTGGAGGAACTGCACCTGTTCTGGGAAGTGCCGCAGGAAGCATCACCCAAGGACAACGCCGCCTGCCCGCCCGATGGCGCGATCCGCCTGCGCCAGGTCCACCACGGCGATCACTTGCTCGATTTCTCGGTGCCGAGCGGCGCGCAAGTCGGCGTGCTGGCCGCGCCCGGAGTGGAGCGAACGCTCGCCACCTTGCTCAAGCGGCTGGAAGTGCCGCGTTCGGGCATCGTCGCGGTCGGCGGGGCTGACCTCGCCACGCTCGACATGTATCGCCTGCGCTCGGACGTGATCGTGCTTGACCGGCCGACCATCGTCGAGATGTCGGTGCGCGAATACCTCGGCCTGGGAGACCCGACCCGTCCCGAGGCGCAGATCGATGCGCTCGAGATTGTCGGGCTTGCTCGGCGTGTCGGCTCGCTGCCGGGCGGTCTCGACGCTCTGCTTTCCAGCTCGGGCTATCCGCTGACGGTGGGCGAGACGATGGCGCTCAAGCTGGCAGGCGCTCTCGTCGCGCGGCCGCGCGTGCTGATGCTCTCGCCACTCTACGACATGCTCCCGCCAGCCCGCCTGGAACGCGCGCTTGCCGCGCTGCGGCCCCACGGCACCACGATCCTGCAGTTCACCAATCGTCCCGAGGGCCTCAAGCGTGACTCCTGGCTGTGGCTTGGCCCTGACAGGCAGGCCGAGGGCCTGACCGTGGACGACGTGATGCATTTTGCGCACACGGCCCTTGGCGCAGGAGGGGAGGGCTGAGCCATGGCTGCCAAGACCTCTACCCACGGGCACGACCTTTCCGGCTTCGCCACGCTGTCGAGCCTGAAGGTGCCGCGCACCACCCGCACGCTCGGCCGCATGATCGCCATCGCTATCCCGCTGCTGCTGGTGCTGCTTTTCGCAGTCAAATGGGTGCAGACAGCTCCGGGCCGCGGCGATGTCATCGCGCTCAACCCCGAAGACCGCGTGCAGCAGGTAACCGCGCTCGTGCCCGGCCGCGTCGAGAAGTGGTTCGTCGTCGATGGCCAGCTGGTCAAGCAGGGCGATCCGATCGCCCGGATCATCGATAATGATCCCGACCTGCTCACCCGCCTCGCGGCAGAGCGCGAGCAGGTGGTGGCGCAGATTGAAGCCGCCCAGCAGGCGATGGCCACTGCCCGGCTCGACGTGAACCGCTCCTCGCAACTCTACGCCGAAGGGCTTGCCGCCCGGCGCGACTACGAGGCCACGCAAATCAAGGTGGCCGAACTCAACGCCAAGCTGGCCGAGGCCCGTGCCAAGCTGAGCAAGGTCGACATCGCGCTCAACCGCCAGTCGGCGCAGCTGGTCCGCGCCCCCCGCGACGGTCGCATCCTCTCGCTCAACACCGCCGCCGGGGCCACGCTGATCAGCGCCGGCGATCTCCTCGCCACGATCGCGCCAGAGCGGCAGCAGCGCGTTGTCGAGCTGCTGGTCGATGGCCGCGATGCCGCGCTGGTGCGCAAGGGGCAGGCGGTGCGGCTGAACTTCGAAGGCTGGCCAGCCATCCAGTTCAGCGGCTGGCCCTCGGTGGCGCAGGGCATGTTCGATGGCCGCGTGCTGACGATCGACCCTTCGGCCCAGCCCAACGGCCTGTTCCGCGTGCTGGTGGAACCGATGCCCGGCAAGCCTGCCTGGCCGAACGACAACTACGTCCGCCTCGGCTCCAAGGTGCGAGGCTGGATCCAGATGGAAACGGTGACGATCGCCTACGAACTGTGGCGCCAGCTCAATGACTTCCCTCTGGAATTCCCCACCCCGGTCGATGCCGGGCCGCGCAAGGGCAATGGGCTCAAGGCCCTGTCCGACAAGGAGGAGACCAAGGGCAAGAACGACGCCAAGGGCGGAGCCTACGGCAGCGGCAGTTACGGCGAGGAAGAGGACGCGAAGTGATCGCCCGTTTCCTCGTCGCCCTGCTCGCCCTGCTCGCCTTGGGCGGCGCGGCGCGAGCGCAGGAGCTGACCCTGCGCGAGGTGCTGCAATCCTCGGCCACCCACGCGCCGCAAATCCTCGAGGCGATGGCCCGCCAGCGCCAGGCCGATGCCCGCCTGCTAACTGCCGAGGGCCAGTTCGACCTCGTCTTCAATGCCGAGGCGACGGCCCGCCCCTTGGGCTACTACAACGGATCCACCGCCGAGGTTTCGGCATACCGACCGCTGCAGAACAACGGCGGCCAGGTCTATGGCGGCTATCGCAAGTCGATCGGCGATTTCGCCTCGTACGAAGGCAAGTCCATCACCAACGAACTCGGCGAGATCAAGGCCGGTGTGCTGTTCTCGCTGCTGCGCGACCGGGTGATCGACGAACGGCGCGGCCGGCGCGAACTGGCCGGCTTCGATATCGAACTGGCCGAACTCGATCGCGATCTTGTCGCCATCGGCGTGCAGCGCCGCGCAATCGAGGCATACCAGCTGTGGGTCGCGGCGGGCCTGCGGGTGAAGATCTACCGCGAGATCTTCGAGCTCGCGCGCGAACGGCAGAGCTCGATCGAGCGCCAGATCGTTCTCGGCGCGCGGCCTTCGATCCTCGGCACCGAGAACCAGCAAAACATCGTGCGCCGCCAGGCCCTGCTCGTCCGCGCCGAACAGGACCTGCAACTGCAGGCCAACGCGCTCTCGCTGTTCCTGCGCGATGGCCTTGGCCAGCCGGTGGTCCCCTCGCCGGATCGCCTGCCCCCGCGCCAGGTTGACAACGTCACTCCCCGCCTTGTCGACCAGAGCAGCGCCATCGCCGCCCGGCCCGATCTCCAGGCGCTGCTCACCCGGATCGAGCAAACCGGCATCCGCGCCCGCCTCGCCGAGAACGAACTCAAGCCTCGGCTCGACGTCCGCGTGGAAGCATCGAAGGACTTCGGGGACGGATCGCCGGTGCGCCGTCCGACCGAGGGCATTCTTGGCCTGCGCTTCTCGGTCCCGCTCGAACAGCGCGCCGCCAAGGGACGCATTGCCGAAGTGGCGGCAGAGCAAGATGCACTGTCGCTGCGCCTGCGCCTGCTTGAAGACCAGATCGGCGTCGAGATCGCCAACTTGCGCACGCAGGTGACCGGCGCCGAAAAGCTGGCCGGGCTCGCCACCGCCGAAGCCGCCCTCGCCCGCAAGATGGCCGAGGCCGAGCGCCGCCGCTTCTCGCTGGGCGCCAGCGACTTCCTCGTCGTCAACCTTCGCGAGGAAGCGCTGGCCGATGCCACGATCCGCGAGATCGACGCCAATTACCGCCACGCCGCCTCGCAGGCGGAACTCGTCGCCGCGCTGGCCGACCGCGAGCAACTTGGACTCTAAGCAGAATTGCTGATGGCGTTCCTCCAAAGGTATAAACCACACGCGGTCTAGTTCGGGGCACCCTTCCCCGGAGCTTGCGAATGTCCGTCCTCGCCGCTGGCCTTTCTGCCGGCCTTGCTATCCTCCCCGCGCCAGCCGCCGATGTGCCCGCCGAAGCCGAATCGCAGGACGAGATCGTCGTCACCGCGCAGAAGCGGTCGGAAAAGGCGAGCGACGTGCCGATCTCGCTCTCCGTGCTCGGCGGCGAGAACCTGGAAGCCGCGCGCTTCGCCCAGGCTGACGACCTCGCCGCCCGCATCCCCAACCTGCGCTTCAGCGCGACGGTAGGCGAGAACACCCCGATCTTTGCGCTGCGGGGCGTATCGATGTCGGACTTCAGCCTCAACCAGGCCGGACCCGTCGCCGCCTATTATGACGAGGTCTACAAAGGCAACTTCGCGTTCCTCGGTCTGGCCCTCTACGATCTCTCACGCGTCGAGGTGCTGCGCGGGCCGCAGGGCACGCTCTATGGCAAGAACACCACCGGCGGCGCGATCAACTACGTTTCGGCCCGCCCGGTCTTCGCCAGCGAAGGCTACCTCAGGCTGGGCGCGGGCAACTACAATCGCCTCGAGGCGCAGGGCGCGCTGAACATGGCTCTCGGCCCGACCCTTGCTGCTCGCGTGGCCTTTACCGCCGCCAGCGCCGATGGCTGGTTCCGCAACCGGCTTGCCGGACAGCCGGACCTGTCCTCCACCCGCGAATACGGCATTCGCGGTTCGCTGCTGTGGCAACCGTCCGACAGCGCCGAGCTGATACTGCGCCTCTCGACCAGCCTGCAGCGCCCACGAAACTACGGCAACTATTCCAAGCCGCGCCCCGATGGCGTCGGCAACGGCGCTTACGAGGCCTACGGCCAGGGCAGCAGCTACTTCCGCGAAGGACTGGGAATTCGCGAACTTGAGGCGAACTTCACCGCCCGCCGGCTCGCCCGCACCTGGTCGGCCGCGCTCACCGGCACCTTCAAGCTCAGCGATTCCTTCACCCTGATCTCCGTCACCGGCTGGGACAAGGGCAGCCTCTATGTCCCCGAGGACACCGACGGCAGCCCGCGCCAAGTGCTCGAAATCCCCTACACCGATCGCGGCACCCAGTTCGGACAGGAACTGCGCCTCGCATGGGAGGGCGATGGCCCGCTGAGCGTCATCGTTGGCGCCCATCACCACCGCGAGGATCTGTTCAACGCGACCGACCTCAACTTCTGGACCGATCTTGACGTCGACGGCAACGGCCGCGTCGATGTGGACGACTGCACCGCCAATGCCAGCCTGTTCGCTTGCGTCATCTCCAATCGCTTCGATCAGGACAAGCGCAGCTGGGCCCTGTTCGGCGACGCCCGGTTGAAGCTCGGCGGCGGCACCACCCTACGCGGGGGCCTGCGCTTCACACATGACACAGGCCTGCAGGCCGGGCTGACCTCGGAAATCCGGGGCGTTGACGGTGTCCTCGTCGCCACGCCGATCGCACCGCTCGACCGCCGCTTTTCCGGCAACAACCTCTCCGGCAAGCTCGCGCTCGATCACAAGCTCGACGATGGCACGCTGCTCTTCGCCAGCTACAGCCGCGGCTACCGCGCCAGCGGGTTCAACGCCCAAGCCTTCTTCGATCCGTCCGAAGCGGGCGTCGCCAAGCCCGAAATTCTCGACGCCTTCGAAGCGGGAGCCAAGGCGCGGCTGGGCGGCATGGTCTCGGTATCGCTCACCGGCTTTTGGTACGATTACCGCAACCAGCAGTTCCTTTCGGTCAACCCGGTCGACGCGACGCAGACGCTGGTCAACCTCGATCGCTCGCGCATCTATGGCGCGGAGCTGGAGCTGGACGCGCGGCCCCTGCCGACCCTGTCGCTCAACGCCGGGCTCGGCCTGCTCCATGCACGGGCGACGCGCGGGGTGATCAGCGGCCTCGACGTGCGCGGCCACCGCCTGTCCAACGCCCCTGCCCTCACCGCCAATGCCGCGATCGACTGGACCGCTTGGGAAGTCGGCAACGCCCGCCTCACCCTCCGCGCGGATGCGTCTTATGTGTCCTCGCAATACTTCGAGATCGTCAACATCCCCCGCCTGCGCCAAGGCGGCTACGCCCTGCTCGGCGCCGGGATCGACTACGTTCGTGGCGACTGGACCGTGTCACTGTGGGGCCGCAACCTCACCGACAAGATCTACTTCACTTCGCGCATAGACCTCTCAGGCTTCGGCTTCGACTACAACCACGTCGGTACACCGAGGACGTGGGGCGCGAGCGTGAAGCGAGCGTTCTGATCGTGTTGGGGGACTAGCGCGGGGCTGACAGAAGAAGTGGCGGTGCGGCTACTGCCTAACCTTTGGCCGGCACCGGAAACGCCAGCGTGAACGTCGAGCCCTTGCCTTCGGTAGTCTTTACCGAGATTCGGCCGCCGTGGAGTTCCATGTAGAACCGCGCCGCGTGCAGACCAACGCCGCTGCCCTTGAAGCGGCGCGCGTTGCTCGAGCGGAAGAAGCGGTTGAAGAGCTTTGATAGCTCATCGGAGGGAATTCCGATCCCCTCGTCCGTCACCGAGACCATCACCTCGCCGTTGCGGGCAAAGCAGCGCACGCGGACCGGCTGTTCCTCGGGCGAATACTTGATGGCGTTGCCGATCAGGTTGTCGAGCACGCGCAGCACCAGAACCTGGTCGAGCATCAAATCGGGCACATCGTCCAGTTCGGCTACGAACGGACGATGTGGATGTACCGAGCGCTGGGCGAGGAGCGCGCGTTCCACCATCGGTCTGATGTTCGCCCGCTCAGGCTGGAAATCGACGCGGCCGTCCTCGATCGAGGCCCAGCCCAAGGTACGATCCACCGCCTCGGTCATGCGGCGCGCGGTGTCGCGGATCGTCTCGGCGCGTTCGGCGATCACGCTGCCGGGTTCCGCCAGACGGGCGATGCGACGGGCCGAACCGTCGATCACGCTCAGCGGCGTGCGGAAATCGTGGCTGGTCACCGACAGGAACTGGCGCTGCGTCTCGGCAATCGTGCGTTCGCGCGCCAGCGCCTTGTGCAGGCGGCGCTCGGCCCGGTAGGCCCGGGTCACGTCGGCCTGGCTGACCATGAGCGAAAGCCTGCCCGTCACCGGATCGGTCAGGCGGCGGAGCGTGACCTCGTGCATGCGGAAGGACGGACCTGCCATGCGCAGGGTCGCTTCCGCACTGCCGCTTTCGAGCGCCCGCGCACGCAGGGCAATCGCCTCGTCGGGATGGGCGAACAGCGTCGCGAAGTTGTCCAGTCCCGGCAGGTTGGTGCCGTGCAGCCGGTTGATCAGCGCTTCGGCCGCAGGGTTGTGCATCAGCCACTGCCCGCCCTCGCTCAGTAGCGAGATCATCAGCGCCGATTGCCGCACCGCCTCGATCGCACGCGTCTCGAACGAGCTGTCCGCAACCTGCATCTGCGCATCGGCAGCATCGACCAGCAGCGCCATGCGCCCGTCCTCGAGCGCCACGCCATGAAGGCGGCAGTCACGCTGGAAGGGCTGGCCCTGTGGATAGAAGGTCCACCGCTCACTGCGCACTTCGCCCCTCGCCAGCGCATGGCGCAGGTTCTCCAGCCGCTCGGCCGTGCCCAAGGCAGTGGGGTTCAGGTCCCGTGCACAGAGCGCCTCGAGGCTTTCAGCCCGCCAGAAGCGCAAGCCGGCGGGATTGGCCCAGATCATGCGCACATGATCGAAATCGTAGATCCACACCGCACGGTCAACCAGCGCGAGCAGGCGCAGCGCATCGCCATGGCCAGGTGGCAAGTCCGCCGCCTGCGCAGAATTCTGCCCTTCCGGCCTGTGTCTGTGCGCGCGCATATGGGATTCTGCTTAGAGCCGACAATCTAAATTTAGTATTTCCAGGGGTATACGGCAGGTCAGCAAGGAACAACGGGTGTTCGCAGGACTCGCACGAAAAGGTCAAGGCAGGCAAACCACGCTGGCCCGATGGCTTGGCGCGTCCTATCTGCGTACCGCCGTCATACCGCTTTGCCTGATCGAACTGGGCTTTCTGTTGAGCTACTGGGCGACGGGGAACTTCACGTATCAGCAGAATGTCGCGACGGTAACGGCGGTCTCGGAGAAGTACCTGACGGACATTGCCGCGCGTGAATCGGCAAACATCACCGCCACTCTCGGTGGTGTCGAAGGCATGACGCGCCTTCTTGGCGCGGAAGCTGGCGAAGCGCTGGCTACGCCCTACGATCCGCCCCCAGAGGAAAAGGCACGGTATCACATCGGTTCGGACAGGGTATTTCACACAACACGAGGGCGCCCCGACGATGCTGCCGCATTCTACAGCGGCTATCATCCCGTCGGCGCGGATGAGATCGAAAAGGTCTGGCGCTCCACGCGGCTCGATCACACCATGCGCCACATCAAGGCTGCATCGCCGCTGGTGCGGCAGGTCTATCTCAATACCTGGGACAGCTACAATCGCATCTACCCGTACTTCGACGTGCTGAGCCAGTACGCGCCGAAAATGAACATCCCCACGTACAACTTCTACTACGAAGCGGATGCGCAGCATAACCCGCAACGCAAGGTGGTCTGGACCGATGCTTATGTCGATCCGGCAGGTTCGGGCTGGATGGTCTCGTCGATTGCGCCGGTATACAGCGAGAAGCGGCTGGAGGGCGTCGTGGGGATCGACATGACGCTGGATACCGTGGTCAGCCGCATCCTCTCGCTCAACCTGCCCTGGCAGGGCTACGCGATGCTGGTGGGGCGAGACGGAACCATCCTCGCCCTGCCCCCGGCAGGCGAAAAGGATCTTGGGCTGACCGAACTCAAGGACCACAAGTACGCCGATGCGATACGGTCCGATACGTTCAAGCCGGACCAGTTCAACATCACCCGCCGCCCCGAACTGAAGGCACTTGCGCAGGCGGTCGGCAGTGGCTCCTCCAGGATAAGCCACGTCATGCTGGGCGGCCGCGACATGCTGGCCACGAATGCCAGGGTTGCTGGTCCTGGCTGGACGCTGGTGGTGCTGGCACCCGCTTCGCAGATCCTGGCTGACGCCAATTCGCTGCACGATCAACTGGTCACTGTCGGCGTGATCATGCTGCTGATCCTGCTTGCCTTCTACGTGGTGTTCTTCGCCTTCCTCGTCTGGCGCGCGCGGGTGATGAGCCGACGCCTTGCCCGGCCCTTGCGCGAAGTGGAGCAGCTCATGGACCGGATCGGTGCAGGCGAATACAACCAGACCGCGCCAAAGTTCGGCGTGAGCGAAGTCGACAACCTTTCAGGCCGTTTGGTGGAAATGGGCCAGAAGCTTGGCGAAGCGCATCAACGGATCGTGGCCCAGGAAGCCGAAGTGCGTCGTTCGTATGATACCGAACGCCGCATCACCACGGGCCAGAGGCGGTTCATCAACATCCTCAGCCACGAATTCCGCACGCCGCTCACCGTGATCGATAGCAGCGGCCAGATCCTGAAGCGGCGGGCGTCACGGCTTACGGAAGACACCGTCGTGGAACGGTCCGACATGATCCGCCGCGCCGTTTCGCGCATCCGTGACGTGATGGAAAGCGCGCTGCAACTGGTACGCATGGAAGAAGGGCAGACGACGTGCCGCCCTGCAGCGGTTGCTCTGGGCAGTATTCTGCGCGAAGCGGTTGCCTCGGCAGGCAGTGAGCGCGCCATTGAAATTCGCATCAACGACGACGTCGAGCGCACGGCCCTGTTTGTCGATCGCCAGCTGATCCACTCCGCGCTCGTCGCTATCCTCGAAAACGCCTGCCGATTCTCGCCGAGAGACGGCAAGGTGTGGATCGAAACGCAGATCGAAGAAGGGCGTTGCATCATATCGGTGCATGACCAGGGCCCCGGCATACCGGCTGAGGAGCTCCCCCTGGTGCGCGAGCGCTTTTATCGCGGGTCGAACAGCACGGCCGTTCCCGGCGCCGGCACGGGCCTCTATCTTGCCAACAGCCTGATTGACGCCAACGGCGGGCTGCTCGACATCCAGTCGACGCCTGGACAAGGGACAGTGGTGAGCTCCAGTCTGCCACTGGCGACGGTCACGACGACCGAATTCTGGGAGGCGGCGTGATGAGTGCATTCTCACCCAAGGACTTCCGTGTTCTCTGTGTCGAGGACGAGCCAGAGATCCTGCGCGACATTGCAGAGGAACTGGCCGACCACGGATTCCAGATCGACAAGGCGGAGAACGCCGAGGCTGCGCTTGCCCGGATGGACGAAGCATTGCCCGATCTCGTGCTCTGCGACGTGCAGATGCCTGGGATGAACGGCATCGAGCTTCTTGAAACCCTGAGGGCGCGCCGCAATGCGCAGTCGCTTGTTCCGTTCGTGTTTCTGACCGCGTTCAATGATCGCACGACAATGATTTCGGGTCGGCGTGCAGGGGCAGATGACTATCTGGTCAAGCCAGTCGATTATGACCTGTTGATCGCCACGGTCGAAAGCCACCTGCAGAATGCCGCCCAGCGCCACGCCGCAGCCCGGGAGGAACCGGACCCGGACGGACGTGCGACTTTCCTGGCCCGACTTTCCCGCGCCAGACCGGGCGAAGCGGTGGCAGTGGTGAAGATCGACAGCCAGCCCGAGTTGGCAAGCAGGTTCGAAGGACAAGGCGAAGGCCGGATCCAGACCTTGATCGACAGGATGGCGAGGCGGGCCGGTCTTGAAGTGTTCAAAGTGCACGGCCATGCCTGGGCGGTGATCGGCAACAGCCTCGCTGTTCTGGAGCAAGCCTTGCAGCCGCTGGTCGAACTCAAGGTTCGCGACAGCAAGCCTTTGACCTGGGTGCGGTCGCGTCTTTCCCTTTCGGCGGTGACGGCCGAGATCGGCATGGCAAAGTGCGGGGAACCCCTGCTTGAACGTCTGATGGAAGCCGCGCGACTTCTGCGGCGCGAGGGTGGTGGGCGACTGCTCCAGCTCGAAGGGGCGGCCATGTCCGACATGCGTCTGGCCAGTTCGATCCGTGCCGAGCTGATAACGGCGTTGCAACAGGGCCAGCTGCACGTCTGCTATCAGCCCAAGGTCTGCGCGGAGAGCGGACGTCCCTTGTCGGCCGAAGTGCTGGTCCGCTGGGAAAGCCCGTTGCTCGGGCATCTCTCTCCGGCAACGTTCATCCCCGTGGTCGAACGCGCGGGTCTGCTTTCGCATCTGACCGACTGGGTCCTGCGCGAAGCAGCGGTCGCGCAACTGGCTCTGGTGAAGAAGGGCCTCCCCCCTCGCCTGGCGGTCAATATTGGTGCATCCGAATTCACCCCCGATCTGCCCGCCAGGATTTCGCGGATCTTTGCCGATTATGGTGCGAGCGAGCATTTGCTCGAGGTTGAAGTGACCGAAACGTCGGTCATTACCGATACGCGACAGGCCGATTCCATCGTGAAGGCTCTGCATGCCCGCGGCATCGCCGTTGCTCTGGACGATTTCGGCACTGGTTACTCCTCGCTCGCCCACTTGCAGGCCTGCACCGTGGACACCATCAAGATCGACCGCAGCTTCGTCCAGCGCGTGGCGGAGTCTGGCCCCGACCAGAAGATCGTGCTGGGCATCATCGGTCTGGCCAAGATGCTGGGGTTGGAAACGGTGGCCGAAGGTGTCGAATTGGAGTCACAGCGGCGCTGGCTGGCAGAGAACGACTGCAATACGCTGCAGGGTTTCGTCATCTCGAAACCCCTCCGTTTCGACGAGTATTGCCAGCTGTTGCAAGCGTGGCCATCCTCCTGATGCGACGGATGCTGGCTGAAGCCGGTTGATCCGGGAAACCGCCGCCCATCTCATGCAGTTCTCTTGCGAGCGTCCGGCATTCTGTCGGAGCTGCTGACGCGGAGAATTTCATGTCTGGCCAAATTGCCCTCGATCTTGACGACGCGCACACCGAGCAACCGAGCCTTGATGGCAAGCGGGTGGTCGTTACCGGTGGTACAACGGGAATTGGCCGCGCGATCGCCGTGCTTCTGGCCAGCGAAGGAGCATCCGTATTTATCTGCGGCCGCGACGAGCAGCATCTTGCCGATGCGCTCGACCGGATCAACAACGTCGGAAAGGGCGATGGCGTTGCGGTCGATCTGGCACGGCCTGAGGACATGCGCCGGTTCTGGAGTGCTGCCGACGCAGCATTGGGCGGTGCGATCGATGTTGCAATCATCAACGCTGCAGTTCCCGCGCAGACCCCGATGGACGTCAACGAAGGGGAACTGCGCTATCAGTTGGAAACCGATCTGGTCGCCTATGTGGTTGCATCGCGGGAAGCGGCGCGGCGGATGGGCAACGGTGGCGACATCGTGTTGATCGGGTCGATGTCGGCAGTCTCTCGCGGCAAGGGCAGCTCGGTCTATGTCGCGGCAAAGTCCGGCGTCCAGGGCTTTGCCGCCGCATTCCGGGAAGAAATGGCACCCAAGGACATCAAGGTCGGCCTGATCGAACCGGGGCTGACCGGCGCCGACTTCCAGTATCCGGAGTACTCTGACGAAGATCAGCGCAATGCCATCAATGCCCAGAAGATGCTTCGTGCAGAAGACATTGCGGTTGCCACGCACTTCATGCTGACCCAGCCTCGCCGCACAGCTGTCTCGCTAATTCAGGTGGAACCCCGCGTGGAAAGCTGAGCCGAAGATCCACAGGGAACCATCAGGCGGGGGCTTCCGGAAACTTATCGTTCCGAGATTCTGGAATGCGAACGGGCGAGGCCAGATAGCCCCGCCCGCCCGTTTGCCGACTTGCCCTCATGCCAGTCGGCGAGGGAGTTTCTCCCGTCAGAACTTGACGCCGGCACGGACACCATAGGTGCGCGGATCGGCGAAAGTGACAGCTCCGAACAGCCCGGTGCTTGCTCCGGTTACCACGAGGTTGTTCTCGAGGTTTTCGGCAAATGCGGCGAAGTAGAAGCGATCCTCCGGCGCTCTGTAAGTCACCGAGACGTCGGTCTTCGTCGCTGCCGGCTGGTAGAAGTAGGCAAAGTTGGCGAGGTCGGTCACTTCGTAACGGCTGCGGGCCGCAGTCTGTGCGTCGAACACGATGCGCCCTTCGCCCACCGGCAGGACATAGTTCGCCCCGGCAACCCAGCTCCACTTCGGGCTGCGATTGAGCGCACGACCGGCGAAATTCACCGAGCGGCGTACATTCGGCGTGACCGAAGTATCGTTGTATGCAGGAGCATATTCGTCATATCGGGCATCGAGCCAGTTCAGTGCCAGCCTGACCGTCAAGCGATCCGAAGGCTGGATCTGGGCATCAAGCTCCACGCCATCAACCTTCGCCTTCGCAGCGTTGGTCGTAACCTGGCAAGGCCCACCGCAAATGTCGGACAGCTGCGAAAGCTGCAGGCCTGCATAGTCATAGTGGAAGATCGTGCCGTTGAGGCGGAATGCCGGGCTGAAGCGGAACTTGAAGCCTGCTTCATAAGCGGTGAGGGTTTCGGGATCATAGTAAAGCGCTTCTGCGGGCAATGCGCAGTTGGCACCCTTGCCGATCTCGCAGCCATCGTTGAAGCCACCTGCCTTGTAACCGGTGGAGACCGACGCGAAGATCAGGCCGAGCGACGTGTCGTAATCGACCCCCGCCCGCCAGGTCACGCGGCTGAAGGTGCGCTTGGCATCGTTGTTCTGGTTGATCTGGCGGCGGATGAAGTTGCCGATGCTATAGGATGTGCCGATGCTGTCGTAGTAATCGACCACCGTGTTGCCGACGCGCGACTTGAGGTCGTGCGAGTAGCGGACGCCGCCCGTGATCTTCAGGTCAGGGACAATTTCATAGGTTGCCTGCCCGAAGACTGACTTGTTCTCGGCAATTGTCGGGTCCTGCGGGAAGCCGAAGCGCGTGTTGGCACCCAGCAGATTGTTCAGGAAGAAGGCAATGCCTGACTTTTCCTTGAAGTAGTATCCGCCGATCTGCGCCTGCAGCGGGCCATCACCACCATAAGCGAGACGGACTTCCTGCGAGGTTTGCCAGTACTTGCCCGCAAAGTCTGCCGAGAACGCGCCATTGGCGGCGTTGCTGAATTCCTTGCGTTCCGATTCACGGTATGACCCGAGATAGGTAAGCGTGACATTGCCCAACGTGTAGTTGAGCTCGCCCATCACGCCCTTTTCCTCGTTGTTGCGGAAGGCCTGCTGCGCCTGCGTGCGGCTCAACGTGCGGGCGACATCGGGATCGGCGCCCAGATAGGTTGGCGCGCTGAAGTTCTGGCGACCACCGCTCGTGATGTTGCTATAGAACTGCGTGGTGGGAACACCGTTGGTGGGGTTGCCCTTCACCTTGCTGTAATCACCGACAAGCAGAAGGCTGAGGTCAGGGGTCGGCTTGAACAGTGCTGACAGGCGGACAGACTTGTTGTCCTTGAACTTGTTGAGCGTCACGCCATCGTTCGGTGCGCCATCGATGAGATAGCTGTCACGCTGGTCGATGTTCGCGGCAACGCGGAAGGCAATCGTTTCGCCAGCCGGGACGTTGATGACGGCAGTACCATTCAGCGCGTTGAAATTGCCGTAGGAAACATCGGCGCGTGCGCCAAATTCGAACTTGGGCTGAACCGTGAGGATGTTGACCACGCCGGCCGTCGAGTTGCGCCCATAGAGCGTGCCCTGCGGGCCGCGCAGCACTTCTACCCGCTCGATGTCGAAAAACGAGACTTCCTGAGCCTGCGGACGCGCCAGGTAGACGCCGTTGACCATGAAGGCCGCCGAAGGATCGCCCTTTTCGGTACCGTCGGTGCTGGTCACGCCGCGAATGGTGATCTGCAGGCCGTTGCCGCGCACGATAGACAGGTTGGGAACGCTTTCCTCAAGCTGCGTCGGGTTGGTGATGCCCGAGGCGATCAGATCGTCACCGCCGACAGCCGTCATTGCAATCGGGGTCTTGGACAGCAGCGACGAAGTGCGGTTTGCCGTGACGACGATGTCGCCATCTGTCGGCGCCTCGCTGGCATCCTGGGCGTAGGCGGACGTAGCCGCCAGAGACAGTGCCGATGCCAGGCACGCGAACTGCAGTTTTCTCATCGTAATCCTCCCTTTTGAAACCTGCACCCTTATCGACAGCGCTGTCAGCAGAGGGGGCGCCAGGGCTCACATATCGCCCCTGTGGCTTGGTTCTGGCATCCCTCTCAGCCGCTGCAATGTATACGCGCGGTCGTTATGCCTCTTGCCTTGCATACTTGTTTTGACAGCGCAAGCCAAAATTGTTGCCAGTTCCCACTGGCCTTGTTGAGGGTATCGTCAGCCTTGCACGTCGGGACTGGTGAAAAGGCGAGCGTATCCTTCGAGCGCGTTCGAAGCGTTGAACATGTGCGCACGCATCAGTTTGGCCGCTTCTTCCCCATCGCCACGCATTACGGCCTCGACCAGTTCGCCGTGTTCGTTGCGCGACCGCGCGGGTCGTCCACCCTGTCGCAACTGCGCTCTGCGAAAGGCGGCCATGCGCTCACGAAGGAGCTTTGCCTGTTCCACGATGAAGGTGTTGTGGGTTCCCTCATAAATCGCATCGTGGAACCGCCAGTTCAGTCGGTCGTACTCCTCCACATCGTCATTCTCCACCAAAATGGCCGATTCTTCGTGGATTTTCCTCAGCGCGCTCCGTTCGAGAGGGGTCATTCGCCACGCCGCCAGGCGCACGCACAGCGCTTCGATTTCCGCTGAGAGTTCGAACATCTCGAACACCCGCTCTGCCGTCATCGCGGCCACGACCGCACCGCGCCGCGGTCGCATTTCGACCAGTCCCTCCGCGGCCAATTGCCGCAAGGCTTCGCGAACCGGCGTGCGCGAGGCGCCGAACCGGTCGCCCAGTTGCTGCTCGTCCAGCTGGGTGCCGGGCGCCAGAATGCCGCTGGTAATTTCGTCCGCAAGCGCGAGGCGGATGCGCTCCGAACGCAGCATCCCGCCGGCGTGGTCATTTTCCGAAATCATGTTGATGCATGCCCGATAGTGTGATTATGGAATTCTTGCATACACACACTCCGGAAACAACCTGTTCCCGAGTCCTGCTCAAGGACCTGCCAATTGCCTTACGGTGCGCCGCACGACATCCTCAGCCTGTTTCTGGGCCATTGCGAATCTCAACCATGTGCACCCTTCCTGATCGGTCCGGATGGAGCAGAGCTGAGTTACCGTAGCGCCGCAGTTCGCGCTGCCCAGATCGCCCATGCATTTCGCGCCAATGGCGTGATGCCGGGCGACCGTGTGGCTGTCCAGGTCGAGAAATCGCAGACAGCGTTGCTCACCTGGCTGGCCGCGCTGCTGTCGGGCGCTGTCTACCTCCCGCTCAACACTGCGTATACGATAGGCGAATTGCGCTACTTCCTTGGTGATGCGCGCCCCGCCCTCGTTCTGTGCCGTACCACTGATGAGGCGGCCATGTCGGACTTGTGCAGCGAGCTTGGCCTGCCTGCGCTGCTGACGCTCGACACAGAAGGCACCGGCGGAACGCTCGTCGCAGCCGCGGCAGGCCAGCCCGAAGCCTTCCCGCGCCACATTCCGCAGCCGGACGACCTCGCTGCGATCCTTTACACCTCCGGCACAACCGGGCGCAGCAAGGGAGCAATGCTGAGCCATGCGAACCTGGCCTCGAATGCGCTGACCCTGCTCGATTATTGGCGCTTCACCAGCGCCGACCGGTTGCTTCATGCCCTGCCGATCTTTCACACGCACGGCTTGTTCGTGGCAACCAACGTCACGATCGCGGCGGGCTCGGCGATGATCTTCCTGCCGCGGTTCGATGCTGATGAACTTGTCAGGCTGATGCCGCAGGCAAGCGTGTTGATGGGGGTGCCGACCTTCTATTCGCGGTTATTGGGCCATGCCGGTTTCACTCGCGAGCTTGTCAGCCATATGCGCCTCTTCATTTCAGGTTCGGCGCCCCTCTCGGCGGAGGTCCACAAGGATTTTGCCGCTCTCACCGGGCAAGCGATCCTCGAACGCTATGGCATGACCGAAACCAACATGAACACTTCCAATCCCTATGATGGCAAGCGCAAGCCGGGCAGCGTAGGATTCCCGCTCCGGGGCGTGATCTTGCGCATTGCCCAGCCCGAAAGCGGAGTCGAAATGCCCCAAGGCGAGATTGGCGTGATCGAGGTCAAAGGACCCAACGTGTTTCGCGGTTACTGGCAGATGCCTGAGAAGACTGCCGAGGAATTCCGCGACGATGGCTTCTTCATCACCGGCGACCTGGGCTACATCGACCCGCAAGGCTATGTGCATATCGTCGGCCGTGCCAAGGATCTGATCATCGCCGGGGGCTTCAACATCTATCCGGCCGAAGTCGAAGCCGTGCTCGATGAGATCCCCGGCATCGCCGAAAGCGCGGTGATTGGGGTGCCCCACGCCGACATGGGCGAGGCGGTCGTTGCCGTGGTGAAGGCGACCGACCCGACGCTCGATGCCGATAGGGTAATTGCCGCTCTGGCTGACAGGTTGGCCCGCTTCAAGCAGCCGCGCGCGGTCGTTTTCGTTGATGAATTGCCGCGCAACACCATGGGCAAGATGCAGAAGGCACTGCTAAGACAGGAATATGCCGCACTCTTCGCCAGCTAGGGCAACGTGCGGGAGGGGAATGAGAGATGTTGATCCTGTCGATCGCGATTCTGGTCGCGATCTTCGTGGCGGCAGTGTGGTTGCCGGTAAACATGGGGCTGATCGGCTTCGCAGCAGCTTTGGCGCTTGGCGTATTCGGCGCAGGACTGCCGGTAAAGGAGGTTCTGGCAGGCTTTCCTGCCGACCTGTTCCTGACCCTGCTCGGCATCACCTATCTGTTCGGGATTGCCAGCAGGAATGGCGCGATAGACTGGCTGGTGGCGCGCGCGGCGGGGCTGCTGGGCAGTCATACGGCGCTTTTGCCGCTGCTTGTCTTCCTCGTCGCCGGCGTGCTGACGGCGCTTGGCGCTGTCGGGCCTGCTGCGGTCGCCATCGTCGCCCCGATTGCCATGCGCTTTTCGCGCAGCCACGGCTTTTCGCCATTGATGATGGGCCTGCTCGTTGTCCACGGCGCCCAGGCAGGAAGCTTCTCGCCCATCTCGATCTACGGCGGCATCACCGCCAAGGTCCTCACCGGCAGCGGCATCGAGCCTGATGCGCAATACCTGTTCATCGCCAGCGCGGCCTTCAATGCCGCAATCGCCCTCATGGTCTGGCTGTTCTATGCCCGGCGCGAGGCGGTGGCAGGCACGAACCACGAAGGCCATGTTGAAGTGCCGGTGCTCGACCGCGATGGGGCGTGGACGCTTGCCGGCCTGCTGGCCCTCGCCGCCGGCGCGCTGCTGTTCAAGGTCGAGATCGGGTTCATGGCACTCATGGTGATCCTCGCGCTCGCAATGGTTGCGCCGCGTACGCAGCAGGGTGCGCTCAAGCAGGTTGACTGGTCCACCATCCTGCTCATCTCAGGCATCGTCATCTACGTGACCCTGCTCGACAGAATCGGCACGCTCGATGCAATCAGCGCACTGATCGGGCAGGTCGGATCGGCCAGTCTCGCAGTTCTTCTGCTATGCTATCTTGCCGGCGTCGTCTCGGCCTTTGCTTCGTCGACGGCGCTGCTAGGGGTCATCATCCCGTTAAGCCTGCCCGTTCTCGCTGGCGGTCACATCGCCGTCATGCCGGTCGTCGCGGCGATCTGCATTGCCAACACCATCGTCGATACCTCACCGTTTTCCACCAACGGCGCGCTGATCGTCGGCAATGCGCCCGAAGACGAACGCCCTGCCATGCTGCGCAAGCTGCTGCTTTATGCCGCAATCATCGTTGGCATCGGGCCGATGCTGGCATGGGCCGCCTTTGTCGGATTGCCCGGCCTTTGATCGTCTAGCCGAACCGGAAGCTGGTCACGGCAAGGCCGCCGAAGAAATCGTCCTGGTGAAACTGGACGCTGCATGGATCTGCTCCGGCAGCTCCGGCGATGACATGCAAGGGCAGCAGGTGCTCGGGCCGCGGATGCGCCTGCATGGCCGCAGGCCCATCCATCCACCGCTCGAGCGCGATCGCACGCTGGTCGCCATCGACACCGGAAAGGCTGTGGCGCAACCAGCGGTCGAAGGCATGCGACGCCGCCTGTCCCTTCACCCCGAAATTGCGCAGATTGTGATAAGACAGTCCCGAGCCCAATACGAGCACGCCCTCCTCGCGTAGCGGCGCAAGGAGGCGGCCCATGGCGATGTGTTCGGCTGCGTCGAAACTGGTCAGCACTGAAAGCTGGACAACTGGAATGTCCGCCTCGGGCCGGATCGGCTGCATCATCGAGAAGGTGCCGTGATCGAAGCCGCGCTTCGCGTCCCCGCAACAGTCCATGCCCCCGGCGCGTAGCAACTGGCTGACTCGACCGGCTAGCTCCGGACTCCCGGGAGCGGGATAGCGTATGCGATAGGTGTGTTCTGGAAAGCCATAGTAATCATAAAGCATCGGTGGCGCCGCGTTGGTCGAAACGTGCGGCACCGCCTCTTCCCAGTGTGCCGAAACCACGAGGATGGCCTTGGGCATGGCCCCCAAGGATGGGATGACAGCCTGCAGCGAACCTTCAAGCTGGTCGTATGCCCGGCGCATCGGGCCGTCCATCCATGGCCACGGGCCGCCGCCATGGTTGAGGAAGAACGTCGGAAGGCGGTCTGCAGTCTGGGTCAATTGTCATTCCCGGCGGTGTATTCAGTGGCCGAGATGGCACCTGCTGGGGCGCCGGACAAGATCGTCAGAGCTTCACCACCCGCATCCTCGGTACCACGTTCTCGGCTGCGTTGAACCAGCGCCACAGGCCTGTGCCGGAACGATGCCCGGCAAGATCGACCCAGTTGCCGAACCCCGGATCAGCATCGGCACAAACCACGATCACGCTGCCGTCCGGCTCCAGCCTGGCCATCGAATTGTTGAGCCACACCTTCTGGTGAACGTGGTCGAGCGATTCCATCCACCAGTTGTCGATCTGGACGTTCCACATGCGGCAGTCCGGCACCGGTGTTTCGATCACCAGCGCCTCGCCCGGCTGGAGGTCGAAGTAGAAGTGGCCGTACCAGATATTGGGATCGCCGCCCGCCTTCCAGAAAATCTCCTGCGGCGCATCGTAGAACTGGTTGGGATGCGCCTTGAACCATTCGGACCAGTTGGCGAAGGTATTGGCCGTGCCCCGCGCCCATGCGGCAGAGGCCATGAGTTGCTGTTCGATCAATGCGGGCGTGAGCAGCGCGGGCGCTGTCGGTCCATCACTGATCCGTTCCACCTTGATGTCGGCAGGGGTCTGCGTCTGCTTGTCGTCAAAGGTCTGGCGCACGATCAGCAAGGTGGTGTCGTCTGCCATCGGCAGCCAGTTGCCCGGCTGCGGATCGCGGCTGACCACGATCTCGAAGGTGCCGTCAGGCCCGAACTCCATCTGCGCGAATTCGATCTCGCCAGTCGAAGCCATCGTCCCGTCGATGGCATAGCGGTTGGCCTTGCTGCCGATCGAGAAATAGGGGACCGAGTTGCGCTTGCCGGTGATGCGATAGGTACGATCGCCCCGCACTACGCACTGCTGGTAGAGGTTGTCGGGGTTGTCGGCGCCGATCTTGATCTTGTCGTCGCACAACAGGAACAGGCGCGGAAAATCCGGGTCCGCGCTGTCGACCAGCATGTTGAGCGCGGTGCGCGCCAGACGGCTGAGATACCGCAGACCCTCGGCCTGATCGAGTGCGCTGGTCGGGCTCGACGGGCGTGCCAGAACCTCCCCCGCCTCGGCCAGTTCGCTGCAGAACCGGCGCCAGACGTGGCTGAGGTTGCTGGCTTCGGCGGAAAGGTCTGTCATGCTGTCATCCTGCCAGTTGTCCGCCGTCGACGGTAAACAGCGATCCGGTGATCTTGCGCGCCTTGTCGCTGGCGAGGAAGGCGAACATTTCCGCGATGTCTTCTGGCGCGCACGAACCGTCCAGCAGCTTGGGCGCGTTGCGCATCATCAGCGCCCAGTCCACGCCCTCGGGCGGAGGGGTGTTCTCCGTCATCGGCGTGATCACATGGCCGGGGCAGATCGCATTGATGCGAACACCTGCGGCAGCATATTCGATGGCCAGCCCCTTGGTGATCGCCGCCACCGCGTGCTTCGAGGCCGAATAGGCAGCGTTGTAGGGCTGGCCCTGCAGCGCGGCGGTGGACGCGGTGTTGACGATATTGCCCTTGCTCTTGAGCAGATGTGGCATCGCCGCCTGGCAGATCACGAAGACGCTCGTCGCGTTGACGTGCATGAGCAGGTCGAAGTCCTCTGCCGCAAAAGTCTCGGAGCGCCCCCATTTCAGCAGGCCAGCGATGTTGCAGACGATGTCGAGCCCTTCGCGCGCGGCGGTGTCCACCAGCGCGCGGCACGAGGCATAGTCGGTGGCGTCGTAGGCCTGCACTACCGGCGCCGTGCCCGAAGCGGCGGCGATCATCGCAGCCGTTTCCTCAAGCCCCGCAAGATTGCGATCACCGATGGTCAGCGACGCGCCCTCGGCGGCGAAGCGGATGGCCGTGGCGCGGCCGATGCCCGATGCCGCACCGGTTACCAGCGCCTTTTTCCCTGCGAACAGCATCAGAACTTCACGCCCAGCGTGAGGCCGTAAGTGCGCGGATCGGGGAAATACCCGACCGTCAGGCCGCCAAAGCCCGGGCCAAAGTCGATGAAGTTGGAAGGATCGCGCTCCTTGGTCAGGTTCTTGACCCACAGCGCCAATTCAGCCTTCGCCCCGCCCAGCGGCACTTCGGAAACTGCGGCGCGCAGGTTCACGATGGTGCGGCCCCTGGACTTGGTGTTGTTGGCGTTCTGGTCCGACGGGTTGGTCGTGTTCAGGGCATAGGGGAAAGTGTAATAGCTGGAGACATAGTTGATGTCGCCGTTCACGTTGAAGCGGCCCCAGTCACCCTGCGCCACGCGCAGGTCGACGCCCGCTGCCGCCGTGGTCTTGGGTGTGTGCGGGAAGGCGCGGTTGTCGGCGACGTTGGTATCCACACCGCCCACTGCCTCGATATAGCTCTTGTACTTCGGGTCAAGGAAGGCGAGCGAGCCGTTGATCGTCAGAACGTCGACCGGACGGATCACCGTCTCGATTTCCAAGCCGCGGATGCGCGCGGCAGCTGCGTTCTTGACGACCGAGGCTGCCGCACCGTTGGCGGTGAAGACCGAAAGCTGGATGTCCTTGTGCTCGTCCCAGAAGCCGGCGACGTTGAAGATCACCTTGCCATCGGCCAGCTTGGTCTTGATGCCGACTTCGTAGCTGTCGACCGTTTCCGGGCGATAGGGGTTGCACAGCTCAAATGCGCCGGTCGGGCAAGCCGCCGTCGGCTGGCGGAAGTCGTTGGTTTCGCCATTGAAGCCGCCCGACTTGAAGCCTTGCGCGAAGCGAGCGTAGAGATTGATGTTCTCGTCTGCCTGATAGGCCAGCGTGATCGCCGGGTTGAAGCGGTTGTACTTGGCATCGGGCACGCCGCCATAGGGGATGTTCGCCGCGACGAACGGGGCGAAGATGCCGTTTGCCGGATCGAAGTTGATGCGCAGGAAGCGGCGCACATCCTTCTTCTCGTGCGTGTAGCGCCCGCCGAGCGTCAGCTTCAGGGCATCAGTGATGTCGTAATCGACCTGCGCGAATACGGCGAACGCCTCGGTGTTCGATCCGTAGTCGGACTGGTAAGACGCACCGCCGCCGAAGAAGCTTTGCGGCCCGAGCGTTTCGGCCTTTTCCTTGTAGTAGAACACGCCCGCGACGTACTTGAGCTTGTCGCTCATCGTCTGGCCCGAAACCTGCAGTTCCTGGCTCCAGCTGTGGAAGCTGGTATCGCGCTGGGTCAGCGCCACCGGCAGCGGCGAGCCATCAAGATCGAGCGAGTCCGCCCACTTGAGATTGCGGTAGGCGGTGATCGACTTGACCGTGGCGCCGCCGAGGTCGAGCGCGAGGGTCAGCGCGTGACCATAAGTGCGCGAACGTTCGTAAAGCGGGTTGGCGTCGAGAGATGCGGTCGACTGGCGGTCGGCCCGGTCATAGAGGTTGAGCGGGAAGAACGCTCCGCCGTTGGCATAGCCGGGCGAGTTGGGATCGAAGATGTCCTGGGGAAGGCCATTGCGGTTGACGCGGACCAGCTGGGCATAGTCCGGGCGCTGATCGAACTTCGAATAGTCGAACATGTAGTCGGCGGTGAAGTTGCTGCCTTCAGGCTTGAAGCGCAGCTGGACCATGCCGCTCTTGCCGTCGAGGTCGTTGGTGCGACCGGTGCGCGCAGGGCCCGCGGCTACCGCCTGGGGATAGGGATTGGGCGTCAGCCTGATGAAGCCGTCACGCTTCTGGATCTGGCCCGAAAGCTTGAGCGAGAAGGGCCCCATCGCCGGAAGATCGACCACGGCGCGCCCCTTCCAGTAATCGTAGTTCCCATACGTCAGCTCGCCCTTCACGCCCAGTTCGCCGCTCGGCGCCTTGGGCACGAGATTGACGGCACCGGCCAGCGCGTTGCGGCCATAAAGCGTGCCCTGCGGACCGCGCAGGATTTCAACGCGCTCCAGGTCGGCCACGTCGAAGATCGAACCCTGCGCCTTGGCAATGTAGACGCCGCCCAGGTAAAGGCCGACGGCAGGTTCCCAGGTCACGGCCGGGTTGATCGTCACCGATCCGCGGATGGCGATCTGCGAAATCGTCTTGTTCGATGGCGCACGTTCGAACTTCACGTTCGGCGCGATCGAGCCGAGGCTGTCGATCGAGGTGATCCCGCGCGTCTCGAGGAACTGGCTGCTCACCGCCGAGATGGCGATCGGCACGTTCTGGATGTTTTCGGCCCGCTTCTGCGCAGTGACGACGATCTCGCCGATACCCGAGGTATTTTCGGCAGCAGTGTCTTGCGCGGAATCCTGCGGCAAATCTTGCGCGAATGCCGGTGCTGCAACAAAGGCGAGCGAGCTCAATGCCGTAGCGGCGAGCAGTTTCCTCACGATGTCCTCTCCCTCTCCAGGATACTTTCCGATGCGCTTTCGCGCAATCAATTCGGACTTAAGCTACGCATATGCAGCGAGGATGGCAACTGGAAACTCTGTATTTCGGCAAAATGCGTCGCACTCGCTGGCGAGTGTTGCGCAAAGCACGCATTTTTGCAGTTCACGGCTTGCCCTACGTGCACGCGCGGTGACGCGCAGCAGCACTGCCGCTTTTCAAGGAGAAACGTAGGGAGGACTGCGCCTTGCCGGCATGACGCGGCACGGGGACAGGCTTGCGCGTTACTTCAAGCCGTAGCGCGCGTAATCCTGCACCAAACCCGGCGCGACCTTGCGAAAGTAGGCAAGATCGGCCTTCGCATCCGGCTTGCCCATGGCGTTGCCGATCCAGGCCCTCAGATAAAGCGACGCGAGTTGGGACGGCGAGATCTTCAGAGCAGCTTCGACGTCGGCCAACGCGTTTTGCAGGTTGCCTTGCGCCAACCAGGCCAGTGCCCGGCTGTCCAGCACGGCGGCAGCATTGGAAGCCCGTTCGACCGCCTGGTTGCAAGCCTTGATCATACCGTCGGAATCCACCCGGAAACGTGCCCGATACCAGCAAGCAGCATTGAGCAGCGACGTGTCTCCGGGCTTCTCCTCAATCAGCCCGTCGATCTCCTTCAGACCGTCTACCCCCTTCCCTGCGAAAGCCAGAATGTCCGCACGGGTCAGGACGACGCCGGTGTGTTCGTCGCCCATGTCGTCGTATTCGGTGAGCAGGGCCAGCGCCTCGTCAGTCTTGCCTTCGCGGCCGAGGGCACCAGCCAGTGAGATGGCGTTGGAGACCGATGGCGCCAGCTTCAACGCCTCACGATGATCCGTGATCGCATCGGCCCAACGACCCATCTGCCGCTTGGTGAAGGCGCGCCTGCCGTAGGTCCAGGCATCGGGCGCCATAGCGATTACCTTGTCCCAGTCGGCCAGCGCCCCATCCAGATCTTGCACGGATTCCCGCAGATCGGCACGGCGCGCCAAGGGATCGCTCTGCGCATCGCCGGTTTCCCGCGCCAGCGCCTTTTCGTAGGCTGCCTCGATCGGCGCGATGCGCGCCTTCAGCGCTGGCTGCTGATAGCGCCATGCGCGGGCTGCGGTCACAGGGGCAACAAGGAATGGCACCGTGTTGCGCAGGCGCAGCGCCTTTGCCTTTTCCACGGGTATTTCCGAAGCGGGCAGTTCACCGCCAAGCGAGGCGCGCTCTTCGCTGATGGTGAAGCGCTGACCTTCGAGCGCCCCCTTCCGGGTCACGGTCGTTCCAGCGAAAGTTGCCTCGTATTCGGCCCTTCCGCCCAACTTGAAACCCGGCTCGTCAGCCGGGAGCAGAACTTCGATCTCCTCTCGCACTCGTTCCGCGCGGCCAAGGTTGACGGGGATCGCCTTCCAGTTTGCCCGGCTGCGATCGTGGTCGAAGGAGGCGCTGGCACTGCCCAGGCCGCGCATGTCCATGCGCTTGGTGCCATCGCGGTCCAGGAAAAGGGAAATGACCATGCCTTCGATTGTAACGGTGGCCGTCCCGGTCTCGCTGTCGAACGCGGTTGTCCCGCCAGTGATGATGCCGCCGTCGTCGGTCAGGTCCTTGAAGATCGAGTCCGCCAGGGATTTGATCATCTGCTTCTTCTGTTCTTCGCTGGCCTGCCCGAACGCGGCACCAAGGTTGCTGCCCAGCATCCCTGAAAAAGTCGGAGTCGCCGAGATCAAGGCCGGCATCTCGACCCCGGCGCGCTGATCGATCGTGATCTTCACGGAGGCCATCGGTGCCTGGGGCACGCGCGGTTCCATCGCCACGAGCGTTGCGCCTTCAGCCCGGATCGGCAGCGCATGACGGAACGGAGGGACATCGGCCAGCGTCTGCAGCCGCGTGCCGGTTGCAGTACCGTCGAGCCAATAGGTCGTCCCTGCGATCTCGGCGCGCACGATGACATGGTCGAACGCTGCGGGCATCGGCAGCGATTCCGGCACGGCATCGCCCGTCTGGCTATTGACGGCAACGACCTCTGCCTTGATCCCCAAGGCTTCAAGCAAGGAGAGCAGAAGCAGGGATTTCGCCTTGCAATCGCCGTAGCGCGAGGTCCAGGTCAGCGAAGGGGCTTGCGGCACGTAGTTCCCGCCGGCCATGCCGTTCAGCAGATAGCTGACCTGATCCTGTACCAACCGTGTGGCCAGAGCTGCGCGGGTCAGCGGGTCCGCGCTCTGCTTCTCGATCTTGGCGACTTCTGCTGCCAGCGGGCTGCCTGGCGCAATCGCGTCCTTCGTCGAATAAAGCGGTGCGAACACCCGCGAGACTTCTTCCCAGCTGCCGAACGTGGTGGCTTCCAGCGTGGGCGGCCGGGTAAAGCGCGATGGCACGCCTTGCGGCATCTCCTCTCGCTTTGCCAGTGGCAGCGCCACGTTCACGGTGTGCCAGCCGTCCTTGACACTTTCGGTCGGGCTGCCGGCCGCCGGGCCCGCCTGCCACTTTACCGCGAGGCCTTCGGGCCAGGAAACGCTGGTGCGTGCAAAGCCTGCCTCGAGCGGCAGGGTCAAGAGACCGCTGTCGATCTGCACTTTCCCCTGCAACGCCTTGTCGCGCATGGTCTGGCTATAGGCAATCCGCACCACATCGCCGACCTGCAGCCCGGGAATGGCGAGAGTGGCGGTCAACATGCCGTCGATCTGGCGCTGCTCCAGCCCTCGCTCCCGTCGTAACACCTGATAGCGCGCGCCGCCCTTGAGCACGTCGATCACCTTGCCCGCGCGGAGAATCTCGACGCGATGAACTGTCAGATCGCCCTTGTCGGGCATCCACACCGCTGAACTCGTGCCGCTCTGTGTCAGCGATTCCGGGCTCCCCAGCTTGAGGGCCTGATCGACATAGACTCGCAGCGTCTCGCCTTCGATACGCTGCTGCACGTCGAGCAGGGCGATCGGGGTATTCGCCGCAGCGTCGATCTTTGCGGCATCGCGCACTTCGGCCCATTTCGGCGCTGGACCGTAAAGGACGGTCTCTCCGGCAAGTGCCGGTGCAGTAGTGGCAAGAAGACCGACAACGAACAGCGCGAATCTATTGCGCACGCAAACCCCCTGAAATTGAGGGGATTACCTGCCTTCTATTTGGATGTCTGGCAATTGCCCATCAAGCGCGCTGAACAGCCTTTATCCGGGATAGGACCATTTCGGCATGTTCCTTACGGCAGATCAGCAGGTCAGGCATGTATGTGTCAGCCTGGTTGTAGACGAGCGGGCTTCCATCGATGCGGCTGCAATGCAGGCCATGCGCCAAGGCGACTGCGACGGGCGCGCAGGAATCCCATTCGAACTGGCCGCCCGAATGAAGATAGATATCGGCATCGCCAAGGATAACGGCCATCGCCTTGGCCCCGGCGCTGCCCATCGGCACGAGCTCGGCCCCGATGGCCTCGGCCACGGCCACCGCTTCGTGCGCCGGGCGCGTGCGACTGACGACCATGCGCAAGGTTTCGGGCGCGGGCGGCACTTCGCGAGGCTGGTCGGTGCGCAGGACGATCCCGGCCCCCCCGTTGGCGCCTGGCAACGCCACCGCGCCTGTGCTTGCCACGCCGTCAATGGCCAGGCCGACATGGACCGCCCAGTCGGTCCGCGCCTCGCCATATTCACGCGTGCCATCGACCGGATCGACGATCCAGGTGCGCGAATACTGCAGCCGGTCAAGGTTGTCCTTTTCCTCCTCCGAAAGCAGGCCATCTTCCGGCCGCTGTTCGCGCAGGGCGTGGACGAGGAACTGGTTGGCCGTGGCATCGCCGGCCTTGCCCAGCTTCTTGAGGCTGAGCATTCCGCTTTCGCGCACCGTCAGCAGCAGCTTTCCCGCCACTTGGGCAAGATGGGCTGCAAGTTCTGCATCGGTCATCGCGGCAGAAGGCGTCACGGCATCAGTCATTCGGAGAAGCTCCCTCAGGCTCGGCTTGCAATTCAGCCCTTCGCCCCTAAACCAAAGCTCCCATATGGGAGGAAACGGTGGCATTCACGCATACGGACCAGCAGGAGCTTTTCCTGCCGCTTGTCGAGGGTGTTCACGAAACGCCGCCGTGGGGCGCGTTCATGCGCAATCTCGTCGCCCGCACATATGCGCGCCGCGCCTTCCTCATCATCACCCTGGCCAATGCCATGCCTTCGCAGGAGCCGACCGTCATCCATGTCACTGCGCCCCGCGCGGTGAGGGAGCGTCAACTTGACTTCCGCCGCATCAACGCGCTCGGCCTGCACCCCTATGGCCAGCTGCGGCCAGGCCGTGTCTATGCGATCGACGAGATGCTCGATTTTGACGATCCCGCGCGCCTTGCCCTGCAGCGCAGCGCTCTGGCCGAGATGGGCATTCGCTACGGGCGCTGGCTCCGCGTAAGCGCCGGCGGTGCGGCCGATGCGTGGCTGCTGCTGGTGCGCGAGCGTGAGGATTTCAGCTCTGCTGCCGTTTCCACCCTTGCCGCCATCGGCCCGCACCTTGCCGCTTCGCTGCGCACGCTCGCCGCACTTGCCGAACAGCGCTTGCAGACCGCGATGGCACAAGCAGCCCTTGCTCGGCTCGGCGCGGGTCAGCTCGCTTTTGACGCCGGCGGGCGGGTCATGGCAACCGACCCGCAGGCCGAGCGGATGCTGACCTTCGCTCCCGCCCCAGATCCCCGTGGTGGGCGACGGCTGCAGCTCCTGCCCGCTGCCAGCAGCGCGCTCGAAAAGGCTTGCAGCGCCATCGCCGAGGGCCATATCGAAGCGACCGCGATCCTGCTTGATCCTGCGCGTGACCTGCACATGCTCCTGCGCAAGTGCGACCTTGCCCTGCCCGAACCACACGCCCTGCCCGCCGTGATCGGTACGCTCCGCACCTCCGTCCGCGAGGATGAGCGCGCGGGAACCCGCATCCTGCGTGAACTGCACGGCCTGTCCGACCGCGAAGCCGCGCTTGCAGAGAAGCTGAGCCGTGGCGAGACGATCATCGAAGCGGGGCGTGCCCTGCGCCTGACCGACGAGACCGCACGAAACTATTCCAAGCGCATCTACGCCAAGACCGGGACGCGCGGACAGGGCGACCTTGTTCGCGAGGTGCTCGGCGGCCTCACTCCGTTTGCGTGAAAGCACCAAGCCAATGCCGGAAGCCACCGATTTCTCTGCCCGCCTCACTGCTCTTGAAGATCGCGAAGCTGTGCGAGAGCTTATCGCGCGCTACGGACCGCTTGCCGATGCAGGCGATGCCCAGGCCCTTGCCGAGCTCTGGACCGAGGATGGCGAATATGTCGTCACCGGCTTTGCCACGGCCAGGGGCCATGCCGAAATCGCCGCGCTGATCGAGGGCCCGGTCCACCGCCAGCTCATGGCCGATGGTTGCGCCCATCTCCTTGGCCCTGCTGCCGTCACTGTCGCAGGCGATGTCGCCACTGCGCGCTGTCATTCCTTGGTGCTGCGCCACGAAGCCGGCAGCTTTGTGGTCCACCGCGTCTCGGCCAACCGCTGGTCGTTCCGCCGCACCGCGAAGGGCTGGCGGGCAGTGCGGCGCGAAAACGCCCTGCTCGATGGTGCGGAGGCAGCCCGCGCACTCCTGAAGGGCGTGTAGGGTTAGCCCCCGCGCGATACCGGGATCAGGGCCCCGCTCAGGTTGCGTGCGCCGGGCGATGCCAGAAACACGATGACCTTGGCCAGCGAGGCCGGTTGCACCCACTGCGAAAAGTCGGCGTCGGGCATGTCGGCCCGGTTCGTCGGCGTGTCGATGATGCTTGGCAGCACGGCGTTGACCGTGCAGTCCGTCCCGGCAAGCTCGGCGGCAAGGCTCTCGGTCAGCTTGTGGACGGCTTGCTTGGATGCGGCATAGGCCCCCATCCCGCCGCTTGCCACCAGCGCGCTGCCCGCGCCGATGTTGACGATCGCCGCGCCCGGCGTCGCGCTCAGCGTCGGCAGCGCAGCCTTGGTCATGGTCACGCAGGTGGTCGCGTTCATCGCGAACATCCTTGCCCAGGTCTCGGGACCGCCATCGGCGAGCGTCTGCCACACGAAACCGCCCGCCACGTTCACCAGAACGGCAATGCCGCCCAGCGCCGCCTTGACTTGCTCTACCGCCGCCGCTGCGGCAGCGGCATCGGTCAGGTCCACACCGCCGATGTCGAGCCCGCCAGGGTTCGCGTCCGGCGCCGAGGGCGCAAAATCGATCCGCGCCACCTTGTCGCCATTGTCGCGGAACGCCTGCGCCACGGCGCGCCCCAGCACGCCAAAGCCACCTGTAACGATTACCGAACGCATCGTGTCAAAAACTCCTTCAAGGCCGTTGCGAATGGCGGATGCCACCATCGACGACAATCTCCGTGGCGGTGATATAGCTGGCTTCATCCGACAGGAGAAAGCGGATCGTCGTCGCGATCTCTTCGGGCTTGCCGAACCGGCCAGGGAATATGCGCGGACCGTAGATCTGCGCCATCCCGTCTCGCATCTCGCCAAGGATCGGCGTGTCGATCATGCCGGGGCTCAGGGCGTTGATGCGGATGCCATCGTGCGCAAGCTCGTCGGCCATGGACCGCACCAGCGATATGACCGCGCCCTTGGCCGCCGTATAGATCGGGATCATTCCGTTGCCGAACCATGCGTTGATCGAAGAGATTGCCACCACCGCGCCGCCCGGATGCGCCTTCAGGTCATCGCGGAAAGCCTGCACCAGTTCGATCACCGCGCGCACGTGCAGCGCCATTCCGGCGTCGAAGTTCTCGGGCGTGACCCCGCCAATTCCGGTCTGCACCGCCGTGCCAGCACCGTGGACGATACCGCCAATGCTGCCAAGCGCAGCGCGCGTTTCGATTGCGGCCGGGGCAACCGCCTGCGGATTGCGCAAGTCCACCGCGAGGCCCACCGCCGCCACGCCATATCGCGCCGCGATGTCGGCCGCGGCAGCCTGGGCGCCTTCGGCATTGATGTCCCACAGCGCCACCGGGCGCCCCACTTCGGCCAAGGCATGGGCGGTGGCCAGGCCGATGCCCGATGCCCCGCCGGTGATCACCACACCCGTCCCGGGCGTGCCCAGCCTCTCGTCACTCACGCTCATGCCGATTCCCTGCCTGATGGATTTGTGGCCAGGCACACCGTGTCAAACCCCAGGACATGCGCCACGCGGCCAAGGCCGACCCATGCCGCCACGCAATGCGCCAGATCGACGATCTCGCCATCGCTGAAGGCTTCGTGCATCCCGGTCCAGAAATCCTCGTCCGCCGCCAGTCCTTTCGGGTCCGTGCCGAAGCGCTCGGCAAAGGCGATGGCCAGCCGCTCCCGCGGTGAAAACAACCCGGAGTCCTGCCAGTTCTCCACCGCCGCATAGAACGCCTCGTCGGGCGCCGGGCCGTTTGCCGTCACCAGCCGCTCGGGCGTCTCGCCACCAACCGAGAAGGTGATTTCCGCATCGCGCGCCGCGCGGAAGTCCTGGCAGATCATGCAACCGTTGATCTGCGCCGTGCGCATGCGCGCCGCCTCGAACTCGCGTAGCGAGAGCCGGGTCTCGCGATAGACGGCAAAGGAAAATCCGGCTGCAGCGGCCATGATCTCGCGCGCATGGGTTCGCGCGGCATGGCCATAGGGATCGCTGGCCGCTTCGGCGGGCACGGAAATGCGCAACATCGGCAGGCGCTCCTCAGTTTGCAGGGATCTCGGGCACGGGGCCCATCGGCGGCACGTTGTGCGACCACGCCATGTCCTCGTGGCGCTCGGCAATGCGCCAGCCATCGGGCGTGCGGACCAGCCTGTCACGATACCAGAGACCGATGAAGAAGACCTGCTCCTCGCCCACCGCGCTGCGATGGACCATCGGGTTGAACAGGATCGTGCGCGCCCGGGCGGTGTCGCCGTCAAGGTCAAGCTTGGTCGTCGCCACCATGTGCTGGAACATCGGAAAGCGATCCAGCGCCACCGGCAACCACGCCTTGATCTGCGCGAAAGTACCCGCGGCGCCTCCGGTTTCGGAGTAATCGATCTGCGCGTCTGGCGTGAACACACGGTCAAGCGCGTCCCAGTCCCGTTCGTCGATTGCGAAGCAATAGCGCGCGAAGAGGTCCTGTATTTCCAGCCTGTCCGAGATTTCCTGAAGCGACATCATCGCGCTGCCCCTCTCCGCCTTGCTTTTGGCTGCGAATCATACGCAACTGCTTTGCTGTTGAGATCATTCATGGCGCTTCTCGCAAAAATTATCTACATTGTCTGCGCAATTTGTGTTGGTTGAGAAGGTCCATCGGCCGTCGGGCACTGGCAAGGCGGGGAGGGGCATCAGGAAGGACGTCTGCGGCCACAGCGCGACCTGGCACACACTTCCCGAGGTGATGCCCATGCACGCACGCCGTGTGGATGTCGCAAGTCCTCCATGTGCAATGAGCCGCAATTTTATCAATATCAAAAGCAGATATGCTTTTTGATTGACGATTTGCGTATCTGTTGCGATATCTTTTTACGAATGCATTGCCACGTAAAGCAGTGCGTGAGTCGAAAGTCGTACCGGAGGAGAGGCCGCTCATGGCCAGCGCAGCTGCAATTTCGCTCGAAAGCTCGATCCCGTCGGGCGAAGAGCTCGTCGCCCGGGCAAGGGCCATGATCCCCGCCTTGCGCCAGCGCGCGGCCGAATGCGTCGCCGGGCGTGACGTTCCGGCGCAATCCGTTGCCGAATTCCGTGAGGCTGGTTTCTTCCGCATCCTTCAGCCCAAGCGCTGGGGCGGCTACGAAATGCACCCCAACGTCTTCTACGATGTGCAGCGGGCCCTTGCCGAAGGTTGCATGTCCACCGGCTGGATGTACGGCGTGGTCGGTTGCCATCCTTATGAAATCGCGCTCTTTCACGAAGAAGCGCAGGCCGAGGTTTGGGGCGAGGACACCTCCACCCTCGTGTCCTCCTCCTACCAGCCCGTCGGCAAGGTCACCCCGGTCGAAGGCGGTTATCGACTCTCGGGCCGCTGGGGCTTCTCGACCGGCTCCGTCCATTGTCAGTGGGTCGTATTGGGCGCGATGGTCCCGCCGCGCGAAGAAGGCGGCGTGCCCGACATGCGCGCGTTCCTGTTGCCCCGCGCCGACTATACGATCGACACCGACAGCTGGCACGTCTTCGGTTTGCAGGGTACTGGCAGCCATGACATAATTGTCGACGATGTGTTCGTCCCCGAACACCGTACTCACCGTTCGATCGACGGATATCTCTGCACCAACCCCGGCCAGCAGACCAACACGGGGCCCCTCTACACCTTGCCCTGGGCCCAGGTTTTCATGCGCTCGGTCTCGACCGCTGCCTTCGGCGGCGCGCGCGCGGCGATTTCTGCCGCCATGGACATTGCCCAGAACCGCGTCTCGACCAACACCGGCAAGGCTTCCAAGAACGATCCGTTTCTTCTTGCCGCCATCGCCCGTGCGCAGGCCGAAGTGACGGAGATGGAGCAGACCCTGCGCCTCACCTTCGATGAATTGATGGCCCTGGCCGAAGCAGGCGAGCCGATCCCGATGGAGAAGCGCACCCTGTTTGCCTACAACTCGGCGAGCGTGGTGCGCCGCATGGCCGATCTGGTCGACGACATGGTCAAGCTGCTGGGCGGTCGCGCGATCTACACGTCCAGCGCGATCATCCAGCCCTGGCTCGATCTCAACGCCGGCCGCGCACACGTCGCCAATGACCCGGCCAATCGTACGCTCGACGTGGTCGGCGCGATGCTCGGTCAGGAACCGACCTTCACCTTCCTCTGATGGGAGCGCCACCCTTGGCTAGCCTGACCCAGACCACGCATCGCGTCTCCGGCGGATACGAAATTGTCATTGCCGAAGCGGGCGATCCTTCCGCGCCTGCCGTCGTCTTCCTGCACGGCAGCGGCCCCGGCGCCTCCGGTGCGTCCAACTTCCGCCAGAACATCGATGCTTTTGTGGACGCCGGTTACCGCGTGATCCTGCCCGACCTGATCGGTTATGGCGGCTCGTCCAAGCCAGAGGGGCTGGACTACACGCTGCAGCTCTTCACCGATACCGTGTACGAAGCGCTCGTCGCCCACGGCGTGACCAGCGCCAGCCTCGTCGGCAATTCGCTGGGCGGCGGCATTGCCCTGCTCATGACGCTCGACCACCCCGGCTTCACCCGCAATCTGGTGCTGATGGCCCCTGGCTGCGTGGCCGAGCGCGAGGCCTACTTCGTGATGCCGGGCATCACCAAGATGGTCTCCAGCTTCGGGGGGCCGGACTTCAACCTGGCCGAGCAGAAGCGCCTCGTCTCGAGCCTCGTCCACCCGGACTTCGCCCCCAAGATCCCGGATGCCCTGGTGGAGGAACGCTTCGCCGTCGCCCGCACCCAGCCCAAGGACGTGCTGGTGCGCATGCGCACGCCCGACCTCTCGCCGCGGCTGCCGGAAATCACCCAGCCGGTCTTCGTGCTGTGGGGTCTGAACGACGAGTTCTGCCCGGAAGCCCACGCGCGCCTGTTCCTCGACCATTGCCCCGATGTCCGCGCGATCACTTTCGGCCGCACCGGCCACTGGGTCCAGGTCGAACGCGCTGCCGAGTTCAACGCCTTTGCCATCGAGTTCCTCAATGCCCGCCGATAAGATCCAGCACTATGGCGCGGCGCTTTACGAAGCCCTGCGCACCCGCAAGACCATCGCCCCGCTGATCGAGCAGGACCCCTCGCTGACGCTCGACGATGCCTATGCCATCAACCTCGATTTCCTTTCGCGCCGCGTCGCCGATGGCGAGAAGGTCGTCGGCAAGAAGATCGGCGTGACCAGCAAGGCCGTGCAGGACATGCTTGGCGTCCACCAGCCCGACTTCGGCTTCCTGACCGACTGGATGCATGTCGAAGGTGACATCGACATCGACGCCAAGGCCCTGATTGCTCCGCGCGCCGAGGCCGAGATCGCGTTCATCCTCAAGAGCAGCCTCAATGGCCCCGGCGTCACGGCCGCTGACGTTCTTGCAGCCACCGAAAGCATCGCCCCCTGCTTCGAGATCGTCGACAGCCGCATCGACAACTGGAACATCATGATCGTCGATACCGTGTCCGACAACGCCTCATGCGGGGTCTACGTGATCGGCAATGAACGGCTCGACCCCGCCGGGCTGGACCTGCCCAATCTGCACGTGGCCGTCACCAAGAACGGCGAACCGCTGTCCGAAGGCCATGGCCACGCAGTTCAGGGCGATCCGGCACAGGCGGTGGCTTGGCTCGCCAACACGCTCGGCGCCTATGGCGTGACGCTCGATGCAGGCGACGTGATCCTGTCCGGTTCACTCGTCCCGCTCGCGCCCGCCGTGAAGGGCGATCGCTTCGAAATGACACTCAGCAACGCTGCAGGGCCACTCGGCACCTGCGTCGCCAACTTCGTTTGAGGAATACCTGAATGGCACGCGTCAAGGCCGCGATCATCGGTTCGGGCAATATCGGCACCGACCTGATGATGAAGATGATCAAGTACCCGCAGAACATGGAACTGGCGATCGTCGTCGGCATCGACGAGAAGTCCGAAGGCCTGGCCATGGCGCGCGAACACGGCATCGCCACCACGCACGAAGGCCTCGAAGGCCTGCGCGCCCACCCGCTCTACAAGGACATCGGCATCGCCTTCGACGCGACCAGCGCCTACGCCCACAAGGTCCATGACGAGGCTCTGCGCGCCGATGGCATCCAGGTGGTGGACCTTACCCCCGCGGCCATCGGTCCCTTCACCGTGCCGCCGGTCAACATGGGCCAGCACCTCGACCAGCCCAACGTCAACATGGTGACTTGCGGCGGTCAGGCGACGATCCCGATGGTCGCCGCCGTCGCCCGCGTCTCGGACAAGCTCCACTATGCCGAAATCGTGGCGTCGGTCTCCTCGCGCTCGGCCGGACCCGGCACCCGCGCCAACATCGACGAGTTCACCCGCACCACCGCCCGTGCGATCGAACAGGTGGGCGGCGCCGCCAAGGGCAAGGCTATCATCATCCTCAATCCGGCCGAACCGCCGATGATCATGCGCGATACCGTGTTCACCCTGTCCGAAGGCGGCGATGAGGACGCCATCCGCCGGTCGGTGGCCGATATGGTGGCCGAAGTGCAGAAGTACGTCCCCGGCTACCGGCTCAAGCAGGAAGTCCAGTTCGAACGCTTCGGCGACAACAACCGCCTGAAGATTCCTGGGCAAGGCGAATTCACCGGCATCAAGTCGATGATCATGCTCGAAGTCGAGGGCGCAGGCGACTACCTGCCCAGCTACTCCGGCAATCTCGACATCATGACTGCCGCCGCCAAGGCCACCGGCGAACTGCTTGCCGCGCGCCGCATGGCCGCTGCTGCCGCCTGAAGGAGATCGGACGATGACTGCCACCTTCAACGTCGAAGCCGGCGACAAGCTCTACATCCAGGACGTGACGCTGCGTGACGGCATGCACGCGGTTCGGCACATGTACGGCATCGACCACGTCCGCGCGATTGCCTCGGCCATCGAGAAGTCGGGCGTCGATGCCATCGAGGTCGCCCATGGTGATGGCCTTTCCGGCGCCAGCTTCAACTACGGCTTCGGCGCGCACACCGATTGGGAATGGCTGGAAGCCGTGGCCGACGTGCTCGACAAGTGCGTGCTGACCACGCTGATCCTGCCCGGCGTGGGCACCGTCGAGGAACTGCGCCGCGCCTATGACATCGGCGTCCGCTCGGTCCGCGTCGCCACGCACTGCACCGAGGCCGACGTCAGCAAGCAGCACATCGGCATCGCCCGCGATCTTGGCATGGACGTCTCGGGCTTCCTGATGATGAGCCACATGATCGAGCCCGACGCCCTCGCCCAGCAGGCGCTCCTGATGGAAAGCTTCGGCGCACAGTGCGTCTATGTCACCGACAGTGGCGGCGCGCTTGACATGGACGGCGTTCGCGCGCGCTTTCAAGCCTATGACCGCGTGCTGAAGCCCGAAACCCAGCGCGGCATGCACGCCCACCACAACCTCGGCCTCGGCGTCGCCAACTCGATCGTTGCCGCGCAGTGCGGCGCGGTGCGCATCGACGCTTCGCTGACCGGCATGGGCGCGGGCGCGGGCAACGCCCCGCTCGAAGTCTTCATCGCCGCCATCGATCGCAAGGGCTGGAACCACGGCTGCGACGTGATGATGCTGATGGACGCTGCCGAAGACCTCGTCCGCCCACTGCAGGACCGCCCCGTCCGTGTCGATCGCGAGACGCTCGCACTGGGCTATGCCGGGGTCTACTCCAGTTTCCTGCGCCATGCCGAAAAGGCTGCCGAGACCTACGGCCTCGATACGCGCGCGATCCTCGTCGAACTCGGCCGCCGCAAGATGGTCGGCGGACAGGAAGACATGATCGTCGACGTCGCGCTCGACATGCTGAAAGCGCAAGCCTGACCTGAAAACAAACGGCGAGAGGGCGATAAGGCCCCCGCCCAACCCCCCGGGAGAAAATGCCATGATCCTCAAGGACAAGGTCGTCATCATCACCGGCGCAGGGCCCGGCATGGGCCAGGCCGCGTGCCGGGGTGCGGCGAAGGAAGGCGCCAAGGTCGTCGTCACCGCCCGCTCCAAGCAGGCCATCGAGGAAGTGGCGCACGAGATCGTCGCGGCAGGTGGCGAAGCCATCGCGGTGCCGCTCGACGTGACGCAGATGGATCAGTGCCAGGCCGCAGCCAGGGCCGCGCTCGACCAGTGGGGCCGCATAGATGGTCTGGTCAATTCGGCCTACTATCACCCTGATTGGGGCCCGCTGATCGAGCATGACATCGACCAGGTGCTGCAAGCGTTCGATGTCGGCGCGGCAGGCGCGCTGCGCATGGCCATGGCCGTGTTTCCCACGATGAAGGCGCAAGGCGCTGGCTCCATCGTCAACATCTCCACCCTCTGCACCCGCAAGCCGATGCCCGGCGAAGGCGGTTATGGCATGGCCAAGGGCGCGCTCAATCACATGACCCGCCACCTCGCGGTCGAGTTCGGCGGCACCGGCGTGCGCGTGAACACCGCGCTGATGGGCTGGATGATGGGCGCTCCATTGGAAGGCTTCATCCAGGGTCTCGGCGAAGGCGCCGAAGCGTTCCGCAAGCAGCGCGCCAGCGAGATCCCGGTGGGCCACATCCCGCCCGACGCGGATTGCGCCAAGGCAGTCTACTTCCTGCTCTCTGACTACGCCTCGGAAGTGACCGGCGCCATGCTCGACGTCAACGGCGGCGACTGGGTCGCGGCATGAGGGAGGGCACGGTCATGTTGCTTGACTGGATGAAGAGCCACCCCACCCTTGCCGACGATCCGGTTTCGGGCTTCGATCCCGATGCCGTGACCGTCAGCGAGACGGTGGAGATCGCAGCCCCCGCCCGCGTGGTCTGGGCCGTACTCACCGATATGCCGCGGTACAGCGAATGGAATCCGTTCTGCGTGCGCGCTTCCTCCACACTCGAAATGGGCGCGGCGGTCGACATGACGCTGGTCAACTATGCCGTGCCCGGCACGCTCGTGCCCAACTGCGAATACATCTGCGCTTTCGAGCCCGAGCGCATGATCTCGTGGGAGATGGTCCACTCCGATCTCTGGCCCTACCCCGCCCGCCGCGATCAGGTGATCGAACCGACCGGCGATGCATCATGCCGGTACTTCTCGACCGACGCCTTCCTCGGCGCCAATGGCATCCACGTCTTCCGCTTTGCCGGACCGTGGGTAAAACGTGCGTTCGACGATAGCGCCCGCGCGCTCAAGGGCCGCGCCGAAATGCTCTACGCACAAGAACAGAAAGCCTGATCCCGCAATGCCTTACACGCTCCAGCAGCTCTCCGACATGGAAGAGATCAAGGTGCTCAAGCACCGCTACTTCCGCGCTATCGATACCGGCGATTTTGCTGCCCTGCCGGCGCTGTTCACGGCCGATGTCGCCTGCACCTACAATGGCGGCACATACAAGGTCTCGCTGTCAGGGCGTGACGCCATGGTCGAGTTCCTGTCCAATTCTTTCCACTCGGGCGCGCTGGCCATGCACATCGGCTCGATGCCCGAAATCAGCGTGACCGGCGACAACAGCGCCACCGGCCTGTGGTATCTGCAGGACGTGTTCATCGACCTCGAGAAGGACGCCCACACCTTCGGCACGGCGATCTATACCGACGCCTATCGCCGCGAAGGCGGGGTGTGGAAGATCGAGTCCACTTATTATGATCGCGTGATCGAAGTCTTGCGCAAGTTCAGCGAGATGAAGGGCAAACCTTCCGTCCAGCGCCTCGCGACCACCGGCCGCAAACCGCACGAGCGCACGGATATCAGCCACCTCATCCACTGGGACGAATGAGCACTGCGCCGGTCAAGGTCATCGCCCTGCTCCGCAAGAAGGAGGGCCTTAGCCGCGAGGCATTCATCGCCTATTACGAGACGCGCCACGCCCCGCTGATCCGCTCGCTGCTGCCACACATTGCCGACTATCGGCGCAACTACGTCGACCGCGACGGCGCCTTCAGCAGCGCCGTTGCCGCAATCGACTTCGACAGCGTGACGGAAATGCGCTTCGCCAGCCGCGCGCATTACGACGCTTTCCTCGCCGTCGCGTCGGACCCGGAAGTTGCCGCCCGGATCGCGCAGGACGAGGAGAACGTCTTCGACCGCGCCGCCACGCGAATGTTCGTTGTGGACGAGGTTCCGGCTGCGCCCCCGGCATCGGGAACCCTGGCTCAACTGACGGCCGAGCGCGCGATCCGTGAAGGCCTCGCCCGCTTTGCGCGCGTGATCGATGCAAAGCAGTGGGACGCCTTGCCAGATGTCTTCGCCACTGACCTGACCTTCGACTACGGCCTGGGCGAACACTCCGGGATCGCCGCGCTGGAAGCCAACATGCGCCGCTTCCTCGATCTCTGCGGGCCAAGCCAGCACCTGATCGGCAGCATCACGATCGACGTTGCGCCCGGCAGCCTGACCGCAACCAGCCGCGCCTATGTCCAGGCCCGCCACCAGCGCCCCGGTGACACGGGCGGTCCAGTATTCGACACGAACGGCGAATACATCGACCGCTGGACCCTGCGCCCCGAAGGCTGGCGCATAACGCGCCGCGATGCCCTGTGGCACACCAACAGCGGGGACGCGGCAATCATCTGGAGTGGCGCCGACTGAGGCGACGCTTCAGTCGTCCCCGAAATCCGGCACCCACGGCACGCCATTGATATGGCCGCCACCGTCTACGAACAGGGTATTGCCGGTCAGATACCGCGCGTCCTCGCTGGCGAGGAACAGGGCGACGCCGCCGATGTCCGCCTCGGGATCGCCCATGCGGCCCATCGGGTTTGCGGCCGCAGTCGCCTTCGCCACGTCGGGCGCCATTTCCGCAAAGCGGCGATAGGCGGCCGAGACCGCTGCCGGGCAGATCACGTTGACGCAGATGCCATGGGGCGCCCATTCCCGCGCCGCCGTGCGCGAATAGGCGCGCACTGCTTCCTTGGCGACGTTGTAGTCTGCGCTGCCCATGTGTGCGTTGACGCCATTCAGCGACGCCATGTTGATCACGCGGCCCCAGCCCCGCGCCTTCATGTGCGGCAGTGCCCGCTCCATCGCCCACTTGGTCGCATAGAGGCACATCTTCAGCGCATCGTCGAAGCGCGCGTCGGTCTTGCGCTCGATCCGCACCGGCCCTTCGCCGCGATAGGCGTTGTTGACGAGGATATCGACCGCACCGAACCGCTCGGCACACAGGTCCACCGCCGCGAACACATCGTCACGGGAAGAGACATCGCACTGGATGAAGACCGCCTGAGCCCCGCCTGCACAAAGCTGCTCGACCACCGCCGGACCGCGCTCGGCATCGTAGTCTGCGACGACCACGCTCGCCCCTTCCCTGGCGAAGCGGCGAGCAATGCCTTCGCCGATGCCATCGGCACCGCCGGTAATGACGGCGGCGCGCCCAGAAAGTCTTCCCGTCACGCCGCCGTCTCCTTCTCTCGTCAGTTGCCGAAGCTGTAGCGCAGGCGCAGGCCGAACATGCGCGGCTCGCCATAGATCACGCTCTGCGCGCCGATCGTCTGGAAGATGCCGGTGTTCGAGATGATGTAGTTCTTCTTGGTGATGTTGGTGGCGAACAGGCTCAGATCCACAGGCGCGCCCATCACGCCCTTCCAGTCGATCGTGGCGTTGAGCAGGCCATAGCTCGGCAGCAGCACGCCCGGTTCGTTGATCGTCCCATCCGGGAAGCGCTCGGTCGAGAACGGCGCCGTCGGCTGCTTGTCGGTCCAGTTGTAGCTGAGGAACAGGCTGAAATTGCCCACATCTTCCGAAACCGGCAGCGAGAAACGGCCATAGACCGACAGGATGTTGGGCGAGAGGTACTGCAGTGGACGGCAGGTCATGTCCGCCCCGGCAAAGACCTTGGGCGAAGTGATCGACTGCGCGGTACAATCCCACACGCCCGAGCTCGAATCGAACTTGAAGGATTTGTACTTGGCGCTGAGGTGGCTGTAGTTGCCGCCCAGTTCGATGTTCTGCGTCGGCTGGATCATCGCCTCGACTTCGACGCCCTTGATCTCGGCCGAAGCGTTGTTCAGCGTGATCGCGCCATTGCCGCCGGTCGCGCGGTTGAAGTCCCCGGCTGCACGCTGGATGTTCTTGTAGTCCAGCCAGAAGCCGTTGACGTTGAACCGCCCGCGCATGCCGCCGGCGTTGAAGTCGGTCTTGAAGCCTGCTTCGTAGTCGGTGACGGTCTCCGGCCCGAAGGTGCGGGTGTTCTCGAACACGGCATAGCTGTTGAAGCCACCGGCCTTGTAGCCGCGCGTGACCTTGCCATAGACCATGATGTTGTCGTTCGGGCGGTAGTCGAGCCCGATGGTCCAGTTGGGCGACGAGCTTTTCAGCCTTGCACCGAACAGGCAGGTGTTGAGCGGATCGGCGATCGGCTGCGTGGGATTGGGATTCGATTTCCACGAACACGCCGTGACATACTTCGCCCCACCCGGCAGCGGGACATAGCTGAACGATGTGGTCGATCCGTCCACGGTGTCCCAGGTATAGCGATAGCCCGCTGTCAGTCGCAGGCGGTCAAGCGCAGGCGAAAACGCGCCGAAATCGAGCGAGCCCTGCGCATAGAGCGCCTTGGATTCGTTGGTCACGCTGATCTGGCTCTGGCCGATGGGGCAGCCCGTGACAGACTGCAGGCCGCAGACGTTGATCGAATAGGACACCATTGTGCCCCGGGGGCTCTGCTTGTAGTAGAAGCCGCCGACCGTATAGGTCAGCTTGTCGTTCAGCGCCGTGCCCTGGAACTGCAGTTCCTCGGTCACCTGCTTGTACCAGTCACGCGGGGCGGTGCGGCTCTCTACGGTCACGCCGGTATCATAGACCGGAGCGATCGTGCCGTCCTGGTCGTTGGCGTAGTAGGACTTCAATTCTGCATAGCTGAAGATGTTGCGCAGCTTGAGAGTGCTGGAAAGTTCGATGTCGGTGGTGTTGTTGATGCCCCAGGATTCCAGCTTGGCGAAGCTGTCCATGCCATGCGCTGTCTGGCGGATGCCGCGCGCGTTCTGCTGATTGAGCAGGTTGGTGTAGTAGCTGCAATTGGCAGGGCCGGTCCCTGCACCGCAGAAATTGAAAGTCGGAGCGATTGCGCCCAGTGGCAGGGATACGCCCGGTGCAACCAGGATCGGCCGCGTGGCGAGGCCAACGAAATAGTTGGTATTGAAGTTCTTGGCGATCGAACCCGTGCCATTGCTGTGCGACTTGCCATAGTAGCCCAGCGTATAGTTGGTGACGCCCTCCACCGGCTCGATCCACAGCCCGACGCGGCCCATGCGCCAGTGCTGGTCGTCCCGATCCTTGTTCCAGTTCACATCATGCGTGAAGCCGTCACGATCGCGTGAGGCTCCGACAAGCCGCAGGCGAACCTTGTCCGAGATCGGCAGGTTCAGCACCGCTTCGGTCTCGACCATGCTGTAGTTGCCAAAGCCGGCTTGGACATAGCCTTCGAGCTTGTCGGTCGGCTTGGCCGGCGTCAGCAGGATCGCGCCACCAGTGGTGTTTCGCCCAAACAGCGTGCCTTGCACGCCGGCCAGAACCTGCACGTTCTGCAAGTCGACGAAACTGCCGGGGCCACCCTGGCCGGAAAGCGTGATCGCCGAAACCAGCGGGACTTCGTTCATGTAGACGACGACCGCGGGCGATCCCTGGAACGATGCGCTCTGCCCGCGGATCGATGGCGACATCACGTCGCGCGAAGCCTGCCCGTTCGGGCCGACGACCAGCGACGGCACGGAAGCCTGCAGATCCTGCAACTGGGTAAGCCCGCGTTCGCGAATGCTTTCTGCGCTGATAGCGGTGATCGAGATCGGAACGTCCTGTGCGCGCTCTTCGCGGCGGTTGGCCGTGACGATGATTTCCATGTTGTTGGGCACGCTGTTTTCCGCAGCCTGCTCATCCGCAGCATCTTCTGCAGCAAAAGCGATCTGCGGCGCAGCAAAGCTGCCCAGCGAAACGCTTGCCAGCAACGCCCAAGCGACCCGTCGTCCCGTTTCCGAGCGTGCACGCATTGTGTCAGACATCGTTCTCTCCCTCCAAGATCGCACTTCCCATGCCTCTGCGGCGAAACACGGATCGACAGGATGAGCGGCATCCCCGCGCACGCCCCAAGCATGCACGACGACAATTCGCAGAAAGGCAGGGAGGCCCCTCATCCCGGTTTTCTTTTTCTCTATGAAGCAGCGTATCAACTACGCAAAATAAGTTCAAGAGACGATTTTAGCATCATGTTGCGTAGCCAAGGGCACATCTTTGCGCTTATGTGGGCTTGACGAATTTTTCTGGAAGTCCTCCTTTGGCGATGCACCGGACAATGCGGCCACACCGATTCTGCAATCGCCAGCGAACCCAAGGCGCGGCACGAAGTGACTGATTTTCAGGAACCTTCCACTGCGCACCGCTCAGAAAAGCAACAGGAGAAGTCGATGCCTGACCTGCCCTATCTCGCCCGCGGCGTCATGCCGGTCGAAACGCCGTCGAGCGTGCTCGTGTCCTCGTCGAAGTATCTCAACAACCCCCGCCTGCGCGATTGGCTGGCGATGATCCTCCTGCGCCGCAACGGCCCGGACCTGCCCCCGCCAGCCGAGATGTACGAGTTCCTGCCGATTCTCGAGGAACTGCGCGATCACGATGCCATAGAGGAGATGTTCATGGCAGAACGCCGGATCAATCCCGAACTCGATGCCTGGCTTTCCGAGGGCTTCTACTCGACCTACTCGATCGACGATTTCGCGCAGTACGCGCCAGGCTCGCTCGGCGGAATCTTCTACCAGTGGATCACCGAAGGAAACTACGAGATCCAGATCACGCCCTGGCGCGAACCGAAAAGCCAGCTGGAGTTCTACAACCTGCGCTCAGGCCAGACCCACGATTTCGAACACATCCTGTGTGGCGGCGGGTTCAACTTCATGGGTGAGCTCGTGCCTTACTGGTACCGCCTGACCAACGTGTTCAAGCACATCCGCAATCCGGAACTGGCAGCCGAATTGAGCCTGATCCAGATCTTCGGATCGCTCCGCTACACCGTGCGGACGATACTGCATTATCCGCAAGTCTGGAACACCTGCACCGACGCTATCCAGCGCGGCATGGCGGTCGGCAAGGCCAGCGACGCCTTGTTCATGAAGAGGCTGGAGCCGTGCTTCCACCTCCCATTGGCCGAAGCGCGCGAGGCCTTGGGTGTGCGCGGCGCGGTCGATGTCGATACCGATCTCGAAGGCGCGTTCTGGGCGGAGCGGGTTCCCGCCTCGGCGCTGGTGAGGCCGGAACTGCAATAGCCTCGGCCCGATGATTGACTCACTCCGTCTGCCAAGTAAGTGAGTGATCATGACAAGGACCCGTTTACCGGGCGTGCAGCGCCGAGGCCAGATCGTTGCCGCCGCACGGCGGGTCTTTTCACAGCACGGCTATGACGGAGCCAAGACCCTGCAGATCGCGCGCGAGGCGAAGGTCTCGGAGGCGCTGGTGTTCCGTCATTTCCCCAGCAAGCTCGCCCTCTACCGCGCGGTCCTGCGCCAGGTATTTCTCGAGCAGGACGAGCGCTGGCGCGAACAGGGCGTGCACGGCGAAGGTGCGCGGGGCCTCGCCAGTGCGATCCACACTTTCATCTCCGCCTGCGCGACCGATGCAGATGATCCTGCCCGTCATGATACGCATCGCATGACCCTGGCCAGCCTTGCAGGCGATGGCTCCTACGCCAGCCTGATCTATCGCCGCTCGCAGCGGCGCCACGGGGCTGCCATGGACGCGGCCTATGCCTCTGCCCGGGCCGAGGGTGGACTTGAGGGCGAGCCTCTCGACGTGCCCGCCGCTGCCATGTTCGTCGAACATGTCGGGACGATGATGGCCGCAATCGGGGGATTGCCTTTGGCGGCAAGGCCTTACGGAATCGCGGGGGATGATCTTGTCAGGCAGGCGACGTGGTTCTGCCTGCGTGGCATCGGCATGCCGGACAGGATCATTGCCGATTACTTCGCCTCCCTCGCTTCAGACACGTAAGGCAGGATCTTCGAAGATCAGCTGAATGATGGCTTCCGCAAGACCTATCGCTCGACCGGCAGCCCATGGTTCGTGCCGCTCAACAGGCGGCGTAATGGCCTGCGTGCCGGTCTATCTCACGGCCCGATAGGCAGCATCACCGGCGCGAAGGTCGAAAGCAGTCCCGCGTCAAGCACTTGCGCTTGACCCGTGATGAAGCCCGAGGCCGGGCTGCACAGCCACAACGCCACTTCGGCAACATGCTGCGCCTGTCCCATGCCGCGCAAGGGCACGCGCGGCAGCTCCTGCCCATCAACGATCTCGACATCCGGCGCGCCGATCAGGGGGGTCTCCACTCCGCCCGGGCACAGCGCATTGATCCGGCAGCCGCGCGCCGCGAAGGCATCGACGCAGGACTTCACCAGCCCGACCACGCCATGCTTGGCAGCACTGTAGGCCGGGTTCGCCGGATGGCCGACAACGCCCGCCGCCGAAGCCGTGACCACGACCGCGCCGCCCTGCCCGATCACTGGCTGCACCGCCTTGATCCCGTTGAACGCGCCCTTGAGATTGACCGCGACCAGCTTGTCGAACAGCGCCTCGTCAACCGTGTCGAGGCCTTCGGCGGCGCCATAGAGCCCGGCGTTGAGGAAGGCGAAATCCAGCTTTCCGGCTACGGCCAGAACTTGCGCCACCATCTCCTGGTTGCTGGCATAGTCGGCCACGTCGACCTTCACGGCGCTTGCGCGCTCACCGATCTCGGCCACGACGGCCTGCGCCGCCGCAAGGTTGAGGTCAGCGCAGAACACCCTCGCGCCTTCCTGCGCAAAGCGAATTGCCGCGGCGCGGCCGATGCCGGATCCTGCTCCGGTGACGAGGGCAACCTTGCCGACAAATCGCTGCATCACTCTCTCCGAAATAGCCCTCGCCTTGATCAGCGAAGTTCTGTTTTCAGCACCTTGCCCGCGGCATTGCGCGGGAGATCCTCCACCAGCACGAAGCTGCGCGGCACCTTGTAATTGGCCATGTTCTCGCGCGACCACGCGATCAGCTCGGCCTCGCTTGCGGTTGCACCGGGACGAAGCACCACGAAAGCGCGGCCCACTTCGCCCAGGCGCTCGTCCGGCACGCCGACGACGGCGGCCATGCCGATCGCCGGATGCTCCGCCAGCAGCTTCTCGACTTCGGCGGGATAGACGTTGAACCCGCCCGAGATGTACAGGTCCTTCATCCGGTCGGTGATGCGCACATAGCCGCGCTCGTCCATCGTGCCGACGTCGCCTGTGTGCAGCCAGCCATCGGCGTCGATGGTCTCGGCCGTGGCTTGTGCGTTGTCGAGATAGCCAAGCATGACGCCCTGCCCGCGCACCTGCACCTCGCCGGTCTGCCCGCGCGGCACTTCGTTGCCTTGCGCGTCGGCGATGCGAACTTCGTTGCCCGGAAAAGCCTTGCCGCAGGTGCGGGCAATAGTTTCAGCGTCGTCTCCCGGAACGCAGGTCGTGATGTTCACGCACTCGGTCATGCCATAGGCGGTGATCAGATCCACCATGCCAAGGTCCTCGCGGATGCGTTCGACCAGCGCGGGCGGCACGCTTGCCGCGCCGGTGGTGCCGCCCCGCAACGATGAGCAGTCCCATTTGCGCTTGTCCAACTCTGCCAGCAGCATCTGGAAGATGGTCGGCGGCCCCGGCATGAAAGTGATGCGTTCGCGCTCGATCAGCTCGATTGCCTGGCCCACGTCGAACTGCGGCATCGGCACAGCCACCGCCCCCGAGAGGATGCACGCAACCCAGCCCACCTTCATGCCGAAGGAATGGAAGAACGGATTGGCAATGAGATAGCGATCGCCCTCGCGCAGGCCGGTATTCTGGCACCACACCGCAGCCTGCGGCAGGACCCGGCCGTAAGTCATCAGCACGCCCTTGGGGCTGCCGGTCGTCCCGCTGGTGAACAGGATGTCCGAGACAGTATCGGCGTCGATACCCACCAGCGCCCCATCCACGGCCGGGTCGTCCGCCCCCTTGCCCCCTTGCACCAGATCGTGCTCGAGCAGCAACGTGCCTTCCAGCGCAGGCAGGTCCTCGTCCGCGATCAGGGCGCGGTAATCGATGCCGAGAAAGCCCTCGACCGTGAACAGCAGCTTCGCATTCGTGCGGCGCAGAATGTCTCCCGCCTCGCGGCCCTTCAGCCGGGTATTGAGCGTGACCACCGCCGCGCCGCAGCTCATCACCGCAATCGCCGCCACGATCCATTCGCGCGAATTGGGAGCCCAGATGGCTACCCGGTCCCCTGCGCCTATGCCCCGCCCCAGCAGTGCCGAAGCCGCCGCCCTGCTGCGCTGCCACAGCTCGGCAAAGCTCCACACCTCGCCGTTCTCAAGCACCGCCGGCGCATCTGGCCAGGTTCTTGCCGCAGCCTGAGCGGCGTGGGGTATCGTTGGCGGCAGGGGATCGAGCATCGCGCGTCAGGCCACTTCGAACAGGCCGGCCGCACCCATGCCGCCCGCCACGCACATCGAGACGACGACGTACTTCACGCCCCGCCGCTTGCCCTCGATCAGGGCATGGCCAACCAGCCTTGATCCGGTCATGCCGAACGGATGGCCGATGGCAATGCCGCCGCCGTTGACGTTGAGCTTGTCGGGATCGATCTCCAGCTTCTTCTGGCAATAGACAGCCTGGCTCGCGAAGGCCTCGTTGATCTCGAACAGCCCGATGTCCTCGATCTTCAGCCCTGCGCGGTACAGCAGCTTGGGGATCGCAAAGACCGGCCCGATGCCCATTTCCTCTGCCCCGCAGCCCGCCACCTGGAAGCCGCGATAGATCCCCAGCACCGGACGCCCTTCGGCCTTTGCAGTATCGAGGTCCATCAGCACCTGCGCCGATGCGCCGTCAGAAAGCTGGCTGGCATTGCCTGCGGTAACGTGCTTGCCCTCGGCGATGACCTGTCCGTTCTTGAACACCGGCTTGAGCCCCGCGAGCGCTTCGTAAGTCGTGCCCGCGCGCACACCTTCGTCACGGCCAAGCGTCACCTCTTCCTTGCCGGTCTCGTTGCCCTCCTTGTCTAACAACGCCTTGGTCACGGTGATCGGCACGATCTCGTCATCGAACTTGCCGGCTTCCTGCGCAGCCGAGGCGCGCTGCTGCGAAAGGGCGGCAAAGCGGTCCTGCTCCTCGCGGGTCACACCATAGCGCTCCGCGACGATCTCGGCGGTCTCGATCATCACCATGTAGGCATGCGGGTCCGCAGCCTTGATGAATTCCGAACGGTTGCGAAACTGCGGCGCATGCTTGTTGATGGTCAGCGAAATGCTCTCCATGCCGCCCGCCACGGCAACGTCGATCTCGTTGCACATGATGCCACGCGCTGCGAGCGCGATGGCGTTGAGGCCGGACGAGCACTTGCGGTCGAGCGTGAAGCCCGCTGTCGTGTCGGGCAGGACCGAACCGTGGACGGTTAGCCGCCCGAGGTTGTAGCTCTGCGTGTTCCAGTGGTTGCCGACCCCGAGGTAGACGTCGTCCACCCGTGCCGGATCGATCCCGGCCCGCGCAATCGCGGCATTGACCACGTGGCTCGACAGCACCGGAGCTTCGGTATCGTTGAAGGCCCCACGATAGGCCTTGCCCACGCCGGTGCGGGCGGTCGAAACGATGGCGGCTTCACGCATGTTTGCGTCCTCTCAGGAAAATCCGTGCATGTTGGTCGGCCCAAAATAGGCCCGCATCTCGACGACCTTGCCGTCATCGTTGAACTTGAAGGTGTCGATCACATCGACGCGCATGTCCTTGCCGCCAAGGTTGAGCAGGACCGAGAACGCGAACGCCGCATAAGGCCCGCACACGCGCACCGGCCCTTCAAGCCTGAGCTTCGCGCCTGTCTGCATCGAGGCCGTATAGAATTCGAGGATCGCCGCCTGCCCGACCTTGGGTTCGGTCCCCACCGGGTCTTCGACCGTGGCATCTTCCGCGAACAGCGCGGCAACCCGTTCAGGCGCGCCTGCATCGAACGCGGCAACATATTCGTGAACGGCGGCTTCCATCACCTTGGGATCGGTCATCGCACTTGCTCCGGAAAATAGCGGCTGATTGTATCGAGCACGCAGGCTGGCCTGTCCTGCCCCTCGATCTCGACGGTGACGCGCACGACTGACTGGATCGCGCCCTTGACCTCCTCGACCGAGACGATTTCGCCTGCACCCCGGATGCGGCTGCCAACCTTCACCGGCGAGAGGAAGCGCAAGCGGTCCGCGCCGACGTTCACCGCATGGGCAAACCCGCGCACCTCGATCAGCTGGGGGAGGAAGTAATTGACGAGGCTCATCGTCAGGTAGCCATGCACGATCGTCCCGCCGAACGGTCCGGCCTTGGCACGCTCGACATCGACGTGGATCCACTGGTGATCGCCCGTGACATCGGCAAACCCGTTGACCCGCTCCTGATCGACCAGAAGCCACTCGGTCGGCGGCAGTTGCGTGCCTTCCTTGCCAAGCAGGTCGGCCGGTTTCTCGAACACCACCGCCACGGTCAGGCCCTCTGGCTCGATACCGGGACGATCTCGCCGGTCATGTAGGAGGAAAGGTCCGAGGCCAGGAACAGCATGACATTGGCCACTTCCCACACCTCGGCGGGGCGCCCGTAGGCTTCGGTCTTGACCAGCTCGGCAAGGCGCTCTTCTGTCGTCACCTTGGCAAGGAACGGATGCATCGCCAGGCTCGGCGCCACCGCATTGATGCGCACGCCATGGTCCGCCGCTTCCAGTGCGGCACAGCGGGTGAAGGCCATCACGCCCGCTTTCGCCGCGGCATAGTGCGCTTGGCCCCGCTGCGCGCGCCAGCCCAGCACCGAGGCGTTGTTGACCATCACTCCGCTCTTCGCCGCATACATCGAAGGCAGGAACGCCCGCGTCATGCGAAACAGGCTGGTCAGCGTCACGTCAAGAACGCGGCTCCACTGTTCGTCGGTCATGTCGACCACGTCCACTTCGCCGCCAAGGCCGGCGTTGTTGATCAGCACGTCGACCGATCCCAGCGCCTCCAGCGAGGCATCGCGCAGATCCTGAACCTGCGCCTCGCTGGTCACGTCACACACCTGCGTGAACGGGCGTTCGCACCCCACTTCGGCGGCAATGCGATCGGCCGCTTCGCCCAGACGACGCTCGTGAAAGTCGCTGATCAGCAGACGCGCGCCCTCTTCTGCGGCCCGCTTCGCCACCGCAAAGCCGATGCCGGTCCCGGCAGCGGCGGTGACAACCACCGTCTTGCCCTTCAGCATGCCCATGGGCGTCGGATAGGGAGGAACGGGAACGCTCATGCTTGACCTCTCGGTTCGCGCGGTAGCCCCAGACCGCGCTCGGCGATCAGGTTGCGCTGGATCTGGTTGGTGCCGCCGTAGATCGTGTCGGAGCGGCTGAAGAGAAACAGGTTGGGCAACGTCGGCCAGGAGTAATGGTCACCGGACGCGACTTCCCCGGCCTGTCCGAGCACTTCCATGCCCAGCTCGCCAAGGTCACGCCGCCAAGTCGCCCACTGGATCTTGTAGGTCAGCGCCGCACCGTCGATGGCGGCAAGGTCCGTGCCCGAAAGCATCCGCAGCGCGCCGTAGCGCATCAGGCGAAGGCCGATCTCGGCCCGCGCAATCTTCTGGCGGATCACCGGAACGGCAGCCTTTCCGTTGGCCTTGGCCGCATCGATCACGGCGTCGAGTTCGTTCCTGAACTGCATCTGCTGGCCCAGCGTCGAAACCCCGCGCTCGAACGCCAGCAGCGCCATCGCGACCTTCCACCCCTCGCCCGCCGCGCCCAGCATGGCATCGGCGGCACAGCGCGCGTCAGTGAGGAAAGTCTCGTTGAACTCGGCCTCGCCGTTGATCTGGCGGATCGGGCGCACCTCGATGCCTGGCTGGTCCATGTCCATCAACAGGAACGACAGTCCCTTGGGGCCCGCCGAGCCGTCCTCGCTGCGCGCGACAACGAAGATCATGTCCGAATAATGCGCGAGGCTTGTCCAGACCTTCTGGCCGTTGACCACCCACTCACCATCTTCCAACCGCGCCTTGGTCTTCACGTTGGCAAGGTCGGAACCGGCATTCGGCTCCGAATAGCCCTGGCACCAGATCTGCCGACCTGCCGCGATTTCGGGCAGGTACCTCGCCTTCTGCTCCTCGGACCCGAAGGCAAGGATCGTCGGCCCGGCCAGTTCCACGCCGATGTGGTTGATCCGATTGGGGGCGCCAGCCCGCGCATATTCCTCGGCGAAGATCACCTGCTGGGCGATGGTCGCATCGCGCCCGCCCCATTCGCGCGGCCAGCCGATGCAGCTCCACCCCGCCTCCCCCAGCCGCTGCTCCCATTCCTTGCGGCGCGGGATTGCGTCGCACAGGTTGGGGATGCCGCGAATGTCGGCGAATTCCCCGGTCATTTCCGCCTGCAGCCACTCCGCGCACTCTGCGCGAAAGGCTTCGTCAGCGGGCGAAAAGCCGAGCTTCATGCAGCCGCCCCGAGAACCGCCGAGGCGACCTGCTCGCGATGCCACTGGCCATCGCCAAGCAGCGTCTGGATCGAACGGGCGCGCTTGAAGAACAAGTGCGCGTCATGTTCCCAGGTAAAGCCGATGCCGCCGTGCAGCTGGATCATGTTGCCGGCGCACATGAAGAAGGTGTCGGCGCAGAACGCCTTGGCCGAATGCAGCGCGACCTGCGCCTCGTCCGAACCCTCATCCACCGCACAGGCCGCCCAGTAGACCGCCGAGCGCGCCTGCTCGATCTCGATCATCATGTCGGCAAGACGGTGCTTGTAGGCCTGGAACGAGCCGATCTGCCGCCCGAACTGCACCCGCTCCTTGGAATAGGCCACGGTCCGATCCAGCGTCGCCTGCGCTCCGCCCAGCGCCTCGGCGGCAAGGCAGATCCACCCGGCGGCCAGCGCCCCGGCAATTGCCGCATCGCCATCAGCAAGCTGCTCGCCCTGCGCGCCATCGAGCGTCGCCGTGGCAAAAGGCCGGGTCTGGTCCATCGTGACGTGCGCCTGCACACTCACACCAGCGCCCTTGAGGTCGACGATCCACGCATCGCTGCCCGAATGGACCAGCAGCAGATCAGCCGAAGCGCCATGCGGCAGGAACGGGAACGTACCCGAAATCCGGGCATCCTCCACGGCCAGCTGCGGAGCCCACGCCGCCGTCGCGATCAACTCGCCCGCAGCAAGGCGCGGCAACCATTCCGCCTTCTGCGCCTCGGAACCCCCACGCGCAATGGCCTGCCCGATCATTACGTGGCCCAGCAGCGGCAGCGCCGCCACCTGCGCCCCCGCAGCCTCGGCCACCAGCGCCATCTCGACCATGCCAAGGCCTGCGCCGCCATGTTCCTCAGGCAGGCCAATCCCGGCAAGGCCAAGCTCGGTCGCGAACGACGACCACAACTCGCGGTCGATCCCGTCGGCCGCCATGGCCTTTCGCGTGCGCTCGCTCGTCGCGTTCTCGGCAAAGAAGCCGCGCACGGTCTCGGCGATCATCGCCTGTTCGTCGGTGAAGGCAAATTCCATCGTCTCTACTCCGTCCGGGCCTTCAGGCCGTGCCCCATACCCCGCGGCCTTTAGGCCGCACCCCACACTTTCCGCGGCGGCACGCGCGCTGCGATCAGCTTCGCCACGGCATCGCCAACTTCGGCAGGCTCCCACTTCGCGCCCTTGTCCACCACCGGACCCTCGCGCCAGCCGTCCTCCAGCATGATCTTGCCACCTTCGAGTTCGAAGACGCACCCGGTCACATCGCGGCTTGCGCTGCTGCCGAGCCACACGACCGTCGGCGCGACATTGGCGGGGTCCATCACGTCGAAGGCCTGGCCCTCGGTCGCCATCTTCTCGGCAAAAGCCTGCTCGGTCATGCGGGTGCGCGCAGATGGGGCCAGTGCATTGGCAGTGATGCCATAGCGCCCCAGCTCTGCCGCCTGCACCAGCGTCAGCGAGGCGATGCCGCCCTTGGCTGTCGAATAGGCCGCCTGCGCGATCGAGCCCTGCAGCCCGGCCCCGCTCGAGGTATTGATGATCCGCGCATCGGGATCGCGCCCGTCCTTCTGCTTGGCCCGCCAGTAGTTCACGGCGTGGCGCGCAAGGCAGAAGTGGCCGCGCAGGTGGACGTGCATCGTCGCGTCCCACTCTTCCAGCGTTGCCGAAACGAACATGCGGTCGCGCACGATGCCGGCATTGTTTACCACCACATGCAGGTCACCGAAGGCGTCGAGCGCGGCCTGCACGATCCGTCCTGCCGCATCCCAGTCGGTGATGTCCTCGTAGTTGGCGATGGCCTTGCCGCCCGCCGCCTTGATCTCGGCCACCACCGCGTCAGCCGCGCTGGTATCGCGGCCCTCACCGCCCAGCGACGTGCCGATGTCGTTGACCACCACATTCGCGCCCTCGGCGGCAAAGGCCAGCGCATAGGCGCGGCCCAGCCCGCGCGCGGCGCCGGTGATGATGACAGTGCGCCCATTACAGATACCGCCGCAGATGCCCACTTGTGTCTCCTGTGAAGTGCTTCAGCCAACCGGCAGCAGCAGGTGCTGCGAAAGGTCGCCGATGTAATCGAGCATTGAATAGTCGCGCGTGGCGAAGCGCCAGGTTCCGCCAACGCATTCAAACGTATCGTGATAGCGCCCCGATGCGATTGCCTGCAGCGGCAGTTCCGGGGTCTGCTGGAACACGGTGTAGACCGAACGGCAGCTCGCCGTGCCCGCCGCCTCGTCGATCTCAATGATCGGGTTGGTGATCACGTGCCGCGTGCGCGGCGTGCCGCAAGGATGGATGCGCACGAAGGCGCGCCACTGCTCCAGCATCGCAGCCCCACCTTCCACCACACGCCCGCCGCCCAAGGTGACGCGCGCATGATCGAACATCGCGGCAACCTCATCGAGCTGCCCAGCGTCCATCAGTCCCGCGTAGCGGTAGAGCAGGTTGGTAATGGCGGTGGCGGCGTGCATGGTCAGAGCCGCTCGATGATCGTGACGTTGGCCTGCCCACCGCCTTCGCACATCGTCTGCAGCCCATAACGGCCACCGGTGCGCTCAAGCGAGTTGAGCAGCGTCGTCATCAGCTTGGCGCCTGTCGATCCAATTGGATGGCCCAGCGCAATCGCGCCACCCGCCACGTTGACCTTCTCATGCGGGATATCGAGTTCCTTCATCCACGCCATCGGCACCGAAGCGAAAGCCTCGTTGCATTCGAACAGGTCGATGTCGGAGAGCTTCATGCCCGATTTGTGCATGGCATAGCGCGTCGCCGGTATTGGCCCCGTCAGCATCCACACCGGATTGTCGGCCCGCACCGACATGTGGTGAATGCGCGCGCGCGGCTTGAGGTTGTGCTCCTTCAGCGCCCGCTCGCTGACGATCAGCAGCGCAGCCGCACAATCGGAATTCTGGCTGGCATTGCCCGCTGTGATCCGCCCGCCCTCGCGCACCGGATTGAGCAAGGCGAGGCCTTCCAGCGTCGTGCCAGGACGGATCGTCTCGTCGCGGTCCAGCCCCTCCAGCGGCACGATCTCGTTCCTGAACCAGCCCTGCTCGGTCGCATGCTGCGCACGGCGGTGGCTCTCATAGGCGAAAGCGTCCATTTCCTCGCGGCTGATGTTCCACTTCTCGGCAATCATCTCGGCCGAGCGGATCTGGTTCACTTCCTCGTCGCCATAGCGCGCGTCCCAGCCCCTGGCGCCGATGAACGGACTTTCGAAGCCATAGGCAGCGCCAGCGGTCATCGCCGCCATGATCGGAATGCGGTTCATCGCCTGGCTGCCACCGGCCACGACAATGTCCTGCGTGCCGCTCATCACGCCCTGTGCGGCGAAGTGGACTGCCTGCTGGGCAGAGCCACACTGGCGATCGATGGTCACGCCCGGCACGTCCTCGGCAAGGCCAGCGACCAGCCACGCCGTGCGGCCAATGTCGCCCGCCTGCCCGCCGATCGTTTCGGTGCAGCCCCACACCACGTCCTCGACCAGCGCCGGGTCGAAGTCGTGCCGCGCCATCAGTTCGCGGATGGGATGCGCGGCAAGGTCGGCTGGGTGGAGGTGGGCAAGGCTGCCCTTCTTGCGCCCGACAGGCGCGCGCACGGCATCGACGATATAGGCTTCAGGCATGTTCAGTCTCGCGTGCAAAGGTCTGGTCGGCGCCAAGCGGCTGGGTGAAGATGCGCGTGGCAATGCGGCTGCGATGGAAGGCGGGCGTGCCCCACGCCGCCTTCAGCGCCAGCGCGCGCTTGAGGAACAGGTGCACGTCCACTTCCCAGGAATAGCCCATCGCGCCATGGACCTGGATCGAAGCTCGCGCGGCCTTCTCGGCCGCTTCCAGTGCAACGATCTTCGCCTCGGACACCCGCGCCCGCGAATGAATGTCGGCGTGTCCGATCTCGGCCGCAGCAGCGAGCACGACCGGCCGCGCGAACTCGATCGCGGTCTGCGCGCTGGCAAGGTGGTGCTTCACCGCCTGGTACGATCCGATCGGCTTGCCGAACTGCATGCGGTCCTTGGCATAGGCGACCGCCAGATCGACCGCCCGCTGCGCCAGCCCCAGCCCCTGCGCCGCCGCGAACAGCGACGCGCGGTCCAGCGCCAGCGTCCAGTCGGCAGGGCCTAGATCCTCGGTGTTGCTCTCGTCCCATTCGATGCGGAACAGGCGGCGGAACGGATCGATGGTCTCGGCAGGCGTGAGCGTCACCTGGTCCGGCTTGGCGAGGAAGGCCCGTCCGTCCTTCTCGATCAGGATCGCCGCAGCAATGCCGGCATTGGCGACGACCGGATTGATCGCCGGGGCCACCGCGATGATCGCCGCCGGATCGGCCAGGAGCGGATGATCCGGCGCAAGGCTGGCCAGCAAAGGCGCGCCAACACCGGCGCTTTCCGCCAGAGGTTCAGGCAGCGCCACATAGCCCGCCTCGATGGCGATAAGGGCAAGGTCCAGTTCGGTCAGCCCCATGCCGCCAGCAGCTTCGGGCAGGAGCAGCAGGGTAAAGCCGTTCTCGACGATCTGCGCCCAGCGCGCGGCATCGAAGGCCACGCCCTGTTCCATCATCTTGTGCCAATGATCCGGCGTGCAGGTATCGCCCAGAAGCGTCCGTGCCGTCTCGGCAAACATCAGCTGTTCGTCGTTGAGGGTGAAGTCCATGTGCCCGTCCCTCCTCAGCGCGGCAGGCCGAGCATGCGCTCGGCAATGATGTTGCGCTGGATCTCGTTCGACCCGGCATAGATCGGCCCGGCCAGCGAGAAGATGTAGTCGTCGAGCCATTCGTGCTCACCAGTAGGCGGCAGCAGCTCGGCCTCGGCCCCGAGGATAGCCAGCGCGGTCTCGTGAAGGTGGATGTCCATCTCCGACCAGAAGATCTTGTTGGTCGAAGCCTCCGGCCCGATCTTCGCGCCCGCCATCAGCCGCGATGCGGTCTGGTAGATGTTGAGCGCATAGGCCTCCGCATTCATGTGCGCGCGCACCACGTCCGCCTCCAGCGCTGGATCGCAGCTGTCCTTGCGGCTCTGCCACAGCGCCGCCAGCGCAGCAGCAGCTTCCTGGAAGCGCGCCGGGCTACGCAGCATCAACCCGCGCTCGAACCCTGCGGTCGCCATGCAGATGTGCCAGCCCTGCCCCTCGTCGCCCAGGCGGTTGAACGCAGGCACGCGCACGTTGTCGAGGAAGATCTCGGCAAAGCCCACATGCCCGTTGATCTTGCGGATCGGGTTGCGGGTGACGCCTTCCTGATCCAGCCGGAAGAAGATCAGGCTCATCCCCTTGTGCCGCTCGCTGCCCGGCTCGCGGAACAGGCCGAAGGCCCAGTCGGCAAAGGCGGCGCGGCTCGACCATATCTTGTGGCCGTTGAGCACGTATTCGTCGCCCTCACGAACGGCGGTCGCCCGCACTCCGGCAAGGTCGGACCCCGCCTGCGGTTCGGACCAGGCCTGCGCCCAGATTTCCTCGCCGCTCGCCATCGGCGGCAGGAAACGCTGCTTCTGTTCGTGCGTGCCGAATTCCATCAGCGTCGGGCCGAGCAGGAAAATGCCGTTCTGGTTGACGCGGCCCGGCGCTCCGGCACGGTAATACTCTTCCTCGAAGATCAGCCACTGGATCAGGTCGAGCCCGCGCCCGCCGTATTCCTTGGGCCAGGTCACCATGCCCCAGTCGCCGCTCTTCAGCGTCGCTTCCCATTGCCGGTGCGCCTCGAAACCCTCGCGCGTCGCGTCGTAATGCTCGAGCGGTTGCTTCGGCACATGCGCTTCCAGCCACGCGCGAACCTCTGCGCGAAATGCCTGCTGTTCTGGAGTGTACGTCAGGTTCATCAGAACTTCGCCGCCTTGCCGGTCTCGACGAAGGCATCCCGCGCGCGCTGGCTGTCTTCGTGCATGTACATTTCCAGCGTGAAGCCCTGCTCCCAGCGGTATCCGCGATCGACGTCACGCGCTTCGAGACCGTTCAGAGCTTCCTTGGCGATGACCAGCGCCTTGCGGCTCTTCGATGCGATCACGCTGCAGAAGGCGTGGGCCTCTGCCACCAGATCGGCCCGCGGCACCACCTTCTCCACCGCGCCAAGACGATAGGCTTCCTGCGCCGGGATGTTGCCGCCGGTAAAGAACGCCGCGCGCACCTTGTGCAGCGGCAGCATGCGCGACATGTGGCTCGCCCCGCCCATCGCGCCGCGATCGACTTCCGGCAGCGAGAAGAACGCATCGTCCGCCGCGATGATCACGTCGCTCGCGCCGCAGATCCCGATGCCGCCGCCGATCACGAACTTGTGCGCCGCGACCACGACAGGAATCTCCGCCTCGTGGATCGCCTTGAACGTCAGGAAGTTGCCGCGATTGAGCACGGTGATGCGTTCCGGGTGGGCCTGCATCTCCTTGATGTCCACCCCGCCGCAGAACCCCCGCGAATCCTCCGCCGCGCGGATCAGCACCACGTTCGCCTCCGGGTCTGCCGCCGCCTTCTTGACGATGGCCGGCAGCGACATCCACGTCTCGCTGTCGAACGCGTTGACCGGCGGCACGTCGAACACGATCTCGGCGATGCGGTCCTTGACGGTAAGCGTGATCGGCATGGGGTGTCCCTCGTCCTCGAAATGTCAGCTTGCGCAGAGCGCGGAAAGGCGGGCCTCGGCCTCTGCCATGATGCGGTCGACCAGCTCCTGGCAGGTCGGAACCTCGGAAATGCGCCCGCCGACCACGCCCGTCGCCATCACGCCGTTTTCGATATCGCCATCGACCACCGCCTTCTGGATCAGCATGGGCATGGTCGCGGCCATCATCGCCTGCTTCAATGGCACATCGCCGTGCCCGGTCATGCCCTTGGCCGCCTTGATGAAATGAAGCCACGAGGCGCCGGTCTGGCGCTTCATCGCCGCGCCTGCCTCGAAGGCGCGCAGCCACATGGCCAGGGAGCCGGACTTCTCGATGCGGTCCATCAGGCGCGTGCGCACCATGCGCTGCGGGATGCCGTCGAGCTTGGTCGTCACGATGATCTGGTCGGTCCCGGCCTTCAGGTACGCCGCCTTGGCGCTGTCGGGCACCGGGCTTTCCTTGGTCAGCAGAAAGCGCGTGCCCATCGCAATGCCGACGGCGCCATAGGCCAAAGCCGCAACCAGACCGCGCCCGTCGGCAAAGCCGCCGCTGGCGATCACCGGCACCTTCACGGTATCGAGCACTTGCGGCAGCAGGATCGTCGTCGGCACCGAACCGGTATGCCCGCCACCCTCGCCGCCCTGGACGCTGATCATGTCGACGCCCAGCTCTTCCATCTTCCTGGCGTGCTTCACCGCGCCGACGGTGGGAATGCACAGAATCCCGGCGTCCTTGAACCGCCCGATCATCTTGGCATTCGGCCCGCGCCCGAAGCTGACCGCGCGCACCTGATCGGCATTGGCCAGGATCAGGTCGACGATCTGCTCCGCTCCGGGCTGGAACGAATGGAAGTTCACCCCGAACGGCTTGTCCGTACCACGGCGCACGGCCAGGATCTTGCTCCGGCATTCATCGGGCGTCATCACCGCCGCGCCAAGGAAGCCGAACGCACCCGCATTGCAGCTGCCGATGACAAGGCTCGGCTCGGCCACCCAGCCCATCGCGGTCTGGATGATCGGAGCCTTGCAGCCAAGACGCTCGGTCAGGACGGTGTGAAGCGCACCAGCCATCACCCTTCGCCCGCGTCCTTCTTGTTTGCTGCCGCAGCCGAAGTCCCGCTCACGCCCGCAATCGAGTTGCCGGTCACGATATCGTTCTGCGCATGGGCGAAGTGGTGCATGTGGTAGACCGCATCCATCGCCGCCCGCTTGCCGCGCAGTTCCTCGACGTGATTGACGGACTGCTTGGTCAGCCAGTTGCCCAGCCGCCCTTGCCCCGCCAGCTTGTTCGCCCACGCAGCAGTCGCCTCGCGCAGCTGATCGCGCGGGACCACCTTGTTGACCATGCCGAAGCTGTAGGCCCGCGCCGCCGGCATCCGCTCGCCCAGCAGCAGGAATTCCTTGGCCACGCGCGGCGGCAGTTCATAGGCATGGGCAAAGTATTCGACACCCGGAATGCCCATCAGCGGGTTCACCGGGTCCTGGAAGAACGCGTCTTCCGAAGCGACGATCAGGTCGCAAACCCATGCCAGCATCAGCCCGCCCGCCACGCAGGCACCCTGCACCATGGCGATGGTCGGCTTGGAGATATCGCGCCAGCGGCGGCACATGCCAAGGTACTGCTCCTGCTCGCGGGTATAGAGCAGTTCGGCGCCCGGCTTGTTCGTGTGCGGCGGGAACATCAGCCGCTTGTCGAACTCGTGGTGCAGGTCGCGCCCCGGCGTGCCGATGTCGTGGCCGGCCGAGAAGTGCTTGCCCTCGCCCGCCAGCACGATCGCGCGGACGTTGTCGTCCTGCACCGCGCGGTTGAACGCATCGTCGAGCGCATAGGTCATCTGCCCGTTCTGGGCATTGTTGAACTGCGGCCGGTTCATCGTGATCCAGGCCACGCTCCCTTCCACCTCGTAGCGGACAGGCTCTTGCGTCTCGTAGACGATGTCGACTTGCTTCGGCTCGACGAGGTCGGTCATGCGGTCATCTCCCTCAGGCAGCGGCGCGGATGGCGGGCGGGTTGTCCTTGAGCACGCTGGCGCGGACGTTGTGCGGATCGAGGCCGGCAATCACTGCCAGTTCCTCTGCCGTCGGCAGCCGCGTCACTTCCACGTTGTCGGCCTGGGCCAGTTCGAAACCGGTTGCCGCCTGCACTTCCTCGAACGTCACGCCGGGGTGCAGCGAGATGACGCGGATCTGGTTGTCCGGCCCGCCGAAGTCCATCACGCACAGGTTGGTCACGATCCGGCGCAGGCTCACGCCCGAGAAGTTGCCGCCGCCCACGCGCTTGGCCGGGTTGTACCCCACGCCCGAGATCATATCGACCTGGGGCACGAAGACGCGCGGCCCATGCGCCGGGAAGAAGAACGAGTTGGGGTGGTAGATCGTGTTCCCCGGAAAGCCGCGCACGCCCAGCATCTGGGTCTTCGGCTTGTCATAGGTCCCGCCCATGTAGGACAGGTTGATCTGCCCGAAGCGATCAAGCTGCGTCGGCGTGACCATGGCATGCCTTCGCCCTGACCACACCGCACTGTCGAAGAAGCGCGAGAACGGGAGGTATCCTGCGGGCTTGCGGTCGTCGTACTTGCGCGGCCCCAGCGGCACCGGCTGCTCGACCAGATAGGCCTCGCCGTCGGTCATCATCAGTTCGGGCGTGTGGGTCAGCTTGGCCAGGCCCGCCGCCAGGCGCGGCACTGGCCCCACGCCGGTCGCCACGATTTCGCCATTGCCCCGGAACGCTTCCGAACAGGCGACGATGCACAGGTCTACGAGAGTGATGTCGCTCATCAGAAAATCGGCAGCGAAAGAGCCGCTACCGCCTCCTTTCCGCCAATGGATTCAAGATATTCGGCTTCAGAAGCGCCAACGAAGCGGTCCGCCACCGCAGACCAGTCGCCCGGATCGCGTGCCGCATCGGCGTAGGCCTTGAAGGCCTTCATGTCCCAGCCGTAATGCGGCGGCATCGAGCTTGGGTGCGCGCCGCAGGGCATTTCCACCACGCCCGAAACGAAGCAGCGCTCGAACAGGTTGTCCTGCGCGCCTTCGGGGTAATGGTCCTCCATCCGGTCGACCAGTTCCTCGCATGAAACGTAGGTCCTGGCAGCAGCCTTGGCGAACCACTCGTCGTAATAGACGTCCGGCCCAAACACCTGGACGTTGCCGCGCCAGTCGCTGCGGTTGACGTGGATCAGCGCGGCATCGAGCTTGAGCGGCGGCATGGCGATCAGCGTCTCGCCATCGTCATAGGGTGACTGCACGGTCTTGAGGCCGCCCAGCTCGGCAAGGTCCGTGCCGAGGCCAACCCGCGTCGGCAGGAACGGCAGGCCGAACGCCGCCGCCTTCAGGCCCCACTGGAACATGCCTTCGTCCAGCTCCAGCACCTGCAGCGCGCCGCTCTCGCGGGCCTTGCGGAACCACGGCTCCAGCGGGATCGCATCAAGACTGACAAACGCGAAGACCAGCTTCTTCACCTTGCCCGCTGCGCACAGCATGCCCACGTCAGCGCCGCCATAGGCGACGACGGTCAAGTCCTTGAGGTCGGAACGCATGATCTCGCGCACCAGCGCCATCGGCTTGCGCCGCGGGCCCCAGCCGCCGATGCCGATGGTCATGCCATCGGACAGCTGCGCGACGATCTCCGCCGCGCTCATCCTCTTATCAAGGCTCACGCCTGTTCTCCTGCCTGCTCTTCAAGCGCCTTCTGCCATGCCCAGACATGGCCCCATTCGCTGGGGATCAGATGCGCAGTCGGTGTCCAGTTCGTGTAATCGATCACCAGCGGATCGGCCCCGATCTCGATGTCGAAGCCAGAGGGCGTCTGCATGTAGAAGCCGAAGGTCTGGTCGTTGACGTGCCGGCCGATCGAGGCGCTCTCGGGCACCTTGTTGATGCGCATGCGATCATGGCACTTGCCCACGTCGCTTTGCGTCTTCATCTCCAGCATCAGGTGGATGCAGGCAGAAGGCGGCACCGGCATTTCCGCAATGGCTACCGAATGGTGGCGGCCATTGTCGGCGTGCATGAAGGCAAAGCCCATGCCCGGATCGTTGGGATCGTCCGAAAATCGGAAGCGCGGGATGTCGGTGTCGCGAAAGCCGATGGCCTTGTAGAAGGCGTGCGCCTCGTCAAAGTTCGGCGTCGCAAACACGGCGTGCCCCATGCCCATGTCTCCGGTCACGAAGCCGCTCACGCCCACCGGCGAAACGAACGCCACATCGTCGCGGACATCGCCGTGGAAGAACTCGAGACCGTTGCCCGAAGGATCGCTCGTCGCAAAGAACGCCGCCACGCCGCGCGCCTTTGCTGCATCCGCATCGCCATCGACAATCTCGCGCCCCAGCCCGGCAATCGTCTCGCGCAGCGCCGCCAGTTCCGCCGCATCGCCGACTTCATAACCAGCAGCCACAAGCCGGTCGCTCTCGCCCCGCTCCACCCAGAAGCGGAACGGGCGGTCGTCGATCCGGTAGGCCGCCACGCCATCGCATGGCGCATCCGCCCGCATCGTGCCGACCACTTGCGTCATGAAGTGGTCCCAGGCCTCCGCCTTGGCGGTTTCGATCCTGACATAGCCCAGTGCCTTTATGCCCATGGCAGCTTATCCTTTCACGAGGTCGAGGAAGTAGGGCCGCTCGCCCCCGCCATCGACGTTGATGCGTGCGCCGCTCACCCATGAGGCGAGGCTCGAACTCAGCCACAGCACGGCTCCGGCGATGTCCGCGCCGGTGCCCATGCGCTGCAGCGGCAGCGATTTGGCAACCGCAGCCTGCGCCGCCTCGTCGCCATAGGTTTCCTCCGAAGTTTCGGTCTGCATCAGGCCGACGATGATCGCGTTCACGCGCACGCCATCGGGCCCCCACTCCTGCGCAAGGCTCTGCGTCAGGCTGAGCAGCCCTGCCTTCGCCGCCCCATAGGCCGCCGTCATGGGGGAGGGCCGTATGCCCGATACGCTGGCGATGTTGACGATGCTGCCAGCCCCGGCCTTCGCCATGTGGGCATAGGCATATTGCGACATGTACATCGCCGAATGCAGGTTCAGCTTCACGATGGAATCGAAGAAGCGCGGGCTCGCCGTGGCGGGGGCTTGCGGTGAACCCCCAGCGTTATTCACGAGGATGTCCAGCCGCCCATGGCGCTCCACCACGCCATCGACCAGTGCCTGCGCCTGTTCGGGATCGCGGATGTCAGCCGCCCGACACGTCAGGCCTTCGGGCAGATCGTCAGGCTCGGTTCGGCCACACACTGTCACCGCAGCCCCGGCGCGCAGCAGGGCTTGCGCAATCTGCCGCCCCAGCCCGCGCGTGCCCCCGGTGACGATCGCCACCTGGCCGCCCAAGTCAATGTGATCAGTGCCCTGCACCGCGGCTGCTCTCCCATCCCATGCCGCAGGTGCCGAAAGTTGCACCGCAGCAGATTCGAAATCGCCAATATCCAAAGGCGATTGCCTTTTCAATTGACGATTTGCGTATCCAATGCAATCTTAAATTACGAATGCGGCCCAGATTGACGCGAATAACGTCAAGCGGGCGTTCAAATGACAGCCACAGGCAGCGGACACTACAGATCCGCGCACGGGCATGGGAGCGGAAGGCCGGAATGACAGGATATTCGCAGTATCGACCTTTGCCGATTACGCAGGTCGAAAAGTGGGATTTCGAGACGGACGTCGCCGTGATCGGCTTCGGCGCAACCGGGGCTTGTGCCGCGATCGAGGCCCGCGTTGCGGGTGCAGAGGTCCTGCTGTTCGAACGCAGTTCCGGCAGCGGCGGTGCCTCGGCGCTCTCCGGTGGCGAGATCTACGTCGGCGGCGGTACTGATGCGCAGAAGGCCGCAGGGTTCGACGATACGGTCGAAGACTTCACCGCCTACCTCAAGCTTGCCGGCGGCCCCTGCGTCGATGAGGCCAAGTGCGAGATCTATGGCCGCGAGGCGCTGGCGCACTACCAGTGGCTGAAGGATCAGGGCGTGCCCTATCGCGGCAACTACCTGCCCGGCAAGGTGATCGAACCGACCGACGATTCCACCCTGATCTGGTCGGGTAGCGAGGCCGCCGCGCCGTTCTACCGACACGCAAAGCCCGCCCCGCGCGGCCACGTGATCCAGCACATGGGCTGGGGCGGCGGGCGTCCGCTGGTCGACATACTAGAACGCCGCGCCCGCGATCTTGGCGCCGAGATCCACGTCGACGCACGCGCCGTCGCGCTCATCACCGATGGTGACGCCATTGCCGGAGCCGTCGTCCGCATCGACAACAAGGACCGCTTCGTCCGCGCCCGCAAGGGCGTCGTCCTTGCCACCGGCGGCTTCGTCTTCAACGAGGCCATGCGCCGCAAATACTGCCCCGAGAGCTTCCGCGTGAACAGCCCGATCGGCGACAAGGACGACGGCATCGGCATCGAACTCGGCGTTTCGGTCGGCGGCGATGCGATTCACATGGACCAGTTCTTCACCACCTGCCCGTGGACGATCCCGGCCGAACAGGCCCACGGCGTCTTCGTCAACGTCGCCGGGCAGCGCTTCATCAACGAGGACTGCTACCACGGCCGCGTGAGCCGCTGCGCCGTCGACCAGCCGGGCGGCAAGGTCTACCTCCTGCTCGACAGCGCCCACTTCACCCGACCGCTCGACCTCGCCGGCATCACCATCGCCGGCACTGGCGAGACGTGGGAGGAAGTCGAAGCCGAACTCGAAATGCCCGCAGGCACGCTTTCGGCCACGATGCACTTCTACAACGAACACGCCCGCAACGGCCGCGATCCCCTGTTCGACAAGCAGCCCCCGATCCTGAAAGCGCTCGACCAGTCGCCGTTCGTCGCGCTCGAATGCAATTTCCAGACAAGCTACTTCAGCTTCTTCACCTTGGGCGGGCTCAAGACCTCGACAGACGGTGAAGTGCTCGGTCGCTCCGGCGCGCCGATCCCCGGACTCTACGCCGCAGGGCGCTGCACCTCGGGCCTGCCGGCATGGGGCCACGGCTATTCCTCTGGCCTGAGCCTTGCCGACTGCACCTTCTTCGGGCGCCAGGCCGGCCGCCGCGCCGCGCGCGCCTGAACGGACGGAAGCACCTCGGGAAACTTCGCACCCGGTGCTTCCTTTCCGCCCAAGTTTTGCTAAGTCAGCACTTACATTTACGAGGAAGCGCACAATGCTCAAGAAGGTTACGCTAGGCCACACCGACCTCACCGTGAGCCGCCTGTGCTACGGCACCAACATGCTCGGCTGGATGCTAGATCAGGGCAAGTCCAACGCCATTCTCGATACCTTTGCAGGCCTTGGCGGCAACTTCATCGACACCGCCCGCTCCTATGGGGACTGGATGCCGGATGCCCCCGTCGGCGCCAGCGAGCGCGCGGTCGGCGCGTGGCTCAAGATGCAGAAGCGCGACGATTTCGTGATCGCCACCAAGGGCGGCTTCTTCGACATGCGCGTGGGCGACTACCGCAACCGCGTGACCCCGGATGACGTCGCGGCCGACCTTGCCCAGAGCCTCGACCACCTCGGCATCGATACCATCGACCTCTATTTCCTGCACATGGACAACCCGGAAAGCCCGGTCGAACCGATCATCGACGCGCTGATCGCCCACCGCGAGGCAGGCCGCATCCGCCATTTCGCCGCATCCAACTGGGCAGCAGAGCGTATCCGCGCCGCCAACGCCTATGCCGCCTCCATCGGCAAGGAAGGGTTCGTTGCCTCGGAGACGTTCTGGGGCCTCGCCGTGCCCGATGCCGCCGCCGCCGCGCAGCAGGGCTACCAGCACTACTACGAAGGCGAATACGAAGATCTCCACGCTGGCGGCCTCCCCATCGTCGCCTATGCCGCCCAATCCGGCGGATATTTCACCAAGCTCGCGTCCGGCTCGGTCGGCGAACAGCTCGCCGCCCGCTACGCCAACCCCGCGAACGAACGCCGCTTCGCCATCGTGCAGTCGCTGGCCGAGAAGCATGACGTCTCGATCAACGAGATCGCCCTCGCTTATCTTCTGAGCCAGCCCAACCAGACCATCGCCATCTTCGGCGGCTCCTCCCCCGAACAGGTCCGCGACAGCGCCAAGGCCGACGCCCTGACCCTGACCGCCGAGGAAATGGCCGCGCTGCGCAACGCCTGACGTGACCGCCCGAGAAACTACCCAGTTGCCGCGCGCGCGCTGTTCACAGCGCGTTGTGCGCGCATCGCCGCCGTCTCACCGCCCACTGCATGGTTGCGCGGGATCTCGACGCTTATCGGGCACCCTTCCGGCAACGCGCGCACAAATCCCGCCACGTCGAACGCGCCTTCGCCGCACAGCATGCGCGCGGAAGAGGCCTCGAACTCGGCATCTTCTGGCGCCGTTGCCGGCCCATCGGCCACCTGCCCATAGAGCACGTATTGCGCCGGAGCCGCCGCCAGTTCCGCCACTGATCCGCCTGACCGCATCAGGTGCAGCAGATCGGCATTGACGCCAACCTTGCCCGGTCGCCCGATAGCGCCCACCAGATCGAGCGCCGCCGCCAGCGAGCCCACCTGACTTGGCGGATAGAACTCGACGCCCACTCTAAGACCGAAACTGCCAGCCAGGTCGCAGAACGCCCCGAACCGCTCCAGCCGCCGCGCCGGATCGCGGTCATAGAGCAGCGCATTGATCAGCCCCGCCCCCAGCTCTGCGGCGCATTCCATGGCCGTGGAGAAAGTAGCCACTTCGGTCCGGCCCGACAGCGTGAACGGATAGGCAAGGTCCAATGCCACGCCCAGATCGCACATCACGCGCCGCAACTCCGCCCGCGCCACGCGGTCGCCGTAGATGTCGAACTTCGGCATCAGCGGCAGCACGTCCATCGGCTCCATGAACAGGCACATGCCATCGCAGCCGGCTTGGCGCGCAATCTGCGCAAGCTGGACCGGAGTGGTGTCGACGGCGGTGATATGATCCAGCGCAAGACGTTGCATGGCCGCTTCTCCTACCCGCACAACGGCAAAATGGAATACGCAAATAACCCAGAGAATCGGCCAGAAACTTTACTCATACGAAAATATGCCGCCGGTCTAATACGCGATTCGTCATAAGTGCCCACTTACAAATATTGCTCCTGGAACGCGACGCTGTTAGTCTGCCCCTGAACAAGGATAAGAGAGGACCGACTGCCATGGCGACAATCGCACCGGAAGCCGCAGATGCCGCCATCTCCGATGGCGCGCTGTCCATGGGCCACCTTGCCCTGCATTACGGCAAACCCGACGACGGCCCGCTCGCCTCGCGCCTGCTCCAGATCGCCGGACTCAAGGAAACCCAGGTCCTCCCGCTTCCCGGCGGCAATTTCTACCGCTTCGTGGTGTCCGGCAGCCACTTCGCGCGGGGCGACGGTATCGTCTACCTCTCCTGCCTGCCCGAACCGCAGCAGCAGTTGATCGCCGCGATCCACGCAGCGCTGCGCGTCGGCAGCGATGACGAGCACGAGGCGGTCAAGGCGTACCGCGCGATGATGGCGCGGGATTTCGAAGCCAGCTTCCACTTCGGCTTCCTCGTCGAATCGCTCGAGGAACTGGAACGGATGGTCCTGATCCTGCAGGATCTCAACGCGAACGATCCCGCCTTCCGGGGGCGCCTCAACATCGGCATGAACCGCGCCCGCCGTGGCGATGATGCCATCGACGCCCGGCTCGATGCTTCCCCCGTATTCGGCAAGGCCACCCGCTACGCCTATGGCGCGGCCGGCGTGCAGGTTTTCGTCGAGACTGACCTGATGTGCGCAGGCCAACTCGGCGAGAGCATGGTTCTCGAATTCGATTACGTCTTTCCGGACAGGCACAGCCACATCCTCTCGGTCGTCGAACTCTGACCGGCTCCGCCGCCGCATGGAGCGCCTCGAATTCGACTTCGTGATCGTCGGCGGCGGGGTAGCCGGATGCATCCTTGCCAATCGCCTGTCCGCCGATCCCAAATGCAAGGTCGCGCTGCTCGAAGCAGGCGGCAAGGACACGAGCCCGCTGATCGCCGCGCCGGGCGGCCTTCTCCCGATCATGATGTCCGGCGCCCATGCCTGGCGCTACATGTCCGCACCGCAGGCCCACCTCGATGGCCGAATGCTCTACAGCCCGCGGGGCAAGGTTCTCGGCGGCGGCTCCTCGATCAACGGCATGGCCTACGATCGCGGCTTCCATTCGGACTATGACCGCTGGGCCCAGGCCGGCAATCGCGGCTGGTCCTTCGCCGAGGTCCTGCCCTATTTCCGCAAGCTCGAAAGCTTCGGCCCGGTGCAGAACGAATGGCACGGCATTGATGGCCCGATCCAGGTCACAAGGGCCGCACAGAATCATCCCTTCGCCCAGGCCTTCCTGAAAGCCGGAGCGCAGGCCGGCTACCCCCTGACGAGCGATCTCAACGGCGCAACACGCGACGGCTTCGGCGCGGTCGACCTTACCGTGGGCAAAGGCCGACGCTCCAGCGCTTCATCGGCCTACCTGCGGCCTGTCCTCAAGCGCCGCAACCTTACCGTGCTGACCGCAGCGCAGGCCCGCCGCATCACTTTCGACGACCCCCGCGCCACCGGCGTGATATTTCGCAGGCGAGGCACTGACACTCTCGCGACAGCCGCCCGCGAAGTCATCCTTTCCGCAGGCGCGATCAACACGCCGCAACTGCTGATGCTATCGGGCGTCGGCCCCGCCGCGCATCTGGCCGAGCACGGCATCCCCCTGATTCACGACCTGCCCGGCGTCGGCCAGGACCTGCAGGACCACCTCGCGGCGCACGTCAAGTTCCGCTCGACAAAGCCGTGGTCGATGCTGCGCTTCCTCAATCCTGTGCGCGGCGCCCTTGCCATGGCGCAGTACCTCGCCTTCCGGACAGGCCCTCTGGCAGACCCGGGCATGTCGGTCGCCTGCATGGTCCGCTCCAACCCGGCGCTGGACGAGCCTGACATCAAGATGCTGCTGGTTTCGGCCCTGTTCGGGCAGAATGGACGCAAGATGGTGCCGATGCATGGCTTCTATGCCCACATCAACGTCGCCCGCCCGGAATCGCGCGGGCGCGTCACGCTTGCCAGTGCCGATCCCGATGCGCCCCCGGTGATCGACCAGAACTACAATGCGACGGAGAACGACCGCCGCGTCATGCGCGAAGGCATACGCATCGCCCGCCGCGTCTTTGCCCAAAGCGCGTTCGACGAGATGCGTGGGCAGGAACTCGCACCGGGTCCGCACATCCAGTCCGACGAGGAGATCGACGCCTATATCCGCGCCCATGCCGAGGCCGATTACCACTCCACCAGCACCGCGCGGATGGGCTCGGATCCCATGGCCGTGGTGGACGATACCCTGCGTGTCCACGGCCTGCAGTCGCTGCGCGTGGTCGATGCCTCGATCATGCCGCACCTGCCCGGCGGCAACACTGCCATCCCCGTCGCGATGATCGCCGAAAAGGCCGCCGACATGATCCTTGGGAAAGCCTGAAAGATGAAAACCAGAGCCATGGTCTGCCACGCCCCCGGCACCCCGCTGGTCGAGGAACTGCTCGATCTCGCCCCGCCCGGACCCGGCGATGTGCTGATCGAAATCATGGCGAGCGGATTGTGCCACACCGACCTCAGCCAGATCGAAGGCAAGGCCGCGCCCTATCCCTTCCCGGTCATCGTCGGCCACGAAGGCGCCGGCATCGTCCGCGAAGTCGGCGCGGAGGTCACGTCGGTCAAGGTCGGCGACCATGTCATTCCCGTTGGCATCGGCGAATGCGGCTCTTGCGGCAACTGCCGCTCGGGCAGGACCAACCTGTGCGAGGCGTTCCTCGGCGACATTGCCCTCCAGCCCAGCCCGTTCTCGCTCGATGGCCAGCCGGTCTCCGCCTATTCCGGCGTCGGCAGCCTCGCGCAGTTCATCGTCACGGCAGAGCGCAACGTCGCGGTGATCCGCAATGATGTACCCTTCCACCTCGCCTGCACCGCAGGATGCTGCGTGGCTACCGGCGTCGGCGCAGTCATGCACACCGCCCATGTCGAAAACGGTGCGACAGTCGCCGTCTTCGGCCTCGGCGGCATCGGCCTCAATGTCGTGCAGGGTGCGCGTCTTGCGGGTGCCGCGCGGATCATCGGCGTCGACATCAATCCCTTGCGCCACGAACAGGGCAAGCGCTTCGGCCTGACGGACTTCATCGACGCGCGGACGAGCGATCCCGTCACCGCAATCCAGGCGCTGACCCGAGGCGGGGTGGACTACGCGTTCGAGTGTGCGGGCAATGTCAGGCTGATGGCCCAGGCCTTCGAATCGACGCGCATCGGCTGGGGCTGCACCGTCGTCCTCGGCGTGCCGCCCGATGGGCAGGCGATGGAACTGGTCCCGTTCCAGCTTCAGCTCGGGCGGCGGGTGCAGGGCTCGTTCATGGGCAACGTCAAGGGCCGCAGTGAACTGCCCGGCCTGCTCGATCATTTCGCGGCCGGTCGCCTCAACCTGGCCGATCTCGTCACCCATCGCCTGCCGATGAGCGAGGTCAACGCGGGGTTCGATCTGATGCGGCGCGGGGAGTCGCTGCGAGCGGTGGTTTCGTTCTGATTTGTGTTTGCATTATCAGGGGTGTGGTGACAAAACATCGCCAATTGCGAACCAAACTGCTCCCATAATTACGCATGGAGCAAATTGGTCCTAGTGAGAGGCTACTCTACGATGGCAACCACCGCCACCCCCGTCGCCGACCGGGTGTTTGACCGCGAAACCCTGCTGTCTGCTGCGTGCGAACGCAGCGGCCTGTCGGATTTCGGCGATACCTGGTTCTTCGAACCGATGGACCATTACATCGCCGCCGCCAATGCCGAGGGCAAGCTGACGGAGGCGGGTTTTGCCGGGCAGACCGAAGCGATCGTCAAAGGCCTCGCCAGCCGCCTGCGCATGGTCGAGGACATCAAGCGCCATCCCGAAATCCTCGATGAGGACGTGGAAGTCGCCGCGATCATCCTTGGCCTGCCGCGCACCGGCAGCACGATCTTCCATCGCCTGCTCGCCAGCGCCCCGGGCATGACCGCGATCCGATGGTACGAGGCGCAGAACTATGCCCCCCTGCCCGGCGACGAACCCGGCAAGCCTGAGGCCCGCCGCGCCTATGCCGAAGCGATGATCGAAGGCTGGCTCAACCTCTCGCCCGAACTCGCCTCGATCCACCCTCTCGATCCCGATGCGCCGGACGAGGAGATCATCATACTCGGCCAGCTGTTCATCACCACCATGGTCGAGGCGATGACCTTCATCCCCTCGTTCGCGAAGTGGCTCAACGATTACGACCAGTCCAAGGGTTACGAGGACCTCAAGACGATCCTGAAATACCTGCAGTGGCAGGACCCGACGCGGCGCGGCAAGAAGTGGGTCCTGAAAAGCCCGCAGAACCTGCCCTATACCGATGTCACCGCCAATGCCTTTCCCAAGGCGGTGCTGGTGATGACCCACCGCGATCCGCTGGAAGTCGTGCCAAGCTACGTCAGCATGGAGGCCGCGCTCTACAAGCTGAATTCGGTCCATTCGGACGAAGCCGTGGGCGCGTTCTGGTTTCCTCGCCTTGCCGAATGGATGCACCGCTTCGAGCAGGCGCGCGCCCGCATCGGCGAAGACCGCTTCATCGACATCGATTACCGCGAGGTGGCAAAGGAGCCCCTTAAGCAGGCGCAGCGTGTCCTGGCCCACATCGGCATTCCGCTGGACGACAAGATCGAGGCCGCGCTGACCGAGTTCATGGCCGGCAACAAGCGCGAACAGCGCCCGATGCACGACTACTCGCTCGAACGCTTCGGCCTGAACGAGGCTGACGTGCGCGAAGCCTTCGCCTCCTACCGGGCGCGCTACATCGGCTGAACCACCAGCGAAACAATGTTCGCTAAATGTTTCCCCGGGGAAACACGAGGAGAGAGTGCATGACCACGCAGGCAGACTTGCTGATAAAGGGCGGCCTGATCGTCGATGGCAGCGGCGCGGAGCCGCATGTCGGCGACGTTGCCGTGCGCGGTGATGCCATCGTCCACGTCGGCGGCACTTTCACCGGCACCGCCAGCGAAACAATCGACGCCACTGGCTGCATCGTCACCCCCGGCTTCGTCGATATCCACACCCATTACGACGGGCAGGCGATCTGGTCCGATACGCTTTCGCCCAGTTCATCGCATGGCGTGACCACGGCGGTGCTGGGCAATTGCGGGGTCGGCTTTGCGCCATGCCGAAAGGCGGACCATGAAGCGCTGATCCGGCTGATGGAGGGTGTCGAGGACATTCCCGACGTGGTCATGGCCGAAGGCTTGCCCTGGGACTGGGAGACATTCCCCGAATACCTCGACGCGCTCGGCCGCCGTCCGCGCGACATCGACGTCGCCTGCCTCCTTCCGCACAGCCCCTTGCGCGTGTGGGTCATGGGCGAACGGGCCATCGCCCGCGAGGCCGCGACCGAAGATGATCTCGCCCGGATGCGGACGATAGCGCGCGAGGCGATGGACGCCGGGGCCATCGGCTTTGCCACCTCGCGGCTGAACATCCACCGCACCAAGGCGGGCGACCTGATCCCGACCTTCGGCGCAGACACGCACGAACTCATCGCCATCACCGGCGCGCTGGCCGAGGCAGGTACGGGCGTGTTCCAGGCCGTGCTCGATGCGCCGTTCGAGACTTGGGAAAGCGAGATGGCGCGGCTGATCGCCGTCACCCGCGCTTCGGGCCGCCCGTCCACCTTCACGCTCGGCCTCGTCAACCATGGCCGCCCCAACTGGGAAGACGCGCTGACGTTGGTCGATCAGGCGCGGGCCGAAGGGCTGGAGATCTGGCCGCAGGTCCTGCCGCGCCCGATCGGCATGGTCTCCGGCTGGGCGCTTTCGACCCATCCGTTCTGCCTGTGCCCGTCCTATCAGCCGCTCGCCAACCTCCCGCTCGAACAGCAGCTGCCGCGCCTGCGCGATCCGGCATTCCGGGCGCAACTGATCGGCGAGATGCCGCAGGAGGGCCACCCGCTGGCCATGCTCACCCGCATCTGGGACTGGATGTTCCCGTTCGGCGATCCCCCGCAGTACGAACCATCGGTTAGCAACAGCATCGGCGCCCTGGCCCGCGCGCAGGGGCGCACGCCCGAGGAAGTGGCCTACGACGTGCTGATGGAGCGCGATGGCACCGGCATGATCCTCAACACGCTGGGCAACTTCCACGAAGGCAGGCTTGATGCCCTGCTCGGCCTGATGCGGCGCGAGGATACCGTGACCGGCCTTGGCGATGGCGGCGCGCACTATTCGGCGATCTGCGATGCCAGCTACCCCACCTTCGTGCTGACCTGGTGGGTGCGCGACCGCGACGGTGAACGCATGGGTCTGGCCGAGGCGGTGAAGATGCTGTCGTCGCGCCCGGCGCGGGTCGTCGGCCTTGAGGACCGCGGCCTGCTGCGCACCGGCTACAAGGCCGATCTCAACGTGATCGACATCGACCGGCTGACCCTGCACGCGCCGGTAGTACGCCACGATCTGCCGGGCGGCGGGCGCAGGCTTGACCAGGCGGCGAGCGGCTATCGCGCCACCGTGGTCAGCGGGCAGGTGATCCGCCGTGATGACCAGCCGACCGCACTGCGGCCCGGCCAAGTGGTGCGCGGCATGCAGAAGGCGCGCGCAGGAGAAGTGCTGGCGGAGCGCCCCTAACCTGCCGCAACGGCCCGGTTCAGGACCGAGGGGTCTCGCCGGCAGCGCCGGAGAAGCTGGCAATGAACGTGCGCAGCAGTCCTTTCTGGATGACCATGGCTTCAGGATCGGTTGCCTGCCGCCCGGACAGGCTTTCGATCAGGGGCGAGGCCCAGAAGAAGCCGAACAGCATGTTGAAGATCGCCACGATCTGCATCGCGAGGCTGTCATCCGATGAGGGCTGGCCCGCCTTCTCGTTCATTTTGCGGCCATAGCCGACCATCCGTGCCAGCCAGTCGAGTCCGATCGGGTCCGGCTCGCTGTCGGACGAAATCGCGGCGCGGATCAGGAGCCGGGCGATGTTGGGATGCTGCGCCAGCAGGTCGGTCATGCGATCGGTCAGGTCGGCGAAGTCGGCATCGGGGCGCGCCAGCACTTCGTCCATCAGATCGGTCATCGGCTTGAGCGCGCGCTCATAGACCTGTCGGTAGAGTTCGTCCTTGCCGGTGAAATGCTTGTAGAGGCCCGGCTGCTGCAGACCGACCTTGGCGGCGATGTCGCGCAAGGAGGTGGCGCCATGGCCGTGCTGCGCAAACAATTCCTCGGCAGCATCGAGAATGCGGTTCGCGGTGCGCTGCCCCTTGGTGAGAGCGCCGGATGCTGCGGGCGCGTGAATATCGGAGTTTCCGTCCATCGCCCCTCCATAGCGGAGTTCGCCTGAAGTCGCTTGCCAAAAAAGTTATCGATCTATAACTTCTGTCGGGAAAGCCAGGAAGGCGCGAATCCCAGACAGGAGACAGTGATGCTCGATGAAGCCCGCAGGCAGTACCTTTCCGACATTCTCAAGCCCGCCTCGCCCCCGCGCGAGATCAGCAATCCGTTCACCGAAGCGCAGAAGCGGCTGATGCTGGATGTGGTCCACGATCAGGGGCCGTGGAAGCTGATCATCGCCCAGCACTTCCCCACCGTGGAATCGCTGATCGCGACGTTCGCCGGCGGTTTCCCCGAGGGCTTTACCCCCACGCTCGATATGTTCCTGACGCCGACGTTCCGGGGTTACCTCGCCAACTATTCCACGCCGCTTTACCCCGAACTGCATGATGTCTTCTACAACGAGGCGTTCCTGAACCACGCCAAATCCTACTGGCGCGCGCAGTACGCCAAGCCGCAGATGATGCTGTTCAATGTCAACGGACCTTGCGGCAACACCGACCCCGGCCACCTCGATTCCCCAAGCTTTCGCGGCGTGCGGCACGAGAATTCGCCCACCTGGCTGTGCTCGATCATGGGCCGGTCCGGCTTGTTCCAGGATTACCTGATCAAGATGGCGCAGGTGATCACCTGGTTCAGCCATGATCCGGAAAGCGGCTTTACCTATTGGCCCAACGGGCCGCTGGGCAAGCCCGCGCGGGTGCAATCGCCGATCTACAACCGCGCCGTCGTCGTGCAGAACGAGATGCTGGTGCACCGGGGCGAGGCGAACGGACCCGTCGAGCGGCGGCGGCCCGAGGGCCTCGGCTTCGACAGCGTGTTCACCGGCGATCCGGCTGACCGCGATGGCTGGCTGGTGAAGACGGGCGAGCAGGTGATCGAGCGCTATCACACCGACGACCTGAGGTTCCTCGTCCACTGGTCGGCCGAAGTGTTCAGCGACTATGCCGAACTCAAGAAGAACATGGACGGCAGCGACAACCTGACCCACGAGCAGGCGATCGACATGCTGATCAAGGACGTCCGTTCGCGCGGCATCGAGATCGCAACGCCGAGCGATCCGCTGAACGATCCGGTGTTCATCGCCGCATTGAATGCTGCCTACGACTACGGCGGTCCGGCAGAGTATCCCGCCGAAGCGCCGGTCGATGCGCCTTATGGCATGGCAGCCTGAGCCGGGCGGCAAACACAGGAAAGGGCCGCGTTCATTGCGATCGCGGCCCTTCGTTTGTCCTGCCCCAGTCGGCCGGACGCCTACTTCAGCTTGGCGAGATCGGCGTCAATCTGGGCAAGGCGTTCGTCGGTGACGTCGTCGGGCGCGTAGGTCTGCACGGCCTTCAGCGTCATCGAGCGGGCCATTTCGATCTGCTCGTTGCTGGTCATGCCGGGGATGTACTTGTCGATGATCGCCTTGGCAGCGGGATCATCGAGCAGGGTGCCGATGTCGGTTTCGGCGGTGCTGTACTTGGGCTTGGCGGCAGGCGCGGCAGCTTCGGGCCTGGCCGGTTCGGCAGCGCTGGCCGAGGCGGGAAGCGCGGCAGCGGCCAAGGCGACGATAAGGGCAGTGCGGATCATGGGCATCCTCTCAGAATACGACATGCGAGTCGTTCGCCCGAGCATTAATGCACACAGGTGTTCGAATATCAAGCCTACCAGGCGCTGGTGCCCCACAGGATCAGATCGACCGCGCGTTGTGCGAAGGCTTGCAGGTCCTCGTCCCTGGCCGCCAGTCCGCTCTGCAGTTGAGCCCCGCTGATTGCGGCGACCAGCAGACGCGCCACGGCACGAGCATCGCGCAGGTTGCGCCTGTCACGCGCAGCCGCTTCCTCGATGTCGCGGGCGATCAGGCCGACGATGTAATCGTTGCCCCGCCGCTGCATGACTTCGGAAAGCTCGGGAAAGCGTTCCTGGACCGACAGCAGGAGACGCTGCAGGGCAAGAACGTCCGGCCTTCCCAGCCATGTGGCAATGATCTTGGCGTGATGGCGCAGGCGCTGTTCGATATTGTCGGTAAGCGATGCGTCCTGCAACGAGGCTTCCGCCGACCAGTCAGCGATCGATTGCTCGATGACCGCCTTGAACAGCGCTTCCTTCGAGGGATAGCGGGCATAGAGCGTGCCCTTGGAAACGCGCGCGGTTTCGGCCACCTGCTTCATGCCGACAGCATCGAACCCGTGGACAAGGAACATCGTGCGCGCGGTGTCGACAATGGCGCGATCGATCGAGGTGACCTGATCAGCCGTCGGCCGGCCGCGCACCGGCTGATGCGGCGCGGGCGCAGCCTTCCTTGCTGCGGGACCGCGGGTTTTCTTGGGGCTGGCGTCCATCGCGGTGCCTTGTTCCACAGCAGCAGAGCCCGCGCAAGCGGTGTCGCATAATCGAACCCGCGTGATCTATTACTTGACTCGAAGGCGAGCTTCGTGAAGTCTGCCGGCCTGAAAGCACGGGGCGGGTGATGCCCCGCCGGATCACCTGAGGACCCTGAAATGAAGCCTGCCGCGCGCCTGTCCTGCTCTGCTGCAATGCTTGCGCTCGGCTGTGTCCAGACACAGGCCAACCCTGTGCAAGCTTCCCGGGATACCGCCGAGGCGCGCGCCGAGCAGGCGCTTTCGCAGATGACGCTGGAGGAGAAGATCCAGCTGCTTCACGGCACGATGCCGCTGTTCATTCCCGTGCCCAAGCGCGCGCCGGGCATGCCGGTTGGCGCAGGCGTCATTGCCGGGATCGAGCGCCTGGGCATCCCGCCCCAGTATGCCACGGACGCCAGCCTTGGCGTTTCCAACATCATGGACATGCGCAAGGGCGATGTTGCCACGGCCCTGCCTTCCGGCCTGTCGCTCGCCTCCACCTGGAACCCGGCGCTGGTGCGCGAGGGCGGGCGGATGATCGGATCGGAAGCCGTGGCCAAGGGCTTCAACGTGATGCTGGCAGGCGGCGTCAATCTGGTGCGGGACCCGCGAGCCGGGCGCAATTTCGAGTATCTTGGCGAAGACCCGCTGCTCGGCGGCGTGCTGGTGGGGGCGCAGATCGAGGGCGTGCAAGCGAACGGCATCATCGCCACGATCAAGCACTTCGCGCTCAACAACCAGGAGATCGGGCGCTCGTCGGCCTCGGTCGAGATGGACGAGGCGGCCATGCGCGAGAGCGACCTGCTGGCCTTCCAGATCGGCATGGAGCGCGGCAATCCGGGCTCGGTCATGTGCTCGTACAACAAGGTTGGCGGCACATATGCCTGCGAAAACCGCTTCCTGCTGACCGACGTGCTGCGGCGCGAGTGGGGCTTCAAGGGCTATGTCATGTCGGACTGGGGCGCGGTCCATTCGGCCGAGGCGCTGCTGGCCGGGCTGGATCAGCAATCGGGCGAGATGCTTGACCGCAAGCGCTGGTTCTCCACCGAACTGAAGCCGAAGCTGGCTGACGGCAGCATTCCGATCTCGGCAGTCGACACGGCGGCCAAGCGCATCCTCTGGGCGATCTATGCCAAGGGCGTGGACAAGACCGTGATCGCGCCCAGGGCCATCGATTATGCCCGCAATGGGGAAGTTGCGCTGCAGGCCGCACGCGAAGGCACGGTGCTGCTGCGCAACGAGGGCGGCATCCTGCCGCTGGCGGCTTCGGTCCGCTCCATTGTGGTGATCGGCGGCAAGGCCGATCTTGGCGTGCCATCGGGCGGGGGATCGAGCCAGGTCGTGCCGGTCGGCGGGTTCCGCGCGGTGGAGAAGATCGAGAGCGGGCCTGCCGCCACCTTCGCCCGCCGTGCGTGGGGCGGCACGCCGCCGCTTGAGGCGCTGCGCCGCACATTTGGCAAGGCGCAGGTGACGTACGTTGACGGCAGCGATGCGAAAGTGGCAGCAGACGCGGCCCAGGCCGCCGATGTCGCCGTGGTCTTCGCCACGAAGTTCGCGACCGAAGCCGAGGACCAGCCTGACCTGGCGCTCGATGGCCGGCAGGATGCGCTGATCGATGCCGTGGCCAGCGCCAATCCGCGCACGGTGGTGGTGCTGGAGACCGGCAACCCGGTAACGATGCCCTGGCTGGCCAAGGTGCCGGCGGTGCTCGCCGCGTGGTATCCCGGCCAGCGCGGCGGCGATGCGATTGCCGAAATCCTGTCCGGCAAGACCAATCCCTCGGGTCGCCTGCCGGTGACCTTCCCGGTAAGTGTGGATCAGTTGCCCAATCCCGTCCTGCCCGGATCGGACTTGCCGCCGCCGTCCAAGGAGGACAAGGCCACCTATGGGCTGCAGACCAACAGCCCGCCGTTCACGATCACCTATCCCGAAGGTTCCGACGCCGGCTATCGCTGGTTCGACCGGAAGGGCGAGAAGCCCCTGTTCGCGTTCGGCCACGGCCTGTCCTACACGACGTTCCGCTATTCGGCGCTCAGGGCCAAGGCCGGGCGCACCGTCAGCGTCAGCTTCACCGTTACCAATTCCGGCGCGCGCGAAGGCGCCGACGTGCCACAGGTCTATGTCACGTTGCCCGGCAAGGCGCGGCGCCTGATCGGGTGGGACAAGCCGGTGCTGAAGCCGGGGGAAAGCATGACAGTGACGATCACGGCCGACCCGCGCCTGCTCGCCAGTTTTGACGTGGCCCGCCAGCGCTGGGTGGTGAAGCCGGGCAGAGTGAAGATCGAGGTGGCCCGCTCTGCCGGTGACCGGGTGCTGGCCACGCAGGTTTCACTGGCCGCGCAGACGATCAAGCCCTGATGCCAAGAGCAAAGATTCCGGGAGAAAGACGATGAAGGTCAACCGGCGCGAGGCCATTGCCTTGGGCATTGCCGGCGGCGGTGCAACCGCGCTCCCGCTGCGGGCGCTTGCCGCAGCTGAACCGGCACAGGTCGAAGGCCTGCGTGTGTGCGGTCTGGAAAGCCCGCTGGCACTGGGCGATGCACCACCGAGGTTTTCGTGGAAGCTGGGCGGCGCGGAACGTGCAGGCCAGGTCGCTTACCGGATCAGCGTGGCGCGCAGTCCGGACGACCTCGCTGCTGGCCGCAACCTGGTCTGGGACAGCGGGCGCGTGGCTGGCACTTCGGCGGTCGACATTGCCTATGGCGGGCCGGCCCTGCCCTCGCGCAGCCGGGTGTGGTGGCAGGTGGAAAGCTGGACCAGGGGCAGCCGCACGCCGCTGCGCAGCCAGCCCGCAATGTGGGAAACCGGCCTTGCCCCGGCAGACTGGCAGGCCGAATGGATCGCCAGCGAAACGCTGGTCGCCAAGGCCGATCGCGAAGCCGGGCTGCACTGGCTTTCAGGGCCGGACAAGCAGAACGTGGGCCAGACCCGCGCCTTCCGCTGGACCTTTGACCATCCCGGCGGTGCGGCAGAGTTCTGCGCCACGCTGCACGAATTGACCGGCGTGTGGATCAATGGCGAACCTACGCCCGCGCCGCGCGATGGCCCCGCGCGTCACACCGAGATGGCAGTCTGGCCGATCATCCTGAAGAAGGGCCGAAATGTCATCGCCATCGAAGGGCGGCGCGTCGGCAGCTTTGGCCAGCCGCCTTGCGTGGCGGCGGCCTTGCTGCGCCATGGCGAGGGATTGATCCAGCGGATGACTTCGGCCAGTCCTGGCTGGAAAACCGTGGTGGCGGCGCCCCCCGGCTGGCATCTGCCCGCGTCCGATGACACGGCATGGCCCGCAGCCGAACCGGCCAAGGGCAGCCTCCCCATTGGCGAGCCCTGGCCGCTCACGCCTGCCAGCCGCCTGCGCCATGGCTTCACCATCGACAGGCCAATCCGCGCCGCGCGCCTCCATGCCACGGCACTGGGCATCTACCAGCCATGGATCAACGGCGCGCCGCTGGCCGACCGCAAGCTGGCACCCGAATTCACCGATCCTTCGAAGCGGGTGCTTTACCAGACCTATGACGTCACCGCGCTGCTCAAGCCCGGTGCCAACGTGCTGGGCATGGTGGTCGGCGATGGCTGGTACGGTTCGCGCTTCAGCACTTCTGCCCGCTTTGCCTTCGGGCCTGCGCCATGCCGCATTCTGTGCCAGCTCGAGATCGAGCATGACGACGGCTCGCGCACCGTGATCGGCAGTGGCGATGGCTGGGAGATCGCAGACTCGGCCGTGCTCGAACATTCGCTGTACGATGGAGAGATCCACGATGCGCGGGGTGAACAGCCCGGCTGGGCGACCGCGAACGGACCGACCGCAGGGTGGCGTCCGGCCAGTGTGGTGGCTGCTCCCGCGATCCCGGTTCAACCACAGCGCTGCCCGCCGATCCGCATTCGCGAGACGCTGCAACCGAAGAGCGTCAAGCGCCTTGGGCCTGGGCATTATCAGCTCGACTACGGACAGAACTTTGCCGGCTTCCCACGCCTGACCGTGAGTGCCCCTGCCGGCACGCGCATCGAGATGCGCTTTGCCGAGATCCTCAAGGCCGACGGCACGATCGACCAGGCCAACCTGCGCACCGCCAAGGCGCGCGACATCTACATTGCCGCCGGGCGCGGGCGCGAGGTCTACGAGCCGCGCTTTACCTATCACGGCTATCGCCATGTCGAGATCACCGGTGTGCCCGATGATCAGACGGCGTGGAACCTTGAAGGTCTGGTGGCGCATCAGGACCTGCCACTGACCGCCGAGTTGCGCGTCGGCGATCCGGTGATCCAGCAGTTCTGGCGCAATTCGGTGTGGAGCCAGAAGGCCAACTTCTATGGCCTGCCGACCGACTGCCCGCAGCGCGACGAGCGGCTGGGCTGGATGGGCGATGCCGCCGTGTTCTGGCCAGCGGCGGCATGGAACATGGACGTTGCCGCCTTCACCGCCCGCGTGATGGAGGACGCGCGCGTCTCGCAAAGCGCCAAGGGCGGCTTCCCCGACTGCATCCCGCCGTTCGTGCCGACGATGAAGCTGTCCTCGCCGGGCTGGGCCGATGCGGGCGTGATCCTGCCGCACACCTCGTGGATGCAGAATGGCGATACCGGCGTGATCCGCGCCAACTGGCAGGCGATGGAAGCCTACATGGCGTGGATCGAGGCGGCGAACCCTGACCATGTCTGGCGCAAGCAGCGCGGCGCGGACTATGGCGACTGGCTCTCGGTCGATGCGCCGACGGCCAATCCGGGCGCGGCGACCACGCCCAAGGACCTGCTCTCCACCGCCTATTGGGCACAGGATGCGACGATGATGGCGGCGATGGCCGGGGCGATCGGCAACGCAGAGGCTGCCGCAAAGTATCGCAGCCTGTTCGAGGCGATCCGCAGCGCATTCAACACCGCCTTCGTCGTCGAAGGGAAGGTTGGTAATGGCAGCCAGACCGGCAACGTCGTGGCGATCCGCTTCGGCCTGCTTTCGCCCGAAGCCATGCGCGCAGCGGGCGCGGCGCTGGCGGCGGACATTGCGCGGCGCGGCAACCACCTGTCCACCGGCTTCCTCGGCACGCCGCACATCCTCGATGCGCTGGTCATGGCCGGGCAGGAGGCAACTGCGATCACCCTGCTCACCCAGCGCAGCTATCCGTCATGGGGCTATATGGTGGAGCAGGGCGCGACGAGCATGTGGGAACGCTGGAACAGCGACCAGGGCGATGCCAGCATGAACAGCCGCAATCATTATGCCTTCGGCGCAATCGGCGATTTCCTGTTTCGCCGCATCGCCGGCATCGCGCCTGCGACGCCCGGCTTCGGCAAGGTCCGCATTGCGCCGATCATGAGCGAAGTGCTGGGCACTGGCGGCGCGACCTACCACAGCGTGCGCGGCACGATCCGCACCGACTGGACGGCCAAGGGCGGCAGGTTCCGGCTCGATGTAGAGCTTCCCGGCGGCGTGGAGGGTGAGGTCGTGCTGCCCGGCGGCCGCAAGGCCAGCGCTGTGGCGGGGCCGAACCGGTTTTCGGGCAGGCTCTGAGGTGGATCAGGCGAAGACGCTTTGCCTGATCCAGTCCACGCTTGTCACGGTCGACGCGAGTCGGCTTTGCCCCAGCACTTGCGACCAGTAGCCCTCCGAACCATCTGCGAGGCGCCATTCGTGCAGGCGGCGGGTGAGGAGCTGGAGGTCGTATTCCTCGCTGATGCCAATGGCGCCGTGAACCGCATGAGCAGTGGCAGCGATGCGCGGGGCGGCCGACGAGGTGGCGATCTTGGCCGTCGCCGCGGCGGCGAGCGGCACGTTCAGACCATGCGAAGCGCCAAGCTGCGCGGCGATGCGGCAGGCGATCATGTCCTCGGCCGTCAGCGCCAGCATCTGCTGCAGCGACTGCTGGCGGCCGATCGGCTTGCCGAACTGCACCCGCTCGGATGCATAGGCGGTGGTCACGTCGCACAGGCGGGCGGCGGCACCGGCGATCAGCGCAGCGCGCAGCACGGCGGCAATGGAGCGCAGGCCGGATGCAGGGCGGGGCAGACTCCTGCCTTCGGGCTTGCCGGAAATGCGTGCAGCCAATGAATTGGTGACGCCGGTCGGCGCGGGCGCAAGCTGCGCCATGTCGCACAGCACCAGCGCATCGCCGCAATCGACCAGCGCGGCTTGCGCCACCAGTCCGCAAGGCACCGGCTGCGCCAGCGAGGTGACAAGCACGACCGGCCCATCGGGCGCAGCGATCCCGCTCTCGGCCAACAGCGCGCGGGCGACCATGGTTTCGGCCACGGGCAGGGGCACGGCGCGGGCCCCGAGTGCCTCGATCAGCGGTTCGATATCGGCAAGACTCAGGCCCGCGCCGCCGTGTTCATCGGAAACCAGCGCATCAAGGAAGCCTGACCCTGCGATCTCTCTCCACAGAGCGTCGGCAGAGCCACCGTGTTCGATGGCACGGACCACTGCCGGGCTCGCTGCCGCATCGAGCATGCGGACGAAGGGTTCGAGCAGTTCGTTGATGTCCATCTGTTTCTCTCCCCTCACCGCAGGCCCATGCCGCGCGCGATGATCCCGCGCAGGATCTCGCGCGTGCCGCCGCGCAGGCTGAAGCTCGGCGCGATGTGCGTGACGTAGAGCAGCGTGCGATACAGCTCCTCGCTCACCGCCTCATCGGGGTGCGCGGCGAGATCGTCGCCGATCACCACCGGCAATTCCTGTTCGAAGCCAGTGCCGCGATCCTTGACGATGCTCGCTTCGACCACCGGGCTTTCCCCCGCCACCAATCGCGCCGTGCAGGCAATCGACATGGCGCGCAGCGTGGCAAGCTCGGCAGTCAGCCGCCCGACCAGCGCGGCGCAATCGCTGCGGCCCACCGCCTGCAGGTGCCGTATCCAGGCATCCAAAAGCACGGCGCTGGAATAGATGCGTTCCGGCCCGGAGCGTTCGAACGCCAGTTCGGCGACGACCTGCTTCCAGCCCTCACCCTCTGCCCCCACCAGCGCATCCTCGCCGAGTTCGACGTTCTCGAAGAACACTTCGGCAAAGTGCGCATCGCCCGTAAGATCGACGATGGGCCGTACCGTGACGCCGGGCGCCTTCAGGTCGATGATCAATTGCGAAAGCCCCGCCTGCCGGTCTGCCGAAGTGCCGGAAGTGCGGACCAGCGCGATCATGTAGTCCGAATGCATGGCATTGGTGGTCCAGATCTTCTGGCCGTTGACCACCCAGCCCCCACCGCTGCGATTGTCGCTGCGGTCGGCCCGCGTGCGCACGCTGGCAAGGTCCGAGCCCGAGCCCGGCTCGCTCATGCCGATGCAGAACAGCTGTTCGCCCCGGCAGATCGCGGGAATGTGCTTGCGGCGCTGCGCCTCGGTGCCGAAGTTCAGGAGCAGTGGCGCGCTCTGCCGATCAGCGATCCAGTGCGCGGCGACCGGTGCTCCGGCGCAGAGCAATTCCTCGACCACCACGAAGCGCGCAAATGGGCCCTTGCCGTGGCCACCGTATTCCTTGGGCAGCGTGAGGCCGAGGAAACCCGCCTCCCCCAGTGCGCGGCTGAATTCCGCGCTGAAGCCCTGCCACGACCGCGCGCGGCGATCCATCGGGATGCCGGCAATGTGCTGTTCAATGAAGGTGCGGATGGCAGGCCGCAGCGCTTCGTCTTCGGGTGGCAACTGGGCAAGCGTCAGGGTATCGAACACGGAAAGGCGGCTCCTGTCCCGGGCGGCGCATCATGGCGCCGCTCTCCAGGGCAAAGCGATGCGCCCGGAGGCACTCTGCATCAAATATTTATTTTGCCGGGTTCGATAGTGATTGCATATCAGGCGTTCTCACAGGCCAGAGCAGTGCGCACGAAATTCCGTGCCAGCACAGATGGCTCGTCGGCCCGCGCAATGCCCATCGCGATCGGCACCGGGTCTGACAGGGTGACGATGCGCACCCCCTCCCCGGCAAAGCGCGCGCTGCGGCCGGGGATCAGCGCCACGCCAAGCCCGGCTTCGACAAGGCTGAGGATGGTCTGCACCTGCACCGCCTCCTGCGCGACGCGCGGGGTGAACCCGGCACGATGGCAGGCGAGCCGGATCGTGGCATGGAGCACGCTGACCGGGCTGTAGATGATGAAGCTGCGATCAGCCAAGGCGCCAAGATCAAGCGTCTTGCGCCGCGCCAGCACGTCGCTGGCAGGCAGCACCGCAACCAGTTCATCGGTCTCGATCACGTCGATAGCCACGGGCGCGGAGTCCATCACCGGCAGGCGCACCAGCCCCACGTCCAAGCGGCGCGCAGCAATGGCCCGGACGATCTCGACGCTGTTCATCTCCTCCAGCGCGAGTTCGACCTCCGGGTAGGCGTGGCGAAAGGGGGAGACGATGCGCGGCAGCAATTCTCCGATGGCCGAGCCGATAAAGCCGATCGACAGACGGCCACGCAGGCCCGCCGCGCCCTGGCGCACGGCCTCGCGCACTTTCTCGGCCGCCGCCAGAGCCTCGCGCGCCGGGGCAACCGCGGCAAGGCCTGCCGTCGTCAAGCGCACGCCACGCGGATCGCGCTCGAACAGGGCGACGCCGAGGTCTTCCTCAAGCTTGCGAATGGCGACCGTCAGCGGTGGCTGCGAGATGTGCAGGCGCTCTGCCGCGCGATGGAAGTTCAGCGTTTCGGCAAGGGCGTTGAAATAGCGCAGCTGGCGCAAGTCCACGATATATACTCACTATCGAAGTCGGAAAATTCAATATTAGCCCGAAAGGACGGGGTAGCCTAGCTGTTTCAGCCAATCAAAAGCCCATGGAGAGCGCGCGATGTCCGAAACCCCCTTCCTGCTGGTCGAACGCGATGGCCCGGTGGTCATCGCCACGCTCAATCGCCCGGACACCCGCAACGCCATTTCGGAAACCGCGCACAGCGAGGAGATCGCGCAGTTCTGTGCAGACGTGACCCGCGATGCTTCGGTGCGTGCGGTAGTGCTGACCGGGGCGGGCAAGGCCTTCTGCGCAGGCGGCAACGTCAAGCACATGGCCGAGAAGACCGGCATGTTCGGCGGCTCGCCGTTCTCGATCCGCAACCAGTATCGCACCGGCATCCAGTTGATCCCGACGGCGCTTTACGATCTGGAAGTGCCGGTCGTTGCCGCTGTCAACGGCCCGGCGATCGGGGCGGGCCTCGACCTCGCCTGCATGACCGATATCCGCATTGCTTCGGAAAAGGCTCTGTTCGCGGAAAGCTTCGTAAAACTCGGCATCGTGCCGGGAGATGGCGGGGCGTGGCTGCTGCCACGCGTGATCGGCATGGCCCGCGCCAGCCTGATGACGCTGACCGGCGACACCATCGACGCCGCCAAGGCACTGGAGTACGGCCTGGTCAGCGAAGTCGTGGCGCCTGACCGGCTCCTGCCGCGTGCCCTCGAAGTCGCCCACTCGATCGCCGCCAACCCCGGCCATGCCACCCGCATGGCCAAGCGCCTGCTGCGCGAAGGGCAGGACATGAAGCTGGCCCCGCTGCTCGAGCTTTCGGCCGCTTACCAGGCGCTGGCCCATCACACCCATGACCACCACGAGGCGGTCAGTGCCTTCCTCGAAAAGCGCAAGCCGGAGTTGAAGGGCGAGTGAGCGAACCGCAGGTTGCCGGCCCGCTTGCCGGGATTACCGTCCTCGATCTTTCGCGCGTGCTGGCGGGGCCGTGGTGTTCACAGGTCCTGGGCGACCTTGGCGCCGATGTGATCAAGGTCGAACAGCCGGGACAGGGCGACGACACGCGCAAGTGGGGGCCACCGTTCCTTGACGACGGCAGCCGCGATGCCGCCTATTACCTCTGCGCCAACCGCAACAAGCGCTCGGTCGCGATCGACATGGCCGAGCCTGCAGGCGCCGAACTGATCCGCCGGTTTGCCGCGCAGGCCGACGTGGTGATCGAGAACTTCCGCGTCGGCGGCCTTGCCAAGTACGGGCTCGATTTTGAGTCCCTGCGCGAGGTCAAGCCGGACCTGATCTACCTTTCGATCACCGGCTTTGGCCAGACCGGCCCCTTGCGCAACAACGGGGGATACGACTTCCTCGTCCAGGGCATGAGCGGCCTGATGAGCGTGACCGGCCTGCCCGATGGCGAGCCGGGCGGCGGGCCGATGAAGGTCGGCATCCCGATCAGTGACCTGACGACCGGGCTCTACGCCGCAATTTCGGTGCTGGCGGCATTGAACCACCGCCATGCCACCGGCGAGGGCCAGCGGATCGACCTTGCCCTGCTCGATACGCAAGTGGCACTGCTCGCCAATCAGGCGTCGAACTGGATGAACGGCGGTATGGTGCCGCGCCGCATGGGCAACCAGCACCCCAATACCGTGCCATATCAGGACTTTGCCTGTTCGGACGGCAGCGTGCTCGTCGCACTCGGCAATGATCGGCAGTTCCGCGCCTTCACCGCGCTGATCGGCCTGCCTGACCTCGCTGACGACGAGCGCTTTGCGATCAGCGCTGGCCGTAGCGTCAACCGCGATGCCTTGCTCGCGCAGTTGCGCCCGGCCATCGCCCGGTGGAAATCGGCAGAGCTGATCGCGGTGATGGAAGCGGCGGGGCTGCCCGGCGGCAAGGTGAACGAGATTCCCGAAGTGCTCGACCACCCGCAGATCGAGGCGCGCGGCCTGGTGCACGAGATGGCGCGATCCGACGGGACGCCGGTCAAGGTGCTTGGCTTCCCGGCCCGGCTTTCGGCCTCGCCCGCAACCTATCGCCACGCCCCGCCACGCTCGGGCGAAGATACCGTCGCCGTGCTCAGCGAAAGACTGGGGCTCGGCAAGGACGAGATCGAACGCCTGCTGGCGGCTGGCGTGATTGCGGAGACATTGTGATGCAGGGTGCAAACTACATCGACGGTCGCTGGGTGGAAGGCGCAACGCCGTTCACCACGCAGAATCCGTCAGACCTTGATGAGACCGTGGGCAGCTATACCAAGGTTGGCGAGGCCGAAGTGCGCGAGGCCATGGCGGCGGCGCGCCGGGCGCAGCCGGCATGGGCCGCGTTCAACATGCAGGCGCGGGCCGATATCCTCTACCGCATTGCCGAACTGCTGAAGGCGCGCGCGCCCGAGATCGGCAAGCTGCTCAGCCGCGAGGAAGGCAAGACCCTGCCCGAAGGCATAGGCGAGGCCCTGCGCGCCGCACAGTGCTTCCAGGCCGCGGCCGGCGACGTGATCCGCGCGCAGGGCGAATGGTACAATTCGATGCGCGATGGCTTCAACGTGCTGGTCACGCGCGAACCGCTGGGCGTCATCGCCGCGATCACCCCGTGGAACTTCCCGATCGCCCTCCCTTCATGGAAGATCGCAGGCGCGCTCGCCTATGGCAATGCGGTGGTGCTCAAGCCCAGCAGCTTCGTACCCGGCTGCGCGGTGATGCTGGCGCAGATCATCGAAGACGCGGGCGTTCCGGCGGGCGTGTTCAACCTCGTCATGGGTGATGGCCGCGCTACCGGCAACGTGATGATCGACGAGGCCGACGGCCTGACCTTCACCGGCGGCACCGCCACGGGCCGCGCCGTGCTGACCCGCGCCGCCGAGACGATGACCAAGTGTCAGCTCGAACTCGGCGGCAAGAACGCGCTGGTCGTGCTCGACGATGCCGACCTTGATCTCGCGGTCGAGATCGCCAGCAACGGCGCCTGGATCCAGACCGGGCAGCGCTGCACCGGGACCGAGCGCCTGATCGTGACGCGAGGCATCCACGATGCCTTTGTCGAGCGCATGGCCAAGGTGGCGGGCAGCTACCGCGTCGGCCACGCGCTCGATCCCGAGACCCAGATCGGCCCGGTCGCCAACGTTCAGCAGTTCAACGAGAACCTGCAGTTCGTGATCGATGCGCAGGCCGAAGGCGCGGAGCTTGCCGCAGGTGGCGGTGCCGTGGAAGCGCGCACGCGGGGCCTCTACATGGCCCCGACGCTGCTGACCGGCACCAGGGCCGAATGGCGCTGCAACCAGCACGAATCCTTCGGGCCGATTGCTTCGGTGATCAAGGTCGAGGACCTCGACGAGGCGATCCACGCTGCCAATGCCTGCGAATACAAGCTGTCATCCGGCATCGCCACGACCAGCCTCAAGAATGCGGAACGCTTCCGCAAGGCGTCGAAGGCCGGCATGGTCATGGTCAACGCGCCGACGGCGGGCCTCGAATACCACGTGCCGCTCGGCGGCCGTTCGCCCTCTGGCTACGGCGCGCGCGAGACCGGCTCCACGGCCGCGGAATTCTTCACCGAGAGCAAGACCAGCTACATCAATCACGGCGCCGTCTGAGCGCTGTCGGAGAGAGATATGACGACTGTTGCATACATCGGCCTTGGCGCGATGGGCCTGCCACTGGCCATGCATCTGGTGCGCAAGGGTTTTGACGTCATTGCCTATGACATCGACCCGACCCGCGCCGACGAGATCGTGGCATTGGGCGGGCGCAAGGCGGGCTCTGTGGCCGAAGCCGCGAGGGATGTCGAGGTGGTGATCACCTGCCTGCCCGCGACGCCCCATGTGGAGGCCGTGGTGCTCGGCCCCGATGGCGCACTGGCTCAGATGAAGCCCGGCACGCTGCTGCTCGACATGTCGACCATCGATGCCAACGGCACCGACCGCGTCGCCAGGGCCTGTGCCGAAAAGGGCGTGGCCTTCGTCGACAGCCCGATCGGCCGCCTCGTGCTCCATGCCGAGCGCGGGGAATCGCTGTTCATGGTGGGCGCGAGCGACGAGGACTTCGCCCGCGTCGAGCCGCTGCTCAATGCCATGGGCAAGGACATCATGCGCTGCGGCGGGCAGGGCATGGGCAGCCGGATGAAGCTGGTGAACAACTTCCTGCTGCTGACCATCGCCGAAGTCAGCGCCGAAGCCGTCGCGCTCGGCACGCGTCTTGGCCTAGATATCGAGACGATCCTGAAGGTCACCGGCAGCACAACGGCGCAGAACGGCCAGTTGCACACGCTGATGGTCAACAAGGTGCTGAAGGGCGATACCACCCCCGGCTTCACCATCGACCTTGCCTTCAAGGACATGACCCTGGCGATGACGGCTGCGGCGGAATACCGCATGGGCCTGCCGGTCGGCGCGGCCGCTCACGCCGTCTATGGCGGAGCCCGCGCGATGCCGGAATTCGCGAAGAAGGATTATTCGGCTCTGCTCGAATGGGCCTGCCGCAACGCCGCGGTGGAAACCCCGCGCACAAGCTGAAGTCTGCCGGAAGAGCAGCGCGCCGAAAGGCGCGCCGCTGCCGTGCCTCTCAATCCGCCGCGATCTGGCGGGCGATGTCCGGCATGACCGGCGGGGTCTGCTCCTGCATGAAACGGATGCGGCTGCCGAGGGCCTGCTCGCTCATCTCGGGCTGGCTGTGCACCCAGAACCTGTTTTCTGCCATCTGTTCGAGGAACAGGCGGCAGCCCTCGTCGAGGTCCATGCCGTAGTCGCGCATCATCTCGAACATCGCGCGGCGGTGGCCGCTGGCGTTGGCCGGTTCCCCCTCGCCGCCTTCCGCATTGAAGATGTTGGTGCGCATCATGCCGGGGATGATCGCCGATACGTGGATCGGCAGCTTCTTCAATTCCATCTCGAGATAGAGGCATTCGCTGAACGCCTGCACCGCGTGCTTGGTGACGATATAGGCGGTCTGCGCGGGCATCTGTCCGAAGGCGCCAACGGAGGAAAGGTTGCCGATCCAAGCTTCCTGGCCGCTGGCGATGATACGCGGGACGAAGGCGCGCACGCCGTGGATCACCCCATGGAGGTTGATGTTCAGCGCGGCTTCCCAGCGCGCCGTGGGCACTTCCCAGGTGTAGCCGACGGTCTCGATACCCGCGTTGTTGATCAGCAGGCGCACTTCGCCATGCCGGGCGAACACCAGTTCGGCGAGGCGATCGAGCTCTTCGGGAATCGACACGTCGACCTTTTCGGCTTCGGCCTTTCCGCCAGCCGCCTTGATCGCGGCGACAGTTTCAGCGGCGGCGGCCTCGTTGATGTCGGTCACCACCACGGTCATGCCGAGCGCGCCGGCGCGACGGGCGAGTCCTGCGCCAATGCCGGAACCGGCACCGGTTACGACGGCCACGCCGCCTGCAAATACGTCCTTGTCCAAGGCCATGAACTTACTCTCCGCTGCGGATCAATGGGCCAGCATCTGCACGTTTTCGCACAGCGCGCCTTCGGGATCGGTCGAGAATACCACGCGCACGCCGTGATCAGCCTCCTCGCGAATGGGGCCGACCAGCTTGCCGCCGTTCGCCGTGATCTTTTCGACAAGTGCGTCGAGATCCTCGACCACGAAGCCGAGGATGACCTGCTGGTCGCGGGGCGCAGCGCGCTCGGTAAAGTTGAACATGACCAGCGAGCCCTTGGTCCAGTCACCCCCCGGAGCGAGGATCACTTCGCGGAACGGCTCGCCATCGCTTGAGCCAGCCACCCTCTGGACAATGCCGTAGCCGTAGACCGCCACGTAGTAGGAGGCCATCGCCTCTTCATCGCGGCAGATCAGCTTCGTGAAGCCGGAAATTGCGGTCATCGTATCGTTCTCCCGTTCGCGCTGCGCGATGTCGTGACTGGCCTTGCGAGCCGGCCTCTCAGACATTCCGCAAGGAAAGTGAATCAGCACTCACTATCATTGATTATCGTAGCCTCTTCGCGCATATGTTACGCAATGACAAGCCGAAAGGCCGGAAGGAACAAGCCTGATGCGCAGCTATGATGTTGAAAACGGGGTCGTGGATCTGGGCCGGATCCAGCTCGACGTGCCCGATACGATCAGCGACGAGGCCAAGGCCTATCTGCGCTTCGATCCCAACCAGCAGATGCCCGAGGACGCGCACCCGGTGCCGATGTGGCAGATGCGCGAACCGCTGGCGCCAATGTTCGAATGGCTGAACCAGCAGGCGTTGGAAGCCTATCCCTGCACGGTCGAGGAGACCGCGATCGACGGCGTGCGCTGCCATCGCATTGCGCCCAAGGACGGCGTGCGCCATGCTGGCAAGATTCTGATCAACCTGCACGGTGGCGGCTTCGTCATGGGTTCGGGCTCGCTGGTGGAAGCCATCCCGATTGCTGTCGAGACCGGGTGCGAAGTCATCGCCGTCGATTATCGTCTTGCGCCCGAGCACCCCTTCCCCGCGGCCGTGGACGACATCGTCGCGGTCTATCGCGATGCGCTGAAGACCCATGCGGCAAGGGACGTGATCCTGTTCGGCACCTCGGCCGGCGGCTTTCTGACGGCCATGGCGATCATGCGTTTCAAGAAGGAGGGGCTTCCACTACCGGCTGCCTGCGGCGTGTTCACCGCCGGCGGCGACGTGACGCAGCTGGGCGATACCTTCAATTACCTGACGCTGTCGGGCTTCTACGGCCACGTCGGCGCAAAGCTGGACGATCCGCTGTGCGAACGCGGTGTCTTTGTTGGAGCGGCGGACCGCAACGATCCGCTGCTAGCCCCGATCAAGGGCGACCTTTCGGACTTCCCGCCGACGCTGCTGGTCACCGGCACGCGCGATGCGGTGCTGAGTTCGGCGGCCATGTTCCACCGTGCCTTGCGCAAGGCTGGGCGCGATGCCGATCTTCACGTGTTCGAAGCGATGCCGCACGGCTTCTGGTTCAGCTTGGCCCTGCCGGAATCTCGCGAGGCAATCGACCTGATGGCACGCTTCTTCGAACGCCACCTCGGCATCGGCGCAACATAGATCAGCTGCGCCGACAAGAACCGCGACTTACAGGAAGAAGTCGCGGTTCTCGGCGCCCATCAGCACGCTGGCATAGTTGCGCGCAAAGCCGACCGGATTGTTGGCAACATGCGCGCGCGACATGCGCACGTCATGCCACAGATCCTGAAAATCGCTGCCGAGATAGACCGAGCGGCCACCGGCCACGTCCATCAGCAGGTCCATCGCCTCGATGCAGCGATCCGCCACGAGGCTGGCCTGATAACGATAGCGGACGCGGTCCTCGATGGTCGGCTTCCAGCCCGCCCTTTCCATCGCCTCGAAGTTGCTGACCATCACCGTCAGGCATTCCTCGGCAAGGTTGGAGGCGCGGGCGATGCGTTCCAGCACATCAGGGTCGGCGGCGGACTTGGTCATGTCGGTGGAGCTGAGGCCGACGCGATCCCTGAACAGCGCGATGGCATGGCGCACTGCGCCGATCGCGGCGGTGTTGACCACGCGGATGAACACTTGCGCCCATGGCAGGTCATAGACGCCGCTGCCCTGATGGTGGACCGAATTGAACCCGTCCATCTGCTTGTGGCTGCGGCGCTCGGGCACGAACACCGGTGTGTCGATCACGATATCGTTGGAGCCGGTACCCTGCAGGCCCATGGTGTGCCAGGTATCGTCGATGCGGTAATCGCCGGCGGGCACGAGGAAGGTGCGATGGCCCTCCTCGGCCACCATCCCACCCAGCAGCACCCAGTTGCAGTGCAGGCTCCCGCTCGACCAGCCCCACCGGCCCGACAGCAGGAAGCCGCCTTCGGTCCGCTCGACTTTCGCGCCCACCGGATTGTAGGAACTGGAGATCATGGCGTCCGGGCCATCGGCGAAAACCTCGGCCTGTGTCTCAGGGTCCATCATCGCGATCTGGTAGTTGTGAACCGCGACGATCCCCAGCGCCCATGCGGTGCTCATGTCGCGTTCGGCAATGGCGATCTGGTCGAGGAAGAAGTCCTGCGGCGTCCCTTCGCGTCCGCCGTGGCTGGCGGGGGTAAAGTGGCGGAAGAAGCCCTCTTGCCGCAGTGCTTCCACGACCTTGTCGGAAATGCGCCGCGCCTTACGCCCTTCTTCGGCATGAGCCGCGACGAGATCGAGCGTGGCTGCTGAGATCGACATTTAATACCCCTCGAAACCTAGTGCGTAGCCATGTGAATCTTATGATACGCATTTTGCGCCTTGCAAAGCATCTAGACAAAACTTTGCCGCAAAAACACTGGTGAAATTGTCTATTTGCACCAAAGTGCAGCGCATCTACGCCGCACACCCGTCTACGACACAGGGGCCGCCTTGCGAGCGGCCCCTGCAGATTTCGCCAAGCGCGACAGGCAATTACCAGTTGAACTTCAGCGTGGCGCCGAATTCGCGCGGGTTGGTCAGGCTGACCTGCCGGAAGCCCGAATTGAAGGTGCCTGCAATCAGGGAATCCACCGTCCCGTTGCCGAGGCCACGGTTGGTGACGCGCCGCTGGTCGAGCAGGTTGCGGGCGAACACGTCGAACTCCCATTTGCCGTCGTCGGTGCGCACGCCCAGGAACATGTTGAGCAGTTCGCGCGACTGATAGGTGTACTGCGCCCGCTCTGAATCAAAGCCCGGACGATAGGTGAACAGGGCGCGCACGAACGGCGTCACCGAGCCCATCGGCAGGCGCAGTTCGGTGTTGGCAGTCAGGCTGAAGTCCGGAACTTCGGCGAGGCGACCATTGGCCACGCAATAGCTGACATTGCCCGTGCCGGTAACCTTTGGCGTGCCGTTGCGGTTGGGGACGCCGGTGCCAGCAAAGTCGGTGCACGGCACGCGGGCATTGTCGAACCGCGCCTTTGTGTATGCGGCCGACACGCCCAGGTCCCAGTTGTCCGAAACGCGCCCGTCGAACGAGGCTTCGACGCCCTTGATCGTGGCATCGGCATTGTAGTTGAAGTCAAAGAACCCGGTGGCCGGCTGGTTCGCGGGAGCGTTGTAATAGATGTCGGTGAACCGCGACAGGAAGTTGTCGATCTTCTGGTAATAGCCCGAAAGCGAATAGCTGACGCGGCGATCGAACATCGTGCCCTTGATCCCGCCCTCGAACGAATCGCTCTTTTCCGGATTGGTGCGGATCAGGTCGTTGGAAATGCCGGCCGGCACGGCAACGCCCGTGCTGCCGGCGCGGAACGAATGGCCATAGGCGGCAAACACGTTGAGGTTCGGCGTGATCTCGTAGGAGATATTCACGCCGCCCGTCACCGGCTTGTTGGTATTGCGCTGCAGGGCCGGCGGGATGATCTCGGTCGGGCCGCTATTGACGGCGCCGCTCAGCGTCAGTTGTGTGGTCTGAACGCTCTTGATGATCGAATAGCGCACGCCACCCTCGATCGACAGCGGGCCGGAGCGGTAGCGCAGGTTGGCGTTGAACGACCAGGTCTGGTTGTTGACCGGCACGTTGACGCGCGTTGCGATGCCCAGTGTGTTGGGCAGCGTGAACGGCGTGAAGCCGGGGATCGGCAAACCGATCGCGGCGAATGGCAGGTTGACTTGCGCATTAGGGCTTACCGCATACCAGAACTGCGAAGCATCCTGATTGACCACGGTCGTGCCGGTCTGCTTCGTGTAGAACGCGCCAAGACCCCAGCCGAGACCTTCGCTGTTGTTCGAGGTCAGGCGCAATTCGGCCGTGTCGACCTTGTAGGGCGTCACCACATCGGAATACTGCACATAGCCTGGCAGCGCATTGGTCACATCAAGATCGCGCTGGATGTCAAGCCTGCTGAACTGGTGCGCCCCCACGAAGGCGATTGTCGCGGGCCCGAGATCGTAGTCGAGGTTGAGGTTGACGATGTGCGACTTGTTGATGTTGCGGAAGGCACCATCCTGCACCGAGGCATAATCGTCCGTGGTCAGCGCCGGGCCCGACCGCGCAGTCGTATCGGGCACGAACACCCCGGCGAGCAGCGCCGGAAGATCGCCCACACCCGGAACCGGAATCGTGAAATACTGGCTGTAGGGCGTATTGCCCGCGCCGATGACCTGCTGGAACTGGCGGTTGTCGGCTTCGAGGTACTGATAGGTCAGGTAGCCGGTGAAGTTGTCGGTCGGCTTCCAGCCCAGCGTGATGCGCGCGCTTTCGGTGGTGCTCTTCGAGCGTTCCTTGCGGGTCACGTTATAGACGTTGTTGAGGCGGTTGCCGTCGACCAGCGCGGCAACGCGGATCGCGAACGTGTCGGAGAACGGCAGCGAGGCCCCCATCTGCGCGTTGTAGCCCGCACGGGTCGTGCCGGTGATCTGCGCGTAGCCCTCAGGCTTTTCGAAGCTGGGGCGACGGGTGGCGATGGTGATCGCGCCAGCCGGCGCCGAAAGGCCGCGCAGCAGCCCCTGGGGCCCGCGAAGCACTTCGATCTGCTGCACGTCATAGATCGCGGTGTAGACCGTCTGTGCGTCGGTCGGGATCTCGTTGAGGTAGACCTGCACGGCGGGCGAGGTGCCCTGATCGGGGTCGAACGAAATGCCGCGCAGCGTCGTGGTGTTGTTGCGGCCGCTGACGTTGGTCAGTTCCAGGCCAGGAGCGAGTTGCTGCACGTCCTTGACGTCGAAGATCTTGAACTTCTCGAGCTGTTCGCCGGTGGCCACGTTCACCGTCATCGCCACGTCCTGCAGCTTCTGCGACTGGCGGGTGGCGGTAACGATGATCTCGTTGCTCGGCGCTTCCTCTGCCGCCTGCGGCGCGGCGTCGGCCGGCTCGGCCGCCATGGCTGCACCTGGCAGCTGCATCGCGATTGCACTGGCGCCGAGCAGTAGCGCGAACCTGGTGTTGTCGGACTTCATGTTTCCTCCCCTCGTTGGCCGAAAGAGCGAGGTGGCCCCGCCTGCGTTCGCGCCTGGATTTGTGCCGATCGCTCGGTCCGATTCCGGCGGGATCGTGCGGTGACTTCAGGGGAGCGATAGCGCGCCTACCGTCCATCGTGCTGGACCGGCCCATGCGCCCAAGATCAGACTCACTCCCCCTCGGTCCTTGCATTCAATCACGCCGAAGTTAGTCTTAACTAACAAAAGATGCCGGGTGCGTCAAATCAGATTCGCTCAATAGCGATCTTATTCGGTCGTAATTGGCCTGCGGCGGGGGATTTGCGTAAGAATGCGCCATTTTCGCAACGCAATAACCAAAGGGCGAAAGCGCCTTACCGCGCACCCGCTACAGTCGCTCGCCTGAGTCCCCGGGGCTCAATCCATGTCGGGCCAGACTTGCGCGAAGAACGGATTGGCGGCCCTGTTCGCATCGTAGCTGTCCTGATCGACCATGCAGGTCGGACACCAGTGGCCGCCCTTGAGGTAGAGCCGGGGCGTCATCGTGAAGTCATGGCCCATGGCGCAGCGGAACTGCGTCGGCTCGTCGGCACCGCCCATCGCGCCAACATGCTTGCCGCCCCGGAACGCGGCGGCAGACCTGAGATCGTCGCCGGTCCAGTCCTGCTCGTGCTTATCGGTGTCATAACCGTGGTCGAGCAGCGAGACCTCGCGCGAGGGCTGGCGAAACTCGAAGTCGGCCCAGGTGCGCGGCAGCCGCTCCCACGCCTCGCGCGATCCGAAATAGGCATCGATGTGCTCGCGGTCGTCATTCGCGATCCAGTTGAGAGTGCCCCCCGGGCCCTTTGCCAGCTTCTCCATCCGGCTGCGCCCCGCGCCCGGAAACCATCGGGCGACAAGCCGCACCGGCACCGGCATGCTGGCGACCATCGCCTGTGCCCAGTCCTCCAGCGTCTCGGAGCGGAACGGCACCATCTCCTCGAGCCGATCCGAATCCGCATACCACTGGCCATGGAAGTTGCGCGTCGCCGACCAGTGCGGGCGAAAGCTGGCGAAGGCATCCTTCTGCCCCAGCGCCCGTGCGGTGATGCGGGCGAACTCGTGATTGGTGACCCGCAGCTTATCCCCGCCGCCGATGTTGTAGAAGCGCTTCCAGAACGTCTCGGGCACGGCATCCTCGCAGGCATTCGCCGCAAGCCGGGCCGAATCGCCCACCGTCACCCATTCGAACACGCCGTTGAACGGGTTGTGGAAAATGATCGGGTCGAAGATCTTCCAGATGCCCGGATGCGCAATGCCGGTCTGGCGCAGCGAGACCCAGCGCTTCAGCCCGCTCTGCGCGACGATGGCTTCAGCCTGGGTCTTGCTCACTGCGTACTGGTCGAACCGGCTGATCTTGATCGGATCGCCGGTGCGGCCCCAGTGGACCGGCGCATTGCGGTGCCCCGTCTGCGCCACCGTGCCGATATAGACGAGGGCCGTAGTCTCTGCCTGCCCTGCCGCCTTGATCGCCTCGACGATGTTTCGCGCCCCGCCGACATTCACCTTCATGGTCAGTTCGGGGAACTGGTCGGCAAAGGGCGAGACCATGCCGCCGATGTGCAGCACCTGATCCACGCCGTCGATACCACGGCGCATGTCCTGCGCGCTGGTCAGATCGCCACTGAGCCACTCCACCGCCGGATGCTTTGCAAACCGCTTCACCACCGGGTGGCCCTGCTCCTCCGGCCGCACCAATGCGCGGACCCGGAAGCGGTCTGCCCTGCCCGCCAGTTCGGCAAGGGTCGCGCTGCCCATGTTGCCGGTCGCACCGGTCAGAAAGATCGTCTTCTTGGTGGAAATCGCCACGTCAGGCTGCCTCACAGGTTATAATTGTCCTCATAGGTTCGATTAAATCAAGCTGGCAGTCAATCGCTTGCACAGACCTCTTTGCCAATTCCGAATTATGATGTAAGTGCCCACTTATCAAAACGGAGAGGCGAGATGAACGCGATTCTGGCTGAGCGCACCAACTTTACACCACTGGCCAATGGCCCGGACCTTGCCCGCGCGCTCGATGAAGCGAACGTGCCGACCCTGCTTGCGGCCTATGTCCATCTCTCGCACAATACCGATCTGCTCGAACAGTTCGCGCCCCATATCCGGCCCGCGTTCTCCTATCCTCCGACGGAAATTCCCGACGAGCTGGCCGACGCGCTGCGCCTCAAGCTGCGGCACCTGCTCACCACCGGCGAAGGCCTCGCCAGCAGCGAACCCTCGGACGCGCTCGTCCAGCGCATAATGTCGGTGACCGTGGGCGAACCGGTGGACACCGAGTTCGTCGACCTGGTGAACGACCAGTGCGGCTTCCGTCCCTGGATAGACCGCAGCAAGCTGCCCGATCGTCCTGCCCCCAAGGCCGGCTTCAAGGTGCTCGTCATCGGCGCGGGCATGACCGGCATGGCCGCCGCCACCAAGCTGCGCGAGGCGGGCTATGAATTCGTCGTGATCGAGAAGAACCCCGAAGTCGGCGGCACCTGGTACGAGAACCGCTACCCCGGCGTCGGCGTCGATACGCCCAGCCACTTCTACAGCTTCAGCTGGGAAATCTGGCCCGATTGGCAGCACTACCACCCCCACGGCGCCGACATGCAGCGCTACATGACGGGCGTTGCCGACAAGTACGACCTGCGCCGCGACATCCGCTTCAACACCACGGTCGAAAAGCTGGTCTGGGACGAGAAGTCCTGCACCTGGACCGTCACTGTCCGCCGTGCCGATGGCCAGACAGAAGACCTTGTCGTCAACGCGGTGATCAACGGCCACGGTCCGGTCAACCGCCCGAAGATGCCGGACATTCCGGGCCTGTCCGGCTTCAAGGGCCCCGTCGTCCACACCGCCGCCTATCCCGCCGATCTCGACCTGAAGGGCAAGCGCGTCGCCGTCATCGGCACCGGAGCCAGCTCGGCCCAGCTCTGCGGCGCGATCGCGCCCGAGGTGGCCGAACTCACCGTCTATCAGCGCACCAAGCACTGGGTGCTCTACAATCCGGAAATCGCCCACGAGGTGAGCGAGGGGATGAAGTGGGCGCTGGCCAACATCCCCACCTTCAAGGAATGGTTCCGCTTCCGCGTCTACTGGGCCGCGGCCGACGGACTGTTCTCGAACGTGCTCAAGGACCCGGCGTGGGAAGGCAATATGCTGGCCGTCTCCGAAGGCAACGAGATGACGCGCCAGTACGCGCTCGGCTACATGCAGCAGCGCTTTGCCGACCGGCCCGACCTGATCGAGAAGCTCACCCCCGATTTCCCGATCTTCTCCAAGCGCATTATCCTCGACAATGGCTGGTTCGATGCGCTCGCCCGCCCCAACGTCCACCTGGAAACGCAGGGCATCGCCCGCATCCTGCCAAATGGCATCGAGGCGAAAGACGGCTCGGTGTTCGAGTGCGACGTGATCATCTGCGCCACCGGTTTCAACGTCGCGCAGATGGTCGGCAACCTTGTGATCAGGGGCGAAGGCGGGCGTGAACTGGGCGAGGAATGGGGTGCGGAAGACCCGCGCAGCTACCTTGGCATGTGCGTCCCGGGCTATCCCAACTACTTCCACACCGTTGGCCCCAACAGCGCGCCCAATCACGCGGCCGGCCAGAACCTCATCTCCGAAGCGCAGGTCAACTGGATCATCGAGGCGCTCGATCGCATCACCGAAGCCGGCGCCCGCGCCTTCGAGGTGGAGCAGGACGCATTCGATGCCTGGAACCGCAAGGTGGACGAGCGCATGCCGCAGATGATCTGGACCCACCCGCGCGCCAATTCCTACTACAACAACTCGAAAGGCCGGGTCTTTCTGTCGTGGCCTTGGCGCCTGGTGGACTTCTTCAACGCCACCCGCCGCCCGGAACCGGGCTGCTATCGCCTGATCGATTGAGACCGCCAACCCGGTTCCATGCATCTCTCTTGCGCGGGACCGTGGTTTCGCCCTAGTCGGGATGCGTGACCAAACGCACCCGCCTCCCCGCGAAAGACCGCAAGGCGCTCATTCTCGCCAACGCCCGCGCAATTTTCGCGCAGAGTGGCTATGAAGCGGCGCGCACGCAGGAGATTGCCAAGCGGTCGGGCGTATCCGAAGCGCTGATGTACCGGCACTTCCCCTCTAAAGAGGCGCTCTACCGCGCCGTCCTGCGCGAAGTGATCCGCGAACAGGATGCCAGCTACGAGATCCTCGGGCTCCAGGAACTCAACGGGCGGGCGCTGGTCCGCAATCTCCATGCCTATTTCAGCCTCGTCATCGGGCCGTCCCAGGTGCGCTTCAAGGAAGGCTTCCGCCTGCTGCTTGCCAGCCTGATCGGCGACGCGCGGTTTGCCACGCTGGTCTATCGCCGCGCGCACCGGTTGATGAATCATCGCCTCACCGCCGCCTTGCGCCAGGCGCGCGACGCTGGCGAGGTGGTGGGCCGGGAAATCTCGGTCGCCAACACCTCGCTGTTCACCGAACACGTCGGCACCGTGCTCAACGTGCTGGCTTCGAACGTCGAACGCTCGCCCTACCACGGCAACACCGAGGACCTCATCCGCGACGCCGTATGGTTCTGCTGCCGCGGGGTGGGCTTCACCGACGAAGCGATCGAGCGCCACCTGCGCGATTGAGCGCTGCCGAAAGGGCTACGCCGGCATTCAGGCGCGCATCAGCGAGCCGCCGTTGACATCGAAGATCCCGCCATTGATCCAGCGCCCGTCCTGCGACAGCAGCATGGCGACGACGCCGGCATGGTCTTCGGATGTACCGAGGCGCGTGTGGGGGGTGCGGGCCATGTAGTAGTCCGCCCACTTCCTGGCCTCCTCGGCATTCGCGTCCATCTGCGCCTTCATCTCGCCCGTGACGGTGAAACCGGGCGCGAGGACATTGGCCGTGACCCCTTCCTTTCCCCAGCGTGCCGCGACATGGCGCATCAATGCGTTCAGTCCGGCCTTGGCCATGGCATAGCAGGGACGTGTTGGCTCGGCGCCGTGGGCAGCGCCCGAACTGGTATAGACAATCGCGCCCTCCCCACTGGCAACGAGGTGTGGCAGAACTTCGCGGGTACACAGCAGGTGGCCCCGCAGGTTTACCGCGATAGTGCGATCGAAGGTGGCGAGGTCGATCGCCAAGGCATCGGAATCTTCCATGATCACGCGCAGGTCGGCCGCGTTGATATGCGCTCCATCAAGCCCGCCGAACCGATCCACCGCGGCCGCGGTCGCCTGCTGGACGGAGGCTTCGTCAGCGATGTCGACATGGACGGCGAATGTGGCGCCACCGGCGTCCTCGGCAACCTTCGTCGCACCGGCGATGTTGATATCTGCTGCGCATACCTGCGCGCCCTCCTCGGCAAGGCGGCGAACGGTGGCTGCGCCAATGCCCGTCGCACTGCCGAAAACGATGATGCGGCGGCCGGCAAGTCGGTTGGTCATGATCGTCCCTTCTTCACGTCAATCGAGTGCTCATCAGGGGCCAGAGCCCACGCCATACGCATCACAGGATGCGCAAAGGTGAAGCATGCCTCGCCGACTTGCCAGGAATGCGTAGACATATACCCATCATGGTGCGTAAAGGAACTAAGTTTTTACTCACCATCCTCGTGAACTGCCATGCCCTTGCGCTGGCCGGGCATGCGGGTTACCAACCACATTGACAGCGCTATCTAGTTGGGGTCCAAAAGGATCGACGGCGCGGGGAGAGCGATATTGCGCAAAGTGCTGAAGGTGCTCGGCCTGCTGTTGCTTGCGGCCGCGGTAGTCATGGCGATCCTGGCGTGGCGCAACTGGGACCTGATCCAGCGCGTGTTTCTGGGCGGTGTCAAAGTCTATGAGACGGTCCCGCCGCAAATTCCCGCCAACATTCCGCGCCCCGCCGTGCTGGTCTTCTCGAAGACCAATGCCTTTCGCCATGAAGAGGCGATTCCCGCTGCTGCGAAAATGTTCGACGCGCTGGCCCGGCAGAATGGCTGGGGCCTCTACCAGACGGAGAACGGAGCGGCCTTCAGCCCCGAGATCCTGTCCCGCTTCGATGCCGTGGTGTTCTCCAACGTCACCGGCGACGTCTTCACGCCCGAACAGCGCGCTGCGTTCAAGGCCTATCTCGAAAATGGCGGTGGCTACGTCGGGATCCACGGCGCGGGCGACAATTCGCACAAGGCGTGGGACTGGTATGTCACCTCGGTGATCGGCACGAACTTCATCGGCCATCCGATGGACCCGCAGTTCCAGAGCGCTGCCGTCAACGTCGAAACCCATGCGCACCCTTCGACCGCGTCATTGCCTGACAGGTTCGATCATGTCGACGAATGGTATTCCTTCGACAAGTCGCCGCGCGGCATCCCCGGGCTGACCGTTCTCGCCACGATCGACGAGGGCAGCTACAAGCCGGGTTCGTTCATGGGCACCGAACTTGCCATGGGCAAGGACCATCCCGTGGCGTGGTGGCGATGCATTGGCCAAGGGCGCGTGTTCTACGCTGCGGCAGGCCACACTGCACAGACTTACGACGATCCCCAGTACCGCCAGTTCCTTACGGGTGCGGTACAGTGGGCGATGAAGCGCGCCGGCAGCGACTGCGGCAGCGATGCCGCCAGCGCCGCCGGGCCCGCGCAAGGCAAGCAACCGAAATAGAGCAACCACAGGAACGGGCGGGGAATTCTTTCATGGCAACCACATCCCAGAACAGGAAATCGATCTTCTGGATCTGCGTCCTTGCCCTGTTCTGTGCGGCACTGGCGAACGCCGTGCGCGCAGGCGCCGCCGGGGCAATGAAGACAGCCCTGCTCGATCCGATCGACCCGCAGCATTCGGGCGAGCTTATCGGCGTCGTGCTCGGCAACTCTTTCCTCGGCTTTGCCATCAGCTTGCTGGTCATCTCGCCGCTGCTCGACAAGTTGGGCGCAAAGAAGGTGATCCTGTTCGCCTCGGCCTGCTTCATCCTCGGCCCGCTCCTTGTGCTGCTGGCGGGGAACGCTCCACCCGCCTCGATCATGCTCGTGCTCAACCTGGCCATGGTTCTGTGGGGCTGCGGCTGGGGAGCGACCGAGGCCTCGATCAATCCCGTGGTGGCCACGCTCTTTCCCGACGAGAAGACAGGCAAGCTCAACGAGCTGCACGCCTGGTGGCCGGCAGGCCTGATCCTCGGCGGTCTGCTTTCGGTCCTGTTCTTCAAGTCGCTCGACCTGCCGTGGCAGGCGCTGGTGGGCCTGTGCCTCATTCCCGGCGTGGCTCTGGCAATCTGGGCAGCCCGCCACCAGTTCCCGCAGACCGAAAGCGCCGTGGCAGGCGTCTCCTTCGGCGAGATGATGACCGAGCCGTTCAAGCGGCCGAGCTTCTGGGTATTCTTCGCCATCATGTTCCTGACCGCGTCGAGCGAACTGGCGCCGGGCGCATGGGTCGATGTGACGCTGACCAATACCGTCGGCATGCCGGGCATCCTCGTGCTGGTCTATGTCTCTGCGATCATGTTCGTCATGCGCCATTTCGCCGGCGCGCTGGAACATCGTTTTTCCGACATGGGCCTTCTGCTGATGTGCACGGTGCCCGCGGCCGTGGGCCTGTACCTGCTGTCGGTGGCGAACTCACCCGTTACCGCGGTACTGGCGGCAACGGTCTGGGCGTTCGGCGTGTGCTTCATGTGGCCGACCATGCTGGCGGCAGTTTCGCGGCGATACCCGCGCTCTGGCCCATGGGGCATTGGCCTGGTCGGTTTTGCCGGCGCGCTGGCGATCTACTTCGTGCTCCCCGAACTCGGCGCGATCTATGACAGGGCCAAGCTGGAGAAGGCCGGGGGCGAAGAAGCCTTCGCCGCATTGCAGCCCGGCAGCGATGCCTTGCAGCAGGTTCTTGCCTACGCTGCAGAGAAGAGCTTCCAGACCATTGCCATCATTCCGGTGGTGCTCTTCTTCATCTTCCTCGCCGTGCGCCTCGTCGAACGGAAAAGCGGAAAGGCCTGATCTGTGAAGGTCGGCATCAACCTGATGCTGTGGACGGGGCATGTCACGCCCGCTGATGCGCCGCTGCTCGCAGCGCTGAAGGACACCGGGTTCGACGGCGTGGAAGTCCCGCTGTTCGACGTTTCGAGCAGCGCGCACTTTGCCGGGCTGGCCGACATCCTTGACGGCATCGGGCTCGAACGCACGGCAACGGCCATTCTTCCGGACGAAGCGCACAATCCGATTTCACCCGATCCCGCAGTCCGCGCCCGTGCGGTCCAGCATCTTGAGCGCGTGATCGATTGCGCAGCGGCGCTCGGCGCGCAGGTTTTGGCCGGACCGTTGTTCCAGCCGCTCGGGCTGTTCAGCGGGGCCGGGCCGACCGAGGCCGAGCTTGAGCGTTGCGCCGAGGTGCACCGGACAGTTGCCGAACGCGCCCGCGCGGCAAACCTGCCTTTGGCGCTGGAACCCCTCAACCGCTTCGAGTGCTACCTGCTCAACACCTGCGAACAGGCGAGCGCCTATCTGGACCGTCTCGATGCACCCGGGTTCGGCATCCTTTACGATACGTTCCATGCCCATATCGAGGAGAAGGACCCGGTGGCGGCGCTGCGCAAGGCACTGGCGCGCGGCCACGTGGCCCATGTCCACATCAGCGAGAACGATCGCGGCACTCCGGGGCGCGGGCATGCCAGGATTGCCGAGGCCATCGCCGCACTCAAGCAGACGGGGTACGATGGCTGGCTGACCATCGAGGCCTTCGGCAAGGGCCTGCCCGAGCTCGCCGCCGCAACCCGCGTATGGCGCGATTTCTTCAGCAGCCCGGAAGAGGTCTACACCGAGGGGCACCGCTTTATCCGCGCATGCTGGGGCCAGGCATGATGTCCACACCTGCCATTTTTGCCCTGCGCCAAGACGCAAGCCAGAACACGGAGACTGCCGATGATTGATCTTCCCGAAACCGATCGCCGTGGCATCTTGGCCGGCTTTGCTGCCCTGCTTGGCGCGGCAGCACTTCCAATCGAGGCACTTGCGGCACCGGCCGGCAAGACCACGCCCTTCCTCCCCGCCCCTCGCTTTGCGCTGCTTTCAAGCGTGGCCGACACGATGCTGCCCGTCACCGACACGCCGGGCGCGCTTGCGGCGCAAGTCCCCGCCCGGCTTGACGCGATGCTCAAGAACTGGGCCGCATCGGCCACCCGGGCCGAGATCCTCGCGGCGCTTGACCGGATCGATGCCTCGGCCAAAGCTGCCAAGGGGCGCAGCTTTGCCGCGCTTTCCGCAAAGGAGCGCGAAACGGTGCTGCGCGCCCACGATGCCGCCGCGCTCAAGCCGACAGCCCCGCTCGATGCCAACAAGGCGGGGTTCCTGCAGACGGGGACCGTACCGACCGATGCCGGTTACAAGCGGCTGAAGGAGCTGGTCATCGGCCTCTACTACTACAGCCCGACCGGCAGCGAGCACGAGCTGGTCTATGATCACGTGCCCGGCCCCTACCAGGCCTCGGTCAAGCTTACCCCGAAATCCCGGCCTTTCCTCGGCCTCGGTCCGTTCTGAGCGGAGATAGATTCATGTTTGACGCCATCGTTATCGGCTCGGGTATCAGCGGGGGCATTTCCGCCAAGGAATTGACCGAACGCGGCCTGAAGGTCCTGGTGATAGAGCGCGGCCGCAAGGTCGAACACGTCAGCGACTACAACGACACCCAGATGCCGTGGGAGCTGCCCAACAACAACGAGATTCCCGAAGAGGAACTGGCGCGCGACTATCCGGTGCAGCGCCAGTGCTATGCCGTGAATGCCGCGACCAAGCAGTTCTGGGTCAAGGACAGCGAACATCCCTACACCACGCCAGAAGACCGCCCGTTCAGCTGGATTCGCGGCTATCACCTCGGCGGGCGCTCGATCATGTGGGGCCGCCAGGCCTATCGTCTTTCGCCCATGGATTTCGAGGCCAACGCCAAGGACGGTCACGGCGTCGACTGGCCAATCCGCTATGACGACCTCGCGCCATGGTACAGCCATGTCGAGAAGTTCATCGGCGTGGCAGGGTCAAAGGAAGGCCTGCCGCAACTGCCAGATGGCGAATTCCTGCCTCCATGGGAAATGAACGATGCCGAGAAGCTGTTCAAGGCATCGGTCGAGGAGAAGTTCTCGGGCCGCAAGGTGATCATCGGGCGCAATGCCAACCTCTCGGTCGCACAGCCACACCACGAGGAACTGGGGCGCACCAGCTGCCAGAACCGTTCGATCTGCGAACGCGGCTGCAGCTTCGGGGCGAACCACACCAGCCTGTCCTCATCCTTCCCCGCGGCAGAGCGCACCGGCAACCTGACCATCGTCACCGATGCGATCGTGCACAGCCTGGTGCAGGACCCGGCCAGTGGCAGGATCACGGCCGTGCGGGTGATCGATGCCAAGACCATGGAGGGGCGGACCTATGAGGCAAAGGTCTTCTTCCTCAACGCATCGACCATCGGATCGGCGCAGATCCTGCTGAACTCGGCGAACGAGGCAAATCCGCGCGGCCTGTGCAACAAGTCCGATCAGGTCGGCCGCAACATCATGGACCACATGTATGCGCTGGCGACAGCCGGCGTGATGCCGCATTATCCAGCCGACAGCTATTATCACGGCCGCCGTCCCACCGGGATCTACATCCCGCGCTATCGCAACGTGACCGAGGACGCCGACGGCTTCGTGCGCGGCTACGGCTATCAGGGCGCAGTGACCCGGCAGGGCGGAAAGCCCGATGCTTCCGCAGGAATCGGCCAGGAGATCAAGGAGCGGAACCGCAAGTTCGGGCCGTGGGTCGCCTATATCTCGGGCTTTGGCGAAATGCTGCCCCATCCCGATAACCGGATGACGCTGCACCAGACGCGCAAGGACAAGTGGGGCATTCCGCTGCTCCACATCGACGTTCAGCTGCGCGAAAACGAGAAGAAGATGGCGAGGCAGATCCAGGCCGATGCCCGGACCATGATCGAAGCCGCCGGCGGCACTGTCGTCTACCAGCGGACCGAACCGGGACCGCCGGGTCTGGGCATCCACGAGATGGGCAGCGCCCGCATGGGCCGCGATCCGATGACCTCGGTGTTCAACGGGCTGAACCAGGCGCACGAGGCGCCGAACCTGTTCTGCACCGATGGCGCGGTGATGACCTCTTCGGGCTGCCAGAACCCGTCGCTCACCTACATGGCGATGTCGGCCCGCGCCGCGCACAATGCGGTGCTGATGTTGAAGGAAGGCAAGATCTGAACCGCTCGGGGGCTGCCTGCAAGGGCAGCCCTTCAAGCAGGAGATGCCCGGAATTACATTCCCGGCGATCCGGGGAAGCCCATGTAGTAGCTGCCGGTGGTCATTCCGCCGTCGACCACGATCTCTGCGCCATGGATGTAGGACGCCTCGTCGCTGGCAAGGAAGGCGCTGGCTGCGGCCACCTCTTCCGGCCCGCCGATGCGCTGCAACGGCACGTTGCCATAGCCCTTGTCCACTTCCTCGCGCGGCGCGCCGGAATGGTTGGACATCACCGTGTCCACCCCGCCGGGGTGGACGGAGTTCACCCGAACGCCCTTGTGGCCCAGCTCCATCGCCGCCACCTTGGTCAGCCCGCGCACGCCCCACTTGGACGAGGCGTAGGCAACCAGGCTGTTCGCGCCCTTCATCCCGTCCACGGAAGAGACATTGACGATCGACCCGCGCCCTCGCGCGATCATGCCCGGCGCCACCGCCTTGATGCCGAGGAACTCGCCGACGAGATTGACGCCCAATACCTTTTCGTAATCGGCCTTGGTCGTCTCGAACAGGCTCTTGAACAGCAGGATGCCGGCATTGTTGACCAGCGCGTCGACCGGTCCCAGCGTTGCTTCAACTTCGCCGACAACGGCAGCCCAATTGGCCTCGTCGGTCACGTCGAGATGGAAGAACCGCGCCGCATCGCCAAGCTCTGCGGCCAGTGCTTCACCGGCCTCGTCCAGCACATCGGCAATCGCCACTTTCGCGCCCTCGGCCACGAACAGCCGGCTCGTCGCCGCGCCCATGCCCCGCGCGCCACCGGTGACGATCGCCACCTTGCCTGCAAGCTTTCCCATGATCTCTCCCTTGGCCCCTGCGTGGGAGCCTTATGTCCTCAGGCCACCTTCTGCCCCGGCCGCTTGTCGAGCGTGACGTGCAGACCATTGACCCGGCCCTGTATCTCGGGCGCCTTGTCACGCGGGTTGTAGAACTGGCGGTACCACAGGCGCACCTTGGCGTATGGCCCATCCTTGGGGATCGCCAGCGGGTTGATGCAGGCGCGCTTGTTCGCCCAGATTTCCACGTCCTGCGCAAAGGCAAGGCGGCTCGCTTCCTGATACATCAGCGCGGTCTGGCGGTCCTCGGCGGTCGTCTCGCGGCTGCCGTCGTGAACCTTGACCATCAGCGCGTGCCATGACCGCGTCACCCCGTCCTCGATCGGCGTGTTGGCGATCATGATGAAGCTGTCGAACGTGCCGGCCATTTCCGATTGCAGGAAGCCGGGCCCCTCGTACCAGGTATCCAGGACCAGCGCGTCTTCGGGGTTGGCGGTCAGCGTGCGGTGCCCGGCGCTATAGTACTGGTGCAGGTGCGGCCCCATGAACTCGTTGGCAAAGTACTGCCAGTCGGTCGCCCCGTGGATCGGCACGAAGTGGCCGAAGTCGGCCATGTTGTCGACGATCTCGATGCCGTGGCTGTTAAGATCGCCCATGTAGTCGATCTTCCATTCGACCCAGCCCGGCTCGCCATAATGGCCGCCGAAATTGGCCAGCTCGACGTCGGGCTCCAACCCTTCCGGATCATGCCACATCCAGATGATCCCGGCGCGTTCGAGCACCGGATAAGTGCCGAGCTTCGCTGCCTTGGGGATGAAGTCGGAATAGGGAATGTGGTTGCACGCGCCATCGGTGCCGAAGCGCCAGCCGTGGAACGGGCAGCGGATCGACTCGCCCTCGACATGCTCGCCATCGCGCACGATGTAGGACGTGCTGTTCTTCGCCAGGTGCGCGCCCATGTGCGGGCAATAGGCATCGACCACGTAAGGCTTGCCGCTCTCGCCCCGGTAGATCACCAGATCCTTGCCGAAGTAGCGGATCGGCGCGGGAGTGCGCGTGGCATCGGCTGCAGTTCCGATCATGAACCAGCCGCGCGGAAAATCGAACTCACCCAGGCCATACTCTTTCGAGGTTGCCATCTGCATCACTCCTTTTGATCACCGCGCCGTTCTGCCTTGGTGACGACAGCGCATTCGTGATCCCGAAAACCGAATCGCGAACGATTTGCGGACCGATCGCGATCTTCTCCCACGCCCTCAGCATGGCACGCCCAAGAGCATTGGGCAAGCCCAAGCGGACCACACTTTGCGTTGCCATAAATGCCGCATCTTACGCAAAGACAGCAATACTCCACGTTTTCTCTGTAACCTGCGTTCAGATTTTGGTTTGCAGTTTGCATGAGGCCGTGGCAACAACCCGATCAGCGAGAGGCCGCAAGACGCTTCACGCCACTGGAGAGAAGCATGACCGATCTTGACCGCAAAGTCGTCCTGATAACCGGAGCCGGGCAGGGCATCGGACAGGGCGTGGCGCTGGCAATGGCAGGCGCTGGCGCATCTGTCGTCGTCACCGGGCGGACGCTCGCCAAGGTCGAGGCAACGGCGCGGATGGTCGAGGAACGGGGCGGCCAGGCGCTTGCCGTCGCTTGCGACGTGAAGTCCGCCGCCGACCTTGCCGCGACGGTCGAGCGCACCGTCGCCACCTTCGGCGGGCTCGACATTCTCGTCAACAATGCCCAGGAAGTGCCGCTCGGCAAGCTCGAGGACGTGACGGACGAAGCCTTCCTCGCGGGATTCGAAAGCGGGCCGCTGGCCACGCACCGCCTGATGAAGCTGGCCCGCCCGCACCTCGCCGCGCGCGGCGGCGGCACGATCTTCAACTTCTGCTCGTCGGCGGGCATCCGCTGGGACATGACCGGTTACGGCTGCTACGCCGCGGTCAAGCAGGCGATCCGTTCGCTCACCCGCGCCGCTGCCGCCGAATGGGGCGGCGAAGGCATCCGCGTGCTGACCATCGCGCCGCACGCGGAATCGCCCGGGCTCAAGTGGTGGATCGAGAACAATCCCGAAGAGGCGCAGGCCTTCTTCCGCACGATCCCGCTGGGCCGGGTCGGCAGCCTGGAAGGCGATATCGGCCGCGCGCTGGTGGCGCTTGCGGGGCAGGACCTTGCCTACCTGACCGGGGCGACCATCCCGCTCGACGGTGGACAGGCCAACTTCGACTGAGGAGGCGCAGCCCATGGAAAAGGTCATCGCTGCCCTCTGGGCCCCGCCGCACCAATCGCGGGAGGATTTCGGCGCCGCACTGCTCGGCACCCTGCCCCAGGCGCTCGTCGCTGCGGGAGCGAGCCGGGTTCGGCTCAACCTGCGCGATGCCACGGTCGCCCCCGGCGAGGCGCTGGTCCAGCAGTGGCAGGCGCCGCAGCAGGCCGCCGTCGTGCAGTTCTGGATGCCCTCGGCAAACGCCCGCTTCCGGACTGAGGTAGATGCCGCGCTGGCCGCGCATTCGGCCTGGTTCGCCGCATGGCTGGTCTGCGAATCCGAGATCATCCCCAACACCGCGCATCCGTGTTCTGCAAATGTTTCCCCGGGGAAACACCGCACCTGGGGCTGGAGCCAGGCCAGCTTCATCACCTTCCGCCCGGACATCACCCGCGAAGAGGCCGTCGCCCACTGGCATTCGCACCACACGCGGGTGGCGATCGAGGCGCAATCGAATTTCGAATACGTCCAGAACCTGATCGTCCGCCCCCTCACCGAAGGCGCGCCGGCCTACAGCGCATTCGTCGAGGAATGTTTTCCCCTGGAAGCGCTCGAACAGCCCGAAGTCTTCTTCGATGCCGTGGGCAACCCGGAAAAGTTCAAGGCCAATCTCGACGCGATGATGGCCAGCTGCCACGCCTTCATCGACTTCACCCGCAACGATATCATCCCCACCAGCCAGTTCGATTTCGCCCACCTGGGCTGAAGATCGCGCAAGAGGAATCCACCATGTCCGAACAACCGAAAGTGGCTCTCGTAACTGGCGCCAGCCGGGGTGCAGGCGCCGGCATCGCGCGCGGCTTTGGCGAGATGGGCTACACCGTCTACGTCACCGGGCGCACCGTTACGCCGGGTGACGCGAAGGGCTGGGACGGCACCGTGCTGCCCGGCACGGTATCCGAAACCGCGCAGAGGATCACCGAGAACGGCGGCAAGGGCATTCCCGTGGTCTGCGACCATGCCGACGATGCCAGCGTCGCCCGCGTATTCGAACAGATCATGGACGAGCAGGGCCGCCTCGACGTGCTGGTCAACAATGCCGCCTACATGCACCACCAGCTGATCGAGAAGGCGCCGTTCTGGGAAAAGGAACTGGATGCGCAGAAGATCATCGATGTCGGTCTGCGCAGTGCCTACGTCGCCAGTTGGCACGCGGCGAAGATCATGGTTCCGCAGAAGTCGGGCCTGATCGCGATGACCTCGTCGTTCGGCGCGACCTGCTACATGCACGGCCCCGCCTACGGCGCGCAGAAGGCCGGGCTCGACAAGCTGGCGCACGACATGGAGCACGATTTCCGCGGCACCGGCGTGATCGCCGTCTCGCTCTGGCTCGGCCCGCAACTGACCGAGCGCGCGCTGATCGCGGCCAAGACCAACCCGGAGCAGTACGAAGGCTTCCTGTCGATGGCCGAGAACCCCGAATTCTCCGCCCACGTCCTTGCTGCCATCGACCGGGCGCCGAACCGCGACGAGCTTTCGGGCCAGACGCTTATCGTGGCGGAAATCGCCAAGGAACTGGGCGTGAAGGACAGGGGCCACGACCGCCCCTCGCACCGCGAAATGCTCGGCAGCCCGCGCCCGAAGAACCCGGCGGCGGTCTATTGAAGGGTAGCGCCGAAGCACCTTCGCCTAATTGCTTCGTCACCCTGAACTCGTTTCAGGGTCCATTTCTCGACATCCACGGACAGTGTTCGGTGAGAGATGGATGCTGAAACAAGTTCAGCATGACGGGGCTGTGGTTGAAGGCTTGTTCGGCAAAGCGCTCAGGCACGTTCGCTCAATGATCCCCGCCGGATCATCCTGCGATACCGAGATCCGCGAACCCCTTGCACCAGCCCCCCCGCCCCATACCCTTCGCCCGTTCGAGCCGGAGCAACCGGCCAGACGGGGAGATGATCGATGGCAAGTGCAGCAGCGGGTGCAGACGGCCTTCCCTTGCTCGATGGCGGCGTGCCGCTGCTCGGGCACCTCGCCCAGTTCTTTCGCGATCCGGTTTCCGTCCTGAAGCGCGGCTATCGCTCGAAGGGCCGGCTCTTCGCGATGAACTTCATGGGCCAGCGCATGAACGTGATGCTGGGGCCGGAACACAACCGCTTCTTCTTCGAGGAAACCGACAAGCTGCTCTCGATCCGAGAGTCGATGCCGTTCTTCCTCAAGATGTTCTCGCCCGAGTTCTACTCGTTTGCCGAGATGGACGAATACCTGCGCCAGCGCGCGATCATCATGCCCCGGTTCAAGGCGGCATCGATGAAGCAGTACGTGCCGGTGATGGTCGAGGAATCGCTGAACCTCGTCGAACGGCTGGGTGAGGAAGGCGAGTTCGACCTGATCCCGACGCTGGGCCCCGTGGTAATGGACATCGCCGCGCACAGCTTCATGGGGCGCGAATTCCACGAGAAGCTTGGCCACGAATTCTTCGAGCTGTTCCGCGACTTCTCGGGCGGCATGGAGTTCGTGCTGCCGCTGTGGCTGCCGACACCAAAGATGGTGAAAAGCCAGCGCGCCAAGAAGAAGCTCCACGCGATCCTGCAATCGTGGATCGACAAGCGCCGCGCCAGTCCGCTCGATCCGCCCGACTTCTTCCAGACGATGATCGAGACGAAGTATCCCGATGGCCGCGCCGTGCCCGACGAGATCATCCGGCACCTGATCCTGCTGCTGGTCTGGGCGGGCCACGAAACCACCGCCGGGCAAGTCAGCTGGGCGCTGGCCGACCTCCTCCAGAACCCCGGCTACCAGCAGGTGCTGCGCGAAGAGGTCGCCTCGCTGCTCGGCGGCAGCGACGGGCGCGCACTGGGCTGGGAGCAGGCCGTGGCGATGGAGAAGATGGACCTCGCCCTGCGCGAGACAGAGCGGCTCCACCCCGTCGCCTACATGCTCAGCCGCAAGGCCAGTGCCGATATCGAGCGCGACGGCTATCGCATCCGCAAGGGCGAATTCGTGCTGCTCGCGCCCTCGGTCAGCCATCGCATGGAAGAAACCTTCCGCAATGCCGATGCCTATGACCCCGAGCGCTTCAACCCGCAGAACCCGGACGCGCAGATCGAGAGCAACTCGCTGATCGGCTTCGGCGGCGGGGTGCATCGCTGTGCGGGGGTAAACTTCGCGCGCATGGAAATGAAGGTGCTGGTGGCGATCCTGCTGCAGAACTTCGACATGGAGCTGATCGACGAAGTGCGCCCCATCGCCGGCGCATCGACCTACTGGCCCGCCCAGCCCTGCCGCGTGCGCTACAAGCGGCGCAAGCTGGATGGCGCGGGTGGAAGCGCGGACGTGGCGGCGCTCGCCAAGGCGGCCGGTTGCCCGGCCCATGCATGAGGCGCACTGAATGGCCAAGGTGACTTTCGTCCAGCCGGACGGCTCGGCGCGGACTTGCGTGAACTTCGAGGGCATGACCCTGATGCAGCTCGCGGTCGGCAACCTTGTCGACGGGATCGACGCGCTGTGCGGCGGCATGATGCAGTGCGCCACCTGCCATTGCTACATCGACCCGGACTGGCTTGACCGCACCGGCCCCGCCCGGCCGGAAGAACGCGAGATGCTCGAGGCCATCGATGGCGTCGAGATCCGCCCGAACAGCCGCCTGTCCTGCCAGGTCCAGCTTGGCGAGGAGTTGGACGGGCTGGTGGTGCACATTCCGGCGGAGCAACCGGGAATCTAGCAATAACAGTGCCCTCTCCCTGCGCATTCGGTTGACATGTGCTCTTCCGGAAAACAGTATGCGTAGAAATAGAAACAACTATTGCCGAATCATCGGCATGGAGAGGGTAGTTGCCGTATGACTGCGGTGGATAACGCAAAGCTCGCTGCGCAGGCGCTCGATTTCGCCGGCAAGACCGTGCTGGTCACCGGCGGTGGCGTCGGCATCGGGCGCGCCATTGCCGAGGCCTTCGCCGGAGCCGGCGCGCAAGTGGTGATCGCCGAGATCGACCCCGCCAATGCCGATGCAGCCGAAGCCGCCATGCCATCGGCCCGCGTGATCCGCTGCGACGTGCGCCAGCGCGGCGTCGGCGCAATGCTGGCCGAGCGGATCGCCGCCGAGACCGGCCGGCTGGACGTGCTGGTCAACAATGTCGGCCACTTCGTCCACGCCCGCCCCTTCGCCATGCTGGAGGACGAGGAGGCCGAGGAAATCCTCGACGTGAACCTTGGCCAGATGCTGCGCATGACCCGCGCGATGATTCCGCTGCTGCGCAAGGGCGCGCCCGGCTCCTCGATCATCAACGTCACCTCGATCGAAGCGCATCGCGGCATCCCCTATTGCTCGGTCTATGCCGCGGCGAAATGGGCCGTCACCGGCTTTACCAAGAGCCTCGCGCTCGAGCTTGGCCCCGAGGGCATCCGCGTCAACACCATCGCGCCCGAGACGACCGACACCCCCCAAGTGGCGCTCGATATCATGATCCCGCCGGAAAACCGCGCACACGAGGAGCGCTGGATTCCGCTGGGCCGCTTCGGCCGCCCCAGCGACTGTGCAGGCGCGGCGCTCTACCTCGCCAGCCCGCTGGCGGCATGGGTAACGGGCAGCGCGATCAACATCGATGGCGGCGCACTGGCAGCAGCAGGCTGGTATCGCACGCCGCAGGGCGAATGGACCAACGTGCCGCTGATTTCGGGCAATGGCCTCGTTGTTCCGGGAACCGTGGCATGAGCGACCTTGCCGCCCTGCGCCGCACCGCCGAGCGCTATGCCCTCGGCGCAGACCGGCGCGACAAGGCGCTGTGGCGCGAAGTGCTGGCCGACGATGTCGAGATCAGCGGCCCTGGCTTCAGCATCACCGGGCTGGAAGCCAACCTCGGATCGATCGACCACCTCGCCCACGCCTTCACCATGACGCGCCACATGGTGCACGACATGGACGTGACCGTGGACGGTGACACCGCGCAGGGCGAGACCCGTTCCACCGCCGAGCACCGCATTGCCGCGCCGGACGGCGACAAGCTGCTGGTCTGGGCGATCCGCTACCAGGACCAGTGGCGGCGCGAACAAGGCACATGGAGATTCAACCGCCGCACCCTGATCGTCGATTGGGAAGAACTGCGCGCCGTCTCAAATCCGGGCGGCGCGGCGTGAGCGGTCTTTCCGGCCGTACCGTCTTTATCACCGGTGCCACCGGAGCCATTGCCGAGGCCTGCGCGCTGCAGCTGGCGCGTGACGGGGCGCGCCTCGCCCTGATGGCGCGGCGGGCCGACGGGCTTGCCGAAACCGCCGCGCGCATCCGCGCGCACGTGCCGGACGCGCAAGTCCACACCTTCATCGGCGATGGCACCGACGAGCAGGCCGTGGCCGCAGCGGTACGCGGCGCCCGCGCCTTGGCCGGCAGGCTCGACGTCGCCTTTGCCACGGTCGGTGGCGGCGGGTTCCGCCCGCTGATCGAGACCACCGCCGCAGACCTTCGCGATGCCTTCGAGAGCAACGTCGTCTCCGCCTTCCACGTGATCCGCACTGCTGCGCCGCTGATGCAGCCAGGCGGGTCGATCGTCTGCCTGTCATCGGGCGCGGCGGTCCTCACCTTCCGCCATCTGGCCGCCTACCACATGGCCAAGGCGGCGCTCGAAGGCCTGGTGCGCTCGGCGGCGGACGAGCTCGGCCCCTCGGGCCTGCGCGTCAATGCCATCCGCCCGGGCCTCACCCGTTCGGGCGCGACACAGGGCATGTTCGAGGGCGGAGCGGCCGAGGCCTTCCTGCCCGAATACCCGCTCGGCCGGCTGGGCGAGGCCGACGACATGGCCGGCGCGGTACGCTTCCTTGCCGGCGACGAAAGCGCCTGGGTGACCGGGCAGTGCATCGCGGTCGATGGCGGCAACCTGCTGCGCCGCAGCCCCGATCTTGCACCGCTACCAGTGGTGAACGCGAATTCCGAAGGGAGAGAATGATGAAAGTACTGGTCATCGGTGGCACCGGGGCCCTTGGCGGCCACGCCGCGCTGCATCTGGCGCGCCAGGGCCATGACGTGACGATCACCGGCCGCTCGTCGGCGCCGCAGGGCACGCCGCTGACAGGGCTCGGCTTTCTCAAGGGAGATTACGTGGCGGGTGATTTCACCGCTGCAACGCTTTCCGGCTTCGACTGGATGGTCTTTGCCGCAGGCAACGACCCGCGCCACGTGCCGCAGGGCGAGGATTTTGGCGCATGGCTGAAGAAAGCCAACCACGAAGCGCTGCCGGCCGTCTTCGCCGCCGCGCGCGAAGCCGGGGTCAGCCGAGCCATCCAGCTCGGCAGCTTCTACCCGCAGGCCGCACCGGAGCTGATTGCGGGCAACGTCTATATCCAGTCGCGCCTTGCCGCGTGCCAGCTTGCCCGCAACGAGGGTGCCGAGGGCTTCGACGTGATCAGCGTCAATGCCCCCTTCATGGTCGGCGCCGTTCCCGGCCTGCCCAGCGCGATCTTCGAGCCTTACGTGGCATGGGCCAACGGCCAGATCCCGATCCCGTTCTTCGCTCCCACCGGCGGCACCAACTTCATGTCGTTCCGGTCACTGTCCGAAGCCATCGAGGGTGCGTTGTTGCGGGGCGAGCCGGGCAAGGCCTATCTGGTGGGTGACGAGAACCTGGCCTTCCGCGAATACTTCCAGCTGTTCTTCGACGCAGTTGGCAGTGACGTGAAGCTGGAAGAGCGCGACGAGGAATTGCCGCTCCTGCCAGACGTGGCCATCCCGCAAGGGCGCGGCAACACGATCAGTTATGAACCCGACGCTGGCGAAACCGCGCTGCTCGGCTATCGTCGCGGCGACGTGGCTGCGGCCGTGGCCGAAATCGTCGCCCAGTACGGGTAAGGGAGAGATACCGATGACGCTCAATCCGCAGGTCGAGGCGCTGCTCGGCTTCTTCGCGCAGATGCCGCCGGTCGATTACGAGACGATCACGCCCGAGGCCCTGCGCGAGGCGAACCGGCCGATGCAGATGGGCCCGCCCCCGGCCGTGGCCGAAGTGCGCGACCTGACATTGGACCTGCCCGGCCGCTCCATCGCCGCGCGGCTCTATAAGCCCGAGGGCGCGGGAGAGAACGCGCCGCTGGTGCTGTTCTACCATGGCGGAGGCTGGGTGATCGGCTCGATCGAGACGCACGATGCCTCGGCCCGAGCCCTTGCCGTGGCCAGCGGCGCGGCGGTGCTGTCGGTGGACTACCGCCTTGCCCCGGAAACGCCCTTCCCCGGCCCGCTCGACGATTGCCATGACGCCCTGCTGTGGGCGGTGGACCACGCGGCAGACCTTGGGATCGACAAGCACCGCCTGGCCGTGGCCGGTGACAGCGCGGGCGGCAACCTCGCCGCTGCCGTGGCGATCCGGGCACGCGATGCCGGCGGGCCGAAGCTCGCCCACCAGCTGCTGATCTACCCGGTCACCGACACCAACTTCGAGAACGGCTCCTATACCGAGAATGCCGAAGGCTACTTCCTCACCACCCGCATGATGCAGTGGTTCTGGGCGCATTACGTGGGCGATCATGCCAACGCGCACCCGGAAGCAGCGGTGCTGCAGCACGCGGACCTTTCAGGCCTGCCGCCCGCCACGGTGCTGGTGGCGCAGTACGATCCCTTGCGCGACGAAGGGCTGGACTATGCCGAGGCGCTGAAGCAGGCCGGCGTGCCGGTCGAGACCGAACTCGCGCCCGGCATGATCCACGGCTTCTTCTCGATGTTCGAGGCGGTGCCCGATGCCATGCCCTATATCGAACGGGCGGGTGCACGGTTGAAGGCAGCGTTCGCGGCCTGACCGCTAACCGGCGAAGCGCGCCGAGGCTTGCAGCACGGTGCGCTCCGACCGCTCCCAGGCAGCGACGAAATCGGCAAGCGGCATGGGCTTGCCGAACAGGTAGCCCTGCAGCTTGTGGCATCCGGCCTGCCGCAGCAGCTGCGCCTGTTCCTCGGTCTCGACCCCCTCGGCGATCACGCGCATGTCGAGCCCACAGGCCAGCATGATCGCCCCGGTCACCAGCATCGCGCCCTTGCTCCCCGGTGCCAGGCCGTCGAGCAGCGACTTGTCGATCTTGATGTGGCTGAAGCCATAGCTGCGCAGGTAGTGGATGCTGGTGAAGCCCGTGCCGAAATCGTCGAGCGCGATCGACATGCCGCGCTCCTTGAACGTCTCGACTGCGCGCACCACGCGCTCCGGATTGGCGAGGAGATAGCCCTCGGTGATCTCGAACTGCAACCGCTCGGGGGGAAAGCGGGTCTGCTCCAGCACATGGGCAACCTGCCGTTCGAAATGCGAATCCCGAAACTGTGCCGGGCTGACATTGACGCTGAGCCGCAAGTCGCCCAGCGGTGCAATATCGCGGCAGGCGCGTTCGAGCACGAACATGCCGAGCGGATGGATCTGCCCGGTGGCCTCGGCAATGTCGATGAAATCATCCGGCGGCAGCGGGCCCTCGGGGCGACGCGGCCAGCGCAGCAGGGCTTCCACCGCCACAATCCGTCCCGTCTGGGCATCTACCTCGGGCTGGTAGTAGACTTCGAACTCATCGCGGGCAAGGCCGCGACCGATCTGCGTTTCGACGGCCAGGCGATGTTTTCGACCCTCATCGAACGCGGCATCATAGACGGCGACCTGGTTCTTGCCGCCGGTCTTGGCGTGATACATCGCAGTATCGGCGCGGCGCAGCAATTCGCGTGGCGTTCCGGCCGCATCGGTATTGGCGGCAACGCCGATGCTGGCGCCCACCTGCAGCACGTGGCGTTCGACCAGCACCGGCAGCGAGATTTCCTCGAGGATCGTTGCGGCCAGACGTTCCGCCTCGGCCTGCGCCTTGGGCATTTCCAGCAGCACCGCAAACTCGTCGCCGCCGACCCGGGCAAGTCGTGCATGCGCAGGGCAATGCTGGCCCAGCCGCAGGCAGATGCTGCGGATCAGGGCGTCGCCGGCCTGGTGGCCGTGCTCGTCGTTGACTTCCTTGAAGCCATCGAGATCGATGAAGATCACCGCAAGACTATCGGGCAGGGGATCAGCCCGCGCCTCGAGTCGATCAAGCCGCGTCAGGAGTTCGCGGCGGTTGGGCAGGCCGCTCAGCGGATCGCTGAACGCGATGCGCCGGTTTTCCTCGGAGAGCTTTTCGGCCTCCATCTGCCGCGTGCGGAGCGTGCGCTGGGAGCGGACCAGTTCGGAGAACGAGATGTTGTAGCGGTGCGTCACCACGATCATGCCGATGCACACCAGAGTCAGCACCACCGATTGACCGAGCAGCTTTCCGCCATCCACCCACGAGAAGTAGAACAGGAACGACAGCGTGCTGACCAGCGCCACGCGCATCGCGGCGGGACGCAGGGTCATCAGGCAGAAGACAGTGCTGACCTCGGTCAGACCAAGGAAAAACGTCAGGTTGCTGCGCGCATAGGCATCGCCATCGGGATAGACCCAGATGCACCACGCCTCGAACGCCATGGTCATCAGGATCGCCAGCCAGCAGGTGCGCCGCAGGCAGGCCGCGATGTATTCGTCAGACAGCTTGGCCGGATCGCCCTGCTGCCACCACCAGATGCCGCGCCACACGGCAATGCCGCATGTCACGAGTGGCGTCACGACGGTCTTGATCGGGCGCGCCGGGTCGAAGAACGACAGGGCGATGGCAAAGGCATTGCACACCAGAATCGCATAGAGCAGCGGCATCTGGCGCGAAAACGAACGAAACTGCGCCCGCGTCAGCTCCGGATCGCTGGTATCCAGCCTGAGGATGTTCGCAAAGGCCTGCATCCCCACCGTGTTTCGCCCTAAGTCCTTGAATCTTGGTTAAGATGCAGAACTTAGGCGAAAACCTTGAAGAGGCGGTATTATCGGGGACCCCGTAGAATTGCTTAGTCCGCCGCCGAGCACTGCCGCACCCTCCCCATTTTCACGCAGTGCAAATGGGGAGACGACAGTCGCATCAGCGGCTGACGGAAGGGTAACTCAGGCGCACAGCCCGCGGATATAGCCGAACGCCTCGACCGAAGGCTTGGTCGGCTGCAGTTCCAGGCCGATCGTGCCCTTGTAGCCCAGACGCTCGAAGCGGGCGAGCGCCCCCGGCCAATCGATCTTGCCCGATCCCGGTTCGCCCCGGCCCGGCGCGTCGGCGATCTGCACGTGCACCACGTGGTGCATCGCCGCGGCCAGCGCCTCGTCCGGGTCCTCGCCTTCCACCACCGAATGGTAGAGGTCGTAGAGCACCTTGACGCGAGGGCTGTCCAGCATGTCGGCCACCACCACGCTGTCGTGCGTGGTGGAGCACAGCACGCCGGGATGGTCATGCCGGGTGTTGGCGGATTCGAGCAGGATCGTCACGTCCAGCTCCTCGGCGATCGGCAGGATCTTGCGCAGGGCATCGGCAAAGATCGAAAGCTGCACCGGACGCTTCAACCATGGCACGCCGCGCCCGGAAGTGACCACCACGTTCGAGCAGCCGAGGAACTTGGCCGCCGAGGCCGCCTCGCGGAACACCTCGCAGAAGCCCTCGTGCGTGGCGGGATCGACCAGCTGCGTCACATAGTCCGCCACCGTGCTGATCAGTTCGACGCCGTTGGCATCGAGCGCCGCCTTGATCGCATCAAGATCGCGCCCCTTCAGCAGGAACAGCTCCACCTTGCGGAAGCCTGCCGCTGCAGCCGCGGCAATGCGGTCCTCGATCTTGTCGCCCGCTTCGGTGAAGCCGTATTCGAGGTTTACCGAGAGTTCGAAAGCCATGGCTCAGTTCCCCCAGATGCGGCGGGCCATCGCCTGGTGGCGGCGGACCTGTTCGAAGGCATCGCGCATGTCATAGGCATGGCCTTCCCATTCGGAGACCATCGTGCCGGTGAACCCGCCATCCTTGAACAGCGGCAGGATCGTGTCGTAATCGATCGCTTCCTCGACCAGATCCTCGCTCACGCCATAGAACTTGCCGTGGATGTGGATGGTGCGATCGACCAGCGCCGCCCAGCTCTTGGGATCGTGGTTCGAAAGGATGAAGAACGCCAGGCACGCCGCCTGAACTTCCAGCGGGCCATGGCCCTTGGGCAGAGCCCACTCGCGCAGGCGCCCGGCCTTCTCGTGGCTCATGCCGTCTTCGAGCCAGACTTCCTTGAGCTTGTCGAGCAGGTCTTCCTTGGCCCCCTTGGCGCGCGCAGCATCGAGCATCGATTCCGGGATGCGGCTTGCCGTACCGCCGAAGTCGGGAATCCAGCCCAGGTACGGCGTGTTCAGCTTGTCGTACATCTCGCCATAGGCCTGCACCGCGGGGTGCCCCGCCCACATCGGCGCGTGGACTTCCACGCCCATGCGGATGTCCAGCTCCTCGGCATAGGGTGCGATTTCCGGCAGCAGGTGCACCGGCAGCGCGAACTGGTAGCGCACCAGGCTGAAGCCCATCTTCTTTGCCGAACGCAGCTGGCGCTTGTGGTATTCCACCAGCGCGGCGTCCTCGATCGGCTGCGCGCCCGGCTTGAGGAAGCGGTCGGAATTGATCGCGCAGGAAACCGGGTTCAGGCCCGTCTCGGCGATCATCTGCTTGAACTCTTCGGCGAACTTGTCCGAAACGTCGGGGAATTCACGGAAGTTCTGGAAGCCGATGATCTCGATGTTCGGACCCAGGTTGCGCTTGGCCACTTCGGCCAGCAGCGTATCGAGCTCGAACTGGCGGGTCAGATACTCGTTGGTGAAGGAATAGAGCGTAACGCCGGTCTGCGGACCAGTTGCGGTAGTAGCCATGATTGCCGGTCCTCTCTCAGGCAGCTTCGACGGTGAGCGTGGAGGTCTGCGGATTGGTCCGCTTCATCCCCGGAATGTAGGGCGGGCTGATGAACAGGTTCAGCGAAACCTCGCGGGTTTCACCCACCTCGGCGCTGAGCGAAGGCAGCACCAGAAACGCCGAATCGCGGATGAACCAGAAGGTGTCCACCTTCTCGCCATTCTCCGAAAGCGGCCATTGCTGGCCGTTGTATTCGATCAGCGCGTCGGACAAGTCGACAGCCTCGCCACCCACCGACAGCGGCCCCACTTCCACCACCGAAAACGGCAGCGAGCGATACCATGGCAGGCGCATCGCCAGCTTCAACCCGCCTGCCGTAGCGGCAAGTCCTTCTTCTCCGATCACCCGTTCGACTGGCAGCACGTTTGCTCTCCCGATAATTAGAATGCTTCTTCTAATCATCGCTTGACAGCGGGTCAAGGCCTGTGCAGATAAAAAGAGAACTTCAGTTCTATTCTAATTCAGGGACAGGTGCCAGAGGGTCATGGCGGAATTCGATTACATCATCGTGGGTGCGGGCTCGGCAGGCTGCGTTCTGGCCAACCGCCTCAGCGCCAATCCGCAAACCCGCGTCCTGCTGATCGAGGACGGTGGCGACAACCAGCACCCCTTCATCAAGATGGCCGGCGGCTTCATCAAGATGATGGGCAACCCCGATTACTTCCGCGTCTACCAGACCGAACCGCGCCCCGGCATGCGCGGCGGCATCCACACTTACGGGCGCGGCATGGGTGGCTCCTCGGCCATCAACGGCACCTGGTATCTCACCGGCATGCCCAAGGACTTCGACAGCTGGACCGACCACGGCCTGTCGGGCTGGGGCTGGGACGAGATCGCCCGCTGCTACAGGAAGTTCGAGGACTATCGCGATCCCGGCGCGCATCCCGGCCGAGGCCAGGGTGGTGAACTGCAGGTCACTGCCTCGACCTACCAGTCGCCGGTGCTCGATGCGCTGGTCGCCGGCTTCGGCACGCAGGGCATGCCCTGGCTCGACGATATCACCACGCCCGGCAAGCAGGGCGTCGGCCGCAGCCAGTACACCGTCGATCGCAAGGGGGTGCGCGAAAGCTCGTACAAGGCCTTCGTCATGCCGATCCTCGGCCGCCACAACCTTACCATTGCCCAGCACACTGCGGTAAAGCGCGTCACCATCGAAGGCGGCCGCGCCACTGGCGTCGTCACCGAAGCCAACGGGGAAGAGCGCACCCACACCGCGACGCGCGAAGTCATCCTCTCCGCCGGCGTCTATGGCTCGCCGCAGCTGCTCCAGCTGTCGGGCGTCGGCCCTGGCGCCACGCTGCAGGCCTTGGGCATCCCGGTGATCAAGGACCTCGCTCGCGTCGGCCAGAACCTGTCCGATCACACCAAGTTCGGCGTCTCGTTCGACCTGACGAACCACCCCGGCACCAACCGCGAGTTCTTCGGTTGGCGGCTCTATCGCAATGCGCTGCAGTATTTCCTCACCGGCACCGGCCACCTCGCCCGCGTCGGCATGCCGATTACCGGCCTGGTCGCCAGCGAAGGCACGCCCGAGGACTGGCCCGATCTGCAGGTCGGCGCCGCGCCCTTCGCCATGCGCACGGTGAACGAGATGGCCGCCCGCCCCGGCAGCCCGCTCACGCCCAATCCCGGCCTCACCTTCTCGGGCTATCACCTGCGGCCCAAGAGCCGCGGCTCGATCCGCCTCACTTCGCCTAACTTCCGCGATGCCCCGATCGCCGACGCCGCGATCTGGTCCGATCCCTCGGACCGGGCCAAGAGCCTCGAACTCTTCCGCCTGTTCCGCGCAATCGCCGGGTCCGAACCGCTGAAAGCCTTCATCGGCACCGAACGCATGCCCGGCCCCGACGTGCAGGACGAGGCCGCGATCCTGGCCGAGCTTGCCAAGATGGTCGAAGTCGGCCTCCACGGCACCGGCACCTGCGCCATGGGCACCGACGAAGCCACCTCCGTCACCGACGCCCGCGCCCGCGTCCACGGCATTGGCTCCCTGCGCGTGGTCGACTGCTCGATCATGCCCACCCCGATTTCGGGCAACACCAACGGCCCCGCCATGGCGGTAGCGGAACGCGCGGCGGAACTGATTTTGGAGGATGCGCGGTAAGAACCCCTCCGTCAGCCGCCAACACGGCTGCCACCTCCCCGTTTGCGCTCACGCAAAAACAGGGAGGATCAAAGCCCAGGCGCGTACCCACCAATCCTCCCCATTTTCACAAAGTGCAAATGGGCCAGAACACAAGCGATCCTCCCCATTTTCACGAAGTGCAAATGGGGAGTGGCAGCGCGAAGCGCTGACGGAGGGGCAAATCCGCAACCGCGCCCTCCCCGCTAATCCTCCTCACGCAGCCACTTGCGCTGCTCCTTGATCGTCTCGCTGAGCTTCGGCCCCGCGCAATACTCCTGCTCGAACGCCGTCAGAGGTGGCGGCGGCGGTTCCTCGAACTTCGCGGCGATTTCCTTGCGCAGGCAGAACCCCGCCGCCTCGCGCACACCCAGCATGTCGATGGGGATGCGGCTCGTCTCCTTTCGCGCGATCGGTCCTGCCAGATCGGCAATCGTCCCGGCCCACGCAGTCCGGTTTTCCCGAGCCTCCGTGCCCTTTCCGCCAGCCTTGGGCGAAATGACGATGCTCGCCCTAACCGCCTCGGTTTCATCAAAGCTGCCGAGTTCGCGCAAACCGTTCGCAAGCCGGAATCGCGCAGCAATGGCTTCGAGGTTCCCCGCATCCGGCTTCACCAGCCGCGCCGCCTCGACGAATTCCGTATTGTAACGCCGCGCCCGTTCGCCTGCCGGATCGTCGTTCTTCGCCTCCCAGCTTGCTTCCAGCAACCACCAGTGCAGATCCTTGTCGCCCAGAAACTGCGCGGTGCGATAGGCCAGATAGCGCGGCGTCTCGCCTGCGCTGCGTAGCGCCTTGTAACCCTCGCTCGCGATGAAGGGCGCAAGCCGCGCCACTTCCTCGGGCGTGAAGTCGCGGTACATCACCAGCCCGTTCGATGGGCACTGCGGCAATTCCACCGGAAACCGGCCCGAACCCAAAGGCATTCCATCCGGCAGCGCACCCCAGGTCGAGATAGACATCAGCGCCATCCGCGTGAACTTTTCGCCGCCGACCGGACAGACAACTTCTTCCTCGGTAAAAGTGCTGGCCTGCGTGGGAGACGTCCCGCCCGCAGCAAGCACCGCCAGCAACGGCAGGAAAACCCGCCAGGCGCACTTGCCTGACTTGCACCAAGCCTCTGAAATCATTGCCAACAAGCGCCATCCCCTCGCCACCATCAGATTGCAACGATGCCATGGCCACCCTGCCAGGGCAAACGGAGCTTGCACCGATCCTGCCCGTCTCCTCACCCACCCACGCGAAAAGGCGCGGTCCTTCCCCGGGACCGCGCCTTCAGCGTGTTTTGCCGGCCTTTACATCAATCCTCCGCAGCGGCTTCCTGCTGCTGGGCCACACGCTTGATCTGGCCTTCGCCCATTGCCGAGACGACAGCCTTGCCGTTGCCGCTGCCGCTGAAGTTGGCGGCGGGCAGCATCGCCTTTTCGCCATCGACCTTGACCAGCAGGGATTGCACCCGCCCGCGGCTGTCGGCGATCACCTCGCGGATCTTGCCGATCTTCTCGCCATCGGGGCCAAGCACGTTCATGCCCTTGCTGAGCGAGAAGGCACCTTGCGCCGAAGACGCTGCGCTGCCGGCCAGGGCCAGCGATCCCGCACCGCCCGAAAGCGCGCCATTGGCCGAACCGCTCGCCATCCCCGCGCCAGAGCCAGCGACGGAACCTGCCACGCTGCGCCCGCTGGTCGCCAGCGCACCGGCAGTGCTGCGGGTGGCGTCAACCGCCCCGCGCGCCGTGCTGCGTGCCGTTCCGGCGACTTCGCCAGCGGTAGACCGCACCGCATCGGTGCCGATCAGCTGCGCATTGGCGCCACCCGAAGCCCCGCCCGAAGCCGCGCCAGAGCCGCCTGCGCGGGTCATGCCGGTCGGGGTGGAAAGCGTCTGGCCAAGGCTGCCGGTCAGCGAACCGTCGGCACTGCCCTGTGCGCCCACCTTGCCGCTCTTGCGATCGACCGACTTGCTGGCCGAAGCGCGTCCCGTGGCGTCGGCCGAGCCGCGTGTAGTGCTGCGAACGGTGCTGCGCGTCGTGCTGTCGACGCTGTCCATGGTCCGGCCGATGGTGCTGCCCCCAATCGAACCACCAAGCGTGCCGCCCAGCGATCCACCAAGGCCGCCGCCGATGCCGCCACCGCCCAGGATCTGGGCCTGTGCAGCCGGAGCCAGCGCGATCAGCATGGCGGTCGAAGCGATAAGGATCTTGCGCATCGTGAATTTCCTTTCCTCAAAGTGGGCAGGGCCGCCTTCGCAACGGCCTCTCACAAAGGAAAACGGATGGGCTGTCCGGTTTAATTCACGCCTTTTGCATTTTTTCGATTTTTTATCGGGCAGGTCTGCAGATCGTGCACAGCAGCCCGCGGCCATACGTGCCATCCGGGCCCCGTGCGCCCAGATCGATCGCCTCGGCATCAAGCTTCGGCCCCAGATTGGCGCCCCATTTCAGCGCCACGCGCGATGCCACCAGCGGCGTTGCAAACGATGTGCCGCGCACTTTCACCCGCCGCCCCGCAGCATTGGTCGCCGCGATATCGGCCCCCGGCGCGGCATAGTCGAGATGCAGCGCCCGCCCCGCCTCGATCAGCGCCCGGTTGCGCCCGTCCACCGCCGTCACCGCGATCACGCCGGGGTAGGAGGCGGGATAGGAAGGCGGCGCCGCCGGGCCATCGTTGCCCACCGCCGCCACGATCACCGCGCCCTTGCCCTGCGCCGCCTTCACCGCCCGCGCCAGCAGCGGATTGGGCGGGCCGACGAGGCTGACCGATACCACCTTCACGCCCTTGCCCACCAGCCAGTCCAGCCCCTTGGCCACCGCGAGGGCATTGCCGCCTGCCGGGTCGCTGCCATAGACATCGGCCACCAGCACGCGCTGCACCCCGGCAAACTGCAGCAGCGAGGTAACCGCGCTGCCATGATCGCTGGCCTTGGGCGCACCACGGGCAAAGCCGCGCGTTTCGGCAGGTTTCAGCCCCGGCATGGGCGCGCCGTCGATAACGCCAACCGGCGTTGCTATCGGCGGCATGGCCCCTGCCCTGCCCCCTGCCG
>NZ_JRVC01000009.1 GCF_000807925.1 Novosphingobium subterraneum | reverse complement strand
GCCCCACCCCGCCACCGGAAGGCCATCCCAACAAGTCTCCCCTCCCGCAGGCGGGAGGGGTTGGGGGTGGGCATAAGCACCAAGGTCCCAGAAGAGGCCAGGGCTGGGCACCCAAAACCCGCCCACGACAAAAGCGCCAACATCACCGACCCATCCCCCGCGCCAGACCCACACCCCCGCTCCACCGCGAAGGCGGGGGCCTCAATCGGTTCAAGCCCACGTAACGAAGCGCCCAGACCTCCTCGCCATAATCGTCCTGATCCGCACCTTCCTGAGCTTCGCGCCAGAGGCCGAAATCAAGGGCTGCTGGCCTTGGCAGAGACGGGACAGGAGGTATGAAACGCCCGAAGCTCCGCCGCCGGTGCGGTGGGGATGTGGCACGGCCTAGATCGGCGATGGATTGGTTCAACGCCGGGGGCAATCAGCGATCTGTGGCAGTTGGCATTCATTCTGGGCGGACGATGGCGATCCGTGTCCCGGGTGTCGCTTGCGTTGTCACGACGGTTGCCCCCAGGTTCTTTGCCAGTGCGTCAACGATGCCTGTCCCGAGGCCCGGTGCGATGGGCTCTTCGCTGTTCGCAATGCCTACGCCGTCATCAGACACCGTCAAGGTAAAGGCCGCACCCTCCGCGTGATAATCCACCGCGATTGCACCGCTCTTGGCGTGATTGGGAAATGCGTGCTTGAGGGAATTGATGACCAGTTCGGTAACGATGAGGCCCAGGCTGGTCGCGACGTTGGCCGTCGCAAAACTGTCGTCGGTCGTCGACTTCAGCGTAATCCTGTCCTCCTCATCGATCATTGATGCTCCGATGCTCTCGCACAGACCTGCAAAGTATTCACGCAGATGGACCTGGTCCTCGCTTGAGACCGCAAGTTGCTTCTGCAGGGTTGCAATCGACAAGACCCTGTTATGTGCGTTTCGAAGGTGCAGGCGCGTTTCTTCCGACTGAACGCGCCGGGCACTTTGCATCAGGACGCTGGCGATGATCTGCAAGCTGTTGGCAACCCGATGCTGCAATTCAATCAGCAGCACCTGCTTCTCCTTGATCAGGTCGTCCTTGATCTTCTCGGCAAGGAGAGCGGAGGTCACATCGCTTATCGTCAGCACTATCAGAGCGACATCCTCGTCGTAGTCAAGGAGGTGAGCGTTGAGGACAAGGCGTGCCATCGCATGATCCGACCGCACGAGGTCCATCTCGTAAGCATCTACGCTTGCGCTTCCATGCAGAGTCGATCGCAGCAACGAGCGGAGTTGCGGCAATCCCCATTCGCCTTCGCCCAGCTTGTCCAGATCGCAACCAGCCAGATTGTCAGGTTGATAGCCGAAAGCGTTACAAAACGAATTGCTCGCCCCTACGATTTGCAGGTTCGAATTGATCAGGAGGACAGGGGCTCGCGAGGAGTGAATAAGCGCGAGCGCGAGACTCTCAGCCGCAGCGGGCGATGAAGATGAGACTTTCGACATAAGAGGCGCCTTTTTGGGCCGCCGGAGTCGCCGGAGCGCGACCCAATGCAGGTGAGATCAAGCTTGTCGCAAGGGCGCGGGAACCTGACCTGTTGCCACCCTACCATCTCGCGCTCAGAACGCAGCATCAATTCGGCCTATTCCTATGGGCAAGAAACCATCACTGATGGGCCGTCATTGCATTTGCGTCAGAACTCCCCATCTTGAACTGATCGGCATGGCATCCTTTTCGTAAGCGCCGCCGACCGAGAGACAATTGAGCTCCCGCTTACGATGGGAGCATCGACATGACTCTTTACCGCTCTGGCGCAATCCGTTCTGCCGGACGAAAGACCGGCAACGTAAAGGGCGCCGTTGGCGCAGTTCTCGCCCTTTCGCTCCTGTCCTTAGGGGCCTGCGCCTCAGATATGCGACCCAGGAACTCGGGGGAGCGGTTGTCCGATCGCGGCGCAGCTATCGAAGGATACGGCACAGCTTGGTCCAACGCGCAGAACAGCGTGCGCAAGGGCGAGGAATCGGTCAGGAAAAGCGACCAAAGTCTCGCCAAAGGCGAGAGGGATCTGGCGCGCGCCCGTGCAAAGGTTGTCAAGGCCGAGCAGCAGATCAGCGATGCATATGCCGACAAGGCTGCTGCGGAGGCGCGCATCGTGGATGGCAGAGGAAAAATGTCTCGCGCCGAAGAGGATTACGCAGCGACCCGAGCCGGACCACCGGCAATCGTCCCGCAATAGTTTCCCAAACTCCTCCGAGCCGGAGCTGATGATCACCAAACCCGGCGTCGGCTAGTGGCTGATTGTCAGTGATGTCGGGTGATCAGTGCCACGAGATCCATTGCGCTTTGCGCATACCGCGCCTGCAGCATCGGCATCACTATGGTCTTATCAGGTGCCGGGCCGTGCGCGGCCTGGTTAAATCTAGGTGGCTCCTTGCAAAAAGGCCGGAGCCAGCGGCCTACCTGCTGGGGGGCAGAGACTTTATTCGATGGTCGGCCAGGCAAGAACGATCCCTTCAGAAATCCCCCCGACCGACCATCGAACTTTTCTTCTCGAAGACTGTTCTTGCTGACTTAAGTTGGCACCCGAAGACCGTCATTACCCGGGAAGGAGGAGTCCAAGGACACTTTGGGCCGAGTTTCAGCTAGTGGGAGATATGGCTCCTCGCTGCGTAACCGGCCGATCCTGCTTGATCCAGCCACCGGCGGCTTTGTCGCACTCCGCTGCCGCGAACGCCCACCCCTTGACCCCACCCCCAAACCCGCCTAAGGGCGCGTCCTTCCACAGGTGTGGCCCCTTTTAATCGATGGGCTGTGCCCGTGGCTTGAGCTGAACATTGCCGGTGCGTCTGGGTAACCCCGGGTAATCCGTCAAAGTAACCCGGTGACGAAAGTTGCGGGTGGAGCGTTTCGGTTCGTGATTGCGTTTGGGGGAGGGGCCTTGCGGCCACCTTCCCGGTCTGCGCATTTGCGGTGCCCGCATCCTTCACCTTCTGCCGAAGCGCCAGAACTACAGGTGAAGTTTTCACATGCCCACAATCAATCAGCTGGTCCGCAAGGGCCGCGAACCGCAGAAGGCCAAGTCCAAGGTCCCTGCGATGGAGCAGAACCCGCAGAAGCGCGGCGTCTGCACCCGCGTCTACACGACCACCCCGAAGAAGCCGAACTCGGCTCTCCGCAAGGTCGCCAAGATCCGCCTGACCAACAGCCGCGAAGTCATCTCGTACATCCCGGGTGAAGGCCACAACCTGCAGGAGCACTCGGTCGTGCTCATCCGCGGCGGCCGCGTTCGCGACCTTCCCGGCGTTCGCTACCACGTCCTGCGCGGCGTGCTCGACACGCAGGGCGTCAAGGACCGCAAGCAGTCCCGCTCGAAGTACGGCGCCAAGCGTCCGAAGTAAGCCAATTGGTCAGGTCCGGTTCCGGCCCGTTTCCCCGCCCGGCTACCCTGCGAAGGTAGCATCTGGGTGGCCGGGAGGGGGAGCGGGCCGGAGCCGCAAGGTGGACCCGGATGGGGCCACCGCACTCCGAAGGAGTACAGAGTATGTCACGTCGTCGTCGTCCGGAAAAGCGGGTCATCCTGCCCGACCCGAAGTTCGGTGATCAGGTTCTGTCGAAGTTCATGAACAACCTCATGCTCGATGGTAAGAAGTCGGTTGCCGAAAGCATCGTCTACGGTGCGCTCGAAACCATGCAGACCCGTGCGAAGGCGGACCCGGTCCAGCTCTTCCACGATGCGCTGAACAACGTCCGTCCGCAGATCGAAGTGCGCTCGCGCCGCGTCGGTGGTGCGACCTACCAGGTCCCGGTCGAGGTTCGCCCCGAGCGTGCCCAGGCGCTCGCCATCCGCTGGCTGATCACCGCGGCGCGCAACCGCAGCGAAACCACGATGGCCGCGCGCCTCTCGGCCGAGCTGCTTGATGCTGCCAACAACCGTGGCAACGCCGTCAAGAAGCGTGAAGACACCCACCGCATGGCCGACGCCAACCGCGCGTTCAGCCACTACCGCTGGTAAGGTCCGTCTTTAAACGGTCACGAACGTAACCATATGGGCGGAGCCTCTCCGGCTCCCCCATAGACCCAAGGAATAGCACCATGGCACGCAGCCATCCGCTCGAGCGCTATCGCAATTTCGGCATCATGGCGCACATCGACGCCGGCAAGACGACGACGACCGAGCGCATCCTCTACTACACCGGCAAGTCCTACAAGATCGGCGAAGTCCATGACGGCGCCGCTACCATGGACTGGATGGAGCAGGAGCAGGAGCGCGGCATCACGATCACGTCGGCCGCCACCACCTGCTTCTGGCAGGACCACCGCCTGAACATCATCGACACCCCCGGCCACGTCGACTTCACCATCGAAGTCGAACGCTCGCTGCGCGTGCTCGACGGTGCCGTGGCCGCCTTCGACGGCGTCGCCGGCGTGGAACCCCAGTCGGAAACCGTCTGGCGCCAGGCCGACAAGTACAACGTCCCCCGCATGTGCTTCATCAACAAGCTCGACCGCACCGGCGCGAACTTCAAGTACTGCGTCCAGACGATCATCGACCGCCTTGGTGCTACGCCGGCGGTGTTGTACCTGCCCATCGGCGCGGAAAGCGATTTCAAGGGCCTCGTCGATCTTGTCGAACAGCGCGCGATCATCTGGAAGGATGAATCGCTCGGTGCCGAGTTCTTCTACGAGGAAATCCCGGCCGACATGGCCGATGAAGCCGCGCTGTATCGTTCGCAGCTTGTCGAACTCGCCGTCGAGCAGGACGACGAGGCGATGGAAGCGTACCTCGAGGGCAACGAGCCCGACGTGGCTACGCTCAAGAAGCTGATCCGCAAGGGTACGCTCGGCCAGGCCTTCGTGCCGGTGCTGTGCGGCTCGGCGTTCAAGAACAAGGGCGTCCAGTGCCTGCTCGACGCGGTGGTGGACTACCTGCCTTCGCCGCTCGACATCGAGGACGTGCAGGGCATCAACCCCGACACCGAAGAGCCCGACAGCCGTCCGACCGCGGACGACGCGCCGTTCTCGGCGCTGGCGTTCAAGATCATGAACGACCCGTTCGTCGGCTCCCTGACCTTCACCCGCATCTATTCGGGCACGCTGACCAAGGGCAGCTACCTGAACTCGGTGAAGGACAAGAAGGAGAAGGTCGGCCGCATGCTGCTGATGCACTCCAACAACCGTGAAGACATCGATGCGGCCTACGCCGGCGACATCGTTGCCATCGCGGGCCTGAAGGAGACGACCACGGGCGATACGCTCTGCTCGGAAAAGCACCCGATCATCCTCGAGCGCATGGAATTCCCCGAGCCGGTCATCGAGCTCTCGGTGGAACCCAAGACCAAGGCCGACCAGGAGAAGATGGGCATCGCGCTCAACCGTCTCTCGGCCGAGGACCCCTCGTTCCGCGTTTCGACCGATCACGAATCGGGCCAGACGATCATCAAGGGGATGGGCGAACTTCACCTCGAAATCCTTGTCGACCGCATGAAGCGCGAGTTCAAGGTCGAGGCGAACGTCGGTGCGCCGCAGGTGGCCTATCGCGAATACCTCGCCAAGCCGGTCGATCTTGACCACACCCACAAGAAGCAGTCGGGCGGCACCGGCCAGTTCGGTCGCGTCAAGGTCAAGGTGACGCCGGGCGAGCGTGGTTCGGGCTTCGTCTTCAAGGACGAGATCAAGGGCGGTAACATTCCCAAGGAATATATCCCCGCGATCGAAAAGGGCTTCCGCGAAACCGCGCTGACGGGCTCGCTGATCGGCTTCCCGATCATCGACTTCGAAGTCCTGCTTTATGACGGCGCGTACCACGACGTCGACTCGTCGGCCCTGGCCTTCGAAATCTGCGCCCGCGGTGCCATGCGCGAAGCCGCCCAGAAGGCCGGCATCAAGCTGCTCGAGCCGATCATGAAGGTCGAGGTGATCACGCCTGAGGAATACCTCGGTGACGTGATCGGCGACATCAACTCGCGTCGTGGCCAGATCCAGGGCACCGACAGCCGCGGCAACGCCCAGGCTGTTACCGCCATGGTCCCGCTGGCGAACATGTTCGGCTACGTGAACCAGCTGCGCTCGTTCACCCAGGGCCGTGCAAACTACTCGATGTTCTTCGACCACTACGACGAGGTCCCGGCGAACGTCGCGACCGAGCTCAAGGCGAAGCTTGCATAAGAGCACGGATAGCATTAGGGGCGGCGCTCGATTCAGCGGGTGCCGTCCATTTCCCGCAGTATCTGCACACATACGAAAAGAAGGTTTGAACAATGGCCAAGGCTAAGTTTGAGCGGACCAAGCCGCACTGCAATATCGGCACCATCGGTCACGTCGACCACGGCAAGACCACGCTGACCGCTGCCATCACCAAGGTTCTCGCTGAGACCGGTGGCGCAACGTTCACCGACTACGCGAACATCGACAAGGCTCCGGAAGAGCGCGAGCGCGGCATCACCATCTCGACCGCACACGTCGAGTACGAGACCGCCAACCGTCACTACGCGCACGTCGACTGCCCGGGTCACGCCGACTACGTCAAGAACATGATCACCGGTGCCGCCCAGATGGACGGCGCGATCCTGGTCGTGAACGCTGCTGACGGCCCGATGCCGCAGACCCGCGAGCACATCCTGCTCGCCCGTCAGGTCGGCGTGCCGGCTCTGGTCGTGTACATGAACAAGGTCGACCAGGTCGACGACGAGGAAATCCTCGAGCTCGTCGAACTCGAAGTTCGCGAACTGCTGTCGTCGTACGACTTCCCAGGCGACGATATTCCGATCGTCAAGGGTTCGGCTCTGGCCGCTCTCGAAGGCCGCGACGACAACATCGGTCGCGACTCGATCAACGCGCTGATGGAAGCTGTCGACAGCTACATCCCGCAGCCGCCGCGTCCGACCGACAAGCCGTTCCTGATGCCGGTCGAAGACGTGTTCTCGATCTCGGGTCGTGGTACGGTTGTGACCGGCCGCGTCGAAACCGGCATCGTCAAGGTTGGTGAGGAAGTCGAGATCGTCGGCCTCAAGGACACCACCAAGACCACCGTCACCGGCGTCGAAATGTTCCGCAAGCTGCTCGACCAGGGTGAAGCCGGCGACAACATCGGTGCACTGGTTCGCGGCGTGAAGCGTGAAGACGTCGAGCGCGGCCAGGTCCTCTGCAAGCCCGGTTCGGTCAAGCCGCACACCGAGTTCTCGGCCGAGGTCTACGTGCTGTCGAAGGACGAAGGTGGCCGTCACACGCCGTTCTTCGCCAACTACCGCCCGCAGTTCTACTTCCGCACCACCGACGTGACCGGCGAAGTGATCCTCCCCGAGGGCACCGAGATGGTCATGCCTGGCGACAACGTCACGCTGTCGGTCAAGCTGATCGCTCCGATCGCCATGGACGAAGGTCTCCGCTTCGCAATTCGCGAAGGCGGCCGCACCGTCGGTTCGGGGGTTGTCAGCAAGATCACGAAGTAATATAGGCCGCGCACCGGCGGGGAGATTCGCTCTTCCCGCCGGTCGGTTTCTTACTGACTGATCGCTATTGGACAGTCGGCCCGCTCTCCCCGAGCTTCGTAAAAGGGGTGGGGTAGAGGGCAGGTCGACTGGCTTTTTTGTTTTGCTCTTTCGCATCGGTAAACGGACATGGACGCCCAGAATATCCGCATTCGCCTCAAGGCCTTTGATCATCGTGTGCTCGACCAGGCCACTGGAGAAATTGCAGATACCGCCCGCCGCACCGGCGCGCTGATCCGGGGCCCCATTCCGCTCCCGACGCGCATCGAGAAGTTCACCGTGAACCGCGGTCCTCACATCGACAAGAAGTCGCGTGAGCAGTTCGAAGTTCGCACCTACAAGCGCCTGCTCGACATCGTGCAGCCCAATGCGGCCACTGTCGACGCGCTGATGAAGCTGGACCTCGCGGCCGGCGTCAACGTCGAGATCAAGCTGGCCTGAGGCCGCTGATCGAGCGAGCTGCCACGGCAGTGTCCGCTCCGGCCGGGTCGTCCGCATCGACCCAAGGTTTCTGGCCGGACACGTTCCGGCCCAGACTTTCGCCAGGGCTGAGGTCCGGTGAAAGGCCAGAGTTTCCGGGGTAACAAAAGCCTCGTTGACAATGGGATACCTCCGGCACCGTCCTTTTCGGACCTTGCCGGGCAAGCGTCCCCCGATTGCTCCCGTTCAGGCGGGGGCATTCAGCCCGGTCGGGGGCGCGCTTCACATACGGGCTGAACACGCATGTCGGGATGGGCCCGGCATGCCTCTGTTATGGAGTATGGATCATGCGCACCGGCGTGATCGCGAAGAAGGTGGGGATGACCCGCCTTTTCCAGGAAGATGGTCGGCACGTGCCGGTCACTGTCCTGTCGCTTGAAAATTGCCAGGTGGTTTCGGTTCGCACTGAAGACCGTGACGGTTACGTCGCGGTTCAGCTCGGTGCAGGCGAAGCCAAGCAGAAGAACGTGGCCAAGCCGCAGCGCGAACACTTTGCCAAGGCAGAGGTTCCGCTGAAGATGGAAGTCGCCGAGTTCCGCGTCGCTGAAGATGCGCTGCTCGATGTCGGCTCGACCATCGCCGCTTCGCACTTCGTCCCTGGCCAGTATGTCGACATCACCGGCAACACCCAGGGCAAGGGCTTCCAGGGCGCGATGAAGCGTTGGGGCTTCGGCGGTATGCGCGCCACCCACGGTGTCTCGATCTCGCACCGTGCACACGGTTCGACCGGTAATCGCCAAGACCCGGGCCGCGTCTTCAAGAACAAGAAGATGGCCGGTCACATGGGCGACCGTCAGCGCACCCAGCAGAACCTCGAAGTCGTCCGCACCGACGACGAGCGCGGCCTGATCTTCGTGAAGGGCTCGGTGCCCGGTTCGAAGAACGCCTGGCTCCTCGTGCGTGACGCCGTGAAGGTCTCGCGCCACGCTGAAGCGCCCTATCCCGCAGGCCTCAAGCAGGCCGCAAACAGCAATGACTCGGCAGCTGCCGACACTCCCGCAGAAGTTGCGGCTGTCGAAGCCACCGAAGGTCAGGAGGGCTAAGTCGTGAAGGTTCAGGTCCTCAATCTCGACGGCACCGCCGGCAAGGGCGAAGTGGAACTGTCGGACGACGTGTTCGGTCTCGAACCGCGCGCCGACATCCTGCACCGCGTCGTCACCTGGCAGCTCGAAAACCGTCGCGGCATTGCCCGCAAGGCGCGCGAGCGTTCGGACGTTGCCCGCACCGGCAAGAAGTTCGGTCGCCAGAAGGGCGGCGGTACGGCTCGTCACGGTGACCGCAAGGCTCCGATCTTCATCGGCGGTGGCAAGGCTCACGGTCCGCGCGTTCGCGAGTTCAACATCTCGCTGAACAAGAAGGTCCGTGCGCTCGGTCTCAAGATGGCTCTCTCGTCGAAGGCCAAGGCTGGTCTGGTCGTGGTCGACTCGCTCGACATCGACGCCAAGACCAAGGCTCTCGTCGGCCAGCTGTCGAAGGCCAACTGGGGCAAGAAGGTTCTCGTGATCGACGGTGACGCCGTGAACGACAACTTCGCCAAGGCCGCCCGCAACATCGTCGGCGTGAACGTGCTGCCTGCCATCGGCGCCAACGTCTACGACATCCTGAAGCATGACACGCTGGTGCTGACGCGCTCTGCTGTCGAAAAGCTGGAGGCGCGTTTCAATGGCTAACGCAATCGACACGCGTCACTATGACGTGATCGTGGCTCCCCACATCACGGAAAAGGCGACGCTGCTCAGCGAAAACAACGCCGTGGTCTTCAAGGTTGCCGAAAAGGCGACCAAGCCGGAGATCAAGGCAGCGGTCGAAGCCCTGTTCAACGTCAAGGTCACCAAGGTGAACACCCTGACGCAGAAGGGCAAGACCAAGCGCTGGAAGGGCAAGCCCTACAAGCGCTCCGACGTCAAGAAGGCTGTCGTGACCCTGGCTGCTGGCCAGTCGATCGACGTCACCAGCGGGATCTGAGGCTAGACCATGGCACTCAAGAGCTACAATCCGACCAGCCCCGCCCGGCGCGGCCTGATCCTTGTCGACAAGTCGTCGCTGTGGAAGGGCAAGCCGGTCAAGGCGTTGACCGAAGGCAAGTCGAAGACCGGCGGCCGCAACAACAAGGGCCATGTCACCTCGCGTGGCATCGCCGGTGGTCACAAGCAGAAGTACCGCTACATCGACTTCAAGCGTCGCAAGTGGGACATGCCGGCTACCGTCGAGCGTCTGGAATATGACCCGAACCGCACGGCGTTCATCGCTCTCATCAAGTATGAGGACGGCGAGCAGACCTACATCATCGCTCCGCAGCGTCTCGCCGTTGGCGATACCGTTGTCGCCGGAGAGAAGACCGACGTGAAGCCTGGCAATGCCATGCTGCTGTCGCAGATGCCGGTCGGCACCATCATCCACAACGTGGAGATGAAGCCTGGCAAGGGCGCGCAGATCGCACGTTCGGCAGGCACCTATGTCCAGCTCGTCGGTCGTGACCGCGGCATGGTCATCGTTCGCCTGAACTCGGGCGAGCAGCGCTACCTGCGTGGTGACTGCATGGGCACCGTCGGTGCCGTGTCGAACCCCGACAACGCCAACACGAACCTTGCCAAGGCCGGCCGCAATCGCTGGCTGGGCAAGCGTCCGCTGACCCGCGGCGTTGCCAAGAACCCGGTCGACCACCCGCACGGTGGTGGTGAAGGCCGTACTTCGGGTGGCCGTCATCCTGTGACTCCGTGGGGCAAGCCGACCAAGGGCGCCCGCACCCGTCACAACAAGTCGACGGACAAGATGATCATCCGTTCGCGCCACGCGAAGAAGAAGAGGTAAGACCACATGGCACGTTCCGTCTGGAAGGGCCCCTTCGTCGACCTGCATCTGCTGAAGAAGGCGGAAGCCGCTCACGATGCAGGATCGCGCGCTGGCGCCATCAAGACCTGGTCGCGTCGTTCGACCATCATTCCGCAGTTCGTTGGCCTGACGTTCAACGTCTACAACGGGCACAAGTTCATCCCGGTTTCCGTCTCGGAAGAGATGGTCGGCCACAAGCTCGGCGAGTTCGCACCCACGCGCACTTTCCCGGGTCACGCCGCTGACAAGAAGGGCAAGCGCTGATGAGCAAGCCTAAGGCACCCCGTCGCGTTGGCGACAAGGAAGCGCTGTCGGTCGGCACGCAGATCCGTGGTTCGGCCCAGAAGCTGAACCTCGTTGCTGCGCTGATCCGCGGTCACAAGGCCGAAGACGCGATGAACATCCTCGCGTTCTCGAAGAAGGCCATGGCTGTTGACGCCCGCAAGGTTCTCGCTTCGGCGATCGCCAATGCGGAAAACAACCACAACCTCGACGTCGACGCTCTGGTCGTGGCGGAAGCCTCGGTCGGCAAGTCGATCACGATGAAGCGCTTCCACACCCGTGGTCGCGGCAAGTCGACCCGCATCCTCAAGCCGTTCTCGCGGCTGCGGATCGTGGTCCGCGAAGTTGAGGAGGCCTGATCATGGGTCATAAATCGAACCCCATCGGTCTGCGCCTGCAGATCAACCGCACCTGGGACAGCCGCTGGTACGCGGAAGGTCGCAACTATGCGCAGATGCTCAAGGAAGACCTTGAGATCCGCAAGTTCATCGTCACGAACCTGCCGCAGGCAGCGATTTCGAAGGTGGTGATCGAGCGTCCTGCCAAGCTGTGCCGCGTATCGATCTATGCCGCCCGTCCGGGCGTCATCATCGGCAAGAAGGGCGCCGACATCGAGAAGCTTCGCTCGAAGCTTGCCACGATGACCGGCAGCGACGTGAAGCTGAACATCGTCGAGATCCGCAAGCCGGAAATCGACAGCAAGCTCGTCGCCCAAGGCGTTGCCGACCAGCTGGTCCGCCGCGTTGCCTTCCGTCGTGCGATGAAGCGCGCCGTGCAGTCCGCCCTGCGTCTTGGTGCCGAAGGCATCAAGATCACCTGCGGCGGTCGTCTCGGCGGTGCGGAAATCGCCCGCGTCGAATGGTACCGCGAAGGTCGCGTTCCGCTGCACACGCTGCGCGCGAACATCGACTACGCGGAAGCCGAAGCCCACACCGCCTATGGCGTGATCGGCATCAAGACCTGGATCTTCAAGGGTGAGATCCTCGGTCATGATCCGATGGCGCAGGACCGACTGATGATGGAAGCCCAGACTTCCGGCGTCCGTCCGGCACGCTGAGCCTAGAGGGTAGAGAAGCACCATGTTGCAACCGAAGAAGACCAAGTTCCGTAAGGCCTTCAAGGGCCGCATCCACGGCGTTGCCAAGGGTGGTACGGACCTGAACTTCGGCTCCTACGGCCTCAAGGCCCTTGAGCCGGAGCGCGTCACCGCTCGCCAGATCGAAGCGGCCCGTCGTGCGATCACGCGCCACATCCGCCGTCAGGGCCGTCTGTGGATCCGCGTGTTCCCGGACGTGCCGGTCTCGAAGAAGCCCGCCGAAGTCCGCCAGGGCAAGGGCAAGGGCTCGATCGAATACTGGGCAGCCCGCGTGAAGCCGGGTCGCATCCTGTTCGAACTGGACGGCGTCCCCGGCCCGCTCGCGGCCGAGGCATTCAGCCGCGCCGCGATGAAGCTGCCGATCAAGACGAAGGTCGTTGCCCGCCTGGGTGACACTTCGCACCTCGGTGGCGAGTGATTGGGAGTCGAATGATGGCCAAGATCGAAGACCTTCGCGCCAAGAGCGACGACCAGCTGAACGCTGAACTCGCCGAGCTCAAGCGCGAGCAGTTCAACCTGCGTTTCCAGGGCGCGACGAACCAGCTTGAGCGCCCCGCGCGCATCAAGGAAGTCCGTCGCGACATCGCGCGCATCAAGACGCTGCAGACTGAGCGTTCTCAGTCGGCCCAGGCGTAAGGAAGCCAATATGCCCAAGCGTATTCTGATCGGCACCGTGGTGTCCGACAAGACCGACAAGACCGTGGTCGTGAAGGTCGAGCGCAAGGTGAAGCACCCGCTCTACGGGAAGATCATCCGTCGCTCGAAGAAGTATCACGCCCACGACGAGGCGAATGCCTTCAAGACCGGCGAGACCGTGCGCATCGAAGAGACCGCGCCGATCTCGAAGCTGAAGACGTGGAAGGTCATCGACCGCGTCCAGGCCGGCAAGGGCACCGCCATCGAAGCGGACGTCTGATAAGGTCGTCAGCCAAAGTTTGGGGTTGCTTCGCGGCTCAAGTCGTGTAGCGGCCCCGGCTACTGTTTTGGAACTGCCGGACTGGTTCCGGCAAGCCAGTGAGAAGGAACCGGATCAATGATCCAGATGCAATCCAATCTCGACGTGGCGGACAACAGCGGCGCAAAGCGCGTCCAGTGCATCAAGGTGCTGGGTGGCTCGAAGCGTCGGTTCGCAAGCGTCGGCGACATCATCGTGGTGTCGGTCAAGGAAGCGCAGCCGCGCGCCCGCGTTAAGAAGGGCGACGTGCACCGCGCCGTCATCGTTCGCACGAAGAAGGACGTCCGTCGCACCGACGGTTCGGTCATCCGCTTCGACAGCAATGCCGCCGTTCTGGTCGGCAAGAACGAAGAGCCGATCGGCACGCGTATCTTCGGCCCCGTGGTTCGCGAACTCCGCGGCAAGGGCTTCATGAAGATCATCTCGCTCGCTCCGGAGGTGCTGTAATGGCTGCCGCGAAGATCAGGAAGGGCGACACCGTCGTCGTCCGTTCGGGCAAGGACAAGGGCCGCACCGGCACCGTTCTCCAGGTCCTTCCGAAGGATGAGAAGGTCGTCGTGCAGGGCGTGAACATCGCTGCCCGTCACCGCAAGCCGAGCCAGCAGAACCCCCAGGGCGGCATCGACCGCTTCGAGGCTCCGCTGCACATCTCCAAGGTTTCGGTCGCCGACAAGGATGGCAAGCCCACCCGCGTCCGCTTCGAGACCAAGGACGGCAAGAAGGTCCGTGTGGCCGTCAAGTCCGGGGAGGCCATCGATGGCTGACAAGTACACTCCGCGTCTGAAGGGCAAGTACGACGCCGAAATCGCAGCTGCGATGCAGGCCAAGTTCGGCTACAAGAACGCGCTCGAGATCCCGCGCATCGAAAAGATCACGCTCAACATGGGTGTGGGCGAAGCGAGCCAGGACAAGAAGAAGGTCACGACCGCAGCTGCCGAAATGGAGCTGATCGCCGGTCAGAAGCCTGTCATCACCAAGGCGAAGAAGTCGATCGCGCAGTTCAAGCTGCGTGAAGGCATGCCGATCGGTTGCAAGGTCACCCTGCGCCGCGAACGTATGTACGAATTCCTCGACCGCCTCATCACCATCGCAATGCCCCGCATCCGCGACTTCCGTGGTCTGAACCCGAAGTCGTTCGATGGTCGCGGCAACTACGCGATGGGTCTGAAAGAGCAGATCATCTTCCCCGAGATCAGCTACGACCAGATCGAGAAGGTGCGTGGCATGGACATCATCGTCACCACGACCGCGAAGACCGACGAGGAAGCCCGCGAGCTGCTTCGCCTGTTCGGTTTCCCGTTCCCGCAGGAAGCTGCTGAAGAGCAGCAGGCCGCGTGATCCAGAATTGAAGAAGAGAGCTTAAGTCCATGGCGAAACTGAGTTCCATCAACAAGAACGAGAAGCGCAAGAAGCTCGTTCAGAAGTACGCGGCCAAGTACGCTGCGCTCAAGGCCCAGGCCGACGATGAATCGCTCGACGAAACCGAGCGCCTGATCGCCCGCCTGAAGATGGCCGAGCTGCCGCGCAACGCGAACCCGACCCGGGTGCGCAACCGCTGTGCAACCACCGGCCGCCCGCGTGGCTACTATCGCAAGTTCGGCCTTTGCCGCATCGAGCTGCGGGACAAGGGCAACAAGGGCCTTATCCCCGGCCTGACGAAGTCGAGCTGGTAAGGATCATCCGATGGCTATGACCGACCCCCTGGGTGATATGCTCACCCGCATCCGCAACGGCCAGCAGGCGAAGAAGGACTCGGTCCTTTCGCCCGCTTCGAAGCTGCGTGCGCACGTGCTCGAAGTCCTTCAGCGTGAAGGCTACATCCGCGGTTTCTCGGAGGACGCCACTGGCGCCCATCCGCAGCTGCGCATCGAGCTCAAGTATTTCGAAGGCCAGCCTGCGATCAAGCATGTTGCCCGTGTCTCCAAGCCTGGCCGCCGCGTCTACTCGGGTTCCAAGGAACTTCCGGTGATCCGCAACGGTCTTGGCATCACCATCGTCTCGACGCCGAAGGGCGTGCTTTCGGATGCCGAAGCACGCGCTGCCAACGTCGGTGGCGAAGTGCTGGCGGAGGTGTTCTGATGAGCCGCATCGGCAAGAAGCCGGTGGCGATCCCGAGTGGCGTCACCGCGAACATCGCGGACGGCGTGCTGACCGTGAAGGGCCCCAAGGGCACCCTGACGCTCACGCTGCGCGACGAGATCAGCTACACCGTCGATGGCGACACGATCCTCGTGAAGCCTGCGAACGACACCAAGGGCGCTCGCGCGTTCTGGGGCATGCAGCGCACCCTCGTCGACAACCTCGTCACTGGCGTGACGCAGGGCTACACCAAGGTCCTCGAGATCACCGGTGTCGGCTACCGCGCCAACGCCCAGGGCAAGAACCTGAAGCTGCAGCTTGGCTACAGCCACGACGTCGACTTCGCGGTGCCGGAAGGCATCGAGATCAAGACCCCTGACAACACCACGGTGGAAATCTCGGGCATCGACAAGCAGAAGGTCGGCCAGGTTGCCGCCGAGATCCGTCGCTGGCGCAAGCCCGAGCCTTACAAGGGCAAGGGCATCAAGTACCGCGGCGAGTTTATCTTCCGCAAGGAAGGGAAGAAGAAGTAATGGCAAAGCTGTCTCTCTTCGAACGCCGCCGCCGTCGCGTCCGCACTGCGCTCAAGGCGCGCTCGGGTGGCCGTCCTCGCCTGTCGGTGCATCGCTCCGGCCGTCACATCTACGCCCAGATCATCGACGATGCGGAAGGCAAGACCCTTGCTGCCGCTTCGACGCTGGTGAAGGGCCAGAAGTCGATCGGCGCGAATGTCGATGCCGCCGCCAAGGTTGGCACCGAGATCGCCGAGAAGGCCAAGGCCGCCGGTATCACCACTGTCGTGTTCGATCGCGGCGGGTTCCTGTTCCATGGCCGCGTCAAGGCGCTGGCCGATGCCGCCCGTGAAGGCGGGCTGGAGTTCTGACAATGGCTGACGAAACCAACCTGGAAGGCGCAGCCGCGGTCGAATCGACCGGCGGTGAGCAGCGCGAAGGTCGCGGTCGTGGCCGCGGCCGTGGCGGCAATGACCGTGGTGGCGAGCGTGGTGGCCGTGGCCGTCGCGACGACCGTCGCGGTCGTGGCAACAACGACGAGGAAGGCGGCGAGGAGCTGATCGAAAAGCTCGTCCACATCAACCGCGTTTCCAAGACCGTGAAGGGCGGCAAGCGCTTCGGCTTTGCAGCACTCGTCGTGGTCGGCGATGGCAAGGGCCGCGTCGGCTTCGGCAAGGGCAAGGCTCGCGAAGTGCCCGAGGCGATCACCAAGGCTACTGCCGCTGCAAAGCGTGCAATGGTCCGCGTGCCGCTCAAGGAAGGCCGCACCCTGCACCACGACGGCAAGGGTCGTTTCGGCGCTGGCAAGGTCAACGTGCGTTCGGCTCCGGCCGGTACCGGGATCATCGCCGGTGGCCCGATGCGCGCCGTGTTCGAAAGCCTTGGCGTTGCTGACGTGGTGACCAAGTCGGTCGGCACCTCGAACCCCTACAACATGATCCGCGCAACCTTCGACGCGCTGACCGACCAGACTTCGCCGAAGTCGGTTGCACAGCGTCGTGGCAAGAAGGTCGCCGATCTCCTCGGCCGTGGTGGCGCTTCGCAGGTCGAAGCCGAAGCCGCTGCCGAAGCCATCACGGAGTAATCGGTCATGGCAACGATCAAGATCAAGCAGATCGGTTCGCCGATTCGTCGCCCGGAAAGCCAGAAGAAGATTCTGATCGGCCTGGGCCTGGGCAAGATGCACCGCGTGGTCGAGTTGGAAGACACGGCCGAAGTGCGTGGCGCCATTGCCAAGCTTCCCCACATGGTGGCCGTGGTCGACTGACCATCGCTCCCCGATGGGAAAAAGGACGCCCCGGCCCCGTGCCGGGGTTTTCCTTTGGGGCTCGGCGGCGCGGTGCCTCCAGTCCCGTGAGGGGGTGACAAGTCTGGCCTGATCGGCTAGGCGGCGCCCTTTCCAAAGCGCGTCTCAAAGCGAAAGCGAGTGCAGAACATGAAACTGAACGAACTCAACGACAACTACGGCGCCCGCAAGGGCCGCATGCGCGTCGGCCGTGGTATCGGCTCGGGCAAGGGCAAGACTGCCGGTCGCGGCCAGAAGGGTGCGAAGGCACGTTCGGGCGTCAGCATCAACGGCTTCGAAGGCGGTCAGATGCCGCTTCACATGCGCATCCCGAAGCGCGGCTTCAACAACATCTTCGCCAAGGACTACGCCGAAGTGAACCTCGGCATGATCCAGAAGATGATCGATGCCGGCAAGCTCGACGTCTCGGGCACCGTTGACCACGCCGCTCTCAAGGCTGCTGGCCTTGCTCGCGGTGGCAAGGATGGCGTCCGTCTCCTCGGCAAGGGCGAACTGACCACCAAGGTCGCGTTCTCGGTCGCTGGTGCCTCGAAGGGCGCCGTGGCTGCTGTCGAGAAGGCTGGCGGTTCGGTCTCGGTCATCGAAACCGGCCCGAGCGAAGCCGAGAAGAAGGCCGCTCGCGCTGCGGCCAACAAGGCCAAGTAAGCCAGTTCCGATCCCCGCTCGCCAGTCGGGCGGGGATTTCGGCTTGCAGGGGTTCGACTTTCGTCACCCCGCACTATATGGGCTAGCTCAAGACGTCCGAAACGCACGCGGCCAGCAGGCCCGGTTTCGCAGCAAGGCTTAGAACCCCGAAATGGCATCACGCGCCGACAACATCGCCAGCAACCTCAGTCTGGCCAACTTCTCCAAGGCAACCGAGCTCAAGAAGCGCATCTGGTTCACGGTGGGCGCGCTCATCGTCTTCAGGTTCCTCAGCTTCGTTCCGCTGCCCGGCGTAAATCCGCTGATCCTGGAGACGCTTTACGACCAGACCCGCGGCGGCGTTCTCGACATCTTCAACGCTTTTTCGGGCGGTTCGCTCGAGCGCATGAGCCTGATCGCGCTCGGCGTGATGCCCTACATCACCGCGTCGATCGTGGTGCAGCTTGCCGCCTCGCTCCATCCGGCGCTCGCCGCGATGAAGAAGGAAGGTGAAAGCGGGCGCAAGAAGCTCAACCAGTACACCCGCTATGGCGCGGTGTTGCTGACCGCCATCCAGGGCTGGGTGCTCGCCTCCGGGCTGGAAGCATACGGCGCGTCGAGCGGGCTGCAGGCTGTCGTGAACCCGGGCATGCTGTTCCGGGTCGGTGCCGTCATCTCGCTGATCGGTGGGACGATGTTCCTGCTGTGGCTTGGCGAGCAGATCACCTCGCGCGGAATCGGCAACGGTGTTTCTCTGATCATCATGGCCGGTATCGTCGCGCAGTTGCCCAAGTTCTTCGGCAATCTGTTCGAAGGCGGGCGTACCGGCTCGATCTCGCCGTTCCTTATCGTCGGCATCGTGATCATGCTGATCGCGCTGGTGCTCGGCATCTGCTTCTTCGAGCGCGCGACCCGGCGCCTGCTGATCCAGTACCCCAAACGCGCCACGCAGCGCGGCATGATGAACGCCGACCGCAGCCACCTGCCGCTGAAGCTCAACACTGCTGGCGTCATTCCGCCGATCTTTGCCAGCTCGCTGCTGCTGCTGCCTCTGACGATCACGCAGTTTGCCGGCAACTCGATCTCGCCCGACACCACGATGGGCCAGGCGATCGTGACGCTGAACCAGTACCTCGGCCACGGCAAGCCGCTCTACATGCTGTTTTATGCGCTGGGGATCATCTTCTTCGCGTTCTTCTACACGGCCGTGGTCTTCAATCCCGAGGAGACAGCCGAGAACCTCAAGAAGAACGGCGGGTTCATTCCTGGTATCCGTCCTGGCAAGAACACCCAGAACTACTTGGACTATGTGCTAACTCGCATCACCGTGCTGGGTGCGGCATATATCACCGTGGTCTGCGTCGTGCCGGAATTCATCATGGCGGAGACGGGCATGGGAACGCTGTTCTTCGGCGGCACCAGCCTGCTGATCGTGGTCAACGTCACGGTCGACACCATCACGCAGATCCAGTCGCACCTGCTGGCCCACCAGTATGGCGATCTGATCAAGAAGGCGAAACTGAAGGGCAGGCTGCGCTGACAGCAGCAGCCGCATGAGGGGGACGGTACCTTGAACATCATCCTTTTGGGGCCTCCGGGCGCGGGCAAGGGCACCCAGGCCCAGCGTCTGGTCGAACGCCACGGCATGAAGCAGCTCTCCACGGGCGATATGCTGCGCGCGGCCGTGAAGGCGCAGACGCCGGTCGGTCTCAAGGCCAAGGCTGTGATGGAAGCGGGCGAGCTGGTCTCTGACGAGATCGTATCAGCGCTGATCGGTGACGAGCTCGATGCCATGCCCGAGGGGCAGGGCGCGATCTTCGACGGTTACCCTCGCACGGCGCCCCAGGCCGAATCGCTGGGTGAACTGCTTGCTTCGCGCGGCAAGAAGCTGGACCACGTGATCGAACTCGACGTCAACGAGGATGCACTGGTCGAGCGCATCACCGGCCGTTACACCTGCGCAACTTGCGGCAAGGGCTATCACGACACCTTTGAGAAGCCTGCAGTCTCAGGCACCTGCGACAAGTGCGGAGGGCATGAATTCAAGCGCCGCCCTGACGACAACGAGGAAACCGTGCGCACGCGCATGGCCGAGTATCGGGCCAAGACCGCGCCGATCCTGCCGATCTATGAAGCGCAGGGTATCGTCGCCCGCGTTGACGGCATGGCGGACATGGACGACGTGACGGCAGCCATTGAGGCTATCCTCGGCAAGCGCTAACACCCGGGCGTGACCCGCCCGTCCCGGCGCGGGCGGAGGCGCGTGATGGGCAAGCTGTGGTATATCCTGACGGCGGGGCTTGGTGGCCTCGCCGTTGTTGCATCGGTGCCTGCCCGGGCTGAAGTCACGGCACGGACCGATTCCGGTTTCGTTATTCGCGTCACCGGGGAAGTCGCCGCCAGCCCGGCAGAGGCATGGAAGGCCTTTACGACGCCGTCGCTGTGGTGGAACCCGCAGCACACGTTTTCCGGCGAGGCGGCCAATCTTTCCCTGGATGCGAGTGCAAACGGCTGCTTCTGCGAGAAGCTGCCCGTTCCGAAGGGCGCTCCGGCTACGCAGAAGCCGGGTTCTGTCATGCACATGCGCGTGATTTACGCCGAACCTTACCGTGCCCTCAGGCTGGTGGGCGGGCTTGGCCCGCTGCAGTCCGAGGCGGTGAACGGGACCATGACGGTAACATTCAAGCCAGTGGAGGGCAGCGGTGGAAAGTCGACCCGCATTCTCTGGGAATATGTTGTCGGCGGCTTCATGCGCTACAAGACCGACACCATTTCGGGGGCCGTCGACAAGGTCCTGGGCGAGCAGATCAGCGGGTTGACCAAACTTATCGGACCAGCGAGTCCGGTTGACAAAAAGCTGCTTTCGACGGAGCCGCTGGCCCCGGAAGCCTCGGTTGCCGGAACCAGGCCGGGTGCGAACGACAGTGCCACAGACGTGGCACTACCACCACCACAAGAAGATGCACCGACCTATACCCCCGATCCGACAAAGGATGACGCAGCGGCCGGTGAGTCTGTGAAGTCGGCGCTCGACCAGCTTTTCAAGAAGAAGGATGATCGCCTGCCGCCCGGGCGGTGAGGGCAAGCATCGCCGCTTTCCCACGGCGCAAAAGGCGTTAATCTGAATGCCAACAACAGCGCGACTCGGAACCTCTCCGAGTTGGGCGAATAACGGGCCGCACCCGCCGCTACCGGCATGCATATCGTGAGCCGACAGAGGCTCCGACTTGGGGGAGAGTACCGTGGCCGTATCCGATCATGTTGACCTGCCGACCTTCATGGAGGGCGTGAAGAAGCGCAATCCGTATCAGCCGGAATTCGTCCAGGCGGTTCAGGAGGTTGCTGAAGACATCTTCGAGTTCATGCAGGACAAGGAGGAGTATCACTCGCAGCAGATCCTGCGTCGCATTGCCGAGCCGGATCGCGTGGTCTCGTTCCGCGTTTGCTGGGAGGACGACAACGGCAACATTCGCGTGCAACGCGGTTGGCGCGTGCAGAACAACAATGCGATCGGTCCCTACAAGGGCGGCATCCGCTTCCATCCTTCCGTCACCGAATCCGTGCTGAAGTTCCTTGCATTCGAGCAGACCTTCAAGAACGCGCTGACCGGCCTGCCGATGGGGGGTGGCAAGGGTGGATCGAACTTCAATCCCAAGGGCAAGAGCGTGCGGGAGATCATGCGCTTCTGCCAGAGCTTCATGACCGAACTCTACCGCCACATTGGTGCCGACATTGACGTTCCCGCAGGCGACATCGGCGTAGGCGGGCGCGAGATCGGCTTCATGTTCGGCCAGTACAAGCGCATCACCAACAACTTCACAGGCGTGCTGACCGGCAAGGGCCTCGAATGGGGCGGTTCCCTGATCCGCACCGAGGCGACCGGTTATGGCGCGGTCTACTTCCTGGCCAACATGCTGGCGACGAAGGGAGAAGACCTCACGGGCAAGACAGCGGTGATCTCCGGCTCCGGCAACGTGGCAACCCATGCCGCCGAGAAGATCGTGCAACTGGGCGGCAAGGTCCTGACACTGTCGGATTCGGGGGGTTACATCCACGACCCCGACGGTATCGATCAGGAAAAGATCGACTGGGTGAAGACGCACAAGACCCACCGTCGCGGCCGGATCGAGGAATATGTCACGGCGTTCCCGAAGGCGACATTCGTGGCCGGCAAGACGCCATGGGGCGTGCCTTGCGACGTCGCGCTGCCCTGCGCGACCCAGAACGAACTGCTCGGCGATGATGCGCGCATGTTGATCGCCAACGGCTGCAAGGCGGTGGCCGAGGGTGCCAACATGCCGACCGATCTGGACGGTGTGCATGTCTTCAAGGCAGCCAAGATCCTTTACGCGCCAGGCAAGGCTTCCAACGCTGGCGGCGTGGCCGTCTCCGGCCTCGAAATGAGCCAGAACTCCGAACGCCGCTCGTGGAAGGAGGAAGAACTCCAGCAGATGCTCAAGGACATCATGTCGGGCATCCACAAGTCGTGCCTCGCCTATGGCGATCAGGGCGGCGGCTATATCGACTACGTCAAGGGAGCGAATATCGCCGGCTTCAAGAAGGTGGCGGATGCGATGCTGGCCTTCGGCGTCGTCTGATCCGCAAGGCGAGGCTGGAGAACCGGGGGCGCCGAACGGGGCACCCTCGGGTCAGACGGTCGGTTGCTCAAGTTATCTTCGAGGCGCTGTCGAGCAATGACCGGACCGGAGAGATCTCCTGCAGGGAGTACCCTGCCGGGCCCTGACTGACGATCCGCAGATTTGGACGCAGCTTGGAGCGCAGGCCGGAAATCAGGACTTGCAGCGACTTCGTGCTGATCGGTCGATGCGTCGAACGGCCACTGATGGCCAGCTGGCTGCTCCGCACAGGTGACCCGCGCGCGGCCACGAGCATGGACAGGACACGCGCCTCGCGGCCGAGCAGTGGCTCTCGGGTGAAGTGCTGAAGATGCAGGTCCCTGACTTCCTCGACGACTTTCGACTGCTGGCTCTGGGCGATGCGGCCCAGCACGCCTCGCACCCGCGCTGCAGCCTCGGCGACCGGCATTTCACGATCGAAGACATCGTCGAAACCGGCATTGAGCAACTGCGCTTTCACGCTTGGCCGTACTTCGCGCATGATGACTATCTTGGCCTTCATTTTCAGCAAGGGGCGATAGATGCGCATGAGCTTGCGGATCCGGACAGCGTCGCTGCCAATGACGAAAAGCGTGTTATAGTATTCCCGACTGTCATCGATATGGCCGATGTAATCGTCGGTAATGCGGCGGAGCTGAACCCGGCCCGAGATCGCGCGAGCGAGCGCGGTTTCGGGCGCTGGATCGCCATTCCCGAAGTATAGCGTACGTGCACTGACGACTTCCTGGCGCGGGCCTTTCGGCTTCGCGCCCGGGGGCGGGCTACCTGGTCTGCCCCCGCCGCCGCCACCGGCCGCAGACTGCGGCTTACGGGATTGAGACATTTGGCAGTAACTTTCGATATACGGTCCGGATTAACTTTATAGATATTCTGCATTCTTGCAATGACGCCGCCGGCTCTGCGGTCGGTGAAAGGCAGGGCGCCGCGATTCGATCACAAGCAACGCTTCACGGAAGCGCGTCCAATTTGGCGCGAAACCCACCCGCGTCGTGGACAACGCCGTTTGCGCACCATCCTGCCGGCCGGGCATATTGCGAGAAAAGCGAGATAAGCTAAGGATTTGCGCCAAGGCGTTGCCAAATCGGCGCGAATATGTCGTTCCCCTCTTGTTCCACGGGAACACAACGAGTACATAACCCTTGTTGACGGCTCGTGTCAGCCAACTCTAGCAAGGGAAACGAAGCCATGGCGGCTCAGCTCAAGCTCATCGAGGAAGGTAAGATCAAGGACATGGATCGTCAGAAGGCGCTCGACGCAGCCCTTGCACAGATTGACCGTGCGTTCGGCAAGGGTTCGGCAATGAAGCTGGGCTCGAAGGAAGCGATGCAGGTGGAGGCGATCTCCACCGGGTCGCTGGGGCTTGATATCGCACTCGGTGTCGGCGGTCTGCCGCGCGGACGCGTGATCGAAGTCTATGGGCCGGAAAGCTCGGGCAAGACCACGCTCGCGCTGCACGTCATCGCCCAGGCCCAGAAGACCGGTGGCACGGCGGCATTCATCGATGCCGAGCATGCGCTCGACCCGGTCTATGCCAAGAAGCTGGGTGTCGATATCGACAACCTGATCGTGTCGCAGCCGGATACTGGCGAACAGGCGCTGGAAATCACCGACACGCTGGTGCGCTCCAACGCGATCGACGTGCTGGTGGTGGACTCCGTGGCCGCGCTCGTGCCGCGTGCGGAAATCGAAGGCGAGATGGGCGACAGCCACGTCGGCCTGCAGGCCCGCCTGATGAGCCAGTCGTTGCGCAAGCTGACCGGTTCGATCAGCCGTTCGCGCTGCATGGTGATCTTCATCAACCAGCTGCGCATGAAGATCGGCGTGATGTACGGCAACCCCGAGACGACGACGGGCGGCAACGCGCTCAAGTTCTACGCCTCGGTCCGCCTCGACATCCGCCGCACCGGCCAGATCAAGGATCGTGACGAGATCGTCGGCAACGCCACGCGCGTGAAGGTGGTCAAGAACAAGGTGGCTCCGCCGTTCAAGCAGGTTGAATTCGACATCATGTATGGCGAAGGCATCTCGAAGATCGGCGAAATCCTCGACCTCGGCGTCAAGGCCGGGCTGGTCGAGAAGTCGGGTGCCTGGTTCAGCTATGACTCGATCCGCATCGGGCAGGGGCGCGAGAACGCCAAGAACTTCCTGCGCGAGAATTCCGAACTTTGCGACCGGTTGGAAGCCGCGATCCGCGGCCGCACCGACAAGGTTGCCGAAGGTCTGATGGTCGGTCCGGACGCGGACGACGACGTCTGATCTTCAAGGCGGCGGGCAGCCTCCATCCCCGGTGCAAGCCGGGCCCGCCAGCCAGACAAAGAGCCCGCGCGTTCCCCGGCAGGATCGCGCGGGCTTTTTGTTTGCGCGCCGGCGGTTGCGGGTTAACCTTCCACTTAAACCGCACGGAGAATCGCCATGGGCATCATCGTTCACCATCTCAACAACAGCCGTTCGCAACGGGTCCTCTGGTTGCTGGAGGAGCTTGGCGTCGATTACGAGATTAGGCACTATCAGCGCGATGCGGTGACCAACCTTGCCCCGCCCGAACTGAAGGCCGTGCACCCGCTGGGCAAATCGCCCCTGCTGGAGATCGATGGCCGGGTCATCGAGGAATCGGGCGCGATCGTGCAGGTCCTGTGCGAACGCTATGGCAAGGGCACATGGCTCCCGGCGGAAGGTTCGGACGACGCCCTGCGGCACCTCGAACTGATGCATTTTGCCGAAGGCTCGGCCATGACCCCCGTCCTCCTGCAGCTTTATACCTCGCGCCTTGGAGAGGCTGCCGCGCCGCTGAAGCCGCGCATCGACGAACAGCTGGCAGCCCATTTTGGCTACATGGAGCAGATCCTGCGCCCGTCCGGCCACTTCATCGGCGACGATTGGACCGGGGCGGATGTGATGATGAGCTTCCCGGCAGAGATCGCGGTCATGCAAGGGGCGGGTGTACATTTCCCCAAGCTCGCGGCATTCGTCGCGGCCATCCACGCGCGGCCCGCGTGGCAGCGCGCGCGCGAAAAGGGCGGCGACTATTTCGGGATGTAAGGCATGACCAACGCGAGTGACTGGCAGGGGACGGTCGGACGGAGCTGGGCCAGCGAATGGCGGCGCACCGATGTCAGCTTTTCCGACCTGACACCCAAACTTCTGGCCGCCATCGCTCGAGAGCCGGGCGCGGCTGTTGCAGATATCGGTTGCGGAGCGGGGGAGCTGTCGATCGCCATTGCCGAGGCAAGGCCGCAAGCGCAGGTGACCGGCGTGGATATCTCTGCCGATCTGGTCGATGCGGCCGGCTCCCGCGCCATTCAGCCAAACCTGACGTTCGAGCTGGCCGATGCCTCGCAGTGGCAACCCGCGTCACGGCCGGACCTGTATGTATCGCGCCACGGCGTGATGTTCTTCTCCGATCCGCAAGCAGCCTTCGCCCATCTGGCCGCGCAGGCGATGCCAGGAGCGCGCATGGTCTTCTCGTGCTTTCGCAAGGCTGCCGAGAACGACTGGGCGGCGGCCATCGCGGCGCTACTGCCGAAAGGTGATTCTCCGCCAGCTTCGCCAACTGCGCCGGGCCCCTTCGCATTCGCCCTGCCGGAGCACGTGCGACGCTGCATGGCAGGATGGCGGGCGGTGGAGTTCGCGCCGGTGGATTTCCGGTACATCGCCGGCACCGGGCCAGATGCCGTGGGCGAGGCGATGGCGCTGTTTGGCCGCATCGGACCTGCTGCGGCGGCCTTGCGGACTTTGCCCGAGGCCGAGCGCGCAGCGGTCGAGATGCGGCTCGCCGAGCTTGTGGAGGCCCATCATCGGGACGGCGTGGTGGCATTCAATGCTGCGGCGTGGCTGGTAAGCGCCACGTCCGATCACAATGATGGATGAAACGTGCTTGTAGCGCGCCGAACGCTCGCCTAATCGGCCTTTCATGACTTCGACGAACGAAATCCGCCGCTCCTTCCTCGAATACTTCGGCTCGCACGGGCACGATGTGGTGCAGTCTGCGCCGCTGGTGCCCTACAACGACCCGACGCTGATGTTCACGAACGCCGGGATGGTGCCGTTCAAGAACGTTTTCACCGGGCTCGAGACACGCGCGACCCCACGCGCCACCTCGTCGCAGAAGTGCGTGCGCGCGGGCGGCAAGCACAACGATCTCGACAACGTCGGCTACACTGCGCGGCATCACACCTTCTTCGAGATGCTCGGCAACTTCTCGTTCGGCGACTACTTCAAGGAGCAGGCGATCACCCATGCGTGGACGCTGCTGACGCGCGAATGGGGCCTGCCCAAGGACAAGCTGCTCGCCACCGTCTACCATACCGACGACGAAGCGTTCGAGCTGTGGAAGAAGATCGCAGGCCTGCCTGAAGATCGCATCATCCGCATCGCCACCAAGGACAACTTCTGGGCGATGGGCGACGATGGCCCGTGCGGTCCCTGCTCCGAAATCTTCTTCGATCATGGCGATCACATCTGGGGCGGCCCTCCGGGATCGCCGGAAGAGGATGGCGACCGCTTCATCGAGATCTGGAACCTCGTGTTCATGCAGTTCGAGCAGACCGCGGGTGAAATCACCGGCAGCCTGCCCAAGCCGAGCATCGATACCGGCATGGGCCTCGAGCGCATTGCCGCCGTTCTGCAGGGCGAACACGACAACTACGACACCGACACGTTCAAGGCGCTGATCGCCGCATCCGAAAGCCTGACCTCGGTCAAGGCCGAGGGCGAGCAGCGCGCCAGCCATCGCGTGATTGCCGACCATCTGCGCTCGACCAGCTTCCTGTTGGCCGATGGCGTGCTGCCTTCGAACGAGGGCCGCGGCTATGTGCTGCGCCGTATCATGCGCCGCGCCATGCGCCACGCGCACCTGCTGGGTGCCAAGGACCCGCTGATGCACCGCCTGGTGCCGGCACTGGTCGCCGAGATGGGCGCTGCCTATCCTGAGTTGGGCCGTGCGCAGCCGCTGATCGAGGAAACCCTGCTGCGCGAGGAAGTGCAGTTCCGCCGCACGCTTTCGAACGGCATCAAGCTGCTCGACGAAGCGACCGCTGCGCTGGGCGAGGGCGATGCGCTGCCGGGCGAGACCGCATTCAAGCTCTATGACACTTACGGTTTCCCGTACGACCTGACCGAAGACGCACTGCGCGCACGCGGCATCGCGGTGGACCGCGAAGGCTTCGATGCGGCGATGGCGCAGCAGAAGGCGGCGGCGCGTGCGGCGTGGAAGGGTTCCGGCCAGGCTGCGGACAGCGAAGTGTGGTTCGATATTGCCGAGCGTGTCGGCGCGACCGAGTTCACCGGCTACACCGCCACCACCGGCGAGGCGCAGGTCGTGGCGCTGGTCAAGGACGGCAAGGAAGTCGACAATGCTGCGGCGGGCGACGACGTTACCGTGATCGTCAACCAGACGCCGTTCTACGGCGAAAGCGGTGGCCAGACCGGTGACGCAGGGACGATCACCGGCGCCGATGGTCTCAAGCTGGCCGTGAGCGACACCGCCAAGCCGCTGGGCCGCCTGCACGCGCACAACGCGAAGGTCGAGGCCGGGGCGATCAAGGTTGGTGACGTGGTGAAGCTCGACATCGATGTCGAACGTCGCGATGCAATCCGCGCCAACCACTCGGCCACGCACCTCCTGCATGCGGCACTGCGCAATCGCCTTGGCGGGCACGTGACGCAGAAGGGCTCGCTGGTCGCCGCTGATCGCCTGCGTTTCGACTTCTCGCAGCCGACTGCACTGACGCCTGAGGACATTGCCGCGATCGAAGCGGAAGTGAACGCTGAGATTCGCGCCAACGAACCAGTGACGACGCGCCTGATGAGCCCCGATGATGCGATCGAGGCGGGGGCGATGGCACTGTTCGGTGAAAAGTATGGCGAGGAAGTGCGCGTGCTTTCGATGGGCCGTGCGACGGAGAAGCACTATTCGGTCGAACTGTGCGGCGGCACGCACGTTCGGGCGCTGGGCGATATCGGCGTGTTCCGCATCGTCAGCGAAAGCGCAGTCTCGTCGGGCGTGCGCCGCATCGAGGCCCTGACCGGCGAGGGCGCGCGGCAGTGGTTCGTGGCCCGCGAAGAGGCATTGAAGCACACCGCGTCGATCCTGCGCACGACGCCGGAAGACGTGGAAGCTCGCGTGTCCGCGCTGATGGAAGAGCGCAAGAAGCTAGAGCGCGAACTGGCCGAGGCGAAGAAGGCGCTGGCGCTGGGCGGCGGTGCAGCCAAGGCGGAGAACGCGGACGAGGAAGTGGGCGGCATCAAGTTCTCGGGCCAGGTGCTCGACGGGCTGGACCCCAAGGAACTGCGCGGACTGCTCGATCAGGCAAAGCAGCGTCTGGGTTCGGGCGTTGCGGTGATCGTCGCGGTGAACGAGGGCAAGGCTTCGATCGCGGCGGCGGTGACAGAGGATCTCGTCGGAAAGGTCAGCGCGGTCGATATGGTGCGCGCAGGCGTGGAAGCACTTGGCGGCAAGGGTGGTGGTGGCCGTCCGGACATGGCCCAAGGCGGCGGTCCGGACGGAGCAAAGGCTGCCGAGGCGATTGCTGCGGCTAAGGCTGTTCTTTCGAATTGACCGTTATTGCCTGCGCCCGCTGGCGCCGCGCGTTTCGGGTTCGGAGCCGCGGGCCAGATCCTTTTCGCGCATCGTGGCGTCGGTCTGCTGCGGCCCCTTGATCGGGCCCTTGTTCGGCTGATCGTCCTGCGTTGCCGGGTTCAGGTCGGGCTTGTTGCTGCGGTGGGTCATGTTTCTCTCCTTGCCCTGAAAACACAGGGCAAGGAGATCGGTTGCGGGCTGTCAGGCAGAGCGTTCCCGGAGCGAGGCAGACTTGAGCTTGGGAAGCGAATTGAGCTCGCCTTCCTCCTTGATCTTCTGGCGCAGTTCGTCGCGCTTTTCGTGGATCGAGGCGATGACCGGGCCCATCGGGAAGCCGAGATCGACGAGGACAGCTTCGGACAACTGTAGCGAACTCTCGAGCGTCTCGGGCACGGCATGGCTGGCGCCGGCCTTGTAAAGCGCGGCGGCGTGCGTCGCGTCGCGCGCGCGGACGATGATCGGGAGGTCAGGATGTGCGCTCCGCAGGCGCTTGACCATGCGCAGGATGAGGACGGGTTCGTCCATCGTCAGGATCATCGCCTTGGCATCATCGAGGCCGAGCCGGGCGATTGCCGCTTCGCTGTCGACGTTGCCGAACAGGACCGGCAGGCCATCCTTGCGCGCGTTCCTGACGATGCCGGGGTCCGAATCGATGCCGAGCCAGGCGGCCTTGTGGACCGTCAGCATCTCGGCGATGAGCCTGCCGACGCGGCCGAAGCCCATGACGACGACGCGCTCGCCTTCGGGCTCCTCGACGAACGTATTCTGTCCGACGTCCGCAGTCCCGCGCGCGACCCGCTGCCCCCATGTCTCACCTAGTTTGGCCAAGAGCGGCGTAATCGTCAGGCCGATGGCGGTGACGATCTGCCAGAATTGGGCAGTCTCCCGGTCGATGAGGGTTGCCTCGGCGGCCGTGGTCAGAACGATCAGGGTAGTTTCCGATGGGCTGGCCATCAGGATGCCGGCTTCGAGTGCGGTAGCGCGCTCCTTGCCCATGGCGCGTAGGGCGAACATCGTGACAAGCGCTTTGAGCACCACCACACCGACGACTGCGAGGGTGAGCGGCCCGATCTGTGCCCAGACGACGCGCAAATCTATGCCCATGCCGATGGTGATGAGGAAAACGCCCAGCGCGAGGCCCTTGAACGGCTTGGTAATCGCTTCGACCTCGGTGTGATACTCGGTCTCGGCGATGAGCAGGCCCGCCAGCAGCGCGCCCATGATCGGCGAGAGGCCGACGAGAGACGTCGACAGCGCTGCGGCGATCACAACCAGCATCGTGGCAGCAAGGAACAACTCGGGGCTCTTCGTCTGTGCAGCCTGGGCGAAAAGGCGCGGTAGCAGCAGGCGTCCGCCGACCAGCAGGACGGCAATGACGATGCCGCCATAAAGCAGCGTTTCGCCAAGGGTTGGGCCATCCGAATGCGCGGCGACCGGGCCCATTGCACCAAGGATGAAGATGATCGGCACGAGCGCGATATCCTCGAACAGGAGCATCGACAGCGCGGCGCGGCCGACGGGACCATGGGTGCCGGCGATGGGCAGGACCAACGCGGTCGAGGAAAGCGCAAGTGCAAGGCCGAGGCCGAAAGCACCGCTGATCTGCAAACCGGTGGCCAGAAGTGCCGCCGACAGGAGGAAGGCCGAAATGCCAAGCTCCATCGCGCCAAGGCCGAAGACCAGTCGGCGCATGTCCCACAGGCGATTGAAGGACAGCTCCAGGCCGATCTCGAACAACAGGAGGATGATGCCGAACTCCGCGAAAGGCGTGATCGCGGCCGGATCGGAAATGGTGAAGTGGTACAGCCAGGGGTACTGCGGCACGAGCGCGCCGAGGCCGAACGGGCCGACCACCAGTCCGACGAGGATGAAGCCGATGATCGGGGTGATGCGGAAGCGGGCGAAGGCCGGGATGACGATGCCTGCGGCACCGAGGATTACGAGAGCGTCGGAAAGTGCGGTCGTCGGTTCGAGATTGCCTGCCATTGGCGAAGGTTAGGGGAGGGGGGCAATGGTGTCACCCGTTTCTGCATGTCGAACTGTTGCCAAAGCAAAAGGGCCCCGGCGCGAACCGGAGCCCTTTGCTGTTTCCGTAAAGGAACCGGCGCTTATGCCCAGTTCTTCATTTCGGCTTCGAGGTTCTCGACGATGGCTTCGAAGAACTTCTCGGTGGTCATCCAGGCCTGATCCGGGCCGATCAGCAGGGCGAGGTCCTTGGTCATCTTGCCGCTTTCGACGGTTTCGATGCAGACGCGCTCGAGCGTTTCGGCGAACTTCACGACTTCCGGGGTCTCGTCGAACTTGCCGCGGTACATCAGACCGCGGGTCCACGCGAAGATCGAGGCGATCGGGTTGGTCGAGGTCTGCTTGCCCTGCTGGTGCTGGCGGTAGTGACGGGTCACGGTGCCGTGGGCAGCTTCGGCTTCGATGGTCTTGCCGTCGGGCGACATGAGGACCGAGGTCATCAGGCCGAGCGAGCCGAAGCCCTGCGCAACCGTGTCGGACTGCACGTCACCGTCGTAGTTCTTGCAGGCCCAGACGAACTTGCCCGACCACTTGAGCGCCGAGGCGACCATGTCGTCGATCAGGCGGTGTTCGTAGCTGATGCCGGCGGCGGCGAACTTTTCCTTGAAGCCTTCGGTGTCGAACACTTCCTGGAACAGATCCTTGAAGCGGCCGTCGTAGGCCTTGAGGATGGTGTTCTTGGTCGACAGGTAGACCGGCCAGCCCAGCGACAGGCCATAGTTGAACGACGCGCGGGCGAAGTCGCGGATCGAATCGTCGAGGTTGTACATCGCCATGGCGACGCCACCCGAGGGGTAGTTGAACACTTCGCGGTCGATCGTCTCACCGTTGTCGCCTTCCCAGACGAGACGCAGCTTGCCGGGGCCGGGGACGACGAAGTCGGTGGCGCGGTACTGGTCGCCGAAGGCGTGACGGCCGACGACGATCGGGTCGGTCCAGCCCGGGACGAGGCGGGGCACGTTCTGGATCACGATCGGTTCGCGGAAGACCACGCCGCCGAGGATGTTGCGGATCGTGCCGTTGGGCGACTTCCACATCGACTTGAGGTTGAATTCCTCGACGCGCTGTTCGTCAGGCGTGATCGTGGCGCACTTCACGCCGACGCCGTACTGCTTGATTGCATTGGCGGAATCGATGGTGATCTGGTCGTCCGTCTCGTCGCGCTTCTGGACCGAGAGGTCGTAGTACTTGAGGTCGATGTCGAGGTAGGGGAGGATCAGGCGCTCGCGGATCCATTCCCAGATGATCCGGGTCATTTCATCGCCGTCGAGTTCGACGACCGGGTTCTTCACCTTGATCTTCGCCATGTCCGTCCTGTCTTTCAAGCTGGGGAGAGAAATTGCGCCTTCCCTTAGCAGAGGCTTGCCGGTGCGCAAGGCAGTGGGGCGATTCGCGCAATTTTTGCAGGCTTTGCGCTGGACATCGGCGCATGGGCAATGCAGATATTTAAGTGACCGGTTAAAGCCGGGTGCAAGTCCTTTTGGAGAGATGCGATGAGCGAGGCGGAAGTCCTTACCCAAGTCGATGGCAACGTGCTGATCGTCACGATCAACCGGCCCGATGCAAAGAATGCCATGAACAAGGCTGCGGCCGAGGGCATTTCGGCAGCGATGGACCGGCTGGATGCCGAGGCCGACCTGCGCTGTGCGATCCTCACCGGGGCTGGCGGCACGTTCTGTTCAGGGATGGATCTCAAGGGCTTCCTGCGCGGGGAGTCGCCCTCGATTCCCGGGCGCGGTTTTGGCGGCCTGTCGGAATGGACGCCGAAGAAGCCGATCATCGCTGCGGTCGATGGCTATGCCTTGGCGGGCGGCATGGAACTGGCGCTGTCGTGCGACCTGATCGTGGCGAGCGCTTCATCCAAGTTCGGCATTCCCGAAGCCAAGCGCGGACTTGCCGCTGCTGCCGGTGGCCTGATCAAGCTGCCGCGCCAGATCCCGCCGCGCATCGCCATGGAACTGGCGTTGACCGGCGACTTCATCACCGCCCAGCGCGCTTATGAGCTCGGCTTCATCAACCAGATCGTCGAAGGCCCGTCGCTGGAAGCAGCAAAGGCTCTGGCAGCGAAGGTCGCCGAGAACGGTCCGCTCGCACTGATCGCGTCGAAGGGAATCATCCGCGATTCGCACGAGTGGACCGAGGCGGAAATGTGGAAGAAGCAGCAGGCCTATATCGCGCCGGTATTCACGTCGAGCGACGCACGCGAAGGCGCCGCCGCCTTTGCCGAGAAGCGCAAGCCGAACTGGCAGGGCAAGTAAGATCGCCAGGGCGGGGGCGCTGGTCGCTCCCGCCACTTTTCCTACCGATCAACAAAAGCCTGCGTCGATCAACAAAAACCCCCGCCATTGGCGGGGTTTCTTATGCGATGGTGGGCGTAGCAAGGATTGAACTTGCGACCCCTACGATGTCAACATAGTGCTCTACCACTGAGCTATACGCCCGCACCATCTGCTTGTCCCTTGGCTGGCGGCGAACCGCTGATCGCGTCGGGAAGCGCGCCATTAGCCCCCGTCCCGATTCATGGCAAGGGGGAATTTGCAGCCAGACTTCAGCGGCTCCCCGCAAACTGCGCATCCTCGAATACGCGCTCGACTTCAAGCACCAGATCCTTGAGGTGGAACGGCTTTGACAGCACCCGGGCCTGGGGTGCCTCACGATTTGCCTTGAGCGTCACAGCGGCAAACCCGGTGATGAACATGACCTTGGTGCTGGGGCTGATCTCGCTGCAGCGCTGCGCCAATTCGATCCCGTCCATTTCCGGCATCACGATGTCAGACAGGAGGAGGTCGAAATGTTCGGATTCGAGCAGGGGAATTGCGGCGGTGCCCCTGTCCACGGCAGCCACGGAATAGCCGGCATTTTCCAGCGCGCGGGTCAGGTAAGTGCGCATCGCGTCTTCATCTTCGGCGAGCAGGATCCGGATCATGGCGAACCTGTTTTTTAGTGGGGCTTCAGTTCCATGGCCTATAACGCCGATGGGGTTAACAATCTCCCGCCTGAAGCTTCGCGCAAACCGCTTTTTGCCCGCAACCCGACATGTGGTCCAATCGTCGTCGGACCTTGCTTTGACTTGCGTGCGAATCGGTTGCACCTTTGCGGGATGCAGCATGAGTGTGAGCACCAGGGCGATTCGGCTTCGGTCCATGGCGGGTCGGTGCCGGGCAATCCCGGTGTGCCGGCCTACAGCCTGACGACGATCGATCCTTCGCCGATCCCCGTGGTGATTGCCGTCCCGCACGCAGGAAGGGCCTATGCCAAGTCGCTGCTTGACCGGATGCGTCATCCCGCGTTCGCAGCGCCCCGGCTTGAGGATCGCTACGCCGATCTCTTGGGGCAGGCGGTTTCTCGCCGGACCGGCGCGGCGCTGCTCATCGCCCATGCGCCGCGGGCCATGCTCGATCTCAACCGTGCCAGCGATGATGTCGACTGGGAGATGGTCGGTGGTCCACCGGCCGATGCTTCGGCCGCGCCCAGCGGTTTTGGCAGGCGCGCACGAAGCGGGCTGGGGCTGGTGCCGCGTCGTCTGCCGGGCCTTGGAGAGCTGTGGAAGCGCAGGCTCGACCACAGCGAACTGGCAGAGCGGATTGCAGCGGTGCATCAGCCTTATCACATGGCGCTCGCCAGCACGCTCGAGACGATTCGGGACCGTTGGGGCGCTGCCCTGCTGATCGACCTTCATTCGATGCCACCGCTGGCGGCGCGTTCGCCCGGAGAGCGTGCGCCGGAATTCGTCGTGGGCGATCGGTTCGGCGCTTCGTGCGATGGGGGTGTGGTGGCTTCCGCGTTCGGCTTCTTCACCGAAGCTGCGCGACGGGTGTCGCACAACCGGCCTTATGCCGGGGGCTACGTGCTGGAGCGACACGCAAGGCGTGCCGAAGGCCTTCACTGCATGCAGCTCGAGATAGACCGCACCTGCTACCTCGATGCACGCATGGCCGAACCCGGCCCCGGCTTCGAAGCCACGATCGAGCTCTTGGTGGGCTTGGTGCGCCGACTCGCGGTCGACGTGGCGGACCTTGGCCGCGCATCCGACCGCGGACGCTGGCGCGCTGCTGCCGAGTAGATGCGCGCTTTATGGGCAAGCGCGCGGGCAGACTTGCGCAAACTCATGTAACCCAAGAAAAAACCACCTGGAGCAAGCTCCAGGTGGCCAAGGTTCAGGGAGGAGGTGCACGTGAGTGCACCAGTTACGCTGGGCCATGAGGGGAGCCGCAACGCAACAATCACAAGATAGGTGAGGGGATTTGCCCCTGCAAGGCCTTTCGAGGGATTTTTGCAACACCCCAAGAAAAAACGCGATGAACCGAATGGCTCACCGCGCTTTTCTGTTGACCTGTGGCTCGATCGCTCAAGCCCGATGTCAAATCGTGTCCGGCTTATTCAGCCGGAACCTGGATCGCCGGGATCGGACCCTTGCCCAGTTGAACCTGTGCGCCGAAGATCTGGCTGATCAGTTCGAGCGAGAACAGGTGGGCATAAAGCAGCGGCAGCAGGCCGCTCTGCGCCCAGCCACGCAGCACGTCACCGCGCACATCGCGCAGCTTTTCCTGATTGACCATCTGGAAGCCGCGATAGACGAACGGCTGGTCATTGCCCTGCTGCTGGATCGCGACTTCGCCCTCCATGAGCAGGTCGTGCTTCTTCAGCTCGTCGATGAAGGCCTGCGTGCGCTGGCCGGCCTGTTCGAACTGTTCGCAGAAGCCGAGTGCAGCCTGGGTCGCTTCAGAAGGCTGGCCGTCGGTGAAGAGATCCTGCCCTTCCACCGAATCGCCGAGCAGGTTTGCCGAAGGGTCGAAGCACAGCGAAAGTTCTTCGCTATTGGGGTTCAGCTTGGCGAGCAGGAACGGGTAGCGGCGGACATAGGCCGGGATGTAGATCGGCTGGGTGACCTTGCCTTCATCATCAACAAAGACGTTCACGCCTTCGTTCAGCCCCATCAGCGCCAGCGGAACCGGGTTGTCACCCGATGCAAAGATGATCGGGTAATGGCGTGCTGCCTGGGGAAATTCCTCAGCCGTCAGGGGGATGGCGTGCTGTCCGATCAGCCAGGGAGCTGCATCCGCGTTCTTCGCCTTCCACGTTGCATGGTCCCGGCTGTTGAGCGGCATCAGGTCGTTGTAGAACATCGGCAGGTTCGCTTGCGGCGCGCTGGCCATTTTGCATCTCTCCAAGAATCAAAACATTCGCGCGGGCAAAACTCACTCTGGCCGCGGCTTAGCGGGAACGCCGGTTCTTAGGGGCTGCCAGAAGGCCGCGCAAGCCGCGTCAGACAAGCTTTCCGGGGTTTAGCAGGCCGTCCGGGTCCAGTGCCTGCTTGATGGCGCGCATCGTGGCAAGCACCGTGGGATCGGAAAGGCGGGCCAGTTCGTCACGTTTCAGCCTGCCGATTCCGTGTTCGGCAGAGATCGAGCCTCCCCACGCAACCACCATGTCGTGGACCTGTGCACTGATCGCCTTGCCGTCGCCTGCTTCCCACGATGCCCGGTCGCTGACCGGCGGCGCGATGACGTGGAAGTGGACGTTGCCGTCACCGAGATGCCCGAAACAGACCGCGCGGGTGCCCGGCCAATCGGCTTCGAGGCGCGGGACGGCGGCCTCGACAAAGGCGGGCATCTTTTCGACCGGCACGGAAATGTCGTGCTGCATCGCCGGGCCAAGCGCGCGTTCGGCTGGCGAGATGGTCTCGCGGATCAACCACATGCGCTCGGCCTGGTCTTCGCTGGCGGCGATCGTGGCGTCAGCGATGAGATCGCGTTCGAACGCCGTGGCAAGGATGCGCTCGGCCAGTTCGGGCAATCTCGCGGCGGTGTCCTCGTCGCCCGCGACCAGTTCGATCAGGGCGTGCCAGGCATGAGGCTCCGTCAGCGGTGCGCGCGTTCCGGGAGTGTAGGCCTGAACCGCCTCGAGGCTGTGCTGGGGCAGGACCTCGAAGCCTTCCAGCAGCCCTGGCGCCATGTCCTCTGCCAGAAGCAGGAGGCTGCGCGCATCGTGGAGTGAGGCCGTGCCGGCCCACATCACCGTCCTGCCGGCAATGGCGGGAGCGAGCCGCAAGGTCGCAGCGGTGACGATGCCCAGCGTTCCTTCCGAACCGATCAGCACCTGCTTGAGATCGAAACCCCGGTTGTCCTTCTTGAGCGGGGTCAACAGATCGAGCACGCTGCCATCGGCCATGACGGCTTCGACCCCCAGCACCAGCGCTCGCATCGAGCCATGGCGCAAGACTTGCGTACCACCGGCGTTGGTCGATACGAGCCCGCCGATCGTGGCCGAGCCCTTGCCGCCAAGCGTGAGGGGGAAGCGCAGGCCCTCTTTCTCCGCCGCCTCGTGCAGGACCTGCAGGATGACGCCTGCCTCGCACGTGGCCGAACGCGCCGCGGTATCGAGCGCGGTGATCCGGTTCATGCGGCGCAAGGAGAGGATGATCTCGCGCCCGCTTTCGAATGGTGTCGCGCCACCCGACATGCCGCTGTTGCCGCCCTGCGGCACGATCGGCACGCCATGCCTGGCGCACAGCTTCACCAGAGCGGCGACCTCGGCGGTATTGGCTGGCGAAGCGATTGCCCGCGCCGCGCCGGTGTAGCGGCCGCGCCAATCGGTCAGCCATGGGGCCATGTCATCGGGATCGGTAGTCAGACCCTTTGGCCCGAGCAGACGGGCCGCTTCTGCAAGAAACGTTTCGGTCATCACGGCATCGGCTATTGCCACCCCGCAGGAAGGGCAATTCATTTTTCATTGCTGACAGGTTAAGCAACCGTTCAACCCCGGAGGCTAGGGGTGTCAGGAGCGGTTGGAGCGGGGTCAGGGCCGCTTGGCCGTAGAGGGGACGTCGAGAGTTTTTGCATCGGAATGCCCAACGTATTCAACCTATTGGCCTCATTGGGCATGCTGCTGGCCGTACCGGTTGGTACACCCGTGGCGATACCCGATAGCGATACGCAATGGGCGACTGCTTCCATTCCGGCAGGATCGCCCCTCATTGTCGACGACTTCGGGGCGAGCGCTTTCAACAGCTTCATTGCCGACGGCTTGGGCGACCAGTCCTGGAATCAGGTGCGCATCGAGCAGCGCATGATCATCCGTATTGCACCGCGCCTGCCCGGCCAGATGTACACGCCGATGCCGGCCGCGCCTCAGCCGCCGCGTTTTTATGAGCGCAAGACCAGCAAGTGCCTGCCGATCACCAGCATTGCGGGCGTGCAGATCGAATCGCAGGATCGCCTCCTGCTTGTCACGCGCGGGCGGAAGCTGATCGGTGCCAGTCTCGACAAATCCTGCCGCGCTCGCGACTTTTATTCGGGCTTCTATGTCGAGAGGAACGAGGACGGGCAGCTCTGCGCTGGCCGGGATACGATCCATTCGCGGGCCGGAGCGAACTGTGCGATTACCAAGATGCGCGAACTCGTGCTGGAAGATGACTGACAGTCCCGTCTCGTCGCGGAATTCTTGACTTTTCGGGCCATATCGTCTTAGCGCGCAGACAGTGCTGGCGGCGTTTTGCGATGCAGGCTGTCCAGCGGGCACAATTGTGTTCGTGCCGTCTCTAGTTCTCGGAAAATTGCCTGCATGAAGTTTGCCGATCTCGGCCTCTCGGATGAATTGCTCCAGTCGGTGCTCGATGCCGGCTATGATGAGCCTACTCCGATCCAGGCGCAGGCAATTCCCGCTGTCCTGATGATGAAGGACATCATCGGCATCGCCCAGACCGGCACCGGCAAGACTGCCGGGTTCGTGCTGCCGATGATCGACATTCTGGCGCACGGCCGCCGCCGCGCCCTGATGCCGCGCTCGCTGATTCTCGAACCGACGCGCGAACTCGCCGCGCAGGTGGCCGAGAATTTCGAGAAGTACGGCAAGAACCACGACCTCAAGATGGCGCTGCTGATTGGTGGCGTGCAGATGGGCGATCAGGTCAAGGCGCTGCAGGACGGTGTGGACGTGCTGATCGCCACGCCCGGGCGCCTGATGGACCTGTTCGAACGCGGCAAGATCCTGCTCACCGGCTGCGATCTGCTGGTGATCGACGAGGCCGACCGCATGCTCGACATGGGCTTCATCCCCGATATCGAGAACATCTGCACCAAGCTGCCGACCCAGCGCCAGACGCTGCTGTTCTCGGCAACGATGCCGCCGCCGATCAAGAAGCTGGCCGACAAGTTCCTGTCGAACCCCAAGATGATCGAAGTGGCGCGACCGGCGTCGACCAATACCAGCATCGCCCAGTTCAAGGTGAAGTGCACCACGCGCCAGAAGCGCGAAGTGCTGCGCCAGCTGCTGCGGACCGACAATGTCACCACGGCAATCGTCTTCGCCAACCGCAAGACGACCGTGCGCGAACTGGCCAAGTCGCTGCAGCGCCACGGCTTTGCCGCCGGCGAAATCCACGGCGACATGGACCAGAGCGCGCGCAATGCCGAACTGCAGAAGTTCAAGGACGGCGACATCTCGATCCTGTGCGCCTCCGACGTCGCCGCACGCGGGCTTGACGTGAAGGGCGTGAGCCACGTCTTCAACTTCGACACGCCATGGCACCCGGACGACTACGTCCACCGCATCGGCCGCACCGGCCGTGGCGGGGCGACGGGCCGGGCCTTCACGCTGGTGGCGTCGGAAGATGCCGAAGCGATCGACAATGTCGAGAAGCTGCAGGGGACGAAGATCCCCGAGTTCAAGCTCGAGATTGCCGAGAAGGAAGAGCGCAAGCCGCGCGAGGCCAAGCCGGAGCGCCGCGAGGAAGAGCCGAAGCGCGAAAGCCGCCGCGAACGTCCCGCCCGCGAGGAACGCAAGCCCCGCGCCGAACGCGAACCGCGTGCGGAAGTTAAGGCCGAACGCGCTCCGCGCCGCGAGCAGCCCAACTACCGCGACCACTCCGAACCGCCTTCGAAGCCGGGTGAGTGGAATGGGCCGATTCCGGAATTTCTGGCGGTTTCTGCGCTTTAGCCCTCTCTCCTTCAGGGGAGAGGGTTGGGAGAGGGGGAGGGCTCGCACCCAGCCTCACCGCCCAAGCCCTCTTGGGCTTCGGCTAGGCGGCAAGCCGCCAAGCCTGCGTATCTCTCCCCAGAATGGGAGAGAGCGAGGGCGCTCGGCGCAAAAAAACATCCCATTCCATCGTCGACCCGGACTTGATCCGGGCCTCGGCTTTTCTCTTCGGGCGCTTCGCCGGAAGAACAGCCCAACCCCGTGTCAAGCACGGGGAGACGGGAGGTAGATCGAGGCAAGTTTACGGACTGTCGGCGCTTGGCTGGGAGACGAGTTAATCACGCGGTGCAAATACTCTACCGCTGGGGAAACGAAGCGGGATCGAAGGATCAAGTCCAACCTCTGAAACTCTAAGCGGGACAACAAAATCGTTGGAAACGCCGCGGTCTGGCAGACTGCCCCATTCCACTTTAGCCATGAACTTGCGGCCGCGACATTGGACCTCAATCAAATCCCCAATAACCGGGGGAGGCCCGTCAAATCGATTTTCGTCTTCGCGAAGCTCTCGTTCCGTGACGACTTCACCATCTTTGAGTGCGATGCGTTTGACCCAGTAGCCCATCGTGAGAGCATAGCTAGCGGTGACGGGCTGAATCAATCAAATCGTGCGTGTGGCATCAACTGAACGAATTCAGTCGTCCAACAACAGCGGGCGACAAGGCCAGTGCCCTCAAGCCAACTTTACAAAGCTATCAATCACCCGCTTCCGCCCCGCGCTTTCGAAGTCGATTTCCAGCTTGTTGCCTTCCTGCTCGGCCACGGTGCCATAGCCGAACTTTTCGTGGAAGACGCGCGCGCCGACGGCGATGTCGCCGCGCGGCTTGGCGGCGAAGCTGGCGGCGCTGCGGGTGGGTTCGGCGATGCGGCGGGGGGCGGGGTTGTAGCCTTGCGCGGCGGCGCGTTGCCAACCTGGGCCGCGCGAGGCGGCGCGGCTGGCACTGGCCTGAGCGACGTGGGCGAAGGGGTCTTCGCGCTCGCTCCAGTTGGCGCGCCACATCGATGCGCCGCCCGAGAGGGTGGTTTCCTCCTCGATGTGCTCGGCGGGCAGTTCACCGATGAAGCGCGAGGGGATCGAGCTGGTCCACTGGCCGTAGATCTGGCGATTGGCGGCGTGGAGGATGGTGCAGCGCCTGCGGGCGCGGGTGATCGCGACGTAGGCAAGGCGGCGTTCCTCCTCGAGGCTGGCAAGGCCGCCTTCGTCGAGCGAACGCTGCGAGGGGAACACACCTTCTTCCCAGCCCGGCAGGAACACGTTGTCGAATTCGAGGCCCTTGGCGGCGTGGATTGTCATGAGCGTGACCTTGTCCTCGTCGGCGGTGTTCTCGTTGTCCATGACGAGGCTGACGTGTTCGAGGAAGTCGCCCAGCGTCTCGTATTCCTCCATCGCGCGGGCGAGTTCGGTGAGGTTTTCGAGGCGTCCGGCGGCTTCGGCAGTCTTTTCCGCCTGCAGGGCGGCGGTGTAGCCGCTTTCGTCAAGGATCGTGCGGGCGAGCTCGGCTGGCACCAACTGCTTGGCGGCATCGCGCCAGCGCGCGAAATCGCGCATCAGCGCGGCGAGGGTGTTGCGCGCGCGGGCAGGCAGTTCGTCGGTATCGAGGATTTCGACCGCCGCCATTGACAGCGGTATTCCCCGCGCGCGCGCGTGGCGGTGGAGCTTTTCCAGCGTCTTGTCGCCAAGGCCGCGCTTGGGAGTGTTGTAGATCCGCTCGAACGCAAGGTCGTCCTGCGGGCTGGCGATCTGGCGCAGATAGGCCAGCGCATCGCGGATTTCGGCGCGTTCATAGAAGCGGAAGCCGCCGACGATGCGATAGCCCATGCCGATCTGGATGAAGCGGTCTTCGATGGTGCGGGTCTGGAACTGCGCGCGCACGAGGATGGCGACGCGATCGAGCGGCGCGCCCTCACGCTCAAGCCGTTCGATGTCCTCGCCGATCCGCCGCGCTTCTTCCGGAGCGTCCCACACGCCGATCACGCGCACCTTGTCGCCGCCATCGACCTCGGTCCACAGCGTCTTGCCGAGGCGTTCGGAGTTCTCCGCGATCAGGCCCGAGGCCGCGCCGAGGATGTGCGGGGTGGAGCGGTAATTCTGTTCGAGGCGGATCACCTTGGCGCCCGGAAAATCCTTCTCGAACCGCAGGATATTGGCGACTTCCGCGCCGCGCCACGAATAGATCGACTGGTCGTCGTCCCCCACCACGCAGATGTTCTTGCGGTTCTGCGCGAGCAGGCGCAGCCACAGGTACTGCACCGCGTTGGTGTCCTGATATTCGTCTACCATCACGTACTTGAAGCGCTGCTGCCATGATTCCAGCACGTCCCGCTCGCGCCGGAAGATGTTGAGCATGTGCATAAGCAGGTCGCCGAAATCGCAGGCGTTCAGCTCGCGCAAGCGGTTCTGGTAGAGCGCGTAGAAGCGCTGGCCCTTGCCATTGGCATAGGCCTCGTTCTCCAGCGCATCGAGATCGCCGGGGTTGAGGCCGCGGTTCTTCCACTTGTCGATCAGCCCGGCGAGCTGCTTGGCGGGCCAGCGCTTGTCGTCGACGCCTTCGGCCACGATCAGCTGCTTGAGCAGGCGCAACTGGTCGTCGGTGTCGATGATCGTGAAGTTGCTTTGCAGCCCCACCAGTTCGGCATGGCGGCGTAGCATCTTGGCGGCGATGGCGTGGAACGTGCCGAGCCAGGGCATGCCCTCCACCGCCGGGCCGATCAGATGCCCCACACGCTCGCGCATCTCGCGCGCGGCCTTGTTGGTGAAGGTGACGCAGAGAATCTCGCTCGGCCAGGCGAGCCGCTGGCGCAGCAGGTTGGCAAGGCGCGCGGTCAGCGCGGCGGTCTTGCCCGTGCCTGCGCCTGCCAGCATCAGCACCGGCCCTTCTGTGGTCATCACCGCCTCGCGCTGGGGCGGGTTAAGGCCATCGAGCCACGCTTCGGCGGTGCTGGGATTCACGGATAGTGGGGAGGACATGCGTGAACAGATAGGGACCAAACGCATTCGGGGCAATCGGCAAAGCCCGATCTTCCAACGCTTTCGATTCGTCGCAGCGGGCCATGCGGACCATCGCAGGCCCGGGAACCGCCGCAGGTCCCGGCGCTTGGCGTGTTACTTCGGGTACAAGAATCAAGATCAGGAGAATCTGATGCGTAACCTTTTTGCAGCGAGCGCCCTTGCGCTTGCCATCGCTTCGAGTCCCTCGTTCGTGGCCGCCCAGTCGACCTCCGCGACAGCAACCGCGACCACGTCGGACACCACCGCTGCAACCACGGCGACCGGCACCTTCTCGCCGACGCCCGACCAGCAGCTTCAGATCGACGCATGGGCCGCCGAACAGAAGAGCAGGTATGCGGCATGGCCCTCCACGTACCAGGAGTACTTCTGGAGCCTCGATGCTGATCAGCAGAAGGGCTGGTGGGCGCTGACCGACGAGCAGAAGGCGCAGATCTATGCCATGACGCCGGAACAACGCACGCAGGTCTGGCCCTCGATCGTGGCGCAGGTTTCCGGCAAGGCAGTGCCGTCATCCGGTGCGATGCCGGCCCAGCCCAATCCCGGCATGGGTACGCCCGCAACGCCAGCCACTCCCGCAGAGCCTGCAACGCCTCCCTCAGGCGGGATGAGCAGCATAGACAGCAGCACTACCGGCAACATGACCCCGCCGCCCGCCTCGGCCATGAACAAGAAGTATCCGGTCTGCAGCAAGACTGTAACCGACAGCTGTCGCAATCGCGGCGGCATCTAAGGGCTACTGACGATCGTCGCGCAATGGGGCGTCGGGAAACCGGCGCCCCATTGCGTGTGCACAGCGGTTGACCCGGATCGCTTGAGACGGAACAACCCGCCCCGCGTACGAGGGGAGGAAGCGCCAAGATGAATCCGATTCGCCAGCATGGTCGCGTTCTGACTGCCAGTCTGGTCGGGACGGCGGTAGAGTTTTACGACTTCTACATCTACGCCACGGCGGCCGCGCTGGTCATAGGGCCATTGTTCTTCCCCACCGAATCGGAGGCAGCACAGACGTTGCTGTCCTTCATGACCTTTGGCCTCGCGTTCTTTGCACGGCCGGTGGGCGCCATTGCCTTCGGCCACTTCGGCGACCGGATCGGGCGGAAGTCAACGCTGGTTGCCTCGCTGATGCTGATGGGCGGCTCGACCTTCCTGATCGCCTTTCTGCCGACTTACGCGATGATCGGCTGGGTCGCACCTGCACTGCTGTGCTGCTTGCGCTTCGGCCAAGGCTTCGGCCTTGGCGGCGAGTGGGGTGGAGCCTCGCTGCTTGCAGTGGAAAACGCGCCGAAGGGGTGGGAAGCCCGCTTTGGCAGCGCGCCGCAGCTGGGCGCCCCACTGGGCTTTCTCTGTGCCAACGGGCTGTTCCTGTTGCTCGGCAAGGGGCTGTCGGATGCCGACTTCGCCGCCTGGGGATGGCGGGTGCCGTTCCTGGCGAGCGCGCTGCTGGTTGGTCTTGGCCTGTGGGTGCGCCTCAAGATCGGCGAAACACCTGCGTTCAAGGAAGCACTCGAGAAGGCAGAGCCGCCCAAGGTGCCGGTCGGTCTGCTGTTCCGCAATCATCTTGGCGCCGTGCTGGCGGGGATCGCGGGCGTGGTCGCGTGCTTTGCGATCTTCTACCTCGCGACGACTTTTGCGCTGTCCTTTGCCACGACCAGGCTCGGTTATGCCAAGCAGGAGTTTCTAGGGCTCCAGCTTGGCGCCAACAGCTTCCTTGCGCTCGGCATTCTGGTTGCGGGGTACTGGGCGGACAAGGCCTCGGCGCGGCTTGTCCTTGGCACCGGGGCGGCGCTGACGATCATCGTCGGCATGATGTTCGGCACCGGCCTTGGCGCGGCATCGCCTTGGGTGGTCTTCGCCACGCTGGCAAGCGCGCTGTTCGTGATGGGACTGGCCTATGGACCGCTGGGCGCCTGGCTGCCGACGCTCTATCCGGTCGAAGTCCGCTACACCGGCATTTCGGTGGCGTTCAACATGGGCGGGATCATCGGTGGCGCATTGGCCCCGTTCGCGGCGGCGTGGCTCGCCGGCATGGGCGGCACGGCCTATGTCGGGCTGTTCCTGACGCTGGCGGGCGCGATGACACTGGCTGGCGTGCAGTTCTCGCCCCGACAGGCGGGTTAGGACTTCAACCGCATCAGCGTGATCAGCGCCTTGCCGACCTTGCGCTCGGCATCGACCTCGCACACGCGCACGTCGGGCACTTCCTTGGCAGCCGTTTCAAGGCAGATCCAGGTCGCCTCGCCGATCCAGCCAAGCCGGGTCAGCCGGTCGATCGCGACGGCGCCTGCGCCGGTACCATAGGGCGGATCAAGCATGACGAGGTCGAGCGGCTGCTTCACCGGGCCGAGGCTGAGCACCGACGAGGCGCGCACATCACATTGCGGGGCGCAGCGCAGGGCCGCGATGTTGGCGCGGATGGTGCGGATTGCGCCTGCGTCCTGCTCCACGAAGATCGCCGATGCCGCTCCGCGTGACAGCGCTTCGAGGCCGAGCGCGCCCGACCCTGCAAAGAGATCTGCGACGGTCAGGTCTTCGAAACTGCCGAGGCGGCTGGCCAGCATCGAGAACAGCGTCTCGCGCGTGCGGTCTGCAGTGGGGCGGGTGGTGTCACCCTCGGGCGCGCGCAGGGGCCGTCCGCGCCATTCTCCGGCTATAATTCTCATTTGGCTTTCAGTGTCTTGCGGAAGCGTTCGACCATGACCTGCGGGATCTCCTCGACCGAGCCGCGTTGCAGGTCAGCCAGTTCAAACGGGCCATAGCTGGTGCGCAGCAGGCGGGAGACTTCCAGGCCGAGATGTTCGAGCACGCGACGCACTTCGCGGTTCTTGCCTTCGGTCAGGGTCAGCTCGATCCACTTGTTGCGGTTGGCGCTGCGCTCAAGATTGGCGTTGATCGGGCCATAACGCACGCCGTCGATTTCGATGCCTTCCATAAGTTCTTCGAGCCGCGCCTGCGTGATGTCCCCGAAAGTGCGGGCGCGGTAGGTGCGGGGAATGCCGGTAGAGGGCAGTTCCAGCGCGCGCTTCAATTCGCCATCGTTGGTCATCAGCAGCAGCCCTTCGGTATTCACGTCGAGGCGGCCGACCGGCATGACGCGCGGCGCGTCCTTGGGCATGGCATTGCGCAAAGCGGTGTAGATCGTCGGGCGACCGGTGGGGTCGCGCTCGGCTGTGATCAGGCCTGCAGGCTTGTGGAAGCGAAACAGGCGCGGAGCAGCTATCGGGCCGACCATCTTGCCATCGACGCTCACCCCCTTGAGGCTGGTCAGCAGCGTGGCGGGCGTGGTCACGACCTCGTCGCCGATCTTGACGCGGCCTTCCTCGATCATGCGTTCCACCTCGCGGCGGCTGGCAATTCCTGCGCGGGCCAGCAGCTTGGCGATGCGATCGCCCTCGCGCTCCGAGCCATCGGCGTTCGGCGCGCGCTTGGCGGGAACGACCGGCTGCGACGTGCGCGGCGCACCGCTGCGCATGGAGAAAGGCTTCTTTTCAGTGTTACCGGGCCGAGGGCTGAACCGCTTCGGCCTGTCGCCACCGTTTCTTGGGGGAAAAGTCATGGGGCAGCCCTTACGCGAGAACGCCTCTTGCGTCACCCCTAGCGCCGCTGGAATTGGCCGCTAGTCTGCCAGCAACATTTGAGGGAGCGCAGTCGTCGATGAGCACCGAGGCCAGTGACCGGAACCTGTGGGACTCGGTGCGCCCCTATCTTGAGAAGGAATCGCTGGCCGCGTTCTTCCTCGGCGTGTCCTCGGGCTTTCCCTATGCAATGATCGGCGCGACGCTGACGACCAGGCTGGCGCAGGACGGGATCGACAAGAAGACGGTCACCGCCTTTACGCTCGCGTTTCTCGTCTACAACCTGAAGATCTTCTGGGCATGGCTGGTCGACGGCGTACATCTGCCGCTGCTCGGGCGGCTGGGGCAGCGTGTATCATGGATGCTGCTGGCCGGATCTCTGGTCATGGCCGCAGTCGCCAACCTGGCGCTGGTCGATCCCTCGGCGGATCTTGGCGCGACGGTGCTGGCGGCCGTGCTGGTCGGCGTCGCGGGGGCGACTTTCGACATCGTGATCGACGCCTACCGCATCGAGACCTTGAAGCCCTACCAACTCGGCACGGGCTCGGGCATGAGCCAGTATGGCTGGCGCATCGGCTCGGCAGGGGCAGGGGCGCTGGCGCTGTTCATGGCGGCGCGTTCCGGCTGGAGCGCGGCCTATCTCGCCTGTGCACTCTTCGCCCTGCCGGCCATGCTGACGGCGCTGATCCTGGGTGAACCCGAACGCCACCGCGAGCCCACCGCGCGCAAGGGCGTGGGCGAAGTCATTGCTTCGATCATCGGGCCGTTTGGCGAGTTCTTCCATCGGCACGGCGCCTGGCTGGTGCTGCTGTTTATCCTTGTTCACAAAGTGGGCGACACGCTGGCGAACCTCACCTTCCGGCTACTGTTCGACGATCTCGGCTTCACCAACGACGAAATCGCGATCTGGGACGTTGGCGTCGGCTTCTGGGCCTACCTGATCGGCGTGTTCATCGGCGGCGTGGCTTATGCGAAGATGGGCCTGAAGCGCTCGGTCCTGCTGGCGCTGGTGCTGATGGCGGTGTCGAATCTTTCCTTCGCGGCGCTTGCGGCGGCTGGCCATTCCAACCTGGGCATGGCCGGTGCGATCGGATTCGAGAACGTCGCCTCGGGCTATGGCGGCGTCGTTGTCGTCGCGTACTTCTCGGCGCTGTGCGACTTGCGCTACACGGCGGCCCAATATGCGCTGATCTCCGCTGCTGCGAGCATCGTCGGCCGCTTTGCCACCGGCACCACCGCAGGCGCTCTGATCGAGGGCATGGGCTACGTGAACTTCTACCTGCTCACCACGGTGCTGGCGCTGCCGGGCATCGTGCTGTTCTGGTGGATGAGCCGCAGCGGCCTTGTCGATGCGGCGATGGGCACGGCGGGCGAGGAGGGATCTGACGCCGATCCTTTCGCCTGATCAGTCCGGAATCTCGTCGTTCAGCCGCAGCACTTCGCCCGCGAGATAGAGCGAACCGACGATCAGCACGTCACCCTCGGGTGGCAAGGCCGCCAGCGCTTCAGGCACCGTGGCAAAACTGCCGACGGGCAGGCTGGTGAACGGCGCGAAGTCAGCAGGCTTGTGCGCATCGTGCCCGGGGGCCGGTACGACGGAGATTGACAGGGCGCGGTCCGCCAGCGGCGCGAGTATCGCCGAGGGGTCCTTGTTGGCCAGCATGCCCATGATCAGGTGCACCGGTGGCTGGCCTTCAAGATGCCGCGCAATGGCACGCCCCGCATCGGGATTGTGCCCACCATCAAGCCAAACGGTGCGCCTGCCTGCCAGATCTGTCAGCGGCCCCGCGCCCAGACGCTGCAAGCGCGCCGGCCACCGCGCATCGACGATGCCCTTGCCGAGCGCGCCCAGCGTCACCTGCACGGCATGCTGGTGCCGGATCATTGCGACTGCCAGTGCCGCATTCTCTGCTTGGTGCGTCCCGGGCAGGGCGGGCAGGGGCAGCGGCAACTCGCCATGCTCGTCGCGATAGAGGATCGAGCTGGCAATCTCGGCATCCCAGTCGCGCCCACGCATGATCAACGGCGCACCGATTCGAGCCGCCGTCTCGGCCACCGAATCGGCGGCGACTTGGCTATAGGCCATCGTCACGAGCGGCACGCCGGGCTTCGCGATGCTGGCCTTTTCGAACGCGATCCGGGCAAGCGGATCGGTCGGCACGCCCTCTTCGGGCGCGAGCAGGAACGCTTCATGGTCCATGCCCAGCGTCGCAATTCCGCAGACCGCAGCGGTCGGCATCACGTTGGTGGCATCGAGCCTGCCGCCAAGCCCGGTTTCGATCACGCAGGCGTCCGCAGGCGTGCGGGCATAGGCAAGGAAAGTGGCGACCGTGGTTACCTCGAAGAAGCTCGGCTCGAGCCCTTCGCCCGCGTCCATCACTTCCTTGAGCAGCGCGGCGAGCAGATCGTCCTCGATCAGCTTGCCGGCGATGCGGATGCGTTCGTTGTAGCGGACCAGATGCGGCTTGGTGGCGGAGTGAACCGTCAGCCCTTCGGCCTCGAGGATGTATCGCAGGTAGGTGCAGGTCGAACCCTTGCCGTTGGTTCCGGCAACATGGAACACTGGCGGCAGGCGGTCCTGCGGATTGCCAAGCCGCGCGCAGAGTTCGCGCACGGTATCCAGGCCAAGGCGCCCCGATGGCAGCGACAGTGCGCCAAGGCGATCAAGCTGCGCCTGCACCGCCGGGTTCTCGGAGATCGCGAAGTCTTTCAAGCAACCCCTCCGTCATTGGCGTTGCCAATGCCACATCCCCATTTGCACTTCGTGAAAACGGGGAGGAACTTTGCTGTTGGTGGAAGGGCCCTTAAGCCGCCGCCTTGCCCGCCATCAGGTAATCGATCACCTGCGCCAGCGTCACCTTCAGGTCGCGGCGGTGGGTGACCATGTCGACCATGCCGTGGGCGTGGAGGTATTCGGCGCGCTGGAAGCCTTCGGGCAGCTTCTCGCGGATCGTGTCCTGGATGACGCGCTGCCCCGCAAAGCCGATGAGCGCACCGGGTTCGGCAATCTGCACGTCGCCCAGCATCGCGTAGGACGCGGTCACGCCGCCGGTGGTCGGATCGGTCAGCACCACGATGTAGGGCAGGCCTGCCGCACGCAGGCGGGCGATGGCCACGGTCGAACGCGGCATCTGCATCAGGCTGAGGATGCCCTCCTGCATGCGCGCGCCGCCTGCTGCGGTTACGGCCACGTAGGGGCACTTCTCCTTGATCGCGCGCTCGCATCCGGCGACGAAGGCATTGCCCACGGCCATGCCCATCGAGCCGCCCATGAACGCGAATTCCTGCACGCCGACCACGGCTTTCTGCCCTTCGATCCTGCCGAAGGCATTGGTCAGCGCATCGGCATGGGGATTGGCAGCGCGGGCGGCCTTCAGGCGATCGACGTACTTCTTGCTGTCGCGGAACTTGAGCGGGTCTTCCTTGACCTTGGGCGCGGGCAGCAGCTCGTAGCCAGCGTCGAGCAACTGGTCGAACCGTGCGTCGGCACCAATGCGGCCGTGGTGGTCGCAATAGGAGCAGACCGAGAGGTTGTCCTCATAGTCCTTCGTGAACAGCATTTCGCTGCACGAAGGGCACTTGATCCACAGGTTGTCCGGCGTGTCCCGCTTCGGCGTGAAGGGAAGCGCGTTGCGGACCTTGTTGAGCCAGCTCATACGAGTTCCTTGCGGGCAGAGTGGACGGCGGCGGCAAGCGCAGCGGTGAGTTCCTTCACCGGGCCAGCGGCATCCGCACCATGCTTGGCGACGAGATCGATGAAGGCCGATCCGACGACAACGCCATCGGCAACCTTGGCAATGGCCCCGGCCTGTTCGGGCGTGCGCACGCCGAAGCCGACGGCAACCGGAATCGTCGCCGAAGCCTTGATCCGCGCCACGGCCTCTTCGATGGACGATTGCGCCGCCTGCTGCATGCCGGTGATCCCGGCGACCGAGACGTAGTAGAGAAAGCCGGACGAACCTTCGAGCACGGCGGGCAGCCGCGCATGGTCGGTTGTCGGCGTGGCGAGGCGGATCAGTGAAACGCCGGCCGCGCGCAGGGCAGGGCCAAGTTCGGCGTCTTCCTCTGGCGGAATGTCGACGCAGATCACGCCATCGACGCCCGCCTTGACGCATTCGGCGGCGAACCAATCGGCGCCACGGATGGTCATCGGATTGGCATAGCCCATCAGCACCAGCGGCACGTCCGGGTGACGCGCGCGGAATTCGGTGGCGATGCGCAGGATATCAGCCGTCTTGGTGCCAGCGCCAAGGCTGCGCAGATTGGCCAGCTGGATCGCCGGACCATCGGCCATCGGATCGGTGAAGGGCATGCCCAGCTCGATCACGTCCGCGCCGCCTTCGACGAGAGCATCGAGGATGGAAGCGGTGGCGCCTGGCGTCGGATCACCGCCCGTGACGAAAGTGACGAGGGCCGGGCGGCCCTTGGCGAAGGCGGAGGAGAGGCGGGTCACAACGAAACTCCCAGATGCTCCGCCACCGAGAAGATATCCTTATCCCCCCGACCGCACAGGTTGGCGAGGATGATCTGGTCCTTGTCCATCGTCGGCGCGAGCTTCTTGACGGCGGCGATGGCGTGGGCGGGTTCCAGCGCGGGGATGATGCCTTCGGTGCGGCAGAGCAGCTGGAAGGCGTCCAGGGCTTCCTTGTCGGTCACCGAGGTATAATCGACGCGGCCGATTTCCTTGAGCCATGAATGCTCGGGCCCGATGCCGGGATAGTCGAGGCCCGCCGAGATCGAGTGGCCTTCGGTGATCTGGCCGTCTTCGTCCTGCAGCAGGTAGGTCTTGTTGCCGTGGAGGATGCCGGGGCGTCCGCCTGCGAGCGATGCAGCGTGCTCCTTGTCCAGCCCATGGCCCGCCGCTTCCACGCCGAGCATCTTGACGCTGGCATCATCGAGGAACGGGTGGAAAAGGCCGATGGCGTTCGAACCGCCGCCGATGGCCGCGACCAGCACGTCAGGCAGGCGTCCGGTGCGGGCGAGCATTTGCGCGCGCGCTTCCTTGCCGATCACGCTCTGGAAATCGCGGACGAGTTCCGGATAGGGGTGGGGACCTGCGGCAGTGCCGATGATATAGAACGTGTTGTGCACGTTCGCCACCCAGTCGCGCAGCGCCTCGTTCATCGCATCCTTCAGCGTGCCCGCGCCCGCGGTGACGGGCACGACTTCGGCGCCCAGCAGCTTCATGCGGAACACGTTGGGCTTCTGCCGCTCCACGTCGGTTGCGCCCATGAAGATCACGCAAGGCAGGCCGAAGCGCGCGCAGACCGTGGCGGTGGCGACGCCGTGCTGGCCCGCGCCGGTTTCGGCGATGATCCGCGTCTTGCCCATGCGCATGGCGAGCAGGATCTGGCCGATGCAGTTGTTGATCTTGTGCGCGCCGGTGTGGTTCAGCTCATCGCGCTTGAACCAGACCTGGGCGCCGCCCAATTCCTCGGTCAGCCGGGGCGCGAAATAGAGCGGGCTCGGTCTGCCAACATAGTGTTCGAGCAGATCGTCGAACTCGGCCTGGAACGCCGGGTCGGCCTTGGCCTTGCGATATTCCTGCTCGAGATCGAGGATCAGCGGCATCAGCGTTTCGGCGACATAGCGACCGCCGAACTGGCCGAAGTGGCCGCGTTCGTCGGGCTGGTTGCGGAAGCTGTTGGGAGTCTGCGCGTTCATGGGCTCGCGCTTGGCAGAGCCTTTGCGGAAAGTCCAGATTTGCAATGCCTGCGCCTTTGGGGCAGGGGCGGTGCAAGGATACCATGCTGCATTGCGGCAACCTGCACGATCCGTTCATGTGCGGGCAATCTTGATCAGACTAGGGCGTCCTTGCAACGTCGTGAAGGCGGCTCCGAAAGGGGTCGCCTTTTGGCGTTATAATAATGGCCAAGTAATTCTCGAAAGTATCTGCGATTGTTAGGCTGCCGAATGTTGCAGCTATGTCACATCCTCGGATGGATTTGAATTTCTTGTGACTTTCGTCATTGTCTCCGAACTGGACCGGTTCTACCTGCCGCCTCGCCACCTTCACAGAAGGGGCCAAAAAGTCAGGAGTAAAATCTATGCGTCTGGTTCTTATCTCTCTCGCAGCCTCGCTTGTTGCTGCTACCCCGGCTCTCGCCAACGAAACCCGCGTCGAAGCACGCGGCGGCGTTGCATGGAGCGATGGTGAAAGCGAAGCAATCGCTGGCGTGGCCGCTGGCTACGACTACGACCTCGGTTCGACCGCATTCGTCGGCGCCGAAGTTTCGGCTGACAAGCTGCTGACCGAAGGCACCAAGGTTTCGTTCGGCTTCAACGGCCGCGTCGGTGCGAAGATCGCCGAAGCTGGCAAGCTCTACGCTGTTGGCGGTTACAACACCGAATTCTGCGACCTGTGCGATGGCACCTGGACTGCCGGCGCTGGCTACCAGCACTCGTTCGGCAAGTTCTACGGCAAGGTCGAGTACCGTCACTTTTTCGTGAAGGACAGCACGATCGACGTCGACGCAGTTGCTGTCGGCCTCGGCGTGAAGTTCTGATCGAACTTCGCCACAAGCGAAATGAAGCGGGCGGCCTCGAAAGAGGTCGCCCGTTTTCGTTTGGACGCGGGATATTATGTGTCAGGCAGTCCGCGCGTTGAAGCAGAAGGTGCGAATGCGGTCGGCATCCTTGACGCCCGGAGCGCTCTCTACGCCAGACGACACATCGATCAGCGACGTGCCGGTGCCGCGCACGGCCTCTGCCACGTTCGCGGGCGAAAGCCCCCCGGCAAGCCCCCATGGCAGCGGGCCCTTGTAGGCACGCAGCAGGTCCCAATCGAACGCAAGGCCAAGGCCACCGGGTAGCGCCGCGCCCTTTGGCGTCTTGGCATCGAACAGGATGAAGTCGGCAACACCGGCATAGGCATCGGCCTTGGCCACGTCGCCCGGGCCTGCCACCGAAATCACCTTCCACACCGACTTGCCGAAACGGGTGCGAATTGCCGCCGCCCGCGCCGGGTCTTCCTTGCCGTGCAGTTGGATTGCGTCGAGCCGGGCCGCGGCCACGGCATCGCCCAGAGCCGCATCATCGGCATCGACGAACACGCCGACGCGGGTCAACCGGCCTTCGGCCTGCATGGCCAGGGCCGGAGCATCGGCCAGCGCAAGAAAGCGCGGGGAGGGCGGGAAGAAGTTGAATCCGACATGGCTTGCCTGCGCCTCGATCGTGGCGGAAAGCGCGTCGCGGGTGGTCACCCCGCAGATCTTGATGGACGGTCCAGGCATGAGCGGCGCGTTAGGAGAGGCGCGCCGCCCATGTCAATCAGGCCTCAGGGCGCCAGTTCGTAGCTGACGTTGACGGTCACGGTCATTTCAAGCTCGCCTGCGGCCACTGGCGAAGCGCTTTGCACCATGGCCTTTTCTGCCCGGGCGAACATCACGGGCGGCTGCGGCGGCGCCCAGCCACCGTTTTCGCTGATCGAGAGCACGCGGACAACGCGCAGCCCTGCGGCCCTGGCATAGAGATCGGCCCGCGCCCGCGCCTTCTTCATGGCTTCGAGCCGCGCCTCGTCGAGTGCACCATCGGGGCTGTCGATCTGGAAGGTGGGGCCGTTGACCTGATTGGCACCGGCCGAAACCAGCGTATCGATGACCTTGCCGTACTGGTCGAGCTTGCGCTGGCGGACCGAGACCTGGTTGGTCGCCTGATAGCCGATGATCACCGGATCCTGCTGTTCGAAGGAGCCGTCGGGCAGGCGCTTGGGCTGGCCATAGACCGGGTTCACCGAGAGGTTGCTGGTCTGGATGTCGCGCTCGGCGATGCCGGCTTTCTTCAGGGCGGCGATGACAGCGGTCATCCGCTGCGCATTCTCGGTCAGCGCTTCGCCCGCTGTCTTGCCCTGCGTGGTGACGCCGGCGTTGAACACGGCGAGGTCAGGTGTGCGGGCGGATTTGCCCTCTGCCGAGATGTTGAGCAGGGTGTTTCCAGCGGCGACGACGGGCCCGGACGAGACGGCCTGCGCGTGCGCACTCTGCGCAAGGCCTGCGCCGGCGAGCGCGACCAGCGGCAGTGCGGCAAGAACGGTAGCGGATTTGAAGAACTTCACGGGGCTTGTCTCCTGATGGATTGCGGCAAGACTTGCCCAGTCCAACTGTCGCACACCTGAACTGGTGCCCGGTTAAACGCGAAACCCCGGATTAATCCTTCGCGGTTATGTGATGTTCATGTTGGGTGGGGGGAATACATGAAGCGTTCGGGGCTGATTCTTGGAGTTGCACTGGCCAGTCTGCTTGCTGGATGCGCCGCCGAGCCTGACGAATATCCGCTCAGCCGCAAGCAGGCATACGACAAGCTGCTCTCTGCCCGCATCGCGTCGTCCGGAGACGGGCCGTTCTTCCGGTTGCGGACGACCATCACCGGCAATGGCGGCTCCGAAGTCACCTATGATGCCCTGGGCGACATGGCCCACCGCGTCTGCCACATGCACCTGACCGAGCTTGAGCCCGAGCTGACCAAGGTCAAGGTGACCTGCGAGGGCGGCGGCGCCGGGGAAGGCGCAGCGGCAGGCATGGCCCACAACATGATCCGCAACCGCGTGATCGAACTGGTCGATGCCACGCTGAAGGACCGTCCATTCAACCCGGAGCTTGCCGGGGGCTCGACTGCCTACCGCTGGCCAAGCGACGGTGTTGATGGCAGCTTTGCAGGGGCTGCAGGCAAGGCGCTCAAGCAGGATGCCGAAATGCACCGCGACATTGCTGAGGCCGAGCAGGCTGCGAGCGAGGCACAGGCCGAAGTGCCGAGCGATTATGGCGATTCGGCTGCCGGTTCGGAACCGTCGCCCGAATAGACCGCTCAGCTAAGGTCTTTCTCAAGCACGACCATGCGGAACGGCACGGCCTCGCCATTGGGGAACGGCCGCGTCTCGCCGCTGCGCGCATACCCGCGGCGTTCGTACCAGGCGATCAGTTCGGGCCGCGCGTCGATGACGGTCATTTCCATGAGCCGCGCGCCGAACACTTCGCTTGCCATATCCTCGGCATCGGCAATCAGTGCGCGGCCCAGGCCTTCGGCCTGAAGGTCGGGATCGACGCAAAGCATGCCGAGATAGGCGCGGTCCTGGCCCACATCGGTGATCGTTACCGTGCCTGCCAGCGCTCCGTCGATCTCGGCGAGCAGCACCCTCGATGATGTCGAGGCAATGGTCTCGGCGAGTTCCGCGTCGCTCGTGCGTTCATCGTCGAGCAGGTCGGCCTCGTGCGTCCAACCGCGCTTGGCGGTGTCACCGCGATAGGCTTTCTCGACCAGCGCCCGCAGCGCTGGCACGTCCCCAGCCTTGGCCAACCGAAAGCGGATCATGGGGTCAGAGCGTTGCCTCGATCGCGCGCGCGGCGGCGACCGGGTCTTCCGCGCGGCTGATCGGGCGGCCGATCACCAGCACGCTGGCGCCCGCATCGCGTGCGGCGCGAGGGGTGACGGCGCGCTTCTGGTCGCCCAGCTTGCCGTCGGCAGGGCGCAGGCCCGGCACCACGAAATAACCGTTCTTCCAGCGCTTGTGGATCGCTCCGACCTCATGCCCCGAACAGACGATGCCATCGAGCCCAGCTTCCTGGGCGAGGTCGGCAAGGCGAAGCGCCTGGTCATGGGCCGAGCCGCCAACGCCCATCGCCGCCATGTCGCTGTCGTCCAGGCTGGTCAGCACGGTCACGGCGACGACCTTGGTATGCTCCCCTGCCGCCGCCTTGGCATCCTCCATCATCGCGCGGCCACCGCCGGCATGGATCGTCACGATCGCCGGTTCGAGCACATGGATCGACTGCATCGCGCCCGCCACCGTGTTCGGGATGTCGTGCAGTTTCAGGTCGAGGAAGATCGGCAGGCCCACCTTGGCCACCTCGTGCACGCCATGATGGCCGTGCGCACAGAAGAACTCGAGCCCCAGCTTCAGCCCGCCGACGTGGCCCTTGACCTTCTTGGCAAGCGCGATGGCGGCGTCGAGCCGGGGCAGATCGAGGGCAAGGTAGATCGGGTTGCTCACGGGGTCTCGCTCTTGAGTGTATCCGCGTCACGCGCGGTTTCGAGATTGGTCGACGACAGCGAAGGCGCGGCCCTGGCGCCAAGCGATGCCTCGAGGTTGGCAATGCGCCGCGTCAGCCGCCAGCGCGTCGTCCGGTACAGCAGCCAGGTCGGCACGAGACCGAGCAGGAAAGCAAGGATCACCAGCGCGGGCAGGCGGGTCTCCAGCAGCAGGCCTTCCCAGATGCGGACCTCGACCGGTTGCCAGTTGGCTGCGGTGAACGCAGCCAGCACGCCAACGACGAGTACCCAGAAAATCGTGCGCAGCATCCTCATGCCTTTCGCTCCGTGAGCCACCCGTCCTGCCCCGATGATTAGGACAGGTTAAGTCTCTTGGCGAGTCCCGGCAGGAAGGGGCTCAGGCTTCCCCGAACACCCGCGCGAAGATCGTGTCGATGGCCTTGAAGTGGTAATCGAGGTTGAACTTCTCCTCGATCTGCTCCGCGCTCAGCACCGCAGCGACCTCAGGGTCCGCCTTGAGCAGTTCCATCAGCGAAAGCTGGCCGTCCGATTCCCACACCTTCATCGCATTGCGCTGCACCAGACGGTAAGAAGCGTCGCGCTCCAACCCGGCCTGGGTCAGCGCCAGCAGCACGCGCTGCGAGTGGACAAGGCCGCCCATCTTGTCGAGATTCTTCTGCATCCGCTCGGGGTAGATCACGAGCTTGTCGACCACCGAGGTCAGGCGGGCGAGTGCGAAATCGAGCGTGATCGTCGCGTCCGGGCCGATGAAGCGCTCGACCGAGGAGTGCGAGATGTCACGCTCGTGCCACAGTGCCACGTTCTCCAGCGCCGGGGTGACGGCCGAGCGGACCATGCGGGCAAGGCCTGTGAGGTTCTCGGTCAGCACCGGGTTGCGCTTGTGCGGCATCGCCGACGACCCCTTCTGGCCGGGCGAGAAGTATTCCTCCGCCTCGAGCACTTCGGTACGCTGCAGGTGGCGGATTTCCACGGCAAGGCGTTCGATCGACGAGGCGATGACGCCGAGCGTCGCAAAGAACATCGCATGACGATCGCGCGGAATCACCTGGGTGGAAACCGGCTCGACCGCAAGGCCCAGCTTGTCGGCGACGTATTCTTCAACGGAAGGATCGATGTTGGCGAACGTGCCGACCGCGCCCGAGATTGCGCAAGTCGCGACTTCCGCCCGCGCGGCGACAAGGCGCGCACGGCAGCGGGTGAACTCGGCATAGGCTTCGGCGAGCTTCTTGCCGAAGGTGGTCGGCTCGGCATGGATGCCGTGGCTGCGGCCGATGGTCGGGGTGTACTTGTGTTCGAACGCGCGGCGCTTGATCGCCTCGAGCAGGGCGTCCAGATCGGCCAGCAGCAGGTCCGAGGCACGGGCGAGCTGTACGCTGAGCGTGGTGTCGAGCACGTCCGAGCTGGTCATGCCCTGGTGCATAAAGCGGGCTTCGGGGCCGACCTGCTGCGCCACCCAGTCAAGGAAGGCGATGACGTCGTGCTTGGTCACGGCCTCGATCGCGTCGATCGCGGCGACGTCGATGGCGGGGTTGGTCGCCCACCAGTCCCACAGTGCCTTGGCGCCCGAAGGCGGCACCACGCCCAGTTCGCCCAGCTTTTCGGTGGCGTGCGCTTCGATCTCGAACCAGATGCGGTAGCGGGCTTCCGGCTCCCAGATCGCGGTCATTGCGGGGCGGGCGTAACGGGGGACCATGTTCGACTCCGTGAATCTTGGCGCGGCAGGCTTCGCCGGGGCCGCTAGGGGCAAGGGGGCCGGAACGCAAGGGGCGAGGCGTCAAATCGGCCCGATCCGCTCCAGCATCCGGGCAATCACCCGGTCTGCTCCATGCGGGGTGAGGTGGGTGTCGTCAAAGTAGAGCGCTTTGCCGTGCTGCACGATGTCGCAGGCCTGCGGCCCGCACAGCACCTCTTGCGGATCGAAGAATCTGACGCCCGGGTGCGTTGCGGCGTAGCGCGAAAGCAGGGGGTTGATCCGGTACCCTTCCGCATCTTCGCGCGGCAAATGCTGCGGGCAGCGGGCGTTGACTAAGGCCAGGCACCGCATGTACCCGCCAACCATCTCGGGGCCCGCAGAAGCAGCGGTCGGCACGCTGCCGATGATCACGATTCGCGTTGCTGCAGGCAGGCTGGCCCGCAACTGGTCCAGCGCTGCCTCGAGGCGGGGCCATCCGTCCCTTGAAGCGCGACCGAAGCGATGAAAATCCGAAGGGTCGAACAGCGCGCGGTCCCACCGATTCGCGATTATCACCACGGGAATAGCCCGCTGGCGCACCAGGCCGGCCAGAGCCGTGTAATGCTCGACGCAAGCCGAAGCCTCGCTGGATGCATAGCTGTAGTTGGTCACGCCCGGCAGGGAGAAACAGCCTGCCTGGGTCAGCATTGCCCCTTCGCCCGCGCGTGCCGCCAGTACGTGAACATATTGGCGGGCATGGCTGTCGCCGAACAGGATGTATGGAACAGGCACCCCTGCAGGAGGCATGTGTTCGACCGGCTGGGGCAATGCAGCCGGATAGGCCAGCAGGGCATTGCGCCGGGCAGCGCTGGCCGGTTCCAGTTTCCCGAAAGCGCCAGCGGCACCAATGCCGAGGCAAAGCGCCAACCCGGCAATGCAGAACGCGGCCAGCGCCTTGCGTGAAGCCAGCATCCGACGCTCGCGCACCGGACGCTCGACAAGGTGCAGCGAACCAAACCCCAGCAGGACCGAAAAGGCGACCGCAGCTGCCGTCAGCCAGATCGGCGGCGTCCCCAGCCATTGATAGCGCGCAAATGCCAGAAGCGGATTGTGCCAGAGATAGAGGCCGTAGGAGGCACTGCCGATCGCCACCAGCGGGCGGAGCGACAGCATGCTGCCGACAGCATTGTCCGGCCGCGCATGGCGGAGGAGGAGTGCGGTGCCCAGAACGGGCAGCATCAGCCGCCAGTCCGGTGCGCTCGCCGCCTCGACGAAGGCTAGCCCCGCCAGAACCAGTGACAGGCCGGAAAGGGCCAGCCACGGGTTGGTCCGACCTTGCGGCAAGGCCATGCAGAATGCACCGAGCAGAAGCTCCCACGCGCGTGTCGGCAGATAATAGAAGGCGATGGTCTGGTGGCTGCCCGCCAGGGCGAGGCAACCGGTGAGCGATAGGGCTGCCACTGCGGCAAACCAGGGATGCAGGCGCCTTTGGCCTGCCCACCACAACAGCATCACCAGCGCGGGAAACAGGATGTAGAACTGCTCTTCGACCGACAGGCTCCAGGTGTGGAGCAGGGGCTCGAACCCCTCGTCATCGTCGAAGTAGCCCGAGCCCCGAGCGAACATCATGTTCGAGGCGAAGACTGCGCTCGCTCCCATCCCTTTGGCGAACCGGCGAAAATCATCGGGGATCATCACCAGCCACGCGCACAGCAGACTGGCGAGAAGCATCGGAATCAGCGCTGGAAGGATGCGGCGGGCGCGGCGTTCATAGAAGTCTGCAAGGCTGAAGCGCCCTTGCTTCAGATCGGACAGGATCACGCCGGAGATCAGGTAGCCGCTGATCACGAAGAACACGTCGACGCCCACGAAGCCGCCGCCGAATCCCGGCGTGCCGGCATGGAACAGCACCACCGGAATCACGGCAAGCGCTCTCAGCCCTTCGATTTCGCGCCTGTATTGCAAAACTGCCCGCCCAACCGTCCTGAGGACCACGATGGCCAAACCCGGCCGATCACGCAATTCCTGTTACGCTGCCGGTGTCGTGGTGCCGGTGTCGTAGTGGAGGTGTCGTGGTGAAGATTGCCGGACCCGTCGCCAGGCCATTGCACGAGATTGCATCGACGGCGGCCGCGCTATATCCGCGTCAGCGCATATTGCACGGAGAATGCACATGGCTCGCAAGGTTCTGGTCCTCGTCGCACTTGGCTGTTCACTGGCCCTCGCGGCCTGCAACACCGTCCAGGGCATCGGTCGCGACATCGAATCGGTCGGCAAGGCAGGCGAGAAGGCGATCTGATCCACTAGATCAGGCCCTGTGCCTTGAGCGAGGTATAGCCTTCGCGCCCGATGACGATGTGGTCGTGCACGGTCATGCCCATAAGGCGCGCGGCTTCCGTGATCTTCTGCGTAACCTGAATGTCGGCCCGGCTGGGTTTGGGGCTGCCCGAAGGGTGGTTGTGGACGAGGATCATCGCGGCCGCCCCCACGTCGAGCCCCTTCTTTACCACCTCGCGTGTATAGATCGGACTTTCGTCCAGCGTGCCATCGCCGACCAGATGGTCGAGTATCAGCATGTTCTGGGTGTTGAGATAGAGCACCCGCACCCGCTCCACGTTGAGATGGGCCATGTCGATGTGCAGGTAATCGAGGAGAGCCTGCCAGTTAGAAAGCACCGGCTGTTCGCGGACGACCGTCCTCGCCAACCTGCGTGCGGCAAGCGCGACGATCCGCAGCGCGGCCGCGCTGGTCTCGCCCATGTTGGGATGCAGCGCCAAGGCTTGTGGATCGGCGGTGAGCACGCCTGCCAGACTGCCGAAACGCTGGATCAGCGAACGTGCGATCGGCTTGGTGTCGATCCTCGGCCGCGCCACCATCAGCAGGTATTCGATCACCTCATGGTCGGCTAGGGCGTCTTCCCCGCCGCTCATCAGACGCTTGCGCAGACGCGCGCGATGGCCGCTGGCATCGCCGCCATCGAAGCTTGTCTTGCTGCCGCTTTCGCCGTTCCGTTCAGGAAAGAGTCCGGTTTGATCCGTCATTGATCCTATCCGGGCACCACTTCGGCGCTCAAGTGTTCGCCAATCGGTACAAACAGTTCGTACACGCAAGATGTAGATGCCGTGCATTGCCCAAGCGGTGGGAGTGCGCAAGAAGGGGGCAGATGGCAGATAGTTTCGAATTGGCGGAACCGGATGCGCCGCCAGGCTCTGCGCGTTCGCGAAAGGGGCTTCGGCGCGTCAGTGTATCTGTGCTTGTCCTTGCCGTGGCAGGTCTTGGGGGGCTGTGGATTGCCCGCAATTCGATCGCTGACCGCATCATTGTCGGCCAGCTCAAATCCTACGGTTTGCCCGCGACCTATCAGATAGAAAGCATCGGTCCTGGCAGGCAGGTTCTCCGCAACGTGGTTGTGGGGGATCCCCGCCGCCCGGATCTCACGATAGAGCGGGTCGAGGTGGGTATCCGCTACGGCCTTGGTGCGCCCTATCTCGGTTCGGTCAAGCTGGTCGCCCCGCGTCTTTATGGCCAGTACCGGGATGGCAGGGTCAGTTTTGGCTCGCTCGACAAGGTGATCTACGCGCCCAAGACCGACAACCAGCCTTTCGCGCTGCCCAGGCTCGACCTGCAGGTCCGGGACGGTCGCGGCCTGATCCTCACCGATTCGGGGAAGATCGGCCTTTCGGTGGAAGGCAAGGGCGGCTTGCAGAACGGCTTTGCCGGGACACTGGCTGCGGTTGCGCCGTCGCTGATGGGGGGCGGCTGCAAGGCGGACGGCGCTCGCTTTGTCGGCAGAATCGCGGTGCGCGAGGAGCGCCCATCGCTGACCGGGCCGCTCCGGCTGGATCGCATTGCGTGCGACAGCGGTGCGAGGAGTGGGCCACTGGTGGCGGATCTTGATGCACGGGCCGACAAGGGTTTTGCAGGAATCGCCGGTGCCGCCACGGTGCGCGGCAACAAGCTGGTCGTCCCCGGCCTCTCTGCCGAAACGCTGGCGCTTGATACGCGCCTCGCTTTCCGTGATGGCGCATTGACCGGTCGGGTCGATGCCAATGCTGGCGGGGTCAGCAGCGGCGGCGTTCGCTTTGGCCTGCTCGGGCTGGAAGGTTCGGTCCGCACTCGCGAGGCTTTCCGCAAGGCCGAATTCCGCGGAACGATCGACGGGCAGGGCCTGCGGCAGGGGGCGGCACTCGACAACGCCCTGGCCTCGGGTGAGCGGAGTGCCAGCGGCACGCTCCTCGCCCCGATGCTCGCCCAATTGCGCGCCAGCCTCAAGCGCGAGGAACGTGGCAGCCGCCTCGGCGGCGAGATCGCGCTGCGCCGCAATGGCGAGGCGATTTCGGTGGTGATTCCGCAGGCACGGCTGACCGGCGGCACCGGGCAGACGCTGCTCACGCTTTCGCGCTTCCAGATGGCCAGTGGCACCAAGGGCGGGCCACCGCTGCTGGCGGGCAGTTTTGCAACCGGTGGCGCGGGTCTGCCGCGAATCGTCGGACGGATGGAGCGCGGGCGGGCCGGGCAGGCGCTGTTCCGTCTGACCATGGCGCCGTGGCATGCAGCCGGCGGCTCGCTGGCAATCCCCGAAATGATGGTCGCCCAGATCGCCGATGGATCGCTGGGCTTTTCAGGAACCACGCAACTGTCCGGCGCAATTCCGGGCGGTTCGGTGCAGAACCTCGTGCTCCCCGTCAGCGGTGCCTACGGTGCGCGAGGCGAACTCGCACTCTGGCGCCACTGCGTCACCGCCCGCTTCGACCGGTTGGAACTCGGCCAGATGGCGGTGGATGGAAACGCCCTTCAGCTCTGCCCACCCGGTGGCAGCGCGATCGTCCGCAACGGGGCAAGGGGGCTGCAGGTGGCGGCCGGCACGCCCGGACTCGACCTCACCGGCAAGCTTGCTGACACGAAACTTGCCCTGCGCACCGGCGCTGTTGGATTTGCCTGGCCGGGCGTGCTCAAGGCGTCGGCCGTGGATGTCACGCTGGGCCCGCCTGCTACCGCAACGCACCTCACAGTTGCCAATCTGGACGCGAGAGTTGGGGGAGAGTTGGGGGGCAGTTACGGGGGAGTTGGAGCCACGCTCGCAGCCGTCCCGCTCGATATCTCCAATGCCTCGGGGCAGTGGCGCTATGTCGATGAAAAGCTTGTGCTTTCCGGCTCCGAGTTTGACCTCACCGACCGCCTGGACCCAGCGCGGTTCGAAAGGCTCCATGCCACGGGCGCGACGCTCACGCTGGCGGATAATCGCATTACGGCCAATGCCTTGCTGCGCGAAGCAAAGACCTCGCGCGAGGTTGGAGCGGTGAAGGTGCGTCATGATCTCGCAACCGCCAGCGGCCACGCCGACATCAGAGTCGACAACCTCGTCTTCGACAAGGGCTTCCAGCCTGCGCAACTGACCCGCCTTGCCCTCGGCGTGGTCGCCAATGTCAACGGCAAGGTGACCGGCGACGGGGTCATCGACTGGAATGCGCGCGGGGTGACAAGTTCCGGCACGTTCGGCACCGAAAACCTTGATCTTGCAGCAGCTTTCGGTCCGGTGAAGGGCCTGAAGGGCAAGCTTGTGTTCACCGACCTGCTTGGCATGGTCACCGCCCCGCATCAAAAGCTGACTGTTGCCTCGATCAACCCCGGCATCGAGGTGACCGAGGGTGTGGTCGACATAAGTCTCCTGCCGGATCAGGTGCTTAGACTGCACGATGCGCGCTGGCCGTTCCTCGGGGGCACGCTGGTGCTGGAGCCAACCGACTTGCGCCTCGGCCTGGCCGAAGCCCGTCGTTACACCCTGACGGTCATCGGCATTGATGCCGCCAAGTTCATCGAGAAGATGGAACTGGGAAATCTTGCTGCGACAGGCACTTTCGACGGACAGTTCCCGCTGATTTTCGACGCGAACGGCGGGCGGATCGAGGAAGGGACGCTGGTCTCCCGCGCGCCCGGCGGCAACGTCTCATACATCGGCGCGTTGACCTACGAGAACATGGGGGCGATGGCGAACTTCGCGTTCGATGCGCTGAAATCATTGGATTACAAGACGATGACCATCGCCATGCGGGGCGATCTGGAAGGCGAGATCGTCACCAACGTCAAGTTCGGCGGTGTAAAGCAGGGCGCTGGCACGAAGCGGAACTTCATCACCAAGCAAGTTGCCAACCTGCCGATCCAGTTCAACGTGAACATCCGCGCGCCATTCTATCAGCTCATTACCTCGTTCAAGGCGATGTACGATCCCGCCTTCGTCAAGGATCCCAGAACCCTGGGCCTCGTCGATGCGCAGGGACGACCGCTCTACCGTTCGGCAAACGACGTGCGCCCCGGCGGGGTGCCGGTGATCGCCCTTCCCGGAAACACTGAAAACATTCAGCCTGCAGAAAGCGGAAAAATGCCATGAGGAACCTGGAATTGACCCGATCCGCGAAGCCTGCGACGAGAAACGTCATGGGGAAAGACGGATTTCAGTTCTGTTCGCGCCTTCTGCTGGCGTTGCCATTGATGGGGGGCCTGGCATTGGGCGGCTGCATTTCGGTGAAGGCGCCGGACAAGCCGATCGTGATCGAGCTCAACATCAACATCAAGCAGGAGGTCGTGTACCGGCTCGCGCAGGATGCGAATAACACGATCGAAAGCAACCCGGACATCTTCTGATGTCAGGCGCGTTCTAAGGACGAAGACGATGACCAAGGTTTCGATGCGCAGGCCTTTCGCAATTATCGCTGCAACCGGGCTCGTGCTCGGCACGATCGCGGTGCCCGCCTTCGCGCAGAGCCGCGATCCGGCTTATGCTTCGGCGCGGTCTGCCGGCCAAGTTGGCGAAAAGATGGACGGCTATCTCGGGTATGTCACGCCGCCCTCTCCGGCGCTGCGCGCGGTGGTCGAGGACATCAACATCAAGCGCAAGGCCGTCTATGCCGAGAAGGCCCAGGCCAACAAGGCAACCGTGGAAGAATATGCGCTCACCTCGGGCTGCCTGCTGATCGCCCAGACCAAGCCCGGCGAGAAGTACCAGGCGCCCGACGGTTCCTGGCAGACCCGCGGTGCGGGCGCCCCGTTGCGTGATTCGCGCTGCCCCTGACGCAAAATTCCGCATACGAATCGCTGCCCGGTTTCAGCCACTTTCACGCCCTTCCTCGCACTTGCGGGGGAGGGCGTTCGCATTTGCGATGATACCTTGGGTCAGACTGGGGATCAGACACGGTTCGTGACGGTTGACTCAAGAATACCCCCCGCCTAAGGGGGCGGCGCTCTCGGCGGTCATCCGTCGTTTGTGCTGCACTTTCGGTCGGGCGACTGATCAGGGGAACAAGCATGAATGACGAACCCGGCGGGACGGAGCCAATCGGCGAGGATGCGCGGATCGACGCGCTCGACAAGCGGCTGAAAGCCCTTCGCGAGCGGGAAGAGGAGCGCAACCGGCCAAAGGCAGGTGGGGAAACCGATGCGAATTACCGCATGGGAAACCGCGTGCTGGCGGAACTGATAGGCGGCCTCGTGGGCGGCGCGTTCATCGGCTGGGTCATCGACCAGTTTGCCGGGACGAGGCCTTGGGGTCTCTTGGTGATGCTGTTCATGGGGGTCGTCGTGGCATTCCGGAACATCATCCGAATTTCGAGCCGGCGCCCCGAATAGGGCGCTGTTGTTGTATTCGAGTGATACGGGGTTAAGCGCGTGGCCGAAGGCAAGGTCGATCCGGTTCACCAGTTCACGATCGAGACCCTTTTCGGGACCGATCACTGGTCTATCGGCGGTTACAACATCGCGTTCACCAACTCGTCGCTGTGGATGGCGATCACCACGGTCGTGCTGGTTGCGTTCGTCGCCGGTGGCGCCAAGCGCGAACTGGTTCCGGGGCGCTGGCAGATGGCTGTCGAAGGCCTGACCGGTTTCGTCGACAACCTGCTTCAGGCCAACATCGGCAAGGCCGGTCGCAAGTACCTGCCTTACGTGTTCTCGCTGTTCGGCTTCATCCTGTTTGCCAACATGCTCGGCCTGCTGCCGCTGGCTCTGGTCGGCGTGCATCCGTTCACGGCAACCAGCCACTTCACCGTCACCGGCGTGCTCGCGATCATGAGCTTTGCCATCGTGCTCGGCGTCGGCTTTGCCAAGCATGGCCTTCACTTCTTCTCCCTGTTCGTGCCGCACGGCACGCCCGTTCCGATGATCCCGATCATTTTCCCGATCGAGCTGATCTCGTTCATGGTGCGTCCGTTCAGCCTTGGCCTGCGTCTCTTCGTGGCGATGATGGCCGGGCACGTGCTGCTCGAAGTGCTCTCGGGCTTCGTCATCTCCGGCACCAACGCCGGGGTGGGGACCTTCTTCCTCGCCGCCGTTCCCAGCTTCGTGCTGATGATCGGCATCTGCGCGCTGGAACTTCTGGTGGCTGGCATCCAGGCTTACGTCTTTGCCCTGCTCACCTGCGTCTATCTGAACGACGCCGAGAACCTTCACTGATACCCGCAACATTTTCCCATACGGAATTGAGAAAAAGGAGTTTTTGACATGGACGCAGAAAGCGCAAAGCTGCTCGGTGCTGGTCTCGCCGCTGTGGGCGCCGGTCTCGCCTCGCTCGGCGTGGGCAACGTGTTTGCCAAGTTCCTCGAAGGCGCGCTGCGCAATCCGGGTGCTGCTGACGGTCAGCAGGGCCGCCTGTTCATCGGCTTCGCCGCCGCCGAACTTCTGGGCCTGCTCTCGTTCGTCGTCGCGATGATCCTGATCTTCGTTGCCTAAGGCACGCGAAGCTCACTGATTGTTGAAATGCTGGCCGGGGTCCGCCCCGGCCGCCTGACGCCCGGACACCCGCGATGCCTCAGATTGAACAGCTTGCCACCACCTATTCCAGCCAGGTCTTCTGGCTGCTGGTGTTTTTCGGCATCGTCTTCTTCGTGATCGGCCGGGGCATGCTGCCCAAGGTCGTCTCCACGATGGACGGCCGCGACAAGCAGATCGCCGACGACCTTGCCGCTGCCGAAGCCGCACGGGCCGCCGCCGATGCCGAGGAAGAGGCATGGCGCGTCCAGGCGAACAAGCAGCGCGCCGAAGCCCAGGCCGTGATTGCGGCCGCCAAGGCTGACGCCGCCAAGGCCACCGACGCCAAGCTTTCCGCCGCTTCGGCTCGTATCGACGAGACCGTGGCGGCTGCCGAAGCCCGCATTGCCGCTGCCCGCGCTGCCGCGCTGGGTGAAGTGGAAGGCGTTGCCGCCGAAGCCGCGCAGGACATCGCAAGCCGCATTGCCGGCCTGTCGATCCCCGCTGCCGAAGCGCAGGCCGCCGTGAAGGGAGTTCTCGCAAATGGCTAACGCTGTAGAGACGACCGCTGTCGTCGAGCACGAAGCTGCTGGCGGCGAACACCACGTCGAACCTTCGGCACTCGGCCTTGGGCCTGGTGCATGGGTTGCCCTGTCGATGGCCATCTTCCTCGCGATCCTCGTGTCGAAGAAGGTCCCCGGCGCGATCGTCGGCGGTCTCGACAAGCAGATCGACGCGATCCGCAAGCAACTCGATGAAGCCAAGGTGCTCCGCGCCGAAGCCGAGAAGCTGCGCGCCGAATACGCCGCAAAGATCGCCAACGCCGAGAAGGACGCGGCGGCCATGGTCGAGCACGCCAAGACCGAAGCTGCTGCCATCGTCGCCAAGGCCGAAGCTGACACTGCGGCCGTGATCGCCCGCCGCGAGAAGATGGCCTCGGACAAGATCGCTGCTGCCGAACGCGCAGCGGTCGACGACCTGCGCGCCAAGGCTGCACAAGCTGCAACTGCTGCCGCGCGTGACCTGATCGCGAAGAACCACTCCGCAGGTGCCGACAAGGCTCTGGTGGATGGCGCGATTGCCGGGCTGGTGAACTGATCGGCTTCAAGCCGTTTCAGGGCCAACAGAACATGAAAATCCCCTCTCGGTGTGAGCCGGGAGGGGTTTTTGTTTGTGTCCTCAATTCCGCCCTTCAGTGCTGTGGGTTGAAGGCGAAAAGAAGAGCACCCAGCAGCGGCAATGAGAGCAAGGCTGCGATGATACCGGCAAGCGTCAACGCGTCTTTGGAATCCTGTCGATTCCACTTCATGCCCGTGTCGATCCCCGGATCACCAGCTTGACCGGTACGCGCCGTCCCGACCCACCGGTGCCGTTTATCTTCGCCAAGAGTTGCTCGACCAGCAGGGCCCCTGCCATCTGGAAGTCCGGTTCGATCGAGGTGAGGGGCGGGGTGGACCACGCGCCGGCGCGGATGCCGTCGAAGCCGATGATGCCGACCTGGTCTGGGATAGCGTAGCCGCGCGCGGTCAGTTCCTTGAGCGCGCCCAGGGCCATGTCGTCGCAGACGGCGAAGATGGCGTCGAACGGGGTGCCGCTCTCGGCCAGGGCAATCGCGGCGCGGCGGCCCTGTTCTTCGCGGGCGAGGCCGCTTTCGACCTGTTGCAGGACAGGTTCCAGGCCTGCCGAGCGCATTGCCTCGGCATAGCCTTCATAGCGCTCCTGGAACTGGCGCTGGGGCGAGGTGGCTGAGCCGATGCAGACGATCTGGCGGTAGCCGCGCACCAGCAGATGGCGGGTTGCGAGCGTTGCGCCCGAGAGGTTGTCGCTGCGCACCCATGGCATGTCGTTGTCGGGCGAGCCCCAGCAAGTCCAGTGCGTGCCTTCCGGCATGTCGCGGAAATAGTCCCAGGCCTTGGTGTTGGTGGTCGTGCCGATCACGATCATGCCGTCGGCCTTGCGGCGCTCCTGAAAGTGGCCCCAGAAGTTCTCGGGCGCATCCTGGAAGGAGACAAGGGTTTCGTAGCCCTTGGCCGAGGCGGCGGCGCAAGTGGAGCCGAGCAGCGAGAAGTAGAAGGGGTTGATGTCCTTGCGGTCCTGCGCCTCGCGACAGATCATCACGACGGCCAGTGTGCCGGTGCGGCCCCGACGCAGGCGAGCGGCGTTCTCGTCGACCTGATAGTTCAGGCGGCGGGCGGCTTCCATGACACGCTGGCGGGTGGGTTCGCTGATCGAGGTGTCACCGGCAAGGGCACGGCTGACGGTCGACTGGCTGACGCCCGCCGCCTCGGCCACGTCGAACGACGTTACGCGGATGATCTTTCTCTCGCCGGCCATGCTACCCCCAAGTCAACTATCGCTTTAGCAGGATCGGCGTCAGCGGAAAGTGTCCTTGGCCTTGCGCAGGGCGGCAAATGTCTCTTCGGGCGATGATCCGCCCCAGCGCGAGGCCATCTCCGCGTCGTCCGCGCGCAGGAAGGGGTTGGCGGCGAGCTCTGCGGCGAGGGTGGTAGGCACGGTCCATTCGCCGCGCGAGCGCTTTTCATCCACGCCTCGGGCATAGCCGGCGAGGGCTGCGTTGTCCGGATCGGCGAAGAGCGCAAAGCGGGCGTTGGACTGGGTGTACTCGTGTGCGCTGTAGAGCGTGGTTTCCGGCGGCAGGGCCTTGAGGCGCGAGAGGCTGGCCCAGAATTGCGGCGGGGTGCCTTCGAACATCCGCCCGCACCCTAGCGGGAAAAGCGCGTCACCGACAAAAGCCACCGAAGCTGTGGGCAAGTGGTAGGCGCAGTGACCCATGGTGTGACCGCCAACGTCAATGACCGTCGCATCAAAGCTGCCGAGTTGCACGGTGTCGCCTTGAGCCACAGTGCGGTCCACGGCGGCGATCTTTCCGGCGTCATCTTCGGGGGCGATGACGGTGCAGCCGGTGGCCGACTTGATCGCCTCGTTGCCGCCGGCATGGTCGGGGTGCCAGTGCGTGTTCCAGATCTGAGTGATGCGCCAGCCCTTCGCCTCGGCCTCGCGCAGGTAGGCTGGCGCGTCGGGCGTGTCGATGCACGCGGTTTCGCCGCTTGCCGGATCGTGGACGAGGAAGCCGTAGTTGTCGGACAGGCAGGGGAATTGGTGGATCTTTAGCGTCATGGCTGCAGCTTAGCGCCGCGTTCCGGACAAAGCAAAAGCCCGCCCGGATTTCTCCGGACGGGCTTTTGCTTTTTGCTCGCTTCGAGGAAGCGCAGCGCTTGGCCGAGGGAGGCCCCCGCCTTCGCGGGGGCGCAACCTTCGGTCGCGCTTACTGCTTCGCCTTCAGAGCGGCGCCGAGGATGTCGCCCAGCGATGCGCCGGCATCCGACGAGCCATACTGTTCCACGGCTTCCTTCTCTTCGGCCAGCTGGCGGGCCTTGACCGAGAAGTTCGGCTTCTTCGAACGATCGAAGCCGGTGACCATGGCGTCGAGCTTCTGGCCGACCTGGAAGCGGTCCGGACGCTGTTCGTCACGGTCGCGGCCCAGATCCGAGCGCTTGATGAAGCCGGTTGCGCCGTCTTCGCCAGCCTGCACTTCGAGGCCGCCGTCGCGGACTTCGAGAACGGTGACGGTGACGACTTCGCCGCGACGCAGCGAGCCAGCGCCAGCAGCCGAAACGCCACCAGCAGCCGGAGCGCCCTTTTCAAGCTGCTTCATGCCGAGGCTGATGCGTTCCTTCTCGACGTCGACATCGAGAACCACGGCCGAAACCTGCTCGCCCTTGCGGTGCAGAGCCAGCGCGTCTTCGCCCGAGATGCCCCAGGCGATGTCGGACATGTGGACCATGCCGTCCACGTCGCCATCGAGGCCGATGAACAGGCCGAATTCGGTCGCGTTCTTGACTTCGCCTTCCACGGTCGAACCGACCGGGTGCTTTTCGGCGAAGGCTTCCCAGGGGTTCTGCTGGGCCTGCTTGAGGCCGAGGCTGATGCGGCGCTTGTCGCTGTCGACTTCCAGAACCAGCACGTCGACTTCCTGCGAGGTCGAGACGATCTTGCCGGGGTGGACGTTCTTCTTGGTCCAGGACATTTCCGAAACGTGGACGAGGCCTTCGATGCCGGCTTCGAGTTCCACGAACGCACCGTATTCGGTGATGTTGGTGACAGTGCCCGAGAGCTTCGCGCCGACCGGGTACTTGGCGGCAACGCCATCCCACGGATCGCTTTCAAGCTGCTTCATGCCGAGGCTGATGCGCTGCGTATCCTGATTGATGCGGATGATCTGCACCTTGACGGTATCGCCAATGGCGATGACTTCCGACGGGTGGTTGACGCGCTTGTAGCTCATGTCGGTGACATGGAGCAGGCCGTCGATGCCGCCGAGGTCCACGAACGCACCGTAATCTGTGATGTTCTTGACGACGCCGTCGATGATCTGGCCTTCCTTGAGGTTCTGGATCAGGCCCGAGCGCTGTTCGGCGCGGGTTTCTTCCAGCACCGCACGGCGCGAGACGACGATGTTGCCGCGGCGGCGGTCCATCTTGAGGATCTGGAACGGCTGCGGCATGTCCATCAGCGGGGTCACGTCGCGGACCGGGCGGATGTCGACCTGCGAGCCGGGGAGGAAGGCAACGGCGCCGTCGAGGTCGACGGTGAAGCCGCCCTTCACGCGGCCGAAGATCACGCCTTCAACGCGCTTGCCTTCGCCGAATTCATTCTCGAGCTTGTCCCACGCGGCTTCGCGGCGGGCGCGGTCACGCGACAGCATGGCTTCGCCATCGGCGTTCTCTACGCGGTCGACGTAGACTTCGACTTCGTCGCCGACCTTGAGGCCGTGCGCCTGGCCGGGGGCAGCGAATTCGCGCAGGGCAACGCGGCCCTCGCTCTTCAGGCCCACGTCGATGACGGCCTTGTCGTTTTCGATGGCGGTGATGGTGCCCTTGACGACGCGGCCTTCGAAGCCACCGTTGGCGGCTCCGCCAAGCGATTCGTCAAGCAGCGCGGCGAAATCGTCGCGCGACGGGTTGGTAGCCATTATCAAAGCTTCCTGTTTCTAGGTATTCCGGCCAGGCGGTTGTTTCCGCCGGTCTTTCCTCCACGTACCGCCCCATGCGGGCCGTGGGCCAAAAAGGGCCGAACCGCCCCCGGAGCCGAATGCTGCCGAAGGCACCCGCTCAGGCAAAGACCTGCGCGGACGGGCGGCGCTTAGGCTCATGGCCCGAGAAAAGCAAGGAAAATGGGGTATTCAAGATATCGTGTGGCCGTTCGCAGAACCTGTTAAACTTCTCGTGATAGTCTGCATCTTCAAGGAGATCCGCGATGGAGCAGCCCGGGGTGTTCAGCACGTTCCATGACGCGGCGACCGAAGCCCGCTACAACGAGACGGCGCGTACTTTGCGGACGCCGTTCGTCCGGCTTTACGCTGTCCTGTTCATGGCAGTGATGCTGGCCTATTCCGTCATCAATCCGCTCTATCTCGATCCGGTCGAGAATGCGCGTCTGGCCTTCTGGCTGGGCATCGGCCTGATGTGCATCGGGGCCTATATCGGCGCCACATTCTGGCAGGACTACGTCCGTCATCCGATGGTCGATTTCACCGCCCTGCTGGTGATTTCGCTGATCGTGGCGCGGATCAATTTCGTTCTGTTCGACCATCTGCTGCACATCCATACCAACCTTCACGCCGTCGGCGTCATCAACAGGCTGGCGATCACGGCATTTGCGGCAGTGACTCTGGCCGGCCGTCCGCACCTTTTTCTGGGATGGCTTGGATGCGACCTTCTTGGCTGGCTGGGTCAAGTCATTCCGGAACAGTCTGTCGATGCCGCGGTGGTCTATGCCTTGCTGAGCTACTTGAGTGGAGCCCTGGTCATGGCGGCGATAAATCTGGCGGTAGGACGGACGAGCCGCGCTGCCTTCATGCTGGCGGATTCGCTGGACGCAGAGCGTGCCCGCAACGAGGAGCTGGTGCTCAACATGCTGCCCACCACGGCGGTGGAGCGGATACGGACAGGGCAGATGGTTGCGGATTCGTACGCCGATGCCAGCGTGATCTTCATCGACATGGTCGGTTTCTCGAAGCTGACGAAGCGGGTTTCGCCGGGCCATCTGGTGGAGTTGCTCAACAGCTTCTTCAATCATGCTGACGCCTGCGCCCGCGAGTTTGGAGTCGAAAAGGTCAAGACGGTGGGCGATGCCTACCTCGCGATCGCCGGCGGGAACATACCGAGCGGTAACAGTGCCGATGCCGCCATCGCGTTTGCACGCGCGGTGCTCTCCGGTGTCGAGGAGCTCAAGCGCGTTGCCGGCGTCGATGAAGTAGGCCTGCGAGCCGGCATCCACTCCGGACCTGTGGTTGGCGGCGTGATCGGCGCGACCCGCATGGCATACGATTATTGGGGCGACACGGTGAACATTGCAGCACGCCTCGAAGGGACCGCGGCGGCAAATGGGATCGCGATCTCGGAAAGCACATGGCTGCGCGCAAATGACCGTGGCGCGTTTGGTCCGCCCATGATGATGACGTTGAAAGGAATCGGCGAGACCTGCGTTTTTCAAGCGGTGGTCGAAGAGGCCGATCTGAAGATGCGTCCAGCTGCGGCCTAGGCCTTTTCCCCTAGCTGTTTTTCGACAAGCGCAATCGCTGTCGCCACTGCCATTTCCTTGGTCAGATTTGATGTATCGAGCAGCGCCGTGCCTGCGGCCTGGCGAAGCGGAGCCTCGGCGCGGTTGCGGTCGCGTTCGTCCCGGGCTTCGAGGTCGGCTTCGATCTCGGCGCGCTCCACGTCCTTGCCAAGCTGCTTCATTTCCACCCAGCGGCGCATCGCGCGGGCGCTTACGCTGGCGGTGACAAAGAGCTTGGCGTCGGCGTGGGGGGCGATGACGGTGGCGATGTCGCGGCCGTCGAGGACCGCGCCGCCGGGCTGGTTGGCAAAGGCTTGCTGGCGTTCGAGCAGCGCGGCGCGGACGGCAGGGTGGACTGACACGCGGCTGGCGTAACCGCCGGTCTCTTCGCTGCGCAGTTCAGGGTCAGCCAGCAGGCTTTCCGGGAAGGCGCAGGCAGCAAGGGCGGCGCCCGCGTCATCCGGGTTGCCTTCGCTCAGAAATACCTGTCGGCCCACGGCGCGATAGAGCAGGCCGGTATCGAGGTGAGGCAACCCGTAATGTGCGGCCAGCGCCCTGGCGATGGTGCCCTTGCCCGAAGCGGTCGGGCCGTCGACAGCGATGATCACGGGTTGGAACTCCGGTTGCGGAAGGCCTTGACCAGCCCCCATATCGCAATTGCCGCCCAGAAGAACTCCAGCACGAACGAGGCGGGGTTCATGTTGAACAGCAGCGAGATCGTCAGCAGCACCGCGCCGAGCAGGTTGACGCCGTGCTGGACGAGGGGGTCGGGGCGGTCCTGCCGGGTGGCATAGCCGTAGGCGAAGATAATGCAGGCGGTGCCGCAGAAGCCGATGATGTTGGCCAGATCGTGACTGGTCAACGCGTCGCGCCCTCCAGCAGGCTTTCGAAGACCGGGAAACTGGTGGCGATGGGGCGGGTGTCGTCAACCTCGACGCCGCGCTTGCTGGCGATGCCGGCAATGGCCATCGACATGGCAATGCGGTGATCGAGGTGGGTGACGACGCTGGCACCTTCCGCGGTGCCGGGAAGCGGATCGCCGCCGGTGCCATCTATGATCAGCCCGTCCTCGGTTTCGGTGACGGTAGCACCGGCCAGTTCCAGTGCGGCGCGCATGGCGCTGATGCGGTCGCTCTCCTTGACGCGCAGTTCCTCGAGACCGGTCGTTACCGTGCGGCCCTTGGCCAGCGCAGCGGCGACGAACAGGATCGGGAATTCGTCGACCATGCTGGGCACCACGGCGGGATCGACGTCGATGCCGGAGAGCAGCGAATGCCGCACGCGCAGGTCAGCCACGGGCTCGCCGCCGACATCGCGACGGTCAAGCTCCTCGATGCTGCCGCCCATGAGGCGCAGCACATCGAACAGCGCAGCGCGCGTGGGGTTGAGGCCGACGTTCTCGACCACGAGGTCCGAGCCTTCGATCAGAAGCGCGGCGACCACGAAGAACGCGGCTGAGGAGGGGTCGCCGGGCACGACGATGTCCTGTGGCTTGAACTCGGCCTCGCCCCGCACCTTGATCACGCGCGCGCCGTCATCGGCGATGTCGACCGTCAGCTCGGCGCCGAAGCCGCGCAGCATGCGTTCGGAATGGTCGCGCGTGGGGATCGGCTCGATCACCGTGGTGATGCCGGGGGTGTTGAGGCCTGCGAGAAGGATCGCGCTCTTCACCTGCGCCGAGGCGACTGGCAGTCGGTATTCGATCGGGACTGCGGGCGAGATGCCGCGCAGCGTGAGGGGCAGGCGGCCGCCGGGGCTCGCGGTGAATTCCGCGCCCATGGTCGAGAGCGGATCGATCACGCGCCCCATCGGGCGCTTGGACAGCGATGCGTCGCCCACGAATGTCGCGGTGATCGGATGCGTGGCGACAAGGCCCATGAGCAGGCGAGTCGAGGTGCCGGAATTGCCCATGTCGAGCGCGGCCTGAGGCTGCAGCAGGCCGCCGACGCCGACGCCATGGACGTGCCACATGCCATCGGCATCACGCTCGATCGTCGCACCCATCGCGCGCATGGCAGCAGCGGTCGAGAGCACGTCCTCGCCTTCGAGCAGCCCTGTCACTCGCGTCTCGCCCACGGCCAATGCGCCGAGCATGATCGAGCGGTGGCTGATCGACTTGTCGCCGGGCACGCGGATCCGGCCCCTGAGAGGTCCGTTGGCAGTGAAGCGGCGGGGGCGCATCTGCGCCGGATCGTGAGAGGACACGGAATCTCTACTTTCGAAGCGGGGAGGGCTGATAAAGCGCGCGGCTTTTGACAGCAGCGCGCCGCTATGGCAAGGCGCGCGCTCTCTTGATTCCGCGCACGAGCGGACCCATCAAGCGTGCAGTTCTCCGCCCGGCGATGTTCTGTCCTGCCGGGCCAGTCTTGAGGAAGTTTCATGGTCAAGCCGGAATGGGGCGCCAAGCACAGCTGTCCGAAGTGCGGCACTCGCTTTTACGATCTGGGCAATGCCGACCCGATCACCTGCGTCGAGTGCAAGTACACCTGGACCGCCGAGCCGGTGCTCAAATCGAAGCAGCCGATCCCGTACGAGGAGATCCAGAAGGACAAGGTTGATGTCGCACCTGACGTCGATCTGGCCGACGAGGATCTCGACATCGATGAGGACGGTGATTCGCCGGACAACGACGTCGATCTCGGCGGCGACGATGATCTTGGCGTTGCCGGTCACGACGGCGACGACGACGAAGTGTAATGGTTTCGGGGCCGGTTTTCGGACCGGCTCCAAAAAATTTCCGGGGGCGATTTTTTCGTCTTGCCAGCCAAGGCAACCTCCCTTAGAGGCGCGGCTCCCGGCGAGAGACACCGCCGGAACGGTTCGCCTCCCAGGGCGAGCCTGATGGGAAATGGGGCCTTAGCTCAGCTGGGAGAGCGCCTGCATGGCATGCAGGAGGTCAGCGGTTCGATCCCGCTAGGCTCCACCATCCCCTCCTTGAAAGGCCGCCTCCGGGCGGCCTTTTGCGTTGGTGCGCGTAGCATCTGAGGTGGGTGATGTGATCAGCCTGTCGCGCCGCGATTGACGAAGATCACAGCCTTGCTAGCCTCCGGTCACCTAAAGGGCCGCACAAGTCACATTGCCGGAAAGACCTGTCATGCGCCGCGCGCCAAAGCCTCTTGCCATTTCCTGCCGTATTGCGGCGACTCTCGCAGCCATGGCCCTGGTCGGTAGCCAGGCCTCGGCGCAGTTCGGCGGCTTCAGCATTCCGTCGATCCCGCGCAGTTCGTCGTCCTCGCAAAAAAGCGCAGACGGCTGCCCCAAGGGCAAGAGCAAGAGTACCGGGTCTTCGATTCTTGGCGGGCTGATCGGACAGGGCGTGGGGCGGGCCGCAAGTTCGGCAGGTGTCGGCAGCTTCTTCCCTTCGGCCGAGTTCGCCGACACGCTGACAAACGCGATTGCCTGCCGTCTCGATCCCGAGGAGCAGAAGCAGGCAGCCGAAGCCACGGTTGAAGCGACGCGGGGCGAAGAGGTTGGCAGCACCTCGTCGTGGACGTCGAACACCCGCGAGAACGTGTCGGGCACTTCGACCGTCACCGCGCGCAATGATGAGCTGGCATCGAACGGAGCGGTGGGACGCCAATGCATAACCGTGACCGACGTCATCATCGTCAACGGTGAGGAGACGACTGCCAACAAGCGCATGTGCCGTGCTCCGGGTTCCGCACGCTATTCGCTGGCGGCCTGATGCGGCTGGCTTTCCCGTTTCTGGCCCTGCTGCTGGCCACAGGGGCAACAAAGCCGGTCGCGATGGACCCCAGGAACCCGACATGCCCTGAGAAACCGGAATGGGGCCTTGCCCAGGCCATGAAGCTGACCCCTGTCGACAAGGGCGGCAAGCGCGTGCTGATTGCCGACGGCATCATCGATTCGCGTTTGCCTGAACGCCTGAAAGCGGCGATCGACGCCGACGAGCGGATCGAGGAGGTCTGGCTGAAATCCCGAGGGGGAGATGCCGCTGCCGGCAATCGCGCGGGGAAGGTGATTCGGTCCTATCCCGGCATGGTCACCCGCATTCCTTCGGGATGGACGTGCTTTTCGGCCTGCAATTTCGTGTTCATGGGCGGCGATCGCCGGTTTGTGGAGCCCGGTGGAATGTTCATGGTCCACATGTTCACCCACACCGGCGACCGCGACGTCATCGAGATATCGGTCGATGAAGGCACCGAGGAGACCACTCGGTTGATCGGCGAGATCGAACAGGCCAGCGCCTTGTTGGCAAGCGAGGACAACGATTTCCTGATCCGCATGGGCATCAGCCGAAAGCTGCTGACCGAGGTGATGTACAAGCAGCAGGCCGTGGCGACGAAGGAGAACCCGTCGACACGCTATTGCCTGAGCCAGGATGAGGTGCGCAAGTACAACGTTGTCCCGGTGGAGCGGCCGGCGGGCTGAATCTGCAATGCCGTGCCCCCGCTCGGGCGGGGGGCGCGGAATTCCGAGGTTACTTCTTCAGCCCGATCTCGCGCAGGCGTTCCTGCAGGTAATCATCGGCCGTGATCGAAACCGGGTAACGGTCGGGGTTTTCCGGGGTGATGCACTGGTCCAGCGTCCTGAAGGGGAAGTCGCTGCGCAGGTGCAGGAAGAAAGGCATCGAATACCGGCTGTGGCGGGCGCGCTCGCCTTCGGGATTGCGCACGCGATGCGTCGTCGAGGGCAGGACGTGGTTGGTCAGGCGCTGCAGCATGTCGCCGATGTTGACCACCAGCGCGCCTTCAGGCGGCGAGACGCCAATCCATTCGCCCTGCTTCGTCAGCAGTTCAAGGCCTGCTTCCTCTGCGCCCAGCAGCAGCGTGATCAGGTTGATGTCCTCGTGCGCACCGGCGCGAATCGCGCCGGGTTCGGCATCGGCGGGCAGGGGGGGATAGTGCAGGAGGCGCATGACCGAGTTTCCATCCTCGATCGCCGGGTCGAACCAGTGCTCGTCAAGCCCCAGCCACACCGCAATGCGCGACAGGATGCGCGCGCCGACGCGGTCGAACTCGGCATAGAGCGCTTCGAAAGTCTCGCGGAAGCCTGTGGGGCGGGTCGGCCAGACGTTGGGGAACATCGACATCGCGGCAAGCGGATGGTCTGCTGGCAGATCGCGGCCGACGTGCCAGAATTCCTTGAGGTCGTGGCGCTTTGCACCCTTGGCGATTTCAGTGCCGAATGGCGTGTAGCCACGGGCGCCGCCAAGGCCCTCGATGTAGTAGCTGCGCTTCTCGTCCTCGGGCAGGGCGAAGAACTCGGCGGTGAGAGTCCAGGCGCGCGCGATCAGTTCGGCATCGATACCGTGGTCGCGGACCATGGCAAAGCCGAAGGTCTGGAAGGATTCGCCAAGGTCACGGGAAAGCGTTGCGGGCTCGCTGTTCAGCGAGATCACCGGCAGGGTTTGCAGGGGCATGGTGTTCCAGTTCGGAAAATTGTCGCTATGGAAACCGCCTGTAACGGGATTCGCGTGGGGTTTCATGACCAAAATCAACATCACCGACACGACTGGCCGCAACCTGTGGCTGATGAAGTCCGAACCGGACGTCTATGGCTGGGATGACCTCGTCGCAGAAGGGGAGGGGACGTGGGACGGCGTGCGCAACCACCTCGCCGCGCGCAACCTGCGCACAATGCAGGCTGGCGATCTGGCGTTCTTTTATCATTCCAACATTGGTGTCGAGGTGGTTGGCGTGATCGTGATCAGCGAGGGCGGTCTGACTGATCCTACCGATCCGGAAGGCAAGTGGGCGGCGGTGAAGGTTAAGCCGGTCGAGAAGTTGCCGCAGACAGTGACCCTGAAGCAGATAAAGGCCACGCCGGAACTTCAGGAGATGGATCTGATCCGGCTTTCGCGCCTTTCTGTGGGTGCCGTGCGACCAGTCGAATGGAACCTTATCCTGCGCATGGCAGGCGTGCTCTAAGCCGGAACCGCGGCGGATTCAGTGCGTACTGATCTTCGTGAAGGCGATGCAACTTCGCCGTAAATTCAAGGAGATCAAAGATGGGTGAGCTGACCGATCGCGCCAAGGGCCTTGCCAACGAAGCCATTGGCAACACCAAGCAGGCAGCGGGCAAGGCAACCGACAATGCCAGCCTCCATGGTGAAGGCGTGGCGCAGGAGCGCAAGGGTGAAGCGCAACAGGCGGCCGGGAAGGTCAAGGGCGCACTCGGCGACGACGTCTGATTCAATTCAGGACCAGTTTTGACCGGCAGGCCGGTCACAGGAGGCCGTCCCGGATGGGGCGGCCTCTTTCTGTGTGCGCCAGACTGTCCCGAACAGGCACGACTGCAAAAAGCGCAGAATGCCGGGATACCGAAGGGTGAAAAAAGCGTTAAGGTCAGGTCATGACCATGTCGCCCAGCACCGCCTATGGCACCGCACGCCACCCGTTCCGCGCCCAGTTGCCGCGGCACGCGTTGCGCGAGTTGCCGCGCCATGAGCCGGAAGTGCTGGCGGCGATGAAGCGGGCAGAGGCTCTGCTGCGCGAAGCAGACATACGGTCTGAACCAGTCAACCTGCGGCGCATATCCATGCAGGATATCCGCGATTTCCTGATCGCCTATTGCGCCTGCTTCCTGGCAATCATGGTGTTTATCGCCTGATCAGACTGCCTTGGCAGCCTTCTCCGCGCGGTACAGCAGATAACCGAGCCAGGCCGAGACCACGCACATCGCTGCGCCGAGCAGCAACTGGTCGACAATGGCGACCCCTGCTGCGCTGAGGCCAACCGCGAGCAGCGACCCCACCACCATGGCTCCTGAATTAACGATGTTATTGGCAGCGATCGTGCGGGCTGTCTCGGACTTGTCGACCACGGTCGTCAGGAATGCGTAGAGCGGCACGACGAACATGCCGCCTGCCACTGCGATGCCGAGCAGGCAAAGCAGCAGGGGGATGGCGAGGGGCTGAGCGATGAAGGTGGCAACGTCCATCAATGGCATGCCGGGATGTGCGGGCCAGTAATCGCAAACCTGATGGAACGCGGCGATGAACAGGCCCATCACGATCACCGACGCGGGCGAATAACGCGCCGAGACGGTCCCCTTGAGCAGCGCGTTGATCGACATCGAACCGATGGCAATGCCGATCGAGAACATCACCAGAAAGAGGCTTGCCACCTCCTTGCTGGCAGAAAGCACGTTCTTGGCAAGGGGCGGAAACTGGATGAACAGCACGGTGCCGACGGTCCAGAAGAAGCTGATCGCCACGATCGCCATGAACACCTGTCGGTGCCGCGTCGTGTTGCGGATCAGTCTCCACGATGACGTGAAGACGTTGAAATCGATCTTCTGTGCCTCGATCATCGGCGGGGCAGGGGGGACCTGTCGACCGGAGAAGTAGCCGATGAGCGCCGTCACGACTACGCCACCTGCCGCCACTTCCACCGGAATCCAGCCTGCCAGGATCGTGCCGGCGAGGATGGCGATATAGGTGCCTGCCTCGACGAGTCCGGTGCCTGCCAGAACCTCGCCGTCATGGAGATGCTGCGGCAGGATGGCGTACTTGATCGGGCCGAAGAACGTGGAATGCACGCCCATTGCCAGCAGGGCGGCAAGCATCAGCGGAATCGCCACCTGTTCGACTTCAAGCCCCAGCCAGGCCAGGACGAGGCCCGTCCCACCGACAAGCATGATCGCGATCTCACACGCTTTCACGACGCGGATGATCTTCGCCTTGTCACGCATGTCGGCCAACTGGCCTGCCAAGGCTGAGAGCAGGAAGAAGGGCAGGATGAACAGGCCCGAAGCGATAGCGGAGAAGCGCGCTTCGGCAGCCTCCGAATTGTAGACGCTGTACACAACGTACAGGACCATCGCGTTCTTGTAGAGATTGTCGTTGAAGGCCCCCAGCAGCTGGGTGACGAACAGCGGCAGGAAACGGCGCGTGCGCACCAGATGCGTCGATGTTGTCATGAACCCTTTGCCGACATCGCTTCTTGAGCGCACCCTTAGCCCGGTGAGGATTGCGGGCAAGAGGTTTTGCGGTGGCTGTCTTAAGCGGTGAATGTTGCGATTCCGTTTGGCGCGAATGCAGGCTATGCCTTTTCCATGCTGACGCTGCCCAATCTGCTCACCCTGTCACGGATCGTTACGGTGCCCTTGCTGGCAGCGCTGCTTTGGTGGCCGGAATGGCACCTCGGTTATGGGCTCGCCTTTGGCGTCTATTGCCTGATGGGGATCACCGATTATTTCGATGGCTATCTTGCTCGCGCTCAGGGGACCGTCAGCAAGCTGGGCGTCTTCCTTGATCCGATAGCGGACAAGATCATGGTCGCTGCCGTTATCCTGGTGCTGACAGCGCAGGGCGTGCTGCGCGGACCGTACGTTGGCGACATGCACGTGATCGCCGGATTGGTGATTCTGCTGCGTGAGATCGCGGTGTCTGGTTTGCGGGAGTTTCTCGGGGGCCTGCGTGTCTCCGTGCCGGTCAGCCGCCTCGCCAAATGGAAGACGACGTTCCAGATGATCTCGCTCGGCGCGTTGATCCTCGGTCAGGCCCTGCCCGATTGGCTGGTGACAGCTGGAGGTTTGACGGTGAACGTCCCGCATACCGTTGGCCTCACCACGCTGTGGGGCGCAGCGGTGCTGACCGTGGTCACGGGCTGGGACTACTTGCGCGTCGGCCTCAAGCACATGGATTGAGCGCGCTTGCGGTTTTGGATAGCGGCAGTTAAATGAGCACTACTGGATGTCCGGGGCGATGCAACCTCCCGGTCAGGCGTTCTGCCATGGCAGAAGCCCAAGCGTTGCCTGCACGGCCCGCTTTGCGGGCCGCAGGTAGTTGGGCTGACCATGAGTGAACGTACAGATTTGCTGAATAAACCCGATTTCTCCGAGCTGGTTCGCGTGGGCGCGCGGATCGGCTGCCTCAGTTTCGGCGGTCCGGCCGGACAGATCGCCCTGATGCATCGCGAACTGGTGGACGAACGCCGCTGGGTCAGCGAGGACCAGTTCCTGCACGCGCTGAATTTCTGCCATCTTCTGCCTGGCCCTGAAGCGCAGCAGCTGGCGACGTGGATCGGCTGGAAGGTGCACGGCAATCGCGGTGGGCTGGCCATGGGGCTGCTCTTCGTCCTGCCGGGGGCCGCGGTGATCCTCGCCCTGTCGATGCTCTATGCGGCCGCGGCAGGTCTTGGCTGGTTTTCCGCACTGTTTCTCGGCATCAAGGCGGCCGTTCTGGCGATTGTCGTGCAGGCGCTCCTGCGGATTGCCGGGCGGGCGCTTGGCACGCCGACCAAGAAGATCATAGCGCTCGCGGCCTTCATCGGGCTGGCGTTATTTGCCGTACCGTTCCCTGCGGTCGTTCTCGGAGCAGGGGCACTCGGCATGGTGCTCGCAGCGCGGCGACCCGACATGCTCGGGGTCAAGTCCAGCGCGCCGGCTGAAACCAGCGGGCCGCGACCCTGGGGTGCCACGATGCGCGCCATTGCCGTGGGCGCGATGATCTGGGTGTTGCCCCTGGCTCTGGTGCTGACAACTCTGGGCGCCGACCACGTGCTGTGGAAGATCGGCGTGTTCTTTTCCCAGCTGGCAGTCGTGACCTTCGGCGGGGCCTATGCCGTGCTTGCCTACATGGCGCAGCAGGCGGTCGACGGGTTCGGCTGGCTGCGGCCCGGTGAAATGGCCGATGGACTGGGCCTTGCCGAAACGACGCCCGGGCCGCTGATCATGGTTACGCAGTTCGTGGGCTACCTTGCCGCGTTTCGCGCGCCAGAGCCGTTCGGCCCCTACCTTGCCGGACTCCTGGGCGCAATCCTGACGACTTGGGTGACCTTCGTGCCTTGCTTCATGTGGATATTCGCGTTCAGCCCTTGGTTGGACCGGCTGGAGAATGCGCCGCGTCTGAAGGGTGGATTGGCGGCTATCACCGCGGCCGTGGTGGGCGTGATAGCGAACCTGACGCTGTGGTTTGCCCTGCACGTCCTGTTCGCGCGTCTTACGCCGACTAGCTTGGGGGCCATCACGCTGGATCTGCCCGACCTAGCTTCCCTTGACTGGAGAGTGCTGGTCATCGCGCTTGGAAGCGCGGTGATGATCTTTCGTCTGCGCCTGGGCATCATCACGACGCTTGGTGTCTGCGCCTTGGCGGGTCTCGTGCTAGCGGGAATTTAGAGCGCTCAACCCGCCCGGAGTTCCTGCGCCAGCATGTGGAACTCCTCGGCGCGGGGGCTGTTGCGGCGCCAGACCAACGCAATGTCGCGCCAGGCGTGGTCGGCCTTCAGCGGGCGGGCGACGATCTGGGTATCGTGCAGGATGCCCGCATCGATCGCCATCTGTGGCAGCATGGTGAGGCCAAGCCCGTTGTCGACCATCTGCACCAGCGTGTGGAGCGATGTGCCGATCATCGTGGCACTGGCGCGCATTTCGGGGCGGTTGCAGGCGGCCAGTGCGTGCTCTTTCAGGCAGTGGCCGTCTTCGAGCAGGAGCAGGCGGTTCTCGTCGATCAGGTCTGCGGTGATCGTTGCAGGCGGATCGCGCGGATCGTCCTTGGGGAAGGCGACCAGCAATTCGTCTTTGAACAGGACTTCGGTTTCGACTTCGCCAGTGGCGTAGGGGAGGGCCAGCAGCACGCAGTCAGCCCGGCCATGGTGGAGCGATTCGATTGCCGCGGCGCTCGGCTCCTCGCGCAGGAAGAGCTTGAGCTGCGGGCGCTCCTTGCGCAGGCGCGGCAGTATGCGCGGCAGCAGGAACGGCGCGATCGTCGGGATCACGCTCATGCGCAACTCGCCGGCGAGGGGCGCGCCGTGGCTCTGCACCAGTTCGGAAAGCTCCTCGGCCTCGCGCAGCAGACGATGCGCCTTGGCCACCACCTGATTTCCCAGCGGCGTGAAGCGGACCACGCGGCGAGTGCGTTCGACCAGCACGACGCCCAGCAGCGATTCCAGCTCGCGCAGACCGGCTGACAGCGTCGATTGCGAGACGAAGCACGAGTCCGCCGCACGCCCGAAATGCCCATGCTCGTGCAAGGCCACGAGGTACTGCAATTGCTTGAGCGTGGGCAGGTATGTGCTCATCTTGACCTATTCGTCCACGTGAACGACGACTTCGGGCTTGTCTGCGGAACCGCCGATATCGTCGATATGCGCCATCTTGAGCCGGCCGTTCACCACTGCAAACGCCAGCTTGCCCTCAACCAGTTCAAGGGCATCGCGACCGAACTGTTCGAAGCGCCAGCCCTCGAGGATCGGCAGATTCTTGCGCTGACCTGCCGCCAGCAGTTCGAGATCGTCCGTCCGCGCGAGCAGGCGCGCAGCGATATCGATCTCGCGGCTGCGGATCTTGAGCAGGAGCTTGAGCAGATCGGCGACCAGCGCGCCTTCCTTGCCGAGTGGGGCGCCGCGGGGCGCCTTGGGCGGCATCTCGGCATCGGTCAGGGGCTTGGATTCGGCCAGCGTCTGCATCAGTCGGCGGCCGATGTCGTTATCCTTCCATCCCGTCGAGAGCCCGCGCACCTTGGCAAGGTCCTGCTGCTCCTTGGGCGGGTGGCTGGCGATATCCGCCAGCGTTTCATCGCGCATGATGCGGCCGCGCGGGATGTTCTTGTCCATCGCCTCGCGCTCGCGCCATGCAGCCAGCGCCTTGAGCCGACCGAGCACGGCCGGGTTGCGGCTGGGCGCGCGGATCTTCTGCCAGACGGTGTCCATGTCGGTCCGGTAATTCTCCGGATCGGCGAGCTTCTCCATCTCGATGTCGAGCCACTCGCCACGACCGGTCTTGATCAGGCGCTTGAGCAGCTTGGGGAAGATCTTGGACAGATGCGTGACGTCGCCGATGGCATATTCGATCTGCCGGTCGGTCAGCGGACGGCGCGACCAGTCGGTGAAGCGGGCGCCCTTGTCGATCGAGAAGCCGAGCCAGGATTCGACGAGGTTGGAATAGCCGATCTGTTCCGACTGGCTGACCGCCATCATCGCGATCTGGGTGTCGAAGATCGGGTGCGGGGTCTTGCCTGTGAGGTTGTAGATGATCTCCACGTCCTGCCCGCCGGCGTGAAAGACCTTGAGCACATCCTCGTTGTCCACCAGCAGGTCGAGCAGCGGCGTCATGTCCAGCCCAGGCGCCAGCGGATCGATCGCTGCGGCTTCCTTGTCATCGGCGATCTGCACCAGGCACAGTTCCGGCCAGTAGGTGTTCTCGCGCATGAATTCGGTGTCGACCGTGATGAAATCGGCTTTTGCCAGACGCTCGCACAAGTCAGCCAGAGCGTCGGTCGTCGTGATCAGGGGATGTATCTTCATCGGTCTTTTCTGTATGGCGCGCCGGTAAGGGCGACCAGGTGGTGCTCCCTGCCGGGGGCTTCGGCTGGCCCGCCTTCCTTCGTCAGTCTGGGCGTGGCTTGACAAAAGCGCGGCCATCGCCTGTTAGCCGCCCATTCCCCCTGCCCGATTGCAGACCGATTGGAAAGAGTTTCGATGCACCTTTACCGTTCCCATACCTGCGGCGCCCTCACGCGCGGTGATGTCGGGCAGACCGTCCGCCTTTCGGGCTGGGTGCACCGCAAGCGCGATCACGGCGGCGTTCTCTTCGTCGATCTGCGCGATCACTATGGCATGACGCAGATCGTCGCCGATGCTGACAGTCCGGCACTGCCGATCCTGGAAGCGCTGCGCGTGGAATCGGTCGTGACCATCGACGGCGAGGTCAAGGCGCGCTCGGAAGGCACTATCAATGCCAACCTGCCGACCGGCGAGATCGAAGTCTTCGCGCGTGGTGCAACAGTGCTTTCCGCCGCCGAGGAATTGCCGATGCCGGTGGCTGGCGAGCAGGAGTACCCTGAAGACATTCGCTTGCGCTATCGCTTCCTCGACCTGCGCCGCGAGACGCTGCACGCAAACATCGTCACGCGCACCAAGGTCATTTCCGACATGCGCCGCCGCATGGAAGGCGCTGGCTTCACCGAATACTCGACGCCGATCCTCACCGCATCCTCGCCCGAAGGTGCGCGCGACTTCCTCGTGCCGAGCCGCATCCATCCCGGCAAGTTCTACGCGCTGCCGCAGGCGCCGCAGCAGTACAAGCAGCTGCTGATGGTGGCGGGCTTCGACCGCTACTTCCAGATTGCCCCCTGCTTCCGCGACGAGGATCCGCGTGCAGACCGTCTGCCGGGCGAATTCTATCAGCTCGACCTCGAGATGAGCTTCGTCACCCAGGAAGAAGTGTGGGAAACGATGGAGCCGGTCATCGGCGGCGTATTCGAAGCATTTGCCAACGGGCGCTCGGTAACGCCGACTGGCAGCTTCCCGCGCATTCCCTATGCCGAAGCGATGCTCAAGTACGGTTCGGACAAGCCGGACCTGCGCAACCCGATCATCATCTCGGATGTTTCGGAAGAATTCACCCAGTCGGGCTTCGGCCTGTTCGAGAAGATCGTCGGCACCGGCGGCGTGGTGCGTCTGATTCCGGCGCCGGGTACTGCGGACAAGAGCCGCAAGTTCTTCGACGACATGAACGATTGGGCGCGTTCGGAAGGGCATGCAGGCCTAGGTTACGTGACCCGCAAGGGCGGCGAATTCGGCGGGCCGATCGCCAAGAACCACGGTGCGGACAAGATGGCCGCGCTGTTCGACAAGCTCGGCCTCGGCCCGGATGATGGCTGCTTCTTTGCCGCGGGCAAGGAGAGCCAGGCCGCCAAGCTTGCCGGTGCCGCGCGCACCCGCGTCGCCGATCAGCTTGGCCTGATCGACAAGGACCGCTTCGAGTTGTGCTGGATCGTCGACTTCCCGTTCTACGAGTGGGATGAGGAGAACAAGAAGGTCGAGTTCAGCCACAACCCGTTCTCGATGCCGCAGGGCGGGATCGAGGCGCTGAACACCCAGGACCCGTTGACGATCAACGCCTTCCAGTACGACCTCGTCTGCAACGGCTTCGAGATTGCTTCGGGTTCGATCCGCAACCAGTCGCCCGAAACGATGGTCAAGGCCTTCGAGATCGTCGGTCTGTCCAAGGCTGACGTGGAAGAGCGCTTCGGCGGCCTCTATCGCGCCTTCCAGTATGGCGCCCCCCCGCATGGCGGCATGGCTGCAGGCGTCGATCGCATCGTCATGCTGATCTGCGGTGCGCAGAACCTGCGCGAAATCACGCTGTTCCCGATGAACCAGCGCGCCGAGGATCTGCTGATGGGTGCACCGTCTCCTGCCGCACTCAAGCAGCTGCGCGAGCTGAACATCCGCGTCGTCGAGCAGACAAAAGGCTGAGACGGACAGGGCGCGCGCTGAGGTGATCCACAGCGCGCCTCTTGCCAGCGCCCTTTGCGTTGATTAGGGCGAAGTCCGAAACAGATAACCAACCGCTTTCCTTCGAAGGGGCATTTCATGAGCGATACCGCCGACCGCGTTAAGAAGATCGTTGTCGAGCACCTCGGCGTCGAGGCTGACAAGGTCACCGAAGAAGCCAGCTTCATCGACGATCTGGGCGCTGACTCGCTCGACATCGTTGAGCTGGTGATGGCGTTCGAAGAAGAATTCGGCGTCGAGATCCCCGACGATGCGGCCGAGAAGATCTCGACCGTTTCGGACGCGATCAAGTACATCGACGAAAACAAGGGCTGATCGCCCACATCCCCCTATTGCCCTGAGCGTGTCGAAGGGCTGCCAAGGCACTCGATGTCGGGCAGGGGAGGACTTCGGCAGGCTCAGCCCTAATTCAGGGGCTGGGCCTGTTTGCTTATTTTCCGGAGATTTCAATGCGTCGTGTCGTCGTAACCGGACTTGGCCTCGTCACCCCGCTGGGCGCAGACGTGGAGACCGTGTGGAAGAACCTGCTCGCCGGCAAGAGCGGGGCAGGGTTGATCACGAAGTTCGACACCAGCGACCAGAAGTGCAAGATCGCCTGCGAGGTGAAGCCTGCTGACCACGAGTACGGCTTCGATGCCGGAAAGCGCGTCGATCACAAGATCCAGCGTCAGGTCGATCCGTTCATCGTGTTCGGCATCGATGCCGCTGGACAGGCGCTCGAAGACGCCGGCCTTGCCGACATGGACGATGATCTCAAGATGCGCACCGGCTGCTCGATCGGTTCGGGCATCGGTGGCCTTCCGGGTATCGAGAGCGAATCGATTGTCCTGCACGAAAAGGGCCCGGGCCGCGTCTCTCCGCACTTCGTCCACGGCCGCCTGATCAATCTGATCTCCGGCCAGGTTTCGATCAAGTATGGCCTGATGGGGCCAAACCACGCAGTGGTCACTGCCTGCTCGACCGGCGCGCACTCGATCGGCGATGCCGCGCGCATGATCAAGGATGGCGATGCCGACGTGATGCTGGCAGGCGGTGCGGAAAGCACCATCAACCCCTTGGGCGTGGCCGGATTCGCTCAGGCCCGCGCATTGAACTGCAGCTATAACGACCGTCCCGAAGAGGCGAGCCGTCCTTACGACAAGGACCGCGATGGCTTCGTGATGGGTGAGGGCGCAGGCGTTGTCGTGCTCGAGGAATACGAGCATGCCAAGGCGCGTGGGGCAAAGATCTATGCCGAAGTCGTGGGTTACGGCCTCTCTGGCGATGCCTACCACGTCACTGCTCCGCACCCTGAAGGCAAGGGCGCCGAACTCGCCATGCGCATGGCGATGCGCAAGGCGGGCATGGAGCCGGGCGACATTGATTACGTCAACGCTCACGGCACTTCGACGATGGCCGACACGATCGAGCTTGCGGCGGTCAAGCGCGTGCTTGGCGATGATCTTTCGGGCGCTTCGATGAGCAGCACCAAGTCGGCCATCGGCCACCTGCTTGGCGGTGCCGGCGCGGTCGAGACGATATTCTGCATCCTCGCCATCCGTGACCAGATCGTCCCGCCGACGCTCAACCTGCACAACCCCGACGAAGGCACCGAGGGCGTAGACCTTGTCCCGCTCAAGGCCCGCCAGCGCAAGGTGCGTGCGGCGCTGAACAATTCGTTTGGTTTTGGCGGCACCAATGCCAGCGTGATCGTCAAGGCGATCGAAGACTAAGGACGCAAGCGATGGCCCGCCGTCGTCCATCCCGGCTGCCGTTGCTTGCGGCAGCCGTCTTCTTGCTTGCTCTCGCCGGCTGGCTCGTCGGGGGCTGGTACGCTTCCGGGCCGCTGGAGCAGCAGATCGAATTTGATGTCGGCGAAGGCGAGGGCTTGAGTGCTTTGGCCGACGATCTGCAAGGGCAGGGTGCGATCGGCTCGGCCACGCTGTTCAAGTTGCGGGCGAAGCTGCTTGGCGGCGGCACCGAGATCAAGGCAGGCTCGTTCTTGATCCCCAGGCACGCCAGCGAAGCGACCGTTCTTGAAATCCTGAAGGGTGACAAGGTCATCCGCCGCCTGATTACCGTTCCCGAGGGCATGCCATCTATCCTGGTCGCGGAGCGTCTGTCAGCCAACAAGGACCTGACTGGCGAGATCTCAGCTCCCGAGGAAGGCTCGGTCCTGCCGGACAGCTACGACTGGCAGAAGGGCGAACCACGTGCCGCAGTGCTCAAGCGCATGCAGGCAGCAATGGACAAGACGCTGGCCGAGCTTTGGGCAAAGCGCAGCCCCCGCACCGTCGCCAAGACGCCACAAGAAGCTCTGATCCTCGCCTCCATCGTCGAGAAGGAAACCGGCAAGCGCGAAGAGCGCCGCATGGTCGCCGGGCTTTACTCCAACCGTGTGCGCAAGGGCATGCTGCTGCAGGCCGATCCGACAATCATCTACCCGATCACCAAAGGCAAACCGTTGGGCCGGCGAATCAAGCAATCCGAGATTCAGGCGGTCAACGGCTACAACACCTATACAATGGTCGGTCTGCCGAAGGGACCTATCACCAATCCCGGGCGCGATTCGATCGCTGCGGTGCTGGATCCTGCCGAAACGGATGCATTATTCATGGTCGCCGATGGGACCGGTGGCCACGTCTTCGCAGACACCTTGGAACAGCATAACGCCAATGTTGCCAAATGGTTCGCGCTGCGCAAGGCCCGCGGCGACTTGTAACCTGGAACCGATTCGGCAGGATTTCCGATAATCGCAGGTTCTTCCATTATTAAGTAACATCGCTTAAAACTCTGCCCCGGAGGCACGGGAGGAGCTTGCTTCTCCAGTATCCAGGGAACATTCCGGCTGTGCCGGGCAGCGGACGCGTGCCGCCGTCTCGACTTTGCCGAATGTTCCCACTTCTCCATTTCTCTTGAAATCGCTGTGAATGCTGCTCAGGCAGATGCGGTGGTATCGCATCCTTCCCGAACAGCGCCGCTGGTGGTGACGGCTAGCCTTCCGCCAGAATTGCAGGCCCGGCTTGATCGTCTGCGCCGCGCCCACTTCCCCGCGGAGCGCAACTGGATCTCGGCCCATGTCACGCTGTTCCATTCGCTGCCCCCGCAGGTTGAGGCGGAGGCGCGCGATCTGCTGCCTCGGATGGCGAGCGCCACGCCCCCGGTCGATGCGCAGTTGCGGCGCGTCATGGATCTTGGCACGGGCACCGCGTTCCTGATCGAAAGTCCTGCAATGATCGCCCTGCGCGATTCTATTGCCGAGCACTTTCATGGAATGCTGACGGTGCAGGACAGCCATCGCCCCCGTCTCCACGTGACCATACAGAACAAGGTCTCGCAAGGCGAAGCGCGTGCATTGCAAGAACTGCTGGCGCGCAATTTCGAGCCTTCCCGCTTTGCCTTTGCCGGGCTGGCGCTACACCGCTATCTGGGCGGACCATGGGAAGCGATCGGACGCTGGCCGTTTCGTGCGGCCCTTCAGCACAAGCCACGCAGGATAAGGACAGTCACATGACCGCGCCAGACTGGTTCGACAAGGGCCGGAAGCATGTGTGGCTCCCGTACACCCAGATGCAGACTGCCAGAGCTCCCCTGCCGGTGGCATCTGCGGCCGGTACTCGGCTTCGTCTCTCCGACGGAAGGGAGCTGATAGACGGCATTTCCAGCTGGTGGGCCTGTGTTCATGGCTACCGCCACCCGCATATCGAGGATGCGGTACGTCGCCAGCTTGAGACGTTGCCCCATGTCATGCTTGGCGGTCTGGCCCATGAGCAGGCCTATACCTTGGCACAACGGCTCGCTGCATTGCTGCCCGGCGATCTGGACCACGTCTTTTTCAGCGACTCCGGTTCGGTCGCCGTCGAAGTCGCAATGAAAATGGCTTCGCAATATTGGCTCAATCGCGGACGGCGCCGAGTGAAGTTCCTCTGCTTCAAGGGCGGCTATCACGGCGATACCTTCGCAACGATGAGCGTTTGCGATCCCGACGAAGGTATGCACAGCCTGTTCAAGGGCGCATTGCTCGAACAGATCGTGGTCAACCTCCCCACGAACGCTGCGCAAGAGGCTGCGCTTGGCGAACTGCTGGAGCAGCATGGCAAGGATCTTGCCGGCATTGTTGTCGAGCCCTTGGTACAGGGTGCGGGCGGCATGGTCTTTCACGATCCGTTTACATTGCAGGCTCTTCGGCGCCTTGCAGATACCCACGAACTCCTGCTGATCTTCGACGAGATTTTCGTGGGGCTTGGACGGCTTGGCGACGCGATGTTTGCCTGTGAGATCGCGGGCGTGCAGCCAGACATTGTCACGTTGTCCAAAGCCTTGACCGGCGGGACACTGCCACTTGCCGCCACGATCGCCAGTCGCCGTATCCACGAAGGCTTCCTGTCCGACGATCCGATGCATGCTTTGATGCATGGGCCGACCTATATGGGCAATGCCCTGGGTTGTGCAGCGGCCAATGCTTCGCTTGATCTTTTCGAACAGGAACCGCGTCTTGCCCAGGCCCGCGCAATCGGTCGTCAGCTTCAGGCGTTGCTCGAACCTGCCCGGGAATTGCCTGGGGTGAGGGACGTGCGCGTGCGCGGTGCGATCGGCGTGATCCAGCTGGATGGTCCTGCGCCCGCCGACCGCCTTTCCGAAAGCTGCATCGCAAGTGGTGTCTGGCTTCGCCCGTTCCGGGATATCCTGTACACCACGCCCCCGCTTGTCGCCCAAGAGGAGGATGTTGCGCATATCGCAAATGCCATGGTTGCGGCTGTCAGCGAATGGAGCGCCGACCGGGCAACGTGAATCGCTCCGGCGCGAGGCGAAAAAGGGTTGCCTAGCACCCGGGTGCTGGCTAAACGCCGCCCCTGCCCAAGAGGCACGCCGCTTTAGCTCAGTTGGTAGAGCACATCATTCGTAATGATGGGGTCACGTGTTCGAGTCACGTAAGCGGCACCACCTTCTTTAGGGTGTTTTCCCAAGGAAAATCATCGGCTTCCTACCAACGGGCGTTAGCACCATGTGCTGCGGTCGAGGCTGCTATGGGAAGGGCCGCCACTATTTATCTCGGGCCTCGGGACCTCCTGCGATTCCCAAACGTTCGCTTTGGAAGGAACCGAGCCACAGTTCACGCCCCACCAAGGCGGCTGCCGACAGGCCGTTAAATTGCTGGCGCGGGGTGCCATAGGCGAAAGTTGCGATGCGTCCCGTGCCCGTGTCGAGTTCGCCGACGATCCAGCCTCGCTTGCAGAGCATCGGGTCCGCTTCTCCCTTCACGACCTTGCGAAGGCCGCCGCAGGCCGGTTCGTCGAGCCGCATGCCGGCGAGCAGAAGGTGTCCGCCAGTCCAGTGGATATTGTCCGGCATGAAGTCCGGCGCGCTGATCCGAGCTAGCGGGCGACGCGTGTCCTTTCGGTCGAAGACGACGACGGCGTGCCAGCCAAACGCCACGACATAGAAGCGGCGCTGGTCGGGATCGGCTTCGATGCCGTTGTTGCCGGGAAGTTCAGTGCCGGGCAAGAGCCGAAATTGGTGGTCTGCGGGACCGCGTTGCCAGACGGCACCTGTCTTCCGGCCCAGCATGAAATCGCCGATCGTGGTGCCCGGGCGGGTGAGCACCGTGACCAGCATGGTCCCGTCCGCGAACTGCGCGACGCTGTTGCCGACTTGTCCTGCGGGCATGACGACGCAGCCGCGCCACAGGAGGTTCGGCTCCTTGCCTTGTTCGAGCGTTACATCGAACGCCTCGATCGATTCCCGCCCGCCATGGTTGACGACGAGCAGTCGGAAATGGCCGGCGGCGAGGGGGCGCAGCGACAGCCCGCGGGTGTTGAGCAAGGCAGGGTCTGGCCGGCCTGGGCAATCAGAAAAGGCTTCCGCGTCGGGGGCAAGCTGGCTTTCCTCGCCAGTATACCATTGCCGGTAGGATCGCGTACGGGCGTCGACCAGTTTCAGGCCGGCGCCTTTCGCAAATCCGCTTACGACCAACCATGACGTGCCGGGCACGGCCAGCAAATCTTCCGGCTTCTGCAGGCCGCAGAGATAGGTAAGCTCTGCATCGGGACTGCATTCGGCGGGCTGACCACGTCCCGGCGCAGAGGCGAGCAGTGCCACAAGTCCCGCGCAGATAAGCCTGTAGAATGGGCGCATCAGTCTCGCGGCCGTGAGGATGCCGGTCGGGTTGGCGCTTTGCCATCCCGCAGCAGGGCAAAGTCGCTAAGATGCGGCCAGGTTACCACCGACAATTTTTCCCCAAGCCAGACGAGTTGCGGCTTTTCCGGCCTGAACGCGGGCCATGAGCCGACCGTGGTGCTGGCAGGAACGCCGGTGCGGGCGAACGAGAGGAGCGCCCCTGCCATCTCATTCTCGAGCGACTCATCGGTGGGCTCCCAGATGCGGGTCTGGCGGAAGAGGTTGAGCGAATCTCGCGTGCGCAGCCAGTAGGGCACGTCGCCGGTGTGGTAGGCCCCGACCGTGGCCGGATCGTGATCGCTGAACCTGGTACCCGGCGCATAGGGCTGGCGTCGGGTGAACAGATAGGCATAGGTGGGTGCTCTTCCATACTTGCGCTGCGCCAGTGCCCAGTCACCCATCTGCAGGCCCACCGAGCCATCGCGCGCGATGTCGGTAGCGGCGCGCGGGCCGCTTGAAGCATATGCCTTCAGGATCGCGTCGGCGCTCGCGGGATAGCGTTCGCGGACGGCGGCAGCGAGGCCGAGGCTGTTGTCCGCAGGTGCGAAGGGGCGAAAGCTCTCGTCGCGGGTGTAGCCGATCAGTATCGGAACGTCGGACTGTTGGCGTGCAGCGAAAACCTCTTCGTTGGAGCCGGTGACGACCTTGCCGTCGCGGACGATAGGACTTCGGGGCGTTGTTGCGGAAATGATGCGGTCACCGGGGAGGCCGCGCATTTCGGTTAGCGAGGCTGCACCAAGTTCCTTTTGCAGGGCAAGGCCCTGCTCTTCCGCCGTGGCCAGCGAGATGGGGCCGAGCATGCCACCGAACGCGCTGCCGCTCATGGCAACGGCCTTTGCAAACAGGCCCTTGGCGAGCGGAGATGCCTGCAGCAGCGAGACTGACATTGCCCCTGCCGATTGGCCGACAATGGTGACATTGGCAGGATCTCCACCGAACCTGGCGATATTGCGCTGAACCCATTGCAGCGCGGCGATTTGGTCCATCAAGCCATAGTTGCCCGAAGTGCCCGCTTCGCCGGTAAGGTCTGGGTGGGCAAGAAAGCCCAGCGCACCGACGCGATAGGCGAGGTTGACCCGGACCACTCCATCGCGCGCCAGTGGTGCGCCCGAATAGTTTGCCATCGAGGCCGAGCCGATGTTGAAACCGCCGCCGTAGATCCACACCACGACGGGGGCCTTGGCGGCATTCTTCGGGGCCCAGATGTTGAGGTAGAGGCAGTCCTCGCTGGTCGCCTCGTTGCCGAAGTAATGGTTCTGGAGCGAACCGCGCAGGGGCTGGAGGCATTCGGGGGCGAAGCGGTCGGCGTGGCGAAGGCCCGACCAGGGCTCCACCGGCTGTGGTGACTTCCAGCGCAGTTCACGCAGGGGCGGCGCGGCAAAGGGCACGCCGAGCCATGCTTCGATTCCGGAGGGGAGGGTGACGCCTTCGATCTGACCGCCGTCGACTTCGATTGGCTCGGCCAGCGCCGACTGTGCGGCGGCGAGGGACAGTGCCGCGATCAGCTTGCGGATCACTTGCGCGGCACCCCCAGCTTGTCGTGGAAGAAATCGAAGGTCGCGTTCATCGCCTTGAGCGAGGTGCGGCGGGTATCGTCGGGCGTCGCTCCCATGAAGCTGTGGTCGATGCCGGGGTAGTAGGTGGCGCTCACAGGAACGCCTGCGGCCTTCAGCGCGGCTTCGAGCTGTTGCGACTGGCCAACGGGCACGACCTTGTCGTCCACGCCGTGGAGCAGGAGAACCGGTGCGTCCTTGACATCGACATAGCTGATCGGGCTGGCGGCGCGGATGCCTTCGGGCGTGCAGGTGCTGTCCTTGCAGCCGAGCAGGCGCTGCTCGGCAGAATCCTTCTGCGTTATGCGCGGCATCGTGGCGAAATCGTGGATGCCATACCAAGCGGCGGTGGCTTGCACGCAGCCATCATTGGTCGAGGCGGGATCGAGCGTGGCGTCGATCTTGCCGTCGGTGCAGGCAAGGCCCGTAAGTGCAGCGAGGTGGCCCCCCGCCGAACCGCCGAACACGCCGACGCGCGACGGATCGATGTGATATTGCGCTGCGTTCTGGCGCAGGAAGCGCAGGGCGGCAAAGATGTCCTTGGCCTGTGCCGGGAAGGTCGCTTCGCCCGACAGGCGATATTCGACGCTGGCGACGGTGAAGCCCTCGGCGGCAAAGGCGGCGAGCATTTTCGGGAAGTTGTCGAAGGCACCTGACTGGCGGGTATGGCCTCCCATCCATCCGCCGCCGTGAATATAGAGCACAAGCGGATGCGGGCCTTTGCCGGCGGGCACATAGATGTCGACGATCTGCGGGCGGTAGCCGGGGTTGACCTGATAGGTCACGTCGCGCCACGCCTTGACCCCGCCGGGAAAGGCGACCGCCACCTGCGGGAACTTGTCGGCCATCGACGGTTCGGGATTGACCGGGACGGAGCGCTCGGCGGGTGTCTTGGCGCTGGTGGGCGCAGCGACCAGGGCAGCGCAGGCGAACGCTGCCAGTGGGGTGAAACGGGCCATCTTGTCCTCTCCTTTGTCTGTCATCGTTGCGCGTTCAGCTGACGCGGTAGAAGCGGATGCGCACCGCGCGCTTGCCACCGGGCAGGCTCACCGGATCGAGCGTGCCGATGAAGCAGCCTTGCGAGAGCCAGTCGTACTTGCCCTGCGGCGCTTCGAAGACGGGGTGGGTACGGACGACTGCCTTGGGGTCCTTGGCGCGGCAACTGACGCCGGTGTTGACGACGTTGATCACGCCACCGTCATCGGTGCGCAGCATGTAATCAGCCTTGATCTGCAGGCAGCCATCGGCGCGCCGCGATTGCCAGTCCCAGCCACCGCCCATTATCGTGCCGCGAATGCCGGGGCCTTCGAAGGTGCCGCCTGTAATGGGCACGATGTTGCGGGTGCCAAGCGAGGTCTGGCCGACAGTCACATCGGCATCGAGCGTGACCGTTTCCTCGAAGGCGAATTCGAGCGCGGGTTCAGCGGCGTGCGCGCTTGTGGCAGTTGCCAGCGCGGCGGTGGCTATCGTGGCGATCAGGCGCATGAGCTTCCTCAATCGAGATATTCGGGTTTGTGTCTGGCTTGCGCGGCAAGGCGGATCGGGGCATTGGCTGCACCGTATCCGGCGTATCCGCGTCGCTCGACCACTTCGAAGAAGACGCGTCGGGCGAAGGCGCGACTGTAGAACTGGAAGTATTCCGCCTCGCCGTCGCAGTCGTAGAGGATGCCGAGCCGAGCCATCCGCTCGATCAGTCCGGGATCCAGTCCCCAGCGCGCTTCGAGATCGTCATAGTAGTTGCGCGGAATTTCGAGGACCGGCAGGCCATCGGCGCGGGCAGCTTCGGCTACGGCGAAGACATCGGACGTGGCAAACGCGATATGCTGCACCCCCGCACCGAAATAGTTCTGCACGAATCGCGAAGTAAGCGACTGGCTGGCGAGCGAGCCGTTGAGCGTGAAACGTACCGAACGATCGGCGTTTTCAACCGCCTGACTCTGCACGAGGCCCATCGGGTCGGCGATCTCGAGCTGGGGCGTCTTTTCAACATCTAGCAGGGCGACGTAGAACAGAAGCCAGCTGAGGAATTCCTCGTACTGCATGGTCTGCGCAATGTGGTCGACGCCGTTCAGCAGTGGCGCGGCTTCGGGTTCGAGCGCGTGAGGGAACTCATGAGCCCACATCGCCTCGCGGCTGGCTGCATCGACGAGGTAGATCAGGCTGCCTCCGACGCCGCGCACGCTCGGGATCGGCCATTCGTCGGGGGCGACTGCCTGCTCGAACCGCGGGACGCGCAGAAAGTCGGCGCGAGAAAGCGCTGCGGGAACGTCCGGCACGGTAAGTCCGAGCGCGCAGACGGCGGCGCCGTGGACCATGTCAAAGCTGTGGGCGAGGCCTTCGGGCTCGCAATTCACGACGATGCTCGCCGCGCCTTGCGTCCAGCGGGTAACGTCCTTGCTGCGATGGCGCGCGGTGGGTCGGAAGCCGAGCGGGCGGAGCATCGCGCCAAGTGCCTCGGCTTCTTCGTGGCTGGCGGCAAATTCGATGAACTCGACGCCCGTGGTGGTGGCCCGCGGCGGCAACGTGGGGGCAGCGGCAGAGGGCTTCGCAATTCCGCCCTCCAGAAGGCGCAGTGAGCGATAGCCATCGAGCGCCACGCCGCTGGCCGAACCTGCGCGGAAGCGGTCGTTGAAGATCTCGAGGCTCCAATACCCGTCGTAGCCGATCTTGCGGATCGCCTGCGCCCAATCATCGAGTGGAAAGTCGCCTTGGCCCGGCATCGAGCGGAAGTGCCGGCTCCACTGCAGAAGGTCCATGTCGAGCACCGGGGCGTCGGCTACTTGCACAATGAACAGCTTGTCGGCGCGGATATCGCCAATGCTGGAGGAGGGGATGCGGCGCGAGAGCGAGTGGAAGCTGTCGAGCACGAGGCCGATGGCCGGGTGATCCACGTCGCGCACGATGCTCCAGGCATCGCGGTGATCGTTGACGTGGCGGCCCCAGGCAAGCGCTTCGTAGCCGATGCGCAGGCCGCGTGCGGCGGCGCGTTCCCCGGCTTCGTGAAGATCGGCGATGGTGTGGGCGCGATCGGCTGAAGCGATGGGTGAGCAGCTTGAGCAGAGCAGGAGCAGATCGGTGCCAAGTTCCTGCATGACGTCGAACTTGCGCTCGAGCCGGTCGAACGCGCGGGTGCGCTGCGGTTCGGGCAATCCGTCGAGATCGCGGAACGGCTGGAACATCGTGCAGGCAAGGCCGAGATCAGCCATCATGCTTGAGATGTCGCGTGCCGAGAGGTGCGTCGAAAGAAGGTCGTTCTCGAAGATCTCGGCCCCGTCGTATCCGGCAGCAGCGATGGCCTGCAGCTTGGCATCGAGCGTACCACTGATCGAAACGGTGGCGATGGACGTCTTGATGGGCACTGCAGGCTCTCCGTCGCCTCGGCTCTTGCGAGGTTGACATCTATAAATGTTAGGGACTAGTTCGTTACATAAATGGAGTGCGGGCGCAAGGGGAGGAATGTGAAGGGAATTTCTGATGCGGTGGCCGGAACGGCGCTTATGGGCGGGGAAAACCTGCGCGCGCGCTGTGTCACGGGCAGACCGCAGCCGAAAATCCCGCTAGCATCGCTGCCAACGGGGCAGGCGCTCGATGGCGAGCGACAGGACCTCGTGCCAGTCGCGGAGACCACCATCTTGCCCGAGAGCGAAATAGCGAAGAAGCCGGAACGCCGGAGTCGCGCGGAAAGCCGCGAGCAGGCGATCAACCAGATCATCGACATCGCCACCAACGAATTTGTCGAGAAGGGCCTGGCCGGGGCGAGGATCGACGAGATCGCGGGCAAGGCGACCAAGCGCAAGATCTACTATTACTTCGAAGGCAAGGACGAGCTTTATCGTGCCGTCCTGCAACGCGCTTATGCTCGCGTCCGCGAGAGCGAGGCCGAAGTCGACATCGAGAGCGGCAGCGCTACCGACGCGCTGCGCCGTCTGATCGAGCATGACGTGCGCTATCACGCGCGCCATCCTGAACTGGTGCGACTGGTGATGAACGAGAACATCCACCGCGCCGAACATCTCAAGCAGATCGAGGGCCTGCCCCAAGGCAACCGCCGGGTCATCGGCATCCTCGAAAGCATCATCGCCCGGGGACAGGCGGAAGGTACTTTCCGCGATGGCATCGACCCGGTGGACCTGCATCTCAATCTGACCGCATTGAGTTTCTACAACGTCTCCAACCAGTTCACCTTCGCGCACAACTTCGGGGTGGACATGACCAGCCCCGAGGCGATCGAGCGACGGGCAGGGCAGGTGGCGGACATCATTCTGGCCTGGGTGACGAAGAAGGACTGACCGGCCGGGCAGCTATTGCTGCTCGTCCATGGATCGGCCGGACGTCTGCCCTTGCGCCAAAAGGAGAGGACGAATGGCACTTCCCGCACCCGATTCCATGGCCGACGGCCCCACGGAGTGGTCGCGCAAGGCCTTGGGCATCGTTGCTCTGTGCTTCGCGATCAACATGGCCGACGGCGTGGACGTGACGATCCTGTCGTTCATTGCTCCGCGACTGCAGGCGGAATGGGGCATTGACGCAGCAACGATGGGCAACCTGTTCAGCGCTGGCCTTCTCGGCATGGCCATCGGCGGCATGTTCATTGCCCCGCTGGCTGATCGGCTTGGGCGGCGCGCGGTTATCCTTGCGGCGCTGTGCCTGATGTCGGTCGGCATGTTCGCCAGCAGTATCGCTCCGAACGAGCCATTCCTGTTCGCGATGCGGGTAATCGTGGGCTCGGGCATCGGAACGGTGCTCGCGGCGATGGCGGCGCTTGCCGCGGAGAGCGCGCCTCCCGCACAGCGCAATCTGGCGGTGGGCGTGGTACAGGCAGGGTATCCCTTCGCGGCGGTGTTCACCGGGCTGATCGTGGCGCATGCGCTTCCGATCCATGGCTGGCAGGCCATGCTGCTGGGCGCTGCGGTGCTGACGGTGGCGCTGTTGCCGGCAGCGTGGCTGGTCCTGCCTCATGTGAAACCTGAGGCGAGCCAGGGGCGCGCCTCGGCGGGCAAGGTAGGCCAGTTGTTTGCTCCGGCCCTGCGCGCACGGACCATCGCCCTGTGGTGTGCCGTGTTCTTCGGACTGATGGTGCTCTACTTCGTCGTCAGCTGGATCCCGAAGCTGTCGATCGCGGCGGGCCTTTCGGAGACCAACGGTATTTACGCTGGCGCGCTCTACAACCTTGGTGCCTTCGTCGGCACGATGGCGATGAGCGTCCTTGCATTGCGCGTGCCGCTGGGAAAGCTGGTTCCCGTGATGCTGACCGGCGCGGGCGTGGCGATGGTGGCTTTCGGATCGATCGCAATGCCGGTGTGGCTGACGCTGGTCGTCGCCTTCGTGATCGGCGTGACCCTGCAGGGGGGATACAATGGCGTCTGGCCGATCGCGGCGGGCGCCTATCCCGGCGAGGTGCGCGCCACCGGCGTGGGTTGGGCCATTGGCGTGGGCCGGGGCGGGGCGGTGATCGGCCCGATGCTGGGCGGCTACCTGATGGCGGCAAACGCACCGTTACCGGCGCTTTTCGGAGCCTACTGCGCGCCCTTGCTCATCTGTGCGGCAGCAGCGTTTCTGGTGGAACGCCACAAAGTGTAACTAACCAGTAACAAGTTATTTGACAGGGACTAGTTCGTCACATAAATGAACCCTCGGTGAAGGGCGGCGAATCCAGCTGCCCCTGGAGGAGGATGACCATGAATTTGAGGGGCACTCGCCTTGCGTTTTCCGCGTCCCTGTTGACCGTAGCTGCCGCGCTCTCTGCGCCCGCGCTCGCTCAGGATGCGGCCCAGAATGGTGCAGAGGACCAAGCTGCTGAAGCGCCGGGCGACACCAAGGAAATCATCGTTACCGGCTCGCTGATCGCGCGACCGAACAACACCGCCGTCAGCACGATCGTCTCGGTGGGCGAGACCGCGCTCAAGGAGACCGGACAGGTCAACCTGCAGGACGCGCTGAACCAGTTTCCGAGCTTCACGACCGCGGGCAACGCCAACACCGGCGGGCAGGGCACGGGTGGCCGCGCATCGGTCAACCTCCACGGCCTTGGCACCAACCGCAATCTTGTGCTGCTTGATGGCAAGCGCCTGCCGCTGTCGGATATCAATGGCAACGTGGACATCAACATCCTGCCTGAATCGATCATGGGTGGTGTCGACATCATCACGGGCGGCGCGTCGGCTATCTACGGTTCCGATGCCATCTCGGGTGTCGTCAACTTCAAGACCCAGCGCGCTTTCGACGGCGTGCGCATGGACGTGCAGAACTCGATCAGCGACCGCGGCGATGCCTACAAGTTCAACGGCTCGCTCGCTTTCGGATCGAGCTTTGCCGAGGATCGTGGTCACGTCATGGCGGCGTTCAGCTATGCTCATCAGGACCAGGTGAACGGCTCGACCCGCGACTTCTTCTTCGACAAGACGCCCTCGTCGTTTATCGGCAACGGCACCTTCGTGCCGAGCGCGACCAATGCTCCTGACGCGGCGGTCGTGTCGGCCGTATTTTCGGGATACGGCATCAGCAATCTGCCCGCCAATTTCCAGCTGCTGAACCTCGGTTTCAACAATGATGGCACGTTGTTCACGCAGACCGGTGCGCGCAACTACAAGGGTCCCAACGGCTCAAACGGCTACCTGATCGTCGGCAACAACGTGCGCATGCCGGTCGGCCAGCAGATCGATTTCGCCAATGGCCTCAAGCGCAAGACTGCCTTCGTCAAGGCCGACTACGACCTTGCGCCGGGCCTCACCGCCTATGGCCAGTTCATGTACGTCGACCTTTCGGTCAAGACTGCGTCAGGCGGCAGCCTCACCCAGTTCGGTTCACTGACCACGATCCCGGTCACCAATCCGTTCATCCCGCAGGACCTTCGCACGATCCTCGCTTCGCGCCCCAACCCTAATGCGCCGTTCACTTGGAATGGCCGCTACGTTGGCGTGCCTTACAAGAACTGGGACGAGAACTACGTCGTCCAGCAGTACATGGCCGGCCTGAAGGGGGACATCACCTCGGGCTGGTCGTTCGATCTCTATGCATCCTACGACCAGTCGGTCCATGACCAGCAGCTCAACGACGCCGTGGTCAAGAGCCGCGTCCAGACCTTGCTGAACGCGGCTGACGGTGGCCGTTCGCTTTGCACCGGCGGCTTCAACATCTTCGGTGATGCCAACGCCCGCTCGCTGTCGCAGGCCTGCGTGGACTACATCACCAAGACCGCATTCTCGAAGGAGAAGCTGTCTCAGACGCAGGCCCAGTTGCAGGTCAACGGCAAGCTGTTCGATCTTGGCGCTGGCCCTGCCCAGATCGCCTTCGTCGCAGGCTATCGCAGGAACAGCTACAACTACATTCCAGACAGCGATCTTCGCGCCCAGAACATCGAATCCGTGATTGCCTCGCAGCCCGCCTCGGGTCGCATCTCCGTGAAGGAATTTGCTGCGCAGGTTGACGTACCGCTGATCGCCGACAAGCCGTTCATCCAGGAATTCGGCATCGGCGGCGCGATCCGCTACTCCGACTATTCGGTCACCGGCGGGGTCACCAGCTACGAAGTCGACGCCCGCTGGAAGCCGGTGGAGCCGCTGCTGTTCCGTGGCAGCTACCAGCGCGCGGTGCGTGCGCCGAACATCGGCGAACTGTTCTCGCCGCAGCAGGGCAACCAGCTGGTGATCGGCACGCCGCCAGGCGCACTGGGCGATCCTTGCGATATCCGCTCGACCGCGCGCACGGGTGCCAACGGTGCCAAGGTTGCAGAACTCTGCGTTGCACAGGGCATTCCGCAGGCTGCAATCTCCAGCTACACCTTCCCGACCACGGCCACCGGCCAGATCGTCTCGGGCAACACCAACCTGACGCCCGAACGCGCCGATACCTACAATTTCGGCTTCGTGCTCAATTCGCCCTTCCAGAGCGGGCTTCTGTCGGACTTAACGCTTTCGGTCGACTACTACAATATCGCGGTCAAGAACGTGATCTCGACCGTGCCCGGCCTGACCGTGCTGTCGAAGTGCTTCAACCTCGATGGCTCGAACCCCAGCTACGACAAGACCAACCTCTATTGCGGCCTGCTCTCGCGCGATAACTCGGGGCAGCTGGTCAACGTCGCCACGCCGTTCCTCAACCTTGGATCGGTCAAGACCGATGGCGTCGAGGCGCAGGTGAACTGGACAGTGCCGTCACCGATCCTGCGTGGAGACAGCGGTCGTCTGTTCGTGAACGCGGCCGTGGGCTGGCTGCACAAGTACAAGCTGCAGCTGATCCCTGGCGCGGCAGAGCTCGACTACACGGGCATCAGCAACGGTGCGGCAGGCGTCAGCAGCCTTCCCCCGCGCGCCACGCCGAAATGGAAGTCGGTCACCAGCTTCGGCTACCGTTCGGACGCCACCACGCTCGGCCTTCGCTGGCGTTACCAGAGCGCGATGAAGGACACGACCTCGGTCCTTACTCCTGCCACCGCCCAGGTTGGCGTGGGTGCCTATGCGCTGTGGGACATGTTCGGCACTGTTCGCGTCAACAAGTCGATCGAGTTTCGCGCCGGCGTGAACAACCTGTTCGATCGCGGCCTGCCCTTCGTGGCGAGCTCGCAGAATGGCACGGACGTTGCGCTCTACGATCCGATCGGTCGCTCGTTCTATCTTGGCGCACGCGTAAACTTCTGATCCACCCTATGTCCCGGCATCCCCGTGGTGCCGGGACGCTTTTCGAAGGCACAAATGATCCTATCCGGCCTTCTTGGACGTTCGATCCTCGCCTCGCGCTCGCCCGAGTTGCACGAGAAGGAAGCGCAGGCGCAGGGTATCGCCTTGCGTTACGACCTTTATGATTTTTCCGCGCGAGGCTGGGCCGACAGTGATCTTCCACTGGTCCTGAAGCGCCTGCTGGACCAGGGCTACAGCGGCTTCAACGTGACCTATCCGTTCAAGCAGGCCGTGGTATCGCTGCTTGATGAACTCGACGAGACCGCGCTTTCCGTGGGCGCAGTCAACACCGTATCCATCCGCGATGGCAAGCTGTGCGGCTTCAATACCGACATGGCCGGCTTCCGGGACTCCATTGCCGAAGGATTGCCGGGCGTCGCCTTGAACAATGTGGTCCAGCTCGGTGCAGGAGGGGCGGGGGCTGCCGTCGCCAATGCCCTGCTCTCGCTGGGGGTCGGCACGCTGCAACTGGTCGATGTGGACGAGAACCGCGCAAGGCTCCTGGCAGACGATCTTGCTGCGCGTTTCACCAATGCCCGGATCATCGCCCTTGCTCCCGATGCGGTCGAGATGGCGGTTGCTGACGGTATCGTCAACGCCACGCCGATCGGCATGAACGGCAAACCCGGTATGCCGATTGCCGAAGATGCCGTCGAAGCGCGGCACTGGGTCGCCGATATCATCTACTTCCCGCCCGAAACGGAACTGCTTTGCCTTGCCAGGCAGCGGGGGTGTCGCACGATCAATGGTATCGGCATGGTCATCGGACAGGCGGCCCGCGCATTCGAAATCATCACTGGCCGCGTTGCAGACAGAAGCAGAATGGCGTCCAGCCTCGTATAGTCCGAAAGCAGCAGCGGGCCGAGTGTCGCGCGCGAGCGCGGGTGAGGCAGGCCGATTGACTGCTTATCTAAAGCCGGACAGTCGGTGGGCAGCAATGAGGCACTCCACGGCCATCAATGGCAACCAGGGCGGCGTGTCCCTGTCCAGCGCTGCACGACCCAGCTGTGAAATATCATCCAGCCTTGCTGCATCGGGTAAAAGCCGGAGCCCGGCGCCGATCGCGTCCAGATCGAAGATCGTCGACTGTCCATCGACAGAGGCGCGCAGCAGATCAAGCGACAGCAGCAGTTTCTCTTTCAGCTCTGCGTAGCCCATGAAGCGCTCGTCGAATAATCCGACCTTGACCTGCGCCGAACGGACTTCGTCGGGCAGGATGCCCTCCATGGCGGTGCGGAAGGGTTGGCGACTGTACCCGTCGTGCACGAAGTGATGCAGCGGCAAAGACAACATGAAGTCCACGACCGTTCGATCAAGCATCGGAAAGGTTACCGCCAGTCCATGGCGGGCAGCCATTATCGAGAAGTAGGTGCAACGCGATGGGATATGATGATCCGCAAAGGCCGTGACTCGCTCCCTTGGCGTATTCGCCTGGAGAATCGGCTGCATGCTTCTGTCGAGGATTTCGCTCCTGAATGCGGGTTTCACGAAGCGGAGAATGCCTGAAGCTGCATCCATCGGTGAACGGGATGGTCCGCGACGCGTCATCGGAAGCTTGGCAAGCAGGGGTTTCAGAAGGCGAGCGCGGATCGTGGCTTTCAGCGATTTGCCATCGGTCCTGGCGCGCGACCGGAGTTCCCGGGCGAGAGTTCGCATATCCCCCTTCAGGAACAGGGCAGCGTAAAGGTTGGCGCCGTTGTAGGTCGCTCCTTCGTCGCCACCGACGCCGCTGAGGACCCGATCTGCGCCGGCTTTGGCCGCCAGCGCCATCATCTGATCGTCATGCCCGCCGATCACACCGCCCGGCCAGTCCGTATCCTCCGGCTGGCCGGGCATATGCAGGCAATCGTGGACCACGTGGTGTTCAACGTCCGGATATTGCTTCAGGAGAGCTTCGATCAAGGGGCGCTCATCGAGCTGCGCTGGGCCGATCGGCTTGAGTGTTGTCATGCTTAGCGCGATGACGCCCGCGCCGCGCCCGCGCGCGGCCTTGGCTGCCAGCGCCGTTATCGCCGAACTGTCGAGCCCTCCGCTGAGGTGGCAGGCGACGGGCTTGTCCGTTGGCAGACGCCGCCGAACGGCTTCGTCGAGCAGCGTTTTCAGCTTTCGGGCGGCAGCGTCCCGGGTTCCTGTCCATTTGCCGACGGCGCTTTCGTCCGGGCGGTATGCCCGATGAATCTGCGGAGCTTGGTCCTCGACACTGAACCGCAGGCTATGACCGGCAGGGAGATAGGCGATTTCGGCAAAGCCACTGTCGCTGCCCCGAAAGAATGACTGGCGCAGTCTGATTGCATGGGCAGGCTGGTCCGGAATCGCGGATGCCACACCGGCTTTGTGAAGACCTTTCGGCAGGCTGGCGAACGCGAACCAGCGTCCCGCGCGCAGAGTCCAGGCCAAGGGCCTTGCCCCGATGAAATCGCGGGCCAGCCAGAGGACGTTTTGCTTCTGCTCCCACATCGCCACGGCGAAGTCGCCATTGATGCGATCGGGAAAGTCCGCGCCATGCGTGGCAAGGCTAGTCAGAAAGATCTGCTCCGGACAATCCGAGAAGACATCCAGTCGCACATCTGCTGCTACGATCCACGCCTCCTTCTCGACCGGACGCGCGCCTTCATGCGAGAAATCCAGGATGGCCATGCTCAGGCGACCATGTGTCTGGCGGCTGACGGCGGGGGACAGCCCCTCGGGAATCATCGCCTCAATCATGCCGTCGAGCATTTGCTCTGGCGGGCAGGCATCATCCAGGCGCACAATACCGCAGATCAGTTTCACGCCGTTACACCACTTCCAGCATCCCGCGCTCCCTCAGTTCGCGGAGAAATGCTATCACCTGATCCCGGCAATCGGCAGCCGGCACATCATACTCGGCCTCAAGCGTTGCAACGATATCGTCTTCGTCGATAGGCTGTGCGAGGAGTTCCCAGATCCGCGAGGCCACCTCGTTCAATTCGTGGTAGCGCCCAGCCTGCACATTGAGCAGCAAGGTGGAGTTCTCCTGAGCCGAGCCCAACATGCCCCACGCGCGCTGAACCAATTTTCCCATCTGTAACTCCCTTGGAATGTACGGCCGATCAGACGTGCGGCCTGCGATCAGACATGGTGCACCTGGGAATAGCCCCACTGTTCCATGACCGGCCCAAATGCGTCTTCGATCTTGCGGATCTGACCAGGGGTCAGCGCCTGACGCCATTCCCCGGCCTTGCCCGACCGGAAAAAGCGCTCCTGCTGCGGCAGGCTTTCGCGAAAGCCGTGCGTTGCCTCCTGGCGCTGCAGTTCTCTGAGAGACGAATGGTCGATCGCTCGATCCACTTCCGCAGAACTGGCGGTGCCATTCAACCACCCGATGATTCTGGTAAATTCGGCTTTGGTGTCCTGCCGCAGATCCTCATATCGCACGACCTTAACCGGAATTTCCTCTTGCGTGGTCCAGCCCGTCACATGCGAAGCCCAGTCCCCCAAGGCGTAGCGCAACTGCATCGGTCCGTCGGAGTGGGCCGTCGTATCGAGCATCTGTGCAATGGCTGCATCGATCGAAATGCCGGCGTGATGCGAAAGCGAGATCGCGACATCGCGGGGATCGCGGACAAGGTATAGGCCGCGGCTTCCTGGCAGTCCGGTTACTTCGGTATCAAACCTGTCGTGGGTCTTGCAGATGAAAGGTGTCTCAAGACGCCTTGCGACGAACGCGCCTTGCATCGCGCGAAGTTTCGCCAGCTCTGCCGAATAGAGGCTGTCCGGTTCCACCAGAAGCTCGTCGCAGAACCGCCAGCGGCTTATCAGCAGTTCTTCCTCGGACAGCCGGTTGATGTTGCAAGGTTGTTCGCTGCCAGTCAGCAAGTTGGCAAACAGGACGCGCATCCAGGTGTTGCCGGACTTGGGATAGGATGCGAGCCAGATCAGTCCGGCCGGTAGGGTCGCCACGGTCGCTACGCCACGCTCGGACTTTGCCAGTGCTTCATCAATGCTGCAGTCGTCTCGTCCAGACGCTCCAGGTCGCGAGGCCTGCTCAGGTGATAGACTCCGATCCCGGCTGCAAGCGCGCCGATGCGGCCAGCCAGCCCGCTCTGGTTGGCATAGGAAAGTGCGATCTGACGCCGGTATGATTGCCGCAGGAGAGCTTGAGCCGCATTCAGGGGTGTCATCCGGGTTATGGCAGGAGCCTGTGCCGGATCGGAAGCTGTCAACATGTAGATTGCCGCGATCGGCACGGCTCCGCCTTGGTCCGCCGTCGTCGGCGGAGCAACGTGAAACTTCTCGACGAGGTGTCGTACGCGAGGGCCTGTCGAGCTCCCCAGCGCCAGGTGTTCAATGCTGTCAGCGTACAGGCGGAGCGCCCGTCCATCGCGCTCCACCATCGCCGGCCCTTGGTCTGGCTGGATGATGGCACACATGTCATCGGACAGAAAATCGCATCCGGCGCGGCATAAAGCCGCCGAAAGAGTGGATTTGCCGGCGCCGCTCGGCCCGCAGAAGAGGTAGGCGCGACCTTCGTGAACCACCGACGAGGCATGAAGCAACAACCCACCGCGCTGGTACAGAATGGCCGAGAGTCCCGTCCCGGTCGCGAATATCAGTACGTCCTCGACTGGCATGTCCGGCGCTGGGCAAATGCTGATGCGGTTACCGTCCGTAGCCATGAAGCGGCCGGTATCCGGCAGGTTCAGCAGGAAGCTGTTCCGGTTGATTTCCCAGTTGGCGCCGCTGTGCAGGATGTCTTCAAGGTGTTCGGGGACATCCTCGACATGCATTGTCACATCCGCCTCGGCTACCTCGACGGCCCCCGTATCCGCTCGCATCGGCAAAGCGATCATGGATCGGACATTCAGTCCTGACATTCGATAGGTATACGGTGGGGGACCAACAGGCTCGATCATGCTGAACTATCGCCGACAAGCAGACATATGCAAGTCGCAATGCAGATTAAAAATCCAAAACAATCATTGATCTAATCACATTATTTCTGCACTGCTATACGTTGCGTGAAAGAGCTTGGAGGTCTCCTTATGCCTAACCAAAAGTTAACGATCGAAACTGGTGAAGAAGTTCAGGCCCCCGCTCGCAAGGCTTGGCAGTCACCGCGCATCGAAGATGCAGACATCAGCGCACTGACCGCGGGCGGCGGCACTTCGGGCATCGAAGGTTCGCCGTTCCTCAAGACAGGTTCCTGAAGTCGAGCCATCACCGATGGGGCGTGTGCGCTGGGTATCCTCAGCACCCGGAAAGACACGTCCCTACAGAGTCCTCAAGGGATGAGTGTCTGGCGAAGCCTCCCTTTTGACGGGCTTGGCTGGGGACGTTGCGCCGATCGTGACGTCGGTCGATGTCGCCAGTGGGCGTCGGCCAGGTGGTACGGCAGGTTTCCGGTTGTTCTGCGTCCCGTTCTGTTCTGCGCAAATCGCATTGCCTGGCCCATTGCGGCTTTGGTTCGGGCAGCACGCTTTGCGCGTTTGCGAAGGCTGGAACTTCGCGCATTCCTTTCGCTTTACCGGGATTGCCTTCTCACAGGCGCCGACCCTGTCGACGCTTTCGTGTGGCGGCGGCTGTATCGTCGCGCTCCCCTCATGTCGGCACGCTCCGCAGCGTTGCTGGTGCAGGAGCTTGGCTCTCCCGACGGACAGGCGCTTCTTTCAGACAAGCAGGCGCTGGCCGAGCGCCTGAAAGCGGCCGGCGTGTGTGTGCCGGGCACGCACACGGTACGTAATCCGCTGTGCATCGAAGAACTGGCGCGCGTCATCGGGCCGACCGGGCTGGTCCTCAAACCCCGTTATGGTTCTGGCGGTCGCAACGTATCGGCGATCACCCGAAGCGGCGATCGTTGGCAGATCGATGGCCTCGATGTCGATGCAGGCAGGTTGAGTGAACACCTGACGCAATTGAGCGCAGGGCACGAGTTGATTGTGCAGGACCGGCTGGTGTCCGCTGATGGCCTCGCCGATCTGTCATGGCGCGGCCGCGCGCCAGTCCTGCGTCTGGCAACGTCGCGCATTCCCGCTGGCCCGCCGCAGTTGGACTCTGCCTTGCTGATACTGCCTCGCCCCGGGTTCAAGCCTCGGAACTTCCTGAACGGCCAGATTTACGCTCCGATCGATCCGGACACCGGCATTGCCAAAGGCGGAGTCGTGCTCGAAAGCCCCGACACGATGCTGGATTTCCGGGAGGTGGATGGACCTCGCATCTCCGGGAGGAGGGTCCCGTTCTTTGCCGAAGCGGTTCGGAACGCGCTTCTCGCGATGTCGACTGTTCCTGCCGTTCCCGCGATTCATTGGGATATCGTCCTGACACCGATGGGACCAGTATTTCTGGAAGGCAATGGCAACGGGAACTGGATCATCGCAAATCTGGCCGGTCGATATGGGGCGCAGGTCAGGCCGCTCGCTGCAACGCTCGATCGATGGCTGGAAACGGCGGCGCCAGTACGCCGCCGATCTGCTCTCGCAATACTGCGGGATAAATGGGAAAGGACAGGCAAGCCTGTCCGCGCATCAGGCCTGGTGCTCGAAGCCGTTCTTTGTCTTGCCCTTGCCCGCCTGATCTTGATGGTCATGCCGTTTCGCAAGGTGGCGGAACACCTCGGCGACCTTGTGGCACCGGACGACCCTCGCGCCATCGCGGCAGCTTCTGTGGCACCCTCGGCGAATGCAGACACCGCAGCCCGGATCGGGCGAACGCTTGAAACCGTTGCCCGATGGGTGCCGTTCCGGGCGGTCTGCCTTCAGCAGGCACTGGCGGGCCACGCCATGCTCCGTCGCCGGCATATTCCGTCGGTCCTGCATCTGGGCTCAGGCCGGGACACGGACCGGAAGTTCATGGCTCATGCCTGGCTCGAGGCGGCGGGCCTCCCCGTGACGGGCTACCCTCCAGCGCCTCAGATCCGTGAAATCGGATGCTTCATTCCGGCAACGGCCTGTCGATAGCAAGTCTGCGTATGCTGCCAGTCTCCTTGGCGGCGGCAGCCGCCGTCAGGCCGCCACTGCCGCGTCGCTTGCCAGCTTGTCGACCCGCTCGTTCTCGGGGTGGCCGTCGTGGCCCTTGACCCAGACCCATTCGACCTTGTGCGGACGCACGGCTTCCACCAGCGCGCGCCACAGGTCTTCGTTCTTGACCGGCTTGTTGTCGGCCGTCTTCCAGCCCTTCTTCTGCCAGCCGAACACCCACTTGGTGATGCCGTCGAGCACGTATTTGCTGTCGGTATGGAGTGTCACCCGGCACGGCTGCTTCAAGGCCTGCAGCGCCATGATCGCGCCCATCAGCTCCATGCGGTTGTTGGTCGTCTCCTTTTCAGAGCCGGCCATTTCCTTCTCGTGCTCGCCCATGCGCAGCAGCGCACCCCAGCCACCCTTGCCGGGATTGCCCTTGCACGCGCCGTCGGTGAAGATCTCGACGTGCTTCACGCGAATACCCCCGGGTTCGCCGCATAGAACTGCAAGCGCCGGGCGAATGCCATCGGGTCCTTGCGCACCACCAGCGCGTCGGCGGGTGTATTGAGCCAGTCGTAGGCGCGGCTCGAAGTGAAGCGCATTGCCGCCCCTTGCGCCAGCAGGGGCAGGGCAGCCCGCTCCTTCGCCGACAGTGGCCGTACCGCCTCATACCCATCGAGCAGTGCTGCCGAGAGCTCGGTGCTGAAGTTCCGGCCCGTCGCGTCGAAGCACCACGCCGCATGCGTCACCGCGACGTCGTAGGCCATCAGGTCGTTGCAGGCGAAATAGAAGTCGATCAGCCCGGTAACCTTGTCGCCCAGCATCAGCACGTTGTCGGGAAACAGGTCGGCGTGGATGACCGCACACGGCAGGTCCTGCGGCCAGCCTGCAGCGATCTTCGGCATGTGCTCGGCAACCAGCCCGGCCAGTTCGGGATCGATCGCGGCCAGCCCTTCGGGTCCGCAGGCATCAAACAGCCGCTGCCATTCGGCGAGGCCCATCCCGTTCGCACGCGTGCCGACAAAGTCCGCCGACGCCTGATGCATCTGCGCCAGCGCAGCACCTACCGCTCGGGCCTGTCCCACCGTCGGTTCGCTCACCGAAACGCCGGGGAGGAATTCAATCAGCGCCAGCGCCTTTTCGCCCCGCCTGCGGAACAGCGCCCCCTCGCGATCGTGGATGGTGCGCGGCACCGGGCAGCCCTTTGCAGCCAGGTGATCGAGCAGCGAGAGGAAGTAGGGCAGGTCCTCCAGCTCGATGCGGAACTCGTACATCGTCAGGATGAAGCGCGCACCGCTGCCATCCCGGCCCGTCGTTTCCAGCAACCAGTTGGAGTTCGAGACGCCCTCGGCGATGCCCTTGGCCGAGACCAGTGCGCCCACGTCGAATTCGTTGACAAGCGCGGCCATCTCTTCCGCGCCGATCTGGGTATAGACCGCCATGTTGCTTGCGCCTTAGTCGAGCAGCTGGCGCGGCAGCTTGAAAACCATCTTTTCCTCGGCGGTGGTCACCGTCTCTTCCGAGATGGGGCGCAGCTCTCCGATCTTCGCCACCACTTCCCGCACCAGCACTTCGGGCGCGGAGGCCCCCGCGGTGAGCCCCAGCGTGTTCACGCCTTCTAGCCATTCGGGATCGATCTCGTTCGCGCGCTGGATCAGGCGCGAACGCGTGCCCATGCGCTCGGCCACCTCGACCAGACGCAGCGAATTGGAGCTGTTCGGCGCACCGATTACCAGCAGCAGGTCGCATTCCCCGGCAATGGCCTTGACCGCTTCCTGCCGGTTCGAAGTGGCATAGCAGATATCTTCGGCCTTTGGCCCGGCGATCTGCGGGAACTTCGCACGCAGCGCCGCCACGATTTCGGCAGTATCGTCCACCGAAAGGGTCGTCTGCGTCAGGAACGCAAGCGGCGCGTCGGCCGGGAATGACAGCTTGGCGACGTCATCCACGGTCTCGACCAGCGAGATCGAACCTTCGGGGACCTGGCCCATCGTGCCGATCACTTCGGGATGACCCTTGTGGCCGACGAACAGGATGTGGCGCCCGGCCTCGACCTGGCGCTCGGCTTGGCGGTGGACCTTGGACACGAGTGGGCAAGTGGCATCGAGCCAGTCGAGCCCGCGCGCGGTCGCATCCTGCGGCACGACCTTGGGCACGCCATGCGCCGAGAACACCACCGGCGCGCCATCCGGGACCTGATCCAGTTCCTCCACGAAGATCGCGCCTTTGGCCTTCAGGCCGTCCACGACGAAGCGGTTATGCACGATCTCGTGCCGGACATAGACCGGCGCGCCATAGCGCTGCAGCGCGCGTTCGACGATCTCTATCGCCCGGTCGACCCCGGCGCAGAAGCCGCGCGGAGCAGCAATGAGAAGGCGTAATGGAGCCGTTTCGGCAGCGACGTCTGGCAAGCTGGCGTTCATCCTGCGGCCCTTAGCAGCAAGCGCGGCGTACCGCCATTGCCGAAAGCGGCTGCGGTGGGTAGAGGTGGCCGAAATGTTGGCCGGAGTTCGGTTTCCGGTCGATCAGACGCTGCAAGTATCGAGGATCGAGTGCCCATGAACGCAAGTGCCCGCCGTATCGCAATTCTGGGCGCCCCGCTCGTGGCAGCCCTCGCGCTTTCGGCCTGCGGCGGCAAGAAGGGCGAGCTTGTCGTTGATGACGCGGTGGGCGTCACGGCGCTGCGCGATCCGTGTCCGCGCGTGGGCATCCCTGATTACACCGGCGACGTCACCGTTTTCAGCGATCCGTCTCGCACCGATTCGGCGGCGATCGATATCGAGGCGACGATCACCAACCTGCGCGCACAGTGCACCGACGGTTCGAAGCTGCACTCTGTCGCCAGCTTCGACGTGCTGGCCCGCCGGTCGAGCAAGGTCGGCGCACGCCGCGTCGAACTGCCCTATTTCTCCACTGTCGTGCGCGGCGGTAACATCGTCGTGGCCAAGCGCGTGGGCAAGGTCGTGATCGATTTCGCCGACGGGCAGGATCGCGCCACGGGTCGGGCGCAGGCCGGAGCCGATGTGGACAAGGCCGAGGCATCGCTTCCGGAAGACATCGTCAAGCGCATCTCGCGCAAGCGGCGCGCGGGCGACGAAGACGCAGCAGTCGATCCGCTTTCGCAGCCCGATGTCAAGGCAGCTCTCTCCAAGGCCAACTTCGAACTGCTCGTCGGCTTCCAGCTGACCGACGCGCAGCTCCAGTACAACGTCCGCAAGTAAGTCTCCAACTCTCGGGGGCAGAGGGGCAACTCACCTGCAACTCTCGCAGGCAGAGCGGCAACTCGCCGGAGTGAAGGGCAGGTAGATCGATGCCCTTTCGCTTTGTCCGTGATTGGGCTAACCGCCCGCCCATGACTGACGCCCGGATCAACCTCCACGCCGACTTCGCCTCGGTAATCGACACCGCGCTGACTGCGCTCGAAGCCGCAGGAACCCTCCCTGCTGGTCTGAACCGAGGCGCGGTGACGTGCGAGCCGCCGCGCGATCCTTCGCATGGGGATCTGGCGACCAACGCGGCGATGGTGCTGGCCAAGCCCGCGGGCACCAATCCGCGCGCGCTGGCGACTGCGCTGGTGGCCGAACTTGAAAAGGAGCCGCGCGTCGTTTCGGCCGAGATTGCCGGGCCCGGCTTCATCAACCTGCGGCTGACCGACGATGCCTGGCGCGGTGAACTCGCGCTGATCGCGTCGGCAGGCGCGAATTATGGTCGGTCGGCCATGGGCGGCGGCAAGATCGTCAACGTCGAGTACGTCTCGGCCAATCCGACCGGGCCGATGCACATGGGCCACTGCCGTGGCGCGGTGGTCGGCGATGCGCTGGCGGACCTGCTCGTGTTCAGCGGGCACAAGGTCATCAAGGAATACTACGTCAACGATGCAGGGGCACAAGTCGATGTCCTCGCCCGCTCGGTGCACATGCGCTACCGCGAGGCGCTGGGCGAAAGCATCGAAATCCCCGAAGGCCTCTACCCCGGCGACTATCTTGTTCCCGTGGGCAAGGCGCTCGCGGACGAGTTCGGCGACAAGTACGTCGGTGCGCCCGAAGCTGACTGGCTGATCCTCTTCCGCACCCGCGCCGTTGCCGCGATGATGGACATGATCCGCGCCGATCTTGCCACGCTCGGCATTCACCATGACCTTTTCTCATCCGAAGCGGAGCTTCAGGCTTCGGGCAAGGTGGACGCGGCCGAACAGTGGCTGCGCGCCCACGATCTTGTCTATGATGGCCTGCTCGAAGCGCCCAAGGGCAAGACGCCGGAAGACTGGGAGCCGGTTGAGCTGCCGCTGTTCCGTTCGACAAAGTTCGGCGACGATCAGGATCGTCCGATCAAGAAGTCGAACGGCGCCTGGACCTACTTCGGCGCAGACCTCGCCTACCACTTCCAGAAGGCGCAGTCGGCTGATGCCCTCGTGGATATCTGGGGCGCTGACCATGCTGGCACCGTCAAGCGGATCAAGGCCGCGGTTGCCGCGCTGACCAGCGCGGAGGGTGGTGAGCCCAAGCCGTTCGAGGTCAAGCTGGTGCAGATGGTGCAGTTGATGAAGGGCGGCCAGCCCTTCAAGATGTCCAAGCGTTCCGGCAACTTCGTCACGCTGGCCGATGTCGTCGAGATGGTCGGCAAGGACGTGGTGCGTTTCACCATGCTCACCCGCAAGCCCGACGCGCAGATGGACTTCGATTTCGACAAGGTGGTCGAAGCCAGCAAGGACAACCCGGTGTTCTACGTGCAGTACGCCCACGCGCGCATCTGCAGGAACATTCGCAAGGGCGCCGACGAAGGCTTTGCCCCGTCAAGGGAAAATCTCTCGCTGCTGGGCGAGGAGGAGCTGGCACTGGTCAAGCTCGCTGCGCAATTCCCGCGCACGGTCGAAGCCGCTGCCGTGGCGCGTGAGCCGCACCGCATCGCCTTCTTCCTCCACGATCTCGCCTCGGCGTTCCACTCGTACTACAATCTCGGCAACGACCGGCCCGAGAAGCGCTTCATTGTGGCACAAGACTCCGCAATGACTGCAGCCCGCCTTTTCCTCGCCCAACAAATCGGGCAGGTAATTCGTAACGGTCTTGCGCTATTGGGCGTTGAGGCAGCGCAAGAACTTTGACGTCAATCGGGGCAGGGCACTCATGAACGGGTCTGGCATGAACGGGGAAAACGGGCAGAATTCGTGGGACGAAGAGCCGGGCAAGCCGTTTGACGTCTCTGCCGAGATGGCGGAACCCGCAGGGGACCGGCTTGCGCTCGGCGACGAGGAACGCCTGCCCTGGCTCGAAAGCGCTGACGATATCGATGGTGAGGACGAAGACAGCGGCAATGGCCGTCTGATCGGCTTTGCCGTGATGGGCCTTGTGGTGCTTGCGGCGCTGGTTGGCGGGATCTGGTACGCCAGCAACCGCACGGCAGGGCCTCCCGGGGCCGACGGGAGCCTGATCGAGGCAAGCCGTGAACCCTACAAGGTCGCGCCAAAGGATCCCGGCGGCAAGACTTTCGAAGGCACCGGGGATTCCAGCTTCAAGGTCAGCGAAGGGGAAAAGCCTGTCGCCAACCTTGCCGGTTCCGCCTTGCCAACCCCGGCGCCAACCCCGGCGCCAGCCCCTGCAGCTGCCCTGTCGCCAACACCTTCGGCCAAGCCGAGCGCCGGCGCGACCTCTGCGCCGAAGCCGAACCAGGCCGCTGCGACCGGCGGTGTCGGCGTGCAGGTCGGCGCCTTCTCGTCCAATGCAGCGGCGGAAGCGGGCTGGCAGAAGCTCATTGCCAACCATGAAGCCTTGAAGGGTCTCTCGCACCGCGTGATCGAGGGCAAGGCCGATATCGGCACTGTCTACCGCCTTCAGGCGGTGGCGGGTGATCTGGCTTCGGCCAACGCGCTCTGTTCACGGTTGCAGGCCAATGGCCTGAAGTGCCAGGTGAAGCGCTGAACCAGCGGTTACGTCAGGAAGGGCAAAGCTCCTTCCTGATTTGCGCTTCCAGTCTGCGCCGTACTTTCAACGCGCCGTTATCGACCCGCGCGCTGATCTCGGTCGGCAGTGTTGCTCCTGATTGCAGCACCGTCTCGATCGCTTCGATCGCGGCAATATCCTCTGGCTGTATGCGTGCGCCCATGGCGATCTGCATTGCGCCCAGGGCCGGATTGTCTGTCGCAAAGTCGCGTGCGGTGTTGACAAAATACCGAACCAGCGTTGGCGAGACGGGCGTGATGAGGTGGATGTAGTTCTGCGTCCCCAAGGTTCGACCGGTCAGCGCATCGGACATCGCTCCCCTGGTACGGATCAGGGCAGGCGAGAGATACTGCGCATCGAAGTGCTGGTGCACGGGACCTTCCTGGTCCGGAAACTGGCTTCGGATCAAAGAGTTGGCAGGCAGGTTCTCGCCCCTGCGAACAACGGTTATGGCGGCTTCGCTTTCTTCGACTTTGACTGGAATCGAGGCCACTTGCTCGCCGCCGGGGATCGTAGTGGCGTGAATGAAGGTCACATGGCTCAAATCAAGCAGGTTTTCGATCAGCAGGGTATATCGGGCAGCAATGGTGACCGGTGCGTGCTGCTCGACCGCCCAGTCCGCGCAGCCCAGGCCAATCGCGCCAAGATCGGGAAGCATGCGCTGATCCGCAGCCTCTGCATTGCCCGTCCACACCCAGACAAGCCCGCCAGTCTCGATCACGGGATAGCGACGCAATGCCGATTTCTGGGGCACGCCTGACTGGCTGGGCACGCGCTGGCATGTCCCGTCGGCTCCGAAGGTGAACCCGTGATAGCCACACTGTACCGAATCGCCGACCAGACGCCCCAATTCCAGCGGAAAGGCGCGGTGCGGGCAGACTGCTCCGAGCGCTACGGCGTCGCCCGCCTCGGTCCGGTACAGGAGAACCCGCTCACCCAGCATCTCGCGCATGAGCAGCGATCGCCCGACTTCGTTGCCGTAGGCGGCAACCCACCACTGGTTGCGGGGATAGGGCTGCTCGACCTTGAGCGGATACATGGCTGTTCTCCCGAAATAACACCGCCGGATGTTTGTCAGTTGTTAAGGATATTTGTCAAGTGACAAACTTGGCTTGCCAAATCCGCGGCGGCAGGCCATTCGATGCGGATGGTCCGACAAGCTCGCGCTCCCGTGTTGAAACCGTCCCGCTATGACGGTGACGAGAACAGGCGTGTCGTGCTCGAAGCGGCGTTGCGGGTTTTCTCGGAAGTCGGCTTTGCAGCTGCCAGCACGCGGGCGATTGCGGCTGCGGCAGGGATCGAACAGGGCCACCTGGCCTATTATTTCCCGACCAAGCTTTCGCTATGGCAAAAGGTGGTCGAGGCGTTCGCGCGCGCTGGAGAAGTTCATCTTCGGCACCAGCTGGCGGGCGATGCCCTTGGTGATCCGGTTGCGACGGCATGGCGCATCCTGCCCGGCTTCCTGCGCACCTTTGCCGAAGAGCCACGCCTGACGCGGCTGATGCTGCAGGAGTTCTCGGTGAACTCAGAGCGACAGAAATGGCTGGTGGAGGCGTTTGGAACACCGGTGTGGGAACTGCTTGCCCCCTTGTTCACGGCGCTTTCGCTGAAAGGGTACCTTGGTGGGAGCAGGCCGGAAATCGCCTATTTCAGCCTGATCGGTGCGGCCCTTGTCACATTTGGCAATGGCGATCTGATACGCACCATGTCCGGCGCGGATCCTGCTGACACGTACTGGATCGAAGCGGCCATCGCGCACATGATTGCGCCGGTGGTCATGGTTGCGCCAGTGGCCTGAGGCATCACGTCGCAAACGGCGCAATTATCCCCCATTGCCGCGGCTGGAACTCTTGCCAAAGGCTTCGAAACTCGCAAGTTCGCTGCCATGTTGCCTGCAATTTTCGGGCTTTCCGGCCTGACCCTGACTGAAGACGAACGCGCCTTTTTCCGCGACGCGGATCCGGCGGGGTATATCCTGTTCGGGCGCAACGTCGAAAGTCGCGCGCAGGTGCGCGCGTTGACCGACGAGTTGCGGGCACTGCATGGGCGGGACCGCACCTTCATCTGCATCGATCAGGAAGGCGGGCGCGTCGCGCGGATGAAACCCCCGGTCTGGGCGGCCTACCCGCCGGGCGAACGCTTTGACCGGCTTTACGACGTGGCGCCCGCCAGCGCGATCGAGGCGGCACGGGCCAACGCCCATGCGCTGGGGCTCGATCTGGCAGAAGTGGGCATCAGCGTGGACTGCCTTCCGCTGCTCGACGTGCGCCAGCCCGTGGCGCATGACGTTATCGGCGACCGTGCGTTGGGGGCCGAGCCGATGCGCGTTGCCGCGCTTGGCCGGGCCACGCTCGACGGACTGGCGCGAGCAGGCGTTGCAGGCGTGGTCAAGCATATGCCCGGCCATGGTCGGTCGATGGTCGACAGCCACAAGGAAACTCCGGTTGTTACGGCGAGTGCCGAGGAGCTGGAACTGGACCTCGCGCCGTTCCGCGCGCTGAAGGATGCGCCGATCGCGATGACCGGCCATTTGCGCTTCACCGCATGGGATGCCGAAAACCCGGCAACTCTATCGCCTTATGTGATCGAAACGGTGATCCGCCAGGCCATCGGCTTTGACGGCCTGCTGCTGACCGATGATCTCGATATGCAGGCACTTGGTGGGACTGTCCCCGAACGGGCGGTCCGCGCGCAGGCCGCCGGATGCGATCTTGCCCTCAATTGCTGGGCGAAGATGGACGACATGATCGGCATTGCTGAAGGTCTCACGCCGATGAGTGCGACGACGGCGGAGCGGCTGGAGCGCGCCCTGCGGGGCACGGCGGCGTTCGATGGACCTGCCGACATTTCGGCCCAGGCCGAACTCCTCGCCACGCGCGACCGGCTGCTGGAACTTGCGTGATGACAGGCGATGTCGTTCCTGCGCTGTTTGATGGAGACGAGGCGTGGGACGGCATTGCCACTGCACCAACCGGCGATGCGGCGCTCTATCTAGAGCTTGATGGCTGGGAGGGACCGCTTGACCTGCTGCTGGAACTGGCGCGGCGGCAGAAGGTCGATTTGCGCACGATCTCGATCCTTGAGCTGGTCGCCCAGTATCTCGACTACATCGATCGTGCCAAGGCGCTGAAGCTGGAGCTTGCCGCCGATTATCTGGTGATGGCGGCGTGGCTGGCCTATCTCAAGTCATTGCTGCTGCTGCCACGCGATCCCGAAGTGCAGCCGAGTCCTGAAGAACTGGCGCTCAAGCTGCAATTGCGGCTGCAGCGTCTGGGCGCGATGCGCGAGGCAGGCGCGCGGCTTATGGGGCGGGACCGCACCGGCCGCGACGTGTTCCTGCGCGGGCGCCCTGAAGGCCTTCGCGTTGACCGCAAGGCGCTGTGGAAGTCCGATCTGTTCTCGTTGATCCAGGCCTATGGGGCGATCAAGCTGCGCAGCCAACCGGTCGTCCATATGGTACGCGAGCGTGCCGTCGTGACGCTGGATGCAGCGCTGGCACGGGTCTCGCAGATGCTAGGCATCGCGGTGGAATGGACCGATCTGCGGGCGTTCCTCCCGCTGGATGCCGATCCCGCGTTGCGCAAGTCTGCATTGGCTTCAAGCTTCCTGGCCGCGCTTGAGCTGGCCAAGCAGGGTCGTGCCGAACTTGCGCAGGACGAGGCATTCGGGCCGGTCATGCTGAGGGCTTCGCGGGCATGACGGAGCGGGCGGGCGATCTCGAGCGTGCGGTGGAGGCTACGCTGTTTGCCGCAGAGCAGCCGCTGACCGCGCTGGAAATCTCGGCGCATCTGGGCGGAGCAGCGGTGGACGATACGCTGGTGTCGCTCACGCAGGCCTATGCGGAAAGAGGGATCAATCTTGTCGAACGAGGCGGACGCTGGCACTTCCAGACGGCGGCCGATCTTGCCCATCTGCTGCGGCGCGAGAAGGAAGAGCCACGCCGCCTGTCGCGCGCGGCGACCGAGGCCTTGGCGATCGTTGCCTACCATGAACCCGTCAGCCGCGCCGAGATCGAGGCGATTCGCGGCGTGCAGACGGCCAAGGGCACGCTGGACGTGCTGCTGGAAGCGGGCTGGATTCGCATTGCCGGGCGTCGCGAAGTGCCCGGCAGGCCGACGATCTATGCGACGACCCCCGAATTCCTCACGCATTTCGGCCTGGCTTCGCGGCGCGACCTGCCGGGAATCGAGGAATTGCGCGCTGCGGGGCTGCTCGACCCGGTCGAAGAGGCGTTTGCCGTCTTGACGGGGGGCGAGGATGGGGACACGGGGTTGATTGATCCGTCAGGCGGGGAAGACGCCGACTGACGCGACGGAAAAACTGGCATGTGGGGCGCGCGGTCCCTATCTAGGGAACGCAAAGGAGTTAGTGACATGGGTGGTCTTTCCCTTCCGCACCTGATCGTGCTTGCGCTGGTCGTGCTGATCCTGTTCGGCCGTGGTCGCATTTCCGAAATGATGGGCGATTTCGGCAAGGGCATCAAAAGCTTCAAGCAGGGTATGAACGACGAGGACAACAAGCCGGTCACGCCGCCGCCTGCGCAGATCCAGCAGCAGCAGGTGCCGCCTCCGGCACCGGCGCCTGCGCCGACCTCGACCGATCAGGCTCAGTAAGCTGCTGTAAGACAAGGCGACAGGGCCGTGTTCGACATCGGCGCGTCCGAACTTCTGGTGCTGGTCATCGTGGCGATCGTCGTGATCGGCCCGAAGGACCTGCCTATGGCACTGCGCACCGCAGGGCGGTGGGTGGCGAAGATGCGTCGCGTTTCCAACCACTTCAAGTCGGGCATCGAAACCATGATCCGCGAGGCGGAAATGGAGGAGATGGAGCGCAAGTGGAAGGAACAGAACGAGCGGATCATGCGCGAGACTGCGGCTCAGGAAGCCGCCGCCGAAGCGCAAGGCCAGACCGTGGCTGCCGCAGAGGACCAGAACGATCCGTTCCCGAACCCGCTGCCTTCGGATGCGCCACCCTCTGCCGCAGATCCGGTGATGATCGGGCCGATGCCGCCTGAGGAAAAGACCGCCAGACCGGAAGCTCCGCTGCCATGATCTCGGACATCGACGAGACGCAGGCCCCGCTGCTCGACCACCTGCTGGAGTTGCGCACGCGCCTGCTGCGCTGTGTCTATGCGCTGGCGATTGCCTTTGCCGTCAGCTTCTACTTTGCTGACCAGATCTTTGCGCTGCTGGCGCAGCCGCTGGTCCATGCCTTTCCGCCGGGGCAGGGCAAGCTGATCTATACCAAGCTTTACGAAGCCTTCTTCGTGGAACTGAAGGTTTCCATGTTCGCGGCGTTCTTCGTCAGCTTTCCGGTGATCGCCAACCAGCTCTGGGCGTTCGTCGCGCCGGGGCTCTATGCGCGTGAGAAGCGCGCGTTCCTGCCTTTCCTGTTCGCGACACCGGTGCTGTTCACCGCAGGTGCGAGCCTTGCCTACTTCGTGGTGATGCCGACAGCGTTCAAATGGTTCCTCGGGTTCGAGGGTAACAAGGGCGGCCTGCAGTTGGAGGCACTGCCGGGAACGGGCGATTACCTCAGTCTGGTCATGCAGTTCATCCTCGCCTTCGGGATCAGTTTCCTGCTGCCTGTGCTGCTGATGTTGCTGAATCGCGCGGGGATCGTCAGCCGCGACCAGCTGGTCAAGGCGCGGCGCTATGCGATCGTGGTGATCTTTGCCGTGGCGACGGTGGCGACGCCGCCTGACGTCGTTTCGCAGCTGATGCTGGCGATTCCGCTGCTGATCCTGTTCGAGGGAACGCTGCTGCTCATGCGCTTCACCGAAAAAGCCGATGCAAAGCGCAAGGCTGAGGAAGAAGCCGAAGCCGCTGCACTTGCGGCTGGCGAGACGCCACCCCTTCTTCCGTAAAAGGAAACGGGGGCACACAGGCCCCCGTTTCGGTACTTATAACTCAGAGCCTCGCAAAGCTCGCGAAACCTCAGGTGAGAGGGCGGGTTCCGCGACGCAGCCGTTGGGCAGCATCCGGAAAGAGCGCCCCCAAGCCTTCCGCGTCGCCACCCTAACGCTTTGAAGGCGTTTCGGTTTCCACCCCTTTTTCGGCGGACCAGACCTTGCCCCCGCCAATCCACGTTTCCAGGACTTTCGTCTTCCTGAGCTGTGCAGCATTTGCGGTGAGTGGATCGGTGTCGACCAGCACGAAGTCTGCCCTAAGACCGGGCGCAAGGCGGCCGAACCGGCTTTCGGCAAATCCGGCATAGGCAGCATCGACAGTATAGGCCGCCAGTGCTTCGGCGGGCGTCACGCGCTCCTGCGGCTGCCAGCCACCCGCGGGCTGATCGTCCGGTCCCTGGCGACTGACAGCAGCGGCAATCCCCGACCAAGGGTCGGCCACTTCGACCGGAGCGTCGGACCCGAAGGCAAGACGCACGCCAGCGGACTTGAGCGATTTCCAGGGATAGGCGCCGGCAAGGCGGTCCGGACCGAGCCTCGCTTCGGCCATCACGCGGTCAGAAGTCTGGTGTATCGGCTGCATCGAGGCGATGGCACCGCTCGCCGCGAAACGGGCGATGTCGCTCGGATCGACGATCTGGGCATGTTCGATGCGCCAGCGGCGATCGCCCTTGTAGGTCTCGGAAAGGTCGGCGATTGCGCCGATGACGGTGGCATTGGCCTGATCGCCGATAGCGTGGATCGCGACCTGGAAGTTGTCCATCGCCGCGCGGCTCATCAGGTTGCCGAGCTGGGTCTGGTTAAGTTGCGGGAGCCCGCGCGTGGCAGGCGCATCGGCATAGGGCGCTTTCAGCCAGGCACCGCGCGATCCCAGGGCGCCATCGACATAGAGCTTTACGCCGTTGAGCCGGAGCCGGTCTTGATAAAGCCAAGGCGAGGGGCCGGGGCCGCCGATGAGAACCATCTGCTCGGTGCCGCGGGCATAGGCCATGATGCGGACATAGAGCTTGTTGGCATCGCCGGCGCGGCGATAGGCCTGCCAGTCCTCGATTGCAGTGCCCATGTCGGCCACGGCGGTGACACCCCGCTTGAACAGGATCTGCTGGGCATTGGCGAGCGCGAGATCGCGGTCTTCGGGGCGAGGCGCCGGGACCTTTGCCTCGATCAGTTCCATCGCGGCATCGACGAGCACACCGCGCGGGGAGCCATCGGGGGCACGATCGATGCTGCCGCCCGCCGGGTCCCTGGTTGCAGCCGTGACACCTGCAGCCTTGAGCGCCGCGCTGTTGGCCCAGCCAGCGTGACCATCCACGCGCTGGAGCCAGACAGGCCTGCCGCCAGTAACCGCGTCAAGTTCGGCAGCGGTGGGGAAACGACCAAGCTGCCACCTTTCCTGATTCCAGCCGCGCCCGATGATCCACGGACGGTCCGGGTGCTCGGCGCTGAACTTGGCGATGCGGTTCAGCGCATCGGCAAGCGAGGTAGTGCCGGATAGATCGAGGCTCAAGGCGGCGAAGCCGATGTCCATCACGTGAACGTGCGCATCGATCATGCCCGGGAGCATGACGCGGCCCTTGCCATCGATGTGGTACTGGTAATCCTTGCGCGGTTTCGGCTTCTTTTCGCCGGTATGGATCACGCGCTTGACGACGCCGGCGCTGTCGAACAGCAGGCCGGTGAATTGCTCCACCTGGCCATTGGCGCCGATTGTCGTGCCGCGCACATTGTCGACCAGGGTATCGGCATAGGCGGCTGGAGCGGTGGCGAGAAGCAGTGCAGCGAGGGCGAAGCGCTTCATGCCTTCTTCGCCCGGCGCGGCAGGCGACGGATAAGCGCCGAGGTATCTTCACGCCCATGGCCCATGGCCTGCACGTCGACATAGAACTGATCGACCAAGGCCGTTACCGGCACGCTGGCGCCAAGGTTTCGTGCCTCGTCCATGGCCAGGCCGAGATCCTTGCGCATCCAGTCGACCGCGAAGCCGAAGTCGAATTCGTCCTTGGCCATGGTGTGGAAACGGTTGTCCATCTGCCAGGACTGCGCAGCTCCGCCCGAGATCGCCTCGAAGACCTTGTCGAGATCGAGATGGGCGATCTGGGCAAAGCGGATCGCTTCGGACAGCCCGGCCAGCGTGCCGGCAATGCACATCTGGTTGGCCATCTTCGCGGTTTGCCCGGCACCGGACTTGCCGACATGGACGACGCGTTTGGCATAGGCAGCAAGGATCGGGCGCGCGGCATCGACAGCCTTGGCGCTGCCGCCGCACATGATGGCAAGGGTGCCAGCTTCCGCGCCTGATTGGCCGCCGGTCACGGGGGCGTCGACGCAGAGCAGCTCCTTGTCGCGGCCCTCGACCGCGATCTGCCGGGCGATGCGGGCCGATACCGTGGTGTGATCGATGTAAAGCGCGCCGCGCTTCAGCGTCGAGAACACGCCGTTAGGGCTGAGCACGACATCGGCAAGATCGTCGTCGTTGCCGACGCAAGTGATGACGGCATCGGCTCCGTCAGCGGCTTCGGCAGGGCTGGTGGCGATGCGGACGGAAATACCGGGATTGGCCGCCGCCCAGGCTTCGGCACGCGCCGTGGTGCGGTTGTAAATCGTGAGAGTGTGTCCCGCCTTGCCGAGATGCCGCGCCATCGCGCCGCCCATTACGCCAAGGCCAAGGAAGGAAACATTTGCGGGGGCAGCTGCTGGCCCGGTCGATGCTGGTGTCTGGTCGCTCATGATGCGCATTCATATCCGGTTTGCTGCCGAGTGCCAGTAGCTCCGTGCCAGTAGCCGCTTGCCTGCAGAACAGGGGCAAAGCATAGCGGTTGGCGATGCAGCGCTTGATCGACCTTACCTCCCGCGTCGCACGGTTTGCGTTCTGGCCGGCTTTCGCATTTGCGCTCATCATGGCTGTCCTGCCCAAGCCTCCGAGCCTGCCGATCGACAGTCTGGGCGACAAGTTTGCGCACATGCTGGCGTTCTTCACGCTCTCGCTGCTTGCTGGCGTCGGCTGGCCGAGGGCATCGTTGCTGCGTGCTGCGTTGTGGCTTTCAGTTGTCGGGGCTGGCATCGAAGTGGTGCAACTGATCCCGTTCCTCCACCGCGACTCGGACTGGCGTGACTGGGTGGCGGATAGCGCGGCCATACTCGTGGCGATGGTTCCGGTGACCGGTTTTCGCTGGTTCGCTGTCTCCCGCGCCGAATCCGGTAAAGCTTGAGGTTTTCTTGGGGGCCGCTTTCCGTTAGGGCGCGGCCATGGAAAACGTAGCGCTCAAGCCCGCCATGCAGGGAGATTCCCTGCTGACCCTCGCCGATGTTCGTGCCGCGGCGGAGCGTATTTCGGGTCAGGTTGTGCGGACGCCCACGCTTTACAGCAAGACGCTCAGCAACATCACCGGGGCCGACATCTGGCTCAAGTTCGAGAACCTGCAGTTCACTGCCGCCTACAAGGAGCGCGGTGCGCTCAATGCGCTGCTGCAGCTGACCGAGGAGCAGCGGTCGCGCGGGGTGATCGCGGCGTCGGCCGGGAACCATGCCCAGGGCCTGAGCTATCATGGCACGCGGCTGGGAATGCCCGTTACCATCGTGATGCCGCGCACGACGCCGACAGTGAAGGTGATGCAGACCGAATCCGTGGGGGGCAAGGTCGTTCTCGAGGGCGAAACCTTCGATGAAGCCTATGCACATGCGCGCAAGCTCGAAGGCGAACTGGGCCTGACCTTCGTCCACCCGTTCGATGATCCGCGCGTGGCAGCCGGGCAGGGCACTGTCGCGCTCGAAATGCTGGAAGACGCGCCGGAGATCGAGACGCTGGTGGTTCCGATCGGCGGCGGTGGCTTGCTGTCGGGCATGGGCACCGCTGCGCGCGGCATAAAGCCGGGCATCGGGCTTGTCGGCGTTCAGGCGCAACTGTTCCCGTCGATGTATGCCAAGCTCAAGCATCTCGATCTGCCTTGCGGTGGCGATACGCTGGCTGAAGGCATTGCCGTGAAGGAGCCGGGCGAGTTTACCTCGAAGGTTCTCGCCAACATCGTCGATGATGTCGTGCTGGTCAGCGAAGCCGCTCTGGAGAGTGCGGTTGCGGTGCTGCTGCAGATCGAGAAGACCGTTGTCGAAGGTGCCGGCGCAGCCGGGCTGGCCGCCGTGATGACACACAAGAAGCGGTTTGCCGGGCGCAAGGTCGGCATCGTGCTGTGCGGCGGCAATATCGATACGCGCCTGCTGGCCAATGTGCTCCTGCGCGATCTGGCCCGCTCGGGCCGGCTTGGCCGCCTGCGCATCACGTTGCAGGATCGCCCGGGCGCACTGTTCAAGGTGGTCGAGGAGTTCAACCGGCACCAGGTCAACATCCTCGAAGTCTGGCACCAGCGCATCTTCACCTCGCTTCCCGCCAAGGGGCTGACGGCTGAGATCGAGTGCGAGGCGCGGGACCGTGAGCAGATCGACAGGCTGGTCGCAGGGCTGCGTGCCAAGGGCTACGATCTGGAGCAGGTTGAGCTGGGCTGATACAGCCAAGCCGCCTCGCTCGGCGTTAACCTTCGGGGCGAGGACTGTCCTGCGAAGGGACTCGTGCCGTCGGCCATGGCCAAATCGCCATTCCGGTCAGGAAATGGCGCGAATTTGTGCATGAAAGGTAGTTAACGGGCTTTTAGGATTTGCCTGGCTGAGGCATGTTTGTTGCTGACACGCCGGATAGTCCGGCCTCAGGAGCACAAGCCCCGCCGTGACCGCGCCCGTTCGCTTCCCGCGCTTTTTCGTCACCAGCCCCGCGCCGTGTCCGTACCTGCCGGGGCGGAGCGAGCGAAAGGTGTTCACCGAGCTCAAAGGCCCCAACGCGGACGAGCTGAACGATGCGCTGGGCCGCATCGGATTCCGCCGCAGCCAGACTGTTGCCTACCGCCCCAGCTGCGTCGAATGCACTGCCTGCATCTCGGTGCGGGTGGTCGCCAATGCGTTTCAGGCCTCATCAACGCAGAAGCGGATCTGGAAGCGCAACCGCGATCTTGTCGTAAGTGTGTGCAAACCTTGGTCAACTCCGGAACAGTTCGAGCTGTTGCAGCGTTATCTCGCCGTGCGTCACCCGGGCGGGGGGATGGCCGCCATGGACGAGATGGATTTCGCGGACATGGTGGAACACACCCCGGTCAAGAGTTACGTCATCGAATACAGGGAGCCGACCACCGATGGTTCGCAGGGCAGACTGGTAGGGGCCTGTCTGACCGACGAGCAGGGCGATGGTCTCTCGATGATCTACAGTTTCTACGATCCACAACACGAGACGCGGTCCGGGCTTGGCACTTTCATCATCCTCGACCATATCCAGCGAGCAGGCCAAGTCGGCTTGCCGTATGTCTATCTCGGCTACTGGGTCGAAGGATCGGAGCGCATGCAATACAAGGTGCGCTTCCGCCCGATGGAGAAACTGGGCCGCGATGGCTGGGAACGGTTCGAACCTGCTGAACAGGCCAGCGCCATCGAGCGCGCCGTCACTGCACGGCAAGGCGCTGATGCCGATCTGCCGCGAAGCGGCATCGAAGGGAGCCTCAAGGACGGGGTTCATGGGGCGCAGGAGCGCTACGCCCACACCTGACCTCCCGCTCGCGCGCATTCTGGCGGCGGTCTTGCTGCTTGCTCTGCCGACGCAGGCCTTGGCACAGTCGCGTGATGCGGATCAGGAGCTTGAGGCCCTGATCCCCGACTCGGCGCTCGATAATGCGGATACATGGGCGCTTGATACCGAGGCTGCTCGCACCGGCGCGCCGGCTGCGACCGTGATCGAGCAGATCGAGGCCGATACCGCCATGCCGGATATTCCCGGCATGACCATTCCGTGGCCGGACGGGAGCGAGATTCCCGATATCCAGCCGCTCACGCCCGATCCCGATATCGACGTGGCCGAACAGTCCACCGATGCGGCAGTCGATGCCCTTCCCGGGCAGGAAGAGGGTGACTTGCCCGCCGGCGTGCGGCTGGCTGATGCCGACGTTTCGCGCGTGGGCAAACAGGTGGAGGTCGCGTTTCCCAGCGGCAAGGACGCCATTGCCGATGCGGGCGACATCGTCGACCGGTTCGCCGGACTTTCGAGCCTCAAATCCTTCGACGACGATGAAGACAACCTTGCCCAGATCGTCCGGCGCGCCAGAACCGATCGCGAGACGCTGGCCGAGGTCATGCGCGTTTACGGCTATTACGATGCGCAGATCTACCAGACCCTCGGGGGACTCGAGGATCGCGCCGAGGGCGAAGCCACAGGGCCGATCGATGTCGAGAAGGTGGTCGTGCGCTTCGACGTGCAGCCTGGACCACAATACAAGGTTGGCCAGATCGCGCTTGGCGATCTTTCCGCGACAGGCCCGGATTATGAGGCTTTGCGCGGGGCCTTCAAGATACAGCCCGGGGACGCGATCAATGGCGACAGGATCGTGGCCGAGCGCCTCTCGTTGCAAACGGCATTGGGCGAGACAGGCTACGCCTTCGCCAAGCTTGGCGATCCCGACCTGCTGATCGACCATGAACGGCGCGAGGGCGACCTGACGGTGCCGGTAACGCCGGGCGGGGTCTATCAGTTCGGCAAGATCAACTCTTCGCGCGACCGCTTCCTGAGTGCGCGGCATCTGCAGCGGATCGCGCGATTCGATCCGGGCGATCGCTTCAAGCGTTCGGAAGTGGACGATCTGCGTCAGGCAATCCTGGCGACCGGACTTGTTTCCTCGCTGACCGTCGAGGCACGCGAGGTGGCAAAGCCTGACGGGCAAGCGCCAGGCACGGTCGATGTCGACGTAACGCTCACCCCTGCACCCCTGAGGACCATAGCCGGGCTGATCGGTTACTCCAGCGGTGAAGGCTTCCGTGTCGAGGCCAGCTGGGAGCACCGTAACTTCTTCCCGCCCGAAGGCACGGTGCGCGTACGCGGAGTTGCCGGCACGCAGGAGCAGCTTGCCGGCCTCACCTTCCGCCGCAACAATTTCCTGACGCGCGATCTCGTGCTCAATGCCGATCTCTATGCGCGCAATCAGACGAGCAGCGCCTTCGAGGCGCGCACCGTTTCGTTCACTGCCGGGATCGAGCGGCAGCAGACGCTGCTGTTCCAGAAGCCGTGGGTGTTCTCGGCAGGGGTCGAGATATTGGCCACGGGCGAGCGCGATGCGGCGGCGATCCTCGCCCGCCAGGCGCGCAAGACCTATTTCATCGGCGCACTGCCGATGCGCGCAGCCTATGACGGCAGCGATGACCTGCTCGATCCCACACGGGGTTTCCGCGTGGGTCTGCGCGTCTCACCGGAGATCTCGGTGCAGAACGGCGTGAAGTCGAGTTATGGCAAGGCTCAGCTCGATGCGAGCTATTACCAGCCGGTAGGCGAGAAGCTGGTCGTGGCGGGCCGCGTACGGTTCGGCACGATTCTGGGCACAGACATCACCAACATCGCGCCGTCGCGCCGGTTCTATGCCGGCGGTGGTGGATCGGTGCGTGGGTATGGCTATCAGCTGATCGGTCCGCGCGACACCGCAGGCGAGCCGAGCGGCGGCCGCGCCCTGAGCGAATTCTCGCTCGAGGCGCGCGTGAAGACCGGGCTGCTGGGAGGCGCAGTGAGCCTGGTGCCGTTCGTCGATGCCGGTGCGGTGGACACCACGACGACCCCGCGCCTGCGCGATATCAAGGTCGGCGCGGGCATCGGCCTGCGTTATGAAACCAACTTCGGACCCATCCGCATCGATCTGGGAACGCCGCTCAACCCGTCCAAGGGCGACAGTCGCATCGGCGTCTATGTCGCGCTGGGTCAGGCTTTCTGATGGCGGACGATGTGCCTCAGCCAGAGCAGCCTGCAGCCGAGCCTGCAAGGCCGGTGCGGTCGCGCAGGTCGCGCTTCGTGCGTGGCGCGGCGCGACGGGTGGCGATCCTGTTCGTGGCGGGCATCGCGCTTGTGCTGGCTGCCCTGGTGGTCCTTGACTCCTCGCTCGGTCACCGTCTGCTGGCAGATCGCATTGCCGCGATCACGCCGGGGTCGGGCCTGCGGATCGAGATCGGCCGGATCGATGGGTCCATCTACGGAGCCGCGAAGCTGCGCGACATCAGGGTGAGCGATCCGGAAGGGGTTTTCCTGACAGTGCCCGAGGCGGAGCTGGATTGGCGACCGCTTGCCTGGCTCAGGACGGGGCTCGACGTGCGGTTGCTTGCCCTTCATCGCGGCGTATTGCGCCGGGCGCCCCGCCTGCGACCAAGCGAAGACCCTGATGCGCCGATTCTCCCGAACTTCGACATTCGCGTCGACAGACTGGTCATCGACAACCTGACGGTATCTCCGGCCATGGCAGGGCAGAAGCGCCGGGTGGACGTGGTTGCCAAGGCGGATATTCGCGGGGGCCACGCCATCGTGGACGTCAACGGCCGGGTCGCAGGCGATCGCGTCGTTTTCAGGCTGGACAGCGAACCCGATCGCAACAAGTTCGATCTCCAACTCGCCTATGATGCGCCACGCGATGGCATGATGGCCAAGATGTTGGGCGCCGATGGCGACATTCGCGCGCGTGTTGGCGGCAAGGGCGGCTGGACGCGCTGGGACGGCGTGGCGTATGCGACCATCGGTGAAGAACGATTGGCCGCATTTCAGCTGGCAAATCGCGCTGGTGCCTACAGCCTTGGCGGCCAAGTGTGGCCGGGCAAGATGCTGAAGGGCACGGCAGGGCAGGCAGTCGGGCAAACGCTATCGCTGCTTTACGACGGGACCTTTGTTGACAGGGCGTTCGACGGCACGCTCCGTGCGGCGGGCGATGCTTTCAAGGTAAGGGCCGAGGGCAAGCTCGATCTTGCGAACAACGAAGCCGAGGATCTCAAGGTGCGGGCACTGGTGCTCAGGCCCGAACGGCTGATGACTGCGCCGCAGCTTTCCGGTGTCGCGATCGATGCTACTTTCAACGGCGCGTTCTCCGATCTCTCCATCGAACATCAGGTGGCGGTGCAACGGCTCAAGCTGGGCACTCTTGATGCGCAGGGCCTGCGCTCGTCCGGCACGGCGGCATGGGACGGCAAGCGGTTTGTCCTGCCGCTGAATGTCAGCGCGCAAAGGGTCGTCACTGGCAACGCAATGATCGATCCACGCTTTCCCGGTGCGCGCGTAAATGGAGACCTGGTTTTCGCCGGTAATCGTCTCACTTCAGACAACCTCGCGCTGACGATGAAAGGCCTGGCCGCACGCCTTGCCCTGAGCGGCGACATGGCGCGCGGAGGTTATGCTCTGGCGGGGCCGGTGGTGGCACGAGGATTTGCGATCGAGAACCTCGGTGCGGTCGACGGTACGGCCAAGATCCTGTTCAAGATCGGCAATGGCGTGCCGTGGACCCTGCAGGCAAACCTTGCCGGGCGCATGACGCGGATCGACAACGCCACCTTGCAGTCGCTGACGGGCGGTGGCGTGCGGTTTACTGGCGGACTTGCTCTTGGTGAGCGCATTCCCGTCACATTCCGCAAGGCACGGATAAGCTCGGCCAAGCTGCAGATGGCGCTGGATGGCAAGGTGTTGCCCGGTGGTGCCGCATCGCTGCGCGGTAGTGGCCGTCATGCCGACTATGGCGCCTTCACGGTGCAGGCGGCGATGACCAACGAAGGTCCGAATGCAGTGCTGGTATTCGCCAGCCCGCTTCCCGCAGCAGGACTGAAGGACGTTCGCGTGGCGCTCTCGCCCATTGCCGACGGCTTCCGCATCGAGACGGCGGGCGATTCCACGCTGGGGCCGTTTACGGGGACACTGGGCCTGTTCATGCCTCCGGGGCAGGGCACCCGCATCGATATCCAGCAGTTCCGCGTCTGGCAGACGGACGTGACGGGCGGAGTGACGCTCGGCAAAGATGGCGTTGCCGGTCAGATCGCGCTGGCAGGGGGTGGCTTGAATGGCACGGTATTGCTTAGCCCGCGTGAGGGCGGGCAGGGCTTCGATGCCAATGTCATCGCCCGCAACGCCCGGTTCGGTGGGGCGCGGCCGCTGTCCATCGGCAATGCCAAGATTGACGCAACCGGCCTGATCAAGGATGGGCACTCGACCGTCGAAGGCACGCTGCTCGCCGAAGGCATCGGCATGGGCAAGGTCTTTATCGGCAAACTTGCCGCTTCGGCCTATCTGCAGGACGGCAGCGGATCGGTGACCGCTTCGGTCTCGGGCCGGAGAGGTACGCAATTCGCGCTGCAAGGGACCGCGGCCTTCTCGCCCGAACAGATCGTGACCTACGTCTCGGGGGAGTACGCCGGACGGCAAGTCAGAATGCCCCGCCGCGCGATCCTGACGCGCGAGGGGGAGGGCTGGCGCCTGTCGCCCACCCAGATCGGCTTCGGGCGAGGCATCCTGATTGCCGAAGGCCATGTTCTGGGCGGGCCTACACAGCTGCGTCTTCTGCTTTCGCGCATGCCGCTTTCGGTGGCGGACATTGTCGTGGCTGACCTTGGCCTCGGCGGCGTTGCCTCAGGCATCGTCGAGTACAACAACGACGGGCAGGGTGCGCCTTCGGGCAATGCTGCGCTGATGGTGCGGGGGCTGTCGCGGTCGGGGCTGGTCCTCACATCGCGTCCCATCGATGTGGCACTTGTCGCAAAGCTTGATCCCGACGCCCTGCAGATGCGAACCGTGCTGCGCGAGGGCAACGACATTCGCGGTCGGCTCCAGGCCGTGGTAAACGGCCTGCCGCGCGGCGGCGGCTTCATGGACCGGCTCGAAAGCGGACGGCTTGCCGGGCAACTGCGCTATTCCGGTCCCGCAGAATCGCTCTGGCGCCTATCAGGCGTGGAGATATTCGATCTTACCGGGCCATTGGGCGTGCGGGCCGATATCTCGGGTTCCATCACCGCTCCGGTACTGCAGGGCGCGGTCGCCTCGAAAGGGTTGCGTGTACAGAGCACGCTTACCGGCACCGATCTGCGGCAGGTGGAACTGGCAGGAACCTTCACCGATTCCCGCCTGCAACTGGCCCGGTTCTCCGGCGTGACCACGAATGGTGGCAGGGTCAGTGGAAGCGGCTCGATCGGGCTTGCGGAATTGTCCGAACATGGCCCGACCATCGATCTCAAGCTCTCTGCTCGCAATGCACAGCTGATCTCGCGCGATGACATGGCCGCGACCGTCACCGGCCCCTTGCGCATCGTCAGCAATGGCGTGGGCGGAACTATCGCCGGCCGGGTGAGGATCGAGAGTGCACGCTGGGCACTGGGCCGCGCCAGCGCAGTGCAGGAACTGCCGGTCATCGCCACGCGCGAGATCAATGCCCCTGCCGATGCTGCGCCCGCCAGGGCCGCCGCAGCGCCGTGGCGCTTTCTGATCGACGCATCGGGCGCCAACCGCATCGATGTGCGGGGTCTGGGCCTTGAAAGCGAGTGGGGCGCCGATATTCGCCTGCGCGGTACGACCGCCGCTCCGCAGATCATCGGCACCGCCGACCTGGTGCGAGGCGGCTACGAATTTGCCGGCAAGCGCTTTGAACTGACGCGCGGACGCATACGCTTTACCGGCGAAGTCCCGGTCGACCCGCAACTGGACATTGTCGCCGAGGGCGATGCCAACAACATCAACGCCAAGATTTCGATCACCGGCACCGGTAACAAGCCGATCATCGCATTCTCCTCAACGCCCTCGCTGCCTGAGGAAGAACTGCTCAGCCGTATCCTCTTCGGCAGCTCGATTTCGCAGATCTCCGCGCCCGAAGCTGTGCAGCTGGCATCGGCCCTGGCCAGCCTGCGCGGCGGCGGCGGGCTCGATCCGATCAACAAGCTGCGTGCTGCGATCGGTCTCGATCGCTTGCGCATCGTCGGGGCGGACCCGACAGTGGGATCGGGGACCAGCATTGCCGTGGGCAAATATATCGGGCGCCGCTTCTTTGTCGAACTCGTGACTGATGGCGCGGGCTACAATGCGACCTCCGTCGAGTTCCGCATAACCCGCTGGCTTGCGCTGCTCGGCACGGTTTCGACGATTGGCGATGAAAGCCTCAACCTCAAGGTCAGCAAGGACTACTGATTGCGCAAAAGCGAAAGGGGCCACTCTTGCGAGCGGCCCCTCCGGCTTTCTGCTTTTCGTCGTGGATCAGGCGGGCAGGCCGCTGATCGCCTTCATTTCCATGAAGTCCTTGAGGCCATAGAGCCCGCCTTCGCGGCCATTGCCCGATTGCTTGTAGCCGCCAAACGGCGCACCCGGCGTCGGGCCCCAGTTGTTGATTGCCACCATGCCGGCCCGCAGGGCAGGGGCCACTTCCGCAGCCTTGGCCGGATCACCGGTGATGCAGGCAGAAAGGCCATAGGCGGTGTCGTTGGCAATCTCGATAGCCTGTTCGAGATCGTCGTAGGTCATGATCGTGGCAACGGGACCGAAGATCTCTTCCTGGGCGATGCGCATGTCCGGCGTCACGCCCGAAAACACCGTCGGCTTGATGTAGTAGCCGCGATTGACGTTGGACGGCAGGTCGGGACCACCGGTCTCCAGCTTGGCGCCCTCGTCGATGGCGGATTGAATCAGTCCGCGGATCTTGTCGAACTGTGCCTTGTTCACCACCGGGCCGAGATGCTGGCCTTCCTGCAGAGGATCGCCAACGGGCATCGCGGCATACATTGCCGAAACGAACGCTGCCGCTTCGGCCTCGCGCTCCTTGGGCACAAGGATGCGGGTCGGCGAAATGCAGGATTGGCCCGAGTTGACCAGCGGACCGGAAGCCGTCGACGGCAAGTGCTTGGCAAAGTCCGCATCGGGCAGGACAAGGTTGGGTGACTTGCCGCCCAATTCCTGATGGACGCGCTTCACCGTGTCAGCAGCGGCCTTGGCGACAAGAATGCCCGCGCGGGTCGAACCCGTGAAGCTGACCATGTCGATACCGGGGTGCGAACTGATCGCCGTGCCAACGCCCGGTCCATTACCCTGAACGAGGTTGAAGACGCCAGGCGGAACGCCTGCCGCATCAAGAATCTCGGCAAAGATGGCCGCATTGGTCGGGCACTCTTCGGAAGGCTTGAGGATCATCGTGTTGCCAGCAGCCAGTGCAGGTGCGACCTTCAGTGCGATCTGGTTGAGAGGCCAGTTCCAGGGCGTGATCATCCCGACAACGCCGATCGGCTCGTAAGCGACCTTGTAGGCGCCGTTGTCTTCCATGAAGTTGAAGTTCTTGAGCGCGGCCATCGTGCCCAGGAATCCGCCGATACCGGCACCGACCTGAGCCGTGCCGGCGAAGCTCACCGGGGCGCCCATTTCCTCGGCCATGGCGACCGCAAGTTCCGGCGCACGTTTCTTGAACTCGGCGACGATGCGATCCATCAGGGCAAGGCGCTCTTCACGAGTGGTCTTGCTGAAGGTCTTGAACGCACGCTGGGCAGCGGCCACAGCCTTGTCGACATCGGCCTGCGTGCCAAGCGTAATGGCGCAGACGGGTTCTTCGGTTGCTGGGTTGATCACTTCGTGGCGCGTACCACCTTCGCTATCGACCCATTTGCCATCGATGTAGTGCTGCAGCCTCTCGCGCATTGCCGTCTCTCCCGAAGTGAGTGCGCCGAACCGACCGTCCGGCCCTTTGCGTTCGGAAAAGTAGGTGCGTGCGTTGCATTCCGCAACCGGTCAGGCCTGCCGGATCATGTCATATTGCCGCGTCAAATCCGGCGCCCGCGAAAGAGGTGGACCAGTCCGATCAGGATGGCGATGACCAGAACGACATGGATGAAGGCTGCGGTAACCTTGAAGGCAAACACGCCCAGCGCCCAAAGGACAAAGAGAATCAAGGCAAGAGTGAGAAGCATGTGACGATCTCCGCTGCGTTCCTCCCGTCCGCGCCCGTCTGATTTCTCAATCCGCCAATTCCTTCGGGGTTCCGGATATCTGTTCAGATTGCATCTACGAATACGAACATCCGGATTGATAACGATTTCTTCGGAAGCGGCCTCTAGACAAGGCCGGATGGGGACGGGACCTACCCTCAGTCGCGCCGCGTCGCGGCACCACCACACCGGGGCACGCGGCGCCGTATGGATCGTCGTGGGCACGTTTCTTGCGCTTGTGGCGCTGACAACCGCACTGGTTGCGGCTTTCGTCAATTCGACCAGCATTGCCGATGTTTTCACCCGCCAGGAGGAGCAGCGGCTGGTCCATCGCTTTCTCGAGCGGAGCGAGCGACAGATCATGGAGGCCGATCGGCTTCAGATCACGTGGGACGATGCCGTCGTGAAGCTCAACGCGCCCGACGCAGAGGGATGGGCGCGCAACTATCTGGCCGGCTACTTCTGGGGCAGCCACCGCATCGACCGCATCTACCATGTCAGGTTCGATGGCACGCTGGTGCGCTGCTGGAAGGGCGGCAAGATCACGCAAGAGTGCCGCTACAACCAGATCGGGGGAAAGGTTGCAGACCTGATCCGGCAATCCCTGAAGGACGATCCGGGATCGGAGAAAGTCGGCGAATGGCGGAAATTGGGTGATGTACGCTGGCCGTACAGTGCGAAGGGTCTGCCTGTTGGCCGTGCTGCAGCTTCGATGGACAATTTCGACGGTAAGCCGGCGCTGATAGCGGCGGCGTCGATAGTGCCGGACGTGACTGCTTCGTTGCTCAAGGGACCGCCCGATTACATCGTCCTCGTACGCTACGTCGACGCGCGCATGATTGCCGATTTGCAGTCTGCGCTGTTGCTCGACGATGTCCGGTTCGATCAGGCGCCTGATGCAGACGAGAAGCGCTACTCGCTCGCGGTCACGAACCTGAGCGGAGAGCGCATCGGATGGTTCTCGTGGATTGCAAAGCCACCGGGCCCGGCGATCCTGCGCCAGACGGCACCGCTGCTGGCAGTCTATATCCTCTTCTTCATGGGTGTCGTGGCCGGTGGAGCGATCATCGTCCGCCGGATGCGGCGGACGACCAGCGAACTCATTGCCAGTGAAGCGCAGGCTCAACACAATGCCTTGCACGATGCGATGTCGGGATTGCCGAACCGCGCCCATTTCATGCAGAGGCTGCGACAGGAATTGTCTGCCTGCATCGAGCGGCCTGAGTTCGGCGACGTCTTCATCGCCTATCTGGATATCGACCGTTTCAAGGTGGTGAATGATACGCTGGGTCACCATGTCGGCGATGAACTGGTCCGGCAGGTCGCCCTGCGCCTGCGTCGTTCGCTTCCACCCGGCGATTTCCTTTCGCGCTTCGGGGGGGACGAATTCGTGCTGTTGCGGCGCTCCACAGGCGGGCGCGCTGCGGCCGACATGCTCGGGCGGCAACTGATGGCGCTGGCCCTCGAGCCTTTCGTGATTTCGGGCAACAATCTCGAAGTCAGCCTGTCTTGCGGGATAAGCTGGGGGCCGGAGCAGAGCGAAGACCCGGGCGAGCTGCTGCGTCGCGCCGACATCGCGCTATATCGGGCGAAACAGCGGGGCCGGGCGCGCTATCGCCGGTTTACTCGCGACATGGATGCTTCGGTCAAGCTGCGGCGCGACATGGAGATGGAGCTGCGCCGCGCGATCAATCGCGATGAGCTGGCCCTGGCCTATCAGCCGATCGTCAATGCCGCGGACGGTGCCGTGGAGGGCTTCGAGGCGCTATTGCGCTGGACACATCCCGAGCGCGGGCCGATCCGTCCCGGCCTGTTCGTGCCGATTGCAGAGCAGGCGGGACTGATGATGCCGCTGGGGCAATGGGTCCTGCGCCGTGTCTTCGAGGATTGCCGCGACTGGCCGGACTGCGACATCTCGGTAAACCTCTCGCCGCTGCAGATCATGGCGAGCGACTTCCTGCCGGAAATCGACCGACTGGTGCGCGAAACTGGCGCCGATCCGCGCCGGTTCGTGCTCGAGGTGACCGAGGGGGTGATGCTGGATCGCAGCGAGCACGTGGTCGACGTGCTCAAGGGTTTGAAATATCGCGGTTTCCGCATTGCTCTCGACGATTTCGGGATCGGCTACTCATCGCTGAGCTATCTGCGCTCGTTCCAGTTTGACCGGATCAAGATCGACCGCTCGTTCGTGCAGAACATCGAAGCCGATCTTGATGCCCATTCGATTCTGCGTGCAATCGTTTCGCTCGGGCACACCTTGCGCATGAAAGTCGTCGCCGAGGGCGTTGAAACCCCGATGCAGCGCGCGCTGGTGCAGGCTGCCGGATGCCAGATGATCCAGGGCCACCTGTTCTGGCAGGCCATGCCTTTGCACGAAGCGCGTGCCCTGCTGGAGCCAGCAGCAATGGAAAAGCGCCGAACTGCCTGATCAGGTGTTGGGCTCGCCGCGTATCTGTTTGATGTACTTGAGCTCGTTGGCGGCTGCAGGGCTGTCAGGCTGATAGGTCAGGGATTCGTTGAAAAGGGTCTCTGCCTCGTCGAGCTGGCCCATCTCGATCTTGTTGAAGCCCATGCCGCGCAGCGCTCGTGCCTTGTATAATGCGCGCTGGCCGTCCGGTGCTGTCTCAGCCGACCTCAACGCTTCTTCGAACAAGCCGAAGGAACGCTTCCAGTCCTTCTGGGCCTTGAACCATTCCGCCAGCTCGTTGGTGTAGTGCGCATTGAGCGGCGCACGGTCATGCGCCAGCTGCAGCCACGGCAGCGCTTCGCGTCCACGGCCGAGATCGATCAGCGCATAGCCCTTGTAGAAATATCCGTCGCACCATGCGGGGCCGACGATCGTGAGCTCCATCGTGACTTCGGCATCGTTCTTCTTCGCCAGTGCCTCGGCCTGTTCCTGCGATTCGGCGCATGCGTGGGCGCGCTTTGCCTGGCGGACATTGAACGCAGCGATCAGCTCATCAGCCTTGTCGATGGCCGAGGCAGGTTTGCCTGCAACGATGTCATTGAAGATGGCCGAGGAAAGCTGCTCGACCTGTGCGTCGGTCATCGAATCGGCCGCTGCGGCGGGCGTCGCGATCAGGCAAACTGCCGAGGCGATGATGGTACGGCGGAACGGCATGGGCAGCTCTCCCTTTCTGGGAAGAGTGCAGTGCCGCCGCTGAACTTGCAAATGCAATTCCCGCCTCGACGGCGGCAATCTCTTTTCGGGTTCAGGGGAGGTCAGCCCTTGGCCGAGGTGGCTTTCGTCGCGTCTGCCGTCATGGTGCGGGGATAGATGAAACCGTGGGCCGGGCTGGCGCGCAGGCCGACCGACTTTGTCGGAGCGTACCACACGCGCACTTCGCTCCAGTCGCCAGCGGCCGAAACGTCAACCGCCATTACGCCCTTTTCGACCATGCCCGGGCCGGACCAGTTCGCGTGGTCGATCAGGATGTGGCGGTCATCGACGACCTTGCGGACAACGGCAACGTGTCCGTAGGGCATTGCACGCGTGCCGCTGAAGGCGAGGACGGCGCCGGCTTTTGGCTGCTGGCCACGGTCATAGGTGCCCGCAGCATTGCTCCACCAGTCACGCGCATTGCCGCTGATCTGAACGTCGGAAATCTGGCGGGCGTAGGTCACGCACTGGAGGCGGGCCTGGGCAGCGGTCGGCAGAGCGACGACTGCGAAGAATGCCAGGAATGCTGCGACCGCGTTCTTTATCATGGGCAGCATCACTAAGGATTTCGGCGGATTCGAGGAGTCCTGCGCCCTTCCGTTCATCCTGCCGCAATCACAGCTCGTCTCGCTTCGTCGCAAAAAGTTCGTGCGCTGTGGATAAAATCACAAACTCGTGCGTTTCCCGCTGCAGGCGGTGCCTCAAACCAAAAGGGCGCCCGGTTTCCCGGACGCCCCTTCGTATCTTCTCTGATCGTTTGGATCAGAGCGAGTAGTACATGTCGAACTCGACGGCCGACGGCGTGGTTTCCCAGCGCATCACTTCCGGCCACTTCAGTTCGATGTAGGCTTCGATCTGGTCCTTGGTGAACACGCCGCCCTGGAGCAGGAAGTCGTGGTCGGCTTCGAGGCTTTCCAGCGCTTCACGCAGGCTGCCGCACACGGTCGGAACCTGGGCGAGCTCTGCCGGCGGCAGGTCGTACAGGTTCTTGTCCATGGCTTCGCCCGGGTGGATCTTGTTCTTGATCCCGTCGAGGCCGGCCATGAGCAGTGCCGAGTAGCACAGGTAAGGGTTGGCCATCGCGTCGGGGAAGCGGAACTCGACGCGCTTCGCCTTGGCACCGGCGCCATAGGGGATGCGGCACGAGGCCGAACGGTTGCGGGCCGAGTAGGCCAGCAGAACGGGGGCTTCATAGCCCGGCACCAGACGCTTGTAGCTGTTGGTGGTCGGGTTGGTGAAGGCGTTGAGCGCCTTGGCGTGCTTGATGACGCCGCCGATGAAGTACAGGCACATTTCCGACAGGCCAGCATAGCCGTTGCCGGCGAAGAGCGGCTTGCCAGCTTCCCAGATCGAGATGTGGGTGTGCATGCCCGAGCCGTTGTCGGTCTTGATCGGCTTCGGCATGAACGTCGCGGTCTTGCCATAGGCATGGGCGACCTGCTGCACGACGTACTTGTAGACCTGCATGCGGTCGGCGGTCTGGACCAGGGTGCCGAAGGTCAGGCCGAGTTCGTGCTGGGCCGAGGCCACTTCGTGGTGATGCTTGTCGCAGGGCAGGCCCATCTCGATCATGGTGCGGACCATTTCGCCACGGATGTCGACGCAGCTGTCGACCGGAGCGACCGGGAAGTAGCCACCCTTGGCGCGCGGACGGTGGGCGAGGTTGCCGCCTTCGTAGTCCTTGTTCGAGTTGGTTGGCAGCTCGATGTCATCGATGCGGAAGCCGTTGCCGTCGTAGCCGTCGTAGAACTTCACGTCGTCGAACAGGAAGAACTCGGCTTCCGGACCGACGTAGACAGTGTCGCCGAAACCGGCCGACTTGACGAAGGCTTCTGCGCGCTTGGCGGTCGAACGCGGGTCACGGCCATAGAGTTCGCCGGTCGAAGGTTCGACGATGTCGCAGTTGATGATCAGCATCGGCGAGGCCGAGAACGGATCGACATAGACCGAGTCGAGGTCGGGCTTGAGGATCATGTCCGACTCGTTGATGGCCTTCCAGCCTTCGATCGACGAACCGTCGAACATCAGGCCGTCTTCCAGTTCGTCTTCGCCGAGAACGGTCGAGACCATGGTCAGGTGCTGCCACTTGCCCTTCGGGTCAGTGAAGCGCAGGTCGACCCATTCGATTTCCTCGTCCTTGATGCGGGCGAGGATGTCCTTTGCAGTTGCCATCGCTGGTCCTTCTTCTTCATTGCCTCCGGTGGAGAGCTCCGGAGGGTATCTGGGGTGGTTGTCGTCTGGAGGCTTGCCCGTCCACAGGCCCACCCCCGCTATGCTGCCCGGCGGGTCAGGCCCGCCGCGGCATCAAACTTGTCATGTCGTTCTGATCAGATAGCGTCGTCGTTGCGCTCACCGGTACGGATGCGCAGGGCGCTCTCGATCGGGATCACGAAGATCTTGCCATCGCCGATGCGGCCGGTCTGTGCTGCGGCAGCGATCGCTTCGACCACGCGGTCGACCAGCGCATCGCCAACCACGACCTCGAGCTTCACCTTGGGCAGGAAATCGACGACGTATTCGGCACCGCGATAGAGCTCGGTGTGGCCCTTCTGGCGGCCGAAGCCCTTCGCTTCGGTCACGGTGATGCCCGATACGCCAATCTCGTGCAGCGCTTCCTTCACTTCATCGAGCTTGAAGGGCTTGATGATCGCTTCGACCTTTTTCACGTCGTTCAGACCCCTGCAACGCGGGCCGGACCGCCAAGGTCGGCGTTCCGGCAATTTATCCCGTGTGTGGCAACGACGTTACAAGAATCGTGCCACGCGCTGAGGGCAAGCACTAGGCTATCGCGCTGCAACGCGAAAGCCGTAAAATCAGGGGCTCGGCAAGATTTGAATCGAATGCGCAAGGCTTCCATGCGCAAGATTGCGCAGCATTGTTCAAATCATGCACATTTTTTACGCAGGGGCTGCCTTATTTTTGGGCAGGCCCTATATCGTCAAGCTGCGTAAGGCGGCTTGTCCAAGCCTTTCGGACTTGCGGTAAAGATCTCGCAGCCGTCCTCGGTGATGCCGATAGAATGCTCGAACTGGGCCGAGAGCGAGCGGTCTCGCGTCACAGCCGTCCAGCCATCGTCGAGGATCTTCACGCCCGGCTTGCCCAGGTTGATCATCGGCTCGATCGTGAAGAACATGCCGGGCTTCAGCTCCGGCCCAGTCCCGGCGCGCGCGGCGTGGACAACTTCCGGTGCGTCGTGGAAGAGCCGGCCGAGGCCATGACCGCAGAATTCCCTCACCACGCCGTAACGCTGCTTTTCGGCATGGGCCTGGATCGCCGCGCCAATGTCGCCAAGCCGCGCACCGGGCTTTGCCTGCTCGATGCCGATCATCAGACACTCGTAGGTGACGTCGACCAGGCGCTTTGCCTTCAACGGCACGTCGCCGACGAGGTACATCCGGCTCGTATCGCCGTGCCAGCCATCGAGCAGGGGCGTGACGTCGATGTTGACGATGTCTCCGTCCTTCAGCGTCTTGTCCGAAGGGATGCCGTGGCAGACCACGTGGTTGATCGAGATGCAGCACGAATGGGTATAGCCCCGATAGCCAAGAGTCGCCGGCACGGCGCCGCCATCGAGTGTCATCTTCCGCACCACATCATCAAGGTAGTCGGTCCGTACGCCGGGCACCACCAGCGGGGCCAGCGCATCGAGGATCTCGGCCGCGAGCCGGCCGGCCTTGCGCATGCCATCGAAGCCCGCGGGGCCGTGGAGCTTGATCGTGCCGTCGCGCAGCAAAACGTCGTGGTCTTCAACAGTCAGATATTCGGTCATGCCGTCCATGTAGCGACAAAACCGGCAAATTGCGAGAACCGGACTAAGGGCATTTCATCTTGCGACGAACGCGGCCTTGAATTCGGGCCTGACAGCATCAAGCACCTTCTGCGTCACCGGGAGGGTCACTTCATAGTCCCCCTCGGCATAGGGACCTGCAGCATAAGGCGCGACGAGAATGCCGATCCGGTCGAACGCCTTGCCGTTCGAGGAGCCGAGGATCACGGTCTGCTCGGTGGGATCGATGCAGTCGCTGAACTCCGGGATATCTCCCCTGCCTGAACCAGAGCGCTTCCTGGCGCGCTGGCGATCGAGCTCCTCGCAGAACCGCGCCCGGATCGCCCCGCGCAGCGCCTCCTTCGATGTGAACAGGTCCACCGGCGCACGGCGCTTGGCGGCGATCCTGTCCCACAGCACCGTGTCGTAAACGTAGTTCGGGTGTGCCCCGCCGCTGTAGAATCCGACCAGCGTCGAAAGGCTGATCCAGGCCGGCAAGTCGGTGACTACCTTCCATTCGACGGTATGCGTATAGGGATTGTACGGAAAGCCGCTCTCCTTTGCCGCCTTGCGTCCTTCGGTCGCCTGCGCCTTGAGCTCGCGGCGCGCTTCTTCCAGTTCATTGTCGAGCAGTGCCTTCAGTTCCGGCACCGCCCCCGCGGCCGCCGGATAGGAATAGTCGAATTCATAAAGCTCGTTCTTCTCGTGCACCTCGCGCGCGGTGACCGGCGTCTGTACAGGCGGCTCCGGCGGCATCGGCGCGGCGACGGGAGCATTGGTGCTCGGCGCCGGGGCAGGGGGCTTCTCGCCCGAACAGGCGGCCAGTAGCACCAGCGGGGTCAAAAACAGCACACGCATCAGGCAATTTCCTCTCGCAACGTGCCGCGCTCTGCGGCATGTCCTTGTGCAGCATGACCGACAGACAAGCACTGATCCAGCCCGATCGCGGCCAGCCGGCAACGGCGCTCCACCTCGTCGACAAGGCAACGCTGCCCGACTTTCTCAAAGGGCTTAACGCCGGACAGCGCGCTGCCCTTTCCGCGCAGAAGTTCGAAGGCGGCGGATACGAGCACGCGATTGTCCCCGATGGCGACGCATGGTTCGCCGTGGCGGGCGTCGCCAATATCGATGACCTGTCCTCGTGGTGCATGGCCAAGCTCGCCGACGTACTCCCCGGCGGTACCTATCGCCGCGCAGGAGGGGAGCCCGGCAAGGCGCTCCACGGCTGGATCACCGGCCAGTACCGCTTCGACCGCTACCGCAAGGACGCGAAGGACGCCGAACCGCGAATCCTGCTGACCAAGGACGTTGCGCTGATCGAGCCCGCGATTGCCGAGGCAACGGCCGTCCTCATGGTCCGTGACCTCGTCAATACGCCCGCCGAGGACATGGGGCCGCTGCAGCTTGAAGCCGAGGCCCGCGCGCTGGCCAAGCGCCACCATGCCGAAGTCCACGTTGTCTCGGGCGATGCGCTCGAGCACGACTACCCGATGGTCCACGCCGTCGGCCGTGCCGCGGCGCGCAGCCATGCTCCGCGCCTGATCGAAATGACGTGGGGCGATGCCAGGCACCCGCGCGTCGCCATCGTCGGCAAGGGGGTTTGCTTCGATTCGGGCGGGCTCGACATCAAGCCTTCCTCCGGCATGGCGCTGATGAAGAAGGACATGGGCGGGGCGGCTCACGCGCTGGCCCTGGCCGGTCTGATCATGACGATGGGCTTGAAGGTCCGGCTGCACGTGCTTGTTCCTGCAGTCGAAAACGCGATCTCCGGCAACGCGTTCCGTCCCGGCGATATCCTCCGGTCACGCGCCGGGCTTTCGGTCGAGATCACAAATACCGACGCCGAGGGGCGGCTCGTGCTCGGCGACGCGCTGACTCGCGCTACTGAAATGAAGCCCGAACTCGTCATCGACTTCGCGACCTTGACCGGCGCAGCCCGTGTCGCGCTGGGGCCGGACCTCCCGGCGATGTTCGCGCGGCAATGTCCAACTGCCACCCAACTCCTCGAGGCAGGGCGGCAACTCGACGACCCTTGCTGGCAACTCCCCCTGCATGAAGGCTACCGCGAGTACCTCAAATCCGACGTTGCCGACCTGCAGAATTCGCCGGCCAATGGATTTGCGGGCGCGAGTGTCGCCGCACTGTTCCTTGACCGATTTGTCGGCGAGGGGATCGACTGGGTGCATTTCGATACCTTCGCCTGGCGCCCTGTTGGAAAGCCCGGCCGACCCAAAGGCGGCGATGCCCTGGGGTTGCGTGCGGCGTGGGGGCTGCTCAAGGCGCGCTACGGCTGAGGGGGCGGGCAAGTGCACCATAGCTTGCCTGATGACGCGAGCGCCGCTAATCGCCCGGCTTTCTTGCTGCGGGGAACCCCTGAATTGACCGTCGAAGCCATGCCTCTTTCCACCGAACTGCCCACCGGCCAGCTCCAGCTTTCCCGCGCTGCTGACCGTTCGGACAAGCCGCACCTGCCGGTGCGCGGCGATCTTGCGCATATCGGTCTCGCCGGAAAATACTTCGTGCCGCATTACGCGGTGCCGATGGCGCATGGCGTGAAGTCCGAAACGGCGCTGCGTGCTGCGGGCAAGCAGGATGGGGCGGAATTGCGCGCCCTGGTGGCCGGCGAAGTCTTCGATGTTCTCGACATGGCAGGAGGCTGGGCCTGGGGGCAGGCGAAATCCGATCTGCTCGTCGGCTATGTCGAGATGAGCCAGTTGGAGGCCTGCGCATGACCACATCGGTCTTCATCGACGGTGCTGCGGGCACCACCGGCCTCGAAATCGCCGAGCGGCTTGCCGGGCGCAGCGAATTCGCCATGATCGCACTCGATGATGCCCGCCGCAAGGACGATGCCGCGCGCGCCGAAGCGATCAATGACGCCGACGTGGTGATCCTGTGCCTGCCAGATGACGCTGCGCGCGATGCCGTGGCGATGATCCGCAATGACCGGACAAAGGTGATCGACGCTTCGACCGCACATCGCGTGGCGGACGGCTGGACTTACGGATTCCCTGAAATCGTCGGCCGCGAGACCGTCGCTGAATCGAAGCGGGTGTCAAATCCGGGATGCTATCCGACGGGGTTCATCGGCCTGCTCGCCCCGCTTGTTCACAACGGCCTGCTGCCCGCCGCCTGGCCATACAGCTGCAATGCGGTCACCGGTTATTCGGGTGGCGGCAAGGCGCTGATCGGCCGCTTCGAGGCTGAGGCCGACATCGCCTGGCGAGGGTACGGCCTGACTTTCGGGCACAAGCACATTCCCGAAATGCAGCGCTACACCGGCACGGCAATCGCCCCGTTGTTCAGCCCGGCGGTGGTCAATGCCCATCGCGGGATGGTCGTCGAGATTCCGCTGCCGCTGGGCGTCATGCCCGGCAACGTGCCAGCCGAGTTGCTGCGCGCTGCTCTCACGCAGTTCTATGACGGCTCGCGAGTGGTGACTGTGGCGCAGGATCTTCCTGCCGACGGCGAGATGCTGCTGCGCGCTGCGATGGAACCATGGGACGGTCTTGCCCTTCACGTCATGGGCAGCGCCGACGGCGAGCAGGCCCGCTTGGTTGCCGTACTGGACAACTTGGGCAAGGGCGCCAGTGGCGCGGCAGTGCAATCGCTGAACCTGATGGCCGGCCTCGACGAAACCGCAGGCCTGCGCCTCTAATTCCATTAGCGCCGACTTCCAAAAACGCCTCCGCGAAAGCGGGGGCGTTCTTGCGCGTGCCCTTCGGGAGCAAAAAAAGGGCAGCATCTTGCGATGCTGCCCCCAAGTCGGACACGTGGCACCAGACCTTTAGAAATCAGCCTGGAAACCAACCTTGAAGTAACGTCCCAGAATGCCCTGGCCGCCCTGGATCGGATTGTAGAGGTGCGCGCCGTAGGTCACGACATCCACTGGCGGCATGTTGTCGAACAGGTTCAGCGCGGTGAGCGACAGCGTGAAGCGGTCGTTGACCTTGAAGCGCGTCTGCAGGTCGAATGTGATGTAGCGCGGAATGTCGCAGCCGGTTGGACTGTAGCCCGGGTTCTGGCCGCAGTCCTTGTAGAGATCGCCCTGATCCATCGCCGAGAGGTTGTAGCCACCAAAGTAGTTGACTGTGGTGTTGATTTCCAGGTTGTCATCGAACTGCAGGCCATTCAGCCAGTAGCCGTGCCACTTCGGCGTGCCCGAACCTGCGGTCAGGTTGAAGTTGCCAAGCGTACCGTCATAGCGCTCCAAGCCACCGCCGCTGTTGGTCAGGTCCGATTCCAGCTTGATGATGTAGCTGGCCTCGAGATGGCTGGTGAAGCGGATATTGTCGGTCAGGTTGATCCGGCCGTCGATCTGGAAATCGAGGCCTGAGACGGTCTGCGTGTTCGCGTTGATCAGCTGCGACTGGATGAAGGCGAGGCGTGGCGTCGCATTCGGGAAGTCGGGGCTGACTGCATCGGCGATCACGGTGTAGCCCGCCGGGATCGGCTGGCCGGTGTAGTAAGCCTCGAGCGCGGGCGCGTTCGAAGGCTGCGTGATCACGCCGGTCTTCTTGATGTTGTAGTAGTCGACCGACAGCGTGAAGTTGCGGACCGGTTCGAACACGAACCCAGCGGTGAAGCTGCGCGACCGCTCCGGCTTCAGGTCCGGCGAGGCCAGCGTGGTCTGGCCGTAGGAAGCGGAGCGAAGGTAGGTCGGGCAGTCGCTGAACGTGGCAACCGTGCAGCCATACTGGCTGAGATAGGCATCGTTGAAGATGCCAGCGCCGTTGGTCACAAAGCCCGTTGTCGGAAGGGCGTTTGCCTCACCGAACGAAGGGATGCGGAAGCCCTTCGACCAGGTGCCGCGGATCAGCAGTTCGTCGACCGGCTTGAACTTGATGCCGGCCTTGGGGCTGAATGCGTTCTGACCGCTCGAGTACTTGTCGTAACGACCGGCGAGGTTGATTTCGACCTTGTCGAGAACCGGCGCGTTGATTTCGGCAAAGCCCGAATAGACCCAGCGGCTGCCCTTGGTGCCGAAAGCGTTCAGGGTGAAGTAGCGCTGCGTCGGGCCGAAGTAGTCAGGGTTACCCGAAGGCGCGTCGACCGCTTCGTAACGGGCGCCTGCGCCCACTGCGACCTGCAACTTGCCGCCCGGAAGTTCGAACAGATCCGCACCGAGCGTGCCCTGGAACTGGACCTGATCGGAGGTGGCGTTCAGGATCTGGGTAGGACGCAGGAAGTCATTCTGCTCCTGCGTGTTCTGCGTCGGGTCAACGAAGTTGTACGTGCCACGCGCGATGGCCGTCAGCAGGTTGGCTATGTAGACATAGCCCTTCTGCGTACGACGAAGATCGTCATGCATCGCGGTCGCGCCGAAGTCGAAGTTGATGTTGTCGGTCAGGTCGCCCTTGATGCCGATTGCACCGCGATAGGCGCGGTTGCGGGTTTCATTGTAGGTGGGCTGGTCGAACAGACGGCCCTGGATGCGGGCAAGCTGTCCGGCACCGGCGAACGGGTTGTTCGGGTTGAGCGTGCCGTTGGTGGCGTTGCAGCCCGTGTTGAGGCCGCTTGCGTCGCCCACACCGTTGGCGCAGACATAGACCGGCAGGGTCAGCGCAAACGAACCGGGCGCGCGGCTGGCTGCATTGTTCGACGTTGAGAAGCCTGGGAACAGGATACCAGCGTTAGCATTGCGCGAGATCGCTTCGGGCAGGCCTGTGTAGGCCGATTTGCTCTGCAGGAAGTTGAATTCGGCATAGCCTTCGATGCTGTCGCTGAGGGCCGCCGTGACGCGGGCAGAGACGCCCCAGCGCTCGATTTCCGGCTGGATCACGCCGTACTTCCGGGTGAGGTCTACGGTGCAGGTCTGCAGGGGGGCTGCCGCGCTGGCGGCAAGCTGCGCAGCCGTCAGTGTGTAAGCACTGTCGCAGCCGACGTTGTTGAGCAACTGGAAGCGGCCGAGTGCAGTGGTGTTGGTGGGATCGTAAGGACGCACGACAAGCGGGCCGCCGGCACCGGTAAAGCTGGTGGCGGTGGGTGAATTGATGCGGTCGTCGCTGCCGCACTCATCATCGGGCGAACATACGTTGCGCAGGTCGTCCGTGTTGAACGGATAAGGACGATCGCGGTTCATGAGCTTGTTGCTCTTGTAGTAGAACCCCGAGACGTAGGCGTTGTAGCCGTTCTCGTCGATGTCGCCCACGCCGGCGGTCAGCGACAGGCGATACTGCGAGGCATCGCCGCGATCGGAAAGGCCGGCTTCGCCACGGGCGCGCACGCCCTTGAATTCGCGCTTGGTGATGATGTTGACCACGCCTGCGATGGCGTCGGCACCATAAGCCGCCGAGGCGCCGTCACGCAGGATCTGCACGCGGTCGACAATGTCGTCCGGAATGGTGTTGAGATCGACGAAGTTGCGCGAACCGTCATCGGCCAGCGGGTAATAGGCCGCCCGCATGCCGTCGAACAGCACAAGCGTCGAGTTGGTCGAAAGGCCGCGCAGCGAGATCGCCGAGGCACCGGCCGCGAACGCGCCGTTGGCGGTGAACGAGTTGGTCAGCGCCGGACCGTTGTTGGCCGCCAGCGATTGCAGGCCTTCCTGCACGGTCGAGATGCCGCGCTGATCAAGGTTCTCCTGCGTCACCGTGGTGACCGGCGAGACGGTCTCGGTGTCGGTGCGGCGCAGGATCGAGCCGGTGACGACGATCGCCTGGGTGTCGCCGCAGCTGGGATCATCCGGTGTGGTGCTGCAGTCGACGCTCTGCGGTGCAGCCGTCGTGGCCGCATCCTGCGCAAAGGCTGCGGTGGAGACCAGCGCCATGCCGATCGCCAGAGGGGTCGCGCCCGAACGGAGCGCGGAGAGATACTTGATGTTCACGTGGCAGTCCTCTTGTCCTGAACGTCTGCCGCCGTGGGGAACGGCGACAGGCCCGCGCGCCCAGTCCATATGCCGCCGCATTTGCGGTCAGCCGGGGTATGGATGCGAGAGAGGCGCCTGTCTGACGAGGCCAAGCTGCGCTTTCAAACCGGAAACACGTAGTTTCACATTAAACGATAGTTAGTGTGGTGTTCATGTAACAACGCAATGAAAAACCTAGAGAAATTTCTCATTGAAACATTTTGTCACAAAATGGAATTGTATGCCAATAACTTTCGACATGGAGTAATTTAATTTCCTCTGTAACTATCCAAATCGCATGGATGATGCGTTGCCGCATGCCACAAAGGCCGCCAGGCAGGCGCAGAAGCGCCGCGGTACGCCTGAGGCGCGAAACCGTTCCTCAAAAAATCGACGAAGCGATCCACTTTCTGCAAAAGGGTGGTCCAACATTGCCGTTCACCGGTGCGGCTGACATGAAAAAGGCCCGCGCTCCTGCTGGAGGCGGGCCCTTCAAGCGGCGCAGAGGCCGGATAGATCAGTCTTCCGGCGCGATCGTGACGCGAAGACCGTCGAGGTCGCCCGTGATCTGCACCTGGCAGGAAAGGCGCGAGGTTTCGTTGCGGTGGTCCGAGCTGTCGAGCAGGTCGTTCTCGTCCTCGCTCATCGGCGCGACCTTGTCGGCGAATGCAGGGTCAATGTAGACGTGGCAGGTGGCGCAGGAGCAGCAGCCGCCGCACAGGGCGAGCAGCTCGTCGAAGCCATTGTCGCGGATCGCTTCCATCACCGAAAGGCCGGCATCGGCCTCTACCGTCTTCTCTTCACCCGCACGATTGACAACCACGATCTTCGGCATCGTTCGTTCTCCAAATGCGGCGACGGGCACCAACGCAAGACCCGCGCCCCCTGTTCGCCTTTGGACGGGGCTGCTATCGCGCCATTTCGGCTTTGGCAACTGTCGATCCGGCCAAAACACTGTTGCGGAGAACTAGGGTGGGATTGACGGCAGAGGCGCTACGCGAAGGACTCGACTACATCGCCGCCCGCAGCCCCGCCATGGCGAGTGCCATTGGCCGCGTCGGATATCCCGAGCCACGCATTCGTTCGACCGGCTATGCCACCTTGCTGCGCACCATCGTCGGCCAGCAAGTCAGCGTGGCCGCCGCTGCTTCTGTGTGGAACAAGCTCGAGGCACTGCTGGGGGGGGATATTCCTCCGCACGACCTGCTTGGCGCCGACTTCGACGCCTTGCGCGCCTGTGGGCTATCGCGCCAGAAACAGGGCTATGCGCGGTCCTTGTGCGAACTGGTGGTATCGGGCGAACTCGATCTTGATGCGCTGCCAGCGGACGACGAAGAAGCGATTGCGGAACTGGTCAAGATCAAGGGCATCGGACGTTGGTCGGCGGAGATCTACCTGCTGTTCGCCGAAGGGCGGCCCGACATCTGGCCTGCGGGCGATCTTGCGGTGCAAGTGGGCCTTGGCAAGCTGCTCGGCCTTTCGGAACGGCCGAGCGAGAAGGAGACGCGCGCTCTGGCCGAGGACTGGCGGCCGCATCGCGGGGCAGCGGCGATCTTCACCTGGCATTGCTATAACAATCCGGCGCTGTAATGTCTTGCTGACAACAATGTGAGCAGGGGGTGCCAATGGCGCGCAAGACGATCTTCATCACCGGTGGCGCTTCGGGCATCGGCCGCGCCGTGGCGCAGCGCTTTGCACAAGGCGGGTGGTTTGTCGGCATTGCGGATATCAACGAGGCCGGCATGGCCGAAACCGCAGCGCAGCTTCCCACCGGGCAAAGTTCGTGCCACCGTCTCGACGTGCGCGACCGCGCGGCATGGGATACCGCGCTCTCCGATTGCGCCAAGGCGGCTGGCGGGCAGATCGAGGTGGTGTTCAACAATGCCGGCATCCCTATCGGCGGTGGCATTGTCGATCTGACGGCCGAGGAGATCGAGCGCACGCTCGACATCAACCTCAAGGGCGTGATTTTCGGGGCGCAGGCGGCGTTTCCGTGGCTCAAGGCGAGCGCGCCGGGTTCATGCCTGCTCAACACCGCCAGCGCGGCGGGGATTTATGGCTCACCCGGCGCATCGGTCTATTCCGCCACGAAGTTCGGCGTCAGGGCGCTGACTGAATCGCTCGACGGGGAATGGGCCGAGTACGGCATCAAGGTGCGCAGCCTGATGCCGGGCTTCATCGAAACGCCTCTGCTGGATCACGCCCCCAACCGCGCCAGCAACGAGGACATTCGCACCCGCGTTCGTGGCGCGGGCCTGGAAATCACGCCGGTGAGCGAAGTCGCCGAGGCGGCGTGGGCGGCGGTGCATGGAGACAAGGTGCACACTTTGGTCGGCAAGACCGCGCGGCGGCTCGCGTTCGCCTCGCGCTGGATGCCGGGTACTTTGCGCAAGCAGATGCGGTCTGGCGGGAGGCCTTTGGGGAAGTAGCGGCGTTACGTCCCTTCTGATAATGCATTGCTCACTTGTCGTGAAAAATGCGCAAAACTTTGCCGTTCCGGCGGCAAATCGAGATGTGTGCGACGCCGCCATCCAAGCCTCTTGGTAGCGAGCCTGTCACTATTCAGACACCGTCGCGCAGTGTAGCCTTAAAGGGTCGCTGCCCTTCAATCTGTTTGGTGCCATAAACGGGCTTCAGGTAAATCATGGCCACTGACTTTGCCGTCTCTGCCGACCCTACAACACCCGTCTTGGGCTGAAATGAGGCGACATTCTCAGCGCAAGTGGGAGGTTCGGCACGGGCAACTTGTACCGATAGCAAGATGAGTAGCGCGGCCGAGCCATGCCGTAACCAATTGCTCGGTGAGGTGAGCTTCACAGAAAGCCTTCCATCGCCCGCGCCATCGCCGCATCCCGTGCCGAGAGGCCATCGGCATCGTGCGTCGTCAACGTCACCTCGACGCGGTTGTAGACGTTGAACCATTCGGGGTGGTGATCAGCCTTTTCGGCGTAGAGGGCGACGCGGTTCATGAAGGCCCAGGCCTCGGAGAAATCGGCAAAGCGGAAGGTGCGCACTATGGCTAGGCCGTCTTCACGCAATTGCCATTCCGGGAGCTCGGCCAGCAGGGAAACGCGTTCGGAATCGGTCAGGCGGGCGACGGTCATGCTTGGTCCTTTGGCATCCTTGGCAGTTGCCGCCGTTTCCCCTATCGCCCGATTTCATGCAAGCCCCTCCCATGCAGTCCCACGCCATGCAAGAGTGCGGTCTCGTCGCCACGGATATTGCCTGCCGGCGCGGGGACCGGGTTCTGTTCCGGGGGCTGTCGTTCGATCTTGCGCCGCGTGCAGTCGTCCATCTTGCCGGCCCCAACGGCATCGGCAAGTCGAGCCTCATCCGCATCCTTGCCGGATTGCTGCGGCCATTCATGGGGTCGGTTGAGCGTCATGGTGCGCTTGCGCTTTCGGATGAGCGGCTGGCGCTGGACGGCCACGAACCGCTCGAGAACGCGCTGGCGTTCTGGCAGCGGATCGACCGCGCACCGCAGGGCAACGCCGATTTCGGGCTGGCCGACCTGCTTGACGTTCCGGTGCGCTATCTTTCCACGGGGCAGCGCAAGCGGGCGGCCCTTGCCCGCGTGGCGGCAAGCGGCGCGCCGATCTGGCTGCTCGACGAGCCGCTCAACGGGCTCGACACCCACTGGTCGTGCATCGCGCAGGCGGCGATCAAGGCGCATTGCAATGCCGGTGGGGCGGTGATCATTGCATCGCACCAGCCGCTTTCGCTCGACGCGGTAAAGGTGATCGAATTGCTGGATTTCCAACCGTGATCGCCAAGCTTCTTCCGATCTTCCTGCGCGATCTGGTGCTGCTGACGCGAGGGAGCCAAGGGCGCGGTGGAGCGGTTCTGCCGCTGCTGTTCTTCCTTGCTGTGGCGATGCTGTTTCCCTTTGCCGTTGGCCCCGATGCCCGGTTGCTGGCACGGACCGGTGCGGGCGTGATCTGGGTTGCGGCGCTGCTGGCGGCGATCCTGCCGCTCGACCGCCTGGTCGAGCCGGACGTTGAAGCCGGCATGTTCGACCAGTGGGCCTTGCGGGGCATTGCCGAGGAGGCGCTGCTCCTGGTGCGCATCCTGGCGCACTGGCTGAGCTTTGGCGTGCCCCTGATGCTGGCAGCACCGATCTCGGCAGGGCTGCTCGGCCTTGATGGCCAACAGTTGTGGACAGTGGAAGTCGGGCTGCTGCTGGGCACACCGGGTCTGGCAGCGATCGGCGTGACCATCGCGGCGCTGACGGCAGGGTTGCGGGCAGGTTCGGCGCTGGGCGGATTGCTCGCGATCCCTCTGGCCGTGCCGCTCCTGATCTTCGGCGCGGGATCGCTGCAACCGGGGGGCGAGGGGGGCTTGCTGCTGCTGGGCGCATGCAGCCTTGTGGCGCTGGCCGTTGCGCCGTTTGCGGGTGGTGCCGCGATCAGGGCCGGACGCGAATAACGCCGCGAGCAGGGCTTGCACGCCGCAAAGCGCAAATTCGTTGGCAATCGCGCAAAGTCTCCCTAACTCGGGGACCATGACTGCACCTTCGATTACACCCGATACCATTTCGCTCATCGGCAACACGCCGCTCGTCCTGCTGAAGGGGCCGAGCGAGGCGGCAGGCGCCGAGATCTACGGCAAGTGCGAGTTCGCCAATCCCGGTGCTTCGGTGAAGGACCGCGCCGCGCTGTGGATCGTGCGCGATGCCGAGGAGCGGGGCGTGCTGCAGCCCGGCGGGACGATCGTCGAAGGCACGGCGGGCAATACCGGCATCGGCCTTGCGCTGGTGGCCAACGCCCGCGGGTACAAGTCGGTCATCGTCATGCCCGAAACGCAATCGCGCGAGAAGATGGACACGCTGCGCGCGTTGCGGGCCGAACTCGTGCTGGTGCCGGCGGCGCCGTTCTCCAACCCCGGCCACTTCGTTCACACCTCGCGCCGGATTGCCGAGGAAACCGAAGGGGCGGTCTGGGCCAACCAGTTCGACAATATCGCCAATCGCCGCGCCCATATCGAAAGCACCGCGCCAGAACTCTGGGAGCAGATGGAGCACCGTATCGACGGCTTCACCTGTGCTGCCGGCACGGGCGGGACGATCGCGGGCGTGGGCCTGGGGCTCAAGGCTTTCGACGAGAACATCACGATCGCCCTGACCGATCCGCACGGCGCGGCGCTGTACAACTATTACGCCAATGGCGAGCTGAAGGCCGAAGGCTCCTCGGTGGCCGAGGGCATTGGCCAGGGGCGCATCACCGCCAACCTCGAAGGCGCACCGATCGACACGCAGTTCCGCATTTCGGACGAGGAAGGGCTTTACTGGGTCGAGCGCCTGCTGGCCGATGAGGGCCTGTGCCTTGGCCTGTCGAGCGGGATCAACGTGGCGGGCGCCGTGGCGCTGGCCAAGCAGCTTGGCAAGGGCAGTCGCGTGGCGACGATCCTGTGCGATACTGGCTTCCGCTACCTTTCGTCGCTCTACAATCCCGAGTGGCTCAAGGCCAAGGGGCTGCCGGTGTTCCCTTGGCTGGAGCAATAGGCTAGGCTGCGGTCATGGCACTGTTCGGTTTCCCCGCAGGCAAGCAGGTTTCCGCCCCGACCGAGGCGGAAATCGCTGCTGCCAGCGCACTGGCCCATGTGCCGCCGACCACGCGCGAATTGCGGGCACAGGCGGTTCATCGGCTGCAGGTCGGGCTGTTCGGGCTGGCCGGGATGCTGCTGCTGGTAAGCCTTGCCAACGTGATCATGGATCGGGCCAAGTTCATCAACGCGAGTGCGGTCAATACCGCTGCGCCGAAGGTCGAGGCGAGCGAGACATCGGCGAAGGACCCGCTGGCCGACATGGGCGTGGCTCCGCAACTGCCGGTCACGGCCAAGGAAAAGCCGACCGTCACGATCTCGCCCGCTCCGCCCGCGCCGACTCCGGCCCCTTCGGTCCCGGCCCCTTCGGTTAACGCGCCGAAGAACTGAGTGCATCGTCGGATCGCTCTTGCCGTGCTGGCAGCGGTTGTCGCGCTGGCGGGCTGGTGGGCGTTCTCCGCCGAGCGTGCCCCTGACAGGACCGTGGGCCTGTTTACCAGCCTGCCGATCGTGTGGAGCGAGGCGGACGATATCAAGGGCATGATCGACCCGCCAGCCGCGCCGCACTGGGCGCGCGCCGTGCTGGAGTCCAAGGGCAAGGTGATTGCGCTCGATACGCTGCTTCAGCTCGAACAAGTCGACTTGCTGGTCGTGGCGCAGCCGCGCCCGTTGGTGCCGGAAGAGAATCTTGCGCTTGACGCCTGGGTGCGGGCAGGCGGCCACCTTCTGATGTTCGTCGATCCCATGCTGACGCAGGAGAGCGCATTTGCGCTGGGCGACCGACGCCGCCCGCAGGACGTAGCGCTGGTTTCGCCGATCCTGGCGCGGTGGGGGTTGGAACTGCAATTCGACGACGGGCAACCCGGTGGTCTGCGGGAAAGTGCGGGCGAGGGCCTGCCGATCAATCTGGCAGGCGCCTTCAAGGCAATTCCGGGCGGGCATGAAGCGGACTGCGCAATTGCCAGGGACGGGCTGATTGCGCGCTGCGGGATCGGCCAAGGCCAAGCAACGCTGGTCGCTGACGCCGCGCTTCTGGAGCCGGAGGATGATGGGGATCGGCGTGCAGTGCAGCTTCAACGCCTTCTCGAAGGGGCGATGACGCGATGATCCCTTTTTGTTCGCGGGAAACTACGGGCAAGGTGCCGGGTACGGCCGAGGACTTCGGCAAAATGCCCGCATCTGCGCGATTACTTTTGCAGCAGGTCATGGTTACTCAAGCGGTAAGATGTAGAGAAAATGCTACGGAATCATAGCTAGTCCGCATTTTCCCGCATTTTCCCCTTTTCGCCCGCCCCGTCCCGCGTTAGTAGTGTGGGTTATCGGGACGAACTCCAATCGCATCCGCGGGGGATGAGTCGGCAACGCGCGATGGCGCGGGGTCGAGCGATGGAGCTTTGTCCGCGAGCGGGGTGTCCAGCGTGGCGGGAGGGCCGGTAAATCTGGTGGGACAGGGCTTTTCGCCGCGTGGCGAAAAGGGCCGCTTCGTCCTGCCTGCCGACTTCCGCTCCGACATCTACGCAGCTTCCGCCAACCAGCGCGTTCTCTGCCTCGACAAGCACCCCCGCCTGCCTTGTCTGACCGGATTCGGCCTGTCCCGCCTGGACGAACTGGCTGCAGAGATCGATCGCGAGGAAGAGAAGAAGCTCCGGCTGGGCCTCGATTTCGACCGCGATATGGCCGAAGCGCAGGCCTACGGCTTTACCCGCGTGAGCTTCGATGAAAGCGGTCGTTTCGTCCTGCCCGAGTACCTGTCCGAACTCGGTCAGGTGGAGGATGGCCTCTATTTCCATGGTGGCGGCCGCCAGATCACGATCTGGAACCCGCAGATCCTGTTCGAGCAGGGCGATGGCTGGGCCAGTGCCAAGGCTGGCTGCCGGGCCAAGATGGCCGAAGCTGCAAAGGGGAAGCGCAAGTGACCGCCGCAGCGCCAAAAGCCCCGCACATTCCCGTGCTGCTCGAAGAGGTCGTCGCGGCCCTTGATGCAAAGCCGGGCGATCTGATCGTCGACGCGACTTTCGGCGCGGGCGGCTACACCCGGCGCCTGCTGGAATCGGGCGCGACGGTTCACGCCTTTGACCGCGATCCCGATGCGATTGCGGCGGGAAGGCTCTGGGGAGAAACCTGTGGAAAAGATCCGCGCCTCGTTCTGCATCCCCGTCGCTTTTCCGAACTTGCGGAAGGACTTGCAGAGGCCGGAATTGCGGGCGTTCAGGGCGTCGTGTTCGACATCGGCGTGAGCTCGATGCAGCTCGATCAGCCGGGGCGCGGATTTGCGTTCTCGTCGGACGGACCGTTAGACATGCGGATGTCACAGGACGGTCCAAGTGCGGCGGATTTCCTGAATGAAGCGGACGAGGGGGAAATAGCAGACGTTCTCTATCGCTACGGCGAGGAACGCCAATCGCGCCGGATTGCCCGCGCCATAGTGGCTGCCCGTCCTCTCACCACCACCGGCCAGTTTGCCGCAGTCGTACGCAAGGCGCTTGGCTATCGCCCAGACATCAAGGGCCCCAAGGCGCAGAAGGACCCGGCGACCCGCAGTTTCCAGGCCGTGCGCATCCACGTGAATGGCGAACTGGACGAACTGATCGAGGGCCTCGCTGCGGCGGAGAAGGTGCTGGTCCCCGGTGGCCGCATCGCGGTGGTGAGCTTCCACAGCCTCGAGGACCGCATCGTCAAGCAGTTCCTGCGCGAAGCTGCGGGCGCCGTGCCAGCCGGCTCGCGCCACCTGCCGCAAATGGTCGCGAAGGTCGAACCGGTCTTTGAAAAGCCCTCGGCTGCCATTCGTCCGACGCCCGAGGAAGAGGAGCGCAACCCGCGCGCCCGTTCCGCCACGCTGCGCTGGGCCGTGCGCACTTCCGCGCCAGCACGCAATCATGCCGGGAGGGCTGCGGCATGATCTCGACGACAAGCCGTCTTCGCTCGGTTGGCTGGGTGGTCTTGCTGGGCTTGTGCCTGGCGCTGGTCGTGGCGCTGGCATTCCGGGTCAATGCCTTGCGGAGCCAGATCCATCATGCCGAAGCGCGCATCGTCGCATTGAAGCAGGAGAAGATGTATCTCGAGACGGAATTCGAGACGCGCTCCAATCAGCAGCAGTTGAAAGCCTGGAACGATGTAGAGTTCGGCTACGCCGCGCCCAACGCCAGCCAGTACCTCGAAGGCGAGCGCCAGCTTGCCGCACTGAGCGTGCCGGCCACGCCGGATGCGCCCGCACCGATCCGCGTCGCCAGCGTGGATGACAGCGTGATCGCTTCCGCCGCGTTCCCGGCGATGGTTTCGCCGCTTTCGGGCAAGGCGCTGGCCAGCAATGACAGCAAGGCCGTTGCCGACGACGGCGACGAGGACCGTCCGGCGCGCACTGTCGATCATGCTGAAGCGGTCGAGACGCTGAAAGACCGCCTTGGCAAGGTCGTTGACGCCCGCCCGCGCGGGCCGGTGCGGAAGGAAACGGCTTCGGACAAGGAGCGCCCGGCCAAGAAGGACAAGTCCGAGTCCGCGACGTCGGCCAAGCCCAAGGTGGCGCAGAAGGCTGCTGCCAAGGACGCTGCTGCCAAGGGCGTTGTTGCCAAGGAGAGGGCAAAGACCGCGAAATCTGACGCGCGACCGGCCGGTAAGCCCGCTGCCAAGTCCAAAGCTGTCGCAACTGCGGATAAGTCAGGCGCAAGCAAGGCGAAGTCCAGTTCGGCCCCTCGCGCCGCCAAGGGCAAGGAGGCTAAGGCAGCCCGGTGAATGCACTCACCGCCTCCGCCGCCATCGCTTCCGGCCGCGTCCTGCTGGCCAACGTCCGTCAGCGCTCGCTGGTCGAGGCCAAGGTCCGTGCGCTGGTGGTGGCGGGCTTCATCCTGTTCTTTGGCTTCGCGGCGCTCGCAAGGATCGCCCAACTCGGCTTTTTCGAAGGCTCCCCTGAGCGTCGTTCACTGGCCGAAGCGCTGCTCCCCCCGCGAGGCGAGATCACCGATCGCAATGGCGTTCCGCTGGCGCGGGCGTTCCCGGCCTATGCGCTGTGGTACAATCCCAAGGCATTCGGCGAAAACGGCACTCCGCTCGTCAAGTCGCCCGAAGAGGTGGCCAAGGCGCTTGTCGCCATCTTCCCCGACGCCGACTACAACGACCTGCTCCGGCGGCTGAAGTCTGACAAGCCGAGCTATCTGCGCCAGCGTGTGATGCCGGAGGATGCCAACCGCATCTTTGCCTTGGGCGAGCCTGCGCTGGAATTCCCGCGCGAGAACCAACGCTATTACCCGCAAGGATCGCTTGGCGCACACGTGCTCGGCTATGTCGACAGTGAAGGCCATGGCCATGTCGGCATGGAGCAGGTGCTTGAGAAGCAGCTGCTCGATCCTGCCCGCCGTGGCAAGCCGGTGGCGCTTTCCATCGATATGCGGGCACAGGGCGCACTTGAGGACGAACTTGGTCGCGGCATGCTGGAGACCGAGGCCAAGGGCGCGGCAGGCATTGTGCTTGACGTCGACACCGGGGAAATCGTGGCCTTGGCATCGCTGCCTTCGTTCAATCCGAACCGTTCTGACCAAGCGCTCAACAACCTCGTGTTCAACAAGGTGACCAATCAGGTCTACGAACTTGGGTCCACCTTCAAGCCGTTGAGCATCGCTGCGGCAATTGACGCAGGTGTGGTGACCGACCTTTCAGTGCGCTACCCGTCGGACAAGCCGCTGGCGATCGGGGGCTTTCATATCCGCGACAGCCACAGCTTCGGCGCTTCGCTGAACGTGCCCGAGGCGCTGATCCATTCCTCGAACATCGTCACCGCGCAGGTAGCCGACAAGCTTGGCGGGCCGGGTTTGAAGAAGACCATGGCTGCTCTCGGCATGAACGAGCGGCCTTATATCGAACTGCCGGCGCGCGGCTTCCCGCTCTGGCCGCGCGGCACCAACAAGAACGGCGACTGGGCGCGCATCACCACGATGACGGTCAGCTATGGCCATGGCATCGCGGTGACGCCGCTGCACCTGGCAGCAGCCTATGCTGCAATGGTCAACGGCGGCATCTGGCGACCGGCAACGCTGTTCAAGCGTGAGCCGACGCAGATCCCTGAAGGCCGCCGCGTCTACAAGGCTTCGACCAGCGCCCGCATGCGCCAGCTTCTGCGCATGATCGTCGTGGACGGCACCGGCAAGAGCGCCAATGCCTCGGGCTATCGCGTCGGAGGAAAGACCGGCTCGGCGGAAAAGCCCGGCGGGAAGGGCGGCTATAACCGCACTTCGCTCGTCGCGACCTTTGCAGCCGCCTTCCCGATGGACAAGCCGCGCTATGTGGTGATTGCCATGCTCGACGAGCCGAAGGGAACGGCGGCGACATCGTACCAGCGCACTGCCGCATGGAACGCCGCGCCAATCGTCGGCCGCGTCGTTCCGCGCATCGGGCCGTTCCTCGGCGTCGTTCCCGACGATACACGCGATATCGACATTTCGGACTTGTCGCCGCTGGTCGGCAACGGAGATGGTGAATGAAGCTCGGCGCGATCCTCGAAGCAGCGGGTTTCGCAGGTGAGAACGGTGATGCAAACGTCACCGGCTTTGCTATCGACCATCGCAAGGTCGCGCCGGGCACGATCTTCGGCGCCTTCCCCGGCACCCGCTTCAATGGCGAGGACTTCATTGCGGACGCCGTGAAGGCAGGCGCCGTCGCCGTGGTCGCGCGTCCGGGGGCGAAAGTCGAAGGGGCGGTGCACGTTGCCGATGTAGAGCCGCGCCGCGCGTTTGCCGCGCTGGCTGCGCGCTTCTTCCAGCCCGTGCCCGAGACGGTAGTTGCCGTCACCGGGACCAACGGGAAGACGTCCACGGTCGAAATGACGCGGCAGATCTGGCGCATGGCCGGCCATTCTGCTGCATCGATTGGCACGCTCGGCGTGACAACGGCGGACGAAAGCGTCTCCACCGGACTGACCACGCCGGACATCGTGACGTTCCTGTCGAACATGACCGGCCTTGCCCGCGAGGGCGTGACGCATGTTGCCTACGAAGCGTCCAGCCACGGCCTCTCGCAGTACCGCAACGAGGGCCTGCGTGTCGGTGCAGGCGCCTTCACCAACCTCAGCCGCGACCACCTCGATTACCACGCGACGATGGACGATTATTTCGCGGCCAAGATGCGCCTGTTCGACCATGTCGTGGAAGAGAGCGGCACGGCGGTCGTCTGGATGGACGACGAATGGTCGGGACGGGCAGTGGAGCACGTCCGCGCAAGGGGTCTGCGGCTGCTCTCGGTGGGCGAGCAGGGGACCGACATCCGCCTGCTCGCCCGTACCCCTACGCAACTGGGGCAAACGCTCGAAATCGCGTTCGAAGGCCAGGCGCGCAAGATCAACCTGCCGCTGATCGGGGCCTATCAGGCCGCGAACGCACTGGTCTCGGCAGGGCTGGCAATTGCTTCAGGGACCGATGCGGCGAAGGTATTCGACGCGCTTGGACGGTTGCAGCCCGTGCGCGGGCGGCTGGAGCGCGCGGCGATCAATCGAGCCGGGGCGCCGGTCTATGTCGACTATGCCCATACGCCGGACGCCATCGAGGCCGCGATAGCCGCATTGCGGCCGCATACCTCGGGCCGCCTGATCACGGTGTTCGGTGCCGGTGGCGATCGTGACGGCGGCAAGCGTCCGGAGATGGGCCGTGCAGCCTGTGCCGGCTCGGATCTGGTGATTGTCACCGACGACAATCCGCGCGGCGAAGATCCGGCGGATATCCGCCGCGCAGTCATGGCCGGCTGCGATGGCAAGGCCCGCGAGATCGGGGATCGTCGCGCCGCCATTGCTGCGGCCATTGCCGAGGCAGGCCGTGAAGACATTGTCCTTGTTGCAGGGAAGGGGCACGAACAGGGACAGATCGTGGGCAGGGGCGATGCTGTCCGCATCCTGCCGTTTGACGATGTTCAGGTCGCCAGGGAGTGCACCACATGACCGCCCACCCCGCTTTGATCGCATGGCCAGAGGACCCGTCCGACGCGGCGGGTCTTGCGCTTTGGACGAGCGAGGAAATCGCTGCGGCGACAGGTGGCCGGGCCAGCGCGAAATTCGCGGTTTCCGGTGTCGAGATCGATAGCCGCGAGGTGGTGGAAGGCGACCTGTTCTTTGCCTTGAAGGGCGAAGCTTCGGACGGTCACCGCTACCTCGAGGGCGCATACGGGCGCGGCGCGGCAGGCACGGTCGTCGAACATGCGACGTTCGGCTCGCACGTGCTGGTCGGTAATACGATGGCCGCGCTCGAGGACCTTGGCCGAGCGGCGCGTGCACGCGTCGATGCCGGCATCATCGGCGTCACGGGTTCCGCAGGCAAGACCGGCGTCAAGGAAGCGCTCTATGCGGCACTCGACCGTGCCAGCAGGGGCCGCGCCCACCGCTCTGTAAAGAGCTACAACAATCACGTCGGTGTTCCGCTGAGCCTTGCGCGGATGCCCGCGCGGACCAGCTTCGGCGTCTTCGAGATGGGCATGAACCACGCAGGGGAACTGGCCGCACTTACCCGGCTGGTCCGTCCCCACGTCGCCATCGTCACCACCATAGCGCCTGCCCACATCGGGCACTTTTCGGGCGAAGAAGCGATTGCCGATGCCAAGGCGGAGATTTTCGAAGGTCTCGAACACGGCGGCGTCGCCATCATCCCGCGCGACAACCGCCACTACGAACGTCTCCATGCCAAGGCGACAAGGCATGCGGGACGGGTGGTCAGCTTCGGACAACATCCCGATGCAGGCGCGCGCCTTGTCGATGCCGTGGCGGCGCCGGGCGGTGGAACCCTGGTGACGGCGGACCTTTCTGGACGCAAGGTCTGCTACACGATCTCGCAACCGGGCGACCACTGGGTCGCCAATTCGCTGGCCATAATGGCTGCTGTCGAAGCGATCGGCGGCGACCTGGGCGCTGCCGGACTGGCGTTGGCCGAGATGGAAGGCCTCGCCGGGCGCGGTGCCCGCCACGAGATTGCCGCTACTGGTGGCGATGGCTCTGGCAAGGCCCTGTTGATCGACGAAAGCTACAACGCCAATCCTGCCTCCATGGCCGTCACCCTGCGCCAACTGGGCGCGACGCCCGCCACCCGCCGCGTTGCCATTCTCGGCGCGATGAAGGAGCTGGGCGAGGCCGAGGCACGCTATCACGCAGAGCTGGCAGGCCCCGTTTCTGAGGGCAAGGTCGACAGGCTGGTGCTGGTAGGCGCCGAAATGGCGGCGTTGGCTGACGCGCTGGGGAAAAGCGGGGCGTTGTCGCTTGCCGGTAAAATCGATGTGGCGCATGTGCAGACGGCTTCGGAAGCGGCGGAATGTCTGGCTGCCGACGGTGTGCGCGGGGGTGATGCGATCCTCGTGAAGGGGTCGAATTCGGTGGGACTGGGCGCGATCGTGCGTTCGCTCACCACCAGGGAACGGTGAATGCTCTACCAGCTGGCCGAGTGGCTGCATTTTGAGGGATTCAGCAACCTCATCCGCTACCAGACGTTCCGCGCGGGCGCGACGTTGCTGACCGCGCTGATGATCGGCCTGATCATCGGTCCGCGCTTCATCAACATGCTGCGCGTGCGCCAGGGGAAGGGGCAGCCGATCCGCGAGGACGGCCCGCAGTCACACCTCGCCAAGCGTGGTACGCCGACCATGGGCGGTCTGATGATCGTCACATCGCTCACGCTGTCGTTGCTGCTGTGGATGGATGTGACCAGCCGCCTCGTCTGGTCCTGCGTGGTCGTGACGCTCGGCTTCGGCCTGATCGGCTTTCTCGACGACTACGACAAGGTGACCAAGTATGCGCACAAGGGCGTTCCTGCCAAGGTGCGCCTCGCCGGTGAGTTCGTCGTGGCCGGGATCGCCGCGTGGCTGGCGGTTGGTGAAACGCACCTTTACGTTCCGCTGTTCAGCAATCTCTATGTGCCGCTCGGGCCGTTTTACTATCTGTTTGCGATTTTCGTGATCGTTGGCGCGGGCAATGCCGTGAACCTTACTGACGGTCTGGACGGCCTTGCCACCATGCCTGTGATCATCGCGGCCGGCACTTTCGCAATTATCGCCTATCTTGCCGGCCGTGTGGACTACTCCACCTACCTCGGCATTCCGCACGTGAAGGGCGCCGGCGAACTTGCCATCTTCTGCGCCGCTATGATGGGGGCGGGTCTTGCCTTCCTGTGGTTCAATGCGCCCCCGGCGGCTGTGTTCATGGGTGACACCGGCAGCCTTGCGCTTGGTGGCGCGCTGGGCGTGATCGCGGTCGCGGCGCATCACGAGATCGTGCTGGCCATTGTCGGCGGACTGTTCGTCATGGAAGCCGTCTCGGTCATCGTGCAGGTGGCGGTCTACAAGCGTACCGGCAAGCGCGTGTTTCGCATGGCACCCATCCACCACCACTTCGAGCAGCTCGGCTGGAAGGAATCGACTGTCGTGATCCGCTTCTGGATCGTGTCGATCGTGCTTGCGCTGATCGGCCTTGCCACGCTGAAGGTGCGATGATCGTCTCGCCCGCCTTCACGGCCAAGCGCTTCGCCGTGCTCGGCCTTGCCCGTTCGGGGCAGGCGAGCGTCGAGGCGCTGCTGGCAGGCGGGGCGGAGGTCACCGTGTGGGACAGCCGTGAGGAACCGCGCGCCGCCTACGAAGGGCGCTGCACCATTGCCGATCCACTGTCGATCGACCTGACCGGATTTGCGGGCGTGGTGGTCAGTCCCGGCGTGCCGCTTAACCGCCATCCGATTGCTGCCCATGCCGCTTCATTCGGCGTGCCAGTGATCGGCGACATCGAGCTTTTCGCGCAAGCCCGCGCCGACCTGCCGCCGCATCGCGTCGTCGGCATCACCGGCACCAACGGCAAGTCGACCACCACGATGCTGGTCCATCACATCTGCCAGGCGGCAGGTCTGCAGGCCCGGCTTGGTGGCAATATCGGCCTGCCGGTCCTTGGGCAGGAGCCGCTGCCCGAAGGCGGCGTCTATGTGCTCGAGCTTTCCAGCTACCAGATCGACCTGACGCAGAGCCTCGATTGCGATGTCGCCGCGCTGATCAATCTCAGCCCTGACCACCTCGACCGTTACGATGGCTTCGATGGCTACGCTGCGTCCAAGGCGCGGCTGTTCCGGATGCAGTCGGCGCGCCATCACGCGGTGTTCGGTTGCGGGGACGAGCACACCCTGAAGATCGCGCGCGAGACTTCGGCCACGCACGACGTGGGCTTCGTCCATGTGGTCCAGCCCGATACGCTGGAAGGACAGGCGGCATGGCCTTCGCTGCAGGGGCCGCACAACCTGCAGAATGCTGCGATTGCGGTTGAGATCGCCCGCCAGCTCGGCATCGGCGAAGACGTATGGCGTCCGGCGCTGGCCAGCTTTGTCGGCCTGCCGCACCGCATGGAGCGCGTGGCCGAGGCCAATGGCGTCCTGTTCGTCAACGATAGCAAGGCCACCAATCCAGCCTCGACCGCGCCTGCGCTTGGCGCCTACCCGCGTATCCACTGGATACTTGGTGGCCTGCCCAAGAGCGACAATCTCGACGAGTGCGCGCCCTACTTCGACCATGTCGTCGCAGCCTATACGATCGGCGAGGCCGGTCCGATGTTCGCGCAACTTCTTGAACCGCTCATGCCCGTCACCCGCAGCGAGATGATGTGCGATGCGGTTCGCCAGGCGATGGAAGCTGCGCAACCCGGAGACGTGGTAATGCTCTCTCCAGCGTGTGCCAGCTTCGATCAGTTCCGCGATTTCGAGGCGCGGGGCGACAGCTTCCGCCAGATCGTCGAAGCGCTGATCGAGGATCGCGAGGCACCCTGTCCGCCAGGAACCGGGTCATGAGCACGACGCCAACTCCGACACGCCTTGTGACCACCACCATGCCCGATGGCGGCGTGCGCGTGGTCGGCCACGGTGCGCGCTTTCGCCGCAGCCGTCGCAGCGAACTGCTGATCTGGTGGCGCGAGATCGATCGGGTGCTGTTGACGCTGATCCTCTCGCTGGTGACGATCGGCTGTATCGCCGTCGCTGCTGCTTCCCCTGCTTCGGCGCATCGCCTTTCCACGAACCAGAAGTCGCTCGGTGATCTTTACTTCTTCTGGATTCACCTGCGTTGGGTCGCGGTGGGGCTGGTCGCGATGTTCTTTGCGTCTGTCCTGCCCAAGGAGGCGGCTCGACGCGGGGCCATCCTGCTCGCGGCGGCGATGATTTTTGCGCTGGTGCTGGTGCCGATTGTCGGCAGCGAGGTTAAGGGTGCGAAACGCTGGCTGTGGATCGGCTTCAGCCTGCAGCCTTCGGAATTTCTCAAGCCCGGTTTCGCCATTGCCCTCGCCTGGATCCTGTCGTGGCGGGTGCGCGATCCGAACATTCCCGTCATACCCATCACCGTGGCGATCATGGGGCTGGTCGGCATCCTGCTAATGGCCCAGCCGGACTTCGGTTCCACCATGCTGTTCGGCGGCGTGTGGTTCGTGCTGGCGCTGCTTTCGGGCCTGTCGGTCAACAAAATCCTTTACGCCATGGGCGGGCTGATCCTGGTGGTCATTGCCGCGTACTTCTTCTACCCGAACGCAACGCACCGCATCGACAACTTCATTTCGGGTGGCAGCGAGTTTGACCAGGTCGACCTTGCCATGCGCACGCTGATGAACGGCGGGTGGAGCGGGACCGGCCTGTGGCTCGGCAGTCGCAAGAATGCGCTGCCCGAAGCGCACACTGACTACATCTTTTCGGTGGTCGGAGAGGAATTCGGGCTGATCGCCTGCGCGGTGATCGTCACGATCTATTGCGCGATCGCGCTGCGCGTGCTGATGCGCCTTCTTGATGAGGACGATCTGTTCACCATCCTCGCGGCAGCCGGGCTGACCGCGCAGCTGGTCGGACAGGCGTTCATCAACATCCTTGTGAACCTGCAACTTTTCCCTTCGAAAGGCATGACCTTGCCGCTGATCAGCTACGGCGGATCGTCCACCATCGCGCTGCTCATGGGCGTCGGGCTGCTGCTCGCGATCACGCGGCGCAACCCCTACCTTTCGCGCGAGAAGTTCGACGTTACGGAACTGGTGCGCAAATGAGTGGCGCTTCTCGGCATTACGTGCTCGCTGCGGGCGGCACGGGCGGACACCTTATTCCGGCCTTCGCGCTGGCGGTCGAGCTGGAACGCCGCGGCCACCACGTGGCTCTGGTTACGGACGAGCGCGGCGCGAAGATCCCCGGCAAGCCTGATTTCATGCCGGCGCACGTGCTTCCGGCCGGGCGTCTGGCAAAGAGTCCGGTGGCGCTGCTCAAGGGCCTGAGCGCGATCTGGCAGGGCAGGGCGATGGCTCTGCGCCTGTTCGAAAGCTTCGAGCCGTCGTGCGTGATCGGCTTTGGCGGTTACCCCGCACTGCCAGCGCTGCTGGCGGCTCATTCGGCGAAGATCCCCACGGTGATCCACGAACAGAACGCGGTGCTGGGCCGGGTCAACCGCTTCCTTGCCAAGCGTGTGGACGCCATTGCGACGGCTTACGGAGAAGTGGATCGGCTTGATCCCAAGCTTTGGGGCAAGGTCCACCGCGTCGGCAATCCGGTGCGTCCAGAGGTGCTGGCACTGCGCGGCGAACCGTTCCCCGAGTTCACCGAGGACAGCCTGTTTCGCGTGCTGGTGACCGGTGGCAGCCAGGGCGCTTCGGTTCTTTCGGAGGTCGTGCCCGATGGCCTTGCCATGCTGCCGCCCGCACTGCGCCATCGCTTGCAGGTAACGCAGCAGTGCCGTCCCGAAGACCTTGAAGCCGTCCGCGCACGCTACGCATCGCATGAGATCCCGGCTGAACTTGGCACCTATTTCGAGGATATGCAGTCGCGCCTTGCGGGAACGCACTTGTTCATCGGCCGCGCCGGCGCTTCGACGATTGCCGAGCTGACAGCGGTGGGCCGCCCGGCGATCCTCGTGCCGCTGCCCATCGCTACCGATGACCATCAGGCCGCCAATACGCGCGAGATGGTTTCAGCGGGCGGCGCCCGTGCCATCCGGCAGACCGGCTTCACTCCCAAGGAACTGGCGAAACAGGTTCAGGCCATGGCCCAGCACCCGCATACCCTTGCCAATGCCGCGCATGCCGCGTGGAACTGTGGCCTGCCCAACGCCGTCAGCGATCTTGCCGATCTGGTCGAGAGCTTCGGGGGCGAGCCGATCATGGACGTGATCCGCGTTGATACGCGCAGTGCTGCGCCTGCGGGGCAGGAGCAACTGGCATGAAGGGCGTCGGCACCGAGATCGGGACGATCCACTTCGTCGGCATTGGCGGCATCGGCATGTCGGGCATTGCCGAGGTCATGCACAACATGGGCTATTCGGTGCAGGGCTCCGACATGGCCGAAAGCTATGTAGTCGACGGCCTGCGCTCGCGTGGCATCAAGGTGATGATCGGGCAGAAGACCGAGAACGTCGATGGCGTGGCGGTGGTGGTCACCTCGACTGCGGTGAAGCGCGACAACCCGGAAGTTGTCGCCGCGCTCGAAAACCGCATTCCTGTGGTGCGCCGCGCCGAAATGCTGGCTGAACTGATGCGGCTCAAGAGCACGGTCGCGGTTGCTGGCACCCACGGCAAGACCACCACTACGTCGATGGTAGCCTGCCTGCTCGATGCCGGAGGGATCGATCCGACCGTAATCAACGGCGGCATCATCAATTCCTATGGCTCCAATGCCCGTCTTGGTGACAGCGAGTGGATGGTTGTCGAGGCCGACGAGAGCGATGGCTCGTTCCTGCGGCTCGATGGCACGCTGGCGGTCGTCACCAACATCGACCCGGAACACCTCGATCACTACGGCAGCTTCGACAAGGTGAAGTCGGCCTTCGTCGAGTTCATCGAGAACGTGCCGTTCTACGGCGCAGCCATGCTGTGCATTGATCACCCTGAAGTGCAGGCGATCATCCCCCAGGTACGGGACCGCCGCGTCGTGACCTACGGCTTCTCTGCGCAAGCCGACGTGCGCGGCGAAGCCGTCACGCCGATCCCTGGCGGCAATCGCTTTACTGCCGTGCTGCGCCAGCGCGATGGCTCGTTCCGCCGCATCGAGGGCATCGAACTGCCGATGCCGGGCCGCCACAACGTCCAGAACGCACTCGCTGCGGTCGCGGTCGCAGTGGAAATGGGCGTTTCCGACGAACTCATCCGCACCGGCTTCGGCAAGTTCGGCGGGGTCAAGCGCCGCTTCACCAAGGTTGGCGAAGTCGATGGCGTTACGGTGATCGACGATTACGGCCACCATCCTGTGGAAATCCGCGCCGTTCTTGCTGCCGCGCGTGAAGGCGTGCAGGGCCGGGTCATCGCCGTGGTTCAGCCGCACCGCTTCACTCGCCTTCGCGACCACATGGATGACTTCCAGGGCGCCTTCAACGATGCCGACGTCGTCTATGCCGCGCCGGTCTATCCCGCTGGCGAACAGCCGATCGAGGGCGTGGACAGCGCCGCGATGGTCGAAGGCATCAAGGCGCGCGGCCACCGCTCGGCGCATCTGACAGCCGGGGCCGACGCGCTGGCAAAGGAACTCGCCGCAACGGCGCAGCCCGGTGACATGGTCGTCTGCCTCGGCGCGGGCGACATCACCAAGTGGGCAGCGGGTCTTGCCGACGCGATTGCGCGTGAAAGGGGGCAGGGGTGACCACTCTTGCGCTGCCTTCGGTTCGCGGCAAGCTGACACCGAATGCCCCACTTGCCCCGTTGGTATGGTTCAAGTCCGGCGGCACGGCCGATTGGCTGTTCGAGCCCAAGGACATTGCCGACCTGAAGGAGTTTCTCGCGGGTCTGGCGCCGGACGTGCCCGTCATGGCGCTGGGCCTGGGCTCCAACCTGATCGTTCGCGATGGAGGCGTTCCGGGCGTCGTCATTCGTCTGGGCAAGGCTTTCGCCAAGGTCCAGAAGGTCGACGAGGTCACGCTCAACTGCGGCGGCGGAGCCAGCGGCATTCTCGTATCGTCCACTGCGCGTGACAACGGCATCGCGGGCCTCGAATTCCTGCGCTCGATCCCCGGCACTGTCGGCGGCTTCGTGCGCATGAACGGCGGCGCCTATGGCCGCGAGGTCAAGGACGTGCTGATCGATTGCGATGTGGTGATCCGTTCGGGCGAGGTGGCGACGCTGCCGGTCTCCGAACTCGGCTATACCTATCGCCACTCCGACTTGACCGATGGCTCCATTGTCGTCGCCGCGCGTTTCCGCGGGCATCCGGGCGAGCCCGCAGCGATCCAAGCTGAAATGGACCGTATCAGCGCGGCGCGCGAAGCTTCGCAGCCGCTGCGCTCCAAGACTGGTGGCTCCACCTTCAAGAACCCTGATGGCGCGAAGGCGTGGGAACTGGTCGACAAGGCCGGTTGCCGTGGGCTCACGATGGGCGGCGCACAGGTTAGCGAAAAGCACACCAACTTCCTGATCAACACCGGCGAGGCCACCAGTGCCGAGATCGAAGCGCTGGGCGAGGAAGTGCGCAAGCGCGTGAAGAATATGTCGGGCGTGGAGCTCGAATGGGAAATCAAGAGGATTGGCAGACCGTGACGCTTTCAAAACTCCACGTCGCGGTGCTGATGGGCGGCTGGTCGAGCGAGCGCCCCGTCAGCCTCATGTCGGGCGAAGGCGTGGCCAAGGCGCTTGAGTCGAAGGGCCACAAGGTCTCGCGGATCGACATGGATCGCGAGGTTGCCCTGCGCTTGGCTGAAGCCAAGCCCGATGTCGTGTTCAATGCGCTTCACGGCACGCCCGGCGAGGATGGCTCGATCCAGGGTCTGATGGACATCATGGGGCTGACCTATACCCATTCCGGCCTCGCCACCTCGGTCATCGCGATCGACAAGGAACTCACCAAGCAGGCGCTGGTGCCGCATGGCATCCCCATGCCGGGCGGACGAATCGTGCACACGGAGGAGCTCTACAAGGCCGACCCCCTGCCGCGTCCTTATGTGCTCAAGCCAGTGAACGAAGGCTCGTCGGTTGGCGTCGCGATCGTCACGGCAGACGGCAATTACGGCAATCCGATCAGCGCCGACGCGCGCGGGCCATGGCAGGAGTTCGACGAGCTTCTTGCGGAACCCTTCATTCGTGGCCGCGAATTGACCACGGCGGTGATCGGCGACCGTGCGCTGCTCGTCACCGAACTGCGCCCCAAGTCCGGTTTCTACGATTTCGATGCCAAGTACACCGACGGCATGACCGATCACATCTGCCCGGCCGAGATCCCGGACGAAATCACCGAGGCATGCAAGCAGATCGCCCTGCGCGCGCACCAGTTGCTCGGCTGCAAGGGCACCAGCCGCTCCGACTTCCGCTGGGACGACGAGCAGGGCGTGGAAGGCCTGTTCCTGCTGGAGGTCAACACTCAGCCCGGCATGACTCCGCTCAGCCTCGTACCCGAGCAGGCCAGGGCACTGGGCATGGACTATCCCGATCTGGTCGAGGCGATCATCGCCGAGGCCCTGAAGGACTCCGGCAAGGCAATGGGGAAGGCCTGAACCATGGCGCAGACGATCAAGCGTGGCGGAAAGGGCGTGCGGCGGGCAGCGGCCGCACGGACGACGCAGCGCAAGGTCCAGGCTGCGCGCCAGCAGACCGGTTCGGTGCTCGACACCGTGATGCACTGGCTGCCGTTCAGCGAGGAGACGCTGCACCGCATCCTCATGACGCTGATTCTGGCGGCTGCAGCCGCAATCGTGTGGACCGTGGCGGTCATGGCTGGAATCCCGACGCTTGCGTCCGAACAGGCGGCGCTGATCGCGTCCGATGCCGGGTTCAAGGTCAGCCATCTCGAGGTTCGCGGCGTCAACCGCATGAACGAGCAGCGTATTTACGAGCGTGTGCTGGGTCAGAATGACCGCGCGATGACCACGCTCGATCTCGCGGCTTTGCGCGACGAACTCAACCAGTTGCCGTGGGTCAAGGATGCCCGCGTTTCGCGCAAGCTGCCCGACACGTTGGTGATCGACATCGTCGAGCGCAATCCGCATGCCGTGCTGCGCAAGCCCGACCGCATGGTGCTGATTGACGATTCCGGCGTGGAGCTCGAGACCGTGAAGCTCGACAAGGCCAAGGGTATGCTCGTGCTGTCGGGCCTAGGCGTCGGCCAGCGTGTTCAGGACCTCACGCGGCTGCTGGATGCCGCGCCTGCTTTGAAGCCGCAGGTTTCGGAAGCCGAATGGGTTGGCAATCGCCGCTGGAACCTTACGTTCAAGACGGGGCAGGTTCTTGCCCTGCCTGAAGGCGACGAGAAGTCTGCCGGAGCGCTGCTGAGTTTCGCCCGGATGGACGGGGTGAACCGGCTGCTCGGAGGCAAGGTCGCCGCGTTCGACATGCGCGCGCCCGACCGCATCTACATGCGCGTGCCGGGGCACGCCGACGAAGTTGCGGCGGAAAAGCGCGCTGCCGATCAGGCCAAGGCCGAAGCCAAGCGCATCGCGGCTGCGGCCAAGAGCGACGAGGGCTGATCCACCGCAATGGCAACGCCCCGCATCACCAAGGTCTTTGCTGCCGTAAACATCGGCTCGTTCCGCGTTTCCGCGATGATCGCGGGGCTTTCGGAAACGGGCGAGATGGTCGTTCTTGGTTCCGGCCACCGTGCCGCCCAAGGGATCAAGCGCGGCTATGTCACCGACATGCAGGCGGCGACCCATTCGGTGCGCGACGCGATCGAGCGTGCCGAGAAGATGGCCAATGTCGATATCCAGAAGGTCTGGATCGGCTGTGCCGGCGCAGGCCTTGCCAGCACCACTGCGCGGGTCGAGGTCGAGGTCGGCGGACGGCGGATCGAACAGGACGACATCGAGCATCTGCTGGTGGCCGGACGTGGCGTGATACAGCCAGACGGACGCACCGTGCTTCACGCCCAGCCTGCGCACTACACGCTCGATGGCGCCCACGGCGTGCCCAACCCCAAGGGCCTTCATGCCGAACGGCTTGCCGTCGACATCCACGTGATGCTTGCCGATGGCGCGCCGGTTCGCAATCTTCGCGAGGCAGTGCAGAACGCCCATCTTGAGGCCGAAGCTGTCGTCGGATCGCCGGTCGCAGCCGGGCACGCATGCCTCACGCCGGAAGAGCGGGAACTGGGCGTGGCGCTGGTCGAGTTCGGGGCGGAGGTCACGACGGTATCGGTCTATGCGGCGGGCATGCTGCTCGGCATGCAGGTGATCCAGTACGGCTCGGGCGATATCACCGACGCGATCGCCTCGGCCTTCGGCATTCGTCGCTATCAGGCCGAACGGCTCAAGTGCATGTCCGGCTCGGCAATTGCCAGCCCTGCTGACCATCGCGAGATGATCCCGGTCAACGCGCCGGGAGATCCCGAAGGCGGTCCGGTTGCTCGCCATGCAGACGACAAGAACCGCATTCCGCGGGCAGAGCTGATCTCGGTCATTACCCAGCAACTGGGCTTCTTCACCGAGGAAGTGGGCAAGTCCCTGAAGTCGATGGGCTTTGTTGGCCAGACCGGGCAGCAGGTCGTGCTGACCGGAGGTGGCGCGCAGCTTCCCGGGCTTGCCGACTATGCGCAATCGGCGCTCGGTCGGCCGGTACGCATTGGTTCGCCGCCGACGATGCTCGGCCTTCCGCCGGGCCATGCCACGCCAAGTTCCTCCACCCTTGTAGGGCTCGTCCTGTTCGCTGCGGCCGATCCGGTGGACATTCGCGCCATCGGTCCAGCCAACGATCCGGTTGGCGGAGCATATGGCGGCAAGAAGCTGCTGATTCGCCTCATGCGGGCGGTAAGGGATTACTTCTGAACGGCCTTTCGGCCCGGTTCAGCGCTCTCGGGGCGCGAAGTTGGCCCGTCATGGTGTTGCAACCTGTGGAAAAGGTTGCTGCGCCTTTGATTCGCCGCGCAGCCTTGTGCAACAGGTTAATGTGAAGCTTTCCAATCTCGTTTGGTGCGCGTTCCGGCCAGCAGCGAGACATATGACCCGATTGGGAGACCGACTATGAGCATCAACATCGGACCGCCGGCAATTGACGAACTTCGTCCCCGGATCACGGTGATCGGGGTTGGTGGTGCAGGCGGCAATGCCATCGCCAACATGATCAACGCGCAGATCGAGGGCGTCGAGTTCATCGTCGTCAATACCGACGCGCAGGCGCTCAACAATTCGATCGCCGAGAACCGCATCCAGCTCGGGCCGGACATCACACAGGGCCTTGGTGCAGGCGCCCGTCCCGAAGTGGGCCGCGCTGCTGCAGAAGAGACGATCGAGGAACTCGAGCGCGCGCTTGAAGGCGTGCACATGGTGTTCATCGCGGCCGGCATGGGCGGCGGCACCGGCACGGGCGCGGCTCCTGTGATTGCTGAAGCGGCGCGTCGCAAGGGCGTGCTGACGGTGGGCGTGGTGACCAAGCCGTTCCTGTTCGAAGGCACGCGCCGCATGCGCTCGGCAGAAAGCGGCATCGAGGAGCTGCAGAAGCACGTCGATACGCTGATCGTCATCCCCAACCAGAACCTGTTCCTGGTGGCCAAGGCCGAAACGACCTTCAAGGAAGCGTTCCAGCTGGCTGACGAAGTGCTGCAGCAGGGCGTCCGCTCGATCACCGACCTCATGGTCATGCCGGGCCTGATCAACCTCGACTTTGCCGACGTGCGGTCGGTCATGGGCGAGATGGGCAAGGCGATGATGGGTACGGGCGAGGGCGAAGGTCCGAACCGTGCGCTCGAAGCTGCCGAACGCGCCATCGCCAATCCGCTGCTCGATGGCGTGTCGATGCAGGGCGCCAAGGGCGTGATCATCTCGATCATCGGCGGCGACGACATGAAGCTGCTCGAGGTTGACGAAGCCGCCAACCACATTCGCGAACTGGTCGATCCGAACGCGAACATCATCTGGGGTTCGGCCTTCAATCCCGATCTCGATGGCAAGATCCGGGTTTCGGTTGTCGCAACCGGCATCGAACAAAGCCAGGAGCAGGCCGAAATCGCGTCGCGTCCGGTCTCGATTCCGAGCAGTGCGCGCGGTCCTGCCGTGCCAACGGCTGCGCCGGCTGCACCCGTCTACACGCCACCGCCACCCGCCGCCCCGGAGCCTGCTCAACCGGCATGGACGCCGGCGGCCGAGCAGGTCCAGCCCGAAGTGCCAGCGGCGCCTGAGCCGGAACCGCTGGATCTTACGCTGGATCTTTCTGCCGCGCAGGAAGAACCCGCTTCGGAAGAGTTGCTTCTGGGTGGCCTGGAGGTTCCTGCCGAACCGCCAGTGGCCGCGCCGGCACCCGCGCCCGCGCCCGATCCTGCGCCCCAGATGCCCCGCCTTGGCCGCGCGCCGGAGCAAGAGCCTGCAAAGCCAGCCGGTGGCAGCACCCTGTTCGAGCGCATGGCCAATCTTTCGCGCGGTAACCGCGCGCCCACCGGCGACGACGATGGCGATGAAGGCGGCTCGCTCAACATTCCGCGCTTCCTCGGTCGCCAGAACAACCAGTAACCAGTTGCGAAGCGGCGGCCCTTGTTGCCGCCGCTTCATCTTCAAGACGGTAAAGAGCGCGGCAGGATGACGAATCGGCTCCCCATCGCGCAGTTCTCGGGCTCATCGCGTCTAAGGCTTGCTCTGGCGCTCCTGCTTTGCGCTGCGTCGCCGCGGGCGTTAGCCCAAGCGGACGACGATCCTGATGGCCCCGCGACGGTATCGCGCCCGGTGGTGCAGTCTACTGCCCCCAGTCCCAGCCGCGAACTCAATGCCGCTTTGGCTCGGCTCGGCGCCGATCCGAGGAATGTTACCGCCCTATTCGATGCGGCAAGCGCCGCGTTGAAGCTGGGTGACAGCGATGCCGCGATCGGGTTCCTTGCCCGGGCTGACGAGGTCCAGCCGGGCAATGTCCGAACCAAGGCCCTGCTTGGCAAGGCCCAGCTTGTCGCGGAAAATCCCGTTGAGGCCATCCGCGCCTTTGACGAGGCAGAGCGAACCGGTGCCGATACCTTTGCCATGGCTGCGGATCGGGCGCTCGCCTACGATCTCGTCGGGGACAATGGACGCGCACAGCGTTGGTATCAGGTTGCGCTGAGCCGGGGCGGGGATGACGAGATCACGCGCCGCTATGCAATGAGTCTTGCCATATCGGGCGATCGGCGCGGGGCCGAGGCCCTGCTGGCCCCGCTGATTGAAAAGCAGGATCGTGCAGCGTGGCGCACCCGCACCTTCGCGATGGCGGTGACGGGTGGTCCGGACGAGGCAGTGGCCATTGCCTACGCCTCGATGCCGCAGGATCTGGCATCGGGCATCGCGCCCTACTTGCGCTATATGCCGCGCCTAACTCCGGCGCAGCAGGCGGCTGCGGCAAACTTCGGGCGCTTTCCCCGCGCAGCAGACATCGGGCGCGATGATCCTCGAGTGGTGCAATATGCTGCGCTCAACCCGCGTGCCCCGCGCACGGCGGAAGCGGGCCTTATTCCGGCAGGTGCGCCTCTTGGCCCTTCCGTCGCGGCCAGCGAAAAGCCCAGTCGCGAAAAGCGCCGTCGCCCCGGGAAGAGCGACAGTGCCGCATCTGCCACGGTCGTTGTCCGTCCTGCAGTGCGCACCTCGCCGCCGGCTGAACTGCCGCCGGTCCAGACTTATGCGAGCGCCGCGCCAGCAGTGCGGCCCGATCCTCCGTCAAGCACGACTCCGGTCGTTCCCCGACCGACGGTGCTTTCGGCGCTCGATGTACCACCCGGATCGGTGCGCCCCGCAGTTCCACCCATTCGCCCGGCGCCATCGGCATCCGCCCAGTCGCCGGTTGCGAGGCCGCTGACAACTCCGGCACCGACGACGACGATCGCGCCATCGGCAAACCCGATTGCAAGGCCCGGCTTCCAACAGGACCCGACCGCTGCGCCAGCTAATAATCCTGCGCGAGCAACGGCCTCGCCCCCTGCTCAGGCAAGCAGCGTAGCAATTGCATCCGCTGCGCCGGTGAGAGCGGGTCCCACGGCCACTACCCAACCAGCTTCGCCCGTTGGTGCTGCCAATAGCCGGCCAGCACCATCGCTCACGTCGGCGGGCGGGTTTGATCTGGCCAAGGTCGGACCGGCTTCTGTCCCCCCGCCTGCGACTGCCGCTTCTCCGACAACGGCATCCGCAACAGCGCCAGGCGCTGCGCCTGCCCCGGTTGGTGCTCAGGTTGCAATGCCCGCTGCGGTCGCGCCCGTGTCGTCATCACCCGAGGTGCCGACGGCAGCGGCCAACACGCCGCCTCCTGCGCGCGACCTCGCAACCTTGTTCAAATCTTTCGCTCCTCCTCCAGAGGAGCGCGCCACTTCGGTCCCTGCAGTCGACATAACGCGGATTGCTCCGGCATCCGCCGCCAAGGCCGTCAAGCCCGACCCACGCGGCGAACGGCCCGATGGGCCAACGGACGTTTCGCGCGTGCCGACCAAGGAGCCACAGAGGCCCTCGGCCAAGGACGCGGTGAAACTGGGCAAGGACGGCAAGCCGGTCAAGGATCCCAAGGCTGCAGCGAAAGAGGCGCAAGAGGCCAAGGCCAAGAAGGCCGGCCCCAGCCATCCAAGCCGGATCTGGGTGCAAGTGCTGACAGGGGCGAACAAGGACGTCATGGACACCGAGTGGCGCCGTCTCTTGAAGGAAGCACCTGCGCTCCTGCGCTCGCGCAAGCCTTATCTGTCGCCCTGGCGCAGCAATTTCCGCCTGCTGACCGGCCCCTTCGCTAGCGAGGCTGAGGCGCAGGATTTCGTCACGAAGCTCAAGAAGGACGGGGTTTCGAGTTACCAGTGGACCAGCCCGGCGGGTCAACCGGTCGATACTCTCTCTCTCAAATAGGGTGGGAGGCGGAACCTCGGGCGGAGTTTGCTGTTCACTCCTTGTCCACAGCTTTCCCACAAGGTTGTCGAGTTTTGCCCAACCGCCTGTTAACCCGCGATTGTCGGGCGGGGGTGTGAACCGCCATTGACGTTTCGAGCAGCAGTCAGGGCAGATCGCCCTGCCGGGCCAACCAGCCGAGGAGGCCCGATCAAGTGTTCAGGGGACGTACCATGCGGACCGGCCATGACGACAACGAGCGCGAGGAGGCAGCGCCTGTCGACATGATCGCCTCGCTTTTCGAAGCGCGCGGCTGGCCATGCGAATTTGTCTCGGACGACGAGGTTACCGGCGAAATTCAAGGCTCCTGGGCCAATTATCAGTTACGGGCCATCTGGCGCGTCGAGGATCACGTCCTCCAGATTCTCTGCCTGCCCGATATCCGCATTCCCGACGACAAGAAGGGGGCCGTCTATGAATTGATGGCCCTGATCAACGAGCAAGTGTGGATCGGTCACTTCGACATCTGGTCCAATGGTTCTGTCCTGCTGTACCGCCATGGCCTGATGCTCGGTGACGAGGGTCTGCTCAGCATCAGTCAGGCCCAGGCGGCGATCGAAGCAGCGGTGGACGAGTGCGACCGGTTCTATCCGGCGTTCCAGTTCATCCTGTGGGGCGACAAGAGCCCGGCCGACGCGCTTGCCAGCGCCATGGTGGATGCGGCGGGCGAGGCCTGAACCTGCTCGACGCTGATGCGTCCCCGCGCAGGCGGGGCCTCGGTGGTCCCTCGGAGCTTCAGCGTAGCACGACTGAGGCCCCGCCTTCGCGGGGGAGCAGGGCTTAAGCCATTGCGATAAGCCCACCGTCCCGGCATTGACCGCGCAAACGCGACTCAAGGAAATCCCCCATGACCAAAACCTTCCTCCAGTTCGGCTGCGGCAACATGGGTGGAGCCATGCTCAAAGGCTGGCTTGCAGGCGGCTACGCGCCCGAGATTTTCACGATTGTCGATCCCTACCTGGAGGTCGCGCCGGAAGGCACGCGCCTGCTGGGCTCCGCGCCTGAGGGTGAAGGCGCGTTTGATGTGGTGCTGCTTGGCTTCAAGCCGCAGCAGTTGCCCGATGCGGTCGCCTCGGTCCGGCCCTACGTCGGCACGAACACGCTCCTGCTCTCGATTCTGGCAGGCGTCGATCTCGCCACCTTGCGCGCCAGTTTTCCTGCTGCCCGCGCAATCGTCCGCGTCATGCCGAACCTTGCCGCCGCTCTCGGCAAGTCGCCAATTGCGCTGGTCAGTGATGCGGACGATGCTGCGCGTGCCGAGACCGATGCCCTGATGGCCCCTCTGGGACAGGCCGAATGGCTGTCTGGCGAGGATCAGATGGATCTAGTCACCGCACTTGCGGGCTCAGGCCCTGCGTTCGTCTACCGTTTCATCGATGCGCTCGCCCAAGGCGCGGCTGCACTGGGCCTGGCGCGGCAGCAGGCGGACCGGCTGGCGCTGTCGATGGTCGAGGGCGCGGCGATGCTTGCGGCCAGGTCCGAGCATTCGCCCGCTGAACTCGCCTGCCGGGTCGCCAGCCCGGGAGGAGTCACCCAGGTCGGCATCGACGTGCTCGATGCCGATGATCGCCTGGTCCGCCTCATCGAGGATACATTGCGCGGCGCGCGTGATCGCAGTGCCGAGATGACCGAGATGGCGCGGAAGGCGCGCTGAGCGCGGCAACAATTCGTTACAGTCGGCGACCTGTCGGTCGGTCCGGTTTCCCTTGAAAGCACAGGCGAAAGCGCCGATATTCCGCGTACGTGGCCATTGGGGCCACAGAACGGAGCTTTGAAAATGGCAAACTGGAACGACCCTCGGCCCACCGGAACGGGCTTCGGCGCGTCTCCGAGCCTTTCCGGCGTTTCCGCTCGCGGCGAAGTGTTCGACGCGGGTCTGCGCCGTCACATGCTGTCGATCTACAATTACATGGCCTCGGGCGTGATGCTCTCTGGCATCGTGGCGCTGCTGTCGGCAACCACCGGCTTCACGCTGACGCTGCTCGGCACCCCGCTGATCTGGCTGGTGATGCTTTCGCCGCTCGCCTTCGTCATGTTCATGAGCTTTGGGGCGAACAAGTTCTCGACCACGGCTCTTCAGGGCATGTTCTGGGGCTTTGCGGTTGCCATGGGCCTTTCGCTGTCGACGATCTTCCTCGTCTACACGGGCGCTTCGATCGCGACGACGTTCTTCGCCACGGCCGGCGCTTTCGCGGGTCTGAGCCTTTACGGCTACACCACCAAGAAGGACCTGTCGGGCATGGGCAGCTTCCTGATCATGGGTGTCTTCGGCATCCTGATCGCGTCGCTGCTTAACATCTTCCTGAAGTCGTCGGGTCTGGGCTGGGCTATCAGCTTCCTCGGCGTGCTGATCTTCGCGGGCCTGACCGCCTATGATACCCAGCGCCTCAAGGAGCAGTATGCCTACGTCGCCGGAACCGAATTCGCCGGCAAGGCCGTCGTTCTCGGCGCGCTGAGCCTCTACCTCGACTTCATCAATATGTTCCAGTTCCTGCTGCAGTTCATGGGCGAGCGCCGCTGATCTGAAAAGCACCCGAACCGAACCATATTGACCCGGCGGACCGCAACGGTTCGCCGGGTTTTTATTGTCTGGGGGATTCTCATTTGCCCGCGCGGGCGCTACGCTTACCTTCATCTTGCATACAGGATGGTTCGTGCAGCATTTTGACACGCTGCAGCAAGGGACCGTCTGCCTGTCACGGTCCTTTTCGGGATCGGAATTGGGGGAATGCCAATGTTTCGTTTCCGGCGTATCGTCGCGCCAAGTCTTGTTACTGCAGGGTTGGCCATCGGCCTTGCTTCGTGCGCGCCCAAGCCGCCGCCGCC
>NZ_JRVC01000008.1 GCF_000807925.1 Novosphingobium subterraneum | reverse complement strand
CCCACCGGGCAAACCCTGCCGTTACCCAAGGACAGACAGGACAACCCAGGGCTGATAGCACGGCGCCGAACCCTGAGCGACGCTGCGGATGCGGAACCCGCCATGATTGTGCGACTGTGTCAGCACAAACGACAGGTTCTTTTCACGCAGCCGCTTGCCAGAAGCTAAGGCAGTACGCGAGCCGCTGCCAAAGCTTCGTCCTTTCGCATGTGTCCGACCATCAGGCTGAGCCGATCAGGGGCCCGGAACCGCCCCCGGCCACTCGCAACCGGTCCCGCGCCCCATCCCTTGCGTGCCACAACGGCACCGCACCGGTCGCGCGATCTGTGAACTCCCACAGGCGTTATGGTCCGCATTCGCCAGCGGATGATCTCTCGCGCCACCTCGCGGCGTCCCCGCGAAGGCGGGACCTCGTTGTTCTTACGGAACCTCACAGTAAACCAATGAGGCCCCGCCTTTGCGGGGGCGCACCGGGGTTCCGCGATGCGATGCCCTCCCCCAGGCGGGAGAGCCGTGAGACTTGCTGAACGTAGTGAAGCTAGTCGCAGCGGGGTGGGCACCCGGCTCCACGCCAAGGAAACGCTAAGCCCCGTTGAACCGGATCAACCGGCTGTCCGCCACCGCCGCTGTGCGATGCGGAAGCGCATCGCGGACATAAGCCTCGTCCTTCACCATCGCAAAGAATGCCCCGGCGTCGGGGTAGCCCATCACGAAAGCCTCGTCCCACTCGCCCTGCGGCCCGGTGACAACGCATTCCATCGGCGCGTGCCACACCATCGCCGCCCCGGAATCCCTTACCAGCGCCTGAAACGCGTCCTTGTAGATCGCATAGGCCTCGCGCCCGGTCAGGCCCTTGCCATGGTTGGGGTGCCCTTCCGGGTATTCGGCAAGATCGCGGAACTTGATCAGGTTGAGCATGTGGATCGGCCGGTCGCGCGGCAGCGACTTGAAGACCTCGAAGTTCTCGCGGCTCGGATCGATGTAGACCGGGCGCTCGCTCACGCCACCTTGTCCCACACGAAGTCGCGGAACTGTTCGCGCAGGTCCTTCTTGCTGATCTTGCCGGTGCCCGTGTGCGGGATCTGTTCCACGAAGGCTACCGCATCGGGCACCCACCACTTGGCGACATGTTGCGCAAGGAAGCTGCGGATTTCTTCCTCATTGCACTCGGCGCCCGGCTTTTTCACCACAACCAGCAACGGCCGCTCATCCCATTTCGGGTGGTACACGCCGATCGCTGCCGCCTCGGCCACAGCCGGATGACCGATCGCAGCATTCTCCAGTTCGACCGAGCTGATCCATTCGCCGCCGGACTTGATCACGTCCTTGGTGCGATCGGTCAGTTGCAGGGTTCCGTCCGGATGGATCAGGCCTACGTCTCCGGTATCGAACCATTGCCCTGCCACCACCGCATCGGCCTCGGCCTTGAAGTAGCGCTTGACGATCCACGGCCCGCGCACCTGCAAGGCTCCCGCCGTCACGCCATCGCGCGGCAGGACCTTCTCCGGATCGCCCAGATCGACACAGCGAATTTCCACGCCGAACGGCGGCCGCCCCTGCATCGCCTTGACCGTCACCTGCTCGTCGAACGAAAGCTCGTCCCAGTTCCAAGTTTCGGCCCCCGTCGTGCCGATCGGTGATGTCTCGGTCATGCCCCAGGCATGGGCCACCCGGCGCCCGGCGCGCATGAAGCGCTCGATCATCGCGCGCGGCATCGCCGAACCGCCGCAGACGATGGTCTGCAAGCTCGGCGGGATTTCGCCACCGTTGTGGGTGTCGACATGCTGCAGCAGGGCCAGCCACACGGTGGGCACCCCGGCCGAACAGGTCACCTTCTCGCGGTTCATCAGCTCGCACAGCACTGCGCCGTCGTTCACCGCCGAATAGACGAACTTGGCCCCTGCCGCCGCGCCGGCCCAGGGCAGGCCCCAGCTGGCGGCATGGAACATCGGCACGATCGGCAGCATGACCGAGCGACAGTCCATCCCGAACACGGGCGGGCTGATCGCGCTCAGCGCATGGAGCATGGTAGAGCGATGCTCATAGAGCACGCCCTTGGGATTGCCGGTGGTGCCGCTGGTATAGCACAGCATGCAGGGATCGCGCTCGTCACCGTCGTGCCACTCGGCCACGCCGTCCTCGCCCGAAATCCATTCCTCGAAGTGAAGCGCCGGTTCGCTGCTGTCAAAGCAGATGTAGTGTTCGACCGTCGGCCAGCGCGGCTTCATCCGCTCGACGATCGGCGCCCAGACCTTGTCGAACAGCATCACCCGGTCTTCGGCATGATTGACGATGTATTCGAGCTGGTCGTCGAACAGCCGGGGATTGAGCGTGTGGAGAATGCCGCCAACGCCCACCGCGCCGTACCAGGAAACCAGATGCCGATGATGGTTCATCGCCAGCGTTGCGATCCGATCCCCGGGCTGCACGCCAAGCTTGCGCAAGGCCTGCGTCATGCGCAGCGCATCGTGGCGTATGCCGGCCCAGTTGGTCCGCGTCTCGCTGCCATCGGCCCAGCGGCTGACGATCTCGCGCGCACCGTGTTCGCGCGCGGCGTGGTCTATCAGATGTGTGACCCGCAGCTTCCAGTCCTGCATTGCGCCAAGCTGCTGAGTCATCTCTCTCTCCATCCGGTTCTTATTCGACCAGCCGCAGATGCCTTTCCGGTCTTGCGGTCAGGGCGACATTGGCGAGTCCTTCTATCGGAATCAATCGCTCGATTAAGTCGCTGTCCAGTTTAAAATCATTGCCGAGCCGCACGAGCGGCTCCTTGGGTCCGCCAGTCCGAAGGCGCGCCAGCACTTCGCCCGTCCCGCCAGACCCACGCGGCAGGAGCATCGCCAGCTCCGAGATCGCCTCGGGCTTGCTCACCTCGAGCTTGAGCATCATCCGCGACGAGCTTGTCACCGAAGCCAGCGGCCTTGCCCCCCGCACCGTCACGCGCGGCGGCTCGTCGGGATTGGGCCGGTCAAGTTCGACATTGAGAAGCACGCAGGTCCCGTCCCTCGCCCATTGCTGGAACGGCTCGACAAGCGATTCCTCGAAGCACGAGGCCGAGAACAGCCCCGAACTGTCGGAGAAGTCGGCCATGACGAAGTCCTTGCCCTTCTTCGTCTTGCGCTTCTGCACGTTCTCCACCAGCGCGGCCATGACCGCGCCGGAACGCCCGCCCGGCTCGCCACTGCTGGTCATCAGGCTGCCATACGATCTCGCCCCGTTGGCCGAAGCCACGGCGCGATATTCTTCCACCGGATGCGCCGCGAAATAGAACCCGAAGTTCTCGCGCTCCGCCGCCATCTGGTCGGCCCGGCTCCACGGCTTCGTCTCGGCAAGGCGCGTGGCGGGCGTGGCATGATCGTCCCCGCCGAACAGGCCACCCTGCCCCGACGTGCGAGAGCGCGCCGCTTCGTCCGCCACCGCCATCAGCAGTTCGGCATTGGCAATCACCTGCGCGCGGTTGGGTTCAAGGCAATCGAGCGCACCGCCCGCAGCCAGCGCTTCCAGCTGCCGCCGGTTCATCGATCCTGCCGGAATGCGCTTGAACAGGTCGTCGAGCGAAGCAAAGGGCCCGTTCGCTTCGCGCTCCTCGACGATCTGCTCCATCGCCTTCTCGCCCACATTGCGCAGGCCCGCCAGTGCATAGCGCACGGCAAAGCCGTCCTGCGTCCGCTCGACGGTGAACTCGGCCTCGGAATGGTTGATGTCCGGCCCGGCCAGCGCCACGCCATTGCGCCGCATGTCGTCGACGAAGACCGAGAGCTTTTCCGACTGATGCATGTCGAAGCACATCGATGCCGCATAGAACTCGTGCGGATAGTGCGTCTTCAGCCACGCCGTCTGGTAGGCAAGCAGCGCGTAAGCGGCAGCGTGCGACTTGTTGAAGCCATAGCCTGCAAACTTGTCGATCAAGTCGAACAGTTCGTTGGCCTTGGCCGCCGGAATGTCGGACACCGTCTTGCAGCCATCGACGAAGCGCTGGCGCTGCGCGTCCATCTCGGCCTGCACCTTCTTGCCCATCGCGCGGCGCAGAAGGTCTGCATCGCCGAGCGAATAGCCCGCCAGGATCTGCGCGGCCTGCATGACCTGTTCCTGGTAGACGAAGATCCCGTAGGTCTCGGCGAGAATTCCCGCCAGCTTCTCGTGCGGATACTCGATGCTTTCGAGGCCGTTCTTGCGCCGCCCGAACAGCGGGATGTTGTCCATCGGACCGGGACGATAGAGCGAGACGAGCGCGATGATGTCGCCGAAGTTGGTCGGCTTCACTGCCGCCAGCGTGCGCCGCATGCCTTCGGATTCCAGCTGGAACACGCCCACCGTATCGCCCGACTGCAGCAGCTTGTAGGTCTGCTCGTCATCCCAGGCGAGCGCCGACAGGTCGATGCTGATGCCGCGCTTGGCCATCAGGTCCACCGCCTTGCGCAGCACCGACAGCGTCTTGAGGCCGAGGAAGTCGAACTTCACAAGGCCTGCATCCTCGACATGCTTCATGTCGAACTGCGTCACCGGCATGTCCGAGCGAGGATCGCGGTAGAGCGGCACCAGCTGCGCCAGCGGGCGGTCGCCGATCACCACGCCGGCCGCATGGGTCGAGCTGTTGCGCGGCAGGCCTTCCAGCTGCATCGCAAGGTCGATCAGGCGCTTGACCTCGGGATCGCGGTCATACTCGCGCTTGAGTTCCACCACCCCGTTCAGCGCGCGCGGCAGCGGCCACGGGTCGGTCGGATGGTTGGGCACCATCTTGCACAGGCGGTCGGTCTGCCCATAGCTCATCTGCAGGATGCGCCCGGTATCGCGCAGCACGGCGCGGGCCTTCAGCTTGCCGAAGGTGATGATCTGCGCCACGTGATCCAGCCCGTACTTGCGCTGGACATAGCGGATCACCTCGCCGCGCCGGGTTTCGCAGAAGTCGATATCGAAGTCCGGCATCGAGACGCGTTCCGGGTTCAGGAAGCGTTCGAACAGCAGGCCCAGCTTGATCGGATCAAGGTCGGTGATGGTCAGCGCCCATGCCACAAGGCTGCCCGCGCCCGAACCACGCCCCGGCCCCACCGGAATGTCGTTCTCCTTGGCCCACTTGATGAAATCGGCCACGATCAGGAAGTAGCCGCCGAAGCCCATGCGGTTGATGATCGCGATCTCGAACTCGAGCCGCTTGCGGTAGTCGAGCACTTCCTCCCACACGCCCGCGACATTGAGCTGCGGATAATCGGCAGCGCCCGGCTCGGCATCCGGGCCAAGGCACAGCACGCGCTCCAGCTCGGCGTGGGCGGCTTCCGGGTAATAGGGCTTCAACCGCAGGACGAGGCCCTTGCGGCTGTCCTCGGCACACATCCGCGCCTCGCCTTCCTGGTCACCGGCAAGGCTCGGCAGGATCGGCTTGCGCTTGGGCGGCATCACCGCGCAGCGCTGTGCTACGACCAGCGTGTTGGCGAGCGCTTCGGGGAGGTCCTTGAAGATTTCCTCCATTACCGGCGCAGGCTTGATCCACCACTCCTTGCTGGAACGCGGACGGTCGGTGCTGTCAACGTGGGTGGAACTGGCGATGCACAGCATGGCATCGTGCGCGTCGTAGAACCCGCGCTCGGCAAAACAGGCGGGATTGGTCGCCACCAGCGGCAGGTTTCGAGCATAGGCCAGATCGATCAGCGCCTCTTCAGACGCCTCTTCCACCGGCTCGTTGCGCCGCGCGATCTCGATGTAGAGCCGCTCGGGGAACAGTTCCTGCAAGCGATCGAGGTAAGCTTCGGCCGCAGACTGCTGCTGCCCCGCAAGCAGCCGCGCCAGCGCGCCCTCGCCCGCCGCGGTCAGGCAGATCAGCCCATCGGTGTGGCCAACGAGGTCCGCCAGCACGACATGCGCCTCGAACTCCAGAGGCCGCTCAAGATGCGCGCGGCTGACGAGGTGGCACAAGTTGTCATAGCCGCGTGCATCCTGCGCATAGAGCGCCAGCCAGTCGACGGTCGGTGCAGCAGTTCCGAACCCCGTCGCCGCGCCATCACGCTCGGGCCGCGCCACCGCCAGCATCGTGCCGATGACGGGCTGCACGCCCATGTCCTTGCATGCCTTGGCATAGGCGACGCTGCCATAGAGCCCGTTGCGATCGGTAATCGCCGCCGCCGGAAAACCCCGCTCCGCCGCCGTCTTGGCAATCGCCTTGGGATCGATCGCTCCGTCGAGCATCGTGTAGGACGAGAAGATGCGCAAGGGAACGAAGGGGGCGTGGGGCATGTCGGCCAAGGTAGGAAAAAGGCCGCCTTCTTGCGAGAGGCGCGGCCTGTTTTTCCCCCGAACCGAATGCTGCTGTCAGAGCAGCTTTTCGATATCCTTCGCGATGCTTTCCGGCTTGTCGGTCGGCGCATAGCGGCGGACGACCTTGCCGTCGCGGCCGATCAGGAACTTGGTGAAGTTCCACTTGATCGCCTTCGTGCCCAGCACACCCGGCGCTTCCTTCTTGAGCCAGTCGTAGAGCGGGTCGGCATTGTCGCCATTGACCTCGATCTTGGCCATGAGCGGGAAGCTCAGGCCGAAGTTGACCTTGCAGAAGCTCTCGATCTCGTCGGCCGAGCCCGGCTCCTGCCCGCCGAACTGGTTGCAGGGGAAGGCCAGCACCTCGAAGCCCCGGTCGCCATAGTCCTTCCACAGCTTCTCGAGCCCGTCGTACTGCGGGGTAAAGCCGCACTTTGACGCGGTGTTGACCACCAGCAAGACCTTGCCCTTCTTCTCGGCCAGATCGATCACTTCGCCATTTGGCTTCTTCGCCTTGAAATCGGCTATCGTGGTCGGTTCGCTCATGTCAGGCCCTCCCGATCCGCAAGTTCGAGGATTTCGCCGACGTTGAGCGACTTGCCTCCCGCCACGTCGATCACCAGGCGGGCACGCTGGGCGGCATCCATGCCAGCCACTTCCGCCACCAGGTCCCGCAAGGGAGCTTTCTTGAGGACGCTGAAATTGTACTGCATCTCAGAGCCGGCATCGTCGCGCTCATGCAACGTGGCTTCGGCATTCCAATCAAGACCGGACATGACTTCTCCCCTTGTCATGCAAATGGTTCGCACGACAAGGGAAGCTGATCAACGGCAAATGGGCTTAGGCGGGAAAATCGATGCGGTGGGCCAGTGCCGCAATTTCGGCCGGGGAATACTGCCGGTCGCCCGACTTCTCGATGACCAGGTTCGCCCGCTCGCTTTCCGACATGCGCGCAACCATTCGCACCATGTCGGCGAAGGTTCCGGAATGCAGCGAGGCAAAGCCGTGGAACACGCCGTCTGCAGCCTCACGGCGCAGGACAACGGCGTGGTCGTTCCAGAATGCAGCCGCATCGGCAGCTTCGGCGCGGATCGTGGTGTTCATGAGGTACGATCTCCTTTTGCACACGAAAACGCTTCAGGAGAACGATGTATCCCTATTCGAGCACACCCTCATGCAGCCGCACAACGCGGTCCATGCGCAGGGCGAGGCGCTCGTTGTGCGTGGCGATCAGCGCCGCACTGCCCTCGCCACGCACCAGCTTGAGAAACTCCTCGAGCACGCGGTCGGCAGTGGCCTCATCAAGGTTGCCAGTCGGCTCGTCGGCCAGCACCATTTCCGGCCGGTTGGCCAGCGCACGCGCCACGGCGACACGCTGTTGCTCGCCGCCCGAAAGCTGGCTGGGCCGGTGATCGAGACGCTTGGCAAGCCCCAGCGCAGTAAGCAACTCGGCCGCCCGGGTTTCTGCCTCGCCCCGCGTCTTGCCTGCCACCATCTGCGGCAGCACCACGTTCTCGATCGCGTTGAAATCGGGCAAAAGATGATGGAACTGGTAGACGAAGCCCAGGTGATCGCGGCGCAGCGCCGTCCGGTCATCGCCCGAAAGCTGCGAGGCATTCGTCCCGGCGATCTCGATCAGCCCCGAAAAACCGCCTTCCAGCAGTCCGATCGCCTGCAGCATGGTCGACTTGCCCGAACCCGAAGGCCCCAGCAGCGCAACGATCTCGCCGGGGCGGATCTCGAGGTTCACGCCGCGCAGCACGTCGATGGTCACCCCGCCCTGGCTGAACGAGCGGCGCAGGTCGCGCAATCGAACCACAGGATTTTTGGCGACGGGATCACTCATAACGCAGCACCTGAACCGGGTCCGTGCTGGCAGCCTTCAGCGCCGGATAAAGCGTGGCAAGGAACGAGAACAGCAAGGCCATCAGGCAGATGGTCGTGATCTCGACCGGGTCCGAACGGCTCGGCAGCTCGGTAAGGAAGCGGATCGACGGGTCCCACAGGTTCTGCCCTGTCACCCACTGGATCGCGTTCACGATGGGCTGGCGGAAGAACAGGAAGACGAAGCCCAGCAGAAGTCCGGAAACGGTGCCAAGAGCACCGATCACGAAGCCGATCGTGACGAAGATCTTGAGCAGGCTTTTCCGCGTTGCCCCCATCGTGCGCAGGATCGCGATGTCCCGCGTCTTGGCGCGCACGAGCATGATCAGCGACGAAAGGATGTTGAACACCGCGACCAGCACGATGATGGAAAGCACGATGAACATCGCCACGCGCTCCACCGCCAGTGCCTCGAACAGGCTGGCGTTGATGGTCTTCCAGTCGGTGACGACCGCCGTGCCTTCGAGTTGCTTGGCAATGGGAGCAAGGGTCTCGGACACGGTATCGGCATTGGTCGTAGTGACCTCGATCATGCCGATTGAGTCACCGGTCAGCAGCAATGTCTGCGCATCCGCGATGGGCATGACCACATAGGCGTTGTCATAATCGTAGATGCCGACTTCGAAGATTGCCGATACGGTATAGGCAATCTCGCGCGGGACAGTGCCGAACGGCGTAGCTCGACCTTGCGGGTTGATGATCGTGATGCTGTCGCCCACCCGCGCACCAAGGTTCTGGGCAAGGCGCGAACCGATGGCAACATTGCCTGACTCTGGCCGCAGCGAGGCGATCACGCCATCGACGCGCTTGTCCTCCAGCCGCTTGATATCGCCCGCAGTATTGCCGCGCACAAGAATCGCCTCGACCCTGCCATTGAAGCTGGCGAGCAGCGGCTGCTCTATCAGCGGCGAGGCATGGGTAACGCCGGGCGTCGCCTCAACCTTCTTGAGGATGTCCTGCCAGTTGTCCAGCCGCCCGCCGTAGGCCTGGATGATCGCATGGCCGTTCAGGCCCACGATCTTGTCGAGCAGTTCGGCGCGGAAACCGTTCATCACGCTCATCACGATGACCAGCGCGGCCACACCGAGCATTACCGCGACAAGGCTGATGCCCGCGACGAGCGCGATGAATGCCTCGCCTCGCCCGGGCAGCATGTATCGCTTGGCGATGGTCCATTCGAATGGCGACAGGATCAAGCAGAAGTCCCCTGGCAGGAATGCGCCTCCGGGTTCCCGGAGACGGCTGCGGATGTAGGCTGGAGCGCAGCAAACGGCAATGGCTGCAAGAACCGGACGTTCAGAGTGCCGCGCTTGTCCGTTCGAGTTCCGAAATCCGGTGCTGCATCTGCTGCATCTCTATGATGCGCCGATGGCGCTCGCACGAAAGCGGCAGGGCTGCCAGCACCGTCACTCCGACATAGAGCTGGAAGAACTGGATGCGGTCGCCGAACTCGATGTCCATGCCGGCAATCGGCCCGAACCCCAGGATAGTCATCGTGCCGCCGATGGCGATCAGCAGCAGAGGCATCAAGGTGGTGATCGCAGCTGGCACCAGGGCCGAGGAAACCATCAGGAATACCAGCGGGAACACCAGCAGCGCGCGCATGTCGAGCAGGAATACCAGCGCGGTCAGGCCCGTGAACGACCCGAACACGAGCGTTGCCAAGGGCAGTTGGCGCGCTGGCGGCAGGAAGCTTCGTCCGCGTGCCAGGCGATGGTAGACATAGTGGAACACGGGCAGGCACGCGACCAGCCCGAGAGCGTGGCCGATGATCCATCGGGTAAAATTCTCGACCAGCGGCTGACCAAAGGAGAACCAGGCCAGGAACGATGCGATGCAACCGGTCACCAATGGGATGGTCAGACCGATGCCGAGGTAGAAGGACGTCACCCATTCGAGGATGTCGTGCGGCCAGAACGCATCGGTGATCCGCCGCCAGACGAACGCGACGGCGATAGCTTCGGCCATATTTATGAAAGCCAGTGGCACCGCCAGGACCCAGCCAAACCCGAAGTACCCGGTTGCGATGGTACTCGCGAACCAGCACGGGACCACCCACTTCAACCAGAGGCGGAACGGAAGATGCACCAGCCGCCCCGCCAGGAGCGCTGTGGCGATCCAGACCATGGCAACGCCGCCGGTGAACCGACCGAACGCCACTGCGCCATAGGCCAACGCAAAGTATGCGACGGCGGTACAGACCGGATCGGCAAGAGTACGGGCAACGCGCATTGCCCTGCCCTAACACTGCCCTGGTTAATTTTTCCCAGCGCAAATCACGCACAATCATCGACTGCGCAGATCAGTGAAAAACCACGTTGAGCAGGTAGGAAATCGTCCCCCCAATCACGAAAAGCGCCCCAAGAGCCAACAGCCCGATACCGATTATCCTCACCAGCCACTCCATGCTCCGCCTGTCCGTAGCCCCAACTACGCCCCAGAAGACTCGCGGTTCCCCGGGCCGGGAACGGCCTCAAGCGATGCATTGCGAACCTTGCCCTTGCCATTGTGCGCAAACGTCGCCATTTGGGCGCCAGAAACCGGCCGGCGCGCACGCGCCCACGCGAGTCCACGGGACCCATGACCACAGATCACGAACTTCTCGATGCAACGCCCTGGGATATCGGGCGGGGCGATATCGGCGCCGATGACGACAAGCTGCGCGAGGAGTGCGGCATCTTCGGCGTACTCGGCGTACGTGACGCTGCGGCGACAGTGGCGCTAGGTCTCCATGCCCTGCAGCACCGCGGGCAGGAAGCCGTGGGCATCACCAGCTTCGACGGGCAGGAATTCTACTCGCGCAAGGGCATTGGCCATGTGGCGGCGAATTTCTCGACCGGATCGGCCATTGCCGAACTGCCGGGCATGATGGCCTCTGGCCACGTCCGCTATTCGACGACGGGCGGTGCAGGCCTGCGCAACGTCCAGCCGCTCTTCGCAGACCTTGCCTCGGGCGGGTTCTCGATCGCCCACAACGGCAACATCTCCAACGCGATGTTCCTCAAGCGCGATCTCGTCCGCAAGGGCGCGATCTTCCAGTCGACGTCGGACACCGAGGTGATCATTCACCTCGTTGCGACGAGCCGTTACCCCACCCTGCTCGACCGTTTCGTCGATGCCCTGCGCCTGATCGAGGGCGCCTATTCGCTGATCTGCATGACGCCCGAGGGCATGATCGCCTGCCGCGATCCGCTCGGTATCCGCCCGCTCGTCATGGGCAAGCTCGGTGACGCGGTGGTCTTCGCCAGCGAAACCGTTGCGCTTGACGTCGTCGGCGCAGACTTCGTGCGCGAAGTGGAGCCCGGCGAGCTGATCCAGGTCGATCTCGACGGCAACCTCAGCACGCACCGGCCGTTCGGCAAGCCCAACGCGCGCCCCTGCATCTTCGAACACGTCTATTTCAGCCGCCCGGACTCGGTCATGGGTGGCAGCTCGGTCTACCAGGTACGCAAGGCCATCGGCGCGCAACTGGCGATGGAAAGCCCGGCAGACGCCGATCTCGTCATCCCCGTGCCTGACAGCGGCGTGCCTGCTGCGCTAGGTTACGCCCAGCAGTCCGGCATCCCGTTCGAACTCGGCATCATCCGCTCGCACTATGTAGGCCGCACCTTCATCCAGCCCTCGGACGGTGCCCGCAACGCCGACGTGAAGCGCAAGCACAATGCCAACCGTGCGCTGGTCGCCGGCAAGCGCATTGTCCTGATCGACGATTCGATCGTGCGCGGCACTACCAGCCTCAAGATCGTGCAGATGATGCGCGATGCAGGCGCCGCCGAAGTGCACATGCGAATCGCCAGCCCGCCGACCGAGCATTCGTGTTTCTACGGCGTCGACACGCCCGAACGCTCGAAGCTGCTCGCTGCACGCATGGATGTCGCCGCGATGGCCGAGTTCATCCACGCCGACAGCCTTGCTTTCGTCTCGATCGACGGCCTCTACCGCGCCGTGGGCGAGGCCGAACGCAAGAAGTCTTGCCCGCAGTATTGCGACGCCTGCTTCACCGGCGAATACCCCACGCGCCTGACCGATCTTGCCGATCGCGAGAGCCCCGATCAGCTTTCGCTGCCGGTCGGAAAGGTCGCGTAAGATGAGCCTTGCGGGTCAAGTCGCGCTGGTTACCGGTGCAAGCCGCGGCATCGGCGCGGCCACGGCCAAGGCACTGGCCGCTGCCGGAGCGCACGTCGTTCTTGTGGCGCGCAACGCCAAGGACCTCGAGAAGATCGAGGAAGAGATCTTCGAGGCCGGTGGCAGCGCCACGATTGCGCCGGTCGATCTCTCCGAGGCTGACAGCATCGCCCGTCTCGCCACCGCCATCTCGGGCCGCTGGAAGGCACTCGACATTCTGGTGATCAACGCCGCCGTCCTGCCCACCCTCACCCCGGTCTGGCAGATCGACGCGCGCGAGTTCAACCAGGCGCTGACTCTCAACGTGCTGGCAACGCAGGCACTTCTTGCCGGCTTCGACGGCATGCTGCGCAAGAGCCAGGACGCCCGCGTCATCGGCGTGACGAGCAGCGTCGGCGCCACCCCCCGCGCCTACTGGGGTGCCTACGGCGCTTCGAAGGCGGCGTTTGACAATCTGCTGGGCAGCTATGGGCAGGAAGTGCGCAACACCGCGGCCATCCGAGTTGCCGTGGTCGATCCGGGCGCAACCCGCACCAAGATGCGCGCCCGCGCCTACCCCGGAGAAGACCCGCAGACGGTCAAGGCTCCGGAAGTCGTTGCTGACCGGATCGTTACGCTTCTTGGTGAACAGTTTGCCAGTCCGCACCGCATTCGCGTTAACCAGGACTGATAGCGCCTAATTAACGTAGCCGCGCGATTCTTTGCAAAGGTTTGCCGATCCATCGGCAGACCGGAAACGCAATGGGTCGAGGTCGCCCGGCATGACGACGACGGATTGGAATACCAACATCTATGGGCAGGCCGCGCTCGAGGACCGCAGTGCGCCACGCCAACGTGTCAACATTCCGGCAACGCTCAGGCCATCCGGCGGCAAGGGCTTTCAGACCGTCGTGCTTGACCTTTCGCTAGGCGGCTTCTGCGCAAATGCGCTGCAACGCATGCACGCCGGCAACCGCTGCTGGCTGACCCTGCCCGGCATGGAATCCCTTCAGGCCGAGGTGGTGTGGTGGGATTCCGGTCGCGTCGGCTGCGCCTTCGCCAACCTGCTCAGCCCCATCGTCCACGACAACATCCTCGCGCGATATCGCGGGGACGGAGTTTTCAGGCGTCCCTGAAGCTTACTGCTTTACCAGCGTCACCTGGCTGACGTTGATGCCGCCACCGCGGAACCCGCCTTCGCAATACATCAGGTAATAGCGCCACAGGTTGACGAACCGCTCGTCAAACCCGGCAGGCAGCCTCCCTTCGACTACGGCAAGATCAAGCGCCTCGCGCCACAGCTTGAGCGTGCGGGCATAGTCGAGGCCGAAGTCCTGGCGATCCTGCCATGTGAGCCCGCGCTCGTGCGCCAGTCGTGCAAACTCCCGCTCGCTGATCAGCAGGCCGCCGGGGAAGACATAGGCCTGGATGAAGTCGGCGCTGGCGGCATAGGCATCGAACAGGTCATCGCGGATGGTGATGTATTGCAGCGCCGCACGCCCTCCGGGCTTCAGACAGCGGGCAAGGCAGTCGAAGTAGGACGGCCAATATTCGCGACCCACGGCCTCGACCATCTCGACGCTGGCGATAGCGTCGAATGTTCCTTCGACATCGCGGTAATCCTGATGACGGTACTCGATCCCGCCCAGCCCTGATGAAGTGAGGGCTTCGCGCGCCCACTCCAGCTGCTCGTCCGATAGGCTGATGCCGGTCACCCGCGCCCCGGTCGTCTCGGCGAGGCGCCGCGCCAGAAAGCCCCAGCCGCAACCGATCTCGAGCACTTCGCTGCGAGGTGTGAGCGCCAGACGCGCCCCCAACCGGTCAACCTTGTTGGCTTGAGCCTCGGCCAAGGGTGCATCTGCCGAAATGCCGTCCCACAACGCGCTCGAGTAACTCATGGTCGAGTCCAGCCACTGGCGGTAGAAGTCATTGCCAAGGTCATAGTGCGCCGCGATGTTGCGCCGCGCCTGCGCTCGCGAATTCTTGCGCAGGAAGTTGAGCGCCCGGCCAGCCAGACGCCACGGACCTTTAGCCCGGCCGACGTCGCCCAAGGTGGTGGCGTTGCGCATGAACAGATCGAAGATCGGCACGGGATCGGGGCTATCCCATTCGCCTTCGACCCAAGCCTCATACCAGCCGATCGAGCCAGCCGTAGCCAGCCGCACAAGCGCATTCCAGCTATGCAGGTGAATTCGCGCGACAGGCCCCTCGCCCCGCCCGCCGACAGTGCGCTGGCTACCGTCCGGCAAGATAGCGTGGATCGTGCCAAGAACGAGACCGCGGTCGATCCTTTCGACAACGCGCTCGAACGGTCCGGCAAACAGGTGTGCGACCCAGCGGCCGACGGCAGACATGTTCCAGCCACCGGCCACCAGATGCCGTCCCCTCGATGGCGTCTGTGCAGTCATGGGCGGGATATGCGGCTCCGCAGCGTAACGCGCAAGGTCAGCCATGCGCCTTCATTGCTTCATGTGCCGCCAAAGCCCGCGCCCGGCCTTGCGCATGGGGCACGATCTTGCGGACATAGCCCGGTGGCGGGAACGTGGGATCGTGGACCTCGGCGTCGGACAGATGGCGCAGTTCCGGCACCCATTTGCGGATATAGCCTGCTGCGTCAAACTTCGCCGACTGGGTGAGTGGTGCCATGATTCGCACGAACATGTTGGAATCTATGCCCGTCCCTGCCGTCCACTGCCAGTTGACCGCGTTGGAACCGTAATCCGCATCAACCAGAGTGTCCCAGAACCAACGCTCGCCTTCACGCCAGTCGATCAGGAGATGCTTCACCAGGAAGCTTGCCGCAATCATCCTCACGCGGTTGTGCATCCACCCGGTGTGCCAAAGCTCGCGCATCCCGGCATCGACGATCGGGTAGCCAGTGCGCCCCTGCTGCCATGCCCGCAGCCCCTCGGGATCGTCACGCCATTGCAGCCGGTCGTAGGCCTCCCGCGCATTCTTCGAGCCATAGTCTGGGAATTGCACGATCACGTTCTGGGCATAGTCGCGCCAGCCCAGCTCGCTGAGGAATACGTCCACCGATCCGCCGGCATCGGCCACCTTCTGCCACACCGTCGCCGGCGAAATCTCGCCGAAGTGGAGATGCGGCGACAGGCGCGAAGTTCCTTCAATCGACGGCAGATTGCGGCATTGCTCGTACCGCGCCGCCCGCGCCGCAAAGGCTTCCAGCCGCTTGTGCGCACCCGCTTCGCCGGGGGTCCATTCTTTGCGGAACCCGCCCGCCCAGTCCGGCGCAGTGGGCAGCAGTTTCCAGTCGTCGAGCGTGTCGCTCGTCGGCCAGTGCTCCGGCGCGACCAGTTGCTCTGGTGCTTGCGCGGGGTGCGCGGGCGGCATCCGCTCTTTAAGGGCCTGCCAGAATGGCGTGAAGATCTTGTAGGGCGCGCCGCTTCCGGTCTTCACCGCACCGGCCGGGGCCAGGTAGTTGCCGTCGTGCAGGACAAGCTGCATACCCTTGGCGACGGCCTTCTCGGCATTGCGCCACCACGGCTCGTAGTGGTGCAGCGCGTGGACGACCCGTGCCCCGGTCTCGCGGCGCACCGCCGCCAGTTCCTCATGCACCTTGCCCCGGCGCAGGATCAGTCGCGATCCCAGCTTGCAAAGCGCGGCATCCAGGCTGGCCAGGCTGTGATGCAGCCACCAGCGCGAGGCACCGCCCATGCGGCAGTGCCGGGGCGTCTCGTCATCAAGCACGTAGACCGGGATAACGGGCCCGGCCTCGGCGGCTGCCAGAAGCGCCGCCTGATCGGCCAGACGAAGATCGCGGCGGAACCAGACAATCGTCGGTTCGGCCTGCGTCGATGCAGACACCAGTTCCCTTTCTCCTGTTATGCGGCCCTTGCAAGCCGGCATCACAAACCGTTGTTCGGGAACAAGGTTTGCGGCAATCTCGTTCCAAGCAACCGATGGTCCAAGCCGCCCCCGAACGCCACCTGCCCCAAAGGGCGCGCAGCTGGAGAATATCTCCGCGCCATGCCCTGATCGCGTCGGCGCTGTGCTGGATCGGCTTTGTCCTGGTCGCCTCGCTCGTGCTGTCAGGGCACGGCAGCGAGATCGACAGTTCCGGCCTGCTGTTCTGGCGACGCGGGGCAGACCTTGTTCCCGCCGGTCCGCAATGGCTGCTCGAGGCGGTGCGGGATCTGACGGCGCTTGGCGGGGTCCTGCTGCGCAACCTCATCCTGATCGGCGTGCTGGCCGCGCTGCTCTTTCTGCGCCTGAAGCGCGAGGCAGTGCTGCTGACTGCGACAGTCATGGGCGGATGGCTGGTCAACTCGCTGGTCAAGATTGCTGTCGGCCGCCCCCGCCCGATGATCGTGCCGCACCTGACCGAGGCGGGCGGGCAGAGCTTTCCCAGTGGGCACAGTTTCAATTCCGCGGTGATCTACATTGCCATCGCGCTGGCCTTCGCGGCCATGAGCCCGCGCCGCTCGATTCGCTGGACCCTGATCATCAGCGCCATCGCCCTGAGCATTGCCATTGCGATCAGCCGGGTCTGGCTCGGCGTCCATTTTCCGACTGACGTTGCAGCGGGATGGCTTGGCGGCGCAGGCTGGGCGTTCCTCGCCTCGGCGCTGCTGCACAAGCCAGCGAAAGCCGTCGCCGAGCAGGCCGACGACATGCTCGAGACACTGACGCCCGGCGCCTAGCAGGTCGGAAGTTCAACCACCGTGTTGAAGTTTCGCGCCATCGTCGGGCCAGTGAACCGCGCATCCGCGAAAGTCACCCTCGCCATGCAGCCGGAGCGCTGCACTTCCGCAACCGGCATCTGCGACCAAGCGAGGAACTTGACCGCCTCGGGCGTTGCGTTCGCTGCCTTGCGGACGAGCGGATCGCTCATGTTGTCAGCGATCGGAGCGCCGAAGCTAAAAAGACCGTCAAGCCGCCGGAGTGGATCGTATTGGCCGAATGTGATCCTGCCGCGCTCACGCCAGACCACATCGCGCCGCCAGAACATCATCGCCTCGGGCGCGGCAAACACGCGGTCGGGAATGGCATAAGGGGCGTCGCTGCGCGGTGCATGCCAAGCCAGCGCGGATATGCCGACATTGAGCAGGATGAACGCTGCCACCAGTCCCAGGCAAGCCACCGCGATCGCGCCGGAGGCAAAACGCCGCGTTGCCCATATGCCACCACCCAACATCGCGAGAACCCAGGGCGAGACGATAAACAGGCCATCAGAGTGGAACCACCGTTCGCTCCACGGCGACAGCAGCTGGACGGCATAGACAGTCTGCAGATCGAGCAGTGGATGCGTGATCGCACCGAGGTAGCTAAGCAACACCAGCCAGCCCAGGCGCAGCGGCGGCGCCTCCCGCGCGATCTTCCCGCGCGAAGCCTGCCAGCTATCGAACAGCCACAGAAGGCTTACCAGCAACGGCGGCATCAACACCACGCCACCCACCAGCCCATGCGTGAACCCGCGATGCATGGCGAGCGGCGCCCACGGTGCCCAGCCGAAGAACACGTCGATATCCGGCATGTTCGCCGCCAGCACCAGCGCGGCAAGGCCCTTGCGCGACCGGTGCTTCAGACCCGTTTCCGCGAGTGCCCAACCGACAAGGCTGTGCGTCAGGTTGTCCAATCGGTGACCTCAAACAGAAAGGCCGCAAGGGCACGACCCGCGTCGCATCCTTGCGGCCTTGGAAGCCTTTGGGAAACCCGGAAATCAGACCGGATCGGCAGCTGTTCCGCTGACGGTCCAGGTCTGGCCCTTGCCAAGCAGCTTGGCGAGGTTGGCGTCCTTGCCCTTGCGGGCCTGTTCGTCCTGGCCGAGCAGCACGTCCTCATAGGAAGGCCGCGGATCGTCGTAGATCACGCCCAGCGCCATCGGGAACGGGCCGAACGGCATCTCCACGAGCATATGGGCCAGCGCGCGGTTCTTGACATTGTGGACGAGCACTCCCGCCGCCTGCCAGTCGCCATCGGTCACGTCGACGACCTTGAGCGTCAGCGTGTCCATGTCGAGCGCAATGCCCTTCACGCCGCCCGACTTCTCCGAACCGAACAGCATCGGCTCGCCATCGGTCAGCCACAGCTGGTTCTGGTCGGCCACGCCCTTGGCGACGAAGTCGTCGAAGCGGTCCTTGTTGTAGACGATGCAGTTCTGGAAGATTTCCACGAAGGCCGCGCCCTTGTGGGCATGAGCCGCCTTGAGCACGCCGGGCAGGTTCTTCGAGACGTCATAGGCCCGCGCGATGAAGCGCGCGCCCGAACCCAGCGCGAAGGCGCAGGGGAGCGCAGGACGGTCAACCGAGCCGAGCGGCGACGTCGGCGAATTGGTGCCTTCGCGGCTCGTCGGCGAGAACTGGCCCTTGGTCAGGCCGTAGATCTCGTTGTTGAACAGCAGGATCTGCACGTTCACGTTACGACGCAGGATGTGCATCGTGTGATTGCCGCCGATCGACATGCCATCGCCATCGCCCGTCACCAGCCAGACGTCGAGTTCCGGATTGGCGAGCTTGATGCCGGTGGCAAAGGCGGGCGCACGGCCGTGGATCGTGTGGAAGCCATAGCTTTCCACATAGTACGGGAAGCGGCTGGAGCAGCCGATGCCCGAAACGAACACGGTGTTCGAAGGATCGGCGCCGATCTCCGGCAGGGTGCGCTGCACCGCCTTGAGGATCGCGTAATCGCCGCAACCCGGGCACCAGCGCACTTCCTGGTCGGTTTCCCAGTCCTTGAGCGTGGTCTGGACCGCGATCTTGGTCATCTCGTTCATGGATTGTCACTCTTGATGCTGGGCAGCTGCGTCTTGTCGGCATCGACCTCGCCTCCGGCGTGGTCGCCAAGCGCATCCACGATCGCGGCTTCGATTTCCGCGATGGTGAAGGGCTGGCCGCTGGTCTTGTTGAGCGGCTGGGCGTCGATCAGGAACTGGTCGCGCAGCACGGTCTTGAACTGGCCGGTGTTCATCTCGGGCACGAGCACCTTGTCATAGCCGCGCAGCAGATCGCCGAGGTTCGACGGCATCGGCCAGATGTGGCGGACGTGGACGTGGCTGACGTCCAGCCCCTTGCGGCGGGCGCGGCGCACGGCCTGATAGATCGGGCCATAGGTGCTGCCCCAGCCGACGACCACGAGCTTGCCCGAGGTCTCGCCGTGGCTGACTTCCTGCAAGGGGATCGAGTTCGCCACGCCTTCGACCTTGGCCTTGCGTGCGTCGGTCATGATCTGGTGGCTCGCCGGGCTGTAGTCGATGTTGCCGGTGCCGGGGTTCTTCTCGATGCCGCCGATGCGGTGCATCAGGCCCGGAGTGCCGGGCTTGATCCACGGACGCGCGCCCTTTTCGTCGCGCGCGAAGGGCAACAGTTCGCCGTTGGGGCCGTTCTTCTCTTCGAGGAACGTCACCGGGAACGGCTTGAAGCTTTCCGGGTCCGGCACCTTCCACGGCTCGGCCGCGTTGGCGATGTAGCCATCGGTCAAAAGCATTACCGGGGTCATGTATTCCACCGCGATGCGGCAGGCCTCGATGGCGACTTCGAAGCAATCGGAAGCGCTGCGCGCGGCGATCACCGGCATCGGCGCGTCGCCGTTGCGGCCATAGACCGCCTGGTAGAGGTCCGACTGCTCGGTCTTGGTCGGAAGGCCCGTGGACGGGCCGCCGCGCTGCGAGTTGACGATGACCAGCGGCAGCTCGGTCATGATGGCAAGGCCCATCGCCTCGCCCTTGAGCGCAATGCCGGGGCCAGACGACGAGGTCACGCCCAGCTGGCCCGCATAGCTCGCGCCGATGGCCGAGGCGATTGCGGCAATCTCGTCTTCCGCCTGGAAGGTGGTGACGCCGTATTCCTTGAGCCGGGCAAGGTTGTGCAGGATCGCCGAGGCAGGCGTGATCGGATAGCCCCCGAAGAACATGTGCAGATCGGCCAGCTGCGCGCCGGCAACAAGCCCAAGGCTGATCGCTTCGGCGCCGGTGACCGTGCGGTAGAGGCCCGGCTCGCTCTCGACCGGAGCGATGTGGTACTGCTTGAGCGGCCCTGCCAGCTCGGCGGTTTCGCCATAGGCGTGGCCGGCGTTCAGCGCGGCGATGTTGGCCTGGGCCAGAACCGGGTTCTTGGCGAACTTGGCGTTCAACCAGTCGACCAGCGGTTGGCGGTCACGATCGAACATCCACAGGGCAAGGCCCAGCGTCCACATGTTCTTGCAGCGCAGCGCTTCCTTGTTGCCAAGGCCGAAGGGCTTTACCGCTTCGAGCGTCAGCGCCGAGATGTCGAACGCGAGCAGCTGCCACTTCTCGAGGCTGCCGTCCTCAAGCGGGTTGACCTCGTACTTGGCCTTCTCGAGGTTGCGCTTGTTGAACTCGCCGGTGTCGGCAATGATCAGGCCCCCGGCCTTGAGCGCGCCGACGTTAGTCTTGAGCGCTGCCGGGTTCATTGCCACGAGCACGTCGGGCTGGTCGCCCGCGGTGTCGATCTCGGTCGAGCCGAAGTTGATCTGGAAGGCAGAGACGCCGAACAGCGTGCCTTGCGGCGCGCGGATTTCCGCCGGGAAGTCCGGGAAAGTGGCAAGGTCGTTGCCCGCCAGCGCCGTGGAAAGGGTGAACTGACCGCCGGTCAGCTGCATGCCGTCGCCCGAGTCACCAGCAAAGCGCACAACCACCGCCTCGGGGGTCGGTGATTCCTTGCCGCCCGTCAGCGCGTCCGGTCCTTCAACTAGTGTAGCCATATCGTCCTCTGCTGCGCCCGGGAGTTTCACCCAGTGCTGACACGCGCCTATGCCCCTCGTGTTCCGTTCGCAAAGAAGAAAATCTGCGCAGGGCGAAAAATCCTCCTGCGCTCTTGATTCCCGATGCGCTTGCCAGTCAAGTTGCAAAAGCCAACTTACCACGGTGTTTATAACGAATCCTGTTTGCGGGACGAGGAACTGTCATGACCGATCAGAAGACCCACTACGTACGCCCCGACGTTCAAGCCTTCCTGGCTTTCCTCAACAGCACCGATGCCCCGCCGATGAGCCAGATGGGTCTGGAGGCAGCACGCGCCAGTTACATTGCGATGGGTCAACTCGCCGAAGCCGATCCGCGCGAACTGGCGGTGATCCGCGACCTGACCTGCCCCGGCCCCGCAGGAGACATCCCGCTTCGCCTCTATGATCTGCGCGAAACCCGCGAGGCAGGTCCGGCGGTGGTGTTCTTCCACGGCGGCGGCTTCGTGATCGGCGATCTCGAAAGCCATCACAGCCTGTGCACCGAAATCGCCGCGGAACTCGATCTGCCGGTCATCGCGGTGGACTATCGCCTGGCGCCCGAACACCCCTTCCCCGCCGCGCCGGACGACTGCGAGGCCGCGGCACGCTGGATCGCTGCGAACTCGGCCACGCTGGGGCGCGAAATCACTGGCCTTATCCCCATGGGCGACAGCGCAGGCGGCAACCTGACGATCGTCGTGACCCAGGCGCTGGTCGAAAGCCCCGCGGCGGTGCCGGTGGTCATGCAGGTGCCGATCTACCCGCTTTCCGACGACAAGCCCGATCACCAGTCTTTCCTCGATTTCGCCGAGGGTTTCCTCCTCACCTCGGATTCGATGAACTGGTTCGCCAATGCCTATCAGGCGGTTACCGGCCACAAGCGCGCCTATCCGATCTATGGCGACCACTCGACCACGCCTCCGACGGTGCTAGTGACGGCAGGGCTCGATCCGATTCGCGACAGCGGGCGGGTCTATGGGGCGGAACTCATCCGGTCTGGAGCAGAAGTCGTCTTTCTTGAAATGAAAGGGACGATCCACGGGTTTACGCAGGTGCGCAAGGCAATCCCGAGCGCGCAGGCCGACATGCAGTCGATCTTCAAGGCGGTCCGGCTGCTACTGGAAAGGTTGAAATGACAGACGAATTTGCCGGGCTTCCGTACCGTCCCTGTGTCGGGGTCATGCTCGTGAACAGCGCCGGGCGCGTGTTCGTGGGCAAGCGGATCGACAACAAGGAGATGGACGCCTGGCAGATGCCGCAGGGCGGGATCGACGACGGCGAGGATCTCCACGCCGCCGCCCTGCGCGAACTTCAGGAGGAGACCGGCGTCTCCTCCCACCTCGTGCAGATCATCGCGGAAACGCGCGACGAACTGCTTTATGACCTGCCCGATTTCCTGATGGGCAAGATGTGGGGCGGCAAGTTTCGAGGCCAGCGCCAGAAGTGGCTGCTGATGCGCTTTTCAGGCGAGGATACCGACATCGACCTCAACGCCCATGAACATGCCGAGTTCGAGGCATGGCGCTGGGTTGAACCGGAACAGGTTCCGGAACTGATCGTGCCGTTCAAGAAGCGCGTCTACCGGCAGGTGGTCGAGGAATTCCGCGAACTGATCTGACGTTCGCTGGCGTCAGTTCGTCTCGACCTTCTCGGCTGGGATGACAGCTTCGGCCGACACTACCTTTTTGGCAGGTCCGCGCGCAATGGCCGCCGAGAGTTCGGCGGTTTCCGCGCAAGCTTTGCCACACAGGCCTTCGAGCCGTGTCAGGTTCCGGCGGGCCTTCTCAAGAGCGCCCTTCTCGACCATCGCGCCGCCTTCGCCGGAAATGGCGACGACATTATTGGGATCGCGTTCGAGCACTTGGCGGTAATAGTGGATCGCCTTGCCCTGCAGCCCATCGCGCCGGGCGGCATCAGCCAGCGCCAGCAGCGCAGGATTGCTGGCGGGATCAAGGGCGAGCGCCGCTTCGAAACTGTCAGTCGCCGCCGAAACGTCGCCCTTGGCGAGTGATGCACGACCGTCCTTGAGCAAGGCTTCGACGCGCGGGTCGGACGCCGCCGCGTTCTTCGCCACGCCCATGCTGCCGGTCACGCCAACGACAAGTGACAGAGCGAGGGCAATGGGGGCGTAACGCATCAACAGCTCCTTGGTCCGATTACCTTTTGAAGGACCATCATTGAATGAACCCGCGTCCATGACGCTTCAGTTAACACGGCGTACGAGCGTTGCGAAGAAAAACCCGTCGGTGCCATCCCTAAAGGGTGTAAGCCGCCAGCCGCTGCCCCGCGCTTGGCCCGCAGGCAGCGGGGGCAGCGCGACATCCCAGCCGGGATTGGCCGAAAGGAATGCCTCTATCCGGTCTGCACCTTCAGCATCGAGCAGGGAGCAGACCACATAAGTCAGCCGACCGCCCGGCCTTACCAGCGAAGCCCCGATATCGAGCACATTGGCCTGCATCGCGCAGTAGCGCTCGATCGCCTTGGCATCGAGCCGCCAGCGCGCCTCGGGATTGCGGCGCCAGGTGCCTGTGCCCGAACACGGCGCATCGATCATCACCGCGTCGGCCTTGCCCTGCCAGTCGGCCAGCATCTCAGCCTCACGTCCGGGGTTGAGCAGGCGCGCTTCAACCAGGACCCCTGCCCTGCTGGCGCGCTCCGGAAGGCGGGACAGGCGGGGCCGGTCAATGTCGCAGGCGAGGAGCTTGCCGCGATTGCCCATTGCTGCCCCCAGCGAAAGCGTCTTGCCGCCCGCCCCCGCGCACAGATCGACCACCACTTCGCCGGGCTGCACGCCAAGCGCCATGCAGGCGATCTGGCTGCCGGCGTCCTGCACTTCGAACAGCCCCTCGGCGAATTCCGGCCACGATTCGACTGCCGTACCCGATGGCAGCCGCAAGCCCTGCGGGGCGATAGCTAGGTCGGCCTCGACAGGCAGGCGCGAACGCAATTCGTCTCGCGTGGTCTTGAGCGTATTGGCCCGGATATCGAGCGGCGCCCTTCCCAGCAGCGCGGCCTGTTCCTGATCATCGAGACCCGAAGCCGCAAGTCGTTCTGCCAGCCACAAAGGCGCAACGCCACCGGACGCCACCGGCTCACCTGCCTCAATCGGCGCTGGCCCATAGTTCGATCCATCGAACAACCCGGCCAGAGCCGCGTCCGCTTGCGCCAGACGCAGCATCGCGGCGCGCCCGGACACCGGCACCTCGCCGCATGCCCGGATCGCATTCCATACCAGTTCGCGAATGGCGCGACGGTCCTTAGAGCCGACATAGCGCCGCGCCCGGAACCAATCCGCCGCAATCCGGTCTGCCGACGCGCCCTGCCCGTTGGCCGCCGCAATCACTGCATCAAGCAGATCGATCGCGGCCTGAACCCGCGCCGGAGGCGTCATTCAGCCGCCCTCAGCCAACCTTGTAGTTGGGCGCCTCGCGCGTGATCGTCACGTCGTGGACGTGGCTCTCGCGAAGCCCGGCGTTGGTGATGCGGACGAACTGCGCGCGCTTGCGCAGGTCTTCGATCGTGCGGCTGCCAGTGTAGCCCATCGCGGCCTTCACGCCGCCGACGAGCTGGTGGACCACGTCCTTGGCCGGTCCCTTGTAGGGCACCTGGCCTTCGATGCCTTCAGGCACCAGCTTCATCTGGTCCTTGATGTCCTGCTGGAAGTAGCGGTCGGCCGAGCCGCGCGCCATTGCGCCGACCGAACCCATGCCGCGATACGACTTGTAGGCGCGGCCTTGGTACAGGAACGTCTCGCCCGGCGCTTCCTCGGTGCCGGCCAGCATCGAGCCGATCATCACCGAGCTGGCACCGGCGGCAAGCGCCTTGGCAGCGTCGCCCGAGGTGCGCAGGCCGCCGTCGGCAATCACCGGAACGCCCGACTTCTCGGCTTCCTCGGCGCACTCCATAACGGCCGTCAGCTGCGGCACGCCAACACCCGCGACGATGCGCGTGGTGCAGATCGAGCCGGGACCGATGCCGACCTTCACGCCATCGGCGCCGGCATCGATCAGCGAGCGGGTGGCTTCGGCCGTGGCGACGTTGCCGGCGATCACCTGGACCGAATTCGACAGCTTCTTCGCCGCTTCGACAGCGCGGGCGACGTCACGGTTGTGGCCGTGAGCGGTGTCGATGATGACGACGTCGCATTCGGCCTCGACCAGCGCCTGCGTGCGCAGCAGGCCTTTCTCGCCCACTGTGGTGGCGGCAGCAACGCGCAGGCGACCGGCAGCATCCTTGGTAGCGTCCGGGAAGGTCACGGCCTTCTCGATGTCCTTGACCGTGATCAGGCCGATGCAGTGGAATGCATCATCGACCACCAGCAGCTTCTCGATCCGGCGCTGGTGCAGCAGGCGGCGCGCATCATCGCCGCTGGCGCCGAGCTTTACCGTGGCGAGATTTTCGTGCGTCATCAGTTCCCGCACGGGCTGCTGCGGATTGTCGGCAAAGCGGACGTCGCGGTTGGTGAGGATACCGACAAGCTTGCCCGAAGCCTCGACCACCGGGATGCCGCTGATCTTGTGCTGGCGCATCAGGGCCTGTGCCTCGCCCAGCGGCGCATCGGGCGAAATGGTAATCGGATTGACGACCATGCCACTTTCAAAGCGCTTGACGGCCCGCACCGCGGCGCACTGCTCTTCGATCGAAAGGTTGCGGTGGAGCACGCCGATCCCGCCCAACTGCGCCATGACGATTGCCATGTCGGCCTCGGTCACGGTGTCCATCGCCGACGACAGGACCGGAATGTTGAGATTGATACCCCGGGTCAGCCGCGTGCGCGTGTCGGCCATTGAAGGCACGATATCCGACTCGGCAGGACGCAACAGCACGTCGTCGAAGGTAAGGCCGAGAGGGATGTCCATGATGCGCGCCACTTCTGAAGGTCCGGGGAGATTCGTGGCGGCCCATGTAAACAGGAAGGGGCAGTTCCGCTAGAGGGTTTGGTTCCCGAAATCAGGGGCGCTTTGCAGACGGGGCCGAAGCGCGCGCCGGGTAGCGTTTCGGATCGGCAAAGGCGCGGATCAGTTCGACCTGCAGGTTCACGTCGTCGGCCATCCCGGCGTAGTCGATCCACGGCCCTGGCTGGTCGCTGGGACGATGATAGGTATCCTCCATGAACCGCTCGGTCCGCTCCATGTCGCCGTAGGAGTTGCTGACCATCACCGCCGGGACATCGTGCTGCATCAGGATGAAGCTGTCCTGCCGCCGGATATAGGCGTTGGGCGCATCACCCGGCGCGAGCTTGCGCTTCATGCGCTTGACGACATCGGCAATCAGCGGATCGAGCGGCGTCAGCCCCTTGCCGACCACTCCTATCGGCCCGCCCGGCGGGACCAGCCCGGTGCTGTCGACATTGAACGCGGCGACGAACCGATCGAGCGGGATCGGCGGGTTTTCGGCAAAGGCCATCGCGCCGAGCAGGCCGAGTTCCTCCCCCGTAGTCGCAAGGAAATAGACGTCGCGCTCCAGAGGCTTGCCGCGCGAGAGAATGCGCGCGGTTTCGGTCATGACCGCAAGGCCCGATGCATTATCGATCGCGCCGTTGCAGATCAGGTCCTCGGCCGGCGCGCTGCCGCACTCGCCGAAATGGTCCCAGTGCGCCATCATCAGGACGGCCCCTGCCGAAGGATTGCGCCCTTCCAGCTTGCCGATCAGGTTGTGGGTCTTGATCCGCGTTTCGCGGCTAGTTGCCTCGAAAGTGCCGGAAATTCCGAGAAGATAAGGCGAAAAGTCTGCTGCCCGGGCATCTGCCTGAAGCCGGGCCACGGTCGGCCGTGCCGTTCCGGCGAGCAGCGTCTCGGCCGTTGCCGGCGACAGGAATGCCTCGATCTCATTGCCGATTCTTTCGCCTGCGACCGCATAGCCGGCGCGACGCCGGCGGGCGATCACATCTTCCAGGCCCCGCTCATCATCAAGTACGGTGACAACCGCCAGCGCGCCGGCATCCAGCAACCGCCCCGCGCGATCACCTGCCCGATCTCGCGCAAGGCCCTCCGGCAGGCTGTCGAGCATCACGGCAACCCGGCCGGCAAGTTCCGCGCGCGACGTGACGGGTGACGTGGCCTGCCCGACGAACACCAGTGGCGCATCCTGCACAAGGCTGCGCAGGCCAGACGTTACCACGAACACGCTGTCGATCGGCAGGTTCACCCGCTTGCGACCGCGCATGAAGCTGGCACGTGACAGCACCGGCTCGCGCTCGACAAGTTCCACTGGGGCGAACCAGCCATTGCCAGGCATATTGGTCCCGGCAGACAGCCCGATGTCGAACCACTGACGCGCGAGATAGCGCAGCGTCTTGGTTTCACCCTCGGTGCCCGGTTCGCGTCCATCGAAGGCGTCGCTCGCCAGGGTCTCGACGTGGGCCTTGAGCGCGATCTCCACCGGGCCAGGCTTCTTCGGTGCCGGCCGCGCGGAGACGAGGAGCAGCGCGCTGAGGACCAAGCCCCCCCTTATCGCTACTGTCCAGCCCCCGTAACGCTTCATCGCCGACCCCAAACGCCTCGTCGCAGACCCTTGCTCTCAAAAGCGGGAGCGAGGCGCAAGTTCCCAATTGGGGCGTGGATGATGAACAGAACTTTACATAGGAGGTTGGTGGTTGCCCTTTATTGCGCCACCCAGCCACCGTCGACGTTGTAATTCGCCCCGGTAATGTTGCGCGCTTCATGACGGCACAGGAACAACGCGAGCGCCGCGCAATCTTCCGGCTGGACGAATTGCTTGGTGGGTTGCCGCTCCAGCAGGACATCGTTGATGACCTGATCGCGCGTCAGGCCCCTTGCCTTCATCGTATCGGGAATCTGGTTCTCGACCAGCGGCGTCCAGACGTAGCCGGGGCTGATGCAGTTCGCAGTCACGCCGTCGGTTGCCAGCTCCAGGGCAAGCGTCTTGGTCAGCCCGGCAATGCCATGCTTGGCCGCCACATAGGCGGCCTTGTAAGGCGAAGCCGTGAGCGAATGGGCCGAGGCCGTGAACAGGATGCGACCCCATCCCTTGGCCTTCATGCCCGGAATGCACAGGCGGCAGGCGTCGAACGCGGCCGTGAGGTTGAGCGCGATGATCGTGTCCCACTTGTCGACCGGGAATTCCTCGACCGGGGCGACGTGCTGCATTCCGGCGTTGTTGATCAGGATGTCGACCGCGCCAAACTCCGCCAACGCCGTCGCCACCATCGCTTCGGTGCCTTCGCGCTTCGTCAGGTCCCCTGCGGCAAAGATCGCCCGGCCGCCGCTGACGGAGGCAAGTTCTTCGCACAGCGCCTTGATCTGTTCGGCATCACCGAAGCCATTGAGAACAATGTCCGCTCCTTCTGCGGCCAGCGCCCGCGCATAGGCGAGGCCGATGCCCGAGGTGGAGCCGGTGATGAGCGCGCACTTGCCCTTCAGGAACATTCGATTACTCCGGGGTTTCTGGATGGATTGATCGCGCTGGCATCGCGGGCGGCTCGCCGCTTGTCCAGTCGCAAACGCAAAAAAGGGGATTGCCCATGCGGCTCGACGATTTCGACAGTTCCATCAATGTCCAGGATCAACGCGGCGGCGGCGGCTTCCCGTTCGGCGGCGGCGGCAAGGTGGGTTGCGGCTCGATCGTGATCGCATTGATTGCGGCAGTGGTGTTCGGCGTCGACCCGATGCAGATGCTGGGTTCGATGCAGCAGGGCCAGGTTTCGGCACCAGTTGAACAGCAGGGTGGCGCCTCCTTGGCAGAAAGCTGCTCCGTCAACGAATTCAGCAAGGAAAGCTGCAACGCGCTGTCCTCGCTCAACAAGACGTGGGGCCCACTGTTCCAGCAGGCCAATATCCCGTTCGAAGCCCCGACTCTCGTGTTTTACTCGCAGAATGGCCGGTCGGGCTGCGGCGCGGCACAGAGCGCGATGGGGCCGTTCTACTGCCCGAGCGACAGCGGCATCTATATCGACACCGATTTCTACACGGAAATGGACCGTCAGATGGGTGCCGGCGGCGACTTTGCCCGTGTCTATGTGATGGCGCACGAATACGGCCACCATATCCAGAGCCTGCTCGGCACGTCAGCCAAGGTGCGGCAGTTGCAGCAGAGCAGTCCGAGCCAGGCCAACCGCTACTCGGTCGCTCTCGAACTTCAGGCCGACTGTTATGCCGGCGTCTGGGCAGGCCGCAATCGGGATCGCATCGAAGCGGGCGACATCGAGGAAGGCATGCGTGCAGCACACCAGATCGGCGACGATACTTTGATGAAGGCGGCAGGCCGCCGTCCGGTGGAGGATGCGTTCACACACGGCAGCGCCGCGCAGCGGATGCAGTGGCTGCGCAAGGGAATCGAGACAGCGGACGAGGACCAGTGCGACACGTTCGCCGCGCTGTGATGAGTGTTTGTTAACATTAATTCACGGAACCGCGAAGGGCCTGAAGACTTCATCCGTTAAACGGGGAGCAAACAATGAAGTTTACCAAGGCCCTTCGGTTCGCAACGATACTGCCTTGCACGCTTGCCGTTGCCTTCCCTCTCGCCGCACAGACTGCGGTTTCGGAGGAAAAGGTGACGGCGAGTGATGTGGTTACGAAGCCTTTGTCCGACTTGAACATCAAGAAGGACGAAGTGCCGGAAATTCTCGTCGCTGCGCGGCAGAAGCCTTATGATCTTGCCGGCATGCGCAAGTGTCCTGCCATCGCCGCAGAGATCACCAAGCTTGACGCTGTTCTTGGTGACGACATCGACGTGGCACGGGACGATGGCAATTCGACGCTGAAGATGGGCAATATTGCCAAGTCACTCGTTGGCTCACTGATTCCGTTCGGCGGCGTAATCCGCGAAATCAGTGGCGCAAATGCCCAGCAGCGCAAGTGGAACGAGGCGATCTACGCAGGGTCGGTGCGCCGCGCCTATCTCAAGGGCGTCGGCGAACAGCGCGGCTGCAAATACCCGGCGAGCGCGGCAACGCCAAAGGATGTTTCAGCCTTGTGGTCCGCACGCGAAGCAGCAGAGGCCAAGGCGGAACGCGAAAAGAAGGACGACAGCAAGAAGGACGACGACAAGAAGTCCGCAAAATCGAAGCCGGGCAACGCCGATCCGATCCGCTTCGAAAGCAAACCGGTCGTCCAGAAGGCTGACTGAAAGACCTTCTCGGCCAGATACCGCTTATCCCTTCGCCTTGAGCTTGGCCATTTCAGCGTCGAGTTCCTTGAGGACCTGCTTGCGGATGCTGTCTGACAACGATTTGTCGCGGGCGATTTCCTCGCGCGCCTGACGAATGCTTGCGAGCGCTTCGGCCATGGCATGCTTCTCGATGTCTGCCTCGCTGCCGCATGTGCGGATTCGCACGCGAGTGACCTTGCCGTCGTTCTCCTCGGAGGTATCAACGTTGGCATAGGCATTCTTGCCCCGGCAATGCGGCCCGTCCTCGGAAACGATGTCGGTCACGCCTTCGTTCTCGCCGTTGATCACGATCACGCGCTGCATGCGGCGCTCGCCCTTGCCAGCCAGCGGCGGAGCCGGAGGCATGGGCGGCACGGGCGGAATGCCAGCCTCGGCACGGGCGATCTTCGCCTCGACGTCCGCGTCAGACAATGGCTTGTCGCTCTTGAACACGAAGGTCTTGCCATCGCGGGTGACGGTGCGGACGTGCTCTTGCCCATCCTCGCCGCCATGCTTTTCGATGATGACGGTTTGCTGCTCCATGCCTGGCGCAGGCGGTGCGGGAGGTGGCGGAGCAGCCGGAGGTGCGGGCGGCGCGGGCGGAGCAGGTGGCGGCGGCATGTCCGTAATGCCTTGTGCCATGGCCCCCGCTGCGCTGATGACCAGTGCAACCCCTGCCATCAGCGTCAGCTTCGAATGCTTCCAACCGCTCTTCATCGAACTGCCTCCCCGGGCTGCCCGTATCACCGGGCCGAAAATGAGTGATGCCGGAGTAATCCTACCCCGGCATCAGATCATCTCACGTTCGACAAACCGCCAGTCCGCATGGACCAGTGTCGAGGAATTGGCGTCAGGTCAGTACACGCGCTTCTTCGGCTTGATGTACTCGACGTCGTCGGTCAGCGTGTATTCGTGGACCGGGCGATAGTCGAGACGGACTTCGCCGCCCTTGCCGCCCCAGCCGTTGAACCAGGCTGCGGTGTGCTTCATCCATTCGGCATCGTTGCGCTCGGGGAAATCCTCGTGCGCGTGGGCGCCGCGGCTTTCCTTGCGGTTGTAGGCCGAATGCATGGTGACCGAGGCCTGGCTGATCAGGTTGTCGAGTTCGAGCGTCTCGACGAGATCCGAGTTCCAGATCAGCGAACGGTCGGACACATGGATGTCCTCCATGCGCTTGTAGGTGTTGGCGAGCTTGACCTTGCCTTCAGCCATCAGTTCGTCGGTGCGGAACACTGCGGCGTGGGCCGACATCGTGCGCTGCATTTCGACGCGAACCTCGGCCGTGGGCGAGCCGCCCTTGGCGTGGCGGAAGTGATCGAGGCGGGTCAGCGCAAGGTCGGCGCTGTCCTTGGGCAGCGAGTTGTGCGAGGTGCCCGGCTTGATCAGTTCCTTGAGGCGCAGGCCAGTGGCACGACCGAACACGACAAGGTCGATCAGCGAGTTCGAGCCGAGGCGATTGGCGCCGTGGACCGAAACGCAGGCGGCTTCACCCACTGCGAACAGGCCGGGGACGACCGTCTCGGGGTTGCCGTCGGCACCGATGGTGACGACTTCGCCGTGGTAGTTACAGGGGATGCCGCCCATGTTGTAGTGGACGGTCGGCACGACCGGCAGCGGCTGGCGCGTAAGGTCGACGCCTGCGAAGATCTTGCCGCTTTCGGTGATGCCCGGCAGACGTTCAGCCAGGACGCCTGCATCGATGTGATCGAGGTGCAGGTAGATGTGGTCCTTGTGCGGGCCGACGCCGCGCCCTTCGCGGATTTCCATGGCCATCGAACGCGAGACGACGTCACGCGAGGCGAGGTCCTTGGCCGACGGGGCATAGCGCTCCATGAAGCGCTCGCCCTCGGAGTTGGTGAGGTAGCCGCCCTCACCACGTGCACCTTCGGTGATGAGCACGCCGGCGCCGTAGATGCCGGTCGGGTGGAACTGGACGAATTCCATGTCCTGCAGAGGAAGGCCCGCACGCAGGACCATGCCGCCGCCGTCACCGGTGCAGGTGTGGGCCGAGGTGGCCGTGAAGTACGAACGGCCATAGCCGCCAGTGGCCAGCACGACCGCATGGCTGCGGAAGCGGTGGATCGAGCCATCGTCCATGCACAGCGCGATCACGCCCCGGCATTCGCCGTTTTCCATGATCAGGTCGATCGCGAAGTATTCGATGAAGAAGTCCGCGTCGTACTTCAGCGACTGCTGGTACAGCGCGTGAAGCATGGCGTGGCCGGTACGATCAGCCGCGGCGCAGGTGCGCTGCACCGGCGGGCCTTCGCCCATGTTCTGCATGTGGCCGCCGAACGGACGCTGGTAGATCGTGCCTTCGGGATTGCGGCTGAACGGCACGCCGGCGTGCTCGAGTTCATAGACCGCAGCCGGAGCTTCGCGCACCATGTATTCGATGGCGTCCTGGTCACCCAGCCAGTCCGACCCCTTGACGGTGTCGTACATGTGCCAGGTCCAGTGATCGGGCGAATTGTTGCCGAGCGAGGCGGCGATACCGCCCTGCGCTGCCACGGTGTGCGAGCGCGTCGGGAAGACCTTGGTGATGCAGGCGGTGCGCAGGCCGGCCTGGGCAGAACCCATGGTGGCGCGCAGGCCGGAACCGCCGGCACCGACGACGACGGTGTCGTAGGTGTGGTCGATGATCTTGTAGGCAGGCTGAGTCGAAGTCATGTCTTATGCGCCCCCGAGCGCAATGCGCAGAACCGAAAGGATGCCGAAGGCAGCGGCCGCGAAGGGCACTGCATTGACCAGAAGCCAGGCGACAACCTTGCCGCCTTCTTCATGGACATAATCTTCGAGCATGACCTGCACGCCCATACGGGCATGGGTGAAGGTGTTGATCATGATCAGGATGAGCGCGATCGACGGCAGCGGCCGCGCGACCCAGCCGCGCACAGTGGCATAGCTGTAGTCCGGCAGCAGCGCGAGACTGACGATCAGGAACGTGATCAGGACGAGGTTGCCCACCGCCGTGAGGCGCTGCGTGAGCCAGTGATGGGTGCCTTCGTGGCTGGAGCCCAGCCCGCGCACGCGACCGATGGAGGTGCCGTTACCCATGGGAGTAAGCCTTCCTTGCTTGACGGTTCGTGCCGGCGCTCAGCGCAGCAGCACGAAAGCCCAGAATGCGATGGTGAGGAGGACCGAGATGACGATTGTCAGGCTCGACCAGCGGGCATTGGTTTCCAGTTCGTATCCCGCGCCGATATCGAGGATCAGGTGGCGGATGCCCGAAGCGGCGTGCTGGAAGAAGGCCCAGGTCAGGCCGACAAGCACGATCTTGCCAAGGATCGCGGTAACCGTCTGCAGGCCACCGCCAGTGCCGAGCCACACGTAGTCCAGGAACGTCTGATAGGCCCCTGCCCCGCTTGCCAGCGCACCGATCCACCACAGCAGAAGCCCCAGACCTGCAAACGCAAGGCCGTTGCCGGTGATACGGTGCAGGATCGAAACCAGCATGGCCGGGCCCCAGCGCCAGATCTGGAGATGCGGAGAAATCGGCCGTGCCTTGCGCGCCTGCGCCATGAACATACCCCCTCGACTAGGTACAAGGATCGCGGAAAGGACAGCCCCCGCGACGGATTGCGAGTCCTATTAGTCGAAAAGACCGCCTGCGCAAGCGTATGCAGGATGTAAAAAAGGACAGCCGGTTGCGCTTGTCCAGCGCGGTCCCTAGACGACCCTCATGAGCATGACACTCGCCGTCCTGGCCGCAGCGACTGCGGTGACGCCCGCCCCGGCCGATACTGCCGCAGCCCGTGCAATCATTCGCCAGTGCGAGGGCAAGGAGAACTTCTCCGATCCCGCCCCGCCTGCCCGGATCTTCGGCAATGTCTGGTACGTCGGCACCTGCAACGTCTCGGTCCTGCTGATCACCGGCCCGCAGGGGCACATCCTGGTCGATGCAGCGGTGGAAGAGGCAGTGCCGCAAATCCTTGCCAATATCCGCAAGCTGGGATTCAACCCGAAGGACATCGGCCTGATCGTCTCAAGCCATGAGCATTTCGACCACGTTGGCGGTCTCGCCGCGTTGGAGAAGGCAACCGGTGCGCGCTTCGTCGCGACGGCAGAAGCGGCAAAGGTAATACGCAGCGGCAAAGTCAGCCCCGCTGACCCGCAAGCGCAGGAAATTCATGGCAGTCGCCCTGCAAGAGTAGACTTCGCATTGAAGACCGGGGACGTGTTCAGCGTCGGGCCGCTCAAGATCACGGCTTTCCAGACTCCCGGCCACACCGAGGGTTCGACCAGCTGGCATTGGAAATCGTGCGAGGGGACTGACTGCCGCACGATCACATACGTCGACAGCCTGACCGCTCTCCCGCTCGGCACCTATCGTTTTGCCGATCATCCCGAGCGCGTGGCGATGTTCCGCAAGACCTTCGCGCAAGTGGAGGCGCTGGAATGCGGCGTCCTGCTGACGCCGCATCCTTCGGCCAGCGCCATGTTTGAGCGGATGAGTGGATCCGAACCGCTTGCCGACCCCGATGCCTGCAAGGCGCTGGCGGCAGGCGCGCGGGATCGTCTGGAAAAGGCGCTTGAGAAATGAGCTGGAAAGTCACTATCCACGCCCCGCGCGATGTGATTCAGGCCGCCCTGATCGCGCATGAGGATGCCTGGGACTGGGACCACGACATCGTCATTGCCGGCAGCGAAATCGCCGAGGACAAGCCCGAGGACTGGCAGCTCGAAGCCTGGCTTGACCGCAAGCCGACCAAGGCTGATCAGAACGCCATTGCCGATCTGTTCGAAGGGGCGCCGCCCACGCTGCAGATCGAGAAGCTGCCCGATACCGACTGGGTGACGCTGAGCCAGCAAGGCGTCGAACCCATCCGCGAGGGCGTCTTTCATGTTCACACGCCCGAATATCCGCCGCTCCTCGAGCGTGGCGTTCGAGACTTCGTTATCCCTGCAAGCCAGGCGTTCGGCACCGGCCAGCATGCAACTACCGCAGGCTGCCTCGCCATGCTGAGCCACATGAAGCGGCAAGGCGTGACCGTGCGCAACCTGGCTGACATCGGCACCGGCACCGGTCTGCTCGGCTTCGCCGGGCTGCATCTGTGGCCGACCGCCCGGGCCATCGCCAGTGACATCGATGCTGTTTGCGGCCCGGTCGTGGCAGAGAACGCGGCCAACAACGGCATTCCGCTGGGCGATGGCGTTGGACGCATGGCCATGGTCATCGCCGCCGGAATGGACCATCCCCTGCTCCAGGCGGCCGGGCCCTATGACCTGCTGATCGCCAACATCCTTGCCGGGCCGCTGGTCGAACTGGCACCGGAATTCGCCCGCGCCGTTGTGCCGGGTGGCAGCGTGCTGCTGGCCGGACTGCTTGAAACGCAGGAAGCCACTGTCCGGGCAGCCTATCGCAAGGCGGGCCTGAGGCTGGCGGCGCGGATGGTGCGCGGCGACTGGTCGATCCTGTGGTTGCGACGGCGCGCGGCAGGCGGTGTGCGCGCCAGCCGGGTTGGTGCTCTGCCGGAGTGGTCGAAGCGCTGGTAAGGGGCTTGTGCATCGTGCCGACACACTTGATCATTCGATTAAGCCAGGAGACGCACGATGGAATACGAGACCTTCACGATCGAAAAGCGGGATGCCGCAGAGTGGCTGACTCTCAACCGGCCGGAAGTGCTCAACGCTATCTCGCTGCAGATGGTGCGCGAGCTATCCGACTATTTCGGCAGGCTGTTCCACGATCGTGATGCCCGCGTCGTTGTGATGCGCGGCGCGGGCAAGGCCTTCTGCGCGGGGCTGGATATCAAGGAACGCGCCGAGAACCGCGAGGATATCCCGTTTGCGGGCGGGTTCAGCTTTCAGGGCTATCTGGCCGACGTCTATATAAAGATGCGGCGCTGCCCACAGCCGATTGTCAGCCTAGTCCATGGTGCGGCCTGTGGCGGTGGCTTCTCGTTCGTGCTGGCCTCGGACATTCGCATTGCGGGGACAAGCGCGAGGATGAACGCCGCCTACATCAAGCTCGGACTCTCGGCCTGCGACATGGGCTGCAGCTATCTCCTGCCACGTCTGGTCGGCACTTCGGTAGCGAGCGAACTGATGCTGACGGGGCGTTTCATCCACGCCCCTCGCGCCCTGGCGACCGGGCTCGTTTCGGAAGTCGTACCCGACGAGCAACTTGAAGCGGTGGGCCAGACGTATGTCGATGACCTGCTTGCCGCCTCGCCTATGGGTCTGCGGATGACCAAGGAGGGCCTCAACCTTGCCATCGACGCGCCAAGCCTGGAGGCGGCAATGGCGATCGAGAACCGCAATCAGTTGATGACGGCGGCCAGCCCCAATTTCCGCGAAGGAATGCAGGCGTTTCTGGAGAAGCGAAAGCCGAACTACGTGCCGGAGTGAGCGGCCAAGGTATCACGCAACAGGATCAGCGCGTCGCGGGTGAAAGCCTGCATGTTGGCAAGACGGTCGTCACTGTTGGTCATAACCCGCACCGACGCCTCGATCCCGTCCGGCCCGACGACGCCAATCGCGCTGGTGCCGGAAGCGACGCCCAAGGGATGTGAGCTACCGCCGGAAGCGCCGGTTTCGGCGATGGCCCAATCGGAACTGTAGCGCTGGCGCATCAGCCGCGCTTGCGCCAGAGCATAGTCCTCCTGCGCCGAAGTGTAGCCGCGTAGCGAGCCTGGCGGGTGGCCGAGCACCATGCGCCGCCCCTTGAGCGTGTAGATCACCCCGCCGCCAAGGTAAAACGCCGATGCGCCGGGCATGGCGAGCAGGCTCGCAGAGATGAGGCCTCCGGTCGAGCCATCGACGACGGCAATGGTCTGGTTGCGCGCCTTGAGCAGGGTTCCTGCCTCAGCGGCGATGGCGGCCAAGTCCTGGAGCATCAACCAGCGCTTCGGACGATCTCGGCCCAAGCCGCTTCATCTATCACGTCGATGCCAAGCGCGGCTGCTTGCTTCAGTTTGGAACCTGCGCCGGGTCCTGCCACTACGAGATCAGTCTTGGCAGAGACGGAACCGGCCGCGCGCGCGCCCAGGGCTTCAGCCTGGGCCTTGGCCTCGTCACGGCTCATCGTTTCGAGCTTGCCGGTAAAGACGATGGTCTTGCCGGCCACCGCGCTGTCCTTTGTCTCGACCACGTAGGGTGGCGGGGTGACTTCCGAGAGCAGGTCCTCCCACACCGCGATGTTATGCGGTTCGTGGAAGAAGTCGCCCAACGCTTCGACTACCACTGGGCCGACGCCCTCGATGGAGAGGAGGTCTGCAGTCGCATCGCCGCCTTCCCGCGCAGCAATGGCGGCGTCGCGCAAGTGGGGAAGCGTAACGAAGCGCTTCATCAGATCGCGCGCCGTGACAGCACCGACGTGGCGAATCCCCAAGCCGAAGAGCAGGCGCGCCGCGTCGGGCTGGCGCTTGGCCTCGATGGCTGCCAACAGGTTGTCCACAGACTTGTCCTTCCAGCCTTCGCGCCCGACGATGTCGCTGCGGCGCTTTCTCAGGCGGAAAATGTCGGCCGGGCTTTCAAGCCAGCCGAGCTGAAAGAACTCGATGATCGTCTTTTCCCCCAATCCTTCGATGTCGAGCGCGGCGCGGCTGACGAAGTGCTTGAGGCGTTCGACTCGCTGGGCGGGGCAGATGAGGCCACCGGTGCAGCGAACGTCGACCTCCCCCTCCTCCGCCACCGCTTCGGACTGGCACTCGGGGCAATGGTCCGGGAAGTGGTATGATTCGCGCGGCTCGTCGCGCGTGAGGTTCTCGACCACCTGCGGAATCACGTCGCCCGCGCGCTGGAGCACGATGCGATCGCCGACGCGAAGCCCCAACCTCCCGATCTCGTCGCGGTTGTGCAGGGTGACGTTGGTAACGGTGACGCCGCCGACAAGTACCGGCTTGAGACGGCCCACCGGCGTCAGCTTGCCCGTGCGGCCGACCTGGATGTCGATAGCCTCGAGAGTCGTCTCGGCCTTTTCGGCGGGGAACTTGTGGGCGATGCCCCAGCGCGGGGCCTTGGCGACGAAGCCGAGACGCTCCTGCCAGTCGAGCCGGTCAACCTTGTAGACGACGCCGTCGATGTCATAGGGCAGATCGGCGCGCTGTTGGCCGATCGTGCGGTAATGCGCGACCATCTCGGCAGCCGACGAGCACCGCACCAGCAGTGGCGAAACCGGCACACCCCACTGTGCAATCTTGCGCATCATCTCGAATTGCGTGGGCGCGGGCACCTCGCTCGTCGCACCCCAACCGTGGGCGAGAAAGCGCAATGGCCTGGCGGCGGTGACACTCGCATCCTTCTGGCGCAGCGAACCCGCAGCGGCATTGCGCGGGTTGGCGAAGACCTTGTCGCCTGCTTCGGCCTGCCGGGTATTGAGCGCGAGGAAGTCGGCCTTGGCCATGTAGACCTCGCCGCGAATCTCGAAGACTGCGGGCACGTCGAAAAGACCTGCACCCTTCAGCTCCTGCGGGATATCGGCGATATGCGCCACGTTCGCGGTCACGTCCTCGCCGACCTGCCCGTCACCGCGCGTCGCTGCTCGGACCAGCCTGCCGTTCTCGTAGCGCAGCGAGCAGGACAGGCCGTCGATCTTGTCCTCGGCGGTCATAACCACTTCGGCGCTTTCCGGCAGCGCGAGGAAGCGGCGGACGCGGGCGACGAATTCCTCGACTTCCTCATCGGTGAAGGCGTTGTCGAGGCTCATCATGCGAACCTCGTGGGTGACCTTGCCCAGCGGCGAGGCTGCAACTTCGTGCCCGACTTGCGCGCTGGGACTATCGGGCCGGATCAGATGCGGGAATGCGGCTTCAAGCTCGGCATTGCGGCGCACCAGCGCGTCGTACTCGGCGTCGGAAATCTCGGGCGAATCCTCCGCATGGTAAAGGCGGTTATGCTTTGCAATCTGCCGCGCCAGCCGCATGAGTTCGTTGGCGGCTTCGGCTTCGGTTATCTCGATCATCATGCTGGTCCAAGGAGCGTGGCAACCATCGGGCGACGGGCGCGGAAGCCCAGGCTTTCATAAAGGCGGATCGCCGAGACGTTGCTGGCGTAGCTGTGCAGATACGGCACTTCGCCCCGCGCTGCCATGCCGGCCATGACCTTGCGGATCAGACGCGCGGCAAGGCCCCTGCCCCGGAATTCCGGCCAGGTACAGACACCGCTGAGTTCGGCAAGGTGAGCTGCGGGGCGCATGCGTTCGCCTGCCATCGCGGCTAGGCGGCCATCGATGCGGATGCCGTGGAACTGCCCATAGCGCCAAGTCTGCGGCGCCCAAGGTCCGGGCTCGGTGGCGCGAGCCAGGTCTGCCATTTCGGCCGCATCGGCTCTGCCCAGTGCCACAATTTCGGTATCCTCGATCGGAACGATTGGGCCATCTGCGATCATCTGCAAAAGCGGTGCCTCGCGCAAGACCTGCAGGCCCACGGGCGCAGGCAAGGCTTCGGGCTCGACAAGCCAGATCTCACCCCCGTGCAGATGCTGCGCCAGGTCTCCCTCATTGCCGGGATCTGCTGCGGCAAACGGTCCATAAGCAGGATCAAGACGACGCACCGACCCCGTCCCCACGTCGAGTGCGTTCTGTGGCCCGCCAAGCGAGTGCCAGACAGGGCGGTCGAGCGAATTGAGTTGCACCATTTGCGAAATTTCGATCACGCCCGCTCCAGCAGGCGATCGGCTTGTGCCCGAGCTTCGGCAGTAACCTCAGCGCCCGAAAGCATGCGCGCGATTTCCTCCTTGCGCGCCGCTGCATCGAGCAACGCGACCGACGTGCGGGTGACGGTGCCATCCGAGCTTTTGGCGATCATGTAGTGGCGGTCGCCGCGCGCGGCGACCTGCGGGCTGTGCGTGACGGCAAGTAACTGCCCGCCACTGGCGAGACGCGCCAGCCGGTCGCCGATCGCGCTCGCCACCGCACCGCCGACGCCACGGTCAATCTCGTCGAAGATGATCGTTGCCGCGCCGCCCTCTTCAGCAAGCGCGACCTTAAGCGCGAGGATGAAACGCGAAAGTTCGCCGCCCGAGGCGATCTTGCCGAGTGGGGCGAAATCCGCGCCGGGGTTGGTCGAGATCAGGAACTCGACAGCATCGATTCCGCCAGCACCCCAGCGATCATCGGGCAGTCGTAGGACCGCTGTGTGGAACTTTGCGGCATCAAGCTTTAGCGGGGCCAGTTCAGCCGCCACTGCCTTGTCGAGCCTGCGGGCAGCTTCGGCGCGCTGGACCGAGAGCGTCTCGGCCTTCGCCTGATAGTCCAGCGCCGCATCGCGCGCGGTCCGTTCGAGACCTGCGATCTGGGCCTCTCCCCCTTCGATGGCGTCAAGCGCAGCGCGCATCTCGGTCATCTTGTGGGGGAGTTCATCGACGGTGCAGCCGTGCTTGCGGGCAGCCGCGCGCAGGTCGAACAGCCGCGTCTCGATGCGGTCGAGCAGAGCGGGATCGTGGGCCAGGACCTCGGCGGCGCGTGCCAGCTTGTCCTCAGCCTCGCTAGCCTCGATGACCGCCCGGTCAAGCGCTTCGAGCGCTTCGGCCAGCAGCGGGTGCTCGGTGGCGATGCGGTCAAGCCGGCGGGCGGCACTGCGCAGCGTGGCAAGGGCGGAGTCGGAGCCCTCCCACAGGCGCTGCAGCTCGACGAGGTCGCCAGAAAGCCGCTCACCCTTCTGCATATCGGCGCGCTGACCGGCGAGTTCGTCCTCCTCGCCGATGATCGGAGCGAGGGCATTGAGTTCGGCCAAGTGGGCGAGCAGAAGGTCCTGTTCTTCGGCAGCGCGCGAGACTGCGGCACGGGCCGACTGAAGCGCATCCTCTGCCTTGCGCCACTTGATCCATGCGCTGTCCACGCCTGCGACATCGGCCCCGGCATAACGGTCAAGCAGGGCACGATGGCCGCGCGCGTTTACGAGGCCGCGATCATCGTGTTGGCCGTGAAGTTCGACAAGGCTGCGGGCCAGTTCGCGAAGCAGAGCAACGCCGACGGGCTGATCGTTGACGAACGCCTTCGACCCACCATCGGCACGGACGCGGCGCTTGATGATCAACGGCTCACCCGGTTCAACCTCGATTTCGGCCTCGTTAAGCGCAGCGCGGATCGCCGCGGGCATCCGGTCAAACTCGAACGTGGCGGTGACGCTGGCCTGATCTTCGCCGGACCGGACGAGCCCGCTGTCCGCCCGATCGCCCAGAACTAGACCCAGCGCATCGAGCAGGATCGACTTGCCGGCGCCGGTTTCGCCCGTCAGCACGCCAAGCCCGCTGGCAAAGCTGAGATCGAGCGCCTCGATGAGCACGACATTGCGGATCGACAGGCTGGTGAGCATCACGCGATTCTCTAGCCGGTTGTGGCGCGCTCGTCCACGCACGGAGAAGCCTTTCGTTCTCCACTTGTTTCATTCGAGTGACAGCATGCCACACGCCCGCAATGCGAATCCGCCATTGGCGGCTCCAGATGGAGAAAGGTTCGCTCATGGCATCGCATGCGAAACTCGAGGGCTCGAGGCCGTTCAAATCCGCCGCAGATCTGATTTCGTCTGCTCCAGCGTGGCTCGACCTGCCCGAACCGCGCGGCTTTCGACCCAAGCGCCGCCTGCGCACCGTGTGGATTTCCGATGTCCACCTCGGCACGCGCGGCTGCAACGCACCAATGCTCCTCGATTTCCTCGCAGCCATCGAATGCGAGACGCTGTACCTTGTCGGTGACATTGTCGACGGCTGGCGGTTGAGCAAGGGCTGGTACTGGCCCGATGCGCACAACGAAGTGATCCGGCGCATCCTCAAGATGGCGCACCGGGGCACGCGCGTGATCCTGATAGCCGGCAATCACGACGAGATGCTGCGCCCCTATGCCGGCATGAGCTTTGGCGGGGTGGAACTGGCGCTCGAGACCATTCATGAAACCGCCGATGGACGCCGCCTGCTGGTGACCCATGGTGACGGGTTCGATGGCGTGGTGCTCTATGCGCGCTGGCTGGCGTTTCTGGGCGACAAGGCCTATTCGCTGCTGCTGCGCGCCAACGTGCTATTCAACATCGCGCGTCGGCACCTCAAGATGCCTTACTGGTCCCTGTCGGCCTACCTGAAGAAGAAGGTCAAGAACGCAGTCCAGTTCGTCTGCGACTTCGAGGAGGCGGTTGCCCATGCCGCGCGCGACATAGGCGTGGATGGTGTGGTTTGCGGCCATATCCACTGCGCCGAGATCCGCCAGATCGGCGACGTGACCTATTACAACGATGGTGACTGGGTGGAGAGTTGCACGGCGCTTGCCGAAGAGTTCGACGGCAGCATGTCGATCATCGACTGGGCCGAGGACACGCGGCGCGCGGCTGCAGTCAAGGCAGCGCTCAAGCCCATTCCGCAGCTGGAGGAGCAACCGGCATGAGGATCGCGATCTGCACGGATGCCTGGCATCCGCAGGTGAACGGTGTCGTCCGGACCCTTGCGGCAACTGTCGACCGCCTGATCAGGCGAGGTCACGAAATCGAACTGGTCACGCCGAGCCAGTTCCTGACGATGCCGCTGCCTGGCTACAGCGAGATACGCCTCGCCATGCTGCCCCGGTTCGGCACGCGGCGCACCCTGGCAGACTTCGCTCCCGACGTTGTGCACATTGCCACGGAAGGCCCGATCGGATGGAGCGCAAGGAGCTGGTGCAAGGCCAATAACGTGCCGTTCACCAGCGCTTTTCATACCCGTTTTCCCGAGTATGCGGCTGTCCGTACCGGCTTGAAAACCGAGCGCTTCTGGCCAGTCATGCGCCGCTTTCATGGTGCGAGCCGAGCGGTATTGGTGTCGACGCCAACGCTGGCGGGTGAACTGGCGAGCCACGGCGTGACGCAGACGCGGCTCTGGACGCGCGGCATCGACCGGGACCTGTTCCATCCTGATCATGATCCGTTGCCTGAACTGGCAGATCTGCCACGCCCGATCATGCTCAATGTCGGTCGCGTGGCGATCGAGAAGAACTTGATCGCCTTCCTCGATGCAAATGTGCCCGGCACGAAAGTGGTCGTGGGAGACGGCCCCGCTCTGGCAAGACTGCAGACCCAGTATCCCGCGGCGGTCTTCCTGGGCGCGTGCCATGGCGAGCAATTGGCGCGAGCCTATGTTTCGGCCGATGTCTTCGTCTTTCCGAGCAGGACCGACACATTCGGTCTTGTCATGATCGAAGCTCTTGCCTGCGGAGTTCCGGTTGCAGCCTATCCCGTGCCGGGTCCACTCGACATCATCGGGCGTGAGGGGCGCGGCCCGTCCGGTGACCTGCCCATGCAAATCGGCGCCCTGGACGAAGACCTTGGCCTGGCGATCCAGAAGGCCTTGCGCTGTGATCGGATGGGCGCCGCCGTTCAAGGTGCGCGATACAACTGGGATCGCGCGACCGATCAGTTCCTCGAGGCCGTGGGCGACGCCATACGCGAGCCCACTGCACGCGAGTTCGCCTGAAGTCATGTAATCAGACAAAAGGCGGTGGCATCTATCCGGAGTGCCATGCTATGGGCGCGGCCACGGAGACCCGCCCCAATGCTTGCAGATGCCCCGCCCCAACCTGTTGTAATCGCATCGGAAACGAACGAAGCCGCAGCCTCGCGGGAGTTGCCGGCCGGTGTGGCAGATCTGATTGACGCAACACTGGCATCAGGCAATCGCGCCGATGCCGAAGCTGTTATTCGTTCTGCCAAGCTTGCGTTCCCAAATGCCGCAGAAGCGATCGACAAGAGGGTCGCCACACGCAAATCGTCCGGCTTCGCCCTGGTTCCGGCACAAGCGAGGAACGCTAGCGAACCCAAAAGGCCAGAAGCCGCAGGCAAACCCGCGAAAGAACCGAAAGTTACCGGCGAAGGGGAAGCAGGAGCATTTGCCAACACCGGCAATGCCCCGGGCATTGGTCTGGTGGGCGGCTTCAAGCTGCTGGCGGAAGGCGCAAACTGGCGCATCGCCACGACTGCCCGTGCAGATTACCAGGAAACGGCTGACGTGGTCACCCGCGAACAATATCGCTTCTCTGCAGAGCCGAACTACAAGTTCGACAGCCGAGGCTATCTCTACGGTCTCGGGCAGTTCGAGCAGGACCGCTTTCAGGGTTTTGCATCGCGCTACAGCATCTCGGGCGGGTTGGGCTACAGCCTGCTGAAAGCCGATCATGCCAAGCTGAGCGTCAAGGCCGGACCAGCATGGCGCGTGACGAACCCGGTGGATGGCGATCGCGAATCCGTCGTGGCAGGGCTGGCATCGTTGGAAGCTAAGATCAAGCTGACACCGAGCCTGGAATACAGTCAGGATGCCAGCGCCTATTTCGATGCGCAGGGCAGCACGTTCTATACCCTTGCGGCTCTCGATTCACGACTGATCGGCAAGCTGAAGGCCCGGCTTTCGTACATGGTGCAGCACGAAACTGCACCTGAACTCGGCCGACTCGGCACGGATACGACGAGTCGGCTGACGCTGGTCTACGGGTTCTGAAGCGCGTTCAGGCGGCAGTTGTGCCCGGCGCGTACTTGTTCATCAGATCGTAGGAGCGCTCGTACCATTTGCTGCCCGGGTAATTGGTGCCCAGCACTGACGCAGCCTTCTGTGCCTCCTGCGGCAAGCCAAGCGAGAGGTAGCTCTCGACCAGGCGATATAGCGCCTCGGGCGTGTGGCTGGTGCTCTGATACTTTTCGACCACGGTGCGGAAGCGGAGCGTACCGGCCAGCCACTTGCCGCTACGCTGGTACATGCGGCCGATCTCCATTTCCTTGCCGGCAAGGTGATCGTTGATCAGGTCGATCTTGAGCCGTGCGTCGGCAGCATAATCGGTATTGGGATAGCGGCGAACCAGCTCGTTCATCGCGGTCAGCGCCTGCTGCGTGATCTTCTGGTCGCGCGTGACGTCAGAGATCTGCTCGTAATAGCAGAGCGCGACGAGGTAATAAGCGTATGGCGCATCCTTGTTGCCGGGGTGGATCGACAGGAAGCGCTGGGCCGACTGGACCGACTTCGAATAGTCGCGGGCGACATAATAGCTGAATGCGCTCATCAGCTGAGCGCGGCGGGCCCAGGGCGAATAGGGATGCTGACGCTCGACCTCGTCGAACAGTGCGGCGGCCTGCTTCGAATCGCCGCGATCAAGCCGGTCCTTGGCCGCCGTATAGAGCGTATCGACGTCGCGCGCGACGTAGGCCACGTCCTTCTTCTTGTTTCCTCCGCCCGCACAACCGGCAGTCACGCCCATGGCGACGGTAGCGGCGGCGAGGACGGCGAAGCGCAGCGGGCGGCGCATATCGAGGACGGTCATGCCGACCCTATAGCCAGCCGGTTCCTGAACGCCAAGTGAAGTTGCGGTGTTTTACGCCTCGGTGAAAGGAGGCTCGACCGCAATCGGATCGGCCAGGGTCATGCGATCGAGAATGGCGGCCGTTTCATCACGCAATTGCAGCATCAATCCGCGCAAGCGGCACTCCGCCTCGGGCAGGCAGTTGTTGCAGGTTTCATGAGCATTGCGCGCTGCGCAAGGCACCAGCGCAAGGCTTCCGCGTGTCAACCGGATGATGTCACCATAGCGAATATCGACAGGCGGAAGCGCCAGTTCGTATCCGCCGTCCCGCCCCCGGTGCGAGATGACAATCCCTTCCCTCGCCATTTCCGAAAGGATGACGGTGAGAAACTTGCGCGGGATGTTCTGCGCCTCGGCAATCGCATCCAGGCGCACGGGGCCTTGTCCGAATAGGTCGGAGAGATGCTGAAGCGCCCGGATTGTATATCGCGTCTTTTGCGAGAGCATGAGAAAGACATGAACACTCGAACGCGAATGTCAACGCGCTTGGTAGAATTACTGGTGGGGTCTCTTGCACTTTGCCGATAGTCCGGCCCGGTTCCCCGCGGGAACCGGGCCACCTGACTCAAGCCCGCCAATACGTCAGCGCGAAGTTCACTTTGCTTCGGCAGTCCTTTCCACGAAATCGAGCCGGGCGCGGTAGGGGTCCTCGCCATGCTTCGCGCCCCCTTCAGCAATAAGCATGACCCGGGTGTCGTCAGAGGTGGCGACCGGCCACGCCGGCCCCGGAGTTCCGTGCGTTGCGAAATCGATCCACAGCTTGTGCGTGGTGGTTGCGACCGCTTGCTCCCCAGGGACCATCTTCCACTGCGTGCGGGCTGCAACGGTGTCGAAGACATAGGGCAGTTCGCTGGCGTGCGGCGCGCCCCCCATTGCCTTGCGGAAATCCGGATGGGCATAGTCGAATCGATACAGAAAAGCCGCCTGTCCCCGCTTTGCCAGGGCCCTTGCCACGGCAAGTGCCGGTTCGATGAACGTGCGATCGGCGCTGGTCATGACCGCAACCTGCAAAGGTGCACCATCGCCAGTCGGATCATATAGCTTTCGCGCTTCTGCTTCCCGTTCGCCATAGCTGGCAAAGATCTTGGCCTTGTCGGTCCCAAACGGAAGTCCGTCGGCAGAGTTTGCGCCGACCATGATCGGAACCTTGGCATAAAGTCCGGCGGCGATTGCCTCGACCGGGCTGCCGAAAATCGTACGGGCATCGACCATCGGTCCGGAATAGGACGGCTGCGCCATCGTCATCATGGAGAGATCGCCGGTCACCTTCTCCGCCGGCAAGGCGCGCAGCCCTGCTGCGTCGAGACCGGCTGCGAAAGTTTCCCCGGCCTTTGCTGCACCGGCTATGGTTGGCGTCGGCAAGGAGCGTTCGCGCCCGGCACCACTTTCGATGATCACCTTCTGGAACAGCCCACGCGCCTCTGGAGCCTGCAACAGCATGTGCATCGACATGCCGCCCGCGCTTTCCCCGAAGACAGTGACGTTCGCCGGGTCACCGCCAAATCTCTCGGCATTGGCCTTTACCCAGCGGAGCGCCGCGATCTGGTCGAGATAGCCGAAGTTGCCGCCGTACCCCTCTGCCGCCAAGGCCGGATGGGCAAAGAAGCCAAAGCGACCCAGCCGATAGTTGAGGCTGATCAGCACGACGCCATCGCGCGCAAAGTTTTCGCCCGAATAGACCGCAGGGGACGAGCCACCGTTGACGAACCCTCCACCGTGGACCCACACCATCACTGGCAATTTGGCCCCCGGCTTGGCCGATGAGGGTTTCCAGACGTTGACGAAGAGGCAGTCTTCCGATGGCGTGGTGCGGATCGGCGCTGCATCGGGCGGGAATGGGGCTTGAAGGCAATCGGCTCCATACTTGGTGGCATCGCGCACCGAGGTCCATGTCGCCACCGGCTGTGGCTCGCGCCAGCGGTTTTCCCCGACTGGAGACGCGGCATAGGGAATGCCAAGAAAGGCCGAGACGCCGTTTGCCGCCTGAACGCCGCGAACCGGCCCTGAGGCGGTTTCAACGATCACTTCAGTCGTCATGTCTGAAGACCCGGCTCGCGGCTTGGCAGCATGGCCGACACCTGATGACAGGGCCAACATTCCGGCGCCCAAGGCGAGCGTTGTGATGACACGCATCCTCAATCCTTCCACGTCTTGGCCGGCAGCCTGACCTTCACCGGCGCTCCCAGTGTTTCGGCGTCCTTGCCAAGGGCAAAGGTGTATTCGCCAGCCGGCATTGTCCAGCCGCCGTTCTTCCAGTCAGCGAGGATGCGCGGATCGATGGTCAGGCTGACGTTTTGCGATGCGCCTGCGGCGAGGTTCACCCGCTGGAACCCGGCAAGGCGGCGCTTGGCCTGTCCTGCACGGTCGACAAGGTAAAGCTGCGCCACGTCGGCGCCCTCGCGCTTGCCGGTGTTCTTCACTGTGAAGCTGGCGGTCAGGCCCTTCACCTTCAGACTAGCACTCTCGAAGGTCGTGTACGAAAGGCCGTGGCCAAACGGGAACAGCGGCTTCGCTCCTTGCCTCGCGAACCAGCGGTAGCCGACGTCCGAACCCTCAATGTCGTAGTCGGATACCAGCTTGTCGCTGCCCGAGGATGGCCCGCCGGAAAAGTCGGGCTCGACCCAATCGCTGCCATCTAGCTTGGGCCGTGGCAATTGCGCTTCGCTGGCCGGGAAGGTCAGAGGCAGGCGGCCCGAAGGGTTGGTGTCACCGAACAGCACCGATGCGATCGCCGGCCCGCCGCGTGCGCCGGGATACCAGGCCTCGATGACGCCCGCGACCTTGTCCAGCCAAGGCATCTTCACAGGGCCGCCTGTTTCCAGGACAACGATGGTGTTGGGATTGGCGGCTGCAACCGCTGCGATGAGTTCATCCTGACCGTCAGGCAGCGACAGATCGGGGACGTCGAGGCCTTCCGTGGTCCACTGCGTCGCAAAGACGATGGCAACTTCCGACTGCTTGGCCTTCTCCACTGCATCGGCAATGTAGCGCCCGTCACGGAAGGTCACCTTGGCGTCCTTGGCCAGGGCCTGGATCGCGTCCATCGGGCTGGAGCGGTGGTACTGCTGGGCAATGAAACCGGCCCACACACCCTTGCCGCCAATAGGACGGGTCACGGCAGGGCCGCCTTCGCCATGCACCTGGCTCGAACCTGCGCCCGAAAGCACGCCGCCATCGGCATAGCCACCGATGATCGCGATCGACTTTGCCGACTTGGCCAGCGGGAGTGCGCCGTTGTTTTTGAGCAGCACGATACCCTGTTTGGCAACTTCCTCCGCCACCGCGCCATTTGCTGCGAAATCGATCTTGTCGGCGGGCTTGACCGGGCTTCTGTCGAGGCCCGAGGCGTAAATCGCGGTAAGCACGCGGCGGTTCATGTCATCGAGCCGCGCTTTCCACGCGGGGTCTGCCGCCGCCTTGTCCTTGAGCTTGTCACCGAAGAACACGGCCGGATCGAGCTGCTCGCCCAACTGCTGGTCAAGCCCCTTCAGCGCCGCGTCGATGTTCGGCACCGCGCCCCAGTCGGACATCACGAAGCCCTTGTAGCCCCACGACCCTTTCAGCACCTTGTTGAGCAGCCAGTCGTTGGCGCAGGCCTGTTCGCCCCACACGCGGTTGTAGGCGCACATCACGGAGCCGGGCTGGCCCTGTTCGATACCGATCTGGAAGGCGAGCAAGTCGCTCTCGCGCGCGGCGCCTTCGCTGATCTTGACGTCAACATACTTGCGCCCGGTCTCCTGCCCGTTCAGCGCGAAGTGCTTGATCGTCGAGATGATGTTGTTCGACTGGATGCCCCGGATCGCTGCGCCTACCAGAATCCCCGAAAGCAGCGGATCTTCGGCAAGATATTCGAAAGTCCGGCCATTGCGCGGATCGCGCATCAGGTTGACACCGCCGGCCAGCAGCACGTTGAAGCCCTTGGCCCGCGCCTCCGATCCGATCATCGCGCCGCCGCGATACATCAGGTCCGGGTTCCACGAAGCCGCCTGCGCGACGCCAGAGGGCAGCGCCGTCGCCCCGTCCTTGCGGATGCCCATGACGTAGGACACGCCAAGGCTGGCATCGGTTTCCTTCAGCGCCGGCACGCCAAGGCGTTCGATCCCCGGAATATAGCCGGCACCGGCAATCGCATCGGCAGGGATCGGAGGGGTCGGCCCACCCAAGGGCAGCGGCATGATGCCATGCGTCAGCACCACCTTCTCGTCCGCCGTCATCTGCTTCACCGTCGCCGCAGCGCGCGCGTCGGCCGCCTTCATGTCCACGGCTGGCGCCTGCTGGGCCCGGGTGTCCGTTGTGCCAGCAACCACCATCGTGCTCGCCGCCACCAAGAGGCGCCACACCTTCGACATCCATTGTCTCCTGAAATTCACAGCGGATTGACCACTCGATAGCCGTGGACGTGCCAGAGTATTGGCAGCGCTGTCAAGCGGCTCACGTAGAAACCTCGATGCGTAAAATAGGGTCCTTGTGATGCGCACACGCACAGACTAGGTTTCAAATTGAGAATGTTCGCAGAGCGGTTTCCATCCCTCTATTGTCACAAAGAGAAGCATGACCCCCCTGACCTTTCCGGCGAATTCCGCGCGGGCCACCATGGACGATGTGGCACGTCTTTCAGGCGTGTCGTTGAAAAGCGTGTCTCGCGTCATCAATGGCGAGCCTCACGTGTCGGCAAACCTGCGCGCCAAGGTCGAGGCTGCAATTGCAGAACTGAACTATGTCCCTGATGCCGCTGCTCGTTCGCTGGCCGGATCACGCACCTTCATCATTGGCCTGCTGCTGGACAATCCGAGCCCGCACTACACCATGAAAATCCAGAAGGGCGTCTACAACGTCGTACGGTCCCACCAGTATCACCTGCGCATCGACAATGTCGATTCCACCGTACCGGACGAACAATTTTCCGCGCAGTTGGAAGCCCTTATTCGTAACAATCGCTGCGATGGGTTCGTATTGACGCCCCCGCTGTCGGACAATCTGCTTCTCCTGGACTTTCTTGAGGCGCGCAAGATCCGCTATGTCCGGATCGCCCCCGCGCTCGACAATGCTCGTGGCCCTGGAATTGCCATCGACGACGCTGCTGCGGCGGCGGCAATGGCCCAGCATCTGTGGGATCTTGGCCACCGCCGCTTCGCAGTCATGCGGGGCCCCGCATCGCACATGGCCGCTGCCCGGAGACGCGACGGTTTCATCGCGGAACTGGAACGGCTGGGCAGCGCCACCCCGATCATCGACGCCGATGGCGGGTTTTCGTTTGAAGGCGGTATTGCTGCAGGCGAAACCTTGATCGCTCAGAGCCCCAGGCCAACCGCCGTCTTCGCCTGCAATGACGACAGCGCTGCTGGCGTGATGGCCGCATGTTCGAAGGCAGGATTGAAGGTGCCGGACGACATCTCTGTCTGCGGCTTCGACGACAGCTGGATTGCGCGGTCAGTCTGGCCCTATCTGACGACCGTGTATCAGCCGATCGAGGAAATGGGCCAGGCTGCCGCAGCCCTCCTGCTCAGGAGAGATGAGCAGGAAGGCAAGATTTCCCAGCTTGGGTTCCAGCTGGTGATCAGGGATTCGACTGCGCCTCCCCGGCAGACTCAAGGGTAACCGGGCCGATCAGGCCCGAAGGGCGGAGCGCGGTGTCGGCACGATAGGTTGGGAACGACGTCCACGTCACCTTTTCCGCACCGGGTTGCGCATCGCCGATCAGGCGATTGACCCAGAGGTTTGCGACCTTCACCTCCACCGAATTCACGCCCTTCCTCACCACACCTGACAGGTCGACGCGATAGGGCTTGTGCCAGGCATAGCCAACGTGCTTGCCATTGACTGACACCTCAGCGATCTCGCCCACTTCGCCGAGATTAAGCCAAAGTGGCGCGCCAGCGTTCACGCTCTTGGGCAAGGTGAAGCTGCTGGTGTAGGTCGCCATGCCCGAGAAATACCTGACGCCCGGTTCAGCCTGATCGCTCAGCGATGCCAGTTTCGGCAAGGTGATGCCTGCCGGTGCGCCACGGTCGGCCTGGAAAGCGACCTGCCAGGGCCTGTCCAGCGTCGCCACAGCCGTAGGCACCGCCTTCTTGATCATCAGCGAGTTGGCCTTGGCGGGCTTACGGAACACGACGAAGACGGAACTCTCTGCGCCGAGCGTCAGCGGGACGATCGTCTCACCGTTCTCGATGCGGTAGGATACAGGCTCGGAACGCCCGCTATCGGCGTACCACAACTCTGGCTGCTTTCCAGTGACGCGGAAACGCGCCTCTACGCGCTCATCCACCGTCTTGCGGTTGTTCAGGAACCACAGATCCCCGTCGCCCAGATTGCGGTGAACGAACAGTACCTGAGCATCCGCACTTGCTCCGGACATTCTGAAATCGGGCGACACACCTGCCTTCGCCAGCGCAGCGTCGATATCGGCAGAGGCGATGACCTGCCCTGCCCCAAGCCGCGTCACCGGTGCCCCGGACCACAGTTTCGCGACCAGCGCGGCGAAGTCGGCCTTGCCGTCCGCCAGTGCAGGCGAGCTTTCGGGTGCGTGGCCGACGACGGTTGCGCCCGCTTCGACCAGCGTGGCGAGGCGCCGCAAGGTTGCGACGGTCATGCGCCGGGTCGATCCGCCAAGCTGGATCGCCTTGTAACGCGCCCCGCCCTTGGCGACTATTTCTCCATCCTGGACCTCGATCGCATCGAAAAGCGCGTCGCGGTTGATGAAATCATAGGCATGTGCCTTTGGTGCGTCACCGATCGGCTTGCGCCCATAAAGCGCAGTGAGCGGTCCTTCCTCGCCGTAGAAATAGGCGACGTCTGCAACGTTGCGGCCTGCCTGCAACAGCAGAGAAGACCGCGCCATGTAATCAACCCAAGGCCGGGCAAGTTCAGCCCACGCCTCATGGCGGTTGAAGAACTGGCCGAAGAAGGCCAACGAAAGGCCCGGCACCTTGTCGTCAACCGGTTGATGCACCGAGGTGTGCACGACCGGGCGGTTGACGCCGCTGGCGAATTCCAGATCGATGATGCGGCGCAATTCGTTGGGAGCGTAGGCCCAAGGCGCCAAGGCTGACGTCATCGATTCTGCCGCGACGATGTTCTGGCCATAGACATGCGCCACCGAGGCAGCGCCTTTCATGTCGGCAAGGTAGCTGGGGTTGGGCCCGGCCTTGCGGCCGAAGGTCCACAAGGCGGACATCGGCACATCTGCATGACTGCGCATTGCCATGTCGTCGCCAAGCGAAGGACGGTTGTCCTCGAGAGCCTCCCCATAGACCTTCAGGCCATTCTCGTGCGCCACTTGCGCAACTGTTCCGTAGTGTTCCGATGCCATGAGATCGGCGAGAGTCTGGCGGTAATCGCGCAGGAACTTGTCCGACTGCTCGCGCGTGCCGACCAATACGCCGGCAAGCGTCGGCAGGTAAGGCATCGGGTCATAGCCGCGCAGGCGCTTGAACTGCTCGATCATGCGCGGCGTCCAATTGGCCGCCCCCACTTCGATGGAATCCGTCAGCAGAGCGCGAACACCGCGCTTGCCGACGAGATCCTCGCCCGCCGCATCCTTATACGTGCCGATGTAGTGCTCGAGATAGCGACGAACGGCAGCACCGTCGAACTTGTCGACTTCGAGGCCCGTCGCCTCGGGCGGCGCGGGATGATTGGTTGTGCCAAGCAGGCTAGATCCAAGACGGATCACGCGCCATTTCCCCTTGGGCGGTGTCCAATCGAGTGAGCCGTCAGGACGCATCTTGCCTGTCAGGTCGACGATCCTCGAAGGGTCAACGCCAACGGCCGCCCTATCTGGTTCGCCGAGCGCGTCGTAATCCCGTGCGATCGCATAGCCTGCCTTGGCTTCAAACTGATCGATTATGGTTTCGGAGGTCAGGCGGAATTGCTTGATCTCGAGCGGCGCCTTCGCGCTAGCCGCGATCATGTCGACAAAACCGCCAACGACGACACCGGGTGTGGGATCGCCCAAATTGGAGCCATTGAATGGCAGGGGTACGAAAACCAGACGGAAATGCCGCGCGGTTACCGGCTCGAAACTGACGGTGGACGGGGCGCCGGTGACCGGCATGCTTGCAACAGGCTGCCATGTGGTGCCGTCATTGCTGGCCTCGAGGCGAATGTCGAGAGTCGGCCCGGCAAACATGCTTTTCGCACCGGGAATGGCGATCGTCGCAGAGCGTATCGCCTGTGGCTTGGCGTAGCTCGCCACCAGAGTGGTTGGCGCCTCCGCCGGACAGCGCGGCAAGGTCACGCCAGTCTGCAGGCTGGCATCCGCCAGTGCCGCGGCGGAGATCGGCTTGCCATCCGAACTGAAGGAAGGAAGCACATCTTCCGCTGCCGTATCCGGCAGTGCGAGCACTGCAATATCGCTATATAGCTCGGGGGCCTCGAAGCCATGTTCGCCGGTGATCGAAGCCAGCGGATCCGAATCAGGCATGTCAAGGAAGGGGCCGGTCGTGACCGGGGGCATAGGCAACTTGCCCGTGAAACGCTTTCCACCCCTAAGGCGCGTTTGAGCCCAAACGACCTTCTTCAGACCATCTTCAGGCTTTACCCAAGGCCCACCTGTTTCCGACCAGCCGGGCGAGGCTGCAATGGCAAGTTCAAGGCCCAATCGGTCGGCCTCGCTGGCGGCGAAGCGGAAGGCGTCCTTCCATTCCGGCGTCATGTATACGAGACGCTTGCCCACGACCTGTGGGGTCTGGAGTCCTGCATCGAAGTTCTGCAGTCCCCCAATGCCGACGCGCTTCATCCAATCGAGATCCTTGGCGATCCCGTCCTTGGTGACATTGCCGTTCATCCAGTGCCACCATACGCGCGGGCGCGCTTCCATTGGCGGATCCTGGAATTGCTGGGCAAGCGGATCAGGATTCGTTGCCCCCTGCTCGGCCGTAGGCGCCTCGGCAAAGGCAACCGGAGAGAGCAGCGTGCTGCAGGCAAGGATCGCTGCGACTGAAATGCGCCGGCGAATGTTCATCATCTTCTCTCCAGACCTGTTCTTTTTATGGAATAGCAAATCAGACGATGCCGGCGCCCAGCCCCACGGCCTTGCGCTCCTGCGCCTTGCGGCCACGGTACTGGCTGAGGCGATAGGCTTCGAGCACATCGATGGCGCCACCGGCTTCCATCCGCGCCTTTGCCAGGATCGGCGCAACGTCGACATTGTAGGCGCGGCGAAGGGCCTGAAACGCCATCATCGTGTCGTTGGCTTCCTGTGCTGCGTGGAGGGCGGCGCGATCCACCAGCTGCGCCTTTGCGAAGCACTGGGTGATGGTTTCCGCGCTCGACAGCATCGATTCAATCGGATCGGTCACATTGTGCGACTGGTCGATCATGTAGCTGGGGTTGAAGCCGTCACGCGGGTTCAGTTCAGCCTCAACCAGTTCGTTGAAGACCAGAAACAGCTGGTGCGGGTTGATCGAGCCGCTGTCGAGGTCGTCGTCGCCATACTTGCTGTCATTGAAGTGAAATCCGCCGAGTTTGCCGAAGCGGTGCAGACGGGCAACGATCTGTTCGATGTTCACGTTCGGCGCATGATGGCCGAGGTCGACAAGGCACTTTGCCTTCGGGCCCAGTTCCTGCGCGGCAAGGATCGAGGAACCCCAGTCGCTGATCACGGTCGAATAGAATGCCGGCTCGAACATCTTGTGCTCGAGCAGCATCCGCCAGTCATCGGGAAGCGCCGCATAGATCTTCGAGGCGGCTTCCAGATAGCGGTCGAGGCTGCGGCCAAGATCCTGCTGACCGGGGAAGTTGGTGCCGTCACCTACCCACACCGTCAGGTCGGTAGAGCCGAGCTGGCGCCCGATCTCGATGCACTCGATATTGTGATCCACCGCCTGCTGGCGCGTGGCAGCATCCTGCGCGGAGAGCGAGCCGTTGGCGTAAGTGTGCGCCTGCCCCACCTGATCCTGAAAGGTGTTGGAATTCACCGCATCCCAGCCAAGGCCAAGAGCCGCTGCTTCTTCACGGAGCGCCGTGAAATCGCTGACCTTGTCCCATGGAAAGTGCGGGGACACGCGAGGGGTGACGCGGCTGAGCTGCTGGATGACCGCGCAGTCTTCCAGCTTCTCGTGAATGTTGGTCGGTTCACCGGCGATCGGGAACTTGGCAAAGCGCGTGCCGCCTCGGCCAGCACCCCATGACGGCACGGCGACCGAGAAGCCCGCCACGCGGTCCTTGATTGCATCGATGTCGATCCCGGTACGGGAAAGCTTCCGGCCAAGTGCTGCGTAATCCTCCTCCAGCGCCTCGGCGTGAAGGGCATTGCGTTCGGCGATCAGGTCCGCCGAGATGGGCAGTTCGGTCATCTCTTCATCCTCTCCCGGAGACTTAGCGCGTGAAGGCCTGCGCGTTGCCCGCGTCGACATTGATCATGTTGCCGGTGGACTTTGCGCTCATGTCCGAACCGAGGAAATAGACCGCTTCGGCAATGTCTTCAGGCAGCACGTCGCGCTTTAGCATCGAGCGCTGGCGGTAGTGTTCTTCCAGTTCCTTGCCGCTGTCGATGCCGTGGGCCCCTGCGCGCTCCTTGCGCCAGTCGCCGTCCCAGATCTTGCTGCCCTTGATCACAGCGTCCGGGTTCACGGTGTTGACGCGAATGCCGTGAGGCGCACCTTCCAGCGCAAGGCAGCGCGCGAGGTGGTTCGCGGCGGCCTTGGCCGAGGCATAGGCGCTGGCATTTGTCGCCGCAGCAACGCCGTTCTTCGAACCGATGAAGACGACCGACGCACCGCCCTGCTCCTTCATCCGCTTCATCAGCGGCCAGGCCGCCTTGGCGGTAAGGAAGTAGCCCTGCGCCAGCACATCGTAGTTGCGGTTCCACAACTCGATAGTGGTTTCCTCGATCGGTGCGGACGAGGCGATGCCGGCATTGGCGACGAGAATGTCGAGACCACCGAACTCGCGCGCCGCCACATCGATTGCAGCTTTGACCTGCGCTTCATCGGTCACGTCACATACCGCCGCTCGTACGACGTCCTTGCCGAACTGCCTGGCAAAACCGGCGCGCACTTCCTCCACCGCATCGGCCGCGCGATCCGCCAGCACCACGCAGGCACCTTCGCGCAGCAAGCGAGCGGCAGAGGCGGCGCCGATGCCCCCTGCCCCGCCGGTGACCAGCGCGATCTTGCCGACCAGAGGCTTGGGCGCCGGCATGCGCTGCAGCTTGGCTTCCTCGAGAAGCCAGTACTCGATATCGAAGGCTTCCTGCTCATCGAGCGCGATGTAGTCGCCGATCGCCTCGGCGCCGCGCATCACGTTGATGGCATTGCCATAGAATTCACCCGCGAGGCGGGCAGTCGTCTTGTCGGTGGCAAAGGTGATGCGGCCGACGCCGGGCACGAGCACGACAACCGGGTTGGAATCACGCATCGCAGGCGAGTTGGACCGCTTGCAGCGCTCATAATACGCCGCATACATCTCGCGATAGTCGGTGATCTTCTGCGCCAGATAGGCATCGTCCTGCAGGCGCGCCGGATCGAGCGTGAGCGGTGCGATCTTGGTGCGCAGGAAGTGGTCGGGGCACGACGTGCCAAGCGCGGCGAGGCGCTCGAAGTCGACCGAGCCTGTGAACTCCAGCGCCTCGGCGTCGTCCGAAAAGTGGCCGAGCTTCTGGCGCGCACCGGTCATGAAGCCGCGCAGGCGGGGCATGAGGTCGGCGGCAATGGCAGCGCGATCCGGGTTCGGCGCAACCTTCTGGCCGCCGAAAGCAGGTGCGCTGCCAAGCTTGGCGTTCAGATAGTTCGCAGCGTCTGCAATCAGTCGCACGGTATGCTCGTAGCAGGCCTTCGCGCTATCGGCCCAGCAGATGATCCCGTGGCCTGCCAGCATCACGCCTTCGACATGCGGATTGGCCTTCACGTAATCGCGCAGCATCACGCCCAGGGTATAACCGGGCCGCTTCCACGGCAGCCAGCCGATCTTGCCGCCCCAGATTTCCTGTGTAGCTGCTTCGCCGCCCGAAGAAGCGGCCAAGGCAATGATCGCGTCCGGGTGGACGTGATCGACGTGGGCAAACGGCAGCAACGAATGCAACGGCGTGTCGATGCTGGCCGCGCGGCCGTTCAGATTGAAGGTGTAGTGCGGCAGGAAGCCGACCATCTTGTCGTCATCGTCAGGACCAGAATAGTGCGCCTCCAGCCCCAGCAGCTTGGCCTGATAGAGCGTGGCAAAGCCATCGAGCTTCATCGACCCGATATCGCCGCCCGAACCCTTGACCCACAAAACTTCAACCTTCTCGCCCGTAAGCGGATCGACCTCCTCGAGCTTGGCCGAGGTATTCCCGCCGCCGAAGTTCGTCACCGTCAGGTCGCTGCCGAGCAGGTTCGAGCGATAGAGCAGCAGTTCGGCAGGGCTGAGCTTCGAAGCGACCGCATCGTCCCAACGGCTGGCAGGCACGGCGAATGGAAGGGCGGCGGTAATCTGGGTGTGGGCGTTCATGGCATCCTGCAGACTGTTGCGCGATCTCGCGGTCGGCGACTCAGTAGCACTTTGCGCAAAAACGATCAAGAATGATCATTTATGATTGTTTTAATGCTGGGCACAAAAAAGCCCCGCACCGATGAGTGCGAGGCTCTTTGCGGTTAAGTTGCAATCAGCGCGCTGACTGCTCCAGGAATTCGATGAGATCGGCGCGGTCCTGCGCATTTGCCAGCGGAGGAAAGGCCATTCGGTTGCCCGGTGCGAACTTCGCCGGACCAGCCAGAAACGCGTCCAGCGACTGCGCATTCCAGACGACGGCCTTGTCCTTGAGGGCCTGCGAATAATTGAAGTTCGGCATGGTGCCAGACGTGCGACCCACCACGCCCTTGAGCGACGGTCCAAGACGCGTCGCACCGGTGTTCAGGTCATGACATGCGGCGCAACGGGCGTACACGGTCTTGCCCCTGGCCGGATCCCCAGATGCCTGCTGTGCCAACGCGCTGCCGGCAATGGCGAACGAAGCGGCGGCGATTAGTGCGATTGGCTTCATGAAGCGGAATCCTTTGGTCATCACGGCATCATGCCTGCCAAGGCATGTCCCGCTGCTGAACGATCAATCCTTGGCCGGCGCCGTCAGATACAGCTTCATCAATATCCGGAAAAGCTCGGACTTTTCACGCGCTGTGAGCTTCGAGGTCAGTTCCATCTCGTGCTCGGCAATGGCCAGACGCGAACGGGCAAGCACCTCGCGACCTTCATCGGTCAACCACAGGCCTCCGGCTCTTCTGTCCAGCTTCGAAGGCTCGTTCACCACAAAGCCGTTCTTGATCAACTGGCGCACGAACTGATGCACGGTGGGGCGTTCGATCTGGAAGAACTTTGAAAGATCGGTCTGCTTCAAACCGGGATTGGCATTGACCAGCCAAAGGATGGCCACCTGCTTCGGCGTCACGCTCATCGTGTCCAGCCGCTTTTCCAGCCGCGTGACGAATAGCGTGTTTACGGTGCCGATGTGCAGACCGAGAACGGAGTCGAGATCGTCGAGATCCAGTTCAGGTACGACGGATTGTCGGTTGATCACTGCCGTAGCCACGGATATTCCTTCCAACGCTGGCGCACAAAGCCCCTGTAAAGGGCCGAATTGCAGGCAGAGATCGCGCTGCGTCCGGCTCCTTCCATTAGTAACACAAACAAATTCTGCAATGCCTTTTGTGCAATGCACATTGCGGCATGGCGCCCAATTGGAGGATGACAATCGCATAAAATGCGACCAACAACAATTACGGCGATTGCACATGACTGGAGCGATGGTGGTGTCCCGAAAAACCTTTCTCGCAAGCATGGCTGCACTCTTTGCGAATCCGGCCGCTTACGCCGATGCGGGGCCCAGCGCCCCTGCCCCGACTCTCGCGTACGCGTTCACTGTTCAGGCCTCCCTCGCTCCTCCGGTTGAGCAAGGTGAAATCGATACCGGGCGCAAGCGCTTCATCCCGATAACCGGCGGCACGGTGAGTGGGCCGGCGCTTGCCGGGCAGGTACTGCCTGGCGGTGGAGATTGGCAGGAAATCCTCCCTGGCGGTCTCACTTCGATAGAGGCGCGCTATTTTCTGAAGGCTACGGACGGAACGGTAATCGAAGTGACCAATCCGGGAGTCCGTACGGCAGCGCCGGAGATTATCGAAAAGCTCGCCAACGGAGAAAAGGTCGATCCTTCCGCCTACTATTTCCGCACAACGCCGCGCTTCTCCGTGCGCTCAGGTCCGCACGAATGGATGCGACGCAAGGTGTTCGTCGCTCGCGGCATTCGCAAGCCTGATGGCGTTGTGATCGACTTTTACACGGTGGAATAGCGAAAGACGGCAGCGCCTCAGGCTTCGACCGGCGCCGTGGTCATTCCCAATGCGGGGATGCCGACCGAGCGCCTGCCCCCGTAATCGGTCCGGACGACGATCAGATTGCCCTTTTCAAGATGCTCCAACAGGCGCCGTATGCGCCCGGAAGAGCGTGTTCCGTAGATTTCAGCGAGTCTTTCATCATCGGGGCAAGGCGCCCCCTCCATCGCTGCACGGGCCAATGTCAGGAAGGGGGCCAGCAAGTCATCGGGCACATCCTTGCCTATCCGGAGCAGATCCTGCCACTGCGCCGCCTTGTCGTCATGGATCCCTGCAACCGCCATCGCGAACCGGCGCCGGAACACGCCGAGGTCCATGCCTGGCAATATCCGCAACATGCGGCAGCGGACGGTGAAGTCCTGATAGAGCTGCGACGCCGGCTGGAACGTGCAATCTGGTTCGGCCGCCATCTCGGCAAGGATCGAGGCGATACTCGCGGCAGTTTCCTCCGCCTCGAACAGGCTTGGCGCCGCGGGCGGCTCAACTTGCTCTGAAGCGGGCACAAAGCCTGCGATCTGCTCGAGCAGTTCGCCGCTCTCAGGCGCTGGCGCTTCCGGTTCGGGCGTACGGGGCGGCGCTTCCATCGCCAGAGGTTCGGACAGCAAGATCGATTCCATCTCAGCACCGGCCGCATTGGGCAGCGGCATCAGGCCCTGCACCACGTTGCGCGCGCGAGTCTGAACATCGGCAATGCGGACGCTGACCGGACGGCGGGCAATGGCTGGCCCAAGACCAAGGAAATGTCCCCGTTCCAGATCGCGGATCTTCTCGGCCTCGCGCCGCTCCATGCCGAGCAGGTCGGCCGCACGCGCCATGTCGATATCCAGGAAAGTGCGGCCCATCAGGAAGTTCGATGCTTCGGCCGCGACATTTTTGGCCAGTTTAGCGAGGCGCTGGGTGGCGATAACCCCCGCGAGTCCGCGCTTGCGCCCGCGACACATCAGGTTGGTCATTGCCGAAAGGCTGAGGCGGCGCACTTCGTCGGTCACATCCCCGGCAGCGGCCGGTGCAAACATCTGCGCCTCGTCGACCACCACCAGTGCCGGGTACCACTCGTCGCGCGGAGCATCGAACAGAGTGTTCAGGAAAACCGCCGCGCACCGCATCTGCGCTTCGAGCTCGAGTCCATCGAGGGCGAGGATCACCGAAGCCCGGTGCTTGCGAATGCGCGCTGCAAGCTTGGCAATTTCCGGGCCATCGTAGGCCGCACCATCAACGACGACGTGGCCGAACGGTTCGGCCAGCGTGACGAAATCACCCTCCGGGTCGATTACCACCTGCTGCACGATGCTCGCGCTCTCTTCCAGCAAGCGGCGCAGCAGATGCGACTTGCCCGACCCGCTGTTGCCCTGCACGAGCAGGCGGGTTGCAAGAAGTTCCTCGACGTCGATCCTGACAGACGCGCCGGACCGGTCGGCGCCGATGACGATTGATGCGCTCACGCCTGTCGCTCTGGCGAAGGCGGGGAGAGTCGGCAAGGCCGTGGCCTTGTGATTTCCCCCGCCTTCAACGCCTTTTACGGCAGGATGATGCCATCACCGCGCTTGTACAGCGGCGCGGTACTATCATCGGGCCGCCCGGGATGCTGCTCTTCGACCGCCTTTGCCGATGAGGGCAGTTCGAACGGCAGACGCCCCTGCGACTTTGCCTTGCCGGTCACGAGATCGACGAGCACAGCATCGCTGGCTCCGAACAGACCGTAGAGTGCTGCGGCCTTGGCCTGGAATGCGGTCAGAACGGCAGGACGATCAAGGTCCACCGCCACGATCGTGGGCACTTTGGCAGACGCCATCGCAACCACCTTCGTTGCTTCGTCGTCAGCACGGAAATCGAGCCTGCCCTCGTGCTGACGCGAGCCGAAGAAGTGGTGGGGGTGAAGCACCTCGAACGGCGTGGCGACACGCACCAGAGCGACATCGGCCTGATCCAGCGTATCCACAACCGTCAGCCCTCCGGCGCGCGCCGCTTCAGTACCCACCCCTGACAGCCAGACCTTCCGGCCCGGCGCCAAGGGGAGCAGTGCATTCCTGTTCTCAAGCAGGACCTGCGCGGCGCGCTGCGCCTTGTCGGCTTCGGCCTGGGTTGCCGGATCGCCAATCACCTTCCCGGCTTGGGCCACATCTACATAGGGATTGTCAAACAGGCCGAGGTCGAACTTGAGCTTGAGCACGCGCCGCGCCGCTTCGTCGACCCGGGCGAGGCTGACCTTGCCGTGCTTGACTGCAGCAAGCAGCGGCGCTGGATCATCGACGCCGCCGAACTGGTCGATCCCGGCATTGGCGCCCATCGCATAGCGGTCTTCCTCGGAAAGATCCTCAACGCCCCAAGGCATCGCGATGTTATAGCCCTGCGGCTTTTCCGCCGTGGGCGCCTTGCACGGTTCGAGGCAGGTGTTGGTGATCGCCCAGTCGGAAATCACGATGCCACCGAACTTCTTGGTCTTGCGCAGCAGGCCGTCGATCAGCGGCTTGCTGAAACCCGCGCCGACCTGTGGCAGGGGCTTGCCTTCTATACTGACGCCATTGGCGACAACGTAGGTCGGCATCACGCCTGCGGAGTTCGCGGAAAGCGCGCCTTCAAATGCTGCCACGTGCTGGGCAAAGCTCTCGTTATCTAGGCGGGCGATGCGGCCGTAGTAGTTGTGCCCGTCGAAGCCTTCCGGCTCGGCGCCATAACCGACCCAGTGCTTGACCACGGTGGCGACGCCAGAACGGACGAGACCCGTAGGGCTGCCCTGAAAACCGCGCACATAAGCCCCTGCAAGCCGGGACACCGTCGCAGCGTCCGAACCAAAGGTCGCCACGCCGCGAGGCCAGCGTGGCTCGGTGTAAAGATCGGCCTGCGGGCTCAGAGCCATATGGATGCCGACTGCCCGGTATTCGGCGGCGACGAGCCGGCCAAATCGCTCGATCAGCTTCTCGTCCCCGATTGCCGCCATTCCCAGCGTCTCGGGCCATTGCGAGAAGCCACCGGATGCCGAACTGACGCCTACTGTCACCTGGAAGTGGTTGCGCGGATCCGTGCTGATCGTGACAGGGATGCCGAGGCGCGTGGCTTCTGCCAATCGCTGGATGGCATTGTTCTCTTCCGCAAAAGTCCTGGCATCGGGCGATAGGCGGGTGATCGCACTGTTCACGCCCCGAGCGAGTTGCGCCTGCGCTGCCGATTTGTCGTAGGACGCCCCTACCCCGATGGCCGACCCTTTCTCAGCCGCCAGCGTGCCATGGAGCATGAGCGCGACCTTCTCCTCAAGCGTCATCTGCCGCAGCAGATCCTCTACGCGACGAGCCGTCGGGGCTGCCGGGTTCTCGTAGATGTCCTGTCGACCGTTGTGATTGAGATCGCGATAAGTTCCGCCTGCGCTGGCTGGCTGGTGGACAAGCATGGCCGCCCCGAGGGCCGGCAAGATTACGGAACCCGCAAGAAGCGACGTCAACGAACGCGACATGAATCTCTCCCGCCTGCGAATTGACAGCGCAGGACATGGGGACGTTAGTCAAAGGATGCGGATCGGGCAACGCCTCAAGACAGAAAAAGCGGCGACGCAATGCTCGCGCCGCCGCCTCTGCGACCCGTCGGGCTAAAAGGGGAAAGCCCTTCGGAAACCGAGTGTTATTCTTAGCCCTGTCGGATCAGGTAGTCGAAGGCAGAAAGCGCAGCTTTGGAACCTTCGCCCATGGCGATGATGATCTGCTTGTAGGGCACAGTGGTGGCGTCACCCGCCGCAAAGATGCCCGGAACGCTGGTTGCACCACGGGCATCGACCTCGATTTCGCCTCGAGCCGAAAGATCGATCGCGCCCTTGATCCATTCCGTATTAGGCACAAGACCGATCTGCACGAAGATGCCTTCAAGCTCGATCGTATGCAGTTCCTCGCTCGTACGGTCCTGGTAGACCAGTCCGGTTACCTTTGCACCGTCGCCCAGTACCTCGGTGGTCAGAGCCGAGGTCACAATCGTGACGTTGGGCAGCGAACGCAGCTTGGCCTGCAGCACCGCGTCAGCTCGAAGCTGGCTGTCGAACTCGATAAGCGTCACATGCGCAACGATGCCGGCAAGGTCGATCGCCGCTTCGACGCCGGAGTTGCCGCCGCCGATCACTGCCGTGCGCTTGCCCTTGAACAGCGGACCATCGCAGTGCGGGCAATAGGCCACACCCTTGTTGCGGTACTCGTCCTCGCCGGGAACACCCATCTGCCGCCAACGCGCGCCGGTCGAGAGGATCAGCGTCTTCGCCTTGAGGCTTGCGCCATTCTCGAGCTGGACCTCATGCAATGCGCCTTCGCTGCCGGGCAACAGCGCCGTCGCCTTCTGCAGGTTCATCACGTCGACCTCGTATTCCTTGACGTGGCTTTCCAGCTGGGCGGCAAGCTTCGGCCCTTCGGTGTGCTGGACCGAGATGAAGTTCTCGATCCCCATGGTGTCGAGCACCTGCCCGCCGAAACGCTCTGCCACCACGCCGGTCCGGATGCCCTTGCGTGCGGCATAGATCGCAGCAGCTGCACCGGCAGGACCACCGCCGACGACGAGCACGTCGAACGGCTCCTTGGCGGCAATCTTTTCGGCGGCGCGGGCAGAAGCATTGGTATCCAGCTTGGCGACGATCTGCGCCAGGTCCATGCGGCCCGAGCCGAAGGGCTGTCCGTTTAGGAACACGGTCGGCACGGCCATGATCTGGCGCCGCTCGACCTCTTCCTTGAACAGCGCGCCGTCGATGGCGACGTGAGTCACGTTAGGGTTGAGCGCTGCCATGATGTTGAGCGCCTGCACCACGTCGGGGCAGTTCTGGCAGGTCAGCGAGAAGAACGTCTCGAAGTGTAGCGGACCGTCAAGGTCGCGCACCTGGTCGAGAAGCTCGGCGTCTTCCTTCGGCGGGTGCCCGCCAACGTGGAGCAGCGCTAGGATCAGAGAGGTGAACTCATGCCCCATCGGCAGACCGGCGAACACGGCTTCCGCCCTGCCCTCGTCTGACCGGATGGCGAAGCTGGGCGCCCGCTCGTCCGTTCCGTCGAAGCGGGCGCTGACCTTGTCCGACTGCGCAGCAATTTCCTCGACAAGCGACCGCATCTCGGCGGACTTGGCGCTATCGTCCAGAGTTGCAACCAGCTCGATCGGACGGCGCAGGTTGCCGAGATAGGACTTGAGCTGGGCAGTGGTGGCGGCGTCAAGAACGGGCATGGTCATTTCCTTTGGACATTACAGACCGCGCGTCACCGAATGGTCGGCGCACGGGGGATCAGTTCGAATTTGATCGAGATCGTGGAGCCGGCGGGCCGCCCACAAGCGGCACGGCCCGTCCGGTGGCTATGGCAGGACGTTCAACCCCACGCGGTGAGCGCCCTGCCAGAACAATCAGATCTTGCCGACGAGGTCGATCGACGGAGCCAGCGTTTCGGCGCCTTCTTCCCACTTGGCCGGGCAGACCTGGCCGGGATTTTCGCGCCAGTACTTGGCAGCCTTGATCTTGCGCAGCAGTTCCGCAGCGTTGCGGCCCACGCCCTCGGGGGTGATCTCGACCAGCTGGATGGTGCCGTCCGGATCGGTCACGAAAGTGCCACGGTCAGCAAGGCCGACGCCTTCGCGCAAGATGCCGAAGTTGTTCGAGATCGTGTGGTTCTGGTCGCCGAGCATGTAGTAGTTGATCTTGCCGACAGCCGGCGAGGTTTCATGCCATGCCTTGTGGCTGAAGTGCGTATCGGTCGAAACCGAGTAGACTTCGACGCCGAGGCCCTGGAGTTCGCCATAGATGTCGGCAAGGTCTTCCAGTTCGGTTGGGCAGACGAAAGTGAAGTCGGCCGGGTAGAAGAAGAACACGCCCCACTTGCCGAGTACGTCCGCATCGCTGACGTCGACGAACTTGCCCTGGTGGAAAGCGGTTGCCTGGAATGGCTTCAGCTTGCTTCCGACGATCGACATAGACTCAAATCCTTCTCGTTGTGGATTGGTGAACCGGGATACGAATGGTGAGGTAGGGCATGAGCAGTCGAATTTCCAATGAGCAAATTCGCCTTGTTTGATTGATTGGATCGATCAATAGCGGAAATTATATTGCACTTTCCGGATGTCTATGAAGCCGTGACCTAAAGTGCAGGTCCTGATGAATCCCAGGAACGCCGCAATGGCGAGAGCGTTGCGCCGTGCGCGTGCACTTTTTGCACTGCCTGCCGCAATTTCAGCACTTGAAATCCTTTCGCGCCTGAACCAAGTGGCATTTCGCAACGGAACGATTTCGTTCAATTACTGCCGAATGGATCAAAAATGGCCGCCTCGACCGACACGACACCTGCAGCTGATTCCCATCATACCGGCGAGGGCCGCAAGAAGCTGATCGGTCGTATCGCGCTCGGCGCTCTGGCAGCCGGTGCCTTATACGGTGCCTATGCGTTGTATGAATACGAGACTGTCGGCAAGTTCATGCAGGATACGGAAGACGCCTATGTGAAAGCAGACGGCGTCACCATCAGTTCCAAGCTTGGCGGTTACGTGCGCCGTGTTGCAGTGAGCGACAATCAGGCGGTCGATCAGGGTACTCTGCTGGTCCAGATCGATCCGACCGATTACAACACCCGCCTCGCGCAGAGCAGCGCACAGGTCGACGTCGCCCGGGCCACGGAGACGGCCGCCGTTGCAGCCATTCAGGAAGCACAGTCCGCAGTGGGTCAGGCCCGCGCAGCGCTGCAGGCGTCCCAGCGCGAACTCGCTTACCTGAACGGCGAAGTGGCCCGGATGCGTCCCCTGGTGGCTAGCGGTGCCGAACCGAAGCAGGCGTTCGACCAGCTCGTCGCCAACCGCGACAAGGCTGCGGCAGACGTTGCTGCGAAACAGGCCGGGCTGTCGGCCGCAAGCGATCGCGTGACAAGCGCGCGTGCCCAGGCCGGCCAGAGCGCGGCGCAAATCAAGGCAGCACAAGCCCAGCGCGAGGCTGCCAGCACGGATCTGGAGACGACCCGCATTGCGGCCCCGATCGGGGGCAAGATCGGCAACTCCACCGTGCGCGTCGGCCAGTTCGTGCAGCCCGGCCAGCGACTGATGACGATCGTGCCGACCGAAGCGATCTACGTCGAAGCCAATTTCAAGGAAACGCAGATTGGCCTCATGCGTCCGGGGCAGCCGGTAACTGTCCACGTCGACGCGCTGCCCGACGTCGACTTCCACGGCACGGTGGAAAGCATCACGCCGGGCACCGGCGCCAATTTCTCGCTGATCCCGCCACAGAATGCGACCGGCAACTTCACCAAGATCGTCCAGCGAGTCCCAGTCCGCATCCGCATCAATGCCGGGCCGGAATCACGCAAGGTGCTGGTTCCCGGCCTTTCGCTCTCGGTCGAAGTCGACACGCGTTCGGCAAAGTCGGCAATTGAGACGATCCGTAACGAGCAGGATCGGGTTGCGTCGAAGTGAGCCAGTCGGCAGCCATGGATGAGGCGGCAATGCCGCCGGCCGCCGCAAGCGGCGAAAAGGCCGACATCACCGCCTGGCTGGCGGTGGCTGCGGGCGCCATCGGCTCGCTGATGGCGACGCTCGACATTTCCATCGTCAACGCATCGTTGCCGACGATCCAAGGTGAGATCGGCGCTTCGTCGAGCGAAGGCACCTGGATCGCCACCGCCTATCTCGTCGCCGAAATCATCATCATTCCGCTTACGGGCTGGCTCGAACGTGTGTTCGGCCTGCGCCGCTTCCTGCTGATCGCGGCGATCCTGTTCACCGGCTTTTCGGTGATGTGCGGGCTGTCCTCTTCGCTGACAATGATGATCCTCGGTCGTGTCGGCCAGGGCTTCACCGCCGGTGCGATGATCCCGACGGCCTTGACCATCATTGCCACCCGCCTGCCGCCCAACCAGCAGCCGGTGGGAACGGCCCTGTTCGGCCTGACCGTTATCATGGGCCCGGTCCTGGGCCCCTTGGTAGGCGGCTGGCTGACAGAGACGTTCAGCTGGCACTATGCCTTCTTCGTCAACGTGCCGATCAGCCTGATCCTGATCACGCTGTTGCTGGTTGGTCTGCCCAAGGGGAAGATGCAGTTGGGCGAGCTGGTGAACGCTGACTGGTTCGGCGTGATCGGCTTGATCCTTGGCCTGGGCGGCATCACCGTAGTGCTCGAGGAAGGCCATCGCGAGCAGTGGTTCGAATCCGCCCTGATCTGGAAACTCAGCGCAGTCACGCTGCTGGGCTTCATCTTCATCGCCATTGGCCAGTTCAAGGCAACGCGCCCGGTAATCAAGCTAGCCCTGCTTCGCAACAGATCCTTCGCGGCGGTGTTCGTGCTGGCTTTCGTGCTCGGCGCCGTGATGTTTGGCACTGCTTACGTCATCCCGCAGTTCCTGGCGGCGATTGCCGACTACAACGCCATGCAGGCAGGGCGCATCGTTTTCATATCCGGCATTCCCGCAATGATGATGATGCCGCTGTTTCCGATCCTGATTTCGCGCGTCGATCTGCGCGTGATCGTCGGCACCGGGATCGCTCTGCTGGCGATGTCCTGCTACCTCGACGTCACGCTCACTGCGCAATCGCGCGGCGGCGATTTCGTCGAGACGCAGTTGATGCGTGGCCTTGGCACCGTGTTCTGCATGATGTTTTTGAACCAGGCGGCAATCAGTTCCGTTTCCCGCGAGGACGCCGGTGACGCAGCGGGCCTGTTCAATGCAGCGCGCAACCTCGGTGGTTCGGTCGGCCTTGCCCTTCTCGCCACGCTGCAAGATCAGCGCTGGGAGTTCCATCGCTGGACCCTGCACAGTGCGCTCGGCGCGAACGACCTCAACGTTCAGGACTGGGTCGGCCAGCAGGCGATGACCTACGGCGGCGGCCCCGATGGAATGGCGGCCGCACTCCGTTCGCTCGACGGGATGATCCTGCGCGATGCACTCGTCATGGCCTTCAACGATGATTTCATGGCGCTGACGCTGGGTATTCTGCTCGTGTCCCCGCTCGTTCTTCTTCTGCGCCCGCTTCCCAAGGGCTATCACGCAAAGGCTGCGCACTGATGACTGCCTCGCTATCCCTTCGCCGCATCGGCAGCGCCACGATCCTCGCCGCGTTACTGGCAGGCTGCACGACTGTCGGCCCGAACTACAATGGCGCTCCCGAAGCCGCCCCCGTCGCCGCTTCGCGCGGCAAGTTCGTCCGCGCCGGAGAGGCCATGCAACAGACAACGCCTTCATCAAGGTGGTGGGAGAGCCTGGGCGATCCGGTCCTGAACCAGCTGGTCGTCTCCGCTCTTGAAGACAGTCCGGGAATCGCCGTGGCCAATGCCCGCATCGCCCAATCACGCGCGGCTCTTGCTGCCAACCGAACTGCCGCACTGCCGACGGTGAACACATCGTTTGCCGCCCCGTACCTCAACGTTCCGGGCAACATTGCCGGAAACGGTGGCGGGAGGGACGAGATCAACGCCTACAACCTCGGCTTCGATGCCTCATGGGAAATTGATCTCTTCGGCGGCACGCGCCGAAAGGTGGAAGCCGCGCTGGCGCGCGCAGAGGCCGCAGAGGCAGCCTCGGCAGACGCGCGGGTGACACTATCCGCCGAAATCGCCCGTGCCTATGTCGGCCTGCGCGCGCGGCAGGCGATGTTGGCGCTCCAAGATCGGCAGGTGGGCATCGATCGGGAACTGGTCGCGCTGGCGCAACAGCGCTACGCCGCCGGGACGATCCCGCAACAGCCCGTCAACGCAGCCGAGGCTCAGGCGTTCGCCAGCGAGGCGGACGTTGCCAAGTCTCGCGCCGAAATCGCCGTGCTGATGGACCAGATTGCAGTGCTGACAGGCAAGGAGCCTGGAGCACTCGACGCTCTTCTGCAAACTCCGGCACCGGTGCCCCTGCCGCCTGCCGAAGTATCCATCGGCGACCCGGCCAGCCTGTTGCGCAGCCGCCCCGACATTCGCATGGCAGAGCGCCAACTCGCTGCGGCCAATGCCGATGTCGGTGTGAAGATTGCCGACAAGTTCCCCAAAATATCATTCCTCGGGCTGCTGGGTCTTGGCGGCCAAAACATCGGCGACATCTTCGACCCTGCGAACATCGTCGGCATTGCCCTGCCGCAGATCAAGTGGAACCTTTTCGATGGCGGGCGCGCTGACCGCCAGGTCGAAGCCGCCAAGGGTGCCTATGCCGAAGCCGAAGCGAATTACCGTAGGACAGTGCTGACCGCGCTACAGGATGCCGAAGGCTCGCTCGCGCGCTTTGGCGCGCAGCGCGTCGCTTTCGGCAAGGCGCTTGATGCGGAAGGGCGGGCTCGCAAGAACGTCGATCTGCAGCAGCAACGCGTGCAGGCAGGGACCATCGGCAAGCCCGACCGTCTTGATGCAGAGCGGCAAGCGCTGCAGTTGGCGATGGCAACCGCGGCCGCTCGAGCAGAGCTTACGACAGGGTTTATTGCGGTAGAAAAGGCACTTGGCCTTGGCTGGACCGCCGATGCAGCGGCGTCAGGGGCCAATAAATGAAACGAATTCGCCCATTTTATAGTATATTGACTCCAGCCATGCCTGAGGCACTCTATCCACCAGAAACGCCGCAAAGGCGAGAAAGTGGGAAAGATGCGCTGGATTACCGATGCGGGCCTCCGCTTCTGGCAGGCCTATCGCGAAGGACTCGAAATGTCCTGCCCGGTTCACAACCGGATCGCCGAAGCTCTGGCCGACCGGCTGTGCGACCGGGATCAGCCGCATGACACTGCCGCCCTCGCCGCAATCGCCGAGCAGCAAATCACCGTCCACTGATCTTTCAGGCAGTAAGACGGCCACCAAGCGCGGCCGTCCTTCGCTGGAGGAAGCGCAACGTCTCCCTGCGCGAATCCTTGAAGCCGGTTGGGAAGTCCTGCGGGACCACGGCTTCGAAGCCTTCACCTTTGATCGCGTCGCGCGCCATGCGCACATTGGCAAGGCAACGATCTACACGCGCTTTGCCGGCAAACGCGAATTTCTCGAAGCGCTCCTGGCTCACAAGACTATCGAGCGTCGGCTCGAGATCATGAAGCTCGGCGTCGGCCTGCCCATCGTCGAAGCGTTCTGCATCCGCGCCGCCGCCGTGATACGGGTGCTTCATTCGGCCGAAGGCCGGATGATGGAGCGGCTGGTCGACTGGTGCGACCAGGAATTCGGGACTGACGAAGTGAACTACCGCCAGGCGATGTACGCCGATGCCCTTGTCAGTATCTCGGAGGAAATCCGCGAAGCCGCACGAGTGCAGAACCTCGAACTGGTCGATCCTGCACTGGCTGCGGGTTTCTGGTTGGAAGGCCTGCTAGGCCACGCGCGCTTCACAGGCTCGATCAAGGAAATCGACGACAGTGCCAACGAGAAGTGGGCTCGAGCCTATTCCGAATTTTTCTTTGGCGGCCTGCGCCACACTGGCGCGATCAAGGGGCCTGCCGCGTAGCCTTGATATTGAAGTTGACGCCGACTGCATCCTTCAGTTGATCGGTCGCGGACCATTCTGCTTCACCGACTCCGAAGGATAGCCGCTGCAGGGTTGCATTGCCGGTGGCGGTTGCCTTGTCGCCGCTGATCTTGAGGGCAAACCGCAACGCCATCGGCTTGCGCTGTCCATGCAGCGAAAGCGTTCCATTGGCGACGTAGCGGCCTTGGCCCGCCTCCTTAATGCTGGTCGAGACGAACTGCGCCTTGGGATGTGCGCCGACAGCGAAGAAGCTGTCACTGCGCAGCATATCATCGCGCTGGCTGTCGCCGCTGTCGACCGAGGCGAGATCGATTGTCGCACGGATGGATGAGCCCGGCAGGTCTTCGGGATCGAAGACGATCGTCGCATCCCAGCGCGAGAACGATCCATTGATGGCCTCTCCGCTGTATTCTGCCGCAAAGCCCAAGCGTCCGCCCTTCTCCAGTTTCCACGGGCTCGCCTTGGCAGCTGTTGCTGCCGCGCTCTCGGCAACGGCGGGTTCGGAACTCGCGGATGCTGAGGGCTCTTCGATCGGCACATCGGCAGCACTTCCAGAAGCCACTTCGCCTGGCGGCTTAGCACCCGGACTCTTGTTCCCGGAAAACGAAAGGAACAGGCCGCAGATCAGCGCCCCGGCCCCAAGAGCAATTGCTGCAAATCCGGCAATACCTATCGCGCCGTGCGAGCGGATCGCCGCAGGCAGCATCCGGCCAATCACGTCCTCGCGCTTGAAGTGGTGATACAAGGCGCCAGCGACGTGCAGCACGATCAGTGCCATGCCGACGGTTCCCAAGGCTCCGTGCAGAACTTCGGCAGGCTCATGGAAGGCCTGGCCAACCGGCAGGTCAGGCCATGGCACCTTGCCGAACAACATCGTCTGCAACCGCACCTTGGCCGTCGAAACAATGATCCACCCGGTCAGTGGCCCGAGGATCATCACCGCATACAGCAGGACGTGCACAGCAGAAGCGAGCAACATCTGCGCCTTGCCATCCTGCACGGGTGCAGGACGCGCCTTGAACAGTCGCACCACCAGCCGCGCAAGGCTCAGCAGCAGGATCGCGATGCCCACCGACTTGTGGAACTGGTAGCCCGAAAACTGCACCGCGCCCTTGGGAAGGTCTTCCAGCGCCCAGCCCAGCCCGATCTGGAACAGCAGCAACAAGGCGATCGCCCAGTGCAGGATGATGGCAAGCGCAGAATACCGTTCGGGCCGCAGCGTCGTCATTGTCAAAATACCCCTCGATCCGACAAGCGTCATAACAGCGCCGACGAAGACATGATATGCCCTCTCGTATCGGCGTAGTGGATTGCTACATCTATGCACATCAATCCTTGGGAGACCTCAATGTCCAACAGTCCGTGGGCCCATCACCGTAGCGCAAGCATTGCTGACGACATCGATTTCGAGATCAAGGGGCAGGAACTCCAGTTTCTCGAGATCGAGCTCGATCCCGGCGAAAGCGCGGTCGCCGAAGCTGGTGCCCTCGTCTGGAAGGACGGCTCAGTCGGGATGACCACCGTATTCGGCGATGGCAGTGCCGATCAGCAGGGCGGCTTCATGGGCAAGCTGCTCGGTGCGGGCAAGAGGCTCGTGACCGGCGAAAGCCTGTTCACCACCGTTTTTACGCACAATGGTTCGGGCAAGGCGCGCGTGGCCTTCGCCTCGCCCACTCCTGGCGCGATCCTTCCGATCAAGCTGTCGGAAGTGGGCGGCACGCTGATCTGTCAGAAGGACAGCTTCCTCGCCGCCGCGCGCGGCGTCTCCATCGGCGTTGCCTTCCAGCGCCGCGTGATGACCGGCCTGTTCGGGGGCGAGGGCTTCATCATGCAGAAGCTCGACGGGGATGGCTGGGTCTTCGTGCAGATGGGCGGCACGCTGGTGGAGAAGGAACTGCGCCCCGGCGAGGAACTCCACGTCGATACCGGCTGCCTTGCCGCCTACACGCCTGGCATCGATTTCGACCTCGTTACCGCAGGCGGCGTGAAATCTGTCCTGTTCGGCGGAGAAGGCCTGTTCTTCGCCCGCCTTCGCGGTCCCGGCAAGGTCTGGATCCAGTCCCTGCCCTTCTCCCGCCTGGCCGGCCGGATGCTCGCCGCAGCCGGTTCGCGTGGTGGACAGAACCGGGGCGAAGGTTCGATTCTGGGCGAACTGGGCGATTTCATCGGCGGCAACAACTGACGATCCGAAAAGAGGCCGGTGGAATGCTCCACCGGCCCTTGAGTACCGCATGCGCTGCGGGGTGGTTCGGCCTCAGAAGCTCTTGCGCAAAGTTACGCCCCAAGTGCGCGGATCGCCCGGGAGTCCCGCGATCAGGCCGGTATTGCCTGGGCCGACGAAGAGCTGGTCGATGTAATTCTGGTCGAATGCATTGCGCACCCAGCCATAAATGTCGAACCCGTCGTCAGTGCGGAAGCCAACGCGGAAGTTCGACAGCGAATAACCATCAACCCAAGTGTAGATCGAGGGCGTCGGGTTCGACGAGAAGTTCGAGCGATAGCTGCCGTCATAGCCGAAGTAGACCTGCCCCTCCTGCTCGAGAAACGTGACTGGAGCATTGGCTTCAAGCCCGAAGGACAGTGACCACTTCGATACACCAGGCAGGCGCTGGCCCGAAATGTCGCAGTTGGCGGGGCTACTGGCTCCGCCCGAAAGCTCCGGCGGGCACGGAGCGTCGACGAACTTGCGGTAAGTGGCGTCGGTGTAGGCTCCGTTCACATAGACATTGAAGCGCTCGCTCGGCCGGACCGAGAAATCGGCCTCGACTCCCTGTGAGCGAACCGCTCCGGCGTTGGCGAGATAGCCGCGCAGAACGCCGAACTGGCCGTTGTTCACGTTGGCCTGATAGTCCTTGATGTCCGTGCGGTAGGCCGACAGATTGAGGATGGCCCGCCGGTCCCAGAACTCGGTCTTGAGGCCTGCTTCGTAGTGCTGCACCGATTCCGGCTTGACAGTAGCCGCCCCGAGGATCGGGTTGTTCGCGGCATCCGTGGGCACCCCGTTCTGGTTGATGCCGCCTGACTTGAAGGTCTTGGCGTACGTAGCATAGAACAGGATGCCGGGTGCGACCTTGTAGCTGGCGGTAAAATCGTAGCTGAAGTTCCAGTCGCTGAACTTGGGGGAGATGGTCTGCGGCGTGAAGATGCCGAGTTGCGCCGTCTTCACCGGGCTGGTCGTTCCGTCGATCAGGATTTCGCTGCCCGAGGCCGTGAAGACGCGCCGCTGGTAGAAGCCGTCCTTCTTGTCATAGTTCACGCGCACGCCCGGCTGCAGGGTCAGTTCCGGCGTCACTTTCCAGCTCGCCTGCCCGTAAACCGCCACGCTGGCATTCTTGAGATACTGCGTGTTGAGCGCCGTCAGCCCGTTCAGCACGTTGGAGTTATAGAGGGCATTGCTTGGCGCAAGGTTCCATTTGGTCGACGCGCTGCCATGCTGCTCGGTGCCCTGCGTGTCGATACGCTGGTAGAACCCAAAGGCTCCCAGCACAAAATCAAGGCGATCGCCGCTGTAGTTGTAGCGCAGCTCCTGCGTGTATTGATCCTGTTGCGACGGGTTCTGCGACTTTGTGACGATCGGCAGACCGGTAAAGTCACGGTCGTTCTGAGGCTGCCAGTCCCAGAAGCGCCAGGCAGTGACCGAGGTCAGCGTACCCGGCCCGATGTCCCACTTGGCCTTGAGCGAGACGCCACCGATCTTGTTGCCCGCCTGAAGGGTGGCGTCGAGGTCGGTCAGCCTGTCATACGGATTGGTGCTCGGCACGGTATAGCCTTGTGCCGCGGCAAGCGCTGCAAACTGACGATCGGCAGCGCGCTGCGTGGTTCCGGTCCGGACATAGACCGAACCGCAGCAGGCGGCGTCCTGTTCGTTATAGTCACCGGCGAGCGTGATGCTCAGCGCGTCGCTCGGCTTGAACAGCAGTTGGCCCCGCAGGCCGAGGTTGTCCTGCCCCTGAATCCACTGATTCGACGTCACATTGTAGATCGTACCTCTGCGGTTGGTTGAGGACACCGCCAAGCGCGCTGCCAGAGTATCCGTGATCGGCCCAGACACCGCAGCCTTCGCCTGCACGAAATTCAGGTTGCCGAAACTTACTTCCGCCTTGCCTTCAAAGTCGAAGGTCGGCTGGTTGGTGGTGATGTTGATCGCGCCGGCTGTAGTGTTCTTGCCGTAGAGCGTGCCCTGTGGCCCGCGCAGGACCTCAATCTGCTTCACGTCCAGGAAGTCGAACGTCGCCGAGGCGACGCGCGCGTTGTAGACGTCGTCGATATAGATGCCGACGCCTTGCTCGATGCCGTCGTTGGTCAAGCCGAACGGCGCGCCAAGGCCACGGATGTTCACCGCTGTGTTGCGCGGGTTCGATGAGTAGAACTGCAGCGTTGGCGTCAACTGCTGCAAACGGCCGACGTTGAAGGCGCCGGTATTGTCGATATGCTCGCCCCCGACGACAGAAATTGCCAGCGGCACATCCTGCGCTGTTTCCTGGCGCCGACGCGCGGTAACGACAATCTCGCCGCTGTCACTGGCCCCCGTTCCGACGGAAGTCGTCTGGGCGTCCTCGGGTGCGGGCACTGCGGCGTTGGTGGTGGTGGCAGGCGCTTCGGCAGCGTAGACGCCATGCGAAGCCAGGGCGAGCGGCGCAACGCCACCCGCAAGAAGGACGCGGAAATTCATCGTAGGACCTCATGTGTTCCCGAACGATGCTTCCGGTGGTCCGGTCAGCGGTGCGGTAGTTCTGCTTGTTTATTGGTATTGGCTGCGTGGAACGATCAGTTCGGCTTGAGCCGTCGCTTCTCGGTCACGTCAATCTGGACGACACGCCCTTCATGGACGGTCAGTTGCACGGCCCCGTAGCGCAGCCCGGTCAGGGCTTCGCGCACGCTTGCAATGCTTTCTTCGAGATGGCGTTCGGACTCACCCTGGTTGCCAGCTCCTGGTTTGGTGGGTTCGGTCATCTCCCGTTCGATCCTGTTGGCGCGAAGGGTGCCCGTCGATTGTGTTCGCATGATTGCCTTGCCCCTTTCCTGCGCGGTTTCCGGCGAATCGTCGCCGTTGCTCAGCTTCTATACTCAAGTTTTTTAGTAGACATTAAACTTCGTCTGTTACGGCTCAAAGCTTTCCTTTTGCCGATGCGATAGGCTGTCGCGCACTTGGCGCCGTCCAGTTCGATTAACTCTATCGAAGAGATAGACAATGCTCATGCGACGAACGGGCGTCAGCGCGCGACAGTTCGCGCGGCAGCCCTGCTGGAGCTTTCGACACCCCGCCCCGGCGGCTCAGTCGTTCTTGATCAGACGCAGTATCGGCGGCGCCCTCCGCGGAGCGTGCGGTTCGTCGTCCTCTAGCCTGTGAGCGAGGCATTCCACTGCCATGGCAAGATGGAGGGCGGCCATAGCCTCACCGTGCGTGTCGAGTTCGTCGAGCGCAGTCGACAGGGCTTCGAAAACTTCGACTAGTGGCTTGGCTGCTACCTGCATGGCGTAGACTGTTCCTGTTGCCCCGCACAACCGGACGGACCCTGTTGCATGCCAACTCCTAACCGCGAATTTGCAGCCAGAAAGGGAAGATTGCACCGGAAATGAACAACCGGAAACCGAGGTGGAAACAGATGGAGGACGTTGCCACGGAGATTTACTTACCTCTCTGACAGTTAGTCAGCCCCCTCCTTTGCGCTGCAGCATGCCTGCGACCTGCCGCCGCCAGAATCAATCGCCTCCGCTTTGGCAGTATCGACAGGCCCGGCGCCTCCGCGCTTTTGCACCTGCTTTCCAGTATGCTTCGGCCGCCGAATCAGCAGCGGGTTTTCCCCACAAGAGCGACAAAGCAAACATGCGCTCGACGGACGAAAGGATCGGCGCAGACCGCAAATCACCAAGAACTGTTAAGGTTCGGATTCGAACCAATCACCTACCGGCAGCGCTCCATGGCTTCTCTCGCCAGCCGCGCGAGTACCGGAAATGCCTCCGCACGGTCCTTGGCATGCGCTGATGCGGCAGTACCCCGAAGGTAGCGCCCCTTGATGCCGTGGAAAATCGCGGCGAGCCGGAAATAGTTGAAGGCGACATAGAAATCCCACGACGCAATCGAGTCTCGCCCTGTCCGGCGGCAATAGGCAGCGACGTACTCGGCCTCGCCGGGAATGTTCAGTTTTGCCAGGTCCGCCCCTTCCAGCCCGGCCACGATATTGGGCGGCATGTGGTACATCATCGCGTGATAAGCGAAATCGGCCAGTGGATGCCCCAGCGTCGACAGCTCCCAGTCGAGCACGGCAATCACACGCGGTTCGGTGGGGTGAAAGATCATGTTGTCACAGCGGAAGTCCCCGTGAACGATGCTGGTCTCGTCCCCTTCGGGAATGGCTGTCGGCAGCCAATCGACCAGGGCATCCATGTTCGGATCCCGCCCGGCAAGTTCGTCCTCGAGGTACTGCTTCGACCAGCGGCCGACCTGGCGCACGAAGTAGTTGCCAGGCTTGCCGTAGTCGCCCAACCCCACAGCTTCATGGTCGATCGAGTGCAATTGCGCGATCGTTGCGTTCATCGCGTCGAAATAGGCCGGCCGCTCTTCGCGGGAAACGTCAGGAAAGGTCGCATCCCAAAATATGCGGCCCTCGACCATCTCCATCACATAGAACCAGCTGCCAATGACACTTTCATCGGTGCACAATCCGTGGACATGCGCCACCGGAAAGCCAACGGACCCGAGAGCCAAGAGTACCTTGGCCTCCCGCTCGACCGCGTGTGCCCCCTTCAGCACTGGCCCTGGTGGCTTGCGGCGCAGGACATAGGCGCGGCCTGGCGTGATCAGCTTGTAGGTCGGGTTCGATTGCCCGCCCTTGAACTGCTCCACCTCAAGCGGCCCCGAAAAGCCCTCGACATTGGCCTCCATCCACTTCGCAAGCGCGGCCTCATCGAAGCGGTAGCCCTCGCGAACCGGCGTGGTGCCGGCATTTGCCTCCTGCGCCGTGCCGCCCATCAGTGTGCCGTCCCCGCCTGTGCGTGGCGCCAGTCGCGGCGGATCTTCTTGGCAAGGCTCCACTTGTGGACCTCGGTCGGGCCATCATAGATGCGGAACGCGCGCACTTCACGGAACATCTGCTCGACGATCGTGTCGGAGGTGACGCCCGTTCCGCCCATCACCTGCACGCACTTGTCGGCCACGCGCATCAGCGCCTCGGACACAGCAACCTTGGCCATCGAGCTTTCGACCGTGCCGAGCGAGCCGGTATCAAGGACGCCTGCGCACCAGTCGATCATCAGTTCGGCCTGCTTCAGGTCGATCATGTTCTCGGCCAGCATGAAGCCCACGCCTTCGTGATCGATCAACTGCTTGCCGAACGCCATGCGCCTGTTGGCATAATCGGAAGCGATCTCCTGCGCGCGGATGCAGCCGCCGAGCCAACGCATGCAGTGCGATAGGCGCGCCGGGCTCAGGCGAACCTGGGCATACTTGAAGCCCTCGCCCGGCTCGCCCAGCATCTGGTCTGCCGAAACGCGAAGGTCCTTGATGTCGATCACCGCATGGCCGCCGGGCATGTTGCTGTCGATGGTGTTCGGCACGCGCACGATCTCGATCGCCGGATCGGGCAGGTCGACGAGGAACATGCACGCCCCGCCCTGCTCGTCCTTCGCCATGACGATGCCGACCTTGGCACCCTTGGCACCGGTAATGAACGCCTTGCGCCCGTTGATCACCCAGTGGTTGCCGTCGCGGCGGCAGGTCGTCTGCATCATCGAAGGGTCGGAACCCGCTCCGCCGGTCTCCGCAGGCTCTGTCATGAAGAACGCCGACCGCGCCTTGCCCGACACCAGCGGCTTGAGGAACCGTTCCTTCAGTTCGGGGCTGCCAACCTTGCCGAGCAGGTACATGTTGCCCTCGTCCGGCGCCTGCGTGTTCACTGCCAGCATGCCGAGCGGCGAGAGGCCCGAACGGATCAGCACGACCGCCGTCTCGCGCTGGTTGAGGTGGCGACCATCGGCCAGGATGTGGGGCGTAAGCACGCCCGCCGCGCGGGCCTTCTCGCGCATTTCCATGACCATCTCGTCAAGCGGCGCGCCGTGATCGTCACGACGTGGATCGTTCTCGTACGGGATCACTTCCTCGCGAACGAACCGCTCTACCCGATCCGCGATTTCCAATGCGGCGTCCATGCCGATGCCAGTTGCCATTTGCTTCACTCCTCAATCGCGGGATCGGTTGACAGTTTTCAGCGCGGCGCCATGCGGATTGCGCCGTCAAGGCGGATGACTTCGGCGTTGAGCATCGGATTGGTCACGATGCTTTCGACCATGCGCGCGTATTCTTCGGGCTTGCCCAGACGGCTCGGGAACGGGACCTGGCTCCCCAGCGAATCCTGCGCTTCCTGCGGCAGGGACTGCAGCAGGGGCGTCAGGAACAGACCCGGCGCGATCGTGTTCACGCGGATGCCGTAGCGCGCAAATTCCCGCGCAATCGGCAGCGCCATGCCGACAACGCCGCCCTTTGACGCAGAATAGGCGGCTTGCCCGATCTGCCCTTCGAACGCTGCGACGCTGGCGGTGTTGATGATGACGCCGCGCTCCTCGCCAACCTGCTCGGCATCGAAGATGCGGGCCGCGAACTTCGAAAGCACGTTGAACGTGCCGATCAGATTGATCTGGATGATCTTGCTGAAATCCTTGAGCGGTATGGCCTTGCCATCGCGGCCGATGACCTTGGCGGGTGGGCCGATCCCGGCGCAATTCACCAGAATGCGTGCCTTGCCGTTCATCGCCTCAGCTTCAAGGATGGCGTTGTCGACCGCGTCTTCGTCGGTCACGTCAACCTTGAAGAAGCTGCCTCCGATGGTTGCCGCGTGCGCCCGCCCCAGGTCTTCGTTCAAATCAAAGATCGAAACTTTCGCGCCAAGTTCAGCGAGTCGCGCCGCAGTCGCTCCGCCGAGACCGGAAGCACCACCGGTTACGATCGCAGCCAGATCATTGATTTCCATAGCCAATCCAATCCTATCAGCAGCAAGCCAGAAGCTTTCCCGACCTACTGGAACAATATATACTCACGAGTAGGTATTGTTCTTTTGGGTATGGTGTCAATCGCAAGACTGCCCTACCCTGCGCGCGACAAAAGCGCCGCTCGCGTCGAGTTTCCAACTGGCAGAACACGCAGGTAACCGTCCTTGGCCCCACGATCGCCCTTCAAGACCGCCGCAGAACGCAGCGAAGAACGTGAAGCCAAGCGCATGGCCGTGCTGACCGCTGCAGTGCGCATGTTCAACGCGCGCGGCTATCACCAGACTTCGCTGGACGACGTGGCCGCCAGCCTCGGCATCTCCAAGCCGACGATCTACCACTACCTCGGCAACAAGGAGCAGGTGTTGATCGAATGCCTCACCATTGGCATGAACCAGTTGCTAGCCGCAGCCGAACAGGCGCGATTGATCCATGGCCTCGGCCTGGAGCGTCTGCGCGCGTTCCTGATCGACTATGCCGAGATCAACATGAACGACTTTGGCCGCTGCAACATCCTGACGGCCAACGAAGCCCTGTCGCCAGACGCCCGTGAGACGATACGCCTTCGCAAGCGCCGCATCGACGCAACACTGCGCGAGCTTGTCGCCGAGGCGATAGCCGATGGATCCGCCGCCCCGTGCGACCCCAAGCTCGCGTCGCTTACCTTGGCGAGCGCACTTAATGGCCCCTCCCGCTGGCATCGCCCCGATGGCGAACTGCCCGAGCGCGAGATTGCCGTAAAGCTGGTCGACTTCCTCACAGCGGGCCTTGCTCCGCGCTGATCAATTGCCGTTGTAGAAGTTGCGGAACGAGGCAGGTGCGCCGCACTTGCCGATCGCCGTTTCCACATGCCGCATGCGCTCACGCACCAGCGAGGCCGAGGTCAGCGCGAACTGACGCTCATAGCCGACCTCCGCCGCCGTGAAAGGCTTCGTGCCCGCTAGGACGCTCGTGCCGCCAAGGCCGAAGACCATGAAGTTGAGCATGTCAGCCAGTTGCTGGTTGTCGCTGATCCGGCTCTTGGCGATGTTTGGCAGCCGCAGTAGATAGGCGCGGGTATCGGCCGTGCACATCATGTAGCCTACGCGCCCGCGCAATTCCGGCAGCCTGGCTGGCGCAGAAAGGCCCTGCACCCCGTGGCACCCGGCGCAATGTTCGACATAATCGGCCTTGGCCAGCTCAGGATCGCCGATCGCCGCCAGTCCATTCGCAACCGTCTCGGCGCGGGGATCGCCCGCAGATACCGCAGGCATCGCAATTGCCAGCGCCGCGATAACTCCGGCCAAGGCCAACACGCGCATCGCCCGATCCTCAGGCCGCGCCGATCATCATCGCGGTGGAGCAGTGATACTCCATGCTGCTCGTACCGAAGCACCATATGATATTGTTGTTGAGCTGCGGCAGATAGAGCTGCGTCTCGCGATCGATATTGTCACAATTGCACTGGCCGCAGGCGGGCTTTCCGCAACAATCGCGATAGGCGATCATGTAGGCCTTGCCGTCATCCGGATTGATGCACGAACCCACCCACGAAACCGGCGATGGTTCGGCGCCTGCCGGGCAAGTGTGTATGCCGCCACCACAGCAGGTGCATAGCGCGCCATCGATGGCGCAATAACGCCAGTAGTTGCACTTGGTCTGGTCGGTCGTCTGCGCGCTGCGCGCAAACTCGGTCTTGGCCTCGGGCGAACGATCAGGCTTGGCCGCTTCGGCGCGGCTCACCGGCAGCAACGGGAAGACCGGTGCAGCCACCAGCGCCGCCCCCATCCGCGCCAGGATGCCACGACGCGATGTTCCGCCAGCAAAGCGCCGCAAAAGCTTCTCGCCCATCGCATCGGGATTGAAACGCTTCATCGAATGCCCCCTATGATCCTTTGGATGCGCGAGACCGATCAGGCCGCAGCGACGGTCTTCAGCTTGCCGATGTAATCCTGCACCGTGGCGATCCCCATTTCATGCGCCACCACCAGGCTCTCGAGATGCTCGCGGCTGTTTACCAGGCCCTTTGACAGGATCGTGCCGTCCGCATCGAGCAGCACCGCGTAAGGCAGCTTGCCCACTTCGAACGCCTGCCCCACCTCGGGACCGTTGATGAAGCGATAGCTTTCCAGCCCCTGCGCCGCAATCAGCCCGCGCTGCACCTGCGCGTCGTCGTCGCCGACGAAGGTCAGTTCGACCCGCTCGTCCTTGGCAAAGGAGCGTGCCGCCGGGATCAGGCCCTTGCACAGCGGGCACGTTGCCGAGACGAACATCAGCAGCCGAAGCGGCACGTTCCTTGCTGGCCCGCCCACCATCACATCCTTGCCATCCAGTGTGCGCGCCGGAACCGCAGGAGCCGTGCCCCCGACCGCAGGCCCGCCGCTGGTCTGCAAGGCGCCCGCCGGAGCCACCCGCATGTGCAGCACGCCCACCTGCCGCGCCAGCGCCAGCAGCGCCACCACCAGGGCTATGATCACCAGCCATGACAGGACCTGCCCAACGATCAGTGCCGTTATCATCGCGAATTCCTTTCCATGGCGAGAGGCCCTTGGGCCAGCGCCGCCAATGTGTTGGCCAGAAGGGTTATAAGATAAAGTGCCGTGCCAGCGGCTAGACCGATCAGCCATTGTGCCGAAGCGAACTGCGGCTGTGGCAGCAGCGCGGGAACCAGCAGCAGAGCCAGCACGAGGTTGCGTGTCACGAGCGCGCGACTGAGGGGCTGGCGAAGTTCTGACCGGCCGCACCCGCAATCGATGTGCGAACGGCCCCGGCCGATGTTGATCGCCATGGCCGCCGCAAAGACCAGCAGCAACAGACCGGCCGGCACTGCTGCAAGGCGAACGCCGCAGATCAGCGCAACCCCAACCGCCACTTCGGCAAAAGGCAGCGTCGCCGCGACCACCGGAACCAATGCCTCCGGCAGCAAGCGATAGTTGGCGACGACGCCGGAAAATATCCGCCGGCTGCGCAACTTTGCAATGCCAGCGCCAACGAACACCGCGCCAACACCGATCGCGCCTGCCGTGCCGGCGATCCCCATTGCTGTCTGCATGCTCAAGGCGTCGCCGGTGATCACATCGGCTCCACGACGGTGATCAAGCCGCCACCGGCGTTTTCGATCTCGTGCTTCACCTCGCCTGTCTTGGAATCAATAACCTGCGCATCGCCCTTGTAGCCGTTGACCATGATCATGGCCGCATCGTCCTGCGTGATCTGGATGTTGCCCGGCTTGCCTTCCACGGGAATGCGCTTGACCAGCTTCCTGGCCGCCAGGTCCACGCCCCAGATTTCCTCGGCGCCTTCCTTGTGGCTCCAGTATTCGCCTTTGTGCATCAGTACCCACAGCGTGCCGCTGGGCCTGTGCAGCGCAACCGGCTGCATCCCGCCGGGATACCAGGCAATATCGAGCGGCTTGACATCGGCGGACTTCATCCCGCCCGCTTCCTGGATCGAAAACGGCGTGCTGACCTCGACCTTGGCACCGATCGAAGCCGTGCGGATCAGGCCGGTATAGCTGACCATCACCGCCTGCTTCTTCTTGCGATCATAGACGGTGTTCGAAAAGATCGGGTCTGCCGCAGCGTCGAAGAACGGCTCGGTCCGCGTGATGTCCTGCGTTGTGCCCTTGATGGCCACGGTCGCGATCGTGCCGTCTGCGCAGAGCGAGGAAAACCCCACGCCCGGATTGGGAATCATCCCCGCGCACCCCGGCAGTTCCACCGCACGCACGAACTTGCGCTTCACCATGTCGATGATGTTCACCGACGAGGCCGGATCGAAGTTGTAGTCGTAGGCGGTCTTGCCATCGTCAGTCAGCACGAAGTTGGTCGTAAACCCGCCGACGATCAGGCGCCCCGGCGTGGGGATTTCGCTTACCAGCTTCAGAGTCTTGCTGTCGTAGACCGAAACCAGATCCTGGCGCGTGCCACGGTTGACCTTGGACCAGATTGTTTCGGCAACGTAGTAGAACTTGCCCGATGGGTCGATCGCCATATCGGAATCGCGGCTGGTGTTGACCATGCCGACCATCTTGCCCGTGCCAGCGTCGAAGATGCTCGAACCTGCCGATCCCCAGCCGCCACGGACGTAGAACCAGCTTGCCTTGGGCGGCTCCAAGGTCATCACGCCAGGCTCTTCGGCCTCCGGCACCACGGTTTCGGCGAATGCCGGCATGGCATGAAGACCTGCCAGCGCTCCGGTCAGCATCGAACCCAAAACAACTCGCGCCACCTTGCGTTGAAGCGTCATCTCGGCCCCCTTTGCCAGTCCGCAGGGCAGAGACTTGACGCATGTCCAGATTCGGTCAACGCCTTTTTTGCGTGTGCGAAACGATGCGCTACCTGCGGTTGGTCAAGCCCGCAATTTCTGCCGAAGTTATCGACTTGGCAAGCGATACCAGCGCATGTGTCGCAATTGCGGTATAGGCGCTCATCCGGGAGGCCCAAGGCTTTTGGTATCCGAGGAAAGGCGTCGCCCCCTCCATGGACGCACTGATGTACAGCGCGACATCGCGGACCTCCTGCGCGCTCAGTGACGGGTTCAGTTCAGCGATATACTCCGCGATGGATTCGTGCACGCGCTGATAGAACAGGCGTACACGGTCGGCCACGAATTCGTTGTGGTTGGCCAGAGCCCACAGCTCCGTGAACAGCCTGGTGGTTCGCTTGCCCGCGATGTCGTCGAGGCACATGACGACGATCAGTCGCAGCCGCTCCTCGGCGTCGAGACCAGGCTGACGGACGGTGCGCTCGAGAAGCTTGTCATAGTTCCCGATGATGTCATCGAGCAGCGTCTGGATCAGCAGTTCCTTCTTGGGAAAGTGGTAGCTGACATTCCCCACTTTCATCCCGCATTCCGCAGCGATCCGCCGAATGGTAAAGGCCCCTGCCCCCTCATCGATCAGGACGCGCAGCGCCGCCTTGATGATCGCGTCGACCGTCTCCGTCCCACGAGCGTAGGTTCCCGGCCGCCGGGCGGATGGCAAGTCGGTGTCTAAGGTCTCGGGAAGCGCAGCCATTACGCACCGCGCATAACACCGCGCCGCCCAGAGACCAAGGTCGCGCTTGCACCGATTGCCGCCCAACGGTTACTTGCCCAACAAGGCGCTTGACCCACACCGGATGCCTGTCCAGATTCCGGAAGTCACAAGCCGGTGCCATCAGGCGTCCCGCTCTGCCCTTCCGGATCATCCAGGGATTTCAGGCGATGAGCATTACCCTCACCGTAAACGGCCGCAAACGCGTTGTCGAAGCCGAGGCAGACAAGCCCTTGCTCTGGGTACTACGCGAAGATCTCGACATGCCGGGGACCAAGTTCGGCTGCGGCGCTGGCCTGTGTGGTGCCTGCACCGTTCACCTCGATGGCGATGCCGTTCGCTCGTGCCAGACGCCGATTGCCGATGCCGCCGGCAAGTCGATCACCACGATCGAGGGCATCGGCCTCAATGCGCTCGGCAAGCGCGTGCAGGACGCATGGGTCGCGCTCGACGTGCCGCAGTGCGGCTATTGCCAGGCCGGGCAGATCATGTCCGCCACCGCACTGCTCAAGCAGAACCCGAAACCTACACCGGCCGATATCGACGGCTGGATGAGCGGCAACATCTGCCGCTGCGCAACCTATATGCGCATTCGCGCCGCCATCCGCACCGCCGCAGGCCTTCCGGCTGAGGAGACCGCAGCATGAGCGACCAGTTGACCCTCTCCCGCCGCTCGTTCATCGCCGCCTCGCTGGCTGGCGGCACGGCACTCACTCTCGACGCATCGGTCGTCCTCGCCGCTGCAACGGCCACTGCACCCGCCGACGTCCTCAACGTCTTCGTCCGCATCAATGCCGACAACACCGTGACCATCGGTGCCAAGAACCCGGAGATCGGACAGGGCGTAAAGGTCATGCTGCCCATGCTGATCGCCGAGGAAATGGACATTGCCTGGGAGCAGGTTCGCATCGAGCAGACCGATGCAAACGAAAAGATCTATGGCGTACAGACCGCAGGAGGCAGCACGGCAACACCGCGCAATTGGCTACCCATGCGCCAGGTCGGCGCCGCAGCCCGCGCCATGCTTGTTTCCGCTGCAGCAAAGAAGTGGGGTGTCGATCCCGCCAGCCTCACCACGGCCAGGGGTGCCGTGATCCAGCCGTCCTCCGGCAAGAGCCTGACCTACGCCTCTCTGGCCAGGGCCGCCGCTGCCGAAACCCCGCCCGATCTCGCCAAGGTCCAGTTGAAGGACGAGAAAACCTTCACGATCATCGGCAAATCCAAGCCCGGTGTCGACGTGCCGAAGATCGTCAAGGGCGAGCCCCTCTACGGCATCGACACCAGCCTCCCGGGCATGGTTCACGCCGCCATCGTCAAGTGCCCGTCCCACGGCGGCACGGTCGCCTCGTTCGATGACGCGGCGGCAAAAGCCATCCCCGGCGTGCTCGGCGTCGTCGCCGTCAACAGCGGCTTCGTTCCACAGGGCAAGTCCGACACGGTGGTCGTCATCGCCGACAGCTGGTGGAAAGCCAGCAAGGCACGCGAAAAGCTCGCCGTGAAATGGGACGACGCTGCCGTCACAGGCTTCTCAACCGCCAAATACGAAGCCGACGCCGCGAAGATCGTCGACAACGCCCCGCAAGCCAGCCTGTTCAAGGTCGGCGATCCGGACGCCACGCTCGCCAAGGCGGCAAAGGTGGTCAAGGCGGACTACGAATACCCCTTCCTCGCCCACGCATCGCTCGAACCACAAAACTGCACGGCGATGTTCCAGAACGGCAAGCTCGAGATCTGGGCGCCCAGCCAGGCGCCCGCGGGCGGGCGCGAGGAAACCGCCAAGCTATGCGGCCTGAACGCCGATGACCTTACCATCCACCTGACACGGATCGGTGGCGGCTTCGGACGTCGCCTGATGAATGACTACATGGTGATCGCCGGCCAGGTCGCGAAGGCCATGCCCGGAAAGCCGGTCAAGGTCCTCTACGACCGCACGGACGATTTCCGCCACGATTTCTACCGCCCCGCCGGCTGGCACCGCTTCACCGCCGGTCTCGACGCCAACGGGGCGCTCATTGCCCTCAAGGACCACTTCGTGACGTTCGGCGCTGATGGCAAACCGATCCGCGCCGCGCAGATGGCGCCGAGCGAGTTCCCCGCGCCGATCGTGCCCAACGTCGACCTCGGCGCCAGCTACATGGCGACCAACCTCGCCACCGGCTGGCTGCGCGCGCCGACCTCGAACGCCATGTCGTTCGTGTGGCAGTCGTTCATGGACGAGGTTGCCGAAGTCGCAGGGCTCGATCTCCCCGAGTTCATGCGCCGCACCCTCGGGGCACCGCGCGAGATCCCGGGCGAGCGCGTGAAGTTCCACACCGGCCGGGCGCGCGGCGTGATCGACGCGGTGTGCAAGTCCGCTGGATGGCAAGGCCGCAAAAAGGGCCGCGGCTTCGGCTTCTACTTCAGCCACCTTGGCTATTTCGCTGAAATTGTTGATCTTTCGATGAAGGACGGCAACATCCAGATCGATAAGGTCTGGGTGGCAGGCGACATCGGCGCCCACGTCATCAATCCGATCAACGCGCTGAACCAGGCGCAAGGCTGCGTGATCGATGGAATTGGCCAGGCGCTCGTTGGACAGAAGATCGTGCAAGAGAACGGCGCAATCACCGCCGAGAATTTCGGGGACTTCGCCCTCATGCGGATTGATGCGGCGCCTCGAGAAATCGTGGTCGAATTCGTTAAGACAGACTTCCCGCCGACCGGTCTTGGCGAACCGGCTCTTCCTCCGGTCATTCCTGCTCTGGCGAACGCAATCTACTCGCTCACAGGAAAACGGCATCGCCGCCTTCCGTTGGAGATGATATAGCCCGCGGCGCATGGTCGCGACGACTCCCTTAGACATTCTTCGCTTCTTGTCCGCTCGTGCGGATGAAGGCGTGGAGACCGTGCTCGTCACTCTGGTTGCGGTGATCGGCGGATCCTCGCGCGGCATTGGCACGCAAATGGCCGTCGCGGCAGACGGTCGACGGGTTGGTTCGTTCTCAGGCGGTTGTATCGAAGACGCCGTGGCGGCGGAGGCACTGGAAACGCTGGCCGACGGCTGGGGGCATGTGGTCCGTTACGGTATCGGTTCACCCTATATCGACATTCGCCTGCCGTGCGGTGGGGGAATAGATCTCCTGTTCACGCCTCGCCCGGATACTGCGTCGATCCGCAAGGCTCTCGATTTGCTGGGAGAACGCCAGCCAGCCGCACTTCGGTTGGAATGCGATCGGGTCACAGTGGTGGCAGACGCGCAGGAAGCGCCATGGAATGGCGAATGTCTGACCCACTGCTACCAGCCGGCATTACGCATTCATGCATTGGGCCAAGGCGAAGATCTTACGGCTTTTGCCAGATTGGCCAAAGCCTTCGGCGCACAAGTTCATGCACTATCCCCTGACGTCGGCACTTGCATGGACCTTGCCGCTCTCGAGATCGCGGCCACCCGCATCCAGGTGCGCTCAACCTTACCATTGACCGCGTCCGATCACTGGTCCGCTATCGTGTTCCTGTTTCACGGGCGCGATTGGGAAGAGCATCTGCTGCCGCAGGCGCTTGCGCTCCCGGCATTCTACCACGGCGCCATCGGCAGTCGGCGCACACATCGCGCAAGGCTTGATGCCTTGCAGGCAAGCGGCGTCCCCTTGGAACAGATCGCGCGTCTGCGCGGCCATATCGGGCTTATTCCTTCCACCCGCGATCCGGCAACGCTTGCCGTTTCCCTGCTCGCCGAACTCGTTGCCGAATACAACACTCTCGCGCATTGGACCTACTGGACAGGCGAATCCCTGGCCGACGCAGAGCAATGACAGTTGCCGACATCTTCGTCGTTCTCCTCGCTGCCGGGCGCGGAAGTCGCTTCGGCGGCAGCAAGCTTGCCGCGACGCTTGCAGGCCGGCCACTGGCCCGGCACCTCGGTGACCGTCTGGCAGCCTTGCCGTTCAAGCGAAAGCTGATCATCTGCTCCGAAGCTACGCCCGAGGTCGAAGGCTTCGAGAGGATCGCGCTCGAACCAATCGGCGCTCCACTGTCCCGCTCGATTGCCACTGGCATTGGCGAAATTCCCGATGCCTGCGCTGCCTTGATTGCCCTCGCAGACATGCCGCTCGTGCCGACCAGCCATTTCGAAAATCTCATTCAGGCGTTCGATGGCGATCACATTAGCACCAGCGTGGCCGATCGCACGATGGTTCCTGCCATCTTCGGCGCGCGGCATTTTCCGGCTCTGCGCTCGCTCCAAGGTGATCGCGGAGCCGCTGCCCTGCTGCGCAATGCACCAGCAATCCCGCTGGATCAGCATCTTGCCCTTGATATCGACACGCCCGAAGACCTGGCGCGCGCTGAAGCGATCATTCAGGGGCGATAGGTCTTCTCGACATGCCCCTTGATGTCTTCGGGGTAGAAGTAGACCGCCCTCATCTTTCCTGCCGCATATAGCTCGGCCTGATCGTTGAAATGGGGTGACCCTTCGCGGCCACTGGCCCCGCCCGACGATACCGCCATGGCCCTCACTTTCGGGCCGAACTCGACCACGGCCACAAAGCTGTTCCCGCTCGTGCCGTACCACCGCCTGGTTCCCGGATATTGCTTCGTCCCAAACGATGCCAACGAACCCCAGCGGGCCGAAGAGAATGCCACGGGCAAGCTGGGCTTGTCGTCAGTAAACGGCTGGATGATGTCCGAAGTGGTGCGCTGATAGCGGTTGACCTCGCTCCAAGGCACTTGCCACCCGCCAAAGTCGGCCTGCAAGCGCGCAACCGCGCGTGCAAGCGCCGCCCTGCGCTGCTGCTCCGTCGTCGCCCGCATCGCGGCGAAGACGTTGCCGGTGCGCGGCAGCGACTTGCGCACGTCAGCCTCCAGTTCGTCGCCCCAATAGTGTGCAAGGCTCATGGCCTGTGAACCTGCCGACCATCGCCGGTCCCAGCCCTTGAGTAGCGCAACCGGCCCGCTCAGCGGATCTGTTGCAGCCACCTGCGCCAGCCCCGTAATCAGGTCTTCGAACAGCGGCATGTGCGGATCGTAGGCGAGCGCCCGCAGGCTTTCCAGATCGAGCCCCTGCGCCTTGCCCAGCAGCTCAAGCGCATGGTCGCCGCGTGGATTGGCCCCGACCTGGTCGAACGTCGCTGGCCAGCGCGCCGCATTCAGCGTGCCTTCCCCTGCCGCGCGCCACGGCGCATCGTTGGAATTGTAGACCCAGCCTGACTGCGGATTGACCACGTCAGGCCGCTCTGCCGGCCCATATAGCCCCTTCCAATCGGCTCCAGGATCGCTCCCATCCACCGGTTCGCGATAGTCGAACCTCGCATCCCGACGGGGCGCGAATTGCGGCATGAGCAGCGCGATATTGCCGGCACGATCGGCGTACAGGGTGTTGTTCGACGAATTGGCGCGATACTCGGCGATCCTGAGAAATTCCGCCTTATCGCGGGCCTTTGTGCGCAACCATGACTGGCTGAGCGCAGCTATTGGCCGGTGCATCAAGGAAAGGGCAATCCACTTGCGGCTTTTTCCCTCACCGCTCTGCCGCACTATTGGTCCATGGTCGCTGGCGTAAGTCCGGAAGGTTCGCTCGGCCAGGCTTCCATCCGGTTTGCGGAAGCGCAGAACGATCGGCTTCACCGCGAACGGCTTGAATGCAGATCCGCGCTTGTAAAGCCACTTGCCCCGCCTTCGCGCGATTGTCTCGACGAATTCGTCGACGTTGTCGGCACCGCTGGTGGTGTGCATCCAGCCAAGCTTCTCGTTGAAGCCCTGATAGATGAAGAACTGCCCCCAGGTTGAGGCGCCATAGGCATGCAGCCCTTCCCCGCTCTTCATCTCCAGCTCGGATCGGAAGAAGAGCGAGGTATGCGGGTTTATAAGCAGCAAAGCATTGCCATTCGCCGTGCGCTTGGGCGCTATCGCGATCCCATTCGAACCGCGCGGCTCGTCGTCCCGCAGCATTTCCCTTGCCAGCGCCAGGGGGCTTGCTTCGCCACCGTAGAACGCGGCGAGAGGCTTGAGCGCTGCCTTCTCGATGTCCCCACCGATCGATCCTTCGGTAAATGAGAGCGCCATCCATGGCTCGAAGCGGGTCAGGACTTTCGGCGTGTCTTGCGGGTGGGTCGCGATGTAATGGTTCAGGCCGGCCGCCCAGGCATCCATGAGCTTGCGCAGCCAAGCCGGCGAAGCCGCATAGTCGCGCTTGAGAGCGTCCGGATCGATCCACAACCGCTGTCGCAGGTCCTGCCACAGAAAGTCCTCGCCCTCGGTCTCCGCCCGTCGCCCCAGCGCAGTCAGCAGGTTCGCCTCGATGCGCGGGAAATCATCCTCCGCCTGCGCATAGATTGCGCCGAATACGGCATCGGCATCGGTCCTGCCATCGACATGGGCAATGCCCCAGTCATCGCGGGTTATCTTGACGTCATGGCTGCTTGCGTGCGCAGGTCGGGCAGCCATAAGAAGGGCCAGCAAGGCGCTGCGGGAAAGGGCTCCGAAGGTCATCGACCTGTCCTAGCGCCTTTCCCGCAGCATGGCGAAGGAAGAGAGCGGGACCCTTCGCCAATTCGGTAACCGGGCACGGCCTCAGGCAATTGTCCGCACCGCGAAAGCCGCCGCCGCCGCTCGTGTCTCGACGCCCAGCTTCTCGAAAACCTGCTCCAGATGCTTGTTCACCGTGCGCGGGCTGATCCCCAGGATCTCGCTGATCACCCGGTTGGGCTTGCCATAGCTGATCCACAGCAGAACCTCGGCCTCTCGCTGGGTCAGCCCATAACGGTCTCGCAGGCGCTCCAGGTCGGCGCCTTCGCGGATGAGATTCAACCGCACCAGCACCTCCCGCCCCTCGCCCTCGTCGCGACGTAAGGGTCCGACGAGGACCAGCTCGACGACCTGCGCCCCGGCCTCGAAACGCAAGGTCGCGTCCGGATTGTCACGCAGGGCCATCAAGCGGGCAACCGGCCCGGCAAAGTCCGGTGGCAACCGATCCCCGCCGCCCATCGACGCCATCAGGTGCTCCACTTGCGGCGTTGCCCAAAGCAGCTGCCCCGCACGGTCCACCGCGAAAAGATGCCTGCCGGTTGCGTCGAGAGCGGACCTTCCCGCCTGCGAGACCCGCGCGCCCGCAAGATGCACCCGCATCCGCGCCAGCAGTTCCTCGATCGCAATGGGTTTGCGGACATAGTCCACTCCGCCCGCGTCCAGCGCCCGGACTGCATGTTCGGTCTCGGTAAGACCGGTCATGAAGATCACCGGGATGTCCGCCAGCCGCGGCTGCTTCTTGATCGCTCGCGTCGTGTCGAACCCGTCCAGTCCCGGCATGATCGCATCGATCAGGATCAGATCCGGAGCAACGTGCTCCAGCAGCTCGAGGGCATTCTCACCATTCGTGGCGATCAGCACGGTCATCCCGGCCCGTTCGATCGTGTCGATCAGGAAATGCAGGGATTCGGGATTGTCGTCGACGACAAGCACGGTGTCGCGCCCGGCCTGCCCGGCAATGGTATCACTGAACATTGACGACGCCTCGTCGGAGGGCTTCGCGCAGGCCCTTGAAATCGAAGCATTCGAGACTGGAACGAAGGTGTGCGACGAAGCGGGCTGCATCGGGGACGGCATCCTCAAGCTCTGAGAGGCGGGTCTGGATCGCGCGGACATTGCCGATCCGCGCGAGGCTTTCGATCTCGGGTACAAAAGGCAGTGCTGCAGCCGGCAAGTGCAGTTCCACCGTCGCGGCAGCGGGCGATTTTCGCGGACTGCCATCCTGCACGGTCCAGGTCAGGTCCAACTGCCAGGAAAGCGCATCGAGCAGGCTGTCGAGTTCAATCGGCTTGGTCAGGAACATGTCGTGCGGATCGTGCCCGTCTCCGCCCCGCCTGAACTGGTGCGCGTCGGCCGAAACCATGACAATCCGCAAGGAACCGCCGTGCGCCGCTCGTAGCAGACCGGCCGTCTCCCACCCGGTCTTGCCGGGCATCGAGATGTCCATGAACACGATGTCGGGCCGCGTCGCCGCAGCCAGCGCGATCGCGGTGTCCCCGTCGCGCGCACCGGTAACCACAAAGCCCAGTGGCCGCAGCAGGTTCTCGATGACCGAAGCCTGCGCTGCATCGTCGTCAACTACCAGCACCCGGCGCCGCTCGCCTTCATACCCGGTAATGACATCCGCGCGATGGCTCTGCACCGGTTGCGTAACCGGCCGGGAAAGCATCAGCCGCAGGGCAAACCGCGTGCCCTCCCCCAGCGTGCTGTCGACGGTCAGGTCTCCGCCCATCACGTGCACCAGCGTCGAGGTGATCGCGAGGCCAAGACCTATCCCCGGCTGCCCCGCCACGGAATTGCTGTTCCCTCGCTCGAACGCGCCGAAGATACGGTCCATGTCCTCGGGCGCGATGCCGATGCCGGTGTCGATCACCTCGAACGTCGCGATCTCGCCGCGCCAGCCGATGCGGAAGGTCACCGAGCCGGCCGGCGTGAACTTGATCGCGTTCGAGATCAGGTTGATCAGCACCTGCCGCAACCGCTTCTGGTCGCCCCGCACGAACTCGGGCAGTTGCCTTGGCGTCTCCAGGCGGAACGTCAGCCCCTTGGCCTGCGCCTGCGGCCGGAACATGTTGGCGATTTGCTCGACGAACGCCGGAAGGCGGATCGTATCGCGCGACAAGCGCAGCACGCCAGCCTCGACCTGTGCAATATCCAGCAGCCCGTCGACCAGATTGGAAAGGTGCTCGCTCGACCGGCAGATGACCTTGCCCACCTCGCCCGGATTCAGGTCGCTCCCGCGCTCCAGCAATTGCGCGTAGCCGTAGATCGAATTGAGCGGCGAGCGGATTTCGTGACTCACCGAAACGAGGTAACGGCTCTTGGCGGCGTTGGCGTTCTCGGCCACCTCGCGAGCCTTCTGCAGCGCAGCGTCGGTCGCTTCATGCGCGACGATCTCCTGCTCCAGTTCCCCCAGATGCCGCCGTGTCTCGTCCAGCGCGGCCCGCCGGCTTTCATGCGCCAGCACGATGAACCAGGAGCCCACGCCCGACATGAAGAAGAACACCAGGAACACCGCAAACAGGATCGACCAGACGTGGGTCGAAAGCGCCGGATAGTAGCGCGCATACTCGCGTCCGATCAGGCCCAGCACCAGCATGTTGGCCAGCGTGAACGCTCCGGCCACGCCAACGAAATGCCCGGTGGTGGTGTGGACATGGCGCGCCAGGACGCGCGGCAGCAGGCGCTCGGCGATGTTGGTGAACTGCTCGGTGGCGCGGGCACCCTGCTTGCATGCATCGTGGCACCGCGTCTCCAGCGTGCAGCACAGCGAACAGATCGCGCCGGAATAGAACGGACAATGTGCAGTATCGGCTCGCTCGAACCTATTCTCGCAGATCACGCAGGCGACCCCCGCCGGAGCCCCGGCCTCTCTCCTGCGGGCAAGATAATAGCGCCCGTGCGTAAGCCCGGCGAGCAGCGGCGCGGCAAGGCATGCCACGACCAGCCCGATGACCGGCGAAAAGGCCTGCGCCACTTCCCCCGCAAACCCGAGCTGGCATACCGCCGAAGCGATCAGCGACAACAGCATCGCCCCGATGCCGACAGGGTTCACATCATAGAGATAAGCCCGCTGAAACTCGGGGTCGGCCGGGTTGAGCCGCAAGGCCCGTGACACCACAAGGTCCGCCGCGAGTGGTCCGATCCAGCTTGCTGCAAGGCTTGCATAGAGGATCATCACCACGTCGAACGAACGGGTGATGCCAAAGAACAGCAGCATGGCTGCCAGCCCGACATTGAACAGCAGCCAGACATGGCGGGAAGAGTACCCCTGCGTCAGCCGCGCAAACAGGTTCGACCACGCAACCGACCCGGCAAAGGCGTTGGTCAGGTTCGCACGCGTCTGACAGACCACCGCGAACAGCAGCACCAGCAGCACCCCCGCCTCGCGGCCACCTCCGATGGCGGCGAAAGCCTGCACGTGGATGCGACTGACTGATGCCGCGGCATCGGGCGCAATTCCCCGGCCAATCGTCCAGGCTGCCAGCACCCCGCCGATGGCCATTTTCAGGCCGCCAATCACGACCCAGCCCGAACCGCCGAGCAGCACCGCGCTCCACCATCGCTGCACCCCGATCTGCTCCGGCGGAGGCAGGAAGCGCAGGTGCCCGGCCTGTTCACCGATCCGCGGCAGCAGCGAGAGCATGACCGAAAGCGCAAAACCGAACGAAACGAGGGCAGAGCGTGGCGCGTATACCCCGTTGAACCCGCTCCACACGTCTCCGACGTCGCCAATGTTCCAGGCAATGTAGGCAACCGGCACCAGTTGCAGCGCAATCCACATGGGCTGCGTCCACGCCTGAAAACGTGCGATGAAACGCATGCCCTGGAGCGCCAGCGGCACCACGACGAAAGTCGCGACAAAGTAACCGAGCTCGAGCGGCAAGCCCGTCGCCTGCCGCAGCGCGTCAGCAAGGATGCTCGCTTCGAGCGCGAGCAACAGGAAGGTGAAGGTGGCGTAGATGAGCGTGCTGATGGTCGAACCGAGGTAGCCAAAGCCATTCCCGCGCGAAATCAGATCGACATCGATCCCTCGCCGCGCAGCATTCAGGGTTATCGGAAGACCGATCAGGAGCAGGATCAGGCAACCCGTAACAATCGCCGCAATGCCGACCTTGAGGCCGTACAGCACGGTGATGGCCGCTCCGATTGCCTCGTAGACCAGCGAGGAACTCGTCCCCAGCGCTGCTGCCACCACGCGCGAAGCCGGGCCTTCTCGCGCTTCCTCACCGGTATGGCGATGTGCGAAGTCATCGAGCGTCTGGACCGCCGCCCACTGATTGTAGGAGCGACGCTCGGGAACGATCGTGGTGGAGCGCGACATGCCCGATGCAGCCGCCCGTCCCGCAGAATCCAGCCTGGCTCGTTCCATGCAGGTGATAGTGGCCAAGACCGCGCCGTCAGAGGATGGGCCGATCTACGTACACCCAAAGGTGCGAACCCGCCCCGAAGGCCGCTGTAGTACGTCAAATGACCCATAGTCGCACGGCATGCAGCGGTTAGCTTCGCCCCATTCCGGATCGAATACCGGGGAGAAATGCATCGGCGCCGCGAACAGAGCTCAAGCCAGAGCCAGCGCTGCACCGATGCCGAGGGTGACTGAAGCCACAAGAGACAAAACAACAAAGTGAGGGTTTCATGACGTTTTCCCTGAAGCGCGCAGCGCTCCTTTCAGCCAGCGCGCTGGCCAGCATCGCGGCTCTTCCTGCTATCGCACAGGAAGCCCCGGCCGCCGACGGCGCCGAAGTTTCAGCCGAAGCTGACGCTGCAAGCGAGGGCGGCACCATCGTCGTCACTGCCACGCGCCGGGCCGTTTCTCTCCAGGATGTTCCGATCAACATCACTGCAGTCGGTGGTGCCGAACTGACGGAAAAGCGGATCGACGATGTCCGAGGCCTCGCAGCCTTCACTCCCGGCCTCACGATCCTCGACACCGGTCCGCGTTCTACCGGCTCGATCGTGATGCGCGGCCTTTCTGCCGCGGACGTCGGTGTGACCGGGAACAACTCCGACAACGCCGTCGCCATCTATCTTGGCGAGGTGCCGCTCTACCAGGATTTCAAGCTCCTCGACATTGCGCGCGTTGAAACGCTGCTTGGCCCGCAAGGCACCCTGTACGGCGTCGGAACCCTTGCCGGTGCCATCCGCTACATCCCCAACCGGCCGGACCCGACACGCTGGTCGGCCAGCTTCCACGGCCGCGTCTATGACGTGGCGCAGGCAGACGATCCCGGCTTCCAGGCTGACGCCACGATCAACATTCCGATCATTACCGACAAGGTCGCATTGCGCTCGACGGTCGGGTACTACAACGATCCGGGCTTCATCGATTATGTCGCGCTGTTGCGGGAACCGGGCGTCTCACTACCCCAGCCTGGCGGCCCGACCACGTCGCGCACCGATCCGCTCGGAACCCCGGAGCAGATTGCGGCCAACCTCTATACCTACAAGGATGCCAACTTCGAGCATACCTTCACCACCCGCAACACGCTCGCGCTGTTTCCCTCGGAAACCATTGGCATCTACATCAACTATGCTTTCCAGGACACGTCGACCAACGGTCGTCAGGTCAATGGCGCCGGCGTCTTCGGGACCGGTCGATACGAAGCGGTTTCGCGCTATCTGGAACCGTCAAGGCGCAAGGTCCACCTGGTCAGCGGCGAAGTCCAGATCGAGTTGGGCGACATTGCCCAGATGGTCTCGGCAACCGCCTATTCGCATCAGAAAATCCGCAGTTCAGCAGACGTTACCGACCTTCTGCTCGACCTCGATTATGGCTATGAACTGTTTCCGCAGTTCTCGGGCTTCACCCGCTCGGCAACCGACATCAAGCAGTTCAACCAGGAAGTGCGCTTCGTCTCGACGCACGGCGGACCGTTCAGCTGGGTGGTCGGCGGCTTCTACAACGAGCGCAAGACCAGGGGCACATACCGAGAAGTGACCCCCGGCCTGCCCGAATTCTACTTCGGCCCGGTAACCTATTCGCCCGCCTATCCCGAGCCGATCGAGTACGCGAGCTTCAACAACAGCAAGATCATCGAAAAGGCCATATTCGGCGAAGGCACCTTCGAGATCACGCCGCAGTGGCAGGTTACCGCCGGTGGCCGCTATTTTGATTATGATGCAAAGACGGACGGTGGCATTTCACTGCCTCTGCTCGAACCGGTACCGGTGCTGCGCTTTGATACGGGCGGCGGTGACTCTGGCCAGGACGGCGTGGTGTGGAAGTTCAACACGTCATTCAAGATCACGCCAGACCTGATGGTCTACGGGACCTACAGCGAAGGGTATCGCATCGGCGGTCCAAATAGCGTCCCGCCTTGCCCTGAAGACCTTGAAGACGTCCAGAACGCCTGCGCCTTGCCGAACGAACAGTTCTACGGTCCGGACAAGACCCAGAACAAGGAAATCGGCATCCGCGCCACGCTGTTTGGCGGCAAGCTTCAGACCACGATTTCCGGCTACCACATCAAGTGGGAAGGCATCCAGCTCGCCTCGCAAACGCAATACGGCATAGCCGGAATCACCGCCAACGGGGGCTCTGCGGTATCGAAGGGCATCGAAGCCACCTTCAATGCCAAGCCGGACGACGGGGTGACCATCACCGGCAGCTACTCCTACAATGACTCACGGTTGACCGAGGACGTGGTCGGCCTGCTGACAATCCGCAACCAGAACCTCAATCGGCGGCCCAAGAACATTCGCGTCACCGTCTTCGATGGCGATCGCCTGCCGGGCACGGCACGGCATACCGCAAGCCTCGGCATGACTTACGACATGAACGTTGGTTCCGACGCGGTTCTTTCGACCAACTTTACCGCCACCTACCAGGGCGAAGTCCTTTCGCGCATCGGTGGCCGCGCCGGGGGCGAAACCATTGCCGATTACCTCCTGGCCCGAGCGTCGATCGGCTACCGCCGCGACAAGTACGAGGTCCGCATCTACGCAGACAATCTGTTCAACACTTACGCAATATCGTCGGTCGGCGAAGACCGTTCGCGCCGCATCATAAACGATGGCATCGTCTCGCGCTATTACAGCAACTCGGTCATCGCCCCCCGCAAGGTCGGCATCGAGTACTTCCTGAGGTTTTGAATATCGGGCCGGTCTGTTTCAGCAGACCGGCCGCTTGTCCTGCCATGGACGCCAAGAGTTCCTGCGAAGACTGGGCCGCCCGTCGCAAGACAGGCGGCCCTTTTTTCGTCATCAACTCTGTCTGGTCAATCGAGCGGTATGCCATTCGCGGCGAAGAATTCCATGACCTCGCCAAGGTGCCTTTCATGGTCCCGCCACCGGCCAACCGATCCCGTATTGATCGGCTGGCGCACCTGTTGCGCGCTTGGCGTGGACACGGCTGCTTCGTTCCGGTGGAAGTCGAGGCAGGCCGGATCCCATTCAAGCCCGCAGTGAGTCAGCAGCTTGCGGGTCTCGGTCTCCTGATCCGCAACCAGCCATTCATAGGTAACCTCATGAATTCGGCCCGGAAAGCGCTGGCGCCAGAACGCCATCAAGCGCTGGAATAGCAGCACATAGCGCGCCGTGTCCATCAGATCGTAGGACCAGCGATAGTAGGGCGAACCCAAGGCGAACAGGTGCTTGTAGTTGCTCCACACACTGTCCATCGCCCCGCGCCGCAGACAGACGATGCTCGCATGCGGCAGCGCCTGGAGGATGTATCCTATGTACAGGAAATTCAAAGGAAACTTGTCGGTAAACCGGGGCCCGGAGGCCCCGGCATTCTGACGCGCACGAGCGAGATAGAGCTCTCCCATCTTCTGCGCCGAAACGCCTCGGCTCGCCTCCACTGTCGCCAAGTCGAGGACCAACCGCGATGATGTCCCGGACAATTGCTTCACCGCCAGCGGCATGGCTTGAAGCTCCCCGGCAGAAGTCACGTCGCCATGCGAGGACAGGATCCTGTCAACCAGGGTCGTGCCGGTGCGAGGCAGTCCGACGACGAAGATCGGTGCGTCGTCGAGGCGGCTGTCGGGGGCCAGTGGCAGGTCGCGAACGAAGGTGCGGCGGATGATCTCGAACAGCGCCTGATCGGTCTCGAACTGGTAGCCGAGGTGGGCCCTGTGCCTCGCGTTGGCCAGGGAGAGTTGTGCGTTTGCCTCGTCGAGTTGCCCTTCTGCCTCGTAGAGTTGGAAAGCGGCATAGCGCAGCCTGACTTCCTCTTCGGGATCGGGATTTTGCGACAAGGCAGCCGCAATCCGGGCGATTCCAGCCCCGGCGGAGGCTCGGCGCAGTCCTGCAAGGGCAAGATGCGCCCGGCCATGACCGGGCTCGCGCGCAAGTATGGCCTCATAGGCGCGGGCAGCTTCGTCAACTCGGCCGAAGAACCCCAGTGTGCTGCCAAGATTGAACTGGAATTCAATCACTTCCGGGGCAGACGCCACGGCCTTTTCGAACAAGGGCAGCGCCTCGTCATGCGCGCCAAGGCGGGCAAACACGCAGCCGATCGTGTCCAGCACCAGCGGCTCCGAACTCCCTGCATCTACTGCCTGCCGCGCCGCGGCAAGTGCATCGGCCTCCCGCCGGGCCAGAAGAAAAAATCTCGCCTGTTGAGCAAGATACTCGGCGTTGCTGGGTTCGGCTCTGAGCACTGCCCCAATCGCCTTCAGCGCATCGGCAACGCGCCCGCTCTCCGCCAGAGCAACTGCGACAACGAACCCGGCCTCGACGTCGTGCGGATTGGCCGCAAGCGCCTCTCCCGCCTTGACCAGAGCCTCGGAAATTCGCCCCGAGCCAAGCAGTTGTCGCAATGATGAACCCGCCGCCATAGTTGAAGCCTAGCTCCACGCACGACGGCAGGCGCTACGCAAATCGGCGCAGTTGCGGGCCGGGATTTCGGAACGGCAAACCTGCCCGAACGTTCACGTCGGGAACAATTCGGAGAACGACGATGCCAGCCAAATCAGCTGCCCAACAGAAAGCCGCCGGCGCTGCACTGTCGGCCAAACGTGGCGAGACCGACAAGGACGACCTCAAAGGTGCATCTCGATCGATGGAAAAATCGATGACCGAGAGGGAGTTGGAGGAGCTGGCCGCGACAAGTCGCAAAGGCAAGCCAGAGCACGTGCGCAAGGATTGATCGGTGGATCAGGCTTTCACCGCCGTTGCCAACCGGGTTTCCGGATGGGCCGGACGCCCCGCAACCTTCGTCATCGCGCTCGCCATCATCATCGGCTGGGGCTTGAGCGGCCCATTGTTCCAGTGGAGCGATACGTGGCAGCTCGTGGTCAACACCGGCACCACGATCATCACCTTCCTCATGGTTTTTCTGATCCAGAACAGCCAGAACCGCGATGCTGCCGCCATGCAGGCGAAGCTGGACGAGCTGATCCGTGCGGTAGACAAGGCCCGCGAAGGCTTTGTCGGCATCGAACATCTCACCGATGACGAGATCTGCCGACTGCGATCTGCGCTTGAACGCGAAGTTGGTGCATCGACCGACAAGCAGGGTACAGCAGACGAGACAGTGGAGCGACTGCTCGACCGAACCTGACCGGAGATGCGAATGCAGCGTATCGAGAGCGACAGCCTGGGCGAAGTGCGCGTGCCGGCCGAGGCCTACTGGGGCGCACAAACGCAACGCAGCATCGACAATTTCCCGTTCGGTTCAATGGAGCGGATGCCCTTGGGGGTGGTGCATGCGCTGGGTATCATCAAGCAAGCCGCGGCCCGGGTGAACCGTCGGCATGGGCTTGCCAGCAATCTTGCCGGCGCCATCGAGCAGGCCGCGGCCGAAGTCGCATCCGGAAAACTTGATGACCATTTCCCCCTGGTGATCTGGCAAACCGGCAGCGGAACACAGACCAACATGAATGCGAACGAGGTCATCGCGGGTCGTGCCAACGAGATGCTTTGCGGTGAGCGCGGCGGCAAGAGTCCGGTGCACCCCAACGATCACGTGAACATGGGGCAATCCTCGAACGATACCTTTCCCACCGCGCTGCATGTGGCGGCGGTGCAAGCGCTGAACGCCGAATTGGTCCCCGCCCTGAACAAGCTTTCCGGTGCGCTCGCTGGATGTGCGATAGCGTGGAAGGGTCTGGTCAAGATCGGACGCACCCACCTGCAGGATGCCACGCCACTGACTCTCGGACAGGAGTTTTCGGGCTACGCACAGCAACTCCGCAATGCGCACGATCATCTGCGACACATCGAGCTGCACCTGCTTCGACTGGCACAAGGCGGAACGGCGGTTGGCACCGGGCTGAACGCACCTGCTGGCTTTGCCGAAGAGATCGCTGCGGAAATAGCCGACCTTACGGGAAAACCCTTCAGCACGGCGCCCAACAAGTTCGAGGCGCTGGCTTCGAACGATGCGCTGGTCCAGCTTTCAGGAACCCTGTCGACGCTGGCGGTGGCGCTGACCAAGATTGCCAATGACATCCGTCTGCTTGCCTCCGGTCCACGCTCGGGCCTCGGTGAACTGGAGCTTCCGGCCAACGAGCCGGGCAGTTCCATCATGCCCGGCAAGGTCAATCCGACACAGGCCGAGATGCTGACAATGGTTTGCGCGCAAGTGATCGGGAACCATCAAGCCGTGACCGTTGGGGGAATGCAGGGGCACCTGGAGCTCAACGTCTTCAAGCCCATGATCGGGGCTGCGGTGCTGCGCTCGATGCACCTTCTGGCGGTCGGAATGGAAAGCTTTGCCAAACGCTGTGTCGAAGGGATCGAACCGAACCGACAGCGCATTGCGGAACTGGTCGAACGCTCGCTCATGCTGGTGACCGCGCTTGCCCCCGAAATCGGCTACGACAATGCCGCGAAGATCGCCAAGCACGCGCACCAGGAGAATCTGAGCCTGAGGGAAGCTGCGCTGGCCTTAAACCTGATCGACGAACCGACGTTCGATCGCCTGATACGTCCAGAGAACATGGTGTAACGGATTATTACCGCGCGCGGGAAAGCCTCACACGTCAGGAAGTGATTGCTCTGCGACTCCCCATCCTCGCAGCAGCTTGCCCTCGCTTCGCTTCAGCAGGGCGGCTGCGTCCGAAATAGTGAAAGCGCTGGCCTTGTCGAAATCGTCGAGTTCGTTCCAATCGATCGGCGCTGCAACCGGAGCATTGGCGCGTGCCCGGGCGGAATAGGGCATCACTGCCGTGCTGCCGCGTTGGTTGCGCAACCAGTCGACAAAAATTCGGCCCTTGCGCTTGGCCTTGCTCATGTTGGCAACGTAGTGCTCAGGGTCGGCCATACCGAGCGCCTTGGCAAAACGCTCGGCAAAGCTGGCGTGTGCCTCCCAGGAATGATCGCGACGCAGGGGAACGACGACGTGAACGCCCTTCCCGCCCGAAAGCATCGCAAAGCTTACCAGACCGAGATCAGACAGGCGTGACCGGATATCATTCGCCGCACGTTTGACGTCCGCAAAATCAAGTCCCTCGTCAGGGTCCAGATCGATGACCATGCGGTCCGGCGCTTCGACATCATCGGTTCGTGCGCACCACCCGTGGAATTCAATGGTGCCCATCTGGACGCAGGTGAGAATGCCCGCAGCATCGTCGACATAAAGATAGTCTTCGCTATCGCCATCCTTCTCGCGGATCGGGACATGATGGACATGTTCGCCGAACGAGCCGCTATCATGCTTCTGGAAGAAGCACTGCTTTGCCCTCCCCTGCGGACAACGCACGAGGCTGACCGGACGATTGGCGAGAAACGGGAGCATCGCTGGAGCAAGCTGAGCGTAGTAGTCTGCAAGATTGCCCTTGGTCTGCCCGCTCTCGGGAAAGATCACCCGCGAGCGGTTGCTTATCGCGATGATCTCCGTCGGGCTCTCGACCCGGACAGGTTTCTCTGGCATCACGTCCTCGGCCTTCTTGTCTTCGCGCAAGCCGACGAAGCTGGCATGGCGGACCCTGCCTTCGCCGGTGAACTCGGCAAAGGCAATTTCGGCAACGAGCACCGGTTCGAGCCACGACGCCCCGCGAGCTTCGGCCTTGGGCACTTCGAGCGCGCGGTCTTCTCGCCTCAGCGATTCAAAACGGGCGGCCAATTCATCAAGCAGTTCTTCATTGAACCCAGTGCCGACCTTTCCCTTGTAGACCAATACGTCAGCTTCTCGCTGCGCCAGCAGGAGCGACGCGAAGGGCCGACGGCGGGCATTCGATTTCGTCATGCCGACGATGATGAATTCCTGGCGGAGGATGCACTTGACCTTCAGCCAGTTTTGCGTCCGCTTTGGCAGATAGGGTGCGTCAGCCCGCTTGGCGATGATGCCCTCTTGCCCGGCGCGGCACATTGCCTCCAGCAGCTTCTCGCCCCCGCCAATGATGTGATCGGCGATGTGAATTGGCGGAGGAGCGTCGGCCAAGAGGCCGGCAAGCCGTTGCTTGCGCTCCACATTGGACAGCGGTTTCAGGTCCTCGCCGTCAAGTTCAAGGAGATCGAATGCATGGAAGGAAAGAGCATCTTCTTCGCCCTGTTCGCCATGGCCACGCTTCAGCACGGCTTGCAGGCGCGAGAAATCCGGGTTGCCTTCGGCGTCCGAGGCCGTGATCTCGCCATCGATCAGGCATGAAGGCAGATCGAGGCTTGCGAAGTGGCAGATCAGTGGGGAGAACTTCTCGGACCAATCGAGGCCACTGCGGGTGAACACCCTTACATTCTTGCCTTTTGCAGCGATGAGGGCCCGATAGCCGTCGAACTTGATTTCATGGAGCCACTGGCGTCCTTCAGGCACACTGTCGACCAATGTTGCAAGCTGGACTGGTTGAAACGCTGACAGTGGTGCGTTGCTGCGCTTCTTGCGCGGTGACTTGGCCTTGGACATCCGCGCATTGTGCTTGCTTGCCGCTTGCATCTCGGCCGCGAAGTCCGCTCCCCGCTTCCCCTTCAGCGAATGACTCGAACGTTTGTCGGCGGCGATTTCGGCCATGGTCCGCCCGGTAAGCACGCTGGTGAGCGCGCGTTCCACGAGGATATCTCCCTCTGCAGCAAACGCGTCATCGATCTTGCGCAGCAGCCAGTTTTCGCGCTTCTCGTTGCCCCGCTTCTTCAGGCGGATGAGAAGCCATTCGCCTTTCATCCGCTCGCCATCAAGACGGAAATGCAGATGTCCGTCTTCAAGGTCCTTCGCGCTTTTGCCCTCGATCGGTGCCCAGGTCCCGCGATCCCACAACATCACGGTTCCGCCGCCATACTCGCTTTCGGGTATGGTCCCTTCGAACTCGGCGTAGCTCAGCGGGTGATCCTCGGTCTGCACGGCAAGGCGCTTGTCCTCCGGATCTGGACTGGGGCCGCGCGTTACCGCCCAGCTCTTCAGTACCCCGTCAACTTCGATGCGGAAGTCCCAGTGAAGCCGCGTGGCGTCGTGCTTCTGAACGATGAAGAGGTTGCCAGTCTTGCTTGATGCCTTTTTGCCCGGAGGTTCTCCCGTGCGGGTAAAATCGCGCTTGGCGTTGTAGGCTGCGAGGGGATCGCGGGCGGCCATCACTCAAGCCCGCTTGCGGCGCGGTGGAGATGCGCGTTTGCGGGGTCTGCCCTCGTCGGCGTCTTCGTCGTCGTGTCCCAGCGATTGCTTGAGCGCTGCCATCAGGTCGATAACGTTGCCACCATGCGGAGCCTCGTCAGCATCGGGATCCTCGATAATGCGCTCACCCTTCGCCTTGATCTTCTTTTCGATCAGCGCGTGGAGTGCATCGACATAGCGGTCATGGAACTTGTCGGGCGCAAACTTCGCCGTCTTCTTCTCGATCAGGCTGGCTGCCAGATCGAGAAGCTCGGGGTCGGCGTCACGTGCGGGAATATCGCGGAACCAGTTGTGCGCGCGCTGGACCTCGTCAGCATAGCGCAGAACCTCGAGGATAAGTCCACGCCCGCACGGTTTGAGCGAAACGAACTGCTCGCGCCCACGGACCGAGAGTTGTCCCAGCCCGACAGTTCTCGTCTTTCTGAGCGCCTCACGAAGGACAATGTAGGCATCCTCTGCAAGGTCATCGGCCGGCACGACAAAATAGGGCTTTTCATAATAGAGCACATCGATTTCGTCCGAACCGACAAACTGGACGAGTTCGAGCGTCTTGCGGCTTTCGATGCGCACGGATTCGATCTCCTCGTCATCGAGCAGAACGTAATTGCCGCGTGATACCTCGTAGCCCTTCACGATCTCCTCGCGATCGACTGGACCGACGCCGGGCGCCACTTTCTCGTAGCGGATGCGCTTGCCGCTGGGTTCGTGGATCTGGTGAAAAGAAATGGCCGCACCGCTTCGCGTGGCCGGATAGATTTCGACCGGGATCGAAACCAGGGCAAGGCGCAATTGCCCTTGCCAGTATGCGCGAGCGGCCATGGCGGGCTTCCTTCCGGATCCTGACTGACGCGCGATGATGCGACAGCTTCGCTGGCTCTATGCGCGAATGGCGGATGCGGTTCCCGGAGGGAAGGAAGGGACGTTCAGACTTTTCGAGCGGCTTAGGTAATCAGACTTAGGCAGGTTGCGGAGAAAGAACGCCGGAATCCCGCCATTCCTAAAGCTTTTCCGGAAATTGTTAACCAGAAACCGGAACCCGACGTTGGCGGGCACCGATGCATGATGCCTGAGTGTTAATGGAGATTGTATCATGATTTCTGGCAGGATGGCGGCCTTGGCGCTCGCCGCGTTGGGTACGGTTGCCGCAGGCAGTGCGGTGCAAGCATCGCAAGGGTCCGCTTCGATCACGATCACCGGACAAGTGCCGTTGGTTTGCCGCGTTGCGGTGGACAACAGCGCCAGCGCAATGCTCAGCGCCAATGGCAACAAGAGCGAACTGCGCGAGTTCTGCAACAACGGTGCAGGTTACCGGGTGGTAGCGACCTATTCCAAGCAGCTTGCTGCGGGCCGACTGATCGTTGATGGCCGCACAATTGCCCTCGACGGTTCAGGCGAAGTCGTCATCAGTGACGTGAGCCACGCCGCCGCAACGACGCGCTCGATAGCGATTGAAGCTGACGGCAAGGCTGCTGGCTCGATCCGCTTCCGCATCGAGCCACGCTGACTTTCAGAGCGGGATGCTGCCGCAGTCCGTTGGTGCAACTGATCCAGCAACGAGCGGAGTGATCGTGACGACCAGGTTCTCCGAATAGTTCGGGGAGATCGCCTTGGTCGCTCCGCCATCGATCAGGGTTCCTTGCACTGGCAGACGGTCTTCGACCGCATCGCCAATCCCGGCGCGGGCGCATGTCTGGCTGATGGGCGACGTACTCGTGGGAGAACGGCTTTGCCCGAGGAAGCGGACGGAATAGCGGATCTGCTGGCTGCTGTCCGTCGTCGAGGCGCCACTTGGGGTCAGGACAAACGGCTGGGCATCGCCCGGCATGACGCCGAGCGTGACGGTGTAAGGCCCCGAGCTTTGCACGCGAACGTGGTTTGACGCAGAAGTCTTTACAGTGGGCGCCTGAACATTCGAAACTTGGGCAAGCTCGCCGAAATCTAGAGCGGTCCCAACGAAGCTAGCGCGAAGTGCGCTCAACACATTCACGTTGATCGAGATGGCGGCCGCACTGTCGATCGGCGTCAGGACATCGTTCAAACCGCCCGTGCCCTTGCAGACGTAGCGAATTCCGAACTGGATGAGGCCGCCAGCCGTCAGATCGACGTTGGCAGGTACGGTTACCCGCAGGTTGATCTGTAGCGTATCCGGCTGCGCAGCCCCACCGAACTGCACGGCAATCTGGCCGGTCTGAATATTGGAAATGGTCGGGAGATTGCTTGGCACCGCGTTGGAATCGTACAGCACGTCAAAGTAGGTACCGCCACCCGGCACGGTCGCCTGCACTTGATAGGCAGGGCTTCCCGCCGGCTTCGTCAACACGAAATAGGCTTCCTGCGTCTTCTTCCCGCCGCCTGCCGTAACGCGCGTAAGCGTCAGCGGAATATCGACCGACTGCAGGCCGGACGACGCAAACGGATCGTACTGGATGGACGTGCTTCCGCCGCTGCCGGTAACACCGCAGTTGGACTGAGCCTGGGCACTCTGGGCAGCAGTGATTATCAAAACAACTGCAGCCATCGCCAGAAAAGTGCGCAGGCGTGACATCACCGTCCAACTGTTCATTTCTTCTCTACCGCCTTTATCTCCCCGAGTTGGACAACTCCCGTAGCCTTCTGGGGGATTTCGATTTCGAATGTGGAGCGCGCAGCATCGAGCATTTCGACACGCCATTTTCCGGGCGCCAGTCCGGTCGCGCCGAAGCGGCCCTGGCGATTGGTAAACACGGTCTGCGCTGGCCGCTCGGGGTGAGCCACTTCCGTGGCCGTGCCGCTGACCAGTGACACCGGCTGGCCATCAAGATCGAGCATGATGCCGAGGGCTGTGACATTGTAGTCAGAGCCGACGGTGACGACGTATCCGCTGCGGTAGGACGGGAATACGCGGAAGGAACCTTGGCCAATGTCTGTGCCAGGAGGCGCATTCCGTACATCAAGCGGCACCGTGCGCTCGGAATAGGAAGGCAGGCTTGGCATCGTGGCCGAGCGCAAGCTACCGCTATTTGCAGCGTTGCCGAAGGTTGACGCGTCTACCACGATGTCGGCCTTGCCAAGGCTTCGGTGCGGCCGCACGATCGCAAAGCTGTCAAAGATGGGGCGGCCAAGCGAAACTGCACCATCGGCAAGGGCCAGCGAGGTGCCCAAGCGGAAAGTGCTGCGCTGGTTCTGACTGTCGCCGAAACCGCGCGTGTATGTTCCGAAGTGGCTAAAGCCAAGCTCTGCGCGATTGGCGAAATAATTGGCGTTCACCGAGACGCCTGCCCCGTTGTCCGAGCGTTCGACATCGGCTGTCACGTTGTAGCTGCCAACGCCGCTACCGCTTAGAGTCTGATAAGATGCGCGGAAGCGGTTGTCGCGGGTGTCAAAGTCGGAGCGGACAGTGGAATAGCGTCCCAGACGGACAATGAGCGAGACAAATCCGCTGAACTCCCGACCGAGCGTGTCTTCCTGGTAGCGCGCCTCTGCGTTCAGCGTTGCGCGGTCTGAAAACCGCCAACCCGCACTCAGGCGGTAGTTCTGAACGTTGGGCCTGCCAGTGCGGCCTTTGGAGAAGCGAACATCGGCGCCTCCGAAGAAGCTTGTGGTGAAGGCATGGGTGTAACCGCCACCCAGCTCGTACTTGTAGGGATTGTCAGGGAGGAAGAACGAGACCGGAGCGAAGCGGCGGCTCCGCCTTTCGACAAAGAGGTTGAAGGTATCGCCAAGGCCGCTCGGTCGCTGGATAAGGCGCTGGAACGTGGCGTTGAAGGCATGTCCCGACCCGACGCCGTCAACCTTGCTGAAAGATACATTTGTGCCAAGCGTGCCGAACGGCGTGCCGACCACGGCCTCGACCCCGCCCATCCGGCTATCAGCGTCAGCCTGAAAATTGACACCAACAGTCAATGCATCGGTCAGCCCTCGGCGGTAGTAGCCCGAGGCGATCCAATCATCGCTGTATCTGGGCCCGCGCGATCCGAGTGGAGCCTTCACGCCAGCGTAGAGGCCAAACTCGCTCAGGCCCTTGGCCAGCTGGGTCTGATCGACAAAAAGGTTGAACTGGACGACTTCCGTACGCCCCGTGTCGTCAAGAATATTCAGCCGAATATCATTGCCGCCCTGCGTGAATGGGAAGTCTCGCAGATTGTAGTTGCCTGGCGCCAGTTGCAGCCGGCGGACCTGCTGGCCATTGACGATGACCTCAACCGTAGACGCGCGGTCGAGGCGAAAAGCGCGGTCACCACGCGGACGCACGACTTGTTGAGGATTGAGGACGCTGTAGGACCGAAAGAACGAGATCCCGGCGATGTCCGGTGCAGACTGGAAACCACGTGCCTGCGCTTCAAGGTCGCCCGCAGAAATGCGCACCAGGTGCCGGGTGTCATCAAACACGAAACGACTGCCGAGCCTTTGGAAATCGCCACCCAATGCTCCCGGCTGCCAGATCGCATCGCTTTCCGCCACAATCGGGCCGAGGCGTAGCGCGCCATCGACAAGCATGACCGGTTGGCGCAGTCCCTGGTCAAACCCATCCTCCACCAGGTCTAGCGAACTCCGGAGATTGACATAGGCACTGAAGTTTGCCGGCTTCAGAAGTTCGCCAACACGCGATCGATCAAGCGCCGAGACCGAAACGGCCCGCGACGCGCGCCTCTCAGTGGGAATGCTGAATCGCAGTTCGAGCGTGCGTGGATCGTAATCCACGCCAATGCCAACAGGCGCCAGATCTTCTGCACTGACTTGCGTCTTGCCACCAAAGCTCGTCCGCAGACTTTCCAGCACGTCTGGCGCGAGCAACTCGGAAAGAAGCTGTACGACGCGAGCGGCCGGAAATGTCAGGCGGTCGTCGACATCGATCTGCACCGGAACGTCGCCGAGATAGCTCCCACCGTCCTTTGCAGGGACCGTCAGAACCACAGCGCGTCCCGTCGGATTGAGTTTCTGCGAGCGAAATGCCGGAGCGGGCAGTTGATCTGCCAGATTGGCCGCCGCCAGCTTTGTCGCTGGAGCCAGAGGAACGCGCATCCCGGCGCCGTCGTGACCTGGTTCGAGCGTGTCCGCCCAGACGGCAGGAGCCCTGCCCGCAAAAAGCAAGCTGGCTCCTATTGCGAAGATCTGCCGCGACCGCCCCTGCATGAGCTTAGCCCTCCGGTGTGATCGTCGCTTCAACCGTGCCAACGGCGAGCGGCAATTCGACAGGAATGGTCACCTTGCGGGTCTGGTTGCCGCCCACGAGGCCGAAGCCGATTGTCTGCTGGATTTCAGGACCGGAAAGCGTGCGCCTGAATTGCTCTTTTCCTGCGGCATCCTTTTCAACAATGCGCAATTTGCTACCGCTCAAGTAACCGTGGACGGCTGAAGCATTTCCAACGGTCACGACCGCCACCGGCTTGCCAGCGCCATCCTTGCCAACTTCGGCGCTTGTGACTTCCAGCTTCGGCTTAACACCGGCAGGCGCAACGCTGGCGAGGACCTGAAAATTGTAGAGTATCTGAATTGCAGATTGGCCTTCGGGCAACTTTACCGGCAGCTGTGCGACCGTGACGTAGTAGTGCCTGCTGCCAGCCAGAGCAGGGTCGCCAACGTATTGGACGCGGAAGGTTTGCGTCTGGCCCGGCTCAATAAGAGCTTGCGGGGGGAATACGAGAAGGTCTCCGGGGTCCTTGCCGGTCGGCGAAACGCCGGTCTCGGTCAGGCGGAGTTCCTGAACAGTCAGCTCGACCGGCAGCGGGCTGGCGAACGTGTTCTCGACCGTGATGACCTGCGACATGTCACGTCCCGATGTCTTGAGATCGATCACGACTGGCTGCACCGTCATCGCCATGGTCGAGGCAGCCGGCAGCAGCAGCGAAACGGCAGCAGCAGACATAAACGAGACATTCGATTTCACGTGAAGTTCCCCCTGCCCGCAGGCAATAGATTCAATCAGTTGGCTGCAGCTGAATGACGATCGTGTCGTCGTAGTCGCCGGCAATCAGCGGCGTGCCGCCATCGGGCGTGTTGACCAGAAGAGCGAGATTGCCCGTCGCGCCATTCGCCACCGCCAAGGTCAGCATGCCTGCGTTGCTGCTTCGCTCCTGACTGGCCCCGGCCCAGTCGAGGCGCAGCGTGTAGGGCAACAGATCCGCGAAGCCCTGCGCCTGCGTGCCGGCGGCTCCGATCCTGCCCAACCCGCCCCTGCCCGACGCTGCGGTTACCCGGTGCGAGGCATTGCAGGTGGCTGGAATTTCGAGCTCGAAACTGGCCCCCCTCGGCAGAGCGGTGTTGGGATCAACCAGGCGCGTCAACCCAACCGTGGCATTGCCGTCACCCGTCGCCTGGAAGTTGGCGTTAGTTACGGCTTTTGCTCTGGGGGTGCTGATTACACAGGCCGAACCTGCAGTCGCACTGAGTTCCAGCACTCGAGCTGCGCGATCCGCCTCTTGGGCATTGGCTGAGACGCCAAGCGCGAGGGCCGCGGTTATGAGCATGAAGCGCATTATTTCGGCTCCAGCGTAATGCGCAGCGTATCGCCATAAACTCCGGCAAGTACGGGCGCATTCACGCCGCCATTGGATGCTCCGGCGAGAATGGCAAGGCGCAAGGTGACAATTCCCGCTGTCGCCTGGTCAACGTCGATACGCTCCTCGCGATTGCTGCGAATGCGGGCATCCATCTGGATTTGACCGGAAGAATTACCCCAGGTGAGGTTGGCATCATAAGGCAAGGCCGTCGCAAATCCCGGTGCATCGGTGGCTTGCCGTCCATCGGTGGGCCACAAACCATTATTTTCGGACTGGATGCGGATCTGATGCGGATAGTTGCAGACGGCCGAGAATGACACGGTGGCGCTCGCCGGGCGGGCAGCGAGCGTCTGCTGATCCAGCAGTTGCGTTACCTGCAGAGTGTCACCCGAAATGCCATTGAAGTTGACGAGCTGACCTGCCCGCAGTTCGCCGCCAGCAAGCGTGCAAACCTGCGGCGCAGAACCGGTGACCGGGAGCCCCCGAGCGCTCGCCGTCTCCTGCGCGGCGGCCGGAATCGTGCCCAGCGGCAAGACCGCGATGGCGAACATGATGGAACAGCGCGCCATGCTTCAGCTTTCCGGCGTCAGCGTCACGGTAACCGTGCCGCGATAGGAGGTGTCGGCAACGAGGCGCAGGCCGCTTCCACCGGTGGTCGCGAAGTCAGCTATTCCCACGGTGATCGGTCCGCTGAAGGCCGTCGTCCGTTGCTGGATCGCTGCAGGGTTGCTTGCCGAAGCGGTGCTGAAGCTGGCTGGAACTGTCGTCCAGCCTGCCGCCGTCGCCGTAAAATCAACGCTGCGTGAGAATCCCGTCGGCGCAGTGGCCGTGAATGTCTGCGCAACTACGGGCGTGGCAGTAACCGCGATCGAACTGCGTGACGAACAGAAGCTCCCCGCCAGCACCTGGGAAGGTGCACTGAGATCGGAGCGGAGGAGACCTGTGGTCGTATCGACGAGAATGCCCAGGTCGAAAACGCCACCGGCTTCCGTCACCGAGCCACCGACACAGATTGCCGGAACAGTTCCGACAACCGCGAAGTCTGCCGAGTCACTGGTACTCTGGGCTTGGACCGGAGCCGAAACGACAACGGAAGAGATAGCTGTGAAAAGCTTAAGCCTGTTCATGGCCGCTTACTCCGTTACCGGTACGGGACCGAGGGTTACAGTGACTAGGCCGCTGTAGTTTCCCGCAACGAGCAGAGCGTTCTGAGGCGCCGAGAACGAAGACAGCGCGACTTCGATGTCACCAAGTTTCGGGCTGGGCTGCGTGCTTCCCGTCGCGGCAGAATCGGGAGAGGCCCCGTCGGCCGCAGCATTGGTTGTCGCAGCAGTACCGCTATTGCCCCATCCGGTTGCGGTGGCCGTGTAGTTCACGGCACGGGAAAATCCGGGCGGCGGCGCAATTGTTGAATCGCCAAGCAATGCGGTCGCCCTTACACCGAGCACCGAGCCGGCAAAGTTGCAGAAGCTTCCGGGTAGCGAGACCGACTGCGTGGCGAGCGCGGCAATCCGTCCGACGGATGTACCAGAAGTCTGCACCATCTGGCCAAGATCGACTACCGCGCGCGAAGGTTCACCCAGGATGCACAACCGTGCGACGGAGCCCGTCACAGCGACCTGACCCGACGCTGTGTCGGAAGCCGTTTCCTGCGCAGACGCAGGCGCAGCCATCCCATATAGAGGCAGCAAAAGCAGGCTGGACTTGAACAGTGCGGATTTCATCGTCGTGCTCCTGGATGAACTTTTCACGCGCAATGCAGATCAGACGGTGGGTGAGAGGAAGACCTCGACCTTGCCCGTGTAGGCACCAGCGACGAGCTTCTTGCTTGCGGCCGTGGACGCGCCCAGCGTGACGGCGATGTTGCCGGAGAACATGTCGACGTTGGCGGCAGTGCTGGCGACCGCATCGGTGCTGATGTCAGAGAAGCTCTTGCCGTTTGCCGAGACCGAAGCAGTGTAATTGACAGTGTCGGTGAATGCAGCCTCGGCACCGGACGTGACCGGCTGGTCTCCGGTCAACGCGGTCGCCTTGACAGAGAGGGTGGCTGCAGAATTGTTGCACCAACCCGTGAGCGTGCGGGTCTGACCATCAACCTTGCTGGTGTCGAGGCCGCCGTCTGCGTCAGCCAGTTCGCCCAGCGGCAGGTCCTGCGAGGACGTCACGAACTTGCACTTGGCGGTTACGGAACCGGTGATGTTGACAGTGCCGGTAACGCTTTGACCAGAAGCAGGCATTGCCGAGAGGGTTGCTGCGGCGGTCGCCGCGAGAAGGATCTTACGCATTTCATTTCTCCTGGAAAAAGGCTCGATCAATTCAGGCCACGGGTTGGATGTTTACGGTGATGGTGGAGGTGTAATTGCCGGCGACGAGCAGGTTCGACGCGCCACCTCTGGTCGAGAAGCCATAGGCCTTGACGGCTATGTTGTTCCCCGAAGCTGCGAGACGGCCAACAGTCGCTGAATTGGCTGCGGTGGCGCCGGTGGCGGTGCTGTATGTCACGGTGCCATTTCCGCCGGCCGCGAGCGCGACCTGCATTTCGGCGGTATAGTCAATCTCGTTGGAGTAGCCCGAAACGGCGGCGGCAGCTGTGCTGAGACGGTCAGCCACTATCGCAAGAGAGACGCTGGCCGAAGTGCAAACCACGCGCGTGGCGACCGGGGTTCCGCCCGAGGCTGCACTGGTGGTGGTGGTGAACCCGGTCGCCAAGGTGCCGTCCGAGGCGTCCAGCGCGCCTAGCGCGATCGTGCCGGTGAAGGCCTGGGTCGCCGAGCCGCCCGGTGCAACAACGGAGCACCTTCCCAGGACGCTGCCAGTGACATTGACCGTGCCAGTCGTCACCGTCTGCGCCTGTGCGGAAGCGGTTGTGATTGCAATTGCGGTAGTTGCGGCGAGCAAGGACAGCACGGTCTTCATGGCAATCGGCCTTTCAGTCTGCCGCCAAAGGCGGCGTGAATTGGTGCCGGGACAAGCCCGGCTGGAATCGTCAGGTTACAAAGCGGCGGAAACCGTCACGGTCAGGGTGTCAGAGTAGGTCCCCTGAACCAGAACGGACGGGCCCGCGTATGCCGGGGCGCTTATCTGGAGGTAGGCACCAGCAAGGTTCTGGGAACTGGGAGCGACACGAAGCCCTTGGCTTTGCGTGGCAGGTCCTATGAACGAGCAAGGCGTGCCCGCCGTGATGGAAAGGGTGGCTGCCTCGCACTGATCGGTCACGCTGCCACCTCCGGTGCCAACCAGGTTGAGTGTCACCAGATAGGGGGCGATCCCCGTATATCCTGGCTCCGAGGGTTGAGTACCGCTGCGCAATCCACCGTTTGCGGACGTGACAGCAACGCGCGCGGCGCCATTGCAATTCAATGTAAAGGGAAACTGATTGGACCAACCTGACTGGTCAATTTGCCCGGCATCGAAGCTGCCGGATGGTGCACCGCCAATAGCGAAGCCGCACCGGCCACCAACAGATGCGGTGACAGGTAGGGTCAGCGACACGGGAGTACCACCGGCGTATGCCGTCGGCCCCGCGATGGTTGACTGTGCCAGAACGGCAGACGGGCACGTGGCCGCAATCGCCGTCAAGCCGATCCTGATCTTGTGCATCAACATGCGCACTGCTCCCTGCTGCCTTACGGCAACTCGGCGCGCTTGCCTTGCGATGGAAACACTTGCCCTTTTACGGGCGCAATTCTTCAACCTTGGAAATGTAGGTCGACATCTCCAAGCGGATGAAATTGGCTTCAGTGTTCGTCTTCGGTGGCAATGCGCCTGAATTGGTTAACTTGCAGGTAACCTTTTACGCTCGACACAACGCCTGCCGTGACTCACGATGCATCCAAATCCGACAGAATTTGCCCCAGATGCGTCGCATCTGGAGAATTAAAAAATAGAGTAAACAGGCTTCACCTGGCCCCGTCGCTTGAAACAGGGAACAGCTGGTAAAACCGAAAATTCCTTTTGTTTTCGTATCTTGGTGATTTTTTACCGCCACTCGCCGAGAGCTTATCTACACTCAGAAGAGCGAAGAAACTGATAATATTAAAGAATATAGTTAATTACCGGCAGACGCCGATCCGTTAGGAATGACAAGAATCAATCAAAATCTCAGAGAATTTGCACCTGTTCGCTTCCGATTCGCAGCGTCTACCGGCGAGATGACTGAAGCTCTGCCTCCATCATCTTCCGCATCTCGAATTTCTGGGCCTTGCCAGTCACGGTCATGGCGAAAGCCTCGACTATGCGGATGTGACTGGGGACCTTGTAGTGCGCGATGCGCCCCTTGCAGTGCGCCAGCACATCATCCGGGCCGAGGTCTTCCCCTGCCCGGGCGATGACCCACGCGCAGACTTCCTCGCCAAACTTCTCGTCCGCAACACCAAACACTTGCGCGTCTTGAACGCCCGGGTGGGTGAGCAGGAACTCCTCGATCTCGCGCGGGTAGATGTTTTCACCACCGCGGATGATCATGTCCTTTATACGGCCGGTAATCCGGATGTATCCATTCTCGTCCATGGTAGCCAGATCGCCGGAATGCATCCAGCCGTCAGCATCGATGGCTTCGGCAGTCTTGGCAGGATCATCCCAGTAACCAAGCATGACGGCATAACCGCGCGAACAATACTCGCCCTGTTCGCCAATCGGAAGGACCTCGCCATCGAGCCCCACGATCTTGGCCTCGGCATGGGGATGGACGCGGCCGACGGTGCCAACGCGCTCCTCAATTGGATCGTCGGTAGCCGTCTGCGTGGTCAGCGGACTGGTCTCGGTCATGCCATAACCAATCGTGACCTCCGTCATGTTGAGGCGATCCATGACCTGGCGCATCGTGGTAACCGGACAAGGCGAGCCCGCCATGATTCCGGTACGCAATGTGCTGACGTCGTAATCATCGAGGTCGGGCTGTGCGAGGATGGTGATGAACATCGTGGGGACGCCGTACAGCGCAGTGCAACCTTCAGCCTGCACCGCCTCAAGCGCCGTCTTGGGATCGTATGCCTCACCGGGATAGACCATGGCCGCGCCACTCGCCAAGGCGGCGAGGTTGCCCAAGACCATACCAAAGCAGTGATACAGCGGGACCGGAATGCAGATGCGGTCGCTCACCCCGAGCTTGATTGTCCGCGCCGTAAAGTAGCCATTGTTTAGGATGTTGCGATGGGTGAGCGTTGCGCCCTTGGGGAAGCCGGTCGTGCCGCTGGTGAACTGGATATTGATCGGATCGTTCTGACTAAGCGTGGCGTCTACGGCCGTTAGCCGACCATGATCAGGTTCGGCGCGCAAGGCGTCCCACGGTTCGAAGCCATCATGTACCGCATCACCAAGAGCAACCATGCCGCGCAGCATCGGCAACTTGGCGTGTCCCAGTTCGCGCAGCATCGCAATGTAGTCGCTGGTCTTGAAGCTGGCTGCGGTGACGAGAAAGGTACAGCCGACCTTGTTCAGCGCATATTCCACCTCGCTGGTGCGGTAGGCAGGATTGATAGTGACCAGAATCGCGCCAATCCGGGCCGTGGCAAACTGCAGCACGGTCCATTCAGCGCAATTGGGTGCCCAGATGCCGACGCGGTCGCCCTTTGCCACCCCACGATCGAGCAGGCCGGTGGCAACCCGATCGACCTCGATGTCCAATTCCGCCCACGTCCAGCGAATGCGTTGATGGCGAGAGACGAGAGCCAGTTCCCCTCCCCATGCTTGCGCCGCGTCGCGCAACGCCTGTCCGATCGTCTTTTCCAGGAGCGGCTCTTCCGTGGCGCCCTTGGTGTAGGAAAAATGCGTCATCGTTTGATATTCACCACTTGGGTCTGTGTGTATTCGGCAAGGCCCTCGACCGATTGTTCCACGCCAAGGCCACTGGACTTGAAACCGGCCATCGGAATGTGGGGGCCAATCGCGATGTGCTGATTGACCCACACCTGCCCGCTTTCGATCCGCGAAGCAATGTCCGCCGCACGCGCTACATCCTTTGACCATACCGAACCGCCAAGACCGTAGTCCGATGCGTTGGCGCGTGCGATCACATCTTCGACATCATTGAATTCGATTACTGGAAGAATGGGGCCAAACTGCTCTTCATCGACAATCCTGTCACCGTCGGTCACGTCACGGACGATGGTAGGGCGGATAAAGTACCCCGCACGCTCCATCACTTCGCCGCCCGCAACGATCGTGCCATCGGCTCGTGCCGCCGCGATGAAATCCTTGATCTTCTCGAACTGCATCGCGTTCTGGATCGGCCCGATCTGGGTGCCTTGCTGCAGCCCGTCGTCCACGACGGCAGCTTCGGCAAGGCGGGCGAGTTCCTCGCACATGGCGTCATATATGTCAGCGTGGACGTAGGCGCGCTTCACGGCAAGGCAGACCTGCCCGTTGTTGAAGAAGGCGTTGCCGAAGATCGCCTGCGCCGTCTCGCGAACATCCACATCTTCCAGTACAATAGCAGGGTCGTTACCGCCCAGCTCCAGTGTAACGCGCTTCAACGTATCGGCACCGCTTGCAGCGATGCGCTTGCCAGTGGCCGTAGAACCGGTGAAGCCGACCTTGGCGACGTCCGGATGAGCTGTCAGGTGCGGTCCGAGGTCATTGGCATCTGTAATGATATTGACCACGCCAGCGGGGAATACGTCCCGGCAGATCTCGCCAAGGATCAGCGCACAGACCGGCGTTGTCGGCGCGGGCTTGAGCACAATGGCATTGCCCGCCAGAACCGCAGGACCAATCTTCCAGCAGGCGACGAGCAGCGGAAAGTTCCAGGCGATAATTCCGACCACCACGCCCAACGGACGGTGCTTGACCGCGATGTAACCCGATTCATCGTCCTGGATGACACGATCGGGCAGCTCCAGCGTGGCATAATGGCGCAGATAGCCATCGGTCATGGCCAGTTCGCCCATGGCCTCGGCAAGCGGCTTGCCTTGTTCCATGGTCAAGGTCCGAGCCAGTTCGTCCTTGCGAGCAGCAATTGCGTCCGCAAGCTCAAGGAGCTTTGCCTGCCGGTCGGCCCAAGGCACGGCTGACCAAGAGGGGACGGCCATCTTGGCTGCTGCGATAGCCGCATCTGCCTGAGCGGCAGAGGCCCGGGGAACCGTACAGAACGGCTCGCCGGTTGCGGGATTGATCACATCCATCGTCAGTTCGCCATCGACGAGGTTGCCGCCGATCAGCAGCTTGTAGTCAGCCATGGTCCTCTCCTGGCGGCTTTGCCGCCTTGCAATGTCAGAATGTCAGAATTTTGCGCCCACCGTGACCCCGTACATGCGAGGGTTGCCGATGTGGTTGTAGTCGAACCCGAAGCCTGCCAGCAGATCAACCCGAGAGGTGAAGTAGAACTTGTCGGTCAAGTTCTTACCCCAGATCGAGGCATTGAACCGCCCGTCCGCGCTTTCCCAGTCGATGTGCCCGCCGACCAGAGCGTAGGAGGACTGGCGCAAGCGGGGAACATTGAGGACTTCGAAGAACTGGCTCGATTGGTATGCGACGTCAGGATGCAGCGAGAGCTTGCCCATTCCGCCGTCGAAAACCGTCAGGTCGATGGTCGCGTTGAAGGTCAGCGTCGGCGCATTTGAAAGGCGGTTGCCTGCCACGTTCACGCCGCTCACGCTGCCACGCTGAATCTTGGTCGCCAGCAGGCCCATGCCGCCATGGAAAGTCAGCCGGTCGCTCGCACGGATGGTCAGCTCGGCCTCACCGCCATAGATACGGGATTTGGGAATGTTGAGCAGTGTCTGTGCAGCCGACGCCGGATCGACATTGATGAACTGCTGGTTGCGATAATCGTAATAGAAGCCAGCGACATTGAGCGTGACCTTGCGGTCAGCGAATTGTGTCTTGGCTCCCACCTCGTAGGACGTGACCTGCTCCGGCTTGGCGATCGACAACTCGGACGGATCAAAGAAGGCCTGAGCGTTGAAACTCGGCGCACGATAGCCCCGGCTGATGCTTGCATAGACAAGGTTGCCGTCGGCCAGCTTGTAATCGAGGCCAATCTTGCCCGAGAGGTTGTCCTGCGAATAGCGCAGCGAGGACAGCGGGATCAGATTGGCGATCAATGTGCCATCAACGCCAAGTGCATCTGACCGGAAACCGCTCTGGACGCCGGTATCGTGGGTGTAGCGCAGGCCACCCCGCATCGTGACGGATTCTGTCAGCTCGTATTTGACATCGGAATAGATCGCATAGCTCTTCTTCAACTGATCGAAGCGATTGCGGAAGAGGCACGCGAGCGGAAGGCCCACCGCACAGTCATCTGCGGTGATTCCCGGGACGCCGTCAGAGTCTATATCCTTGCCGATCTCGAAGGTCGTTTCGTTGAACACCTTCTCGCGGTGGAAATAGCCGCCAAGGATGAATTCGAATGGGCCACCGAAGTCGCTGGTCAGGCGCAGATCCTGGGCGAACTGGGTCGCACGGTCGTTGTAGGGAATCTCCAGCAATTCACTGGCCGTGCCATCGGTATCTTCGTAGAAGAACAGGCTACCCTTGTCCCAGGCGGTGATGCTCGTGACGGTCAGCGTATCGGATATGTCGAACGTGCTGGTCAGTGCCACCGAATAGGTACGCGCCCGGCGCTTGGCATCGATGTTCGAAGCGATCTCCCGCTTGCCAAGGCCAGGACGGTTCGCTGCTTCGGGCTGCGCATAGATTCCGTAATTGTAAGGGTTCTGGAAACTGGTCGATGCGCGCAGGACAAACCGGACCGTCTCGCTCGCCTCGACATTCAAGGTGGCCCTGATCGCGTACTCGTCAGTCGAGGCAAGGTCCGGCTTTCCCGGCACCACGTTCTTGAACCAGCCATCGGCCTTGGCATAGGTCCCGGCAACGCGCAGCGCCGCCTTTTCCCCCAGCGGCACGTTGACTGCGCCGTTCAGGTCGACGCGGTTGTAATTCCCATAGCCTGCATTGAAGTAACCGCTGGTTTCGCCAAGCTTGGCGTTATTGGCAATGATATTGACCGCGCCGCCCGTGGTGTTCTTGCCATAAAGCGTGCCCTGGGGGCCACGCAGGACTTCGACCCGTTCGAGATCATACATGGCCACGCCTAGAAAGGCGAAGTTCCCCTTGTAGACTTCGTCATAATAGGTCGCGACGGGGCTTGCCTGATTGAGGCTGTAGTCCGACATCGAAACGCCACGCAGCGAGAAGATTGGCGTATTGTCGCCCACGATCGATGTCAGCTGCAGATTGGCAACCTTGGTGACGAGGCTGTCAACATTTACAACCCGTGATTTGGAGAGCGTGTCGCCGCCGATCGCTGAAACGGAGATCGGAACGGACTGCAGGCTTTCGGCCCGCTTTGTCGCCGTGACGACGATCTCCCCCGCTGGTGCTGCTTCTTCGGTCTTGGCATCCTGGGCAAGAGCCGGTGTCGCGACGAGAACGCATGTTGCGGCTACCCCAGCCAGCGCGATCCCACGGAAAAGACGTTCCCTCATTGTCTTTGCTCCCAAGTTCAGGGTGACTGCGTTTGTGTTCTTTCCTGCTCGAACCCTGCGACAAGCCGCGCCCTCATCGGCGCTCTTTCCAGTCTCAGGGGGTGGCGCCGCAGGCTGCCGATTTCCTGAGCCGTGTATGGTCTGAAATCGGCCGGCATGTGCGCCGGGTCGTAAGTGTAGAGTGTCCAGTTCAGGAGGTTTGCCAGACGCACGTCATCGAGATCGACGGTCGAGACACCCGGCACCCTACCGAGAAATTCTCGCCCGCCGGGGACCTGTAGAAATCGGGCGACAACATTCTTCATCGGCGGATTGGAGCGATCATCGCCGCCGCCATCGGGGCGATGGCACCCCTGGCACTTCAGTATGTAATCGATCCGAGCCTGCTGTGGATTGCTGACGCCACGCATTACCGGCTCGCCCGCCTCGACGCCGGCCCCCGCTGCCAGCGCAGCGAGGACGGCAACCAGAGCGAGCGCCAGGCGCTTCATTTCCCGCCGGCTCCCGAATGAAGCCTTGCGACATCCGCTGCAGAGAGCGAAGCGCCGGAATCGCGATGGGCAGCAACCTCCCTATCGCTGTACGGCGTGAATTTCGGCCCGGTCTTTGCGACCTGCGTACCAATATGGTTTAACACCGCGGCCACCGCAGCATCGTCCAGCACTTGAGCGGGCATGACACCGCGATAGGGTTTTCCCTCAACCGTGATCGGGCCTGACAGACCGCGCAGCACTGCAAGCGCAAGATAGCGGCGCCCTGCCGGCTTGGTTGCCAAGGCCCGAAAATCCGCCCCGAGCGGAGGGTAGGCACCCGGCACGCCCGCACCAGTCTTGGTGTGGCACGCAGCGCAGCGCTGGAACACTGCCGCGCCATCGGGGGCGGCAGTGGCAGGCAGCGCCACTGCCGCCATCACCATGACCGGGATCAGACCGACCAGCGCTCTCATTTCGGTGCGTCCAACGCTACGCCGACGATCACTGCGGTCGAGCAGTTGTAGATGCTGCTTTCCGTGCCCAAGCACCAATTGTAGTCGTTGTTCGATTGCGGGCGGACTTGTGGACGGTCCCCTTCGTTACGGTTGCACAGGCACTGTCCGCACGAGGAAATGCCGCAGCAATCGTTGTAGCTGATCACGTAGGCGCGGTTGTCGGCCGGGTTGGTGCACGTGCCGATCCACGTAATCGGCGACATTTCGGTGCCGGGAGGGCAGGAGCTGACAGTACCGCCGCAGCACGAGCACAAGAACCCGTCGATCGCGCAGTAGCGCCAGTAATCGCACGAAGACTGATCGCCCGGATCCTGCGGATTGCCGGATGAGATGGGAGCGTGCTTGCCGCCATCGGCATGCGATGATCCGCTTGCCGCCCGGGCAACGGGCAGGACCGGAAACACTGCCGCACCGGTAATCGTCGCTCCCAGCCAGGCGAGAGTGCTGCGCCGCGATGTTCCCCGTGCAATGCTGCGGGTCAGGCGCTCAGTCCACTTGTCGAAGCCAGCCATTGATCAGGCCTCCTTTCGGCGTGCGAGAAATTCCTGGATCGAGGCAACACCGCGCTCCTTCGCCTCGAACAGGCTTTCCAGATGCTCGCGGCTGTTGACGAGACCGAGCGAGGCAACGCGGCCATTTTCGTCCAGCAGGACCGCATAAGGCAGTTTGGAGACACCGAATGCCCTGCCGACCGCTTCGGAAAGGACAATGGGAACACGCTCGAGACCATGCGTGCCGCGGAGCCGCAGGTATTCAGCCTTGGTTCCATCTCCAGCGATTACGACATCAAGCCAATCGGCTTCGGCGCTCGCCGCCGATCGCACAACTGGTAGCAAGGTCTTGCAAACTGGGCAGTCAGGCGAGGCAAAGAACAGCAATTGGCTGCGCCCTTCCCGCTTGCCACCAATCTCGATGGTTGCGCCCTCGATCGTGGTGACGGTCATCAGACTGGCGACTTCTCCGACCTCTACCTTTTGGTGCAGCGTCAACGCGCCAGCAGGGGCAATGCGTTCGTGAAGGATGCCAACCTGGCGAGCGAGGGCCGCGATCAACAAAGCCTGCACGACCACAGCGGTCCACAAGAGAATCTGGGACGTCAACATCACGATTTCCTCCAGCGTGGAAGGGGAATGGCCAGCAGTTCCGAAGCAGCGAGATAGAGCGCCAAAAGGCCGGCGGCAGCAAATGGAGCGTCAACTCCGATCGATGCCGCCGGCAGGGTGGAAGCGATAGCGACAAGCATGGCGAGCGCTGTGGGACGAGCGATAGTCAGCCAGCCAACTGGCCTCTCGCGACCGACAAGATCGCAACCGCAGTCGAGACTCTGTCCGCGATGTGCCAGCAGGGCTGCGGCATAAGCCAACCATACGACCAGTCCCAATATCGCACCGGTCTTCTGAAGCGGTGCAACCAACAGGCAAACAGCGGCTGCTACTTCCAGCGTGCCGGCGATGATGAGAAACAGTTGACCCTGCGACGGCATGCCGACCAATCGTGCTGCGGCAATGGCCAGACGCCGATGAGAGACTGCCTTGTGCACGGCTGATCCGGCAAGCAGCATGGCGAGAAAGATAATGACCGGGGCCATATCAGGGCGCCGTGATCAAGATGGGATTTGCGCCACCTGCAGTGCCGAGGGAGCGCACGAATGAGCCGGTGGCTGCATCGTGAATATCGATGACCCCGTCACCGCGAGCGACAACAAGTTGCGGCTTGCTTTCCCTTGTCAGCGCAATTGCCGATGCCACTGCGCGCAGGGGAATGCGAGCCACGCGTGCCTTGGACGCCGTATCGACAACCCAGACTTCCGTCCCGCCATCCTTATGGCTTCCCTCGCGGCCATTGGGACTCATCAGGACAAACAGCTTGCCTGCGCCATCGGCTGCGATCACTTGCCAGCCGCCCGGCCGCCATTCCGGCGCGCCACCGTCTGCGGTCCCGACGTTGAAGGATCCGCCGAGCGCGCGCGCAACATCCCCCGAAAAATCGAAAGCCTTGATCTGTCCACGGTAGCTGACAAACCATGCTGTGCGCCCGACCCATGCCGGGGTGCTGAACAGCGGCTGATTGTCGATATCCTGAACCTTCTCGAGCGTCCTCGACGACACGGCCTGTCCATCAGCGCCAAGCGTCACGCTCAAGATTGAACCATCCGCACAGAAGCTTGAGAACCCGCGCTCACCAGTGGGATAAACCTGCGCGCAGCCAGGGAGATCGACTTCCGCCAGGACTTTACGCGAGTCGAGATCGACAACGCTAACTGACTGAGCAGGTGTGAAATTTGCGACAAGTGCCCACTTGTCCGCATTGGTGAACTGGAACAGCTGCGGATAGGTGACCGACTGCTGGCGCTTGCCGCCCGGCAACACAATTTCACCTTTCGGCTGAAGCGTGGCCATGTCCCAGATGGTAATCGCATCTGTCCGATCGCCACGCGTCAAGCGCGAGTAAAAGGTCTCTGCAGTCAAGACCTCTCCGCGCCGAGGGGAGACGAGCATGTTCGCGAACTGCGCAGCGCGCACGATGCCTTTCAGGGGCTGGTCTTCGGACGAGGTGTCCACGAGCATGACCCGACCATCAACGATCGAGCTGAAATGGAAATCGTGGATAAGCACCCATGCTGCTGGCCAAGCTGTTGGCAGGCCTCTGACCGAAGGAATGGGCTCTTCAGGTAGCGGCTCGGGAAACCGGGAAGTGGCTTTTACGGGGTTAGCAGCAGCACCCGCTGCAACACTGGCTGCCAGGGTAAAAGCCATGGTCAATCCAACAATTCTCATGCCGGCACTCCCCTTGTCCGCCGAGCCCGCTCATCGGCTGCGAACCATAGTCTCAGAGGAGCAACAAATCTGTCAAGTGACCTAAATATCCTTTGTGACAGGGGTCCGAAGTGGCGATATGTTAGAATTGAGTTGAAGGGTTATTGTGATGAATCAGGCTGATGATGCGCCGAAGTACGTGACGGACATGGTCATGCCGGAGCGAGAAGGCGGCTACGTCAAAGGTAATGAAACTCGCGAACACATTCTCCGCACGGCGCTATCCATCCTGATTGAAGAGGGATATCGGGCTATGTCGATGCGCCGAGTCGCAGCTGCCAGCGGTATGAAGTTCGGCAACCTGACGTACCATTATAGAAGCCGGGAAGACCTGGTTCGGGAGCTGCTCGAAGCCGTGATCCGCAGTTACGAACTCGAGTTTGTCGAGATCGTGCACATGCCGGGAGTACCGGCAGAGGAGCGGCTATGCCGGATTTGCAATCTCATCCTGGACGACATCCGATCGAAGAAGACAACCAATTTCTTTCCGGAACTTTGGGCGCTGTCGAACCACGACACGTTCGTTCTGGAACGCGTTCAGGAACTCTACGTCTGGGCTCGCGCCCCCCTTCTCGAGATCATCGCCGAAATGCGTCCCGATCTGGATGAGGCGAGCCGGGAAACGGTGGCTCTCTTCATTTCGGGATCGATGGAGGGAATGACCATCTTCGCTGGGCACGGCAAGCCGTTCGAACGCCGGATGCCGCAGATCGAACGTATTGCAGCGCGTTCGTTTGTACTGCTGGTCAAGACGATAAGCGAAAGCGAAATCAAGGGGCTTGGCCACTCCTGATTGCGCCAATCCTGACGGGATAGCCCCGCATCTGCTTTATCCGGCGCAAGGAAAAGCTGGATCTCATCGCAGAAACACCGGGCAGGCGAGCAAGGCACTCGCGGTGCACCCAGTCGTATTGCTCCAGATCCTTTGCCGCCACGCGCAGAATGTAGTCCGCTGCACCGGACATCAAATGACATTCGAGAATTTCGTCGAAATCGCAAACTGACCTTTCGAAGCGGTCCATCGCCTCGCGGCTCTGGCTAGTCAGCGTGATCTCCACGAATACCTCGACCGACAGGCCAAGTGCACGTGGATCCAATACTGCGCCATACCGCGCAATGACGCCGCTCTGCTCCAGCGCCTTGATGCGACGATGGCAGGCGGAAGAGGACAGAGCGACCTTCTCCGCAAGGTCGGACACGGACAAGGACGAGTCGTTTTGCAAGGCTTCAAGCAGGGCGAGGTCTGCACGGTCCAAAGGACAATATCCCATTGATCTCCGATTATGCGAAGAATATCACCACCACGAAGCTGTTCAACGCGAAAATTAGGCAAAAACTGCCGGCCATATCGCGATACTCTGCCCGCACTGAATAGACCTGCTTCTGGGAGCGATTCAATGCGCGTCGGCACCGTCAAGGAAATCAAGAATCACGAATATCGCGTCGGCCTGACGCCGGAAAGCGTTCGGGAATTGGCCGCACACGGACACGAGGTGTGGGTGGAGACCGGCGCTGGGAACGGCATTGGGGCCAGTGATGCGGACTACGAAGCCGCCGGTGCGATGATCAAAGCTGACGCCAAGATCGTCTTCGACGGCTGCGAGATGATCGTGAAGGTCAAGGAACCGCAGGCGGTCGAGCGGGCAATGCTCCGCAAGGGCCAGATCCTCTACACCTATCTCCACCTCGCTCCGGATCCCGAGCAGACTGCCGATCTGGTAAAGTCCGGCGTCACGGCCATCGCCTACGAGACGGTTACGGGCACGGGCAACACCCTGCCTCTTCTCAAGCCGATGAGCCAGGTTGCAGGCCGCATGGCAATTCAGGCGGGCGCGACGGCTCTTGAAAAGGCACATGGCGGACGCGGCGTGCTCCTCGGTGGCGTACCCGGCGTATTGCCCGGAAAGGTCGTCGTGATCGGCGGTGGCGTCGTCGGCTTCAACGCGGCGCAAATGGCCGTTGGGCTTGGCGCGGACGTAACGATCCTTGATCGTGACCCGGACGTGCTCGAGCGCCTCGACAACCACTTCGAAGGCCGCGCCCGCACGCTTTATTCAGGCAAGGCTGCGCTTGCCTCTCTCATTGCCGATGCCGATCTGGTCATCGGCGCAGTGCTCATCCCCGGAGCAGCCGCGCCGAAGCTCGTTACGCGCGACATGCTGTCGACCATGAAGCCAGGCGCCGTTCTGGTGGACGTTGCCATCGATCAAGGCGGGTGCTTCGAGACCTCGAAGGCGACAACTCATGCCGAGCCGACATACATCGTCGATGGCGTCGTTCACTATTGCGTGGCGAACATGCCTGGCGCTGTGGCACGCACCAGCACTTATGCCCTGAACAACGTCACCCTGCCCCACGCGCTGCGCATTGCGAACATGGGCTGGATGGCAGCGTTGAAGGCCGACCCCAATCTCGCCGAGGGTCTCAACGTTCACGAAGGCAAGGTTACATATCAAGCCGTTGCCCGTGAACTCGGGTACGACTTCGTTCCGGTTGGAGAGGTCCTCGCCTGATCAGACGGCGTTGATATCAACCACGGTAGGGATCGTGTCGTTGAGAAGAGTGATCTTCTTGCGTGCGATCCGCCACCGCCCGTCGGAGATGACCAGACGGTACTCGTATCGGCCAAAAAAGCAGTCCGACCGGTTCATGCGCACGTCATGGCGGTGGCAGTTAAATGCTGCGCACACTTCGGCATATCCGTCCCCTGCGTCAGTCAACAGAACGTTCGTCACCTGGTGAACCACGCGCGGCAAAGGCGAAGAAGCGGTAGACAGACCGGACGTAAGCCGCATGACTCGATCCTCAAGGTTGCGGCGCCCCCTGTAGTAGATCAGCGACAACTCTCGATCCGGGTCATCGGTAAGCGTCACTTCATCACGCCACGCGGGCATCCAGAATTCCACGTCTGCAGTAAACAGGTCGATCCATTCGTCGAAGCGACCGGTATCGATCAGCAGGGCCTCCAGATAAAGGAGTTCTTCGGCTTGCTCTCGCGTCATCGCTGGCGTCATTCCGCAAACTCCGCGCTCATGCGCTTTGCCCACGCACGGTAGTAGCTGTGATACAGCGTCTCGTCGCAAAGCTGGGAATCAGCCAGAACACTGCGTTCCGGGTAGAGATCAATTCTGTCCGAGAAGCGATTTCCCCCTATGGCGGACGCCGTCATCCCTCGTGCGTAACCCTGTAGCCAAGGTTCGATTTCTGCAGCAAAGCCGATCTGGCAGTTCTCGTACGATACCGTGTCGTCGGGCGTGGCCATGCCGGTGGGATTGAAGAAATCCTCGTACTGGCGAATGCGTTGACGCCTGGCGGCATCGCTCTCCCCTTTCGGCGCGATGCACCACGTTCGCATTTCCGTTAAGCCCGGCCCGAGCGGACGTATCACGCGCAGCTGGCTTGAAGCATTCTCCGCAATCTGTAGGTTCGGAAAGATGGTGAGGTTGCGCATGTTGAACATCCAGTCACGCCTAGCCTCGCCATGTTGCGCAGCAAGCGCTTCCGCCCGTTCATACAGGGGTATGGCCGGCGTCACGCCAAACACGCCCCAGTTCAGCACGTGCCCGTTGGCGAAGCTGAAACTGCCACCGCCGATACCTTTCGTATCCTCCTTCCAGTAATCGCTGTTTTCCCAGACCGAAGCGACGACGTCCGCGCTCAACTCCTTCTGCCGCTGCTCGAGAACTCGGATGTAGGACGGGTGAGCAGAGGTGAAGTGATAAGCGTCCGAACAGTTCTCCAATTGCAATTTCCAGTTGGCCTCGAAGGTAAAGGTGACCTGACCGGGTACAAGCTCCAAGCCATCGGCGCTCTGGTCGGCAACGAGATCGAGCAACTTGGCGGCCTCGCCAAGGTATTCCACCAGAGGCGGGACGTCTGCCGCCAGACTACCAAACAGGAAACCGCGATAGGAGGAAAACTGCGCCAAAGGCACGAGCCCGTGATTGTCCTGATCGAAGGCCTCCGAATAGCACCCGGCCGCCTTCCATTTCACCGCCTTGTTCCTGCCCGCGCTGTCGAACGACCAGCTGTGGTAAGGACAGACGTGCAGGCGCGCGTTGCCCTGTCGCACCTGCGCCAGGCGCGCTCCCTTGTGAGGACAGGAGTTTATGAAGCCTCGCAGGATGCCCCCACCATCTCGCTGGACGAGGACCGGCACCCGCCCGGCGAAAGTCGTGAAAAAGTCGTGTGCCCCGCTCGCCTGGCTTTCCAGTCCGAGGAATATCCAGCCGCCCTCGAACAATCGCCGGATCTCGGCGTCGAAAACGCGTTGATCGGCGAAGATCGCACGGCTCACGCGGAACACGCCTTCATCAGGTCTGTCGTCAATGAGGTCTGTAAGACGCAGCGTCATGCCACAATTGCTTCGACAAGCGTGGGATCCTTCGAAGCCAGCGACCATGAAAGCGCGGCATCAAGCGAGGCTGCGTCAACAGCCCTCCGCGCCGTCAAGCCATGGCCTTCGGCAATCTTGCAGAAATCGAGTTCCGGAAACTTGGTCCCGACGAGCTCCTGCATTCCGAAGTGATGCCCGAAATGGTGTAACGCTTCATAGCGGTTGTTCTTGATTATGATGAAGCTGACTGGAAGCCCATGCTGCACCGCTGCGTGTAAGCCCTGGATTGCATACATGGCAGAGCCATCCCCAAGTACGGCAACCACCTTCTCTTCAGGACGCGCCATCGCCATTCCCACTGCGGCCGGTAGGCCATGCCCCAAACCGCCGCTGGCCGTGGTGTAGAAGGTATCCTTGTGCACGATCGGCAAGCGATCATGCATTGCGCCACGACTTGACGGAGCCTCCTCAACGATAATGCTGTGCGGATCACGCAAGGCCGCAAGTCGTTGCAGGACGAACGCGTCCGACATGACCGCACCATCGAGCGGTTCAGGGTGCAGTCGCGACATGGGTGCCGTTCGCTGCGCGACGCCGCCTTCGGCAAGCAGCGAGACAATCGCATCTCTGCAATTGCCAACTATTGCCGTTCCCGCTGGCGCCCATGCTGCGTGCACATGATTATCGCCGATCAGCCAGACTTCACAGCTTTCGGGAACATGGAGCCCGCCTCCCTCGACATGATACAGATTCATGGGTCCGCCGAGGGCCAGAACGAAGTCATATGGAGCAAGTGCAGAAACGATGGCTTCGCGGGCCGCCGTGAGAAAGCCGGCGAAGAGCGGATGATTTTCGGGAAAGCTGCACCGTGCGGACATCGGCGCAACCCAGACCGCGGCATTGTGCCTTTCGGCCAGCGCGACGACCTCATCCCACACCCCGTCGCGCGCAACACCTGCTCCGACAACGAACGCAGGGCGATCGGAACGTGCTAGGGCATTGGCGCATTCGGCCAGTGCAATGCTGTCCGGAGCGCGGGCGGGATGGACTTTGCGTAATACAAATGGCTCGCACTCGCGATCCCAGTCGTCGATCGGGATCGAAACGAACGTGGGGCCTCGGGGTGGCTCCATCGCCACCAGCCAAGCGCGGTGAAGGGCTGCAGGAACATCTTCCGCGCGCGCCGGCTCGCACGACCATTTCACGAATGGCCGAGGAAACTCGCTGGCGCGCTCTGCGAACAGGAATGGCTCATATGGCAGTATGGACCGAGCCTGCTGCCCAGCCGTCACCACCAGCGGCGTCTGGTTCTTGTACGCGGTAAACAGGTTTCCCAAAGCATGCCCGACCCCGGCTGAGCTATGGAGATTGACGAGCGCCGCGCGGCCCGTTCCTTGTGCATATCCATCGGCCATGCCGAGAACGATGCTTTCCTGCAGCCCCATCACATATCGAAAGTCTGCCGGAAAATCCCGGAACATCGGCAATTCGGTAGAGCCCGGATTTCCGAAAACCGTCGTCATCCCAACTTCGCGCATCACCTCTAGCGAAATTTCTCGAACTGTCGGCATCTCGCTCCTCTAGGTTCACCCGGTGCAAAGCATGGTGCGTCATTGGCATGCGCACAATTGTTATATCTTGCTGCCCCCCGTAAGTGAAACGGAGTTGGGCACACTTTGTAAGCCCACCCCGCTTGGGAGGGAACATGGAACGAGTGGTGGTGGTAGGTGCGGGAGCCATGGGATGTCTTTTCGCCGGACGTCTGGCCCGTGCAGGAAAAATGGTCACCTTGGTGGACATCGATGCGGACCGCCTCGAGCAGATTGCAAAAAGGGGCGTCGAACTCCACGACGAATGCGGCAACGGCGTGGTGGACGTAGGCACTGCCCTGGCAGCCGGCGCACCCAACGCAGATCTGTTGCTGCTTTTCACAAAGGCCATGCACAGTCGTGCTGCGATTCAATCCGTTGCCCACCTTGCAGACGGGCATTGCTGTGCATTGACCCTTCAAAATGGCTTGGGAAATGCCGAGGCCATTTCGGAGGTGTTCACGCCAGACCGTACGCTTGTCGGCGTGACAGACTGGCCAGCGGACCTGTCCCCTCCCAACGCCGTGGCGGCGCACGGGACGGGCCACGTCTGGCTTGGATCGTTCACGGCAGGTGGACAAAGCTCGGCAGTCGAAGCTGTCAAATGTCTCAATGCTGCAGCAATGCAGGCGCAGCATGATCCCCTCGTGCTTGCAGCAATCTGGGAGAAGGCAGCCTTCAATGCCGCACTGAACGCGCTTGCGACCATCCTCGAACGTCCTGTTGGTGGCCTCGATTCCCCGGAAGGCCGAAGAGTTGCCACAGCAGTAATCGACGAGACGATCGCAGTGGCGAACGCGCAGGGCATCCGGATGGATAGGGACCGCCTCCTGGCCAAGACCGATTTCGCGCTCACCAACCACCGGGCGCACAAGCCGTCCATGCTACAAGACAGACAGGCAGGTCGCACAACGGAGATAGAGGCGATCAACGGTCAGATCATTGCAGCAGCAAAACGAGCAGGACTTGCCGCCCCGGTTACCGAGGCACTCGCCGAACTTGTCAGGATGGGCGAGCCCGGCCGGATTTGATCCCGACCGGGCGGCGCATTGTCAGAACTTTGCGCCGGCCCGCAGCCCGAACATGCGCGGCGTTGTAGGCACGATGTAGGGACGCTGCGTGCAGGCGCCGCACTGAACGAAGCGCGACAATTGGCCACGTTCGTCGGTCAAATTGCGTACAAAGGCTTCGATCGAATAACTCGACCACTCACCCCCGATCGCAAGATTGACTTGGCCAAAGCCCTCTAGCCGCCCCTGCGCCGCTGCAAAATCAACGCGAAGGTCCGAGCTTGCGGAACTTTGGTACGTCGCGTTGACTTGTCCGTAGACCTTGCCCTCGCCCATCGGTACCGTGTAGCGTGCGGTTCCGCTCATCTTCCACTGCGGAGTAATCGGAAGGCGGGTTCCTGCCGGCGCCTGCAGCGAATTATCGGGGTCGGAGCAGGTGAAGGTAGGATCAATGGCTGCGCAAAGATTGTTGCGGATTTTCGCGTCGGTATAGGCACCGGACAGATTGATGCTCAGGCGATCCAGCGAAATCGCTGCATCTAAGTCAAAGCCACGAATCCGCGCATTCGGACCATTGGTGATGATTGTGAAGCTGTTTGGGCCAAGGTAAGAGAACTGGAAATTCTTCCAGTCCTGCTGATAAACCGCACCATTCAGGCGTAGCAGGCCGTTCGCCAGCGTCGTTTTGAAGCCAAGTTCGTAGTTGGTAAGGTAATCGGGCTGATAAGCGCCGAAGTCGCCTCTGCGGTTGATGCCGCCCGGACGAAATCCGCGTGACACCGTAGCGTAAGCCAGCACGTCGCTGTTCGGCTTCCAAGTTGCATTGAAGCGGTATGTACCGCCCGAACCGATCGCCCTGACCGGCTTGACCTCACCATTGATGACGCGCCCGAGATTGTTGCAGGGACTACCCGCAACGACAGCCGGCAACAATGTGCCCGAGCCGGTACGCTGCCAATCACCGTTCTCGTCCTTGGTGAACAGGCGTTCGCCGTTGCTTGTGAAGCAACTACCTACGCCTGTGGCGAAGCTGCCGGCACCATTGAACGGAGTGTCGTTGAAGTCGCTGCCGGGATTCCTGCCGAAGCCGAAGAAACCGATCAACGAGTTGTCATAGATAAAGGCGCGGCCACCTGCTGTCAGCGTCACCGTCGGTGACAAGTCCAGACTGAACTCCCCGAACATCGCATAGTCTTTGTCGACGCGCTTCTGTTGCGTGAGCCAGAGCGTGCCCGGGAAGCCATTCACCGAAACAAGCGGACCAAGATTGTTGATCTTGTAGTCCTGATGAATGAGGTTGGACTGATACTGATAGAACAGGCCCCCAACGAAACGAAAGGCCTCTGTCGAAGGGGAAGCGACCCGAAACTCCTGACTGAATTTCTTGAAGTGATCGGTGCCGATCACGTTCTGCCGAGGATCAATCGTGTTTCCGAGAGAGTCCTGATAATAGAAGTAGTTGGCCAAGCCGCCAACGGATTCATACAGCGAATCGTAAGCTTCCGAATAGTCGGTATAATCGCTTGACTGGAAGGTCTTGCGATCAAGATACGCGCCTGCGTAAGTCACGTCCCAGTTGCCAAACTTGCCCTCGATCGTCAGCGCAGCCTGCCAGAACTTGTCGTTGCGGAACTCCGGGAAGAAGTGCTGCACCTGAAGATCACCGACCGACGGATCATATCCATAAGACCCGCGGCTCTTGGTTTCCTGGTACATGAACTGCGGCGTGACGGTCCAGTTTTCGTCCAGATCGACCTTGAGCGCAGCGCGGCCACCGTAGATGTCGGTGTAATTGTAGTCCTTCTTGACGAAGGCCGCGTTGTTGACGCTGACGCCATCCTTGATGCAGCCGTTGATGTTATCTTCGTCGTCGAATGTCGGCGTGCCGCAGAACGTGCGCGTGCCTGGCACATTATCGATGAAGCCGGCATCGCGCTGATACCAGCCCACCACACGCAAAGCCGCGTTCGAGGACAGCGGCGCGTTGATCATGCCTTCGAGCTTGTAGCCCTGTCCGCCCTTGTGGACCGTGTTCACCTCGCCGTCGACGCTGCCGTAGAAGCCGGACGTATCGGGCTTGTTGGTGATGATGCGAATTGTCCCCGCCTCGGACGATGCCCCGTAAAGCGTGCCCTGCGGGCCAGAGAGGCTTTCGATGCGGGCGATGTCATAGACATGCACGTCAAGGTTGCCGCCGATGGTGGTAACCGGTTGCTCGTCGAGATAGACCCCGACCGACGGCAGCGAGCCAGAGTGATTGCCATCGCCGCCCGAGGCCACACCGCGCATGTAGACAACGTTCGTACCTGGCGTTCCGCCGAGCGCCTGGAACGTGACCGATGGCAGCTGCTGCGCATAGTCGGTGAAGCTGGCGACCCCGAGCTGCTCCAGCTTCTGCGTGCCAAGCGCCTGGATCGAAATGGGCACGTTTTGCAGGTTCTCGCTGCGCTTTTGCGCGGTAACGATGATGACGTTGGGGTCGGATTCCGCAGCATCCGTCTGTGCTTCCTGCGCCATCGCCGGGAAACTAACTGCCGCCCCCGCCAACATGAGAACCTTGGCCAACTGCGTACGACGATTGATCTTGGTGTGCCCGCGCATAGCAGAATTTACCCTCATGTTTCTGTTTTGCGCGACGATGCTGCTCTTCCGCGATCCTTATCGTCAAGCAGGATACTGCACGAAGCGAGCGTTAACCCTGCAAGCGTGGCTAATTTACAACGATGTCGGTTCCGAAGTCTGCCGGCGCATCCGGATAGGCCTCGAGAACGTCACCCAACACCGATCTGAGAGGCTCCAACCATTGCTCGAAAGGCTTCCATGCCTCTGTTCCATCGCGAAAAATCGGGCGACGCACCTGTTCCGAACTTGCAGTCCTCACTGCGCGTTCGGTCTCATGGAACGCGAGACAGGACTCCTCGAATGGCAAGCCGCAATGGGCCAGCAGAGCCCTAACTTCGGCTTCCGTCTGCTCTACCATCCGCTCGTATATCACTCTGTGCACGACGCCCGGGAGCACCTGATCAAAGTGCGCCATCGCCCGCACATAGTCGCGGTAATAGCGGCCCATGTCATCCAGCGAATAACTGAAGCCCTGCCCCCGCGCGAAATGCTGCTTGAAGTTCGAGAAGCAGCAGGCGAGCGGATGACGACGGGCATCGATAATCCTGGCGTTCGGCAGGATCGCATGGATAAAGGGCACATGCAGCCAGTTGTTCGGCATCTTGTCGATGAACAATGGCCGTGCCGTATGCCGTTGCACCCGGGTCCGCGAAAGATAGGCTTCCCCAAGCTTGCGCAGTTCGTCACCATCGAGAGCTGACAGCGTTTCGGGATAGCCTTCGACACTACGTGCAAGGAAGCCGATGTCGGAGAGTTCACTCGTACCTTCCACCTGCGAGTGACTGGACAGAATCTGTTCGATCAGCGTCGAGCCCGCGCGGGGCATGCCAAGAACGAAGATTGGATCAGGCGCCGTGCACCCCTTCCCCTGCAATCCAGCGACGACAGCCGGCGTAAAAGCTGCGATCGCAGCATTCACGTTCTGGGTCGTATCTTCGGCCCGATATGGCATCCGGCGACGACGCAATTCGTTGCCCGCAGCGTAGTGCGCAAACGACGCCTCCGCCTCTCCTCGATCCTCGAAAGCCTTGCCCAGCGCGAAATCGAGATGCCAACGATCTTCCGCAGTGAGGTCCGTCCGCGCCAGTGCCTGCTGCATGGCCGCCATGTCGTCATTGCTAAACTTCACCGTCTTCAAATTTGCAAGGCTCCACCAGGCCTCTCCAAGCACTGGCAGAAGTTCGATGGCCTTGCGGTAGGCGGCGATACCCTCCGCCTGCCGCCCAACGGTCTTGAGCATATGACCATAGCTCATCCAGACGCGGGGCTGGTTGGGCGCTTGCCTCAGCACTTGTTGGTAGAGCGCAAGAGCCTCGTCGAACTCGCCTATGCGGCCATAGGCAGCTGCCTGCAAGTTGGCGTGCCCGGCGTTGTCCGGATCGTCAGCCGTGACTTTTGCGAGCTCTTCCAACGCCTCGGGCGCACGATTTGTGCGGTAGAGGACCAAGGCGAGGTTCGCCTTTGCTGCCGTGAACTGCGGAGCAAGCTCGATTGCCCTGCGCAACAGGTTCTCTGCGTCATTATAGCGCCCGATACGTCCCGCCAGTTCGGCAAACAGTCGGATGGCGCGGACATCGAAGGGATCGTCCTTCAGCAGCGACCGCAGAAGCGGCTCGGCCGTTGGCAAGTCGTTCTCGTTCATGGCGACTGCCGCACGGACAAGCCGGGGATCGTAGACCGGTGCAGCAATGCGCGGCGAAGACGTGGTCACATTGGTCATCAACTGCATCACAAACATGGTGACGCCTCGCGATCAAGCGCTAGTCTTCACCCAAGCACAATGAAGGGAACCAGTTGCCAATGATCGCGACGCGCAAGCTGGGCTTCTGGATGACGCTGGCGCTGGTCGTTGGCAACATGATCGGTTCGGGAATCTACATCCTGCCCGCAACGCTTGCACCCCTGGGTCAAAACCAGTTGATTGGCTGGGCGGTGACGATCGCCGGTGCGCTGTGCCTTGCTTTCACCTTTGCCCGCCTTGGGGCACGCCTGCCGTTGGCGGGAGGACCCTATGCGTATGCGCAGACCGCATTCGGACCGGTTGGAGGCTTTGTAACTGCCTGGTCGTATTGGACAATGATCTGGGCGGGCAACGGCGCCGTAGCAGTCGCGGTCGTATCCAACCTGAGCCTGATCTTTCCCGTCATGGGCCGCGTTCCCGGGTTTCCTGCGATCATCTCCGTCGGGTGCGTGTGGTTGCTCACCGCGGTCAACATTCGGGGTGTCCGCGCCGCTGGCGATGTATCGGTTGTCACCACGGTACTCAAACTGGTGCCGCTGGTTGGCCTTATTGGCCTGACTCTGTGGTTGCTGCTTACTGGCGCCCCCCGTGCAGTGCAGCCTGCGGTGCCGCTGTCAGGCACGGTGGTTGCAGCGGCAGCTGGCCTCACCTTCTGGGGCTTCCTCGGCCTTGAGTCAGCAACCGTCCCTGCTGACAAGGTGGAGAACGCCGCCTCGGTCGTCCCGCGCGCCACACTAATCGGCGTCGCACTGACCGGGTTCGTCTACATCGGCATTTCCACCGCCTTCGCACTTTACATGCCCATGCAAGCTGCCGCCGCATCTCCTGCGCCAGTGGCCGATTTTCTCGCGCGGTTCTTCGGGTCCGGTGTGGGTCAGATCGTCGCAGTCTTCGCCGCGATCAGCGCGTTCGGCACGCTCAATGGTTTCATCCTTCTTCAAGGCGAAGTGCCTTGGGCTATGGCGAAGGGCGGCGTCTTCCCGCGCTGGTTCGCAACAGAAGGGTCCCGCGGCACACCGGTACGCTCGCACCTGGTTTCAAGTGTCTTGCTGAGCATCGTGACCTTGCTGAACTTCGGTCGCGGGATGGGAGACCTCTTCGCATTCATCGCCTCCGTAAGCCTCGCCGCCGGCATGCTGTCCTATTTCCTCGCCATGCTCTCGGCCGTGCGCCTGCTACCGGGCGAGCGCATTCTGGCCGTCGCAGCTCTCATCGGAGCAGGCTTCATTGCCTGGGCGGCATGGGGCCTCGGCGGCGAAGCCCTCTCTTATGGCGCGGGCTTCATTGCGCTCGGCTTGCCGGTCTATCTCTGGGTCAGGAGCGATGCAGCAGCTTCCACAGCACTGAACGGTCACGGATGATCTCGTGCGCCGCGTTGTGGCCGGGCGCTCCGGTCACGCCGCCCCCCGGGTGGGTTCCCGATCCGCACATGTAGAGGCCCTTGATCGGCGAACGATAGTCACCATGACCAAGCACCGGGCGCGCAGCCCAAAGCTGATCGAGGCCCATGGTGCCGTGGAAGATGTCGCCCCCGATAAGCCCGAACTTGCGCTCCAGGTCCAAAGGCGAATGTATCTGCCGTGCGATGACTGCACCCTTGAAGTTCGGCGCATGCTCGGTGACCGTATCGATGATCAGGTCCGCCACTTCTTCGCGATGCGCATCCCAATCAATGTTCGGATCGAACTGCTGGCAGAACAGGCTCGCTACGTGCTGCCCCGGAGGCGCCAGACTGTCGTCGACGGTGCTCGGGATCTTGATCTCCACGATCGGCTTCTTCGACCAGCCGTGCTGCTGGGCATCGATGAAGGCCTGATCCATGTAATCCATGCCTGGCGCGATGATGATTCCGGCCGTGTGATGTTCGGCCTGTTCCTTGCCGGGCAGCACAGTGAAATCCGGCAGTTCGGATAACGCGACATTCATGCGGAAGGTGCCGGAACCGGTCTTGTAGCCCTTTATCCGGCGGTTGAAGTCCTCATCGAGATCCGAGGAGTCGACCAGTTGCCGGTAGAGCAGCGCGGGGCCGACATTGGCAGCGACGATCGGCGCGTAAAGCTCTTCGCCACCTTCCAGCTTCACGCCCGCAGCCTTGCCGTTGCTGACCAGCACCTTGGAAACCGGTGCTTCAAGGCTGATCTCGACGCCGACCTCGGCACAGGCCTTGGCCATCGCCTGCGTGATCGCGCCCATGCCGCCGACAGAATGGCCCCAGGCGCCCAGCTTGCCGTTTACCTCGCCAAAGACATGGTGGAGCAGCACATAGGCAGAGCCGGGCGTCGAAACGCCAGCATAGTTGCCCACCACCGCGTCAAACGCGAATGCCGACTTGACGTGATCGTCCTCGAACCAGCCATCAAGGAAATCGCGCGCCGACTTGGTGAAGATGTCCAGCAGGTCACGCTGCGTTGCCATGTCGAGCTTGGCGATCGGCCACCCCTGCATTGCAGCAGACTTCAGCGCAGCAATGCCGCCACCAACATTCGGCGGCGTCTGCAGCGAAATGTCGCGCAGCACGTTGGCGACCTTTTCCAGCGCGGCGTCGTATCTGGGATAGGCCTCGGCATCCTTCGTGGAAAAGCGCGCGAACTCTGTCTCCGTGCGCCCCGGCCCGCCACCCAGCTTGAGGTACGTATCGGGAAACGGAAAGAAGTTGCTGATTGTCCGCTCGATCACGCGATAGCCATGATCGTGGAGCTTCATGTCTGCGATCACCTTGGGCCGCAGCAGGCTGACAGTGTAGCTCGCGGTCGAGTTGCGGAAGCCGGGGTGGAATTCCTCGGTGACTGCTGCGCCACCGACAATGTCGCGACGTTCCAGCACGCGCACCTTCATTCCCGCCCTGGCGAGATAGAATGCGCAGACCAGGCCATTATGGCCGCCGCCGATGATCAGTGCGTCGTAACGGTTGGACATGCGATAATTCCCCGAAACCCTCGTGATTACTTCTTCGACCAGCCAGCCGACGGAGCCCTGTGCAGTCGCGCCTCGGGCGTGATCGCGCGGATTTTGCGGGCGAAGCTGCGCAGGCACACTTCGCTCTTGCCAATCGGCCCTGCCCCGTAGGAGTTCGACGCCATGCCCTGCTGAATCCGTTCGATCAGCCAGGTATCTTCTGCATTGACCACCCGGTTGATCCGCCAATTTGCATAGCGCACCAGCTTCATCTCTCGGCGTTCGTCCGGTAGCGCAAAACACATCTCGCGCAGCACCGAAGTCGTGGGCGTCAACGGCAACCACTGCATGAAATCAATCTGGTCGGCATAGATATCGAACGCCATGTTCGGCCAGAGCTTGTAATACAGCCACCGGCGCTGCGATTGCTGCGGAAGATGCGGCACTTCTGGCAGGTGCGTCTGATAGAACCGTTCCCAGAAATTCGCCGAAGGCTTGTCGACAAGATCGCCCTTCATCCGGTCAACCCAGCCGTGGTCGGAGATCTCGTACGATTTCCCGAAAATGCGCGTCAGGCCATCGTGCGCAACCGGGATGTGCAAGTTGTCGGAATAATTATCGCCAACGTTCTTCCAGTTCACCTGCCTCTCGCGCAGGCGCACGTCGCCGATGCGGCGCATATCCTCAAACCGATAAGGCTCAACCTCTTCCTCGAACGGCGCCATCATTTCAGCGACGCTCGGGAAGCCTGCATCAACCAGACGCACGAACACAAAACCACGCCAGATCTCGACCGCAACCGGCACTAGGCCATTATCTTCGAGTTTCAGCGCCGGGTAATCCGACTTCATGGGCACGCCCGAAAGCCGTCCGTCAGGCTCGAATGTCCAGGCGTGATAGGGGCAGACCAGCTTTCTGGCACAACCTGCAGGGCCCTCGACAAGACGCATGGCGCGGTGGCGGCAGACGTTGGTGAAGGCGCGGATGACGCCATCGTCTCCTCGGATCGCGATTACGCTTTCGTTCAGGTAATCCAGCGTCCGGTATTCTCCGGCAGCGGCAATGTCGCCTTCATGGCAGACGATCTGCCACGACGGCCGGATCACCCGCTCCATCTCGACGGCAAAGTACTCCGGATCGGTATAGAGCCAGCCCGGCAGGCTCCAGTCCGCGTCAGGATCGACTTCGTCCGATGAGATATGGCGGAATGCGCCGGATAGATCGCCCATGAACCCGAATCCAGATTGTCTGTTGAACAATCGTACAACAACGGGCAGATTGTTCAAGAGATGAGCGAAGCAGCAGCATCCCCCGCGTTCCGTCGCACAGAACCCGACGTCCGGCGCTTGAGCCTTATCGAAGCTTGTGCCCGCGTGCTTGCCCGCAACGGGGCAGCCGGGGCGAGCGTCCGTGCCATTGCGCAGGAAGCAGGTGCCTCGGTCGGCCTCGTGGGTCACTACTTCGGTGGCGTTGATGCGCTTGTTGCCGCAACGTACGAACATGTCGATCGCCGTGTTGCCGAAGCGCTCGACCTTGCAGTCGCCGAGGCCGGTCCCGCGCCTCAGGACAGGTTGGAAGCTTTCGTCATGGCCTCCTTTGCGCCGCCGATTGCAGATACGGCTCTGCTGGCCACGTGGATCGCGTTCTGGAGCCTTGTCACGGCACGCAAGGACATTGCTCGTCAGCATGACGAGCAATACGCCCTTTACCGCGCCCGGCTCGAAGCCCTGTTAGGAGATTGCGGCGTGCCGGTCTCGGCACGCCGTCGACACGCCATAGCGGTCACGGCGCTGGTGGACGGGCTCTGGCTCGAGCTGTGCCTGTCGCCCGGGTGTTTCACAGCCGGAGAAGCGCGGGACATCGCCCGCGGCTTCCTCGCATCCATCACTTCGTCAGGTCGGTGATCAGGCTCAAGTAATAGGTGATCCCCGGACGGATGTTGGAGAGGCGGGTCCGCTCATTGAGGCCATGGGCGAACGACTCCGAGTCCTTCGCAAACGTCGGACTCAGGCCGTAGCTCGGCACGCCGACAGCGCGGAACCACATTGAATCAGATGCCCCAGATGATTGCGAGGGGATCAACGGCACACCGGGATAGGCCTTGGCCATCGCCTTCGCCACTGCGGCCATAAGATCAGGCCGTAGCGGCGATGCCGGCGAAGCCACCGACCCGACCGTGACATCGGTGACCTTTACCACCGGATCACCAATGACCTTGACCAGTTCCGCCATGATCTCTTCCTTGGAATGGCCCGGGAAGATGCGGCAGTTGATGTTGGCGAAGGCCCGCTGCGGCAGGGCATTTTCCGCGTGCCCACCGCCCAGCATCGTCGGCACACATGTAGTGCCAACCAGTCCGACCATGGCCGGATCGGCCCGCAGAGTAGCCAAGGCCGTCTCGTCGGCAGGATTGGCCGCAAAGGCGCGCATCGCAGCAGCTACCTCCGGCTTTTCGGTAAATGGCGCTGCCTTCTCGAACGCGGCCTTGGTGATTTCGTTCTGCTCGGCCTTGAACTTGTAGGCACCAACTTTCACCAATGCTTGCGAGAGTTGCACGATCGCATTGTCCGGCCGGGGCGCGGAACTGTGCCCGCCTGGATTGGTCACCTCCAGCCGATAGTCGGCATAGGTCTTCTCCGCGCCCTGCCAGGTCCAGAACAGAGGCTTGGCAGTCGCCTCGTCGAGGAGTCCGCCACCGCCATCAACATTGATGACCAATTCCGCGTTCTTCAGCTTCTCGGCTATGATCGCGCTGGTCTTCATCGTCGTTTCCTCGTCTCCGGAAAACTCGATGACGATGGTGCGCCTGGGCTTGAAACCCTGTCGGCGCAGTTCGATGAGCGTCGAAAGGGCCAGCGCCCCGTCGAACTTCATATCGCTCGCGCCACGGCCATAGAGGATGCCGTCCTCAACCACTGGCACGAAAGGATCGCGCTCCCAATCCTCGCGCTTGGCCTCGACCACGTCCATGTGACCCGAGATCACCAGAGGTTTGAGCGCCGGATTGCTGCCCTTCCACGTCGCGATGATATAGGCGGTATCGTCCACCGGCGTGATCTCGATATCCGAGGTGCTCCAGCCGCCCGCCACCAGCGCGTCACCGAAAAGCCTGGCGACATCGATGGTCTTGTTGCCGTCCCCCCGCACCGAGCGAATGGCAATGGCCTTCTGCGACAGGTCGAGTACCTGAGCCTCGGCCTTTGGATAAGTGGGCTCCTTCGCGACGGCAGGCATGGAGCACGCAATAGAAGCGGCAAGGACAACGCAGAACTTGGGCGGCATGTACAAGACTCCTCTTCCGCCAAGCTGACCTCTTGCGAGACTACAGGCAACCGCTTTTACTGGGCATATCAAATCAGAAAGGCCCCGGACGCGATTGCGTCCGGGGCCTTCCGAAACCCGTCTAGATGATCAGGCCTTGACCTTGCTCGTGTCGAACGTGCCGAGGCCGGGCTTGAAGCTCTTTTCATCCAGGAACTGGCGCGTGGCTTCCTTGCGAGCAGCGGCGCCGCCAAAGCTGTGCAGCGCTTCCTGCGCACGGATCTGGTACTCCAGACCGTTGTCGTAGGTCATGTCGACCATGCGGCGCATCGTCCACTTGGTTGCACGCAGAGCATGCGTGTCCTTCTTCTTGAGCGCTTCGCAAATCTCCAGAACGCGCGCCTTCAGCCTGTCAGCAGGGACGGCTTCGGTGACGAGACCCTGTTCTTCGGCCTGCTTGCCGGTAAGATTCTCGCCCATCATGGCGTGGTACATGGCCTTGCGGAACGGCATCAGTTCCTGGGCGACCTTCGATGCTCCGCCACCGGGCAGAATACCCCAGTTGATCTCGGAAAGACCGAACTGGGCATCTTCAGCTGCGATCGCGATGTCGCAGCCAAACAGAGGGCCGTAACCTCCACCAAAGCACCAGCCGTTGATCATCGCGATGGTCGGCTTCTCGTACCAGCGCAGACGCTCGAACCAGCCATAGCTCTCGCGCTGTGACTTGCGCACCGCTCCAAGCCCCTGAGCCTCGGTCTCGCGGAAGTACTCCTTGAGATCCATTCCTGCGGTCCAGGCATCACCCTCGCCGGTCAGCACCAGAACCTTCACATCGTCGCGGAACTCAAGTTCCTCAAGCACCGCCTTCATCCGGCGATTAAGCTTAGGGCTCATGCAGTTGCGCTTTTCCGGGCGGTTGAATTTCACCCAGGCAATGCCGTCTTCCACGGTGAAAGCGACGGTATCTTCTTCCGCACGCTCGATCTTCTGCTGTTCGGTCATGGTCTTTCCTCTAGGGCAATCGTGCAAATTCAGATGGGATAATGGCCGGGCTGCGTCTCCATCGTGATCCAGCGCAGCTCGGTGAAACTGTCGATGCCGGCTTTGCCACCGAACCGCCCGTATCCAGACGCCCCGACGCCGCCGAAAGGCATTTGCGCCTCGTCATGCACGGTGGGGCCGTTCACATGGCAGATGCCAGACTTGATCTGCCGCGCCACGCGCAGGCCGCGTGCCGTGTCGCGGGTGAAGACTGCGGCCGACAAACCATACTCGGTGTCGTTTGCCAGTTCGATGGCATGAGCTTCATCGCGCGCACGGATAACGCCAACGACCGGACCAAAGCTTTCGTCGCGGAACAGCTTCATGTCCTGGGTGACGCCCGCGACGACATGCGCCGGCATCAAGACATTGTGCGTGGTCTCGCCCCCGGTCAGCAGTTGCGCTCCCTTGGCAAGCGCATCGTCGATCAGGCTCTTGCAGTGTGCGACTGTCTTTGCGTCCACCACCGCACCCAGCGGCGTCGTCCCCTCGCGCGGATCACCTACCGGCATGGCGGCTACCTTTGCCTTGAACTTCTCGGCGAAGGCGTCCGCAACAGAATCAACCACGATGATGCGTTCGGTCGACATGCAGATCTGACCCTGGTTCATAAACGCGCCGAACGCAGCTGCCTTTACGGCTTCATCAAGGTCGGCATCGTCCAGAACGATCAACGGGGCCTTCCCGCCCAATTCCAGCAGGCAGGGCTTGAGATGCTGCGCCGCGCGAACCGCGATGATCCTGCCCACAGCCGTAGACCCGGTAAAGTTGATGCGCTTCACCTGCGGCGCGTCGATCAGTGCCCCGACGACGTCGGCCGCATCCTTCGGGGCATTGGTGACGACATTGACCACACCTTCCGGGAAGCCAGCCTCGGCAAAGGCTTCGATAATCAGGGCGTGCGTACGCGGGCACTGCTCCGAGGCCTTGAGTATCACAGCGTTGCCGCAGGCGAGGGGCACGGCGATGGCGCGAACGCCCAGAATGATCGGCGCATTCCACGGTGCGATGCCGAGGATCACCCCGACCGGTTCGCGCAAGGCCATGGCCACGCAGCCAGGTTTGTCCGAAGGGATGACCTCACCCGAAATCTGGGTCGTCAGGGCGGCGGCTTCACGCACCATGCTTGCGGCCAGCCCGAGGTTGAAGAGCGCCCAGCCCTTGGTCGCCCCGATCTCGCCCATCATCGCCTCGACGAAGGCATCGGCGCGGCTCTCGAGCGCAGCAGCCGCCTTCATCAATACAGCGCGCCGGGCATTGGGCCCCATGGCCGCCCAAGCTGGAAATGCTGAAGCTGCACGCGCGGTGATTGCAGGAATATCCGACGACTGCATGGCTTCGGCCGTCGAAGCTACCGCGCCAGTCATTGGATTGATGCGCTCAAACAGCATGTGCTCTCTCCCATTTATGTTATGGGTTATAGCAATCAATGTCTGTGGTCGCAACAGGTCATTTGCAAAACCCCGCACCTGATCTTTTGTGCAGGGAATGCATCTTCAGTGCTTGGGGGCAGGATGAACAGCTTGGAGACGACGCAGTGAAATCCCCAAGAAATCTGGGCCTTCGAGGCCGGGCAATCCCGTACACAAATGCGCGCACTCACACACTCAGTTGCAATAAACGCAACTAGACATGTGGCTTTCGCACTTGCACACAGAGCGCAGTTCCCCCATTTCGGAAAGGCCTTTCAGGCATCCTCTCCCAAACTTTTCAGGGCCGCGCCGACAACGGTGCGGCCCATTTTTTGTCTTTGTGTAGCCCTCGCGCTACGTGTCCCACGTCACCCGTGTGGCAGGACGACACTCCGCCCGATGACACTGCGTTCCTCCATGCCCTGGAACGCGAGCTTCCAGTCATCCAAGGGGAAGGCGGCGTGGACGTGGGGTTTGATCCTGCCTTGATCCGCAAATTCCAGGATATGCGCGATGTTCTCCCTGCCTCGATCGGGGAAGCGGCGCCCATATTCCCCTGCCCTGACGCCGACCACCGAGAACCCCTTGATGAGAGGAATGTTCGCACCGATCTGCGGAATCCGGCCGGCCGCAAAGCCGACAACCAGCAACCGACCGTCGAACGCGATGCAGCGCGTCGATTCATCGAACACGTCTCCACCGACGGGGTCGTAGACGAGGTCCACGCCTCTGCCGCCTGTAATGGTCAGCACCTGCTCACGGAAGCCCGCGCTGCCGTCGATAACGTGGGCGGGCTTGTAGAGACCGCCGATCGCTTCCCGTTTTTCCTGCGTGGAGGCCACGGCAATGACCTTCAGGCCAAGAGCCACCCCAAGATCGACGGCAGCCAGTCCCACGCCGCCAGCCGCCCCGTGCACCAACAACCATTCGCCTGCCTGCGCCACTCCACGACATACTAGTGCCACCCAGGCAGTCAGGTAGGCAGCCCGCAAGGCCGCGCCCTGGGCCATCGACAGCCGGTCTGGCAGCCTGAGGAGAGCTCCTTCGGGAAAACACCCGAATTGGGCGACCCCACCGGTGAGCATCCCTGCAATCACACGGTCGCCTTCGCGCCAAGGCCCATCGCTTTTCGCCCGAACCACTACGCCCGCAGCTTCCATGCCCGGAATGAATGGCAAGGCCGGTTTTGCCTGATACTCCCCGCGGGTCATCAGAAGATCGGGAAATCCAAGCGCCGCGGCTTCGATCCGTAACAAGACCTCGTCCGACTGCGGCTCCGGAATCGCGGTATCCACAATGCTAACACCGGACAGGTCGGCGCTCAGATTCTGGACCTGCAGCGCTCGCATCATTCTGGTCATCTCCATCTCCCCGGCAGAGCGTGACGCATTCCGATGGGCTCTCCAACTGCCACTTCTTGACCGATCACCAATAAAATTTCCTGCGCCATTGCTGCAGCGCACAAAGCAAATGGCCTAATGCGCATGGGTCCAGCGCCTTTCTGCAATCTTGATGAAGCCCATCCGCCAAATGGCTGACTTCTGCCAAGAATTTTGAACAAGCGTCCTAACTCGGCCTTCTCAGGTGGAGGAATCGTGCATGAAATCTCCGTTGCAGCCGCCGCCTAGATGCTGCGTGGCAACAGCGAAAACCCCGTAAATCCAAGGGTTTTGCAATAAAAATGGCTTGTCCGACGTGTGCCCTCAGCCTATTTTATGCACGGATCAACAAGCCGGGCAAAACCGCACGGTCCACCAAAATAAGCGAGGCCGAAAAACGGTACCCGCACATAAAGACAGTACGCAGGAGAATGCTCATGAAGACCCTTATCGCCGCCACTTTGGCGGTCGGCTTGCTGTCTGCGCCGCAGATCGCTCTTGCCGCACCTGCCCCACAGACCGTCAACATTGCCATCTCGGCCGACGGCCTCGACCTGTCGCGCGCCTCGGACATGCGCCGTCTTCGGAACCGCATTGCCGACGCCGCTGCAGAAGCCTGTGATCCGGCTGACCGCATGATCGTCACACCGATGCCTGATTATCAGTGCCGCCGTGCCGCGATTGCGAGTGTCGAACCGATGGTTCAGGAGCTTGCGCTCGCCGCCCGCAGCGGGAAGATGGCTCGCCGCTGATCGACCTTGGACCAGCCTCACGCTGGCGTGAAGCTTGGCCAGGGGCGCAACGCCGCCTGAAGGATCGTTTCCCCTTCCGGCGGCGTCTCCACCTTCAGGTGCCGAGCACCTTGATCGCAACCGCTGCCGCGGCGGCCCGTGTCTCTACGCCTAGCTTCTCGTAGATGCGTTCGAGGTGTTTCTGCACGGTACGCGGGCTGATCGCCAGCACCTCCGAGATCATCCCGTTGGACTTGCCGTAGCTTATCCAGAGCAGCACTTCGGCCTCGCGGTCGGTCAACCCCAGCTTGAGCTGCAATTGGGACACGTCCGCCTTGGGATTGAGTTCGTTAAGCCGGATCAGCACTTCACTGTCGCGGTACTGTGCAATCACGACCAGTTCGAGCGCGCTTTCCCCTTGCTCGATCCGGACCGATGCCCCCGTGGCATTTCGCGCCAGCACGCGAAGCAAAGGCAGGCGGATCGCATCGGGCAACTGCCGCTCCTCCCGGCTCCATTCCGGGCTTACCCGAAGGATGGCGCGTTCGGCGAGTGGCGTGCACCAGAGGCAACCGCCCTGGGGATCAACGGACATCATCAGCCGTCCGGTTGCATCGAGGCCGGTAGCGCTCGCCTGCATCGCACGCGCATTGCCCAGATGCACTCGAACCCGCGCCAGCAGTTCGTGCACGTTGACCGGCTTGCGCAGATAATCGACGCCACCAGCTTCGAACCCTTCGATCACATGCTCGCTCTCGGTAAGCCCGGTCATGAACATCACCGGCACGTGCGAAAGCTGCGAGCGTGCCTTGATCTGCCTGGTTGCGGCGAACCCATCGATTCCCGGCATCACGGCATCCATCAGGATCAGGTCGGGCACGACATGCTCAAGCAGGTCCAGCGCGGCGCCCCCCGATATGGCAACCAGCACCGTGATTCCCGCCCCTTCAAGTGCATCGGTCAGGAAACGGAGCGAATCCGGCTCGTCGTCGACGACCAGAACCGTATCACGACGCAAGTTATCGCCACTCATCGGGCAGGTCCTCCAGTGTCCTTCCGATCCCGGCGAGATCAAAGCGGTCGAGATGATCGAACAGGCGCGTGGCTAGCGCTTCTGCAGCAGGATCAGCGGCCGCCAGCGACTTGATCTCTCCTTCAAGAGCCCTGACGTGACCGATCTGGACCAGCGCCTTCAACCTGTCGACGTGTTCGCGCGTTGCGGCCGAAACCTGAACGCTGTCACGCGCGCCAGTGCCAGTTTCCCGCACTTCAGGCATGATCCATTCCAGCTGAAGATGGCGCCCCAATGCGTCGAGCAGCGACCCCAGATCCACTGGCTTGAGCAGAAATGCATCGTGGCTGGCTTGTTGACCGGACAGACCGTGGCGCTCGAACGCGTTGGCGGACAACATCAGGATCTTGAGATCGCGTCCGCACATGGCGCGCAGACGTTCCGCGACATCCCAACCCGACATGCCGGGCATGCTGACATCGCAGATTATGGCGTCGAAAGGCTGCGCATCGGCCAGTGCCAGCGCCGTGGCTCCATCACCCGCCTCTGCGACGTCGAAGCCGACCTCGGTAAGAACGGTCCGCAAGACACACAGGTGATCAGCGTCGTCGTCGACCAGCAGGATCGCGCGCCGGTCCCCCTTGTATCCGGCAGGGCGGACCTTGTCGGCCGCATGATCGACCATTCCCGCAACCTGCGGCGCCATGAGCTTGACCGTGAAGCAGCTCCCACGGCCAACCGCACTGTCCAGCTTGAGGTCGCCACCCAGCATGTTCACGACAGCGCGCGTGATGGCGAGACCAAGGCCCGCCCCTGTCTTCTCGGCCTCGGATGCAGCATCAGCACGCTCATAAGGCGCAAAGATCTGCTCCTGCCGATCAAGCGCAATGCCGGGACCGGTATCATGAACTTCGATCGTGGCGATCTGTCCCGACCACCGCAGCACAAGCCGGATTTCCCCACGCTGCGTGAACTTTACCGCGTTCGACACCAGATTGATCAATGCCTGTCGTACGCGCCGTTCATCAAGCCGCACGAACTCGGGCAGCCGGCCCTGTATGCTGCAGACGAACGACAGGCCCTTATGCGCCGCCAGTGGCGAAAACATCTCGGCTACCTGCTCGACCAGCGCCCCCAGCCGGATCACTCCGTTATCGACCCGGACCACGCCCTGTTCAACCGAGGCGATATCCAGCAGGCCCTCGACGAGGTTGGTCAAATGTTCGGCGCTGCGGCGAATGACACGCGCGGCCGCCAACGGATCGACCTGTGCGCCCCGCTCGACAAGCTGGGCATAGCCATAGATTGCATTGAGCGGCGATCGTATTTCGTGGCTGACATTGGCAAGAAACCGGCTTTTCGCCTCGTTGGCCGCTTCGGCCGCAGCCAAGCGTGCGCGAAGCTCTGCCAACTGATCCTGCGTTTCCACTCGCGACTGCCGGTGCAGCCGTCGACCTGCCTGTGCCCCTTGTCTGCTCCGGCCGCGCCGGGAAGTCTGCATTTCAATGACCCCGCGTGCCTGTGTCGTTGTATGAGGCACGCGGCGATTGTGCACTGCAACCAGCTTGAACTCAAGCCCTGTCAAGCTGTGCCCGGCAGGGCAGATTGTCCCTTCAGATCAGTTGGTCTCGCTGCAACCGTTGCAGCAGGCGCACCGCGACGGAGTGGCGGATTGCCTTCCCCTCGCGCAGCTTTACCCATGTGTTGAGCCCGATACCGAAATGGTTCTGGATAACCTCTGGCTTCTGGCTCTTGAGGACGGACGCCATCTTGTGGACGACAGCGGGCTCGACTTGGGTGAGACGCGGCGTTGACATGTTCCCTCACGGACTATGGTTTCTGCCGACACCATATTTTTTGCAGGGGCGAACAGGCATACGTCATTTGCCGCATCCCATTACTTGACATCTGTCATATTTTGGCAAGCCGGCCACCGAAGGTACCCTGCGACAATCGGATACGTGACGAGCGAAAGACTGCGCACTATCGTGGCTCCAGATCAAGTCGAGGGGAATGGTCATGGCCACGTTATCTGGCACGCACGATTTCGTCCGGTACAATGCAGTTGCGCGCCTGTTTCACGCCGTCATTGCGGCATTGGTTCTGTTCAATATCCTGACCGGTATCTTCGGCGAGGCCATCGAAGATATCTGGCAGCCCTTCCCCGCACACAAGGCCACCGGCATCCTGATCCTGTTTCTCTCGCTCGCCCGGCTTGCCTGGCGCTTCACCTGGACCATGCCGGCTTGGCCGGCAACCATGGGGAAGCTCCAGCAAAGCGTGGCGCGCCTGACGCATGGTGCGCTTTACGTCCTGATGATCGTCGTGCCGTTTACGGGCTGGATCTTTTCCTCGGCGGGCAAGTATCCCCTTTCGATCTACGGCCTGTTTGACTGGCCGAAGCTTCCGGTCGCCAAGGGGTCTGCCCTCGCCGAAGCCGCGCATGAAGGGCACGAAGTTCTCGGCTTCCTGATGGCAGGCCTTGTGATTCTGCATATTGCCGCAGCGCTGCATCATCATTTTGTCATCAAGGACAATGTCTTGCGCCGCATGCTCTGAAGCGCAGACGTATTCTGACCGACAAACCGAGGCAGAACACGTACTAGCCCCATCGAAACGTGCATGGGGGGCGACGGATTTCTGCCATGACTGACTTGGCTCGCACTCCACGCTTGCCCTTGCGCCCAAGCCTCGCCTACCGTCCTGCTCGAGAGTGTGATGCAAGGCGCTGCGACATTCATCCTCCGCGGCAAGGTGGAGCGCGGCACGCTGTCATGACAGGTCGGTACAACAGACGCTTGCCGCTCGCTGTCCTCAGCAGCGCGCATCTGGCGTCAAGCAGGGTGGGACTTGTGCGATGAGCATCATGAAACAATCAGGCGCAAGCGAGATCGACGCAAAGATCATCGACGTGCTGCGCCACCGCGTCGGCAAGGATGAACGCGCCGCCAAGCCGCATGACTGGTACACCGCGACTGTCCTGACCCTTCGCGATGCAATCATCGACCAGTGGATGGATTCCACCCGCAAGACCTATGAGCAGGGCGGCAAGCGGGTTTACTACCTGAGCCTGGAATTCCTGATCGGACGCCTGCTTCGCGATGCCCTTTCCAACATGGGCCTCACGCGCGAAATGGAAAAGGCCCTGCGCGACCACGGATTCGACCTCTCTGCGCTGGAGAACCTTGAGCCCGACGCGGCGCTCGGCAATGGCGGTCTTGGCCGCCTCGCCGCCTGCTTCATGGAGAGCCTCGCCAGCCTCGACATCCCCGCCTATGGCTACGGCATCCGCTACGTGAACGGCATGTTCCGCCAGCGGATCGACGATGGCTGGCAGGTCGAACTGCCCGAAACCTGGCTCAGCCACGGCAACCCGTGGGAGTTCGATCGTCGCGAAAGCGCCTACATCATCGGCTTCGGCGGCGAAGTCGTCGCCAATGGCGATGCGGTCGAATGGCGCCCGGCCGAGAAGGTCGAAGCCAGCGCGGTCGACACCCCGGTCGTCGGCTGGCGCGGCAAGCGCGTGAATACCCTTCGTCTGTGGACCGCCCACGCCTTCGATCCCCTGCGGCTCGATGCCTTCAACGCCGGCGACCATTTTGGTGCGCTTGCCGAACAGGTCCGTGCCGACAGCCTCGTGCGCGTGCTCTACCCCGCTGACTCCACGCCCGCCGGCCAGGAACTGCGTCTGCGGCAGGAGTACTTCTTCACCTCCGCCTCGATCCAGGACATCGTCCGCCGCCATGTCCAATATCATGGCGACATCCGCACCCTGCCCGAGAAGGCCGCGATCCAGCTGAACGACACGCACCCTGCGGTTGCCGTCGCCGAACTCATGCGCCTGATGGTCGACGTGCACGGGCTCGAGTTCAGCGAGGCGTGGGAAGTCACCAAGGCGACTGTCGCCTACACCAACCACACGCTCCTTCCCGAAGCATTGGAATCCTGGCCGCTGCCGCTGTTCGAGCGCCTGCTGCCGCGTCACATGCAGATCGTCTACGCCATCAACAGCCGCGTCCTGCGTGAAGCTCGCAAGGCCGGGATGGACGATGCCGCAATCGCCGCGATCAGCCTGATCGACGAGGGCGGCGAAAGGCGGGTGCGCATGGCCAACCTCGCCTTCACCGGCGCGCACAGCGTCAACGGGGTGGCGGCGCTGCATACCGATCTGATGAAGACCACCGTCTTCTCTGATCTGCACAAGCTCTACCCCACCCGCATCAACAACAAGACCAACGGCGTCACCCCGCGCCGCTGGTTGCAGCAATGCAACCCGGGCCTGACGTCGGTCCTCAAGGACGCGATCGGGCCGGCTTTCCTCGACGATGCCGAAAAGCTTGCCGATCTCAACGCCCTGGCTGAAGATGCCGCGCTCGGCGAACGCATTGCCGAGGTCAAGCGCACCAACAAGATCGCGCTCGCGAAGCACATCAAGGACCTGATGGGCGTCCGCCTCGATCCTGATGCCCTGTTCGACGTCCAGATCAAGCGCATCCATGAGTACAAGCGCCAGCTGCTCAACCTGATCGAGACGGTTGCTCTCTACGACCAGATCCGCAGCCACCCGGAACGCGACTGGGTGCCGCGCGTGAAGATCTTCGGCGGCAAGGCAGCTTCGAGTTACCACAATGCCAAGCTGATAATCAAACTGGCGAACGACATCGCCCGCCGCGTCAATTCCGATCCTTCCGTCGGCGGATTGCTCAAGGTCGTGTTCGTCCCGAACTACAATGTCAGCCTCGCCGAGAGGATCATTCCGGCGGCCGATCTGTCCGAACAGATCTCCACCGCCGGCATGGAGGCCTCGGGCACCGGCAACATGAAGTTTGCACTGAACGGCGCTCTGACCATCGGCACGCTCGATGGAGCGAACATCGAGATCAAGGATCGCGTCGGCGATCCCAACATCGAGATTTTCGGCCTGACCGCGCAAGAGGTCGAGGACAAGCGCGCCAACGGCTACAACCCGCGTGAAGTCATCGAAGCCTCGCGCGAGTTGCAGCAGGCCATCGCCGCCATCGCCACCGGGGTATTCTCGCCTGACGATCCGCAGCGCTACGCCGGGCTCATGGGCGGGATCTATGACCACGACTGGTTCATGGTCGCGGCCGACTTCGACGCCTACCATTCCGCCCAACGCAACATCGACAGCCGCTGGGAACAGCAGGCATCGTGGCGCGCTTCGGCAATCCGCAACATTGCCAACGTAGGTTGGTTCTCGTCCGATCGCACGATCGGCGAGTACGCCCGCGATATCTGGGGGGTCCGAGAGCCAGCATGAAGCCACCGGCGAGCGCCATCGATGCCCTGCTTGACGGGACGCACGCCGATCCTTTCTCGCTTCTCGGCATCCACGAAGGACCAGAGGGCGCATTCGCCCGCGCTGTCTTGCCCGGTGCCGAAGAGGCGGTGGCATGGTCACTCTCCGGCAAGAGGCTCGGCAAACTGACGCGGGTCGACGGGCGCGGCCTGTTCGAAGGGAAGGTCAAGGGCCCGCGACAGCCGGTTCGGTACGCCTGCACGGCAGGCACGCACGAATGGCTGGTAACCGATCCTTACTCCTTCGGCCCTGTCCTAGGCCCGCTCGACGATTTCCTTATTGCCGAGGGCACCCATCACCGCCTGTTCGACAAGTTGGGCGCCCACCTGATCGACCATGAGGGCGCCAGCGGTGTCCACTTCGCGGTCTGGGCGCCGAATGCGCAGGTCGTCAGCGTTGTCGGTGACTTCAATGATTGGGACCAGCGTCGCCACCCGATGCGGCGTCGTGCCGACATCGGCGTGTGGGAAATCTTCATCCCCGACATCGGCGAACACCGCGCCTACAAATACCACGTGATCGGCGCCGACGGCACAGTGCTGCCCCTGAAAGCGGACCCCTTCGCCCAGGCCGCAGAATTCCGCCCCAGCACGGCCTCGATCACAGCGCACCCGGTCAAGATGGATTGGGGCGACGCCGATCACCGCGCCCACTGGGCCAGCGTCGATGCTCGTCGCCAGCCGATGTCCATCTACGAGGTCCATCCGGGTTCCTGGCAGAAGCCGCATGACGAGGGCTTCTACACCTGGGACGAACTGGCCGACCGACTGATCCCCTACGTCGCGGAGATGGGTTTCACCCACATCGAATTCCTTCCCGTCTCGGAACACCCCTACGATCCGTCATGGGGTTACCAGACCACCGGCCTGTATGCCCCTTCGGCCCGCTTCGGCCCACCAGAGGGCTTCGCGCGCTTCGTGGACGGTGCGCACCGCGCCGGCGTTTCGGTGCTGATTGACTGGGTACCCGCCCACTTCCCCACCGATGAACACGGCCTCGTCCGCTTCGATGGCACCGCACTCTACGAACATGAAGACCCTCGCCTCGGTTTTCATCCTGACTGGAACACGCTGATCTACAACTTCGGCCGTCGCGAAGTCGTCAGCTTCCTCGTCAACAATGCGCTCTTCTGGGCCGAGCGTTACCACGTCGACGGCTTGCGCGTGGATGCCGTCGCCTCGATGCTCTACCGCGATTACTCGCGCAAGGCGGGCGAATGGATCCCCAATGCCGAAGGCGGGCGTGAGAACTGGGAAGCGGTCGAATTCCTAAAGGCGATGAATCGCGCGGTCTATGCCAGCCACGCCGGCTTCCTGACGATCGCCGAGGAATCCACCTCCTGGCCCGGCGTCAGCAAGCCAGCGTTCGACGAGGCCCCGCGTGAGCACCTTGGCTTCGGCTTCAAGTGGAACATGGGCTTCATGCACGACACGCTGCAGTACATGTCGCGTGACCCGATCCACCGGCAGTACCACCACAACGAGATCACCTTCGGGCTGACCTACGCCTTCAGCGAAAACTTCGTCCTCCCGCTCAGCCATGACGAAGTCGTCCACGGCAAGGGCTCGCTCCTGAACAAGATGAGCGGCGATGACTGGCAGAAATTCGCCAACCTGCGCGCCTATTACGGCTTGATGTGGGGCTATCCCGGCAAGAAGCTGCTGTTCATGGGGCAGGAATTCGCGCAGCGAAGGGAATGGAGCGAGGCCCGCTCGCTCGACTGGGACCTGCTGAATGCCCCGGCCCACGAAGGCGTCCGCCGCTGGGTCCGCGATCTCAATCGCGTCTATACAACCCGCCCCGCCCTCCATGCCTGCGATTGCGAGCCGGATGGCTTCGAATGGCTGGTCGTCGACGATGCACAGGCCTCGGTTTTCGCCTGGCTGCGCAAGGCTCCCGATGCCAGGCCCATCGCGGTGATCTGCAACATGACGCCGCAGGTGCACGACCACTACCGCCTGCCGCTGCCGCACGACGGCGAATGGCGTGAAGTGCTCAACAGCGATGCGCAGGACTACGGCGGCAGCGGGATCGGCAATCTCGGGCAGGTCACGGCCGAAGGCGGTGCCGCCTTCGTGGTGCTGCCACCACTGGCCACGCTGATACTCGAATTCCAGGGATAAGAACGGAGAACAGGGGATGCGCGAAACTTACTCTCAGCCACTGGCCCGCGATGCGATGGCCTATGTCCTGGCTGGCGGCAGGGGCAGCCGATTGAAGGAACTGACCGACAACCGCGCCAAGCCTGCGGTCTACTTCGGCGGCAAATCACGCATCATCGACTTTGCCCTCTCCAACGCGATCAACTCGGGCATCCGCCGCATCGGCGTCGCCACGCAGTACAAGGCGCACTCGCTGATCCGCCACATGCAGCGCGCGTGGAACTTCATGCGTCCCGAACGCAACGAGAGCTTCGACATCCTGCCCGCCTCGCAGCGCGTCTCGGAAGATCACTGGTACGAAGGCACTGCCGATGCCGTGTTCCAGAACATCGACATCATCGCCTCCTATGCGCCCAAGTACATGGTCATCCTCGCTGGCGACCACATCTACAAGATGGACTACGAGCTGATGCTCCGCCAGCACGTAGACAGCGGCGCAGACGTCACCATCGGCTGTCTCGTGGTGCCGCGCATGGAAGCCACCGGTTTCGGCGTGATGGCCGTGGACAAGCACGACACGATCACCGACTTCATTGAAAAGCCTGCCGATCCTCCCGGCATTCCCGGCAACGAGGAAATGGCGCTGGCTTCGATGGGCATTTATGTCTTCGAGACGAAGTTCTTGTTCCAGATGCTGCAGGAAGACGCTGACGACCCGAACTCAAGCCGCGATTTCGGCAATGACATCATCCCCAAGATCGTGAAGAACGGCAAGGCGGTGGCACATCGCTTCACCAATTCCTGCATCCGTGCGGCCGAAGAAATCGAGGAATACTGGCGCGATGTCGGCACGATCGACGCCTATTTCGAGGCCAATCTCGATCTTACCGACACGGTGCCCAAGCTCAACATGTACGACCGCGACTGGCCGATCTGGACCGACCAGATCATCGCCGCGCCGGCCAAGTTCGTGCACGACGAAGATGGCCGTCGCGGCATGGCGATCTCCTCGCTGATCTCACAGGATTGTATCGTCTCCGGCGCCATCGCCCGGCGCAGCCTGTTGTTTACAGGGGTAAAAATGGGCTCGTTCTCTTCCTGCGAGGAAGCGGTGATCCTGCCCTATTGCAACATCGGTCGTGGCGCCCGGCTCAGCCGCGTGATCCTCGATTCCGGCGTGCGCATTCCCGAAGGCCTCGTCGTGGGTGAGGATCCGGAACTCGATGCCCGCCGCTTCCGCCGCTCCGAAAGCGGGGTTTGCCTCATCACCAAGCGGATGATCGACCGGCTGGCATGACGATCAGGGTCCTGTCCGTTGCCTCCGAGGCGGTGCCGCTGGTCAAGACCGGCGGCCTTGCCGACGTGGCAGGAGCGCTGCCTGCTGCGGTTGCGCCGCATGGCGTTGAAATGACGACGTTTCTTCCGGGCTATCCGGCAGTGATGAAGGCGCTTTCCCGCCCTCGAGCGCTGCATACCTGGGACAACCTGCTGGGCGAAAAGGCGCGGCTGGTCGGCGGCAAGATCGACGGCCACCCGTTGTTAGTCCTTGATGCACCAGCCTTTTTTCAGCGCGATGGCAACCCGTACGTCGACTCTTCAGGCCGCGACTGGGCCGACAACTGGCGTCGCTTTGCCGCATTCGGTCGGGCGGCGGCGGATGTTGGTGGGGGCATGGTCAAGGGACGCGCGTTTGACTTGGTCCACGCGCATGACTGGCAGGCGGCCATGGCATTGGCATACCTGCGTTTTTCGCCGCCCGACGGTGGCAAGCGCGTGCCCTCGGTAATGACCATTCACAACATGGCGTTCCAGGGCCACTACGGCGCGGACGTTTTCCCGGCGCTCGGTTTGCCGCCCCATGCCTGGGCAATGGACGGGGTCGAATATCACGGCGGCGTCGGCTTCCTGAAGGCAGGACTCGAGGCGGCGAGCATGATCACCACGGTGAGCCCGACTTATGCGCGCGAGATCCGCACCGCCGAATTTGGCATGGGATTGGAAGGACTTATCGTCAGTCGAGCCGATCGGGTGACGGGCATCGTCAACGGCATCGACACCGTGCAATGGAATCCGGCAACCGATGTCCAACTCCCGCAGGCATATGGGCAACTCTCGAAGGCAAACGGGCAACTCTCCCTGGGCAAACGGGTAGCCAACAAGCGCGCACTTGAGGCAGAATTCGGACTTGAAGCGAGCGACGGCCCTCTCTTCATCGCCGTCACCCGCCTCACCTGGCAGAAGGGCATCGACGTCCTTCTCGAGTGCATCGACCACCTCGTCGGCATCGGCGGGCGCCTCGCCCTCCTCGGTTCCGGCGACAAGGCGATGGAGAACGCCTTCCACGCCGCGGCCATGCGCCACCCCGGCAAGGTCGGTGTGCGGATCGGCTATGACGAGGGCCTTTCGCACCGCATGCAGGGTGGTGGCGATGCGATCCTCGTGCCTTCGCGCTTCGAGCCCTGCGGCCTGACGCAGCTTTATGGCCTTGCATATGGGTGCGTGCCGGTGGTGGCGCGGACTGGGGGGCTTGCGGACACCGTGATCGACGCCAATCTGGCGGCCGTGATGGGCGGCGTGGCGACGGGGGTGCAGTTCGATGGCGTGAATTATGCGAGCCTTGCCGATGCCATCAGCCGCACTGTCACACTCTACTGGCAACGCGATACCTGGCGTGCCATGCAGCGCGCCGGAATGAAGACCGACTTCTCCTGGAACCGCTCCGGCAAGGCCTATGCGGACCTCTATGCCGCCCTCATCGCGGAGGACCAATGACCCGTACCGTACCGTCGACGCCCTACTCCGACCAGAAGCCCGGCACTTCCGGCCTGCGCAAGAAAGTGAAGGTTTTTCAGCAGCCGGGCTACGCTGAAAACTTCATCCAGGCAGTGTTCGATGTGGTCGAGCGGGAGCCGGGCAGCACATTGGTCCTCGGCGGTGACGGTCGCTTCCACAATCGCACCGTGATCCAGCAAGCGATCCGCATCGCCGCGGCCAATGGCTATGGCAAGGTGCTGGTCGGCCAAGGCGGCATCCTCTCCACCCCCGCCGCATCGAACGTGATCCGCAAGTACGGCGCCAGCGGTGGCCTGATCCTTTCGGCAAGCCACAACCCTGGCGGGCCCGACGAAGACTTCGGCATCAAGTACAACATTGCCAACGGCGGCCCTGCCCCCGAAGGCGTGACCGAGGCGATCTATGCCCGCACCCGGACCATCGACCGCTGGCTGACCGTCGATGCCCCCGATGTCGATCTCGACACGCTGGGCACGACGCAGGTTAGCAACCTCACTGTCGAGGTGATCGATTCCGTTGCCGACTATGCCGAGCTGATGGAAGAGCTATTCGACTTCGCCGCCATCCGCGCCAATGTCAGCGCCGGTTTCACCATGGCGTTCGATGCGATGAGCGCCGTAACCGGCCCCTATGCCACTGAAATCCTAGAAGGCCGTCTGGGATTTCCCAAGGGCACGGTGCGCAATGGCGTTCCGCTGGAGGACTTCGGCGGGCATCACCCCGACCCGAACATGGTCCATGCCCACGAACTGTTCGAGACGATGTTCGGTGCTGACGCGCCCGATTTCGGCGCAGCATCGGACGGGGATGGCGACCGTAACCTGATCGTCGGGCGTCACCGCTTCGTCACGCCTTCGGACAGCCTCGCCATGCTTGCGGCGAACGCACATCTCGCACCGGGCTATGCGAGCGGCCTCAAGGGGATTGCCCGGTCGATGCCCACCAGCGCCGCGGCTGATCGCGTTGCCGAAGCGCTTGGTCTGCCTTGTTTCGAGACGCCGACCGGCTGGAAGTTTTTCGGCAACCTCCTGGATGCCGGCATGGCCACGATCTGCGGCGAAGAAAGCGCCGGGACCGGCAGCGATCACGTGCGCGAGAAGGATGGCCTGTGGGCCGTGCTGCTCTGGCTCAACATCCTTGCCGTCCGCAAGATCAGCGTCGACCAGCTTGCGCGCGAGCACTGGGCGAAGTTCGGCCGCAACTATTACGCCCGCCACGATTACGAAGCGCTGCCGACCAACAAGGCCGACGCGCTGATGGCGGAACTGAAAGCTGCACTCGAAAGCCTTCCGGGCCAGACTTTCGGATCGCTCGCAGTCGCCCAGGCCGACAACTTCTCCTACCTCGATCCGGTCGACGGCTCTACCAGCAGCAACCAGGGCGTGCGCGTGATGTTCGCGGGCGGCTCGCGCGTGGTCTTCCGCCTCTCCGGCACCGGTACCGAAGGGGCGACCTTGCGCGTCTACCTCGAACGCTATGAACCGGTTGGCGGCGACCTCGATCGCGAAACGCCCGACATGCTGGCCGACCTGATCGCGGCAGCCGATGCCATCGCCGGGATTGCGCGGCACACCGGACGGACTGCGCCCGACGTGGTGACGTGACGCCCGGCGTCGAGATCACGGACGGCAAGACCCGCTTTACCGTCCGCTCGCCGCATGCCGAAGCCCTGACGCTCTGCCTGTTTGACGGCGAGCCTGAACAGCGCGTGGCCATGACGCGCGTGGGCGAGAACTGGACGGCCGAACTGCCCGGCGCGTTGTGCGGCATGGGTTATGGCTACCGCGCTTCGGGAGCGTGGAATCCGGCGGCCGGCCAGTGGTTCGATCCCGCCAAGCTCCTGGTCGATCCTTACGCCATCGAACTCGACCGCCCCTTCACCTACGACGCCAGCTTATCAGTCTATGGCGTGGATACGGCGGCGATTGTGCCGAAGGCGGTGATTGGCCTCTACGAACCGGCTACCCCTGCACCGCCGCTATTCCGGCACGGAGGCCTGATTTACGAGCTCAACGTGCGCGGCTTTACCAAGCTGCACCCAGATGTGCCCGAGGCATTGCGAGGCACTGTCGCCGCGCTCGCGCATCCGGCGGTGATCGCGCACCTCAAGCGCCTGCACGTTTCCGCCGTGGAGCTCATGCCGGTGGTCGCCTGGATCGACGAGCGGCATCTCCCGCCGCTCGGCCTCAGCAATGCATGGGGCTATAACCCGGTGGCGATGATGGCGCTGGACCCGCGGCTGTGCCCCGGCGGCGTTGCCGAACTGCGCAAAACCGTTGCCGCACTGCGCGCCGAAGGGATCGGCGTGATCCTCGACATCGTACTCAATCACAGCGGCGAGTCCGACGTGCTCGGGCCGGTCCTGTCGCTGCGCGGGCTGGACGACGGAGCCTATGCCAAAGCGTCTGACGGCAGACTGATCAACGACACTGGATGCGGCAACACCCTTGACTTCGGCAATCCCGCGGTGCGCCAACTGGCGCTCGATAGCCTGCGGCACTTCGTCCGCCACTGCGGCGTTGACGGCTTCCGCTTCGATCTCGCCCCGATCCTCGCAAGAAGCCCGGGCTTTGCCGCCGATGCTCCGATCTTTGCCGAGATTGCCGCCGATCCACTCCTGGCCGACCGCGTCATGATCGCCGAGCCTTGGGACGTTGGCCCCGGCGGGTACCAACTGGGGAGTTTCCCCCCGGGCTGGCTCGAATGGAACGACAGGTATCGCGATGACGTGCGCCGGTTCTGGAAAGGCGAGGCTGGCGTTGACGTGCTGGCCACGCGCGTTGCCGGTTCCTCCGATCTGTTCGGGAAAGACTGCCGCTCGGTCAACTTCCTGGCCGCGCACGACGGCTTCACGCTGGCCGACACCTTGGCCTACGAGCACCGCCACAACGACGCCAACGGCGAGGACAATCGCGACGGACACGGCGAGAACTTCAGCTGGAACAACGGCGCCGAGGGCGTGACCGAAGATCCGGAAGTCCTCGCCCGGCGCTCTGCCTTTGCCCGCGCCATGCTCGGCACGCTGTTCGTTTCGACCGGAACGATCATGCTGACCGCCGGGGACGAGTTCGGCCGCAGCCAGCTCGGCAACAACAACGCCTATGCGCAGGACAATGCGATCACCTGGATCGACTGGGAAGGCCGTGACCGCCACCTCGAGAGCTTTGTCTTCGGATTGGCCGCGTGGCGCAACGAACGATCGAGCGCATTTGTGCGCTTCTCAGAAAACGGCCAATGGCGTCGGCTGGATGGGGCGCCCATGCATCCGGGAGACTGGGAATGGCCGCAGACCCGCGGATTCTCGTGGGAAGGCCCGGACTATTGCCTTCTTATAGACCGGACCGGACCGAACGCCGGTCCGGCCTGATCATCATGCCCCCAGACGGCGCAATGCGCGGTCGGGGTGAAAGGAGCCGAGCGGCACGCGCTCACCGCTTTCCAGCGTGACCGGCCTGGGCAGGAGCTGGTTCAGCAGCAGCCGACCAAACGTCCATTCACCGAGGCGGGATTCAGCATTGATGTGCCCGACCTCACCCGCGTCGGCGAAGCGGCTGCCCCACGCCTGGGCAAGCTGGCGGGCCTGCCCGATGCCCATGTAAGGATCGTTCCTGCTGGCGACGAGGATCGACGGGAACGGCAGCTCTCCATGCGGGAACGGCGCAAAACGGGTAAGCCGACGGTCGATCGGGCGCACTTCGACATCGGGCGGGGCAACGAGCAATGCGCCCAGAACCCTTCCGTCTGCAGGTTTTTCGAACTCGGCCCACCAGGCGACCGCCAGGCAGCCCAGGCTGTGAGCGACTAGCACGACCGGACGATCGGCCTTGTGCACGGCGAGGTTGATCTTGTTGACCCAGGTATTGCGATGCGGATCGTCCCACAGGCCGAGATCAATGCGCTCGCAATCGGGCAGGTCCTGCTCCCACTGCGATTGCCAGTGGCCGGGGCCGCTGTTGCCGAGGCCGGGAACGGTAAGGACAAGCGGGTCCTGCCCCGCGAACGAGCGTTGGTGAGTCATGTGCTGTCTCCAGAAAAGGAAGGCCGGTCGACTCGGATTACGTCCCGACATTCAGCAGAGATAACTCAACTATTTTGATAGACAAGAGGTGTGCGCCGGATTGCAGGCCGTTTGCGTCAGACTGATTACGCGCCTTTGGAGCTTCGTGCGCGGCGGAAGGCTGTGGTGGTCTGCCCGGTCCGCGCCTTGAAGAAGCGGGCGAAATAGGCCGGGTCGGCAAAGCCCAAGGCATAGGCGATCTGCGCCGCACTGGCCCCCGAGAAGGCAAGATTGCGGCGAGCTTCGAGGACCAGGCGATCATGCACGATCTCGGCAGGCGGCTTTCCGATCAGCGCTCGCGTGGCGCGGGTCAAGGTTGACGTGGCCGTGCCCAATCGGGCGGCGTAGTCGGCAACAGGCAGATGCTCGCGATAGTGCCGCTCGACCAGTGCCCTGAAGCGGGCGACAAGGGGTTCGCGCCCATCGGCCGGCGCATCGAGGTTGCCTGTGCCCGCTTCGATGGCCGTGGCAAGGATAAGCGCGACCTGGGCCAGCAGTGTCGGGCCGACCTGATCCTCCTGCCCCAGGCGCTGGCCAAGATCCCCCAGCAACCATGCAAGGCGCTGGAGTATCAGCGGGTGGGCGGCGAGTGATATAGCCAAGGCACTGCCGCCAAGCGCTTCCATGCTGCCGAGCAAGCCCCTGAGACGCGGATCGTTGGCGAGGTCGGCAGCGACGGACAACACCCAGCCTTCGGCACCTGCATCAAAGCGGAAGGCGTGCACGCAGGCGGGCGGGACGATCACCAGAACCGGAGCTGCGAAGCTCTGGACAGAACGCTCCCCATGCAATTCGCTGCCGCCGTTCTCCACCACCAGCAATTGCAGCATGTGGGGATGCGCGTGGGGATCGATTGTCCAATCGTGCAAGGTGGCACGATCGCGGATGCGTTCGAGATGGACGAACTCCGGCGGCAGGGAAATCCCCTCCTCACCGTAGAGCGTATAGCGACTGAAGCCTTCTTTCCGCATCTGCCGCAATGTCGCAGGCTGCGCGAAAAGTGCAAGTTTTTGCGCGCGCGGTGCGTCGCGCCAATTGCGCTTTGCGTGCAGCATCAATCGGGAGAGGAGACCTGTCATGGCTACCGTCATCGAGCGGCCCGCGTTTCGCTTTGACCCATATTCCCCGGCAACCGATGCCGATCCGTTCCCGGCCTACAAGACGTTGCGCGATGAATACCCCTGCTTCTGGTCCGAAGAGGCCGGGAAGTGGGTGCTCTCGCGCTATTCCGACGTGCTCAACGCGCTGCAGGACTGGCGGACCTATTCCTCCGCGCAGGGCAACCTGGTGGACGAGTTTCCGGGCCGCGCCGGATCGACGCTGGGCTCCAGCGATCCGCCGCGCCACGACCGCCTGCGGGCGCTGATCCAGTCGGCAGTGACCAAGCGCGCGCTGGAGCACATTGTCGAGCCTGCGAGGGCAGCAGCCCGCGCGCATCTGGCCGCGATTGCCGACAAGCCGGTGTTCGACCTTGTCGGAGACTATACCTCGAAGCTGACGGTGGACCTGCTGTTCTACCTGTTCGCACTGCCCGAGGAGAACGCGGACCTCGTGCGGCACAACGCCGTGCTGATGGTGCAGACCGATCCAGTGACGCGCAAGAAGGGACCGGAACACCTCGCCGCGTTCCACTGGATGGCGGACTATGCGGAAAAGCTGGTGGCGGCGCGCAAGGCCAACCCGGGCGATGACTTGCTTTCGAACTTCATCACCGCCGAGATCGACGGCGAGAAGCTGCTCGACAAGGAAGTGCAGCTGACGGTCACCACGCTGATCATGGCCGGGATCGAGAGCCTTTCGGGCTTCATGGCGATGTTCGGGTTGAACCTCGCCGATTACCCGGAGGCGCGGCGCGCGCTGGTCGCCGACCCTTCGCTGATCCCGGACGCGATCGAGGAATCGCTGCGGTTCAACACATCGGCGCAGCGCTTCAAGCGGACGCTGACACGGGACGTGGAATTGCACGGGCAGGTCATGAAGGCGGGCGATGCGGTGATCCTCGCCTATGGCTCGGCCAATCGCGACGAGCGGATGTTCGACAATCCGGACGTCTACGACATTACCCGCAAGGCGAAGCGGCACCTCGGGTTCGGCGGCGGCGTCCATGCCTGCCTAGGTTCGATGATCGGGCGGCTGGCGACGCAGATTGCCTACGAGGAACTGCTCAAGGTCGTGCCGGACTTCACCCGGGTGGATGAGAAGCTCGACTGGGTTTCATCCTCGAACTTCCGCAGTCCGAAAGCGCTGCGGCTGAAGAAGGCGGGCTAAGCTAACCCGGCGGCTCGGCAGGTGGCGGGTCATGCACGACTCGTCGCAAGGCCGGGCCGCCCCTCTTGCAGATGTGATGTACCGCATACATTTTGAGGCCCAATGGACGATAACCGGGGTGTCGCATAATGGTTCCTGATCGGCGCCAATTTTTGGGCGCCATGGTTGCAACGCTGGGTAGCATGGCGGTTTCGGGCCAGCCGGCGATGGCAGTAACACCTGTGAAAGAGCCGGAAGTCTCGCCGTTCGCCCGGCCGACGCCGCCGTTGCTGGTGCAACGCGCGATTGCCGCGCTCGATGCGCATGGCGCGCATATCCGCCATCGTGATCTCGTCGGTCTGGTCGATTTCGGCAAGGCCTCGCGCGAGGCTCGCTTCCATCTGGTCGATGTCGCAGGCGGCGAGCTCGTCTCCTCGCACCTCGTCTCGCACGGCAGCGGATCGGATCCGGCGAATAGCGGCTGGGTACAGCGGTTTTCGAACGCCTATGGCTCCAACGCCTCGAGCCCCGGCGCTTTCCTCACCGGCGTGACCTATTACGGCAAGCATGGCCGTTCGCGCCGCCTGATCGGGCTTGAGGACGCCAACAGCGCCGCGCTCGAGCGCGGTATCGTGATCCACGCGGCGAGCTATGTCAGCGAGGACATGGCCGCAACGCAAGGCCGCATCGGACGGAGCCAGGGCTGCTTCGCGTTTTCGAACAGCGACATCAACGGCGTGCTCGAGCGGCTGGGCGAAGGCCGCCTGCTCTACGCCGTCAAGTAAACGCGGCGCGCGCGGCTTCGGCCAGCGCACTGCCTTCTTCGACCAGGTCCGGACGCTCGCGCGCAGCGATCAGCACGATGGTGCGCCGGAAATCGTAATCGGCCAGCGGCACCGCGACGACGCCGTCGCGCGCGAGTGATTGCGGCGCGGTCGTCACGCCCATTCCGACCCTCACCATCTCGATGCAGCGATCGTCGTTGGACGAGCGCAGGAAGAAGGGCGGGCGCACGCCGCGCTGGGTGAACCAGCGGCTGGTCTCGCCGAGGATTTCGCAGGAGCGGCGGGCGATCATGGTTTCCGCGGCAACGTCGCTGGCGTCGAGCAAACTCGCTCCGGCAAGGGCATGTCCTTCGGGCAGGAGCAGGCGATAGCCTTCCTCCAGCAGCGGCAGCGAAGGCCTGTCCGCGTCTTCCGGCCGCATCAGCGTCAGAATGGCGTCGACCTGTCCCTCGCCCAGCTTGCGGCGCAGTTCCGCATCAGTGCCTTCGGCCATGGTCAGCGGCTGCGGTCCGGCATGGCGGCGGGCAAGACTGGAAAGCGCAAGCGTGGCGATCGAGGGGAGGACGCCGAGCCGCAAGGGGCTGAGCGGCACGGGCGCCTCGGCAAAGGCGGCTTCGGCTGCGCGAAATTCCCGCTCGATGGCACGCGCGTGATTGACCAGCCGCGCGCCTGCTTCGGTCAGGCGGACCTGCCGCCGCTCGCGCAGGAACAGCCGCGTTCCGGCAATGCGCTCAAGCTCGGCAATGGCGGCGGACAATGTCGGCTGCGAGATTGCCAGCCGCTCGGCCGCACGGGTAAAATTCCCGGTCTCGACCACGGCCAGGAACTGCCGGAGATGGGCGCGCTTCATCATAGGAAAAACCTATCGCAAACCCCGATGTAAATCAATTTTGAGCGATGGTTCTACGATGGTATCCTTCGCCCCGACAAGTTTGCAGAGGATGCCCAAGATGCGCGCCACGCCCGATTTCGACTTCGGCCTGACCGAAAGCGCCCTGATGATCCGCGAGGCTGCGGGTCGCTTTGCCGACGAGCAGATTGCGCCTCTCGCCGCCGAGATCGACCGCAACGACCGCTTCCCGCGCGAGCTGTGGGAGCCGATGGGTGCGCTGGGCCTGCACGGCATCACGGTCGAGGAAGAGTTCGGCGGACTGGGCCTCGGCTATCTGGATCACGTCATCGCGGTCGAGGAAGTCAGCCGCGCATCGGGCTCGGTCGGCCTGTCCTATGGCGCGCACTCGAACCTGTGCGTCAACCAGATCCGCCGCTGGGGCAATGACGAGCAGAAGGCGAAGTACCTGCCCAAGCTGATCTCCGGTGAACATGTCGGCAGCCTCGCGATGTCGGAAGCGGGCGCCGGGTCGGACGTCGTTTCGATGAAGCTGCGTGCCGAACCGGTTGCAGGCGGCTTCCGCCTCAACGGCACCAAGTTCTGGATCACCAACGGCACTTATGCCGATACGCTGGTGGTCTATGCCAAGACCTCGCCCGAAGCTGGCAGTCGCGGCATAACCGCATTCCTTATTGAGAAGGACATGGCCGGATTCTCGATCGGGCAGAAGATCGACAAGATGGGCCTGCGCGGCTCGCCCACCTGCGAGCTGGTGTTCGACGACTGCTTTGTGCCGGAAGAGAACGTGATGGGTCCGCTCCACGGTGGTGTCGGCGTGCTCATGAGCGGGCTCGATTACGAGCGCGTGGTGCTGGCCGGAATGCAGATCGGCATCATGCAGGCCTGTCTCGACACGGTCATCCCCTATGTGCGCGAGCGCAAGCAGTTCGGCCAACCGATCGGCACCTTCCAGCTGATGCAGGCGAAGGTCGCCGACATGTACGTCGCCATCCAGTCGGCTCGCGCTTATGTCTATGCCGTGGCCAAGGCTTGCGACGCCGGGCAGACCACGCGCTTTGACGCTGCGGGCGCGATCCTGCTCGCCAGCGAGAATGCCTTCCGCGTTTCGGGCGAAGCGGTACAGGCGCTGGGCGGCGCGGGCTATACCAAGGACTGGCCGGTGGAACGTTACCTGCGCGACGCCAAGTTGCTGGACATTGGTGCCGGAACCAATGAAATCCGCAGGATGCTGATCGGTCGTGAGGTTATTGGAGCGCGCTGATCTGCAGACGATAACAATCTTGCGGAGAGAACCATGCGCCTGAAAGCTTTCCTTGCCTGTGCTGCCCTGCTCGGGATCGCCAACCCGGCGATGGCCCGGATGGAGAAGGCGACCGTTCACAGCGCCGCAGTCGAAGGCAATCTAGAGGGCAATTCGGCCGATCGCACGGTCTACGTGTTCCTGCCGGACAGCTATGACAAGTCCAAGGGCCGGCGCTATCCGGTCGTCTATTTCCTGCATGGGTATAATTCGACCGCAGACCAGTACGTCGAGCGCAATGACTTCGATGCCGCGCTGAAGGCCTCTGGCACGGAAGCAATCATTGTCGTGCCCGACAGCATGACCAAGTGGGGCGGTTCGATGTATTCGAACTCTCCCACGGTCGGAAACTTCGAGGACTTCATCGCCGAAGACCTGGTGGCGTGGACCGACAAGCACTTTCGCACGATCCCTTCGCGCGAGGCGCGCGGCCTTTCCGGGCATTCCATGGGCGGCTACGGCACGCTGAAGCTCGGCATGAAGCGCGCAGACGTGTTCGGCGCGCTTTACGCGATGAACCCGTGCTGCCAGATTCCGCGCCCGGCATCTTCAGCCGATCCGAAGTACGAAGGCTGGTCGGTCGATCAGGCACTGACGGCGGACTGGATGAGCCGGGGCAACTTCGCGGTGGCCACGGCCTGGTCACCCAATCCCGCCAAGCCTCCGTTCTATGCCGATTTGGGCACCAGCGATGGCAAGGTGAACGATCTGGTCATCGCCAAATGGGCCGCAAATTCGCCCGTAGCGATGGCTTCACAGTACCTCCCCTCGCTGCGCCGCATGAGCGGCATCGCCATCGATACCGGCGATACCGACTTCGTGCGCGCTGACGATGAACTGATCCACGAAACCCTGACCCGGTTCGGCATTGCGCACGACTGGGAAATCTATGTGGGCGACCACGGCAACCGGGTGAAGGAGCGTTTCCGCACGCATGTGCTGCCCTTCTTCTCCAAGCACCTGAAAGGCAGCACGCGTTGAGCGCACCGGTCCTCTCCAGCAACGTCGATCTGAACTCTGACCAAGCCAGAGCCCGCGCGGCGCACAACCGGGCCTTGGCTCGGGAGCTGCGTGAGCGGGTGGCAAAGGCCGCGCTGGGTGGTGACGAGCGCAGCCGAGAACGCCACGTATCGCGCGGGAAACTGCTCCCGCGCGACCGCGTTGAGCGCCTGCTCGATCCGGGCTCGCCGTTCCTCGAAATCGGCCAGCTTGCCGCCAACGGGATGTACGGAGACGAGGTGCCCGGCGCAGGCATCATCGCGGGCATTGGCCGTGTATCGGGCCGCAATTGCATGGTCTTTGCGAACGACGCGACGGTCAAGGGCGGCACCTACTTCCCGATGACGGTGAAGAAGCACCTGCGCGCGCAGGAGATTGCACAGGAGAACCGGCTGCCCTGCATCTACCTCGTCGACAGTGGCGGCGCGAACCTGCCCAACCAGGCCGAGGTCTTCCCTGATCGCGACCACTTCGGCCGGTTCTTCTACAATCAGGCGAACATGAGCGCGCGGGGCATCCCGCAGATTGCCAGCGTGATGGGGTCCTGCACCGCCGGCGGCGCCTATGTGCCGGCCATGTCCGACGAAACGGTGATCGTGCGCGAACAGGGGACGATCTTTCTTGCCGGGCCTCCGCTGGTGAAGGCGGCGACAGGCGAGGAAATCACCGCCGAAGCGCTGGGTGGCGGAGACCTCCACGCACGCAAGTCTGGTGTGGTCGATCATCTTGCCGACAATGACGAGCATGCGCTGACAATCGTGCGCGACATCGTATCGCACATTGGCCCCGCAAGAGATGCGGGCGTTGCGCGGCGTGATCCGGTGCCGCCGAAGTACGATCCGGAAGAGCTGTACTCGATCATCCCCGAGGACGTGCGTGCGCCTTACGACGTGCATGAGGTGATCGCACGGATCGTCGACGGTAGCGAGTTTCACGAGTTCAAGGCGCTCTATGGCACCACGTTGGTCTGCGGCTTTGCCCATATCCACGGGGCACCGGTGGCGATCCTTGCCAACAACGGCGTGCTGTTTTCGGAAAGCGCGCAGAAGGGGGCGCACTTCATCGAACTGGCCTGCCAACGCCGGATCCCGCTGCTATTCCTGCAGAATATCTCTGGCTTCATGGTCGGCGGCAAGTACGAGGCGGAGGGCATCGCCAAGCACGGCGCCAAGCTGGTAACAGCGGTGGCGACAGCGCAGGTGCCCAAGATCACCGTGCTGATCGGCGGCAGCTTCGGCGCAGGCAACTACGGCATGTGTGGCCGAGCCTATCAGCCGCGCTTCCTGTTCACCTGGCCCAATGCGCGCATCAGCGTGATGGGTGGCGAGCAGGCGGCAAGCGTTCTGGCGACGGTGCACCGCGATGCGGACAAGTGGACGCCTGAGGAAGCCGAAGCCTTCAAGGCGCCGATCCGCCAGAAGTACGAGGACGAGGGCAATCCCTACTACGCCACGGCACGGCTGTGGGACGATGGCGTGATCGACCCGGTGCAGACGCGCGACGTGGTGGGGCTGGCGCTGGAGGCTTGTCTGGAAGCGCCGATTGCGGAGGCTCCGCGCTTTGGCGTGTTCAGGATGTGATGGAGGCGAATGCAATGATCAAATCCCTCCTCATCGCCAATCGCGGCGAAATCGCCTGTCGGGTTATCCGGACTGCACGCCGCTTGGGCATTCGCACGGTGGCGGTCTATTCCGATGCGGATGCCAAGGCGCTGCATGTTCGCTCGGCAGACGAAGCCGTGCACATCGGCCCGTCGCCTGCGCGCGAGAGCTACCTTCTGGCTGAGAAGATCATCGCGGCGGCCAAGGCTACCGGAGCCGAGGCGATCCATCCCGGCTATGGCTTCCTTTCGGAGAATGCCGAGTTCGCGCAGGCGGTGCTGGATGCGGGGCTGGTCTGGGTCGGGCCGAAGCCTGCCTCGATTACGGCGATGGGCCTCAAGGATGCGGCCAAGGCGCGCATGATCGCGGCGGGCGTGCCGGTGACGCCGGGGTATCTCGGCGAGGACCAGACGCCTGAGCGCCTGCAGGCCGAGGCTGATGCCATCGGCTATCCGGTGCTGATCAAGGCCGTCGCCGGTGGCGGCGGCAAGGGCATGCGGCGGGTTGAAAGCTCTACCGACTTTGCCGAGGCGCTGGCCTCGTGTCGGCGTGAGGCGGCGTCCTCGTTCGGCGATGATCGCGTGCTGATCGAGAAGTACATCCTCTCGCCCCGGCACCTCGAAGTGCAGGTCTTCGGCGATGCCCATGGCAATGTCGTCCACCTGTTCGAGCGCGATTGTTCACTGCAGCGGCGGCACCAGAAGGTGATCGAGGAAGCACCTGCCCCGGGCATGGACGAGACCACGCGCGAAGCGGTCTGCGCTGCCGCCGTCCGCGCGGCCAAGGCCGTGGACTACGAGGGCGCGGGCACCATCGAGTTTATCGCCGATGGCAGTGAAGGCCTGCGCGCCGACCGCATCTGGTTCATGGAAATGAACACGCGCCTGCAGGTCGAGCATCCGGTGACCGAAGAAATCACCGGCGTCGATCTGGTCGAATGGCAACTGCGTGTTGCCAGCGGCGAGCCGCTGCCCAAGCGACAGGACGAACTCTCGATAAACGGTTGGGCCATGGAAGCGCGGCTCTATGCCGAAGATGCCACCAAGGGCTTTCTGCCCAGTATCGGCCGCGTGGAGGACTTCCACTTCAATCAGTATCAGGCGCGCATTGACACCGGTGTTGAAGCCGGGGCGGAGATTTCGCCGTTCTACGACCCCATGATCGCCAAGGTGATCGTGCACCGCGAGACGCGTGCCGAGGCCATAGCGGGCCTGCGCGAGACGCTGGACGAGGGCGTGGTCGGCCCGCTGATCACCAATAGCGGGTTCCTGTGGCGCTTGCTGGGGCACACTGCGTTCGAAACCGGGGTGGTCGATACCGGACTGATCGAACGCAATCTCGAAAGCCTCACCACCCGTCCGGAACCGACTTCCGAAGCGCTTGGGCTTGCGGCGATGCGGCTGGTCGGCACGCCGGGCGACAGTCCGTGGACCAGCCAATCAGGCTTCCGCATGAATGCCGCCGCACGGCGCGAAGTGCATCTGGCAGACCAGTTCGGACGGGCCTTCATTGTCGAAATGCCTGAGGAGCCGGCGGTCGACTACTGGCCGGGGGAACCCGTCACAAGCATCGACGAAGGTGGCGAGCGCTTCCTTGTGCAGTTTGCCAGAACTGAAGGCGGCGCTGGGGGCGCCGCATCGGATGGCGCGATTATCGCCCCCATGCCCGGCAAGGTCATTTCGGTGGACGTCGCGCCCGGTGAGTCCGTCACCAAGGGCCAGAAGCTCATGGTGCTCGAAGCGATGAAGATGGAGCATGCCCTGACCGCGCCGTTCGATGGCGTGGTGGAGGAGCTGAACGCCGTGGCCGGGGCGCAGGTTCAGGTCGAGGCGCCGCTGGCGCAGATCAAGAAGGCGGAAGGCTGATGGCGGGCAAGTACTTCGACGAGTGGCGAATCGGCGACCGAATCGAGCACGAGATTCGCAGGACCGTGACCGAGACGGATAACCTGCTGTTTTCAACCATGACCCACAACCCGCAGCCTCTCCACATCGATGTGGAAGCAGCCAAGGAAAGCGAGTTCGGGCAGATTCTCGTGAACGGTACTTTCACTTTCGCCCTAATGGTTGGCCTGTCGGTCGGTGACACCACGCTGGGAACGCTGGTGGCCAATCTGGGATACGACAAACTGGTGATGCCGGCGCCGGTGTTCATCGGCGACACGATGCGCGCAACCAGTGAAGTTGTTGATTTGCGGGAAAGTAAATCGCGACCGGAGGCCGGCATCACCACGTTCAGGCATGAACTCTTGAACCAGCGCGGCGAGGTCGTCTGCCGCTGCCTGCGCTCTGCGCTGCTCAAGAAACGGCCGTAATCTGCAGATCCATTTGGTCATTTTGGAGCCAATAATCGTGGTAAATATCAATTTAATTAAGAATATTTCATTTCAGTAAACCGGCTGCCCCCAAATCATGAACAAGGGCAGCGGTTTTCGGGACCGATGGAAACTGCCTGTCCAGGGACAAACTTCGGGGGCATTCACAAATGATGGACGGAAAGAAGTGGCTTCTTGCCACAGGAATTGCTGCGGGCTTGATTCTGCCGACTGCAGCCAGCGCAGGAACACGTGCGAGCCCGCCGATTGTGGTGGCGGCCTCACCCAGCAACGGAAATCCGGCGCCGGGACCGAAGAACGGCTTCCCGCCCAGCCCTGGCCTCGAGATTGCCAAGATCAAGGCCAACGAGAACGCGGCCTTCAAGCGCAAGAGCGCGGGCACCTGAATCAAATCGAAAAGTATCTTTCGGCGCCCCGTCAGTAAGTCTGGCGGGGCGCTTTTGCATCGGGGCAACGTGAAAGCCGCTCACGCAGGGCGTCCAGCACCCAGGCGCGCGCTGGGCCGATTGGACAATCTCGCCGCCACAAGGCGTGAAAGCGATAGGCCATGCCTGGTGCTTCCGGCAGGGCCAGTCGCTTGAGCTTTCCACTGGCGAGATCAGCATTGATCAAGTGGCGAGGCATGTTGCCCCAGCCAATTCCTTCACGGAGCAAGGCATGGCGCGCACCAAGGTCTCCCAACCGCCATGTGCTCGCCGCGAAAACCGAGAAGTCCCTCCCCTGCGTCAGGTTCGACCGATCGGTCAGTACCAGCTGGCGATGCTTGCGCACTTCGCCTGGCGGGATTTTGGCCATGCGGGCCAAGGGGTGATCGGGCGCTGCGACGGGAAGCAGTTCAACCTCTCCGATCGCTTCGCGCTCAAGGTCAGGCAAGGCCACAAGATCCGGCCCCGAGATGCCTAGCTCCGCGCGCCCATCCACCACCAGCGCTGCAATCGCACCCAATGTCTCCACAAAAAGCCGCATTTGCACCGTAGGAAAAAGCGCCTGAAACTCGCGAAGCACTTCCGCAATGAGATGCGTCGGGAACATCACGTCGATGGCCAAGCCGAGTTCGGCTTCGAGGCCCTGGTTGAAGTTGCGAACCCCCGCGATCAACGCATCGACATCGTCGGTTACGGCACGCGCGTGGGCCAGCATCGCTTTCCCCGCGGGCGTCAGCACCGGCTTCTTCGATCCTTCGCGATCGAACAGCGTCACGCCGAGCTGCGACTCCAGCGTGACGATGCCGTAGCTCACCACGGAGATCGCCCGCCCAAGCTTGCGCGCGGCGCCATTGAAGCTGCCCTCGTCGACCACGGCGAGGAACAGGCGCAGCTGGTCAAGGGTTGGCTGGCCGACGTCCAAGAGAAACCCTTTCAAGGAATTCGAACATTCTGATTTATCTTATCGGGATATTCCGAATGACCTGCAAGGCCTATCTACACCCCAACAGGACGGACCCCAAGCCGCCCGTTTGGAGAAATCGCCATGACCCAGACTGCCAACACGACCGCTACAAAGGCTCACATCGAACTGCGCCCCTTCGCCTCGATCGGCGCGGCGAACCACGGCTGGCTCGATGCCCACCACCACTTCTCGTTCGGCGGATACCACGATCCGGCACGCGTCCACTGGGGTGCGTTGCGCGTATGGAACGACGACCGCATCGCGCCGAAGAGCGGCTTCCCCACCCATCCGCACAGCGACATGGAAATCATCACCTACGTGACCAGGGGCGCGATCACCCATCGCGACAGCCTGGGCAACGAAGGCCGCACCGAAGCGGGCGACGTGCAGGTCATGTCGGCAGGCACGGGCATCGCCCACTCGGAATTCAATCTGGAAGACGAGGAAACCCGCCTGTTCCAGATCTGGATCATCCCCGATCGCCGGGGCCACGCGCCAAGCTGGGGTGCCCGGCCGTTCCCCAAGGATAGCCGGGAAGGCAAGTTCGTTCCCCTCGCCTCGGGCATCGCTGGTGACACCGATGTGCTGACGATCAATGCGAACGCCCGCGTTCTGGGCGCGACGGTGAAGGCCGGCGAAACGGTCCGCTACGAACTGACCGAAGACCGCCACGCCTATCTTGTTCCTGCCAAGGGCAAGATTCGCATCGGCGAAATCGAAGCCAATGCGCGTGATGGCGTTGCCATTACCGGGGTGACCGAGATCGTCATTACCGCTCTCGAGGAAGCCGAGCTGGTGCTCGTCGACGCGGCCTGACCGTGACCGAACTGTTTTCTCACATTCCCCAATTACGACTGTTGCAAAGGACCGATCCCATGACTTCCCTCGCTCTCGAGACGCGCGGCGGCTCATCCACCACTTCTGACCTGCTGGCGGCAGCCGGCCGCGTCTTTCTCGCGGCGATCTTCGTGCTGAGCGGTGTTTCCAAGCTTGCCGATCCGACTGGCACGATTGCCTACATCACCAGCGCGGGCCTGCCTGCCCCCAGCCTTGCCTATGGCGCTGCCGTGGCGGTGGAACTTGTCGGCGGCCTGCTGTTGATCGCCGGCATCCGCACCCGCATCGTTGCTTCGGCCATAGCTGCATTCAGCCTTGCCGCCGCCTTCGGCTTCCACGCCAACCTGGCTGACCAGAACCAGTTCATCCACTTTTTCAAGAACGTGGCGCTGGCCGGTGGCCTTTTGCAGGTGACCGCTTTCGGCTCGGGCCGCTTCGGCTTCGACCGCCGCTGAAACTTACCCCCGCGGGCCGGAGTGCAGTTGCGCTCCGGCCCTACCCCCTTATCTCTCTCCAACCTCTCCCAAGGAGCATTCAATGACCCGTACCGCTTCCCCCAGCGTCCTGCCGATCATCGTCGATCGTTGGAGCCCCCGCGCGTTCGACGGCTCGGCCGTGCCGCAGTCTGACCTTGACGTGATCTTCGAAGCCGCAGGTCTTGCCGCCAGCGCCTACAATTACCAGCCCTGGCGCTTTGCCTATGCCCACAAGGGCGATGCAAACTTCGACGCGTTCCTCTCGGCACTGGTGCCCTTCAACCAGAGCTGGGCCAAGGATGCGGGCGTGCTCGTTTTCGCCGTGTCTGACGAATTCATGCGCAGCGACAAGGGCAACAACCCCAACCACAGCCACAGCTTCGATACCGGTGCGGCATGGGCCAATGCGGCACTGCAGGCCCTGCACCTTGGTTATCACACCCACGGCATGACCGGCGTCGACTTTGCCAAGGCTGCCGAAGTGCTCAACCTGCCGGAAGGCTATCGCGTGGAAATGGCTTTCGTGATCGGCAAGCAGGGCGACAAGTCGCAGTTGCCCGAAATGCTCCAAGAGCGCGAAGTGGTGAGCGACCGCAAGCCGGTGAGCGAAATCGCTTTCGCCGGGCCGTTCACGGCATAAGCACAAGTGGCGCCGCCCGCGCGATTTCGCTAGGGCGGCGCCATGCTTCGTATCAATGAACTGAAACTGCCCCTCGATCACGCTGCCGAAGATCTTCCGGCGGCGATCTGCGCACGTCTGGACATCGCGCCAGCAGACCTCACGCGATACCAGATCTTCCGTCGTGGCAACGATGCCCGCAAGAAGCACGCGATCCTGCTGACTTACGTGGTCGATTGCGTCGTGGCGAACGAGGCCGAAGTGCTCGCCCGCTTTGCGGACGACCAGAACGTGAAGCCCACGCCTGACACCTCCTACAAGCTCCCGGTCATGGCCCCCGAAGGCTGGGATGGTGAGCGCCCGGTTGTCATCGGGGCGGGCCCGTGCGGATTGCTGGCTGCGCTGATCCTCGCGCAGATGGGCCTGAAGCCGATCATCATCGAGCGCGGCAAGGCGGTGCGCGAACGCACGAAGGACACTTGGGGCTTGTGGCGGCGCTCGGTGCTGGAGCCGGAATCGAACGTGCAGTTCGGCGAAGGTGGCGCTGGTACGTTTTCCGACGGCAAACTCTACAGCCGCATCAAGGACCCGCGCCATCTCGGGCGCAAGGTGCTGGTGGAGTTCGTAAAGGCCGGCGCGCCTGACGATATCCTTACCGAAGCCCACCCGCACATCGGCACCTTCCGCCTCGTCACCATGGTAATGTCGATGCGCGAGACGATCGAAAGCCTTGGCGGTGAATACCGCTTCCAGACCCGCGTGGAAGACTTCGAGATCGAGACCGGCGCCGATGGGACACGCCGGATTGCGGGCCTTCACCTGTCGGACGGCTCGTTCCTGCCCGCGCGCCACGTCATCATGGCAGTCGGCCATTCCGCGCGCGACACCTTCCAGGTACTGTACGATCGTGGCGTCCACATCGAAGCCAAGCCGTTCGCCATCGGCGTGCGTATCGAGCACCCGCAAAGCTGGATCGACACTGCGCGCTATGGACCGAGTGCGGGCAACAAGATCCTCGGCCCTGCCGCCTATTCGATCTCGCACAAGTGCAAGAACGGGCGCACGGTCTACTCCTTCTGCATGTGCCCGGGCGGGCGCGTCGTTGCCGCGACCAGCGAAGAGGGCCGCGTCGTCACCAACGGCATGAGCCAGTATTCGCGCGCCGAGTTCAATGCGAACTCGGGCATTGTCGTCGATATCGATCCGAGCAAGGACTACCCCGGCGGACCGATGGCGGGCATGGCTTTCCAGCGTCACTGGGAAAGCCTCGCCTTCGAAGCGGGCGGGCGCAATTACAAGGCCCCGGGCCAGAAGCTGGGCGATTTCCTTGCCGACCGTCCTTCCACGGAGTTCGGCAGCGTTATCCCGAGCTACAAGCCCGGCGTGCACCTGACCGAACTCAAGAAGTGCCTGCCCGATTACGTGATCGAATCCATTCGTGAGGCCCTGCCCGCATTTGGCCGCATGGTCCCGGGCTATGACCACCCTGACGTGGTGATGACCGGTGTGGAAACGCGCACGTCTTCCCCGGTGCGCATCACGCGCGGCAAGGATTGCCAGAGCCTCAACACACGCGGCCTCTACCCTGCCGGCGAAGGCGCAGGCTATGCCGGCGGCATCCTTTCGGCGGCGGTCGACGGGATCAAGGTGGCCGAGGCCCTCGCCACCGAACTCCTCGCGTGAGCGCCGCCCACTACGACGCGATCATCCTCGGCGCGGGCGCGGCGGGGCTGATGGCTGCGCTGACTGCAGGCCAACGCGGGCGGCGCGTCCTGCTCGTCGATCATGCCGACGAACCGGGCAAGAAGATCCTGATCTCGGGCGGCGGGCGGTGCAACTTCACCAACATCCACACTGCAGCAGACCGCTACATTTCCGAAAACCCGCACTTCGCGCGATCGGCCTTCGCTCGCTACACGCCTGCAGACTTCATCGGGATGGTCAATCGTCACGGCATCGCATGGCATGAGAAGACGCTTGGCCAATTGTTCTGCGACGGCTCAGCACGGCAGATCGTGGACATGCTGATGGCAGAGTGCCGCGATGGCGGGGTGACGTACGCCTTTGGCCAGAGCGTGAGCACGGTCGATCATGCCGACGGCCTGTACCGCGTGACCATCGATGGCCGTGATCATCACGGCCCTGCCCTGATCCTGGCAACAGGCGGCCTGTCCATCCCGAAGATGGGGGCGACGGGTTTCGCTTTCGAGATCGCGCGCAAGTTCGGCTTGCAGGTGGTACAGACCCGCCCCGCCCTCGTGCCCTTCACGTTGGGTGAGGACGAGGCGCTGTTCCGTTCGCTTTCGGGCGTTTCGACCGATGTCGTCACGCACTGGGGCAAGACAGCGTTTCGCGAAGCGGCGTTGTTCACGCACAAGGGCCTGTCGGGCCCTGCCATGCTGCAGATTTCCTCATACTGGCAGCACCGCACGCCAATCGCCGTCAACTTCATGCCCGAAGAGGGCGCCGACTGGCTGGTCGAGGAAAAGCGCAATCGCCCCCGCGCGGCATTCCGCTCGGCTCTTGCCCGCAGACTGCCGGAACGGCTTGCAGAAGCGCTTGGCAGCCGGCTTGGCCTGGAGGGCGAACTTTCTGGCATGAAAGACGCTGACTTGCGCAAGGCCCAGCAGCAACTCGCGCGCTGGCCGTTCAATCCGAACGGCACCGAAGGCTATGCCAAGGCGGAAGTCACCGCCGGCGGCGTTTCCACCCGCGCGCTGAATCAGAAGACCATGGCTGCAGCAAAAGTGCCCGGCCTTCACGCCATTGGCGAGGCCGTGGATGTAACCGGGTGGCTGGGAGGATACAATTTCCAATGGGCATGGGCCAGCGGCCGCGCTGCAGGCGAAGCTGTGTGAACACCAGACTTCAGCCCTCGATCAGGTCGAGATAAGCCACGACATCATTGTCGGTCGCGATGAACAGTTCTTCCTGAAGTTCAAGTGGCTGCTCCGCCGCGATCCGCAGGGCTTCGCTCAGCGGCCCATAGAACAGCGTGTCGGCCGAACCGCCCTCCGGCCCGTCTCCCAGATGGTAAAGGCGAACGCTTGCGTGATCGTGAGTGGTGCGCATCCGACTGCGATGCCATGGACGCAGCACATTGTCATCCATCAGCATGCCGAACCAGATGTGGCGCCTGCCGCATTCATGGAAATTTAATCGGCCAATTCGTTGATCGGAAAGCGTTGTCAGGACAATGTGAGTGTGAGGTCAGGGCGTGTGCCGTTACTTGAGCTCGAAGCAGCGGCACAGGCAGGGGAACACCATTTCTATGCTACGATTGAAGCGAGGCGTGTCATCGCCCGACGCCAGGCATAGTGCCCGCAATCGCTTCGCCATGCTGCGGGCGATGTGCGCATGAACGCGCTGCGCCTGAAGCTGTGGGTCTCGTTGGTGTTCATGCTGTTCATCGTGGCAGTGCCGGGCGTGATTGCCAACCATGCAGTGAAAGTCATCCGTGCGCAGCAGGCAAGGTCCGAAGCCTCGTCGCAATCACTCAGCGCGTTCCAGCGGCTCGCGGTTCTAGGATACACCCTGCAGCAGGAGCGCTACACCGATCCAAGCGCGTTCGTCCAGGATCGCGAACTCTACATCGATGGCGTCCGCTCCCACGTCACCAATGCGGAGCGTTACATCAACGCCGAAATCAAGATGATCAGCGAGACACCGCTCAAGCGCAAGCAGCGCGCCTCGGAGATAGAAGAGGAAGTCAAACAACGGGAAACCCTGAAGAAGATCGGTGCCAGCCTCGAGCGCTCGTTGAAGGGCGATAAGCCGGACACGGTCTGGGAAGACCTCGTGTTCGAAGCGATCAAGATCGAGGAGCGCGAGGCGAAAGAGTACCACCGCAGCTCGATCGAGACGTTCCAGGGCGTCATCGACACGATGACGCTGACGGTGACGGTCGTGACCATTTGCGGTCTGCTCGCCGTCTTCTGGGGACAGCGCCAGCTGATCCGCCCGCTCGGAAACCTGCTGCAAGGCACGCGCGCCATGGCCGAAGGCGATTACACACAGCGCGTGCCGATTGTCGGCACGACGGAATTCCGTGCGATCGCCGAAAGCTTCAACATCATGGCCTCTCGCGTGGGCGAAAGTGCCGATACGCTGCGCAGGTCCAACGAAGAGCTCGAGCGTGCCGTTGCCCGGCGCACCAGTGAACTTGCCGCAACCAACCGTTCGCTGGAGCGATCGAACCGCCTGCGTCAGCAGTTTCTGGCCGATGCCAGCCATGAACTGCGTACGCCCCTATCCATCATGCGCAGCGAGGCGGAGATCACGCTACGCGATGCCTCGGCACAATCGGTTGACCTGCGAGGCGCGCTGGATCGGGTGGTCCGCCTGTCAGAGCTCATGGCCGAAATGATCGAAGACATGTTGAACCTTGCGCGTGCAGAAGAGCCGATGCTGCATACCACCATCGAACCGGTCGACGCGGTGGCGGCAGTGACCGACAGCATCGCCGACTTCCACCGCGTCATTGAAGCCGACGGCGGGAAGATCGTGCTTCACGAAGGACCCTCCAGCATCATCGTTGAAGGCGACGAAGCCCGCCTCAAGCAGGTCATCCGCATCGTCGTTGACAACGCCGTGTGCTATTCCACGCACGCTCCCAATGTCGAAGCATCGGTCAGCGTGGAAGAGGATCATGCCGTCATAACCATCACCGACCACGGCGATGGCATACCGGCCGAAGACCTGCCCTATCTTTTCCAGCGGTTCCGCAGGGGCAGCAAGCGCAGCGGCAGCGGGCAAGGTCTTGGCCTGTCGATCGCCCGTTCGATCACCGAAGCCATGGGCGGAACAATCAGCCTGACCAGCCGGGTCAATGTCGGCACGGTCGTCACCATACGCCTCCCTCTAATGTCGCCCGCATCGGCGATAGATGGTGCAAGCACATGAAACTGCTTCTCATTGAAGACGAAGTCGAACTCGCCGCAACCCTGCATCGCGGCCTCGCCCAGGAGGGCCACAAGGTCACGCTGGCAACCGACGGTGCAACTGGTCTTGAGTTGGCGACAAACCTTGCGTTCGACTTCATTCTTCTCGACGTAAACCTGCCGGACATGAGCGGATTTGATATCTGCTCGGCACTGCGTGAAGCTGCCGTGACGACACCGATCATCATGGTCACCGCTCGCGACGACGTGGCGGACCGGATTCGCGGTCTCAAGGGGGGTGCGGATGACTACTTGCCAAAGCCCTTCGCATTCGAGGAATTGCTGGCCCGGATGGATGCGGTCAAGCGCCGGATGGAGCGGCCGCAATTCAGCCCGATCCAGCCGGACGGAAGCCTTACCGTGGGCGATCTCCACTTTGATCCCCGGACCATGACCCTTACGCGCGCCGGTTCGCCGGTCCAGTTGACCGTCAAGGAAATGGGCGTGCTGCGGCTGCTGATGGAATCCCCCGGCACGGTGATTTCACGAACCGAAATCCTGCGTGCGGTTTGGGGAATCGAGGACGATCCGCTGACCAATATCGTCGAAGTCTACCTCAGCCGCCTGCGCCGCAAGCTTCACGCGCTGGGCCCGCCCATCGTCGAAAACGTCCGCGGATTCGGCTACCGATTGACGGCCTGAAGGCGCACTGTCTGAAGTGACGATTGCTACACGGGCGCGTCACAGCGAGGCGCGCTCTCCCGCGTCACCGTAGACTGCAGGCCGCCGTCACCCAACGAAAATTGGATACCCCCAAAGCCATACCCCCGCTCTTACCCCCATTTTTTTACCCCGTTTTTCAGGTTCAGGTCCTGCAAGGCACCAGCAGAGCGTGTGCTGGTTGTCCACCTCGGTCGACTTTCTACACTTTGAACTGGCTTATCTGTGAGGATATCCACATCCGCGCATCTGCCCGCAGCATGAACACGAAATCGTTGATTCTCCCACCTCTTGTTCAAGCCAGCGTTCTAGCGTCAGTCGCGTTTCAGTCCTGACTTAAAACTGGACAGGTCGGTCCCTCTTTTGCTGGATCACGGTTGCGCGATTTCTGATGTGTCTGCCGCTCACAAGGTCCTCTAATGCGGAATTTCATCAAATCGCAGCCTCTCAGCTGGCTATCGATGGCGTGGTCGTACAACGCGCGCTCACGACTGCGTATGCGTGCGTCGTGATAAAGCGAATTGCCCTGATGTCTCGCCTGCGCGAAGTGCATTTCGGGCCAACATTCTGCCCTGCATTCGATGGCGGCCGATCGTGCATGGCAGCATCAAGATCTGAATGTCCCACGACGATTCTCCTTCGGCAAAAACGGGCACAGGAAGACTGCGAGATCCCATTCGACAAATTCAGGCCCTCGCGGAGATCTGGCCTAGCCGCAGCAGCGACCGATTTTCATGCGCTCATCAGGAATGCGGCCCCCGGCACAATGACATCGCAGAGGACATTGCCTACAGATGCGTCGATCGAGGAAACTGTGCCATCTTTTTCGTGAGCTGCCACAAGGTGCTTGTTCACTCTCGCGAGATGGCGTGGCGATTGGCCACCACTGGGAAAGCAAGCAACTTGGTGCAGCGCGCCTTGCATCACTCGGAAAGCCACCAACGTGTCGGCTCCGCGGTTGCTTGTCCAAATCAGCTCGTCCTCAACCAACAGATGCCCACCGAGATTGCCAGGCTTGTTCGACGGGTCAGTTCGCAGGGAGTCCATTGGTATGAAAGTGCCGTCCGTTTTTGCGAGTGCCACCAGACCGCTTGACAATTCGCCGTTGACCATGACCTCGTCTGCCAATGCCACAAGGTGTCGCGGCCCGAATCCTGGCGGTGCGCAAAACATCACGCGCTTGTCTTGCAGTTCGCCTCCACTATCCACCGAGGCTGCAAATACCCGGTCGAGGCCGAGATCAGTGAAATATAGCGTACCTCCTTTATCGGCAAAGCGTGCGCAATGTACATGCGGACCAGCTTGCCGATCGGGATCAGGTCCTTTGCCGCTGTTTTGCAGGAACCCGCTACGGTGCAACGGCGCTCCCGTCGCAGCATCGAGCACGATGGTGGCCACGGAACCGCTTTCGTAGTTTGCCACGGCAAGAAGTGAGTGGTCCGGAGAAATATCGAGAAAGCACGGCGCGGCACCGCCCGTCGAGACGCTCCCCAAGGGCACCCACCGATCGTTTTCCAGACGCCAACCGGAGACTTGCCCGGCCTCTTGTTCGCAGACGAACCAAGCAGTCTGCAGGTCAGCACACCATAAGCCGTAACTTGCATCGACGATGCGCGACTCCGCCCCTTCGATTTCGATCCTTCCGGCTTCGTCGATCGTCGCCGAGATCAGACCTTCTCCACCGTTGGCACTGTAGGTGCCGATCCAGAACCGGTGCTTCATCAAAATACCCCCGGCAGCCTTATGACTTAAACATCTGGACCTACATGCGTTTCCTGAACAAGCAGCGCTCGCTCGTGCCGAAAGCGCGCTTCGGCGCATGGCGGGAAACTGCAAGCCCGCCCCGGCTTTCCTTCGTCAGCACCCGCGAAGGAAATGCAATGCTCGCTCCACAACCACTGATCAGTGAGGATGAGCGCGAGCGCGGCTTGCAGACGATCGTCTATGAGGCGGCATTCTCCAACACGACTGCTGCTCTGACGACTGGCGTCATTCTCACCACGTTTGCCCTGCATCTTCGTGCCGACAATTTCCTGATCGGCCTGCTGGCGTCGCTACCGTTTCTGACGCAGCTTGCCCAGCTACCTGCGATTGCGCTGGTGGAACGCCTCCGCGCGCGGAAGGCCATTGCAGTGTGGTCAAGCGTGTTCGGGCGAATGATGCTTGGGACCATGGCGCTGTTGCCCTTTGCCGGAGGCCCGGCTCCATTGCTGCTGGTGGCGATGACCCTTGTGCTCTGCCTGCTAGCGGCGGTCGGAGGATGCGCCTGGAATTCATGGATGCGCGATTTCGTGCCAGACGAGCGCATGGGACGCATCTTTGCGCGGCGGACGACTTGGGCGACGATCACCACTGTGGTCGCCGGAATTGGCGCCGCGCTTTGCCTTGAGTACACGCAGGAGGGATCACACCAGCGCGACCTTGCCTTCAGCGCGCTGTATCTGGCCGGGTGCGTGGCCGGGATTGCAAGTGCCGCCATTGTCGCCGGATTCCCGAACCGACCATGGCCCACGCCGGACCACGTACAACTCGGCTGTGGGAACTGATGCGCGAGCCGGCTTCGGATCCGAATTTCAGGAAGCTGCTCGGATTTCTGGCCAGTTGGCAATTTGCCGTCAATCTGGCGACGCCCTTCTTCACGGTCTATCTCGTTCGCCAACTGGGTTACAGCATGCCCGTCGTCATGGCGCTAGCCATCGCCAGCCAGTTGGCAAACGCGTTCGCCTTGCGGAGTTGGGGTGTCCTGTCGGACCGTTTCAGCAACAAGTCAGTACTGCTCGTCGCTGCTCCAGCCTACATTGCCTGCATCGCCGCAATGGCGGTGGCCTCGCAGATCGACCATGACGGCGCGCAGCTTGTATTCCTGATCGGACTTCACCTGTTGATGGGCAGTTCCGTTGCCGGTGTCACACTCGCCACCACGAATATCGGCCTGAAACTGTCCCCCCGCGGGATGGCATCATCCTATATCGCTTCGACGGCGGTGGTTACGGCGCTGGCCGCAGGTGCAGCGCCGGTCATTGGCGGTCTGTTCGCAGACTTCTTCGCCAATCGCCGTTTCGAGCTGGTGATACGCTGGACCAACCCGGAAGGCGTCTTCGCTTTCCTGCCCTTGAAGTTGGGCAACTGGGACTTCTATTTCCTGATTTCGGGCGTGCTGGGGCTATATGCCTTGCACCGGCTCGGCCCGATCAGCGAAGCTGGCGAGATTGCGCAGCGCGACATGGTGCGCCACGTTCTGGTCCAGGCCCGCTCGTCGGTCCACGCCTTCTCGACCGTCACGGGCTTTCGGGCCCTTACCGAAATGCCGGGGAGCATTGTCAGGGAATTCAGGGTGAGGCGCAGATTTGCGCGGCGCCATGCCCTCCGCATGTTTGACGAATGAGCATCCCTACGCTGTTTTCTGCCTGATCGGCTCCATGCGCAGCAGCGAAACATCGCAGCGTGGCGAGCGGGTCAGCGCAAAGATGATGCCTTCGGCGATTTCCTCTGCGAACAGCATCTCACCCTGCGCAATCGCCTCACGTTGTTCATCGAGGGAACACTCCTGCATGTCTGTGCCGACAGAGCCCGGCTCGATGACTGTCACGCGAATGCTCTTCTCGCCAATCTCCTTGCGCAAGGTCATCGCAAAGGCATTGATGCCGGCCTTGGTGGCAGCATAGACACTTTCGCCTCTCGCCTTGATATCCGGGCTGATCGAGCTGATCAGTACCAGATGGCCCTCCTGCCGGCGAAGCATGCGATCGAGCGCGCCCCGTGCATAGGCCAGAGTGCCGACGAGGTTGGTCTCCACGACATAGCGCCAGTCGTCATTCTCCATCTCGTGCAGGGGCTGCGCGCCGAGCGCGGCACAGCATATCAGCGCATCGATTTCTCCGAGGCGCGCATCGGCTGCTGCGAACACCTTTTCGACATCTGCATGACAGGCGACGTCGGCATTCATGCCGGCGCCCGCATCCAAGTTCGCCAACCGCAAGGTCTCAGCAAGCGGTTCGGCTTCGCGCCCGATGGTGAAGAGTCTTGCACCCTGGCGGGCGAGTGCAAGAAAGGTGGCCCGACCGATTCCGGTCGTTCCGCCGGTGATGAGAATGCGGCGTCCTGCCAGCGATCGCGTGAGCTCTCTGTCCATCCGGATCGAATGGCTTCGCGCGCCACTCGTTTCCGCGCCTTAACGCAGGATCGGCTTTGCGCTCGGTTCGTCGTTTTTCGAAATCGTTCCAGTAACTTGACCTGCCCAAAAGGGAAACCTTGCCGCGCCCGCAACGTTCACCCTGAAAAACAACAAGGGACGAGCAGCATGGCAAGAGATGACGGCACCTCCCTTTTGACGCCGGAATTGATCGTGGCCGAAAAGGTCATTGCGCACGATGGCGCACGATCGCTGGCCAGGGCCGAGCACGGTGGACTTTCTATAGAGGTCAAGTTCACGTCCGACGCGCTTTGGGTGATCTTTTGCCGTGACGGGAGTGGCGGCCTGGCCCTGCGCTTTCCGGTATTCGGGAGCGACGCCGTGGCGCGCGTTCGTCCGGCCGATGGGGCGATAGCCTCGGTGGATTGGCATGGTCCTGCCGGGCATGCCACATTGCGTGTGACAGCCGATGCCTTTGGGCTCGAACAATTCCGCGCACAGTACTGCTTCACGCCGACCGCCTCGTTGCGGATCAGCAAGTTGCCTCGAGACATCGTGGCATTTGGCGCCGATGGTCGGCCCGATCCTTCCGGCGTGACCGTCGAGGCGCAACAGCGCAAGCTCAACACAGCCCTGCTGTATTTCACGCTTGGCGAGGAGCAGTTCGGCAAGGTCCTTTACCTTCAGAACCTCACCGCGCTGAACCCCTACTTCAACGCGACCGGATCGAAGCCCGAAAATGCGGTCCAGGCTGAAATGCCGGAGATGGGTTATTCTCCGCCGCTCAATGCAGACACCGGCCATGCCGATCTGCCGGCGGGCAAGCCCATCATGCTTTACGACACGATCCTTGCCATCCGCGCCTATCCGCAATCGGAGGAAGCGGATTCCGCCTGGCAGTTCCTCGACATGATCGGTGGCATCTACCCGTTGCTGTCCCCGCCCAAGGCCGATTTCCGTCATTGGCCGTCACGCGCAGAGGCGACCGTACAGGACCTGATGCACGCACCCGAAGCGCGTATCGAACATTTCGGCCATGTCTATTTCCACCCATATACCGCAAGTGAATATCCCGACGTCATGGTCCAGCTGGCCATTGCTTCTGCACTTGACGACTGGGGCCGGTGGAAGGGCCTCAAGCACCCGCTGGTGCGCGAGATCATGGCGGGGATCGAGGGGTTCCACGACAAGGAACTGAAGACGTTGCGCCGCTACCTGCCCAACGTCGGCAAGGACAAGAACGCGAACGCCGTTGACAGCTGGTACCTCTACCACCCCATGCTCAATCTCGCCAACCTGGCCATCGCCGGCAACAAGCAGGCGCGCGAGCTTTTCCTCGATACCATCGACTACGGCATCAAGGCGGCGCGCCACTTCAGGTACAAGTGGCCGATCCTCTATGACATGCGCGACTTTTCGGTGATCCAGGATGTCGCCGAGGCCGACCAGCGCGGGCAGACCGATGTCGGCGGCATCTACGCCTGGGTCATGCTGCAGGCCTTCGAGCTGACGCTCGACCGTCGCTTCGTCGACGAGGCCATAGCCGCGATCGAGGCGGCCAAGGGCATGCGCTTCGACCTGAACTATCAGGCCAACCTCACCGCCTGGGGTGCGGCGGCCTGCGTGCGGCTGTGGCGCATCACCGACCGCAAGGACTTCCTCAAGCAGAGCTATGTCTATCTCGCCAGCTTCTTCCACAATGCGCAGATCTGGAACAGCGACATCGGCATGGCCCGGCACTGGCGAAATTTTCTCGGTGTCACGTGCCTGCAGGACGCGCCCTACATGGCCGCCTACGAGTGCTTCGACAGCTATTCGGCGTTCGAA
>NZ_JRVC01000007.1:0-215000 GCF_000807925.1 Novosphingobium subterraneum | reverse complement strand
GACTGGCATCGGTCACGAAACTGGCGAACATTCCCGAACGCCTGCTCAGCTATCGGCATTATGCTGGGCAGATTTCGAACCGCCATGCGTTCGCGCAGCAATACGGGGCCGCCGTTGCCCAACTCGCCTACCGCGAGCGTCAGCTCGGCCGACCGGATCCCACAGAGCACATGCAGCAGCTTCCCGCCGTCGAGGCGCTGGACCAAGTATTCGACACTCCGGGCCTGTCTCGCCAGATCCGGGACAAGGTTGCGCGGGGCGCCATTTATTCGCGCGATGCCATGCGCGGCGCAGGTTTCCCCCTCCTGATCGGCCATGTTCGCGACGGGGGCAACGGACCAGAGCTTTGGCGCACGGTAATGCGTCTTGTCCTGTTCGGCGTGCCATTACGCGCCATGCGACTGGCAATAGCCCTGCTCCTGCGTATTTGACGATGGCCGCTCCGCAATCACCCGCCGACCAGACAACCGACCGGACTGGCGCACCGATGATGTCTGTCCGCGCGGCAGCCGTCTGGGCGCTGATCTCGCAATATGCCTCCTTTGCGCTGCAGTTCGTGGCCAGCATCGTGCTCGCGCGCTGGTACATCACGCCCGATCAGCTGGGCCGGTTCTCGATCGCCTTTGCCGCGGTCACGCTGGTCGCATTCCTGCAGGATTTCGGCGTCACGCGTTATATCAATGGAGAGCGCGATCTCACGGCAGAGAAACTGCGGTCCGCTTTCACGATTTCGGTGGTCTTCGCCTGGGGGATAGCGCTTCTGGCTCTCGCCAGTGCCTGGCCGATCGCTGTCTTCTATGGCGATCCGCAATTGCTGCCGATCACTCTGGTCATCGCGGCATCCTACCTGCTCGTGCCGCTGGCGATCGTCCCCCAGGCGACCTGCCAGCGCCGCATGGACTATCGTTCGAACACGATGATCGAGGTCGGAGCGGCGGTGGCCAACGCCTTGACCGCATTGATCCTGGCGATCCTTGGTCATGGCGCGCTTGCCCTCGCCTGGGGGGCCTTCGCACAACAGGCGGCGCGGTTGCTCATCAGTCAGTGGCGTTCGGGCGGCATGCTGCCGTGGCCGCCAAAGATAGCGCGCGCGGCAGACGTCATGGCACTGGGCGGCACCAACACCGTACAAGTGGTCTGCAGTTCACTCTCTGCCCGCGCGCCGGAGCTGGTCATCGGGCGCATGATCGACAGCGCCGCTGTCGGCCTCTTTGCGCGCGCATCGGGATTGGCCCTGCAGTTGCGGCTGCTGATCGCGGGTGCGGTTACCGGCGTATTCTATCCCGCGTTTCGCCGGATCCGCGATAGCGGTGAACCCTTGGGGCCACCCTATCTGCGCGTGCTGGCGGCCTATACCGGGGTAACCTGGCCGGCCATGGCGGGCATCGCGGTCCTCGGCGAGCCCCTGATCAGGCTGCTTTACGGCGAGCGCTGGATGGCAGCGGCGCCCCTGCTCACCTGGGTTGCGCTCTCGCAGATCGGCTACGTCGCGCTGCCGCTCTATGCAGACCTGCCGGTGCTTATGGGACGGCTGAAGCCGCTCATGCGCTGCATGGTCATCGAGACGGTGCTGTCCGTGGTGCTGATCGCATTGACTGCGCCGCTGGGGCTGGAATGGGTGGCCGCCTCGCGCGTGATACATGCCGGGCTATGGGTCGTGATCTACCTGCCCTTGCTGGCTTCGACACTCGAGCTGCGTTACCGCGACATCCTGCTGGGCTGGTTGCGTAGTGCCGCGGTCTCGCTGGCCGCAGTCCTGCCGGTATTGCTGGGGTTCTTCATAGGGCAAGGTCCCGCCGAACTCGGGCTGGTGCAGGCCGCATCGACTGTTGCGCTCGGGATCGTGCTGTGGCTCGCCTCCTTGCGAGTGCTCGGCCATCCGCTTTACGCCGAGATCCACGAGATCGCTCGCGGACTGCTGGCGCTCATTCGTCGCTCGTCCCCCGCCACGCGCTAAGGACTCGCCAAGGCGCCCATGCAGGCGTAAATCAGGCATGGGAGAAGTCGCCATGCCACAGGGCCGCCCTTTGCCGGTGTTTTCGCGAAGGCTTTTCATGCTTGCGCTGGCCAGCATCGTGCCGCCGGCGTTCGCCAGCGAACCGGCGACCCAGCCCTTCCCATCACCTGCTGACGAGCTTGTGCAGCTCCAACGGGACAGACATGATCGCATGACTGTCCCGGTCCTGATCGGGAAAAGCGGCCCCTACGATTTCCTGATCGACACCGGCTCCGAGCGCACGGTCCTTTCACGGCAGGTGGCGCAAGGGTTGGGCCTGCCTGTGACCGGCAATGGCGTGGTCGTCGGCGTGGCAGGCTCGCACCAAGTGGAACTGGTCGATGTCGAGGAGATAAGCCTCGGCAAGCGGACATATTATACCCTGACCGCGCCGCTGCTGGAAGCCGAGCATATCGGCGCGCAAGGCATCGTCGGGCTCGACAGCCTGCAGGACCAGCGCGTGCTGATAGACTTCGGCGCCAATCGCATCGCCATTGGCGATGCCGCATCGCTGGGCGGCACGAAAGGCTTCGAGATCGTCGTCAAGGCCAAGCGGCGTTCGGGCCAGCTGATCATGACCAACGCGATCATCGATGGCGTCCACACCGACGTCGTGCTCGATACCGGGTCTGACAGCTCGATCGGCAACCTTGCGCTGCGCAAGGCCATGGCCCGCCGCAACCGCACCGAGCAGACGACACTGTTCTCGGTGACGGGCCAGGCGCTCAATGCGGATATTGTCATGGCCTCGACGATCGAGATCGAAGGGTTGCAGATCCACAATACCCCCCTCGCCTTTGCCGACTCCCCGGCGTTCCACCGGCTCGATCTGGTCAAGCGCCCGGCAATCCTGCTGGGTATGGCGCAGATGCGCATGTTCAGGCGGGTGGCGATCGACTTCGCGACAAGGCGCGTGCTGTTCGACCTGCCGCCCGGGACCGCAATGCCGGACTCGCACAGGAGCATCCGGTTCTGATTGCCAGTCTGCCTGCAAGGCCGCCTTTGCCGCTGTAAACTTTCAAAGCTCTGGCATAGCCGTCCACGTTCCCTATGTGGGAACCCATGCCACCTGATACACCGACGAGTCCCAAAGACGCCCGCCACGATGGCTGGGCCACGCTCAAGCGCTTCCTCCCGTACCTCTGGCCTGCCGACAATGCGATCCTGCGCCGCCGGGTCATGGGCGCGGTGGTCATGGTACTGCTCGGCAAGGCGACGACACTTGCGCTGCCATTCGCATACAAGAAAGCTGTCGACGCAATGACGCTTCCGGCAGGCGCTCAGCCTGCCCTGACTGTCGCACTGGCGTTCGTCCTGGCCTATGCCCTCGGTCGCTTTGCCGGGGTGTTGTTCGACAACCTGCGCAACATCGTGTTCGAGCGCGTTGGCCAGGACGCCACGCGGCATCTGGCGGAAAACGTCTTCGCCCGCCTCCACAAGCTTTCGCTGCGCTTCCACCTCGCCCGCCGCACCGGCGAGGTAACCAAGGTGATCGAGCGTGGGACCAAGAGCATCGACACGATGCTCTATTTCCTGCTGTTCAACATTGCGCCGACGGTGATCGAGCTGACGGCGGTCATCGTGATCTTCTGGCTGAACTTCGGGCTGGGACTGGTCACGGCGACGATCCTTGCCGTGATCGCCTATGTCTACGCCACGCGCACCATCACCGAATGGCGTACGGCGCTGCGCGAGAAGATGAACCGGCTCGATGGCCAGGCGCTGGCCCGCGCGGTCGATTCGCTGCTGAACTACGAGACGGTGAAATACTTCGGCGCCGAATCGCGCGAGGAAGCGCGATACGCCTCCGCCGCGCGCGCCTACGCCGATGCCGCGGTGAAGAGCGAAAACAGCCTTGGCCTGCTCAACATCGCGCAGGCCCTGATCGTCAACCTGCTGATGGCAGGGGCAATGGCGTGGACGGTCTATGGTTGGTCGCAAGGGCGGCTGACGGTCGGCGACCTTGTCTTCGTCAACACGTACCTCACCCAGCTCTTCCGCCCGCTCGACATGCTCGGCATGGTCTATCGCACCATCCGGCAGGGCCTGATCGACATGGCCGAAATGTTCCGCCTGATCGACACGCATATCGAAGTGGCAGACGCCCCCGATGCGCCTGCGCTGGTGGTGAACCGCCCCTCGGTGACGTTCGACAATGTCGTGTTCGGTTATGACCGCGATCGCGAGATCCTGCACGGTCTGTCGTTCGAAGCGCCTGCGGGCAGCCGCGTGGCCATCGTCGGCCCATCAGGCGCGGGCAAGTCGACCATCGCGCGCCTGCTGTTCCGCTTCTATGACCCGTGGTCCGGGCGTATCCTGATCGACGGGCAGGACATTGCAGGCGTGACGCAGGCTTCCTTGCGCGCCGCACTGGGCATCGTTCCGCAGGACTCGGTGCTGTTCAACGACACCATAGGCTATAACATCGCCTATGGTCGTGACGGTGCAGGAATGGCCGAGGTCGAGGCCGCCGCCAAGGGCGCGGCGATCGCAGACTTCATCGCGCGATTGCCGCAAGGCTATGACACCGAAGTCGGCGAACGCGGCCTGAAGCTGTCGGGCGGCGAAAAGCAGCGCGTCGCCATCGCGCGCACCCTTGTGAAGAACCCGCCAATCCTGCTGTTCGATGAAGCGACCAGTGCGCTCGATACCCGCACGGAGCAGGACATCCTCTCCACCATGCGCGCCGTCGCCAGCCACCGCACCACGATCTCCATCGCCCACCGGTTGTCGACGATTGCCGATTCCGACACGATTCTCGTGCTGGATCAGGGGCGCCTGTCAGAACAAGGCAACCACGCCGACCTGCTGCGCCGCGATGGCCTCTACGCCGAAATGTGGGCGCGTCAGGCGGCGGAAAGCGCGGAAGTGAGCGAAGCGGCCGAGTAGGAGGCCGCTTCGCAGCGCCAGGATCAGCTTTCGGCGGCTTCGCTGTTGAGCTGGATGTAGTTGGCCAGGCCCATGCGCTCGATCATGTCGAACTGCTTCTCGATCACGTCGACATGCTCTTCCTCGCTCTCGAGGATCTTGGCGAAAAGATCGCGGCTGACGAAATCGCGCACGGATTCACAGTGGGCGATGGCGTCCCTGAGCAGCAGCAGGGCATCCATCTCCAAGGCAAGGTCAGCCTTGAGGATCTCCTCGACCGATTCGCCAACGCGCAGGCGGCCGAGCGCCTGGAAGTTGGGCAGGCCATCGAGGAACAGGATGCGGTCCGCCAGCATGTCGGCGTGCTTCATCTCGTCGATCGATTCGTGGCGCTCGTACTCGGCCAGCTTCTTGACGCCCCAGTTGGCGAGCAGGCGGTAGTGCAGCCAGTACTGGTTGATCGCGGTCAGCTCGTTGAGCAGGGCCTTGTTGAGATATTCGATGACCTTGGCATCGCCCTTCATCGCGCTGGCTCCTATGCAATGGATAGAGCGACGTTACGCTGCAGGATGGACGGCATAAAGCGCGAACGACTCGCACCGGGTGCCTGCAACACTTTGCAACGTGGGACTTATGCCAGCGCGCAGGCGCGCTCGTCGGCGATCACGTCCTCGGCATCATCAAGGCACTGCCGGCACTGCGGCTTGAAGCCCATGCGGCCGTAGATCTCCTCTGCATTGCCGGCGTGGCAACGGGCAGTGGCGCGGATGTCCTTCTCGCGGATGGCATTGCAGATGCAGATGAACATTGCACTGAAACTCCAGGGCAGCACGCTTCCTGCCAATGACTCGCATTAATAATGCGACTGGATCGCAATAGCAAGTGACATCCTGCACCTTCGCCCCGTTGCAAAGCTTTCAAGGCGGTTCTATCTGTCGTCCTACATCGAGAGTTGGAGTGACGCTCCAACGCCAACCTGCCGATCCGGGCAAGGTGGTACCCGATCTGCCCCAAGCAGAAAGGGGATGTGGCCGATCCGGCAACCAAACGGACACGGACACCGTGAAGAGCGTCTTCTCCCTCAGGTTTGAGGAAGACGTTACACGTGCCGATCAGGATTGCCGACAATCTCCCTGCCCGCCGCACACTCGAGGCCGAGGGCGTGATCGTGATGAGCGAGACCGAGGCCGCGCGCCAGGACATCCGCCCGATGCGGATCGCCCTGCTCAACCTGATGCCCGACAAGATCACCACCGAGACCCAGATCGCCCGCCTTCTGGGCGCAACTCCGCTGCAGGTCGAGCTTGAGCTGGTGCGCATTTCCGACCACGTCAGCAAGAACACTTCGGCAGGTCACATCTCGGCCTTCTACCGTCCGTGGGAGGACGTGCGTGCCGAGAAGTACGATGGCCTGATCGTCACCGGCGCACCGGTCGAGACGATTCCTTATGAAGAGGTCAGCTACTGGGACGAGCTCGCCCGCATCTTCGACTGGTCACAGACCAACGTGCACCGCACGCTGTCGGTGTGCTGGGGCGCGATGGCCGCGCTGCATCATTTCCATGGCATCGAGAAGCACCCCTTGCCGACCAAGGCCTCGGGCGTGTTCCGCCACATCAACCACGCGCCCGCCAGTCCCTTCATGCGCGGCCTGCCCGATGTGTTCGACGTGCCTGTGTCGCGCTGGAGCGAAGTGCGCCGCGAGGACCTGCCCGAAGGTCGCGGCCTTTCGGTCCTTGCCGACAGCGCCGAAACCGGCCTGTGCCTGATCGATGACCCGGCCCACAACACGTTGCACATGTTCAACCATCTCGAGTACGATACGCTGACGCTGGCGGGCGAATATGCGCGGGACGAAGGCAAGTACTTGCCCCGCCACTATTTCCCCGGTGACGATCCCCAGGCCATGCCCGCCAACACCTGGCGCGGCCACGGCCATCTGCTCTACGGCAACTGGGTCAACGAGACGTACCAGACGACGCCATACGATCTGGCAGATATCGGGAAATGACAAGTGGTGCCGTTTCGCGGGGGAGCGGGCCGGTGCCGCCAGCCCTTGGCAGATGCCAGGGCGCACCGTGCAAAGACTCCACAACACTTGCCTTTCCGCGCCGCATCCCCTAACGGCCCCACCTTCAACCGACACGGATTCGATGATCGGCCTGGCCACAAGGGCTGCCAAGGCAGATCGGACGCGTCGAACTCAGGAGACGAAAATGCCCAAGATGAAGACAAAGAGCGGCGTGAAAAAGCGCTTCAAGCTCACCGCCACCGGCAAGGTGAAGCACGGCGTTGCCGGCAAGCGCCACCGCCTGATCAGCCACAACGCCAAGTATATCCGCCAGAACCGCGGCACTGACGTGATCTCCGACGCCGATGCGAAGGTGATCAAGAAGTGGGCGCCCTACGGGCTGAACTGAGGAGCGCTGAACTATGAGCCGTATCAAGCGTGGTGTAACCACCAAAGCCAAGCACAAGCGGATTCTGGATCAGGCGAAGGGCTATCGCGGCCGTCGCAAGAACACCATCCGCGTCGCCCGTCAGGCCGTCGAAAAGGCCGGCCAGTACGCATACCGCGACCGCAAGGTCAAGAAGCGCAGCTTCCGCGCCCTGTGGATCCAGCGCATCAACGCTGCTGTCCGCGCCGAAGGCCTGACCTACTCGCAGTTCATCCATGGCACCAAGCTTGCCGGGATCGAGCTCGACCGCAAGACCATGGCCGACCTCGCGATGAACGAAGGTGCGATCTTCACCGCCGTCATCGCTCAGGCGAAGGCTGCCCTGCCCGCCGCCTGATCGGCGTTGCAAGCAGGCTGAACAAAAGGGCGGTTCCTTCGGGAGCCGCCCTTTTTCGTTGCGATTCGCGCAAGCGCAGTGCAGGGTGCGGATGAACAACACATAACTAAAGTAAACAGGGGCGCGCACAGCTTGACCGGGGACTGCACAGTCCGGGTTCGATTCCATCGGCCGCCAGAGCCGCTGCAGCGCTATTTCACGACATTTTACCTGACCGAGATCGACGTGCCCCAAGGCCGGGTGACCGATCACCTCCACCCTGAATGGGCAAACATCCGCATCTACCAGGGCGACTTTCCGGATTCGCAATTGCCGGGTCGGCCTCCGTTCGCGGGCGTCCAGGCCAACGCCACCGGGCCGACGAGCACCACTCTGGAATTCACCACCGGCACCACGCGCATCTGGGGCATCGGCCTCTTGCCGCTGGGCTGGGCGCGCTTCGTGCGCCAGCCCGCCAATGCGCACGCCGATCATATCTATGACGTCGCCAGCGAGCCTTTCCTTGCCCCCTTCCGTCCTCTCGCAGCCTCGGTCTTCGGCAAGGAGAAGGACGAGCAGGCCGAACTTTCGCGCATCACCCGCTTCTTCGAACAGAACCTGGCGGCCGACGTCGAAGACGATCCACGCATTGTCGCCTGCCACGCCGCCTTGGTCGATCCGGACATCGCTTCCGTCAGCGAGATGGCCGAGGCGACCCAGTTGCCCACCCACACCGTGGAGCGCCTGTGCCGCAAGCATTTCGGCTTCCCGCCCCGGCTCCTCCTGCGTCGCCAGCGCTTCATGCGCAGCCTCGTGCAATACATGATGGACCCGTCGCTGAAGTGGATCGGCGCGATCGATGGTCACTACCATGATCAGGCCCAGTTCGTTCGGGACTTCCACCGTTTCATGGGCATGAGCCCGAGCGAATATGCCCATTGCCCCAAGCCCGTGCTGCAGGAAGTCATGCGCGCACGGAAGGAGTTCGTCGGCGCGGCGGTTCAAGCCCTGCACACCCCCACTCGATCTTAACTCCAGACTTTGATTCCGGCGCATTTGCGGCTAGCGGCTTGCCGATGGAAAACCTCGATCAACAGCAGGCCGCAACGCTCGCGGCCATTGCGGAAGCAGGCACGCCCGAAGCGGTGGAGGCGATCCGCGTCTCCGCGCTCGGCAAGCAGGGCTGGGTCAGTGCCCTGCTCAAGTCGCTGGGCGGGATGACGCCGGACCAGCGGCAGAGCGAAGGCCCGAAGATCCACGCCGCGCGCGAAGCGGTGACCGCGGCCCTCGCAGACCGCAAGAACGCGCTGGAAAGCGCCGCGCTCGAAGCGCGTCTGGCTGCCGAGACTGTCGACCTTTCCCTTCCCGCGCCGCAAGCGCCCAGGGGTTCGGTCCACCCGGTTTCGCAGGTCATGGACGAACTGGCCGAGATCTTCGCCGACATGGGCTTTGCCGCGGCCAGCGGGCCGGAGATCGAGGACGACTGGCACAACTTCACCGCGCTCAACATGCCCGAGACCCATCCGGCGCGCGCGATGCACGATACCTTCTATTTCCCCGACAAGGATGCCGAAGGCCGTTCGATGCTGCTGCGCACGCATACCTCGCCGGTGCAGATTCGCTCGATGATCGCGCAAGGCGCGCCGATCCGCATCATCGCGCCGGGCCGCGTCTATCGCTCGGACTCGGACGCCACGCACACGCCGATGTTCCACCAGATCGAAGGTCTGGTGATCGACAAGGGCATTCACCTCGGCCATCTCAAGTGGACGCTGGAGACCTTCCTCAAGGCCTTCTTCGAGCGTGACGACATCGTCCTGCGCCTGCGCCCGAGCTACTTCCCCTTCACCGAGCCTTCGGTCGAAGTGGACGTCGGCTACACCCTCATCAATGGCAAGCGCGTCGTTGGCGGCAGCGGCGATGCGGAGAACGGTGGCTGGATGGAAGTGCTGGGCTCCGGCATGGTCAACCGCAAGGTCATCGAATTCGGCGGGCTCGATCCCGATGAATGGCAGGGCTTCGCCTTCGGCACCGGCGTCGATCGCCTCGCCATGCTCAAGTACGGCATGGATGACCTGCGCGCCTTCTTCGATGGCGATGTGCGGTGGCTTGGCCACTACGGCTTCGGCGCGCTCGATGTGCCGACCCTTTCCGGCGGTGTTGGAGTACGTTCGTGAAGTTCTCGCTTTCGTGGTTGAAGTCGGTCCTCGATACCAAGGCCGACGCCCGCACCATCGCCGAAAAGCTGACCTCGCTGGGCCTGGAGATCGAAGGCGTCGAAGATGCCTCGGCGGCGCTCAAGAGCTTCCGCGTCGCCCGCGTGCTGACGGCGGAGAAGCACCCGCAGGCTGACAAGCTGCAGGTGCTCTCCGTCGATCTTGGTGATGGTTCGCCCCTGCAGGTTGTCTGTGGCGCGCCCAATGCGCGTGCAGGCCTTGTCGGCGTGCTCGGCCTGCCCGGCGCAGTGGTCCCGGCCAATGGCATGGAACTTCGTAAGTCCGCCATCCGCGGCGTCGAATCCAACGGCATGATGTGCTCGACGCGCGAGCTTGGCCTTGGCGAAGAGCATGACGGCATCATCGAACTGCCCGAAGACGCGCCGCTCGGCACGACCTTTGCCGATTACCTCGGATCGGACCCGGTGTTCGACGTGGCGATCACGCCCAACCGTCCGGACTGCATGGGCGTTCACGGCATCGCCCGCGATCTCGCTGCGGCGGGCTTGGGCGTGCTCAAGCCGATCGAAGCCAAGCCGGTTGCTGGCAGCTTCCCCTGCCCGGTCGAAGTGCGCACCGACGATCCTGAAGGTTGCCCCGCCTTCTACGGCCGCGTGATTCGTGGCGTAAAGAATGGGCCGAGCCCGAAGTGGCTGCAGGACTACCTGAAGAGCGCGGGCCAGCGTCCGATCTCGGCGCTGGTGGACATTACCAATTACGTCATGCTCGGTTATGGCCGCCCGGCTCACGCCTATGACATGGCGAAGCTTTCGGGCGCGGTCGTGGCCCGCAAGGCGCGCGAAGGCGAGACCTGCCTCGCGCTCAATGGCAAGGAATATGCGCTGCAGCCGTGGATGACGGTGATTGCCGACGATGTTGGCGTGCATGACATCGCCGGGATCATGGGTGGCGAAGATTCGGGCTGCTCGGACGGGACGACCGACGTCCTGCTCGAAGTTGCGTACTTCGATCCGGCTTCCATCGCCCGCACCGGGCAGGCGCTGGCGCTAGCTTCCGACGCGCGCGGGCGGTTCGAACGTGGCGTCGATCCGGCGTTCCTCGATACCGGGCTTGACCTGCTGACCAGTCTGATCCTCGAGATCTGCGGTGGCGAAGCGAGCGAAGTCGTGCGCGCAGGGCAGCCGCCGCTGGCGCGCAAGACCGAGGCCTATGATCCGAAGCTGGCCGGGAGCCTTGGCGGCATCGACGTCGGCAATGGCGAACAGAAGCGCATCCTTGCCGCGCTCGGCTTCGACGTGGCCGAAGACTGGACCGTCACCGTGCCGACCTGGCGCCCGGACGTGGACGGCGCACCCGACATCGTCGAGGAAGTGATCCGCGTCCACGGGCTGGATGCCGTGCCTTCCACGCCGCTGCCGCGCGCAGATGGTGTGGCCAAGCCGACCGCAACTGCGGTGCAGACGCTTGAGCGCCGGGTCCGCAGAGCGGCTGCCTCGCGTGGCCTGCATGAAGCGGTGACGTGGTCGTTCCTGCCCGAGAAGGAAGCCGCGCACTTTGCCGATGGCGAGGAAACCTGGGCGCTGGCCAACCCGATCTCCGAAGACCTCAAGGTCATGCGCCCCTCGCTGCTGCCCGGCCTGCTCTCGGCCGCCCAGCGCAATCTCCACCGTGGCGCCACCTCGGTGCGCCTGTTCGAGATCGGCCGCCGCTACTTGCGCGGCGCCAATGGCGCGAGCGACGAAAAGCTGAGCCTAGCCGTTGTTCTGGCAGGCGAATCCGTCTCGCGCGGCTGGGCGACTGGCAAGGCCAGGCCGTTCGACGCATTCGACGCCAAGGCCGAAGCGCTGGCGCTGCTTGCAGAAGCGGGCGCTCCGGTCGACAACCTGCAGGTCATGGGCGAGGCTGGCGATCAGTTCCACCCCGGCCAGTCGGCCACCCTGCGCCTCGGTCCAAAGCAGGTGCTGGCGCGCTTCGGCATGCTGCATCCGGCAACCGCCAAGGCCTTCGATCTCGATGGTCCCGTGGCGGTGGTCGAGCTGTTCCTCGACCGCATCCCGCCGCGCAAGGGCCCAGGCCAGTTCGCCCGCCCGCACTTTGCGCCACCTGCACTGCAGGCGGTGACGCGCGACTTTGCCTTCCTTGTCGCGGCCTCGGTCCCTGCGGGCGATCTGCTCCGTGCTGTCAAGGGTGCGGACAAGCAGGCCATTGTTTCGGCACGGATTTTCGATGACTTCCGCGGGACTGGCGTGCCAGAGGGCCAGAAGAGCCTTGCCATCGAAGTGACGCTCCAGCCGGTCGAGAAGTCATTCGATGAGGCGACGCTCAAGGCGATTTCGGACAAGGTAGTGGCGGCTGCCGCCAAGCTCGGCGGTGTCCTGCGCGGATGAGTGACGATCTCGTCACCATCGCCAGCGAGGAGCTGACTGCGCAAATAAATCCTTTGGGCGCAGAGCTTTGGTCGCTGACCGATGCTGCGGGGGCGGAATACATGACCGATGCGGACCCGGCCTTCTGGTCGGGTCACGCGCCCTTCCTGTTTCCGATCGTCGGGGCGCTGTCGGGTGACACCTTGCGCCTTGATGGTCGCAAATTTTCCATGCCGAAACATGGCTTTGCGCGCCGCAGTGCCTTCGCCCCGGTCCATGCCGAAGGGGCCGAGGCACGCTTCCGCCTGACGGATTCGCCGGCGACGCGCGAGGTCTATCCGTTCGGCTTCGTGCTCGAAGTGGCCTACCGCATCGAGGGCATGACGCTGCACACCGAGGTCAGCGTGTTCAATCCCAACGCGGAAGCGCTGCCCTTCAGCTTCGGCTTCCATCCGGCCTTCGCGTGGCCGCTTCCGGGGAGTTTTCCCAAAGAAGATCATAAGCTTGTCTTCGAAAGGGCGGAAAGTCCAACTCTACGGCAACTCACCCCCAACTCTGGCGAACTCTCCCCCAACTCCGTGCCGAGTCCTGCGAACTCTCGCGAGCTGCGGCTGCACGAAGACCTGTTCCGCAACGATGCGCTGATCTGGGACGTGTTCGAGAGCAAGTCGCTCACCTATGGCACCGATGGCGGGACCACTCTCGACCTCCATTTCCCCGACACGACGTCGATGGGCGTCTGGCAGGTTCCGGGCGCGCGCTACATCTGCATCGAGCCGTGGCAGGGTTACGCCGACCCCGCAGGCTTCACCGGCGATTTCCGCGAGAAGCCCGGCGTCGTCCTGCTCGATCCCGGCGCGACGCGCAGCTTCCGCATGGACGTGACCGTAAACCCGCGCTAACCGCGCTCCCCATGTCCAATCGCCGCACCTTCGCCATCATTTCGCACCCTGACGCGGGCAAGACCACGCTGACCGAGAAGCTGCTGCTTCAGGGCGGCGCGATCCACCTTGCCGGCGAGGTCAAGGCACGCGGGGCCGCCCGCCGCGCGCGGTCGGACTGGATGAAGATCGAGCAGCAGCGGGGAATTTCGGTGACGTCGTCGGTGATGACGTTCCAGAAGGACGGCGTTGTCTTCAACCTGCTCGATACGCCGGGCCACGAGGACTTTTCCGAGGACACCTACCGCACGCTGACTGCGGTCGATTCGGCGATCATGGTGATTGACGCGGCCAAGGGTATCGAGCCGCAGACGCGCAAGCTGTTCGAAGTCTGCCGCATGCGCTCGGTGCCGATCATCACCTTCGTCAACAAGGTCGACCGCGAAGGCCGTTCGGTGTTCGAGACGCTGGACGAAGTCGCCGATGCGCTGGCGCTCGACGTCGTGCCGATGTCCTGGCCGATCGGCATGGGCGGGATCTTTCAGGGCGTGATGAACTTCGCCGACGAAACCATCGCCCGTCCCGAAGGTGACAGCCGCGAATTCCTGAGCAAGCGCGAACCCGCGGTCGACATACCCGAGGACATTGCCGAGGAAATCGAACTGGCCCGCGCCGGCTACCCCGAGTTCGATCTCGAAGCCTATCGCCATGGCGACCTGACGCCGGTCTATTTCGGATCGGCGCTGAAGAACTTCGGCGTTGCCGAGCTGATCGATGCGATTGCCCGCTATGCTCCGCCGCCGCGCCCGCAGAAGTCGAGCGAAGGCACGGTGGAACCGGAGCGGCCCGACGTGACCGGGTTCATCTTCAAGGTGCAGGCCAACATGGACCCGCAGCACCGCGACCGTATCGCATTCATGCGCATGGTCTCGGGCACGTTCAGGCGGGGCATGAAGCTGACGCCTTCGGGCCTGGGCAAGCCGATCGCCGTGCATTCGCCGATCCTGTTCTTCGCGCAGGACCGCGAGATTGCCGACACCGCCGAGGCGGGCGACATCATCGGCATCCCGAACCACGGAACCCTGCGCGTGGGCGATACGCTTTCGGAAAGGAACGACCTGCGCTTTACGGGGCTGCCGAACTTCGCGCCGGAAATCCTGCGCCGCGTGGTGCTGAAGGACCCGACCAAGACCAAGCAGCTGCGCAAGGCGCTGGACGACCTTTCCGAAGAAGGCGTGATCCAGGTATTCTATCCGGAGATAGGCAGCCAGTGGATCGTCGGCGTGGTCGGCCAGCTCCAGCTCGACGTGCTGGTTTCGCGCCTCGAGGCGGAATACAAGGTCGAGGCGGTGCTCGAACCTTCGCCGTTCGATACCGCACGCTGGCTCAAGGGCAGCGACGCGGCGCTCAAGTCCTTTGCCGATTTCAATGCATCGAACCTTGCCAAGGATCGCGATGGCGACCCCGTTTTCATGGCGCGATCGTCATGGGATGTGGGCTACCAGCAGGAGCGCAACCCTGAGCTGACCTTCTCGGCAACGAAGGAAAGGTAGCGGGCCCAGCGGCATCCGGGGGTTGAAACCGCGGCCTATCCGGCGCAGTTACTCGGCCCATGCAGTTACTCGGTCCCAGTTCGAACACCTTCATCTCTCAGCGCCTGCGCCTCCACTATGTGGACTGGGGCAACACGGACAAGCCGCCGCTGCTGCTGGTCCATGGCGGGCGCGACCATTGCCGGTCGTGGGACTGGACCGCCGAGGCCCTGCGCGAGGACTGGCACATCATCGCCATGGACCACCGCGGCCACGGTGACAGCCAGTGGACCGAGGACGGCAACTATCGCACGATGGACCTCGTCTATGACGTGGCCCAGCTGATCCACCAGCTCGACCTCGCCCCGGTGACGATTGTCTCGCATTCGTGGGGCGCGAACACCAGCCTGCGCTATGCCGGGCTGTTTCCGGAAAACGTGCGCAAGATCGTGGCCATCGAAGGGCTGTTCCCGACGCCCGAGCGCGAGGCGATGATGAAGAACGTGCCCTTCGCACGGCGCGTCCGGGATTTCATCGGCGAGAAGCGCAAGGCCGCCGGGCGCCTGCCGCGCCGCTATCCGACGCTCGAGGACGCCTATGCGCGCATGAAGGGCGAGAACCCCTACCTGACCGACGAGCAGGCGCGACACCTGACCCGCCACGGCATCAACCGCAACGAAGACGGCACGTTCAGCTGGAAGTTCGATCCGCATCTCAACGTCGATGGCGCGCCCTATGATATCACCATCGAGCAGCGCAACGAGCTGTGGAAGGCCATCACCTGTCCGACCCTGCTGCTGAACGGCGCGGATTCCTGGGCCGGCAATCCGGTCGAGAACGGGATGATCGAGCACTTCCGCAATGCCGAGGTGATCGAGTTCGAGAACGCCGGGCACTGGCTGCACCACGACCAGTTCGACAAGTTCATCGCGACGCTGAAAGACTTCCTCTGATGGCAAAGTTCACTGACTGCATCCTGCCCGAGCACGAGGCGATGATCGGGCAGCAGTCGGTGTTCTTCGTGGCCACGGCCGCAGCGGAAGGGCGGATCAACCTTTCGCCCAAGGGTTATGACTGCTTCCGGGTGCTTGGACCAAATCGCGTGGCCTATCTTGACCTTGCCGGATCGGGCAACGAGACGCACGCGCATCTGATGGCCGATGGCCGCATCACGATCATGATGACCAATTTCCAGCAGCCTGCGCTGATCCTTCGGTTGTATGGCCATGGCAAGCCGGTGCTTCCTGCCGATCCCGCATGGCAGGAACTGGCAGCGCATTTCACGGTTCTGGCAGGCACACGCCAGATCTTCGACATCGCGGTGGACAGCGTGCAGACAAGCTGTGGCTGGGGCGTGCCGCTGATGACACTCGAGCAGGAGCGGCAAACGCTGGTGAAGTACCACGCGCAATCCGATCCTGCGGCCTGGGAAGCAAAGATGGCGGCGCGCACCAGCAGCATCGACGGACTGCCCGTGACGCCGACCGACCGCTATATTTCAGGGGCCTGACGTCGGTTTGAAACTCAAGGTCGCCAGCTACAACATCCACAAGGCCGTCGGGCTTGACCGGCAGCGTGATCCCGACCGGATCATGACAATCCTGCGCGAGATCGATGCCGACGTGATTGCCCTGCAGGAAGCGGACCGCCGCTTCGGCTTGCGCGAGGCGGTGATTCCCCGCGCCACGCTTGACGACCACAGCCCGTGGCGTGCCGTGGAGCCGGGGCATTACGATCGGGCGCGGACCGGAGCGAGCATGGGCTGGCACGGCAATGCGCTGCTGGTGCGGCGCGAGATCGAAGTGGCGGAAGCCTGCGCCGTGCCATTGCCGACAATCGAGCCGCGCGGGGCGGTCTGTGCCACCTTGCGCATGGGCGGCGCGCTGGTGCGCGTGGTGGGCATGCATCTCGATCTTTCCGGCCTGCGCCGCCGCCAGCAGGTGGAGACGGTGTGCGGGCATGTCGCCGGGCACGCCGAACCCGGCCATGTCGTGATGATGGGCGATCTCAACGAATGGTCGCCTTCAGGCGGCGCACTGGGAGCGTTCGCCGCGCCGCTGAAGGTCCTTGCGCCGGGACGGAGCTTTCCTTCGCGCCGGCCCGTGGCGCAGCTTGACCGGATCGTGGTGAGTGATGGGCTCCGGGTGGAGGGCCTGGGTGTGCACCACAGTCCGCTTGCCGCGGTGGGATCGGACCACCTGCCGGTCTGGGCCGAACTGGTCCTGCCCTGAATTGGTGCTCCGAATTCGTGCACCGGACCCTGCCTAAAAATTGGGCACGCCGGTTTGGCTGCACAAGAATCGAGCGCGCATAACCACCACGTGGCCATTTTTGTTCCCGTGAAAGGCTGAATCCGTAGAAATTCGGATTTGGCACGCCCCTTGCTTAATACTTCTCGCCGGCAGGTCGCCCGGCGTTGAGGGCAACAGAAGGGGGCATGAATGAAATTCATCATCGCCATCATCAAGCCGTTCAAGCTCGACGAAGTGCGTGAAGCACTGTCCGGGCTGGGCGTTGCTGGGATGACGGTGTCGGAGGTGAAGGGCTTTGGTCGGCAGAAGGGCCAGACCGAAATCTACCGTGGCGCCGAATACTCGACCAACATGCTGCCGAAGGTGAAGATCGAGGTTGCTGCGAGCGACGATCTTGCGCCGCAGATCGTGGAAACGATCCAGCAGGCTGCCAGCACCGAAGCAATCGGCGACGGCAAGATCTTCGTCCTCGACCTCGCATCGGCCACGCGCATTCGCACCGGTGAAACCGGGGATACCGCGCTTTGAGCGCGCCTTCCATTTCCGACCTTAGGGGAACCAACATGATCCGCAAGATGATCGGTGGCTTGGCGGGAACGGGCGCTTCGCTCTTCGCTGCCACTGCCGCTTTCGCACAGGAGGCGGCCCCTGCCGCCACCGTCGACAAGGGGGATACCGCCTGGATGATGGTCTCGACCATTCTCGTCCTGATGATGATCCTTCCCGGCCTCGCGCTGTTCTACGGCGGCCTGACCCGCACCAAGAACATGATCGCGACGATGACCCAGATCGGCGCCGTCGCGTGTCTCGCGATGCTGATGTGGGTGATGTTCGGCTACGGCCTCGCTTTCGGCCCCGAAGGCAATGCCTTCATCAGCTGGGGCAAGTTCTTCCTCTCGGGCGTCGACGCCTCGAGCCAGGCTGCGACCTTCACTGCCGGCGTGGAAATTCCGGAATACGTGTTCATCTGCTTCCAGATGACCTTTGCCGCGATCACCGTGGCGCTGGTGCTGGGTTCGGTGGTCGAACGCATGAAGTTCTCGGCGATCATGGTGTTCGCCGCCGTCTGGCTGACGATCTCCTATTTCCCGATTGCGCACATGGTGTGGGCAGCGGGCGGCCTGTTCTTCGACATGGGCGCACTGGACTTCGCCGGTGGTACGGTCGTGCACATCAACGCCGGTGTCTCGGCTCTGGTGGCCTGCCTCATCCTCGGCAAGCGTATCGGTTTCCAGAAGGAAATCATGGCGCCGCACTCGCTGACCATGACCAGCATCGGCACCGGTCTGCTGTGGGTGGGCTGGTTCGGCTTCAACGCCGGTTCGGCTCTCGAAGCCAACGGTTCGGCCGCTCTTGCCATGATCAACACCTTCGTCGCCACCGCTTCTGCCGGTCTGTTCTGGATGCTCGCCGAGCGTGCAGCCGGCCACAAGGGTTCGGCGCTGGGCTTCTGCTCGGGCATCATCGCCGGCCTCGTCGCGGTGACCCCGGCTGCCGGTAACTCGGGCCCGTTCGGCGCGATCGTCCTGGGTGCCATCGCCTCGATCGTCTGCTTCTACATGGTCACCGTGGTCAAGCCGAAGCTCGGCTATGACGACGCCCTGGACGCCTTCGGCATCCACGGCGTGGGCGGGATCGTCGGCGCCATCGGCACCGCGATCGTCTACGCTCCGTCGCTCGGCGGACCTGGCGCGGAAGACTACGACATGGGTGCCAAGCTGGTCGTGCAGATCATGGCAGTCGTCACCACCATCGGCTGGGCTGCAGTTGCCACCGTCATCGCCATGTATGTCTCGAAGGCTGTCACCGGGCTGCGGGTCACCGAAGAAGTCGAACGCGAAGGCCTCGACCTCGGTGAGCACGGCGAGCGCGCTTACAACTACTGATTACCTGAATTCCCGAATTGGCGGGGTTGGAGAGCCAGATCCTCTCCCTCTCATCTCCCTCCCCGCCAAACCTTGTTCCTCCTGCGAACAGACTAAGGCCGGAAGCGCTAGCCCGCTTCCGGCCCTTTTTTTGTTCGCGATCGGCGGTTCGCTTGCCCGGAACCCCGGCAGACCGTAAGGCGCGGGGCGTTATGGCAAACGCAACGACTCCTCCCGCTCCTCGGCCGAAAGACTGGATTCTCGGCATTCACGCCTACGTCCCCGGCAAGTCGACCGGCAAGGACGGGCAGAAGCTGACCAAGCTTTCCGCCAACGAGAATCCGCTGGGCACCAGCGCGGCTGCGCTCGAGGCGCGGGGGATGGCTGCCCATCCGGCGACCTATCCGGATCCGGACAGCACGGAACTGCGCAAGGCCATCGGCGAAGTTCACGGCATCGATCCCGCGCGGATCGTGATGGGCACCGGCTCCGACGAGCTGCTCAACCTTGCCGCGCAGGCCTATGCCGGGCCGGGCGATGAGGTGCTCTACGTGCGCTACGGCTTCTCGGTCTACGACATTGCCGCGCGGCGCTGTGGCGCAGTGCCGGTGGTGGCGCCGGATGCCGATTACGGCACGGACGTCGATGCACTGCTCGCCTGCGTGACGGACAAGACGCGGGTGGTGTTCCTTGCCAATCCCAACAATCCCACCGGCAGCTGGCTGCCGCGCGCCGAAATCGAGCGGCTCCATGCAGGGCTGCGCAGCGATGTGCTCCTGGTGCTGGACGGAGCCTATGCCGAGTATCTTGATCCGGCGGATGACGATGGCGCGCTGGAACTCGCCGCGCGGGCATCTAACGTGCTGGTGACGCACACCTTCTCGAAGATCTATGGCCTTGCCGGAGAGCGCATCGGCTGGGGCACCGGGCATGCCGACATCGTCGACATGCTCAACCGTATTCGCGGGCCGTTCAATGTCTCAAACACGGCGCAGGCGGCGGGGCTGGCGGCGGTGCAGGACCAGGCCTTTGTCATCGCCTCGCGCGAGCACAACAACGCCGAACGCGCGCGCTTTGTCGAGAAGCTGGAAGCGCTGGGCAACCATGGCGTGCGGCCGCTGCCGAGCAAGGCGAACTTCGTGCTGATCCTGTTCGAGGGCAAGGTCAGCGCCGAGGACGTCTATCTGGGCCTGATGGACCACGGCTACATCACGCGCTGGCTACCGGGCCAAGGCCTGCCGCAGGCCTTGCGCATCACCATCGGCACGAGGGTGCAGATGGACGAGATTGCCGATGCCATCCGCGCCATGTGCGAGAGCGCGAAGTGAGCGACACGCCCTTCCGACAGGTCACGATCGTCGGGCTGGGTCTGCTCGGCGGGTCGATCGGCCATGCGGTGCAGGCGTTCCTGCCCGGCACGACGGTTGTCGGATGGGATGCCGATGCCGGCGTGCGCGCGCAGGCGGCGGAACTTGGGCTGGCACACCGGATTGCCGAAAGCGCCGAGACAGCGGCGCAAGGTTCGGATCTGGTGATCTTCTGCGTACCCGTGGGCGCGATGGACGCCGCGGCGCGAGCGATTGCGCCGGGACTGTCAAAGGACGCGCTCGTCAGCGATGTAGGCTCATCGAAGGAGACGGTGGCCGCGGCTCTGGCCGAGGCTCTGCCGGGCCATCACGTGATCCCGGCGCACCCGGTGGCAGGGACCGAGCGCAGCGGGCCGGACGCGGGCTTTGCCACGCTGTTCCGCAACCGCTGGTGCATCGTCACCCCACCTGCGGACGCAGACCCGGCGCTGTCAGCGCGGCTGGTGGCGTTCTGGGAGGCGCTGGGCGCGCGGGTCGAGACGATGGACGCCGCACATCATGACAAGGTGCTGGCCGTGACCAGCCACCTGCCCCACCTGATCGCCTACACCATCGTCGGTACTGCATCGGACCTCGAGCAGGTCACGCAGAGCGAGGTGATCAAGTACTCCGCCGGCGGCTTCCGCGACTTCACCCGCATTGCCGCCTCGGACCCGACGATGTGGCGCGACGTGTTCCTTTCGAACAAGGACGCGGTTCTCGAAATGCTGCAGCGCTTCACCGAGGACCTGACCGAGTTGCAGAAGGCGATCCGCAAGGGCGATGGCGACGTGCTGTTCGACCACTTCACCCGCACCCGCGCGATCCGCCGCGGCATCATCGAAATGGGCCAGGACGATGCGCGGCCCGACTTCGGGCGCAGCGATCATAATGGGGCGAAGGAGAGTGCAGGCTGATGGTCAGCGCTTCTTCTTGTTGACCTCCTCAAGCCGTGCTGCACCTTCAACCGCTTCGGCAAAAATCTCCGTCAATTGTGGCAAAACCCTCCGTGCCGCTCCCTCGTGACGGATGGGCAAATCTTCGAAGCGATTTCTAAAGCTGTAACCGTCCGGCGCGTCGAGAAACGCCATCAGGCTGTGGACTGAGCGTTCTTCGATATAACGGTAAGGAATGGCGAGCTCCTGAAGCGTTGCATCGTCGGGTGACCGCATCGCCTTGCGGTATCGCTCCGCCACTTTCAGCATAAAGGCCGCCCGTTGGTTGGGCGTGGCATCGCTGTGTTGTTCGCGGAGCCAATTTGCGACGGCAGTGCGCATCTCTGGGTTCATATCTGCATCCCACGGCGCGAGTTGGGCTATCAGGGCGCGAACTGCTTCGATTTGCTCTGCTGTCGGCGGGACGGGCGGTGGCGTGTATGCCTTGAGTTCTCCCTGACCGAAGACGATGAGTGCCGGCACGGCCACAAGCAGGCGGGCTACTTGGGTTTTGAGGATTGAAGCAATCGACAAGCGCATAAGTGGAACCTCAGCCGAGCAGAAATAGCAGCGCCACTGCCCACATCGCGACGGTGGAGAGCCAGCCGCCCACGGCAAGACGGCGCGAGATGGCGAGGCGGCCCATGATGCGCGGGTTGCGGGCGATCATCATCGTCACGACCATCAGTGGCGGGGCGAGCAGGCCATTGACGACCGCTGCCCAGTAGAGGGCGCGCATCGGGTCGAGGTCGATGAGATTCAGGGCAACGCCGCCCAGCGTTGCGAGCGCGATGGCGGCGTAGAAGGCCTTGGCCTCGCGCGGGCGACGATCAAGCCCTTCGGTCCAGCGGAAGGTTTCGCTCACCGCATAGGCGGCGGATCCGGCCAGGACCGGCACGGCGAGCAGTCCGGTGCCGATGATGCCGAGCGCGAACAGCGCGAAGGCGAAATCACCGGCAATGGGACGCAGGGCCGCGGCAGCCTGTTGCGCAGACTGGATCTCGGTCAAGCCACTCGCATGAAGCGTGGCGGCGGTGGCCATGACGATGGACAGCGCGGTCACGTTGGAGAACGCCATGCCGGTCAGCGTGTCGTTGCGGATGCGGCGCAGTTCGGGGCCTGCCTCACGCGGGGTGATGCACAGCGGCTTGGCGTGGCGACGGTGGCGTTCCTCCACTTCCTGACCCGCCTGCCAGAAGAACAGGTACGGGCTGATCGTGGTGCCGAAGATGGCAACGAGCGCCATGGTGTGATCGCGATCAAGCGCAAAGCTGGGCACTGTCAGGCCGCGCAGGGCCGCGCTCCAATCGACATCGGCGACCAGTACCACGGCGATGTAGGAGAACAGCGAGAGCGTCGTCCATTTAAGGATGCGGGCGTAGCGTTCATAGGAGACGAAAACTTCAGCCAGCACGCTCGCAACGCCGAACAACAGCACGAACAGGTGTTCCGGCCCCGGTATCAGCAGAGCCAGCACCGCCCCCATCGCGCCAAGGTCTGCGCCGAGGTTGATGACGTTGGCGACAAGCAGCAGCGCAACCATCGTGCGCAGCAGCGCGGGATGGTAGTGGCGGCGCAGGTTGTGGGCGATGCCGCGCCCCGTCGTCGCGCCGATCCGCGCGCAGATCGCCTGGATCGAGACGAGCAGGGGCAAGGCCAGGATCATCGACCAGGCCAGCGAATAACCGAACTGCGCGCCGACCTGGCTGTAGGTGCCGATACCCGATGGATCGTCGTCAGCGGCGCCGGTAATCAGGCCGGGGCCAAGCACTTCGACAAGCGAGCGCTGCTCCTCCTCGCTCGGTGCAGTTTCGCTCATGCGTTGAGCGCGTTGATCGCGGCCTCGACGCGCGCCTCGATCTCCTCGCGCTTGAGTCCGGGCGGGATTTCCTCGGCAAAGCGATAGCGGATGATACCCGGCTGCTTCCACGTGCGATGATACAGCGGACCGCTGTCGACCGCGACCGGGATGACCGGCAGGCCAAGCAGCTTGTAGATCCCCGCGAAGCCTGCCTGAAGGGCGCGGCGTTGCCCATGCGGGACACGGGTGCCTTCAGGGAAGATGATCAGAGGGCGGCCCTCGGCGATCAGGCGGCGAGCCTCGGTCAGCATCGTACGCAGGGCGCGCGCGCCTGCCTCGCGCTCGACCGAGATCAGGCCGTAGTTCCGGCCGGCGAGCCCCCAACCGGGTATGCTCATGAGTTCCGCCTTGGCGAAGACCACCGGCAGGCGGAACAGCCACGGCAGGTCGATCGCCTCGAAAAAGGCTTCGTGGCGGATGGCATAGAGCACGCCGGGCTTGAACACCGGGTTTTCCAGTTCGACGCGAATGCCGAGCAGGACGCGCGCGCAGAGCCGGTGCCAGCCACCCCAGCCGCGCACCACCGCGCGAAAGCCATCTCGCCAGAGCGCCATCAGCGCCAGGGAGCCCAGCACGAAGAACACCGAGCCGCCATAGAACGCGGCGTAAAATAGCAGGCTGCGGGGAATGGATAGCAGATTGCGCAAGATCACCAACCGATCGCTTTCGCTCCGAGCCAGACGACGAGGCGCGCAACGTACTTGTTGTATTCGATGAAAAGGATGCGGAAGCTGGGCTTCGACACAACGGCATCTTCGACGATGATGAGATGGGTCGGCGCCTCGGCCGAAAGGTCGAACGCGGCGCGGCGCATGTGCCAGTCCGTCGTGACAAGACGGACGGAGCGCAGCTTGTTTTCCTTGACCCAGCGCGTGACCTCGACCGCGTTCGACCGCGTGTCGACCGCATCGTAGCCCAACACGATGCAGCACAGCATCAGGCGATCGGGCACCTTGTATTCGGCGGCGAACTCGCGCGGGCGCACTTCACGGTCCACGCCCGAGACAAGCAGCTTGCTGGCGCGACCGCGTTCCAGCACCTTGAGCGCGTGAGGGATGCGCCCTCCCCCGCCAGTGAGCGCGACGACTCCGTCGGTGCGGACCGGTTCAACCACCGGACGCGGCAGGAAGACCGCAAACCAGATAAAGCCGAGCGCCCAGGCGATCAGCAGGAGCGCAAACAGACGGCGAAAGATGCCCCGCTTGGTCACAGCATGCGCCTCAAGGCGCTCAGCACGGTCAGGCGCGCGGTGAGGACGGCGAGCAGGACGCCGGCCAGGGGAATGCAGCAGATTGCGATCCAGTCGCTCCAGGCAAGGCCACCGGCGGCCATCATGCCCGAACCAAGCGCGGCAAACTGGCGGCCGAGAAGCCCTGTCACGACTACGCCAAGCAGCAGGCCGCCGATGCCGCCCGCGGCTGCGTCCACTGCCATCGAGCGCTGGAAGATGCGAGCGATCTGGCTGTCGGTGCCGCCGAGCATGTGGACGATCTCGATGGTACTGCGGTGGTTGCCCAGCGCATTGCGCGAAGCCAGCAGCACCGTGGCGACGGTAGCGAAGGCGAGCAGCGCGATCAGGCCGCCAGCGAGCCACTGCAGCGCATGGACCGCCTCGAACACCGGAGCGAGCCAGCTGGCCTGCGCATCGATGCGAGCCGCCGGTGCCTTGCGCCGGACGGCCTGCCCCAAGGCCTTGACCCGCGCGGGATCGGCACTTCCGGCGAGGCGGACATCGATCAGCGCGGGCACCGGCAGGGCGTTGACATCGTCGCCCGCGCTGGTGCCGAGCCAGGGCTCCACCAGCGCGTCCAGCTCCTGCTGGGGGACGAGGCGCGCTTCGGCAATGCCCGGCGTCGCCTTCAGGACAGCCAGGGCAGCCCGGGCCTGACGGTCTCGCTCACGTGGGGCGCCGTGGACGATCTGGACGGTGACGCCACCGGCGACATCGGCCCTCGCCGCCCGGGCCGTGTTGCGCAAGGCGAGGCCGCTGGCGGTGGCAACGACAGTCAGGCCGATCATGATCGCGATGACCCAGGGCATCGGGCCGGAGAGCTTGCCCTGAGGCAGCAGTCGGCTTTCCGCGCTGGTGCGTTCGCGCCAGTCGCCACCCAGGGCGCTGGTGATGGCGGGAAGTACGCTCATGCGCCGAGCACGTCCGGGCGCGGCGGAACGGCGGCGCGGCGCGGCGGATAGCGCAGGGCGCCGGTGGGATCGGACAGGCGGCCCTTGTCCAGCCGCATGATCAGCGATTCCGGAACCTTCTGGATAAGGTGCACGTCGTGGGTGGCGACGACCACGGTCGTGCCGAGGCGGTTCAATGCCTCGAACAGGCGCAGCAGCTTGACCGCCATCTCGGGATCGACGTTACCGGTCGGCTCGTCAGCCACAAGCATGTCGGGGCGTCCGATCACCGCGCGGGCAATGGCGACGCGCTGTTGTTCACCACCAGAAAGCGTAGCGGGGCGGGCATTGCTGCGATCGCCGAGGCCTACCCATTCGAGCATGTCGGAAACGGGCTTGACGATGTCCCGCTCGGGCACGCCGGCCACGCGCAGGGGCAGTGCCACGTTGTCGAACGCAGACAGGTGCGGGACGAGGCGGAAGTCCTGGAACACGACGCCGAGGCGGCGACGGAAACCGGGCAGGCGTTCTCGCGGCAGGGTGATGGCATCGGTGCCGAACATGCGGATCAACCCGCGCGAAGGGCGCTGGGCAAGGTAAAGCAGCTTGAGCATGCTCGTCTTGCCCGCGCCCGATGCACCGGTGAGGAAGTAGAAGCGCCCGGAATACAACGTGAAGCTGACATCGGTCAGCACCTCCTTGCCCGTGCCGTAGCGCAGGCCGACGTTGTCGAAATGGACAATCTCCGCGTCGTCTGGCTGGCTCATGAGGTGGAGACTGTACCCGTTTGTTCTGCGCCGATCGTTACGCCCCAAGGGCTATACGCGGCAATCCATGTGGAAAAAAGGCCGGGGATGCGTTTCTTGGGTGGTGTGGCTATTGTTTCCCACGGCACGGCCATGCTTAACCCGACGAATGATCATTGCGTGCCCAGCCTGCTCGACGCGCTATGTCGTTCCCGACACCGCGATCGGCGTGGACGGCAGGACCGTGCGTTGCGCACGGTGCCGCCATTCGTGGTTTCAGAACGGGCCTGAGCTGCCCGCGCGTAGGGAAGCGTCGCTCGAACCCGCGCCGGTGGAGGCCGCACCTGTTGCGGCCGCCCCTGAGGCGCCCCCCCAAGCAACCGCACCGCCCACACCCGATGCGGCGCCGGCGAACGCGGCTGCGGCCCAGCCTGAACCCGATTTGCCATTCGCGCGCGCTTCGCAGTCCGGTGCTGCCCCGGACGAGGCCGAGCCGCCGACGCCTCCGCCACTGCCCCACCCGGCGCGGCGCAAGTTCACCCCGGTGGAGGAAGCGGTCGATCAATCACCCTTCGAGCACCAGCCCCCGTTCCGTCCGCGGCGCAATCCCACCAAGCTGTGGACGATGGCTGCCGTGGCGTTCGCGGTCACGATCGCGGCACTGGGCGGGGCGGCATGGTATTTTGGCGTGCCGCAGTGGATCCCCGGCGTGAACCAGACATTCGGCGCTGGCCCTGCCGATCTCGTGCGCTCTTTCCCGCCGGAAAAGCAGGATCGCCGCCAGCTGCCCAACGGCACCGAATACTTCGGCCTGAGCGGAACTGTCACCAATACCGGCAAGGAAGTGCGCGCCCTGCCGGAAATCCTGATCGTGCTGCGCGATTCGAACGACAAGGTGGTCAAGACCTGGCCGGTGCCGCCACCGCAGGCCGAACTTGCGCCAGGCGAAAGCGTGACCATCAACGCTGCGGTCACCGACGTGCCGAAGTCGGCAAAGGTCGCGGAAATCGGCTGGAAGCCTGACTGACCCGCAGCTGTTTCGAGGCGCGCGCGAAAAATTGCGCGAAGCTTGTTGCGCAGGCCAAACTCCTTTGCTAGGGGCGCGCTCCTACCCCACCACGGGGCGCCGATCACGGATCGGACACCCCGTATGATTTTGCGGTCGTGGCGGAATTGGTAGACGCGCAACGTTGAGGTCGTTGTGGGCGAAAGCCCGTGGAAGTTCGAGTCTTCTCGACCGCACCATCACTCTCCGAACAGTGTGATCCTTGCCTTCGGGCAACCAATTTTCGCTTCAGGCGGAAACCTCTTCCTGCGAACTGCGTTCGGCAGGCAGGATGAGACGCATGACCCTTGGCGGGGCACAGGCCACAGCGGCCCGTGCCCCGCTTTTCTGTGATCAGGTAAGGTCTGCAAGGCCGATGGCGTGCCCTTCGGCCGCTGCCTTGTTGGCGGCCCGGCGCAGGCGCTCGATATGGAGGCGGCCTTCGGGGACAGGCTCCTTGGGCAGGGCTTCGAGCGAGGTGCGGTAGATCTCCTCGAAGTCCTCGGCGAATTCGCCGTGGGTGAGGATCAGGCCGCGGTTCTCGATCATGCCCTGCAGGGTCTTCTGCCCGACCTCAAGCGGGTCCATGCCGAGTTCGAAGGCAGTGCCGAACTGTTCGAGCTCGGCCGGGTCGGCCGGTGCAAAGCCGGAGTCGGCAAAGCCTTCGGGCCGCTTCAGCGCACTGGTCCAGGCGTTGGTGCGGGTCAGGCCGGGGCACATCAGCGAAACGCCGATGCCATGCGGGGCGAGGTTGTAGCGCAAGGATTCGGTAAGCCCGCGCACCGCAAACTTGCTGGCAGTGTAGATGCCTGCCTGAGGTCCGGAGAGATAGGCCGCCATCGAGGCCACATTGACCACGTGCCCACCCTCGCCATGGGCCTTCATGCCCGGCAGGAAGGACACGAGACCGTTGACCACCCCGCCGAAGTTGACGCCCATGATCCAGTCGTAATCGGCATAGGTCGCCTCGTCGGTCGGGCCGAACACGCTGACGCCCGCATTGTTGACGAGGACGTGGACCTTGCCCACCTCGGCAGCGATCGCGGCAAAACGGTCACGGTCGGTGACGTCGAGCCGGACGTAGCGCGCCGCCGGGAGGTTGTTGTCGGCGAGCCAGCGGGCCGCATCCTCGCGGTCCTGCTCCTTGCGGTAGGTGAGGACGAGGTCCATCCCGGCCATGGCGAAGGCGCGGGCTATGCCGAAGCCGATGCCGTTGACGCCGCCGGTGATGAAGGCGGTCTTTCCCTGAAATTCGCGTGTCGTGCCAGTCATGTGTCGTTCCTCTTCCGTTTGCAAGGCTAACAATCGTGAGGATTGTCGGCAACTGTGCGAAGTGAAACGGCCGCAGTGAACGGGCGGCAGTTCAGGCGGGCTTGCGCAGGCCATGGAGGAAGATGCGGACGCAGGTGCTCGCGTGGTCGGCGAGCGATGCGTCATCGAAGCTGGCCTCGACACGGTAGAGCTTGCGGCTGACCATGCCGGCAAGGGTAAGGTCGAAGAAGGCGAGCGCGGCGCGTTCCGGATCGTCACAGGCCAGCAGGCCACGCTCGGTCCAGGCGGCGAGTTGCGCGGCGAGCAGATCGTTGAGCGGCGTGACCGCGTGCTGGCGGTAGGTTGCGCCCACTTCGGGAAACAGATGGCCCTCGGCAATGGCCATGCGACCAACGAAGATGCTTTCGTCGGTGAGAATCCACGTCAGCGCACGCAGGGCGAAGCACTCCAGCCACCCCTGCGGTTCGGCATCACTGACGTCCGCCATGTCCACCACATCGCGCCAGCGTTCGGCAATCCGCGCGACGACCCCTTCGAACAGCGCGCGCTTGGTTTCGAAATGACGGAACATGGTGGGCTTGGAACCGCCGAAGCGCTCGAGGATGCGGTTCGTGCTGGCGCCGGCAAAGCCCTCAGCCATGAACTCGGCCTGCGCGGCATCGAGGATGCGGGCGCGCACCACTTCCGGATTGCGACTGACCGGGCTTCTCATCGCGACTGTCCGTGATACAAAGAAACCAACTGGTGTATTTGATTCGACATCTGGGGAGAATGACCGTGAGCGCCTTCATTCGCAATGGCTGGTATATGGCCTGTTGGTCGCACGAAGTGCCCGAGGGCGGTTTTCTCGCCCGCCGCCTGCTCGACAGGCCATGGGTGATCTGGCGCAAGTCGGATGGCGAGCTGGTGATGATGGCGGATCGCTGCCCCCACCGCTTCGTGCCCCTGAGCCGCGGCGGGCGCGATGGCGACATGATGCGCTGCGGCTATCATGGCCTCGCCTTCGACGGTGCAGGCAACTGCGCGCACAACCCGTTCAGCGGCCAACCGCTCGACATTGCCAAGGTCGAGGTGCTGCCGGTGGTGGAGAAATACACCGGGGTGTGGTTCTGGCCGGGCGATGCCGACAAGGCAGACCCCGCGCTGATCCCCGACTACAGCTTCATCGACCATGACAGGCCACTGCATCGCGGCACGATCAAGATGGACGCGAGCTACGAACTGGTCACCGACAACCTGATGGATCTGAGCCACGCCGAATTCATCCACCGCGAAAGCTTCGGCACGAACGGTGCCCTGCTGGCCTGCGGCGAGCACGAGGTGATTCAGGAAGACGATGGGGCCATCTGGAACAACTGGACGATGCCCGACTCCGATCCGCCGGCCTGGGCTGTGCCCATGCTTCCGGAAGGCGCGAAGACCGACCAGTGGCTGCACATGCGCTGGAATGCGCCGTCGAACCTGGCCCTGTACATTGGCCTTGCCCGGGCAGGCACGGACCGCAAGGACATGGTCGTGCCGCTGATGGGCGACCCGCATATCCTGACGCCCGAGACGGCAACGTCGACGCACTATTTCTATACGCACGAGCCGACCCCCGAAGCGCATGCGCTGCTCGAGAAGGCCTTCCTTGAAGAAGACCATCCGACGCTGCACGCGCAGCAGGAAGCGATGGGCGATGCAGACTTCTGGGATCTGCGCCCGGTGATCCTGCCATCTGATGCAGGCGCGATCAGGGTCCGACGGCGGATGATGCAATTGCGCCGCGCCGAAGCAGGGGAGCCTGTGGCCGCGCAATAGCCGGCCACGGCCAGCGCGCACTCAGAACATTGCCCTCAGAACATCGGGTGCGCGTTGGCCGACTTTTCCGGGATCGGCTGGATCACGTCCCAGTGCTCGACGATCTTGCCGTCCTTGAGGCGGTAGAAATCCGCCACGGCGGCACCGCGCGCCGCAGGATCGGGCCTTGCGAAGATGTGGATCGCGGCAAGGTCCCCGTCGACGAGGATCCTGCGGACCTCGAAGCTGCGGTTGCGGTCGGAAAACATCGGCTGCAGCAGCGCGATCGCAGCCTCGCGCCCATCCGGCACGCCCGGGTTATGCTGGATGTAGTCGGGCGCGACGTAGGTCTCGAAGGCCTGGCGCACGTCGCGCTCGACATAGAACATCCGGGCGAAGTCCTCGATGATGCGGCGGTTGTCCGCCGCTGCCGGGCCATTGCCCAGCAGGGCGACGGTCGCGATGGCCAGGAGGACGCGGCGCATCAGGCCAGCGCCGGTTCGGCCTGGCGCGGGGTAACGATGAACCACGTCACCACCGCAATCACGATGCCAAGGCCACCCGCGATCAGGAACGCGCCCTGCATCGAGCCGCTGGACGTGCGGGCAACGCTGACCAGCAAGGGCGAAATAAACTGGCCGAGGAAGAACGCAGAGGTCCACACACCCATGCCGCGCCCGCGGTGTTCGAAGGGCAGGTAGCCTTGCGCCCAAGCGATCAGCGTCGGCACCGCCATGCCAGCGCCGGTCTGCTGCAGGGCCATGCCGGCAACCATGCCCTTCCAGTCGCTCGCAGAACCGATCACGGCAAGTCCTGAGCCGAGCAGCAGGAGGAAAATGGTCAACTGGGTGCGCGCACCGAGGCGCCCGGTGGTCCAGAAGATCAGCGCGCCGACGATCACGAACATGCTCGGGATCGTGGTCAGGCGGCCGATTTCCTTGGGATCGGATACGCCAAGCTCCTGCCAGACGATGCCGCCATTGATGATGAAGACATAATAGAGTGCGCCGCCGAACAGGGTGACGAGACCGAACAGGAGCACACCCTTCCACGGGAACGGAGTGCTTGCTTCGGCACCGATGCCCAGCATCTTGCGGGCGGTGTCGTCGTTTTCAGGCTCATAGATGAAAGCGAGCATCGCGAAGAAGCAAAGGAAGCCGACTCCATAGATCGCAAAGACCGCGTTCCAGCTCATCGAAGCGAGATAGCCCGACGTGAAGATGACGGCGCTGCCAAAGAACGGGCCGACGATGCCCTGCATCGAAAGCCAGCGATAGCGCCCCTTTTCGTCCCAGTAGTCTCCGATCAGAGTGTTGACCGTGGTGAGGATCGCCGCTTCTGCGACACCCAGCAGCAAGCGCGATGCGTAGATGTGGTCGAGATTGTCGAGCAGCATCGGTGCCATGCCGACGAAACCATAGAGTCCCGTGGACCACAGCAGCAGGCGGCGGCGACCGAACTTGTCGACGAGCAGGCCCGCGAACAGGGCAAGGATCGCGACGGTCAGACCGGGTGCCGAGACCATGGCCGGCACCTTGGTCGGCGCTGTGGGATCGCTCGCGAAATGCGCGATCATCGCGGGCACCGCCGGGAACATCGACACGATCGCGACGATGGGCAGGAAGCCGGTCAGGACTATGGTGAGGCCTTGTGGAATGCCCGGTTGGCGCCTGGCGGAACTGGTCATCTGATCTCCCTGTGGCCGATTGCCGCCACATTCTAGAACCGTTATTCTCAAACGGTATCCACGCGCCTTTTGCGCAAGTCAAGCTAATGGACTTGATGCCAAACCATCAATTTCAGAGATGCTATGGCATAAAAATTACTTGCTTGGTGTATTGGTCCGCGCATTCTAAATCCTGCGCAATCCCAATCAAGCAGACGAGAGGGGCCGGCATTCCGAACTGACGGATCCGGTCAGAGGCCATGGAAAATCTGGATATTCTAATCATCGGCGCCGGCATCGGCGGACTTTCGGCGGCCATCGCGCTGGCTCGCAAAGGGCACACCGTAACAGCCGTGGAAAAGGACCCGAACTGGTCGGTCTATGGTGTAGGCATCATCCAGCAGTCGAACGTCCTCAGGGCGATGGACCAGCTTGGCGTGCTCGACAGGTTCATGGATGCGGCCTGCGGTTTCGATGCGGTCGAGATCTTCCTGCCCGATGGCACCAAGGTCGCCCGCGTGCCGAGCCCCCGCCTGGTCGAAGGTCGCCCCGCCAACGTCGGCATCGGCCGCCGCGCCTTGCAGAAGGTGCTTGGCGACAGCGCAAAGGAACTGGGCACCGAGATTCGCCTCGGCATCACGGCCGATGAGATTGTCGATGATGGCGAGAAGGTGGCCGTGACCTTCTCGGACGGCTCGTCTGGCATCTACGACGCCGTGATCGGCGCCGATGGCGTCTATTCACAGACACGCGCCGCCATCCTGCCCGAGGCAGAGAAGCCGGTATTCACCGGCCAGGCGGTGTGGCGTTACAACTTCCCGCGCCCCGAGGGACTCGATGCCTTGCAGGTCTACAATGGCCCGACCGGCGTGGGCCTCGTGCCGATGAGCGCGGACGTGATGTACATGTATGTCACCACGCCCGAGCCGGGCAATCCGTGGTATCCGAAGGAAGGCATTGCCGCCGCGATGCGCGCCAAGCTGGCCAATTGCTCGCCTGCAATCCGTGAACTGGGCGAGCAGATCACCGACGATGAGGGCGTGGTCTACCGCCCGCTCGAAGGCATGCTGGTGCGTGGCGACTGGAGCAAGGGCCGCGTCGGCCTGCTGGGGGATGCCGTCCACGCCACCACGCCGCATCTCGGCCAGGGCGCAGGCATGGCCATCGAGGACGCCATCGTCGTCGCCGAGGAACTGGAGCGTCACGACACCGTCGAAGCCGCGCTCAAGGCCTATCGCGACCGCCGCTTCGAGCGCTGCCGCTACATCGTCGAGAGCAGCCTTGCGATCTGCCACGGCCAGCTGGGCGTGGGGCCCGCGGTCGACAACCACAAAGCGACCGCAGAGATGTTCGAAGTCGTCTCGCAGCCGATCTGATTCACCCGCATTTCAAGGAAGATCCCAATGAGCCGCGTTACCGAAATCCGCTATGTCGGGTATGGCGTGAAGGAATTCGACGCCGAGAAGACCTATTACACCGAGGTCTGGGGCCTCGAGCCGGTGGGCGAGGACCCGAACCATGCCTGGTTCAAGGCGCAGGGGCATGACGAGCACCACGTGGTGCAGCTGCGCCGCGCGGACGAGAACCGCGTCGACGTGATTGCACTTGCGGCTGACAGCCGTGCCGACGTCGACGCGCTGCGCACGAAGGTTGCCGATGCCGGATGCCAGATCGTCAGCGAGCCTGCCGACCTGACCTCGCCCGGCGGCGGCTACGGCTTCCGCTTCTTCTCGCCCGATGGCCTGATGTTCGAAGTTTCGAGCGACGTTGCCCGTGGCGCCAAGCGCGAGCTGGCGCGCTGGGAAGGCGTGCCGGTCAAGATCAGCCACATCGTGCTGCATTCGCCGAACCATCAGGAAGCGGTGAAGTTCTTCTGCGACGTGCTCGGCTTCAAGGTCTCGGATTGGCTCGGCGATTTCATGTGCTTCCTGCGCTGCAATTCGGCGCACCACCGCATCGCCATCCTGCCGGGGCCGGCCTGCCTCAACCACGTCGCCTACGACATGCTCTCGGTCGACGATATGATGCGCGGCGCGCATCGCCTGAAGATCAAGGGTATCGACATCAGCTGGGGTCCGGGCCGCCACACTGCCGGCAACAACACCTTCAGCTATTTCGTGACCCCGGGTGGCTTCGTCACGGAGTACACCTCGGATCTTGAAGAGGTGGACTTCGAAGCGCACCAGCACAAGGTTCACGTGCCCGCACCGATGGTCATGGACCAGTGGGGCATCGGCGTCGGCGGTCCGCAGACGATGCCGCATCCGCACGTCAACCCGGGCCTGTTCAAGACCCCCGAACTCGTCGGCGAGGCTTGATCGATGGCACTTTACGAACCGTTCCCGAACTACATCTGGAACCTCTCCGTCTCGATCGCGATGGAGAGCGGCGGCCAGATCGGCGAAATCGTCGACATGTGCCAGCCGATCATCGATGCCGCGGCCAATGGCGGCGATGCCGGCACGCCGCAGTTCATGAAGCAGTGGGCCGCCTATGGCGACAAGCTGATCGAACTTGCTGCAGAGGACGAAGCCAAGGGCCGCGCGTTTTCGGCATCCAACAAGCTGGAGCGCGCGTCGCTCTACCTGCTGGTGGCCGAACGCATGCAGGGCCACGGCGCGCCGGGCCGCAAGGAAACTTACGCCAAGGCGCTGGACGCCTTTGCGAAATCGACAGCGCTGGGCAAGATCAATCGCGAGCGCGTCGAAATTCCGCTGGCAAAAGGCACGATGCCCGCACTCTACACCCGCGCCGAAGGGCCGGGGCCGCATCCGGTGGTGGTATATTGCAACGGCCTCGATAGCTGCAAGGAGCTGCTTTACTGGAGCCGCCTCCCCGAAGCCCTGGCCCGCCGGGGCGTCTCCACGCTGTGCGTCGACCAGCCGGGAACGGGCGAGGCACTGCGCCTGCAGGGCCTCCCGGTCGATCCGCATTCGGAGAACTGGGCGAGCAAGGCGGTGGACTGGCTGGAGAGCCAGGCAGACGTCGATCCCAAGCGGATCGGCATGACCGGGATCTCGCTCGGTGGCCACTTTGCGCCGCGCGCAGTCGCCTACGAGCCGCGCTTTGCTTCGGGCGCGGTATGGGGTGCCAACCACAATTGGCGCGAAGTGCAGGACAAGCGCATGAAGCGCGAGGGTGAAAACCCGGTCCCGCACTACTGGGCGCACGTGATGTGGGCGTTCGGCGCAGAGACGATGGAAGAGTTCCTCGAGAAGTCGACCGACATGAACCTGAACGGGCACATGGGATCCATCAAGGTGCCTTTCCTGGTGACCCACGGCGCGCAGGATCGCCAGATCAGCGTGTCGTACGCGGACGACCTTTATGATCAGCTCGTCAATTCGCCCCGCCGCGAGAAGGTGATCTTCACTGCCCGCGAAGGCGGTGTCGAACACGTCGGCGCGGACAACATGTCCTACGGGCGCGACCTGATCGCCGACTGGTTCGCCGAGACGCTGGGTGGTACGACTGCCTGAATGGAGCCTGCCGCCTACATCCGCCGCGAGACTGCGGTCAGCATCGCCGTAAATGTCGCCTTGAGCGCGGCATTCTTCATTGCGGTGTTCGGCACAGGTAGGGACGTACCGGTGTGGAGCGTGGGCGGCTATGTCTTCGACTTTGCCCCTCAGGGGTTCATGATCGGCCTGATGGCCACGCTGGTGCCAGGCTTGCTGGCACGCAAGGCCCGGGCGGCGGGCAAGGTGCGGACTCTGGACAGTGAATCGCGCCTGCCCGCAGCGGTCCTGCCACGCGCAATCCTGTGCGGCTTGGCTGGTGCCGCATCGGGCGTGGCAGGCGCAGCCGCCGTGCTGATCTTGGCGGGGACAACGCAGCTCGGATGGCTGCCTGCCCTGCTTGCAAAACTCGCGTTCGGCGCGGCACTGGCCCTTGTGGTCACCCCTGCGGGCCTCCGGACCGAACTGACAAGGCGCTGAGCAAGCGCAAGGGAGAAATTGCCATGAGCCGCCGTTTCGTCGATCTCTCGATCTATCTCGAGAATGATGTCATCACCGATCCGCCGTTCCTGCGCCCCAAGATCGAGTATCAGAAGCATGGCGAGACGATGCCCGAACTGGGCTTCTTCTTTCCCGGCGTGACGCCGGAGCAGACGCCGGACGGCGCGGGCTTCGCAGCGGTCGAGAACGTGACGCTGACCACGCACAACGGCACGCACCTCGATGCGCCGTGGCACTTCCACCCGACGATGGACGGCAAGGACGGCAACCCCGTGCCCTCGATGACCATCGACGAAGTTCCACTGGAATGGTGCTTCCAGCCGGGTGTGAAGCTCGACTTCCGCCACTTTCCCGATGGCTACGTCGTGACCGCGCAGGACGTGGAAGACGAGCTCAAGCGCATCGGGCACGAGCTCAAGCCGCTTGAGATCGTGATGGTCAACACCGCAGCCGGCAAGGCCGTGGGCGATCCCAACTACGTCAGCATCGGCTGCGGCATGGGCTACGAAGCGACGATGTACCTGACCTCGCGAGGCGTGCGCGTGACCGGCACCGACGCTTGGAGCTGGGACGCGCCCTTTGTCCACACGGCAGAGAAGGTCAAGGAAACCGGCGATACCTCGCTGATCTGGGAAGGCCACAAGGCCGGGCGAGACATCGGCTACTGCCACCTCGAGAAGCTGCACAATCTTGAGGTGCTGCCGCCCGACGGCTTCATGGTCAGCTGCTTCCCCCACAAGATCAGGGGCGCTTCGGCAGGCTGGGTCCGCGCCGTGGCGATCTTTGAGGAATAAACTCCACTTATTTAGTTGACATTAATCTCAAGCGCATTAGTAGAGTTCTTGTCGCGCAATTCTGCCGCGATTCGAAAAGGCCCAAGGCGACCTCGCTCGGGTTCGTGTTCCCACGAGCAAGGACTCTACCAATGACGATTCAACTGAGCCCCACCCTTATCCGGCCAACGCGCGGCATCCCGGCCGAAGCCTTCGCGATCGGCGTCCTGGTCCTGACCGCAGCGGCAAACGCGCTGCATCTGGTGATCTAGAGTACTTTCCGACCAATCGGGCTTACCGTGATTGTCGCAGGGCGCTTCTCGGCAAGGAGCCTTGTGCAGGGCGCGATGGTGGCCCGTCCAAACAAAGCGACGCTGTCCGAGGGGCTCCCTGCGGCAAACCCTCCGGGGCGGGCCCCTTTTGGCCGATCGCTGCGTCTCTCGTCGGTCACTATGCGATGGCATGGCTCCCTCCTCGATCCTCGCGCTCGGCCAAAATCGGCTCCGTCACGGTGAGCCAGATTGGTCGGAAAGTGCTCTAGACGAAGTCGCCCACCCGGAAATTTTCGGCGAACGCGGCGGCGAGGCTCTCGCGATCGAGCCTGGCGAGCATCGGCAGGCGGCCAAGGCGCTTCACGTTGCCCATTGCGCAGATCGTCGCCTCGCTGTCCTCGTTACCCTCGCCGACGAACGCGACGCCGTGGATCGGGACACCGCGCGAACGCAGCGCCTCGAAGGTCAGGAGCGAGTGGTTGATTGTGCCCAGCGCCGTCCGCGCCACGACGACGACCGGAAGGTTCCACCAGGCAAAAACATCGGCATAGGTGGTGCTGCGCGTGACAGGCACCAGCGCGCCCCCTGCCCCTTCGACGACCAGCGGCCGCACTGCGGGCAGCGCCAGTTGCGCCAGATCGATGACGACCCCGTCCAGCTCTGCGGCCCGATGGGGTGAACATGGCGTGTTCAAACGGTAGGCTTCCGGGAGAACCTGATCTGCAGGCACGCCCGAAAGACTGGCAACGTGGTCACGGTCCGCGCCGTCATCGAGTCCGGCTTGCACCGGCTTCCAGTAGTGCGCGTGCAACGCTCCGGTAAGCGCTGCGGAGAAGATCGTCTTGCCGATGCCGGTATCGGTGCCGGTCACGACAAAGGCGCTCATCGCAGTGCCTCCAAAAGAGCCATCCCCAGAGCGTCGACATCTTCGAAGGTGGCATTCAGGGTCAGCGAGATGCGCAAGCGGCTGGTGCCTTGCGGAACAGTGGGCGGACGGATGCCGCGCACGTCAAACCCCTTGGCCTGAAGCGAAGCGGCGACCGCCATGGTCCGTGCATCCTCGTGCAGGATCAGCGGCAGGATCTGCGATCCCGAAGGCAGCGCACCGTGCGGAGCAAGCACGCGCTCGGCATGGGCGACAAGGGCGCGCAGGGCTTCGCGGCGTTGCGGTTCGTCCGCCATGATCCGGACCGCCTCGCGCACGGCAGCGCAAACCAGCGGTGAAGGCGCGGTCGAGAAGATGAAGGGACGCCCGCGGTTGACCAGGAAATCACGCACGACCTTGGGGCCCAGGACAAGCGCGCCTTCGCAGCCCATCGCCTTGCCGCAGGTTCGCAGCACCACGGTGTCCGGCCGGCCATCGAGCGTTGCGGCGATGCCGCGCCCATCCGGACCGAACACGCCGGTGGCATGGGCCTCGTCGATCAGCATGATCGCATCGTGCCGTTCTGCCACCTGCGCCATCGCGGCCACGTCGGCCATGTCCCCGTCCATCGAATAGAGCGTCTCGAAGGCGAGCCAGATGCGGCCAGAATTGCCCTTGGCACGCCATTCGCGGGCGGCGTCATCGAAGCTCTGCGGATCGTTGTGTGCAGCACTGACCGCCGTGGCACGGGTCAGGCGCAGACCTTCGTGCATCGAAGCGTGGACCAGTTCGTCATGGACGATCAGGTCTCCGCGCTGTGGGAGGGTGGACAGCAACGCGACATTGGCGGCGTAGCCAGCCGAGAAAAACAACGCGGATTCGCTGCCGAAAAAGCGGGCTGCTTCTTCCTCCAGCAGTTCATGCTCGGGGTCATTACCACGCAACAGACGCGATCCCCCGGAACCCAACGGAACCCCGCGCGCGATGGCTTCCTGCACCGCCGCCGCGAGCCGAGGCGACGAAGACATCGCAAGGTAGTCGTTCGAGGCAAAGTCGATCCCGCGCCGGGGAGCAAGGCTGCGCAGGCGGGCCTTTTCGCCCAGCCCTGCAAGATCGGCGACATGTGCCGACCACAGTGAACCGGTGCGAGTGGTGCTGTCTGCCATCAGGCCGCGCAGCCTCCCGAGCAGCCTCCGACCGCCTTCATCGCCCGCATCGGTTCCTCGCCTTCCATCGGCTTGAGGCCAAGGCGGGCGAACATGGCAGCATCGGCATCATCACCGGCGTTGGCGGCGGTGAGCAGTTTGTCACCGGTGAAGATCGAATTGGCACCGGCCATGAAACACAGCGCCTGCGTGGCTTCGGACATGGATTCGCGGCCGGCCGACAGGCGCACCATCGACAGCGGCATGGTGATGCGCGCGACGGCAACGGTGCGGACGAACTCGATGTCATCAATCTTGGCGAGCGGCGTATCGGCCAGCATGTCGCCCAGCACCGTTCCCTTTATCGGCACCAGCGCGTTGACCGGCACGCTTTCCGGGTGCTGTTCGAGCGTGGCGAGAGCGTGGACGAAGCCGACGCGGTCGGCGCGCGTCTCTCCCATGCCGACGATGCCGCCCGAGCAGACGTTGATCCCGGCATTGCGCACGTTGTCCAGCGTCTGCAGGCGATCGGCGAAAGTGCGGGTGGTGATGACTTCCTCGTAGCGTTCGGGCGAGGTGTCGATGTTGTGGTTGTAGTAGTCGAGACCTGCCTCGGCGAGTTGCGCGGCCTGGCCGGGCGTCAGCATGCCGAGCGTCATGCAGGTTTCCATGCCCATCTCGCGCACGCCCTTGATCATGGCGATGATGGCAGGCATGTCCCGGTCCTTGGGGTTGCGCCATGCCGCACCCATGCAGAAGCGCTTGGAGCCATTGTCCTTGGCCTGCGCGGCGGACTGCAGCACCTTCTGCACTTCCATCAGCTTGGTCGCCTCGACGCCGCTGTCGGCCTTGACCGATTGCGAGCAGTAGCCGCAATCCTCGGGGCAGCCGCCGGTCTTGATCGAGAGCAGCGTGCACAGCTGCACTTCGCCCGCCCGGTGGTGCTGGCGATGAACCTCTGCGGCGCGGAACACCAGCTCGGTGAAAGGTAGATCGAACAGCGCGGCGATCTCCTCGCGCGTCCAGTCGGTGCGAACGGAAGCCACCGAGGCAGTTGTTTCGCGCTGGCGGAGCAGGGTGTCTTGCACGGCGGGAGTCCTTCGCAGTCTTCGATTTCGCAGGCCCATAGCGCAAATCGATGCCGCATGCTCAAGTGAATTAGCGAAGCTGCAAACCGGAAATTTGCATTTCACGGAGCGAAACCGGTTTTGTCGGCTTTCTTCAGGCCACCGCGCGGCTTGCAGCGTCGAAACTGGTGACCTTTTCCCGCATGGTGCGATTGCGGCCGAGCCGCTTCGCTTCGTACAGCAGCTGATCGCAGCGAGCATAGAGCGCGGCGAAGTCTATCTGCAGATTTCCGCCGGTGTCGTGCTCTACCAAGCCCATGCTGGCCGTCACCAGGCAGTCGAGGCCGGGCACCTCGGCGGAAACGCGAACAGCTATGGCGCGGCGACAACGCTCGGCGCGGGCCGCAGCATCCTGACCGCGCAGAAGCAGCAGGAACTCCTCGCCGCCCATCCGGATCGCCTTGGTGTCGCGGTCGTCGAGCAAGGCACCGGCTGCCGAACGCAGCACCACGTCGCCCATCGCATGACCGTGCGTATCGTTGACGTTCTTGAAATGATCGAGATCGATGACGGCCATTGTGCGGAACCCCCCGGCAAACAGCTGGGTGAAACGCTCCTCGATCGTGCGGCGATTCCTCAGCCCGGTCAGGGGATCACGGTCGGCAACGCCTTCGAGTTCGAGGGCGCGGGCGGTCGCACGGTCCCGTTCCTGCCGGACCTCGACGAAACGATTTACGATTCCGAGGCCCGTGACCAGCACCTCGAAGGCCAGGGCAAGCTGGTATAGCTCGATGGCCTCGGTAGGATGGAGTCCTGGCAGAAGATAGGCCGAGATGCGCCAGGACCCGATCAGGAGAATGGGCGTCCAGGCAATGATCTGCAGACGGACCGATTGGCTGCCGCGGCGGTGTCCATCCCATAGCATGGCCGCCAGCACGACAATCGCCAAGCCGATCGAAAGGTGCATCGCAGGCGATGAATATGGCCTCATCCAATCGACGGGCATGCAGGCGACGAGACCGACGATGCCGATCGCAGGCGCCAATCGCCGCCCCAGCAACCGCAGGCGCGGCGCGAGCTTGTCGGCTTCGATGAAGCTGGCGGCGAACAGCAGCGCGGCTCCCGCCATGGCAGAAAAGGCGATGTTCGAAACCTGCCATTCCCACAGCGCGCCGACATCAAGGAAGATATGCAGGAAACCCGTGGCGAAGGCGGCCTGCACCAGCATGGCTGCGACCATGACCAGATGCCAGATCACGTAGCGTTCCGGCAGAACGGAATAGAACGCGGTGTTGATCAGCAGGGGCACAAGCAGCATCCCGCAGATCGCCGCCATCACGACGATCCGGGGCAAGGGCCAGCCGGTCCCTTCGGGAAAGGGATCAAGCCGCATTTCGCTCATGATGGTCTTGCCCCAGGGCTTCACGACCCTGACCGCCACGGCTTGCGCATCCGCGGTCACGCCGGTCACGGGAATCACCATGTAAGGCCCCGCAGCGAGGTGATGGACGTCTTCAGGCCAGAACGAGGACCAGCGGATATCTCCGCGCTGCCCGACAACGCCCACATCCACCCGCTCGAAGTTGCCAGTATGCGTGACGAGGCTCTGCGGAAGAACCCGGTTTTCTTCCTTGCCGAGATCGAAGCGGATCAGAACCTCTTCGGCCAGGGACCAGCCACTGTCGTCGCAGCGCCAGCGGGACGGCGCCGATGCGACTGCCTGCCAGGTTTCACCAATGCCGGCATCGGCGTGGCAGACCGAGCGAGGGCGAACGGGATCGGCATGCCCTTCAGCGGACCTCAGACCGACGAAGAGCACCAGCACCAAACACAGCCAGCGTCCGAACCCACCCAACATGAACTCAGTGCTAGCTCGTCAAACTTAGAAGCTCGTTAATCCCCTGAAAGAATTGCCCCGACATCCGTATTAAGTTCCGATGTCGGGATGTTCATGAGTTCGCGCGCAAGTGCGTTCAAAGGACGTTGCCGTCCTTGTCGCGGTAGATCTCGCGCCGACCGACGTGATTGGCAGGCCCAACGAGGCCATCGGCTTCCATACGCTCGATCCACTTCGACGCCGTGTTGTACCCCACGCCCATCTGGCGCTGGATCCAGCTGGCAGAGGCCTTCTGGCTTTCGAACACGAGCTGGCAGACCTGACGGTACTTGCGGTCTTCCGGATTGTCCGAAGCGCTGTCGATATCGTCGAAGCCGAAGCCGCCGTCTTCCGGCTCTTCCGTAACGGAATCAACGTATTCGGGGCTACCCTGTCCACGCCAGTGATCTGCCACCTTCTCGACTTCCTCGTCCGAAACGAACGGGCCGTGGACGCGCTTTATCGGGTCGGTGTTGGGCTTGTAGAGCATGTCGCCCTTGCCCAGCAGCTGCTCGGCGCCCTGCTCTCCAAGGATGGTGCGGCTGTCGATGCGGCTGGTAACGGCAAAGCTGATGCGGGTAGGCAGGTTGGCCTTGATCACGCCGGTGATGACGTCGACCGAGGGGCGCTGCGTGGCCATGATCAGGTGGATACCGGCTGCACGGCTCTTTTGCGAGAGACGCTGGATCAGGACTTCGATTTCCTTGCCGACCGTCACCATGAGGTCGGCGAGTTCGTCGACGATGACCACGATCTGCGGCAGCACCTCGTAATCGAGCTGCTGTTCCTCGAACAGTTCCTCGCCCGTGTCGGGATCGAAGCCGACCTGGATGCGTCGTCCGAGCGGCTTGCCCTTGGCCAGCGAGGCGCGAACCTTGTCATTGAAGCCCGAAATGTTGCGGACGCCGATCGAGGACATCTGGCGGTAGCGCCGCTCCATCTCCTCGACCGCCCACTTGAGCGCGCGGACAGCCTTGGCCGGCTCGGTCACCACCGGCGAGAGCAGGTGCGGAATGTCGTCGTAGGACTTGAGCTCCAGCACCTTGGGATCGACGAGGATCAGGCGGCACTGCGCCGGCGTCAGCCGGTAGAGCAGCGACAGCAGGATGCAGTTGAGACCGACCGACTTGCCCGAACCGGTCGTACCGGCCACGAGCAGGTGGGGCATCGTCGCAAGGTCGGCCACAATCGGCTCGCCGGCAATGTCCTTGCCCAGGATGATCGGCAGCAAGGCCTTGGAACTGGCGAACTTCTCGCAGGCGATCAATTCGCGGAAGGATACCATGTCGCGGATCGCGTTGGGCAGTTCGATGCCCATGACCGTGCGGCCCGGGATGGCCGAAACGCGCGCAGAGATCGCGCTCATGTTGCGGGCAATGTCGTCGGCAAGGCCGATCACGCGGCTGGCCTTGATCCCCGGCGCCGGCTCCAGCTCGTACATCGTCACGACCGGGCCGGTTCGCACCGCGGTGATCTCGCCCTTTACGTTGAAATCGTCGAGCACGTTCTCGAGCAGGCGGGCATTGCGTTCGAGTGCCAGCTTGTCGATTTTCTGGGTCGAACCTGCGGGCGCTTCGACCAGCAGCTCGATCGAGGGCAGCTCGTACTTGTCGAACAGATCCCCTTGCCGTGCCTTGGGCTGCACAGCCGCAGGCGCAGGCGTGCGAGTGGGATCGGTGATCTCGGTCGGCTTGCGCTGCGAGAGCGCCTCCTCGACGTCGATCGCGTCGGCAGCCGCGCGTGCCTCTTTCTCGCGGCGCTCCTTCTTTGGCGGACGGACAGTGGCCTCGTCCTCTTCGTCTCCCAACGCAACTTCGCGCGGCTGGCGGCGCAGGAACGACGGCAAGCTGAGCATTCCGGCCCAGTCGAATGCAAAGATCCGGCTGGCGATGGCAAGGCCTCCTGCAAGCGAGACAAGCCCAAGCGGAACCGTGAACCACAGCGCGGAGACCTGCGGCACCAATCCGGCGAGGCCGCTCACCGCGGCGGCTCCCAGCAGGCCCGAGAGCCCGCCTGGCCCGGCAGGCAGGCGGCTCGACGTGCTCGCCCCCCAGAGCGAGAGCGCAGTGCCGATCAGCGCCATGGCAACAAGCAACAGCAGCGTAGGCCGCCACCAGCTAGGGGGCGGCGCTGCGTCCTCGTCCTCGTCAAGATCGATGAGATCGCTTTCCGAATCCCACAGGCGCCGCGAAAACACCCACAGGAGCGGGAGCAGCAAACCGCCCGGCAACCCGAAGAACAGCAGCACACGCTCCGATGCCCATGCGCCGGCCAGGCCCATCCAGTTCTCGACCGGGCTTCCCGAAGCCGTGCTGCCGGAGGGATCGGTCTGCGTGTAACTCAACAGCGCGAGCGCGAGAAACACCATCGCCGCCGCGAGAATGCCGCCGCCCAGCAGTTCCAGACTGCGGCGCAGCGAGCGGCGCAGAACGGCGCGCCAGTCGGCTCCACGCAAGCCTCCTCGCGCGTTCGATCCGCGTGCCTGCGCGGTGGTTGCTGCCCGGCTTGCCATGAACTTGTGCCTATCCCTGCCCTTGAGCGCGCATCATGCGCCCGAAGGGGACTCACCGTCAAGAATCCCGACAGGAATTGCGACGAGTGAAGGGTTTAGGCGAGCCCGTCGATCGCCGCCCAGCCATGGACCGGCAGGTGCGCGGCACGGGCGCGGGTCATCCCGCCCAGTGCGATCACCGGCAGCGGCGAGAGCCGCGCCAGCATCAGGAAGCGGACCGGGCCGAGCACTTTCCCGCCCGGATGCGATCGCGTCGGGTAGACCGGCGAAAGCAGGATGGCATCGGCCATGGCGCGTGCTGCTGCGGCTATTTCCTGCAGCGAATGGGCTGTCGCCAGACGCAGGCCGCTACCAGCCATGATCTCTCTCGCCCCGCCGTAGACACCATCGACATGCCACATCCGCGGCACGCGGGCGCCGATGACCATGACGCCACGGCGCCTCGCCAGTCTGGCCAGCGTCACGAAGCGGGTGCGGCGTGGCGCACGGTCGAGGTGGTAGTGGCGGAACACCAGCGCATCTCCGTGCCCGAGCCGCGCAATCGCGCGCTCCAGCCCGGCATCGTTGCGCGCATCGCTGAGCAGCACGCGCCGCGGCACCCTTTTCGCGATGGTCTGGCGCTTTCGCATCGTGGCGCTATAGCACCGCGCCATGGAACAGGCAGTCCCTTCATCGCCGCTCGAACAGGTCCATTCGCGCATCGCCACGGCCGCCCGCATCGCCGGGCGCAAGGCCGATGACGTCACTCTGATCGCGATCTCCAAGACCAAGCCCGCCGAGGCGATCCTCGATCTGATCGCGCAAGGCCAGCGCGTGTTCGGCGAAAACCGGGTGCAGGAATCGCAGGACAAGTGGCCCGCAATCCGTGCGGCCCATCCCGATGTCCAGCTTCACCTTGTCGGCCAGCTGCAGTCCAACAAGGCCGAAGATGCCATCGCCCTGTTCGACTGCATTCACTCGGTCGATCGCCCCAGCCTCGTGACGGCTCTGGCCAAGGCGCAGGACAAGCTTGGCCGCAAGGTGCCGTGCTTCATTCAGGTCAACATCGGCAACGAAGAGCAGAAGGGTGGCTGCGCCGTGGCGGAACTGCCCGCCCTGCTGACGCAAGCCTGCGAAGCCGGTCTGGAAGTGGTCGGCCTGATGTGCGTGCCCCCCGCCGGGATCGAAGCCGCGCCGTTCTTTGCCTTGCTCGACAAGCTGGCCGACGACAACGGCCTCAGCCGCCTGTCGATGGGCATGAGCGACGATTTCGAAACGGCGGTGCAACTGGGCGCGACACATGTTCGCATCGGGTCCGCTTTGTTCGGCAAGCGTTAAAGCGCTGAATGGTGTGGTTAATCCGGCGTTCCGTAAGAGTCTGGTCGTCCTACGCCCGGTGAATTAACCCCATCTTACAACGCCCCGCGGCATACCTTCATGATTGGAGGATCCCTTGGCCGCCGCAGATCGTGAATCGTCAGAGAAACGCCAGCTTCTTGATGACGAGGTAAGCCTTGAGAAAGTGCATATCTCGACTCTAGTCGCGCATGCGCTGGTGCTTTGTGCCGTGATCCTGCCGATGGTCGTGGCCGACAAGTACCACGACTTTCTCGCCATAGTTGCAGCCTGCTGCATGGTGGCTCTATTTGCACTTCAGCTGGTCCTGAAGCGGGCAGCCCAGTCTGTGCGCAACCGCAACATCACGAACTACGTTATCACCCGCGACTCTCGCGAGCAGATCCAGGAACTGTTCGCGATGACCGATATGCTCCAGGCCGCCGAGACCTATGAGGACGCTGGCGCCGTATTGATGGCCACAGCGCGCCGCTTGCTGCCCAGCTACGGCGCCGCACTGTTCGTGTTCAACAACTCGCGCGACCGGCTCGATCTCGCGCGGGCGTGGGACATGCCCGAGGGCTACAGCGTTCCCGAGATGCTCTCGCCCTCGAACTGCTGGGCGCTGAAGCGCGGCAAGCCGCACGTCAATTCGCCGGCAGTCGGAACCCTGTGCTGCGCGCACCATCCCTCGGAAATCGCCACCGTCGAAATGCCGATGATGGCCTGCGGACAGCTGCACGGCCTGCTGATCATCGCCCATCCTGACTCGGATGGCGCCTACGATCACATCATGGAAATCCGCCGCCTCGGCCGCGCCTTGGCGGACTCCATGTCGCTCGCCCTTTCCAACATTGCCCTGCGCGAGAAGCTGCGCACCCAGTCGCTGCGCGATCCGCTGACCGGGCTGTACAACCGCCGCTACATGGAAGACGCGCTGGAACGATTCGTGTCGCTCGGTTCGCGCACCGGGGCAAGCACTGCCGTGGTCATGCTCGATCTCGACAACTTCAAGAAACTGAACGACGAACATGGCCACGCCAAGGGCGATGCCGTCTTGCGCGATGTCGCGGCACAGATCGTCGGGTGCCTCAGGCCGACCGACGTGGTCTGCCGCTATGGCGGGGAGGAACTGGTCGCCATCCTGCCCGACTGCTCGCTCGAGGACGCGATGGACAAGGCCGAAATCCTGCGCCAGCGCATCGAATCGCTGAGCGCCAGCCACGAGTGCGCAATATCTGCCTCGCTCGGCATCGCGACCGTCCCCGAAACGGCAACATCGGCAACCGACATCGTGCCGATTGCCGACGCTGCGCTCTATGCTGCCAAGAAGGCTGGCAAGAACTGCGTGAGCTCTGCAGAAAAGCGCGCGGCACGCGAAGCGCCAAGGCTGGCAACAATCAAGTCACGCCAGAACTGAGCGCTGCGGAGCGGTACACCCCGCAGCGCCCTCTGCCTCAGAAGTCGGCGTTCAACTCCACGCCCAGCACGCGTCCGCGCACCAGCGGCGAGAACGTGCCGGCCTTGGGATTGTCGGCAAACGGCCGGTCGACGCCGGTCGAAAGCGGGCCACCAAACACCGGGATCTGCGCCGCCGTACCCAGCTGCGTGTCCCCACCATGCTGGACCTGATCGAGCAGGTTGCGGCCATAGACCGTGAAGGTCAGCCCACCGGTCTTATAGCTGATCGAGGCGTCGAGGTTGTCGGACGAGGTGATCCAGCCAAAGTTGTTGTCGGTATAGGCAAACCGGTCGCGGTGCTGGAAGTTGGCGCGGGCAACGATGGCATTGCCTTCGCCCACCGGGAAATCACCCAGCACGCCAAAGCCATAGGTCCACTTCGGAGTGCGTGGCAGGTCGAGCGCCTTGTCCGCGTCGTTGACCACGCCGTCGCTCGAAATGTCGAACAGCACCTTGGTGTACTCGGCATCGATGTAGCCGAAGTTCGCGGTGAGCAGGAAGTTCTTGCCCACGGCAAAACGGCCTTCGCCTTCGATGCCGGTGATGCGGGCGTCGGCAGTGTTGAAGATGGACTGGGCAACACCCGCCGCAGACCCTTCGTTGACCTCACGCTGCATGTTGCCAACCTCTGTGCGGAAAGCCGCCAGGTTTAGCGTCAGCTTGCGATCCGGTGTCTGGAACTTGGTGCCCAGTTCGAAGCTGTCGACCTGCTCCTCGTCGAACGAAAGGCCGCGCGTTGCTGCCACTGCCTCGAAGGCGCGGGCATTGGTGATGCGGAAGTTGTACCCGCCCGAACGGAAGCCGCGCGTCCAGTTGCCGTAGACCTGCGCATCGCCGTTGAAGCGATACTGGAAGCCGAGCTTGGGGCTCCAGTTCTCCCACGTACGCTTGTCCTTGAAGCCGTTGTTCTCGTTCGGAATAAGCGGGTTGACCCCGGATGTCGGGCAAGTGCCGGCCACGACCGAACAATTGGAACGAGGCCGAATGTAGGTGACGGCGACGTCCTTGGTTTCCTTGGACCAGCGGATGCCTGCGGTCAGCGTCAGCTGGTCGGTCACATCGAAGTCGCCCGACGCAAACAGGCCGAGCACGTCGTGATCCTGGCGACCCCCGCCGATCTGGGTCAACGGGCTGATGAACGTGGGGAAGAAGCGCAGCTCGTCGTAGCGCAGGTCCTGCGTGAACCAGAAACCGCCTGCCGTGAAGTCCAGCGCACCGAAGCGGTTGTTGTAGCGGATTTCATCCGAATACTGGCGCTGCTTGAACAAGGAATTCGAGTGGAAGATGAATACCGGCTTGGAATCGATGTCGCCCCCGGTCGAGGCGTCATAATCGCGGAAGCCGAAGATGTTGGTGATCTTGCCATCACCCACGTCGATTTCGGTCTTGTGCGTCGCAAACCAGGTGCGGTTCTTGTAGAAGCCGCCGTTATCGATCGCAAAGTCGAAGGTGTCGCGCTTGTAGAGGCCGTGGTTCTGGCCGGCGGGGCCATCGCCCTCGCTGTTGAAGTATTCGACCTTGGCAACCATGCGGATCGCCTCGGACGGCAGGAATTCCAGCGCACCGCGCAGGATCTGGGTCTGCGCCTTGCCGAAGTCCTTGCCATTGAACAGGTTCTTGAAATAGCCCTCGTCGTTGTTGACGTAACCGCCGACCTTGAAGTTCAGCACGTCCTTGATCAACGGACCGGACACCACGGCCTGCGCCGCGAAGTTGCCCGATCCGCGCCCGGAATCGATCGGCCCTTCATAGAACACGCGGAAGTTGGCGCGCAGATCCGGCGTCGGATCGCCGGTGTTGATCAGGACCGCGCCCCCGGTGGTGTTGCGGCCATAGAGGATGCCCTGCGGCCCGCGCGCCACTTCTACCGAACCCAGGTCGAACACGTCGAACACCAGGCCATTGTTGACGCCGATGTATACCCCATCCACGAACACGCCGACGGTCGGGTCGATCGAAGGGATCGAGCTGTTCACGCCAAGCCCGCGGATCGAGAAGTTGGCGGTCCCGCGCGAGGTGCCGACCTGATCGAGCGAGACGTTCGGCGCGCTGTAGGTCAGCGTCTGGATATCGCGCACCTGCAGCGCCTGCAGGCTCTGGGCATTGAATGCGGTGATCGCAACCGGCACGTCCTGGACGTTCTCGACGTCCTTCTTCTTCGTGGCGGTGACGATGATGTCGGCGTTAAGCACGTCAATCGCCGACTGCTCCTGATCCTGCGCCGCGTCCTGACCATAGGCCACGCCCGCACCCGTGACGACGAGCGCAAGGGCGCTGAGCCCACGGCAAATTCCTTGCGAAACCCTGCTCTTTGTAACTGGCATTCACAGCTCCCGTTTATCTTGTGGAGCAAGAATGCCCGCTGCGCAGCGGCGTTCAACCTGTTTTCAAGTGCGCAATTAATTCTTACAAAGCGCGTGGCATATTTACATCAATGTCAGCCGTGTTGATCCAGTTCGTTGCCGGTAAGCGTGACGACGTGCAGCAGGTTGGTGGCCCCGGGCGTGCCGAAGGGAACGCCGGCCAGCGCGACAAGCCTTGAGCCGGCGGTGCCGAAGCCGTGACGCAAGGCCATGCGCTTGCCCTTGGCGATCATCTCCTCGAAGCTGCCGATGTCCTTGGTGCTGACGGCGTGGGCACCCCACAGCAGGCCGACCTTGCGCGCGGTCTTCTGCGATGGCGTCAATACCAGCATCGGCACGCCAGGCCGTTCGCGGGCCACGCGCCGCGCGGTCGACCCCGACCCCGTGAAGACGATCACGCCTGCGATCGGCAGGGTGTTGGCGATGCTCGCCGCAGCCTGTGCCAGCGCGTCGGCCGTGGTCGGATCGGGCAGGGTCTCGATGAAGTGGACGCGCGCGCCATAGCCCGGATCGGCTTCGACCTGCGCAGCGATACGGTGCATGATCGTCACCGCCTCTTCCGGCCAGGCCCCTGCGGCGGTTTCGGCCGAGAGCATGACCGCGTCAGCCCCGTCATAGACCGCGTTGGCGACGTCGGACACTTCGGCGCGGGTCGGCGTCGGCGCCTCGATCATCGATTCGAGCATCTGCGTGGCGACGACCACCGGCTTGCCCTGGCGGCGCGCGCTTTCAACGATGCGCTTCTGCAGCGGCGGCACTTCTTCAGGATTCAACTCCACGCCAAGGTCGCCACGGGCAACCATGATGCCGTCGGAAAGCTCGATGATCTCTTCCAGACGCGAGATCGCGGCAGGCTTCTCGATCTTGGCCATCAGCGAACCGTAGCCGCCCATCAGGCGGCGCGCTTCGGCAACGTCCTCTGGACGCTGCACGAACGACAGGGCGATCCAGTCCGCACCATGCTCGACGGCAAACGAAAGGTCGCGGCGGTCCTTGTCGGTCAACGCCGGGACCGGCACCACGGCATCGGGCACATTGACCCCCTTGCGATCGGAGATGACCCCACCAACCTCGGCGGAACAGAGAATCTCGTTCTGGTCGGCCCGGATCACGCGCAAGCGCAGCTTGCCATCGTCGATCAGCAGGCGCTGGCCCTTCTGCAGGATGCCGAACAGTTCGGGATGCGGCAGTTGGACACGGGTCTCGTCACCCGGCTCGGGATTGCGATCAAGCGTGAAATGGCCCGAGTGGCGGATCACCGCACGGCCTTCCTTGAACTTGCCCACCCGCAGCTTCGGTCCCTGCAGATCGCACAGGATCGTGATGGGGCGGTTCACCTTCTTCTCGAGCGCCCGGATATTGGCGATCGTTTCGGCATGGGTGGCGTGCTCGCCATGGCTCATGTTGACACGGAAGGCGTCAGCGCCTGCGCGAAAGAGCTTCTCGAGCATTTCCGGCTCGCGGCTGGCGGGTCCTACCGTGGCGAGGATCTTCACTTTACGTCCGCGAGGATCGAGCTTGGCCACAGCTTGGGTACTCCTTATGAATCTGCGGGATGCGCTATGGCCCATGCCATTTCAAAACCCAAGGAAGATTACCGTGGATACGAATGCAATCGATACGCTTCCCGATTCCGTAGCGGCCGCCGCCTTCCGCCGCCTGGTAAAGCACCTCCAGCACCGCCACGATGCCCAGAACATCGACCTGATGGGCCTTTCGGGCTTCTGCCGCAATTGCCTGGCGGACTGGATCATCGAAGGCGGCTTTGCGGGCGACAAGGCCGCCGCGCGCGAAGTGATCCACGGACTCCCCGCAGCCGAATGGAAGGCCCGCTACCAGACCGAGGCAACGCCCGAGCAGCTCGCGCGGATGGAAGAAAGCCTCAAGAAGAATGCTGGGCATCGTTGATGTGAAGGAAAGGCCGTCCGGCCTTTCCTTGCGGCACCGGCCCGCTCCCCCGCCCGACCACCCAGAGGGTACCTTTGTCGGGTGGCGGGCGGGGGAGCGGGCCGGTGCCGTCAACAAAAACGCCACTAATCCCCGGACTATCCACAGGCCCGGTTTTGCCCGAATCCTGTGGCGCGTCTATCAGCCGCGCCAATTGATTCACCCGCATACCCGGAGACTTTCCCGATGGTCGAATTCGACGATGCCAAGACAGCAGACGATCGCCTGCGCCTCCTGATCGAGCGCATCGAACGCCTCGAAGAGGAAAAGAAGGGCATCGGCGACGACATCAAGGACGTCTACAACGAAGCCAAGGCCACCGGCTATGACGCCAAGATCATGCGCCAGATCGTCCGCCTGCGGAAGATGAAGCCCGACGACCGCCGTGAGATGGAAGCCGTGCTCGAAACCTACAAGAACGCTCTCGGCATCGACTGATCGCGTTTCCCGGGCAGGAGCGGAACCACCACCCTGCCCGGCCATTGGCATCCTGTAGTTTCAGCAGGATAGCCCCATGACCCAGACCGCCACCGTCCGCCCGCCGATCCACGAAGACGGGCTCCCCGGCAGCGAGGCGAGCCTCGATCCCAAGCCCGAATGGCAGCCGCGCTATCCCGGTTCGGGGCGACTGAAGGGCAAGGTGGCGATCGTGACCGGGGCGGATAGCGGCATCGGCCGCGCCGTCGCCGTCCTCTTCGCACGCGAGGGCGCGAAAGTTGCCATCGCCTATCTCAATGAGAACGAGGACGCCGCCCGCACCCGCGAACTGTGCGAAGCCGAAGGCAGCGAAGCCCTGACCTTCTCAGGCGACCTCGGCGATCCGGAAGTGGCCCATGCCCTCGTCGATCTGGTCATCGGCGACTGGGGCCGCCTCGACGTCCTCGTCAACAACGCAGGCGAACAGCACCCCGACAAGGACATCCGCGAAATCACCGCGGACCAGCTGCAACGCACCTTCCAGACCAACATCTTCTCGATGTTCTACCTCGTCCAGGCCGCGCGCGAGCACCTCAGGCCGGGCGCGGCCATCGTCAACTGCACTTCGATCACCAGCTACAAGGGTGAACCCGAACTGCTCGACTACTCAAGCACCAAAGGCGCCATCACCGCCTTCACCCGCGCCCTGTCCGAACAGCTTGTGGGCGAAGGCATCCGCGTCAATGCGGTCGCCCCCGGCCCGATCTGGACCCCGCTCAACCCTTGCGGCGGCGCGTCGAAGGAGAAGCTCGAACACTTCGGCGAGAACACGCCGATGGGCCGCCCGGGCCAGCCCAACGAGGTGGCTCCCAGCTTCCTGTTCCTCGCCTGTGAGGACTCCTCCTACATGTCGGGTCAGGTGCTGCATCCCAATGGCGGCACGGTGGTGAACGGCTAACCCCAGCTCAGCGCTACCGCCAGCACGATGGCGTTCGATGCGATGTGGTTGAGCATCGAGGCCAGCAGGCCAAGCCTCACCCGCATGTGCGCGAACATCAAGCCTGACCAGAACTGCGGCAGCACCATCGGCACGGCAGCGAGCGTGATCGTCGGGTAATTGAAAAGGTGCATTACCGCGAAAAGCGCAGTGGTGCCGTAAAGCAGCAGGGCGAAGTGTCGGGCGAACCACGGTGGAACCCCCGTGTCTCGCCGTTTCCGCCCCCAGGTCACCGCCGCAACAAGGACCGTGGCCAGCAGTATTCCCCCACCCACGAGCGGCTTGCCCCGGCCCAGCGCCACGAAAACGACCAGCCCGGCCAGGACCACGCCGATCAGGGCCAACACGCGCCGCGTCCCGCTCATCCAGCCGCGAAAGAACAGTTCCTCCAGCACCGGCGCCAGAAGCACCGCTCCGCCCCACAGCGCCAGCGGCCCCATTCCTTCGAAGGCATTCGGTGGCGATAGCGCAAAGGCCTTCTGCCACAGCGCGATCAGCGGCATCACCACCAGCCCCAGCACCCCAATCTGGAATGCTGTCAGCACAAACCAGCGGGAAAGCGCTCCATCAGCGTTCAACCCGGAAGCCGCCATCGGCACGGGGCGGCGCAGGAAGGCGATCAGTTCGGCAAGGGTCGTGCGGATCATCGCTGCCTCATGCCTGCAATTGCGCCGATGCGCCACACCGATTGCCGGAACGCGCGGCGTCGGCTAGGGGCGATGCAGATTCCAAAACCTCGCAAGAAGCACGGACCATGGCAGGCCATTCCAAATTCAAGAACATCATGCACCGCAAGGGCGCGCAGGACAAAAAGCGCTCGGCGATGTTTTCCAAGCTCAGCCGCGAAATCACCGTGGCCGCCAAGATGGGCATGCCCGATCCGGACATGAACCCGCGCCTGCGCGCCGCGGTCAACGCGGCCAAGGCCCAGTCCATGCCCAAGGACAACATCGCCCGCGCGATCGACAAGGCGTCGAAGGGCGAAGGTGATAACTACGAGGAAGTGCGCTACGAAGGCTACGGCCCGGGCGGCGTCGCGATCATCGTCGAGGCGCTGACCGACAACCGCAACCGCACCGCCACCAACATCCGCACCGCTTTCTCGAAGAACGGCGGCAACCTTGGCGCATCGGGCGCGGTGAGCCACGGCTTCGAACGCCTCGGCCTGATCGAATACCCCGGCAAGGTCGGTGACGAGGAGAAGGTCCTCGAAGCCGCGATCGAAGCCGGTGCCGAAGACGTCGAATCCGACATGGGCGATGGTGACGAGAACCCCGGCAGCCACCAGATCTGGGTCGCGGTCGAATCGCTGCACGAAGTTGCGCGCGAACTCGAAAAGACCCTGGGCGAGGCCGAAGGCGTCAAGCTGGCATGGAAGCCGAGCATGAAGACCTCGGTCGATGCCGACAACGCCGCCACCCTGCTCAAGCTGATCGACGTCCTTGAGGACGACGACGACGTCCAGACCGTCTGGGGCAACTACGACATCCCCGACGACGTCATGGAAACGCTGGGCTGATGCCACGGGCAACGGCAGCGCTTCCAGTTGCCGTTGCACTCGCGGCGCTGCTCTCCACCGGCGGGTCGGTGGCGAAACCTGCCCGCCTCGGCGCGGCTCGTCCTGCAAGCCTGTGCGCAAACGACGAACGCGTGGTCTACACCTGCCGCTTCGGCGTGAAGCTTGGCAGCGTTTGCCTGGCACGCAACTCGCTGCACTATCGCTTCGGACCACACGGCCGTCCCGAATTGCACATTGCCAGCACGCCGGACTGGAGCAACATCCACACCGGCGGCAATCGCAGCCAGGGCGGCCTCAACCAGGACTACATCCGCTTCACCAACGGGATGACGCATTACGTCGTCCACGTCGATGAAACCGGCAGCCTCAACGAGAACCCCGGCAGGCAGTCCTCGGGAATAGAAGTGCTGCAAGGCTCCTCGGGCGAAAATGCGCTCGCCAGCCTCACCTGCAGGTCGCCAGCCTCGTTCGACGGGAGCGCCTATGACGACCTTGCCAAGGCAGCACCCAAGGACTGGGATGGCGCCGAAACGCCTGGCGGACCATTCGAGGTTATCTACTGAACCATGATGCCGCTCGCCATAAAGGCCGTGCTCTCCGGCCTGCTCATCGCGCTGATCTGGGAGATTGGCCGCAAGCTGCCCACTGTCGGCGCACTGGTCGCTTCCTTGCCGCTCGTCTCGGTGCTCGGCATGGTGTTCCTGTGGAACGCCCGGCCCGATGCGGAGAACATGGCGGTCCATGCGCAAGCAACCTTCTGGTACGTCCTGCCCTCGCTGCCGATGTTCCTCGTGATCCCCGCGCTGCTGCGCCACGGCGTACCGTTCTGGGTTGCTCTGGTCGCGGGCTGCGTGCTGACGGTGCTGCTCTATCTGGCCATGATGCAGATCGGCCCCCGCTTCGGACTCAAGCTGTAAGATGATAATCCTCGGGATCGACCCCGGCCTCACCGTCACCGGCTGGGGCGTCGTCGCTAAGTCGGGCAGCCGCCTCAGCCACGTCGCCAACGGCCAGATCCGCACCGACAACAAGGCCACCATGGCTTCACGTCTGGTCGAACTGGATTCCGCGCTTGCCGCCGTGATCGACATTTACAAGCCTGATAGCGGCGCGGTCGAGGAAGTCTTCGTCAACGTCAACCCGCAGTCCACCCTCAAGCTCGGGCAAGCGCGCGGCGTTGCCATGGTCGCGGTCGCACGGGCGGGAATCCCCGTGGCCGAGTATCCCACCAAGGTCATCAAGAAGGCGCTGGTCGGCACCGGCGGTGCGGAAAAGCAGCAGATCCAGCACATGCTCAAGATCCTGCTCCCCGGCGTCCAGCTTGCGGGCGAGGACGCCTCCGACGCCTTGGCCGTGGCGATAACCCACGCCAACATGCTCGGCAGCCATCGATAGGCCGGAACGACTGCCACGATCCGGCGTATGCACCGGATGGACGCACTGAACGACAGATTGAGCGACGAAGACTGGATGGCGCGCGCGCGCGATCTCGCCATCTCCCGCAAGGGCACCGATCCCGCCAACACCCCCATCGCTGCAATCATCGTGCGCGATGGGCAACTGCTCTCGCACGGCGTCAACCGCACCGCCGAACACTGCGACGCCACCGCCCATGCCGAAGTCATGGCGATCCGCGCTGCAGGCAAGTCCTCCCGCGAAATGCGCTTTCCCGGCGCCACGCTCTATTCCACGCTCCAGCCCTGCGGCATGTGCACCATGGCCTCGATCTGGGCAGGGATATCGCGCATCGTCTATGGCGCGGGGCGTGATGACGTCCACGAGATGTACTTCGAGGACCGACACCTCTCGACCCTCGATTTCGTGGCCGATGCCTGGAAGGACGACCTGACACTGACCGGCGGCATCCTCGCCCACGACTGCGCCACGCTCTACTACCGCCCATGGGACGACGTGCCAGAGGACCAGCAAGCCAACGACTAGCGCCCCCTTCGCTAGGGGCTTAGGGCACCCCTTTCTTCTCCCCTCCCGCAGGCGGGAGGGGTTGGAGGTGGGCATTTAGCGCCAACACCCGCCGCCACTCCACGCATTTGGCGCAGGTATCCTCTGGCCACGGCAAAAAGTTCCTGCCATAGGAACAAACCATGATCGCCAAGCTGACCGGCATTCTCGATGACACCGGGCCCGATTGGGCCGTGATCGACGTGAACGGCGTCGGCTATCTCGTGCAATGCTCGGCCAAGACGCTGACCCATCTCGGCATCCGGGGGGACAAGGTCGTCGTCCACACCGAAATGCAGGTGAGCGAAACCGACCAGCGCCTGATCGGCTTCACCAGCGCCGGCGAACGCGCCTGGTTCCGCCTGCTCACCGCGGTGCAGGGCGTCGGCAGCAAGGTGGCGCTCGCCATCCTCTCGGCCCTCTCGATCGAGGAACTCCAGCGCGCCTGCGCCCACGGCGACAGCGCCATGGTCGCCCGCGCCAATGGCGTCGGCCCCAAACTCGCCAGCCGCATCGTCAACGAGCTGAAGGACAAGGCCGGTGGTTTGGCAGGCTACGCTTCGCCAGTTGGCATGGCCAGCGGAGAAGCGTTCACCTTACCGCCCGGCAACGCCAGCGCCGATGCCGTCTCCGCCCTGCAGAACCTCGGCTTCAAGCCCGCCGTGGCAAGCAGCGCCGTCGCCGCTGCGGTCAAGGAACTGGGCGAGGACGCGGGGCTGAACGAACTGGTGCGCGTGGCGCTGAAGAGGGCGGCAGGTTGAAGCGCATTCTGATCATCGGCGCAATCGTGAGCGCGTTGGCGCTGGTATGGCACTTTGGCAGTTCCGAGTTCGCCATCGACTCTTGTCTGGATAGCGGCGGAGCCTGGGATTATGCTTCGCAGAACTGCCGGCACTCATGACACGCCTCCTGGCTTTGCCATTAAACCCCCAACCCGGTATGATCCAGCCATGACCGACCTCAGCTTTTCCATCCCCTCGTCTCTCGAAAGCCGCGTCCAGCAGCGGATAGCCGATGGCGGTTATGCCGATGCCGGAGCCTATCTGCGCGATCTGATCCAGCGCGATCTCGATGAGGCGGCGGACACGGCTTGGGTCCGCCGGATGATCGAAGAGGGAGAAGCTTCGGGGTACATCGAGCGTGATGCGCGCGAAGTGCTGCGGGAAATCGCCGAAGAGCGCCGCGCCCGGCGTGCCTAGGATTGTTCTGAGCAGGGCCGCCCGCCGTGACCTGGTCGAAATCTTCGAGTATGGCGAAGCAGAGTTCGGTGCGGCTGCGGCAGATGCTTATAGCGATGCAATCGAGGAACGCTTCGACCGCCTTGTCGATCATCCGCTGATTGGCGAGGCAAAGGACAGCTGGGGCGAAGGCGTTCGCCAATTGCCATGCAACCGGCATCGCATCATCTACCGTGTCCTTGGCGATACCGTGCGGATCATTCGCATCCTGCATCACTCCCGCGATGTTCAGAAGTACCTGAAAACATGACCGATAACCCCCTCCTTTCCGCCGCCTCGCAGATCGAGGATCAGGACGCCGCGCTGCGGCCCAAGACTCTGGCCGAGTTCGTCGGGCAGGCGGCTGCCAAGGACAACCTGCAGGTCTTCATCGAAAGCGCGAAGATGCGGCGCGAGGCGATGGATCACGTGCTGTTCTTCGGGCCGCCGGGCCTTGGCAAGACGACGCTCGCCCAGATCATCGCGCGCGAACTCGGCGTCAATTTCCGCGCCACCTCCGGCCCGGTCATCGCCAAGGCGGGCGATCTGGCGGCGCTGCTGACCAATCTAGAACACGGCGACGTCCTGTTCATCGACGAGATCCACCGCTTAAACCCCGTGGTCGAGGAAGTGCTCTATCCGGCAATGGAGGACCGCGCGCTTGATCTGATGATCGGCGAAGGCCCTTCGGCCCGCTCGGTGCGGATCGACCTGCCGCCCTTTACCCTGATCGGCGCGACGACGCGGCAGGGCCTGCTGCAGACCCCCTTGCGCGACCGCTTCGGCATCCCGGTGCGCCTGCAGTTCTACTCGGTCGAGGAACTGGAGCGCGTCGTGGCGCGCGGGGCCAGCCTCATGGGCATCGGCATCGACAAGGGCGGCGCCACCGAAATCGCCCGCCGCTCGCGCGGCACCCCCCGCGTCGCCGGCCGCCTGCTGCGCCGTGTCCGCGACTTCGCGCAGGTGGCAGGCGCGGACAAGATCACGCAATCCATTGCCGACAACGCGCTGACCCGGCTCGAGGTCGACAAGATCGGCCTCGACCTGCAGGACCGCCGCTACCTGACGATGATCGCCGACATCTACAAGGGCGGGCCGGTCGGCGTCGAGACGCTCGCCGCCGGCCTGTCCGAGCCGCGCGACACGATCGAGGAAGTGATCGAACCCTATCTGATCCAGCTCGGCATGATCGCGCGCACGGCGCGGGGGCGCTGCCTCAACGACCGGGGATGGCAGCACCTTGGCCTCACTCCGCCGACCGGCTCGACACCCTCGCTTTTCGACCAGGCAGACTAGCGCCCGAGTCTGCCCTCCACGCGCGAAAGTTGCAGGAGAGTTAGGGGTGAGTTGTGGGGGAGTTGCCGTAGAGTTGGATTCAAAGCTTCATCCTCGCAGGCCATTCGGTCCCATTCTGGCACAGAGTTAACCGTCCCCCCGCTCCGGTCCCGTTTTCGGGCAGATTCAAGGCTGACAACACGGTTAACGCCATTGCCCCCGCGCGCCCCATCTGCGTTCTTCGATCGGTAAGGAAGGGTCAGCAGAGCATTAACCCGCGTCTGGTAGCCCCTTCCGCAAAGATACGAAACGGAAGCAACGATCATGTCGGTTCGGATGGCATTGGCAAAACTGGCGGCGGCTGCAGCGGGCGGGGCGATGCTCGGCGGCGGCGCCGTGCACGTTTCGGAAGCGCCCTCGAAGGGCGAGATCCACCACGTCAAGCCCGTGAAGGTCAAGACGACCAAGCCCGCCAAGCGGATCGCGAAGCGCCCGGCCAAGCGCGAAATCCACCGCGCCCGCCGGATCGTGACGACGACCACCACCAAGACTTGCGAGCCCGCGCCGCAGATGGCGATGGTGCCGGTTCCCTACATGCCACCGATGCCGCCGCAGCCGACCGGATCGAGCGGCGGCGGGGTGCCGGTGGTGATCGGCGGGGGCGGCATCGGCGGCTTCGGCGGCGGCTTCTTTGGCGGGTTCTTCGGCGGCAGCAGCGGCGGCGGTGGCAGCGTAGTCGTCTCGTCGACCAGCACCGGTTCCACCTCCACCTCGGGCGGCTCCACTTCATCGTCAACGTCGGGAGGATCGACCTCGACCAGCTCGGGCGGCATCACCAGTTCCACAACAACCGGCGGCGTCTCGACTTCGACCGGCGGCGTTTCCACCTCGACCTCGACGTCGTCCGGCAATGTCAGCACGTCGAGCGGATCGGTCAGCACCAGCTCCGGCAACGTCAGCACCAGCAGCGGCAACGTCTCAACCTCGAGCGGGAACGTCAGCACCTCGTCGGGCAACGTGAGCACCAGTTCGTCAACCTCGACGTCCTCGGGCAACGTCACCTCGAGCTCGTCGACCTCGTCGTCCACGTCCAGTTCGACCTCAAGCTCCACGTCCTCGTCGACGTCTTCCTCGACCTCGTCGTCAACCTCGTCCTCGACGTCCTCGTCCAGTTCGAACGGCGGCACGACGACGACGACCTCGTCGACCAGCAGCGGCACCGAAGTGCCCGAGCCTTCGATGGTGATCCTGTTCGGCGCGGCTGCCGCGGGCCTGGTCGCCCGCCGTCGCTACGGCAAGCCGAAGAAGGCCTGAGGCACACTATTCGGCCCGCGTCAGCGGGTTACGGGAAGGGCGGCGTCCGGGGGGAAGCCGCCCTTTTTGCTTGTCCGCTATTCTCTTGCTCTAATCGCAGCCGCCATCACCGCAATCGCCGCTTCCGGCGTCGGTCGCCCACCACATGCCGCCCGAGCTGTCGCCGGATTTCCGGCGCCGTTCCGGCGTATCTGCCTGCGGCTTGAGCGCAATAAGCGCCAGCCCCAGCACGAGCACCACGATTGCGACAAACCCCCAGAACAGTGCCGGCATAGCTCGATCCTCTCTCCCGATCGGAGAGTGCGCGCTTCGACCGGCGCCGTCAAACGGCGATTGCCTCAAACCTGAAGGATGCCGGCAGCATACCAGCCCATCGCGCCGCCGATCGCCATGATCTGCAGGAAGGCAATCGTCTTGAGCCGGCTGACGAAAGGCTGCTTGCGCGTCTTGTGCCGGAACACCCGCCGGGCCAAGAAGGCACCGGGCGTACCTCCGAGGAACGCGCCCATCAGCAGGTTTGCTTCGGACGTACGCCAGAACCCGCGCAGCGCCGCGCGCTTGTCGAACCAGAAGGCTGTGAAAGTCTGCAGGTTGACGAGCAGGAGCCAGCCAGCGGCGATCTTGAGCAGCGGCAGATCAGCCAGCGCTTCCAGCATCGATTCCATCGTGAGCCTTGGCCATCATGTCCATGAAGTTGCGCGCCGCATCATGGTCCTCAGCGTGCTTGAACGCCACGTCGAGATCGGGCGCGCTGCCAAGCATGTGCAGCAGCGACCACAGCCCGAAGCGGCGCGCGCGGTCCTTCTCCAGCCCGAAATCGACGAGCATCTTCTCGATACCCGCTTCCATCGCGGCAGGGGTAATCGCTGCAAAGTCATCGCTGCCGAAATAGCGGCGGAGCTGGTCGTCGAGTTCCATGGGGGCGCTATGTCAGAGAACGGCCAAGCCGTCACGATCGATGATCGCGGCGAATTCGGCCGATACGGTGCGATAGTCCACGAGGTCGACTTTCCATGGCCGGGCCGACTCATCGAAAGCCTCGCGCAGGAGCGCCATGACCGAGAGCAGCAACGCTTCCTTTGCCTCAAAGGAAAGATCGAGGTCGGACCAGGGCTTGGCCTTTCCGGTGGCGCGACTGCCGAAGGCGCGGACCGCAACGCGATCCGGCAGGCAGTGACGCAGGATCGTGCGCACGGCCTCGATTTCCTCGGGCGTCAACTGTAGCAGGCTGGTCACGCCCGCGCCTGCAAGCGGTCCAACAGGCCACGCGCTTCGGCGAGGAAGGCAGGTATCGCGGCAACGACCTGCACCGCCTTGGCCTCGTCATACGTGTGCGAGGTGATGTTGCGCATCTCGCGGAATGTCCGCCACTCGGGCCATTGCCCCGCGACCAGTCCCTGCTCGACACCGGTGCGGATCAGGTCCGGGAAGGTCAGCCGGTCAATCTCATCAGGATTGGCCGGCCCCGCTTCGAGCGCGCGGCGGAGCATCTTGTGGGAAAGGTCGTAGGTAAACTCGAACCGCTGGATCAGCCCATCGCGGATCTGCGCATCGCTTTCGTCGCTCCGATAGCGCTCGAATCCTTCGTCTAGGCGGGCGATGACGTCCGAGAAGGTGCAAACCGCACGACATCTTGCACTTCGTTGCCCTGCAGTTCGCGTTGCCCTATCAGGAAGCGGGTGTTCCAGCCTGTGTCTGGCGGAGAAATGTCTCTCCACGTCGTCCAGGCGCCATGTTCGGGGTCGGGGATTGAGAGGGCGTATTTGCCTACCGGTATCACTAGCGAACGTGCGAGACGATCGCCAGCGGGCGTGGCTTCCAATAGAATGTCATAAGACGCCTGCCCGCCGTCTGGAGCATCATACATAATCGCTCCTTTTGATTGACCAATCACAAGGTGCCACCTGGGAAGCCAACGTCAACGAGGGACTTTGCCGTTCCATGGGGTGAGCGGAGGTTCGCTGTCAGGCTGCCGCTTTGTGCACTCCCATGCGGTCGCCACGCCCCGCTAGCAGACCCGCAATCGAAATGTCCTCGTCCAGCCCTTCCCAGTGGATGCCGTCCCGGCTGAGAAAGAACGCTGATCTGTCAACTTCGGATGCATGGAGCAGGCGTGGGAACCACGCAATTGGCGCGCCGATTGTGCGGCCGTCGTCGAGTTCGACCCACAGGCAATGGTCGTCGAAACGGACGGACAGGGGCTCAGGCGAAATAGTCATTCCATGCCCTTTCGAGTTCTTCGCGCCGCTCTTCGATAACACGAACCAATTGCGAAAGCACGCGGGGCGGGAAGCCGCGACCATAGGCCAGGCTGACCTCAGGGCTAAGCCAGAATTTCGCCGTGTCGCGGCCCTTGGTGACGTGGATATGCGCAGGCTCGCGCGGATCACCTTCGTTTGAGAAGAAATGGAAGCGGTAACCGTTCCAGTCAAAGACTTTTGGCACCGCTTCTCACCTCTCCAGGACGTCAATCACTCCGCCGCAATCCCCGCAGCGCCGAACATGTCGACGTCCACCTCGACCGGCGCTTCGACATTCGCCGCCGACTTCGCCGTGCGGCGCTTGTCGAAGCTCGACCACACCGTGTTCCAGTCGCCCTTGGTCGCCGCCTTCGAGTATTCCGTGGCGCGGGTTTCGAAGAAGTTGGCGTGTTCGACGCCGTTGAGGAGCGGGGCGAGCCAGGGGAGCGGGTGGTCTTCGATCATGTAGATCGCCGGCAGGCCGAGCTGCGACAGGCGCCAGTCGGCGATGTAGCGGATGTAGCGCTTGATTTCCTTGGCGCTCATGCCCGGTACCGGGCCCTGTTCGAAGGCGAGGTCGATGAAGGCGTCTTCGAGGCGCACCGTCTTCTGGCAGCAGTCGATGATGTCTTCCTTCACCGCCTTGGTCAGGCAGCCGCGCTCTTTCACGAAGGCGTGGAACAGGCGGGTGATGCCTTCGCAGTGGAGCGATTCATCGCGGACCGACCACGAAACGATCTGGCCCATGCCCTTCATCTTGTTGAAGCGCGGGAAGTTCATCAGCATGGCGAAGCTGGCGAAGAGCTGCAGGCCCTCGGTGAAGCCGCCGAACATGGCCAGCGTGCGGGCGATGTCCTCGTCGTTGTCGACGCCGAAGGTCTGCAGGTAATCGTGCTTGGCCTTCAGCTCCTCGTATTCGAGGAACATGCCGTATTCGCTTTCAGGCATGCCGATGGTGTCGAGCAGGTGCGAATAGGCGGCGATGTGCACCGTCTCCATGTTGGAGAAGGCGGCGAGCATCATCTTGATCTCGGTCGGCTTGAACACGCGGCCGTATTGTTCGTGGTAGCAGTTCTGCACTTCCACGTCGGCCTGGGTGAAGAAGCGGAAGATCTGCGTGAGCAGGTTGCGCTCGTGATCCGAGATCTTCTGCGCCCAGTCGCGGCAATCCTCGCCCAGCGGCACCTCTTCGGGCATCCAGTGGATCTGCTGCTGGCGCTTCCAGAATTCGTAGGCCCAGGGATATTCGAAGGGCTTGTAGGTCGGGCGGGCTTCAAGAAGGGGCATGGCGGTGTCCTGTGCTGATTCTTTGAATGTAAGGTCTGATGCGGTCAGGCAAAAGCGCGGGCGCGGCCTTTGCGGGGGATAGTGGCGGGGTTTTCCACGCGATTGAATCGTGCCCTTTGGGGCAGGAACCCTCGACCCGGCGACAGGGGCCATCGGACTGGCGCTGCGCCCGGTTTCGAAGCGGAACGGCGGACCCGGCGCACGGTTGTGAAGGCAAGGGCGCGCGATCGGCAGCGCCCGTGAAACTTCATAGAATTCGCAGGAGAATTGCCATGGGCGAGTACGAGCCGAACGATTCCCGCAACGTCACCGGCGCCAATGCCGGCGAGCGGCAGCAGCAACAGCAGGGCGGAACCGGCCAGGCCGACCGTCAGGAAGGCATCCGCAGCCCCGGAGGTGCCGACCAGCAGACCGGCGGCGACCGCTGGAGCGGCGACTACACCGGTGGCCAGATGGGCCAGCAGTCCGAACGGCAGAACCAGGGCCCCAACAGCTCGCGTTCCGACAATTCCGGCACCGAGGGCCAACAGGTCCAGTTCGACGCGGGCCAGCGCCAGATGGGCGGGGGGCAGTCGGGCGAACAGATGGGCTACGGCAACAGCACCGAACGCACTTCGGGCATCCGAGAGCATATGGAAGTGATCGGCGCCGATGGCGTGCACATCGGCACGGTCGATGGCGTCGATGGCGACCGGATCAAGCTGACCAAGAAGGACTCCGGCGCGGGTTTCGAAGGTGGAACCCATTCCGGCCACCATCATTACCTCTCCACCGGGCTCGTCGCCGAAATCGAAGGCGACAAGGTTCGCCTTTCGGCGAACGGCGATGTGGCCTGGGGCATGCTCGAGGAAGAATAAGTCCGGAAAGGCAGCGAGGCCTTCCCGCTGTCCTGTCCCGGCGGCTCGCTGGGTGCCGGATCGCAAGAACGTCCCGCCCCCTTCGGGACCAGGTCGTGCCACGCGACCGGAGAGCGCTCCGCCGAAAGGCGGGGCGTTTTTCTTTATTTGCGGGGTGCGAAAAGCCCATCCGGGCTTTCCTAGCGGCACCGGCCCGCTCCCCCGCCCGGCTACCCACGAGAGTACCCTGAATGGGTGGCCGGGCGGGGGAGCGGGCCGGTGCCACAAGCCCCTGACGGACGTCAGGGGCGCAACCAGCGAAGACTCGCTTACTTCCAGAACCAGCCGGGCTTGAGGCTGCGGTCCTTGCGGTTCTTCCACATCGAGAAGTACATCCACAGGCCCGAGATGCTGAAGAACAGCAGCGCCAGACCGGTCATCAGCGAGATTGCGGTGCCGACAGGACCGAATTCCTCGCCCGAATGCAGGTGGTGGAACCAGCCGACCAGCGACTTCATCCCGCCCGGAGGCGCCTTGGGGCGGCACATCATGGTTTCGGGACAGACGAAACCCTGCGGAACGGGCGGAGGTCCGGCCTGCTCCCCAGCTGGCCAGAGCGCCGTCACGTGGCTGGCGACGCCGGTGAAGGCCATCCAGATCATGAAGACCCCGAAGAACACCGTGATCCAGCGGTGCCACTTGCGCATGAAACGAACCCCTTTGATAATGCGAATTGATCGCAAGATTAGACAAAGCCGCCTTAGCGGGCCTGACCGGGATCGTGCAAGCACAAGTCTTGTCGCGGATTGTCGCACAGATGCGCCAGCCGCAAAGTGTCGCGGGGTGTAACGGGGATGTTAGCAGTTCGTATTTCACCCGAGCACCGAATTGCCCACAACGAGCAAACCGACGGTCGCGACGAAAATGCCCTGCAATCGGTAGAACAGTTTAGTGCCCGAGCCGATTGGCCCCGCCACGATGCCATATCGCTTCCGCCAAAAGTCGGACTGCCATTGCGCGAACACGGCAGGCCGAAGAGTCATCGCCAAGCCGGCGATGACCCATGGAAGAGCGATGAGCAGTGTGGGCCATTTCGCTACAACGTCAGTCGTCACGGACATGGCCCGCAGGCTCCCTCACGCCATCACTGGCAGGCCAGGCATTCCTCGTAGTCGGTCTGGCCGGCCGACAGTTCGATCTTGGGGGCCTGCGCGGTGTTGTCTGCCTCGACGCCGCCGGCGAAGCCTGCGCGCTGGACCGACTTGGAGCGGAGGTAATAGAGGCTCTTGATGCCCTTCTCCCACGCCTGGAAGTGGAGCATCATGAGGTCCCACTTGTCGACATCGGCCGGGATGTAGAGGTTCAGCGACTGGGCCTGGTCGATGTAGGGCGTGCGGTCTGCCGCGAATTCGAGCAGCCAGCGCTGGTCGATCTCGAAGCTGGTCTTGTAGATCGCCTTTTCCTCAGGGCTGAGGAAATCGAGATGCTGGACCGAGCCACCCTGCTCGAGGATCGAGTTCCACACGTTGGTGGAATCCTTGCTCTTTTCGGCCAGAAGCTTCTGCAGATAGGGGTTCTTGACCACGAACGAGCCCGACAGGGTCTTGTGCGTGTAGATGTTGGCCGGGATCGGCTCGATGCAGGCAGAGGTGCCGCCGCAGATGATCGAGATCGACGCGGTCGGCGCAATCGCCATCTTGCAGGAGAAGCGCTGCATCACGCCCATTTCGGCAGCGTCCGGACATGCACCGCGTTCCTGCGCGAGCAGGATCGAAGCCTCGTCCGCCTTGGCGGCGACGTGCTTGAACATCTTGAGGTTCCACGCCTTGGCCATCGCAGATTCAAAGGCGATGCCCTTGAGCTGGAGGAAGGAGTGGAAGCCCATCACGCCCATGCCGACCGAGCGTTCGCGCATGGCCGAGTACTTGGCACGGGCCATCTCGCTGGGCGCGCGGTCGATGTAGTCCTGCAGCACGTTGTCGAGGAAGCGCAGCACGTCCTCGATGAAGCGCTTGTCGCCGTTCCACTCGTCCCAGGTTTCAAGGTTGAGCGAGGACAGGCAGCACACCGCGGTACGATCGTTGCCGAGGTGATCGCGGCCCGTCGGCAGGGTGATTTCCGAGCAGAGGTTCGAGGTCGAGACCTTCAGCCCCAGGTCGCGGTGATGCTTGGGCATCATGCGGTTCACCGTGTCGTTGAACACAATGTAGGGCTCGCCCGTGGCAAGGCGGGTTTCAACGAGCTTCTGGAACAGCGAACGCGCATCGACCGTGCTGCGAATCGAGCCGTCCTTGGGGCTGCGCAGGTGGAATTCCGTGCCATCGCGCACGGCTTCCATGAATTCGTCGGTCAGCAGCACGCCATGATGGAGGTTCAGCGCCTTGCGGTTGAAGTCACCCGAAGGTTTGCGGATCTCGAGGAACTCCTCGATTTCCGGGTGCGAAACGTCGAGATAGCAGGCCGCCGAACCGCGCCGCAGCGAACCCTGGCTGATCGCCAGCGTCAGCGAATCCATCACGCGCACGAAGGGGATGATGCCGCTGGTCTTGCCGTTGAGGCCGACGCTCTCGCCGATGCCGCGGACCTTGCCCCAATAGGTGCCGATGCCGCCGCCGCGCGAGGCGAGCCAGACGTTCTCGTTCCACGTCGCGACAATGCCTTCGAGGCTGTCATCGACCGAGTTGAGGTAGCACGAGATCGGAAGGCCGCGCCCGGTGCCGCCGTTCGACAGAACCGGCGTGGCTGGCATGAACCACAGCTTCGAGATGTAGTCGTAGAGACGCTGGGCGTGCTCCTGATCGTCGGCATAGGCATCGGCCACGCGCGCGAACAGGTCCTGATACTTCTCGCCGGGGAGCAGGTAGCGGTCGTCCAGCGTGTCCTTGCCGAAATCGGTCAGGCGCGCATCGCGGCTGTCATCCGTCACGATGGTAAAGCGGCGCGGATTGACCTTCTTGGAATCGCTGACCGGCGCGGCCGCAACGGCAGCCGCTGCGACGGTGGCGGCCATGCCTGCGACAAGTGCTTCGCTGCCTGCGTCCTTGGCGTCCATATCCATCGCCTTTGCTTCACCGGCCGCAGCCGGAGCGCCTGCAAGCGCCAGTTCGTCCTGCGCAACCACGGAGCCGTCTCCAGTTCTGAAATCCACGTTCAACCCCCGTTCGCACCCCGCAGCCAAGGCCCGGGCGATCAATCGACACTCGAATCGGGCGAGTGGCCCAATCCTACAAGAGACGGAACGAAAGTGGAACATGTTGTTCCGCAGGCGCTCGGCTCCAGAATTCCCGATCACGGCCCCGTGTGCCATGCGCGCAGGCAATGCGTTGCCATTGCGCGCAAAACACGCCCAAGCGCTCTAAACTAGGTTTAGAGGTCCCCCTGAAGCCCGACCACAACCCATAGTGCCTCAACCGGATTCAGACACAAGAGGGTAAACATCCGCAGGGAGACTCGATTCGTCGCACGTGCGATTCGCTTCGTCGCCAGAAGAGCTATTGTGCAGTGCAGCGACGCGTGGACTTTCCTGCACTTCAAGGGCGAAACGACGCCGGTCGAAATATTTTTCGGGTTGGCCACCAACTTGTGGACAAGAGAGCGTCAACCGGCACCATATGTGGTGTCCACAGGAACGGAGTGCAGGTGTGCTGAATCTGATCTCGATTGTCTTCACCGGTCTGGTGGTCGGCGTGCTGGCGCGGTTCTTCTATCCCGGCGACGTCGACATCGGCATGCTCAAGACCGTGCTGCTGGGGGTAGGCGGCGCGCTTGTCGCAGGCCTGTTCGCCAGTTGGCGCAGCGGCCGGACGTTCGGCGAAGGCGTGAACCGCGCAGGCTGCCTCGCCTCGGTCATCGGGGCGATGCTGCTCATCTTCCTTGGGCGCAATCTTTAAGCCTAAGCCCGAGGCGCAATGCGGCGATAGCTGAGCGCTTCGGCCACATGGATGCGACCCACTGTGCCCGCGCCGGCCAGATCGGCGATCGTCCGCGCCACGCGCAGCATGCGGGTATAGCCGCGCGCGGAGAGGCGCATCGCTTCGGCAGCCTGTGCGAGCAGCTTGCGCCCGGGTTCGTCCGGAGTTGCGTGGATGTCCAGCAGATCGCCGTTAAGCTCGGCGTTGCTGCGGGCGTTGGTGCCCTCGAGCCGGGCAACTTGCAGCGCCCTCGCCCGCGCCACCCGCGCGGCCACCTGGTCGGAACCTTCTGCAGGCGGCGGAAGCGCCAGATCCGCCGCGGAGACCGGATCGACCTCGACATGGAGGTCTATGCGATCAAGCAGCGGGCCTGACACCTTGGACTGATAGTCGCCGGCACAGCGGGGGGCACGGCTGCACCCAAGCGCCGGATCGCCCAGATGGCCGCAGCGGCACGGGTTCATCGCCGCGATCAGTTGCACGCGCGCCGGGAAGGTCACGTGCGCGTTGGCGCGGGCCACGGTCACCTCGCCCGTCTCCAGCGGCTGGCGCAGGGAATCGAGCACGGCGCGCTGAAACTCGGGCAGTTCGTCGAGGAACAGGACGCCGAGGTGCGCAAGGCTCACTTCGCCGGGACGCACTTTCAGCCCGCCCCCGGTCAAGGCGGCCATGGAAGCGGAATGGTGGGGAGCCCGGAACGGCCGGGCGCGGCTGATGCGACCGTCCTCGAGCGTGCCGGCCACCGACGCCACCATCGACACCTCGAGCGCCTCGGACGGGGTCAGCTCAGGCAGGATGCCGGGCAGGCACGAGGCCATCAGCGACTTGCCCGCGCCCGGCGGCCCGATCATCAGCAGGTTATGCCCGCCAGCCGCCGCAATCTCCAGCGCGCGCTTGGCGGTTTCCTGGCCCTTGACCTGCTTGAGATCGGCCAGGCGACGCGGTGGCTCGGCCACGCCCTGAGAAGGCTGGGGGAGGCGGTGCTGACCCTTCAGGTGATTGAGCAGGCCGATGAGGTCCGGTGCGGCGATCACGTCGATCCCGCTGGCCCAGCGTGCCTCGGGCCCTTGCGCGGCAGGGCAGATCAGGCCCTTCTCCTCACCACTGGCATGAAGCGCGGCGAGCAGTACGCCAGGTGACGGCAGCACGCGGCCATCCAATGCCAGCTCTCCCACTGCCACATAGTCAGCGATCTGTTCGAGATCGACCACCCCCATCGCGGCGAGCAAAGCGAGCGCGATCGGGAGATCGTAGTGCGAGCCTTCCTTGGGCAGATCAGCCGGCGACAGGTTCACCGTGATCCGTTTGGGCGGCAGTGCGAGACCGAGTGCGGAAAGCGCCGAGGAAACCCGCTCCCGGCTTTCGCCCACCGCCTTGTCGGGCAGGCCGACGAGCCGGAAGGCGGGCAAACCGGGCGCCACCTGGCACTGCACTTCGACGGCGCGCGCCTCGAGCCCGAGATAGGCGACCGTCGACACCAGCGCGACCATCGATACTGCACTCCATCCGCAATGCTACTTAGCCTAGCAGCGGTGCGGCCAGTACGGTGGCGGGATGCGGCCATTTTCGAGGCATTCGCAGCCAGTCGCGGGTCATGGTGAAGCGATCTTAACCGCGTCCCTTGGCAATTCGGCAATCCGCGCGCGCGGAAAAGGCTGACCATGCTCCGCCGCGCGCTTCTTCCCGCGATCTTCGCCATTCTCGCCTGCCAGCCGGTGCTGGCGCGCGAGGTGACGACGCGCGAGGTAACGACACGGACCTGGGTGGAGAACGGCGTCACATGGACCGAGACGACGGTCGTCGAAGTCGAGGAGCCGGGCTCCGAACGCATCGCCGGGCTGCCCCGCGCCGATGTGAAGGGCGTCGCCAGCTTCGGGCCGTTCGAGGTGCTGGACGGCAGCCGGGCCGCACTCGTCGCCGAAACCGACAGCTATTCGCCTGCCGACTTCCAGAAGATGCTGCGCGCCTTCCCCGGCATTCGCATGCTCGAAATGCCGGACTGCCCCGGCACGGTCGACGATCACGCGAATCTGCGCCTCGGCCGCATGATCCGCGCCCGCGGCATTGCCACGCGCGTGCCGGAACACGGCTCGGTCCGCTCGGGCGCGGTCGAGCTGTTCCTTGCGGGAGCGAGCCGCAGCGCTGCGCCCGATGCCGAGTTCGTGGTCCATTCCTGGATCGACGATGAGGGTCTCGAGCCGGACGATTTCAGTGCGTCCGACCCGGTCAACCGCGCGTACCTCGACTACTACCGCGAAATGGGCCTTGGGCCGGACAAGGCCTCGGCGTTCTACGCGCTGACCAACTCGGTGCCGAACGATCAGATCCTGACGCTCGGCACCGCCGATCTCGCGCAATACGCAGCGCTCGACTGACGATCAGTGCGCCGCGCCCCATGACAGGCCGGTGCCGATCTCCACGCCAAGCGGCACACTGAGCTTCACCGCAGGCTCGGCCGCCGTCGCCATGACCCGCTCGATCACCGGCCTGGCTTTCTCCACATCGCCTTCCGGCAGTTCGAAGACGAGTTCGTCGTGGACCTGCAGGAGCATCTTCACGCGGGGCAAGCCTGCTTCGGCGAGGGCCGGCATCATCCGGGCCATGGCGCGCTTGATGATGTCGGCGCTGGTGCCCTGGATCGGGGCGTTTATCGCGGCACGCTCGCTGCCCTGCCGTTCGGCCTGGTTCTTAGAGCCGATGCGCGGGAACCACGTCTTGCGGCCGAACAGCGTCTGCGAATAGCCACACTCGCGCACGCTCTCCAATGTTTCGTGGATGTAGCGCTGGATGCCGGGGAAGCGTTCGAAGTAGCGGTCGATCATGGCCTGCGCCTCGTCCGCGCTAACGCCCAGACGCCCCCCCAGGCCCCAGCGGCTGATGCCGTAGAGGATGGCGAAGTTGATCGTCTTGGCCCGTCCTCGCGTGTCACGATCGACGGTGCCGAACATTTCCATTGCGGTGCGCGCGTGGATGTCCTCTCCGGCAGCGAAGGCTTCCTTCAGCGCCGGCACATCGGCCATGTGCGCGGCAAGGCGCAGTTCGATCTGGCTGTAGTCCGCGGCCAGCAGCACATTGCCGGGCTCGGCAACGAAGGCATCGCGGATCTGGCGGCCGATCTCGGTTCGGATCGGGATGTTCTGCAGGTTGGGTTCGTTTGACGAGAGACGCCCGGTCTGCGCACCGACGAGACTGTAGCTGGTGTGCACGCGCCCGGTCTCGGGGTTGATCGCGGCCTGCAGCGCATCGGTATAGGTCGACTTGAGCTTGGACAGTTGGCGCCATTCCAGCACCAGCGTCGCCACTTCCGCCCCTTGCCCGGCCAGACCTTCGAGCACCGACTGGTCGGTGGAGTACTGCCCGGTCTTGCCCTTCTTGCCACCCTTGTAGCCGAGCTTGTCGAACAGGATCTCGCCCAGTTGCTTGGGGCTCCCGATGGTGAAGCTCTGTCCGCACTTCTCGAAGATCACGCTTTCGAGGCGCGCGATCTGGGCGGCAAACTCTGTGGAGAGGCCGGACAACCGCTCGCGGTCCACCTTGATGCCGTTACGTTCCATCATCGCGACGACCCGCACGAGCGGACGATCGACCTTCTGGTAGATTCGCATGCCCGCCTCGTCGACCAGCCGCGGCTGGAACAGGCGATGCAGGCGCCACGTGACGTCGGCGTCCTCTGCGGCATAGCGCGTGGCGTCGGCCAGCGGCACTTCGGCGAACGAGATCGCCTTCTTGCCGTTGCCGCACAGGTCCTTGAACTTCATCGTGGTGTGCAGCAGGTGCCGCTCTGCCAGTTCGTCCATGCCGTGGCCGGCAAGGCCGGTCTCGCTGCGTCCGGCATCAAGGCAGAAGCTCATCACCATGGTATCGTCGATCGGCGCGACATGGACGCCGTGGCGCGCAAGGATGTTGATGTCGTATTTGATGTTCTGGCCGACCTTCAACACCGCGTCACTTTCCAGGAGCGGCTTCAGTGCGGCCAGTGCCTCGGCGCGATCGATCTGCACCGGCCTTTCCGCAAACATGTCCGCGCCGCCATGGCCGAGCGGAATGTAGCAGGCATCGTTCGGCCCAAGCGCAAGGCTCACGCCGACCAGGCTGGCGCGCATTGCGTCAAGCGCGCTCGTTTCCGTATCGATCGCCACCACCCGCGCTTCGAACGCCCGCGCGATCCACTGCTGCAGCTCGCCCATCGACTGGATGCAGGCATAGGCGCCAAGATCGACCGCCGGCCATGACGGCAGCGACTGCCGGTTGCCCGCAGGTGCGGCCGGAGCCGCCATGTTTTCGGGCTTGGCGGGATTGAGCTGGGTCTTTGGCCCCGGGCTGCCCTTGCCGTCGTCAAGACGACGCAGCAGGCTGGTGAAACCGTGCTCCTCCAGAAACGCTGCAAGCGGATCGCGGGGGATCTGGCCGAGGGCAAAGTCCTCGATCGGAATCGGCAGCGGGCAATCTTCCTTGAGCTGCACCAGCACGCGGGAAAGGCGGGCCATCTCGGCCTGCTCGATCAGGCTCTCGCGCAGCTTGCTCGCCTTCATCGCAGGGGCCGCAGCCAGCGCGGATTCGAGATCGCCGTATTCCTGGATCAGCTTGGTGGCGGTCTTCGGGCCGATGCCGCGAATGCCGGGCACGTTGTCGACCGAATCGCCCATCAGCGCCAGGACGTCACCGACCTTTTCCGGCGGCACGCCGAACTTCTCGACTACTTCGGGAATGTCGATGCGCTGGTTCTTCATCGTGTCCAGCATGTCGATGCAGCCACCACCGGTGGCGCACTTGCCGACCAGTTGCATCAGATCCTTGTCGGAGGAAACGATCGTCACGTCCCAACCGCGCAATGTCGCTGCCCGCGCGTAGGAAGCAATCAGGTCATCGGCCTCAAGCGCGTCCTCCTCGATGCAGGCGAGGCTGAACGCACGTGTTGCATCGCGGATCAGCGGGAACTGCGGGACGAGATCTTCGGGCGGGGGCGGGCGGTTGGCCTTGTACTGGTCGTAGAGGTCGTTCCGGAACGACGTGCCGGCCTTGTCGAGAATGACAGCAAGGTGCGTCGGCCCATCCGCCTTGTGCAGGTCCTCGGCCAGTTTCCACAGCATCGTCGTATAGCCGTAGACCGCGCCAACCGGCGTTCCTTGCGGATTCGTCAGCGGCGGGAGGCGATGATAGGCGCGGAAAATATAGGCCGACCCGTCGACCAGATAGAGATGCTGCTTTTCGCTCATCGGGGGGTGTTAGCAGGGCGCGATGCCCGCGTCATCGCCTTGCTGCAGGGTGGTCGGAACTCAACCCGGCGCATGCAAGCCTCGGCTCAACGCACGGAAATCGGGCAAAAAAAAGGCGGTTCGGCCCAAACACGGGCTAAACTGTGACACAATGCATACGTCTTGTGCTTGCAACGCGATGAATTGCCGATTAATTGGGTCGCGAAGTCTACCGCTTGAGTAGGCTTTGCGGCGGGCTGCTTGCCCGGCGCTGGTCACTTCAATCCAGGGATTGTAACGCATGCGCAAGCTCATCCTCGCCGCTGTCGCCGGCACCGCCTTCGCTCTCGCTGGCTGCTCGGAAAAGCCGGCTGCTGAAGCCACCGAAACCGCTGCTGCTTCGGAAGCTGCTTCGGAAGTCGCTGCTGACGCTTCGGCTCCTGCTGCCGACGCTTCGGCTGAAGCGAGCGAAGCTGCTTCGATGTAATCCCCGCCCGCAAGGGCAGGTTACATGAGATAGAAGGGGCGTGGTCTTCGGATCGCGCCCCTTTCTCTTTGCGGTATGCCGGGCTGATGGCGCGCAAAAAACGGGGGCGGCAAGATCGCCTTGCCGCCCCTCGTTTTTGCGTTTGGTAGGTGTTTCAGGCTTAGAGCCTAGCGGCGGCGAACAAGGTCCTGCGTGCTCTTGGCCACCGGTGTGCTGTAGCCATCATATATCGTGCGCATCATGCGGGCGATCAGACCGGCGTGAGCAGTGTGACCTTCGGGCCCGGTCACAAAGAATACCACGGCAAGGTGCCTGCCATCAGGCAAACGCACGATACCAACATCGTCCGTCACTCCGAACAGCGTGCCCGTCTTGTGGGCGACGAGCGTACCCGCAGGCAGTCCGGCACGAATCCGGTTCTTGCCCGTGCTGGTCCGGGTCATGGTATCGAGCAGCACGGCTCGGCTTTCCGGACTCAAGGCATTGCCCCGATCGATGGCGGCCAGCAACGCAAGCATGGCGCGCGGCGTGCTCGAGGTGCGCACATCAATCACCCGCGCGGCGTCGACCTTGCCATCGTCGCGAACCAGCGTTGCCATTGTATGGTCGAGCCGCTGGCCGGTAATGCCCTTGGACGTGAGCCAACGATTGACCTTGTCGTAACCGCCAACCGCCTGGATCAATCCGTCGGTAGCCTCGTTGTGGCTGCGCGTGATGGAAAGCTCCATCAGGCTCTGCGCGGTCATGATCTGGCCTGAGCGAAGCGGCGCTTCGGCACTGCGCGCGCCGGTTTCGCGCACCGGCATCATCATGGGAAATTGCTGGTCGAGCCGCGCATTGCCCTTCTCGACAAGATCGAGGAACGTGGCCGCGACCGCAATCTTGGCCGTGCTGGCCATCGGGAACGGCATGTCGGCATTCACGAAAATCTGACCGCCCCCATCGAGGTCCATGGCGGCCACGCCGATGCGCCCCCGCCCCTCTGCGGCAATCGCGGCCACCTGCTGCTGGATCGCCTGATCGCGCTGATCCTGAAGCGAAACCGTAGCGCGGCTCTGCACTGCGGGGACCGTGGCGACCAGCGCAGGGGCCGCCACCATCAATGCGGCGATGATTCGTGCGGTGCGGAACTTCATGCCTTCTTGTACCCCGACCCCGGTTTATCCGTCTTTAACACAAGTATCGCGTTGTGATTCTAAGGCAAAGTGCCTTTCGGACCATCTCGGCGCATCCATCGCGCGGATGGGCGCAAGCTGCGGGAACCATTCGCGAGTGGCGATTCGCGCTGGACTTTAATCGATCGGTTAAGGATAGTGCCCCCGGATCGGCGGCAAAGCCGGACGTGGAGAGGCAATGGAAACGCTGCTCGAGGCAGTCATGGCAAGGGCGGGGCACGGCGGCAGGATTACCGGCCTGCAGCGGCTATCCGGCGGCGCAAACATGGAATCATGGGCGTTTGCCTGTGGAGATGGGCGGTTCGTGTTGCGCCGGGCGCCCTCGGCTGAATGGATCGCGGCGCGTCCGCTCGGGATGGATGGTGAAGCCGAACTGATCCGGCAGGCACACGCGTCCGGCGTGAAAGCGCCGGAAGTCGTCGCCGAACTTGCGAGCGCGGATGGCCTTGGCATCGGCTTCATCATGCGTTGCCTGCCGGGCACGGCCGATCCGGAAGTTGCACTCTCATCCTCTCCGGAGCTTGCATCCGATCTCGCAGCGGCAATGGCAGGCATTCACGCCCTTTCGCCTGAAGGCCTGCCTTTCCTTCCGATGCTGGACCCTGCGGAAGGCGTGGAGGGGCTCGCCCGCCAGTTCGAGGAAGCCGGTGGCGACCGACCGGTAATTGCGCTGGGCCTCGCCTGGCTTCGCACCAACCTGCCCTCGCCGACATCGCCCGTCGTCGTCCATGGCGATTTCCGCATCGGCAACCTCATGGTTGACGCAGGGCGCCTGTCCGGCGTGCTCGATTGGGAACTGGCCCATCTTGGCGACGGGCATGAGGACCTGGCCTATGGCTGCATGACGGTGTGGCGATTCGGAAGGCTCGACAAGCAAGGGTTCGGCCTGACCGATGTGGCTACCCTGGCCCGGGCCTATGAAGACGCCGGCGGTGAACGGTTTGATGCAGTCCGCTTCCGCTTCTGGCTGGTCTATCGAACGGTATGGTGGGCGCTTGGCTGCCTATCGATGGGCCAATCATGGCGATCCGGCACCGATCGGTCACTTGAGCGAGTCGTCGTCGCCCGCCGCTGCGCGGAACAGGAACTCGACCTGCTGCTGCTGCTCGAAAGCGAAGCACCACAGGCGGAGCGCGAGCGCTTCCTGCCTCCCGCGTCCGAGCCCGCACCCGGAAGTCGGGGCGAGCCAACGGCAACAGAAGTCCTGACCGCTGTCTCGGAATGGCTCGCCGCCACGGTCAAGGGCAAGCTCGACGGCCGTGAGCGCTGGGAGCTAGCCGTCGCCCAGAACGCGCTGGGTATCGTGCGCCGCGAACTGGCCGGGCGTGCAGATCCCGCGGACAAGGTCCTTGCCGAGAACATTCTTGCCGGGCGCCAGTCGCTTCAGACGGAAGGGCTCCTTGCCACGCTCCGCTCCCGGACGCTGTCCACGCTTTCCGCCGACATGCCCAAGTATCCCGCGCTGGCGTCCGCCCGCATCCTCTGGAGCCAAGCCTGATGGACTTCGACCTTCCCCCAGACCTCGTCGCCTACATCGCCGAACTCGATGCCTTCATCGAGGCAGAGATCAAACCGCTTGAACAGGCGGACGACAATATCCGCTTCTTCGACCACCGCCGCGAATGGGCGCGCACCGATTTCGACAACGGCGGCCTGCCGCGCCATGAATGGGAAGCGCTATTGGTCGAAGCCACCCGCCGTGCCGATGCGGCGGGGCACTGGCGCTTTTCCGCGCCGAAGAAGTACGGCGGCAAGGACGGCAAGAACCTGTGGATGGCAGTGATCCGCGAACACTTCGCGGCGAAGGGCCTGGGGCTCCACAATGACCTGCAGAACGAGCACTCGATCGTCGGCAACTTCCCGTTCGTGAACATGTTCGAGCATTTCGGCACACCGGAACAGCAAGCGGAGTTTATCGAAGGGGGCTTTGCCCGCACGCGCCGCACCGCCTTCGGCCTTACCGAACCCGATCACGGCTCCGACGCCACCCACATGGAAACCCGCGCAGTGCCGGAAACGCGCGACGGGGTATCTGGCTGGCGCATCGATGGCGAGAAGATGTGGACCACCGGCATGCACGTTGCCACCCACTGCGCCACTTTCGCACGGACGAGTAGCGATGCGGGCGATGCGCGCGGCATCACCTGCTTCCTCGTGCCCAACCCGACCGAGGGGCTGGTCATCGAAGAGTACCTGTGGACCTTCAATATGCCGACCGACCACCCGCGCGTTTCGTTCACCAACGTCTGGGTGCCGGACAGCGCGATTCTCGGCCCCGTTGGCGGAGGCCTGGCCATTGCGCAGAGCTTCGTTCACCAGAACCGCATCCGCCAGGCAGCATCATCGCTGGGCGCGGCTACCTTCTGCGTCGAGGAGTCGGTGCGCTATGCGCGGGAACGCAAGCCTTTCGGCGAGGAGCTTGCCCGCAACCAGGCGATCCAGTTCCCGCTCGTGGAGCTTGCCACGCAGTGCGAGATGCTGCGCCTTCTGATCCGCAAGACGGCCTGGGAGATGGACCGCCTCGAGGCCGAAGAGGGTGGCCACAAGCGCATCGAGCGTGAACTTTCGGACAAGGTCTCGATGTGCAATTACTGGGCGAACCGGCTGGTCTGCGAAGCCGCCGACCGTGCCATGCAGGTCCACGGGGGCATCGGCTATTCGCGCCACAAGCCGTTCGAGCACATATTCCGGCATCACCGCCGCTACCGCATCACCGAAGGCGCGGAAGAGATCCAGATGCGGAAGGTCGGCGCCTTCCTGTTCGGCTATCTCGGGCCGAGGAAGGGCCAGTTCTGACAGGCGGGGGAGCCGTCAGCAGCTCCCCCGGCCGACACTTCAGGCAAGCGCCGCCTTGAGATCGTCGACGAGGTCGGTGCGCTCCCACGGGAAGAAGTCGCCTTCGGCCTTGCGACCGAAATGGCCATAGGCTGCGGTCGGCTGGTAAATCGGCTTGTTGAGCCCCAGGTGCGTGCGGATCGCGCGCGGGGTCAGGCCCCCGAGCTTGGCAATACCCAGGATCGCCTGCTCGATCTTGTCGTCGCCGACGGTGCCCGTCTCGTGCGTGTCGACATAGAGCGACAGCGGCTTCGACACGCCGATGGCATAGGCGATCTGGATGGTGCAGCGCGTGGCAAGGCCGGCGGCAACCACGTTCTTGGCAAGGTAGCGCGTGATGTAGGCAGCCGAACGGTCAACCTTGGTCGGGTCCTTGCCCGAGAATGCGCCGCCGCCGTGGGGAGCCGCACCGCCATAGGTGTCGACGATGATCTTGCGGCCCGTCAAACCGGCATCGCCGTCAGGACCGCCGATCTCGAAGCTGCCGGTCGGGTTGATGAAGTATTCGGTTTCGCGCAGCAGCACCGGCGGGATCACGTCGGCAATCACGCTCTTCACATAGGCTTCGAGTTCGGCCTGCTTGGCCGGGTCGTTCTCGTCGTAGCCTGCCTTGTGTTGCGTCGAGACGACGATGGCGGTGGCTGCAACCGGCAGCGAGCCTTCATAGCGCAGAGTGACCTGACTCTTGGCGTCGGGTTCGAGGAACGGCGCGGCGCCGGAATGGCGATCGGCGGCCATGCGTTCGAGAATCTTGTGGCTGTAGTAGAGCGTCGCCGGCATCAGGCCCGGCGTTTCATCCGTGGCATAGCCGAACATGATGCCTTGGTCGCCCGCGCCCTCGTCCTTGTTCTCGCCAGCATCGACGCCCTGCGCGATGTGGGCCGACTGGCCATGCAGACGGTTGATGAACTCGAACTTCTCCCAGTGGAAGCCGTCCTGCGCATAGCCGATGCGCTTGACCGTCTCGCGCACGGTCCGCTCAATCTCTTCCTGCGCGCCCGGAGCCCATTCACCGTTCTCATACACGCCCTTGCAGCGGATTTCGCCGGCAAGAACGACAAGCTGCGTGGTGGTCAGGGTTTCGCAGGCGATGCGCGCTTCGGGGTCCTTTGACAGGAACAGGTCGACGATCGCGTCGCTGATCTGGTCGGAAACCTTGTCCGGATGGCCTTCGGATACGGATTCGGAAGTGAACAGGTAATCGGTGCGCATCGAGAGTCCTATGCCAAGAGGGCCTGTGCTGAGACAAGCGATATAAAGAAAGCTTTATGTCCCTGCCCGCTTAGCGTTTCCGCGTGGCACTTGCAACCAGTGCAACGAAAAGAAGCGCTACTGCCCACAAAAGGGCGAGCATGTTCCCGGTGCGCGCAAACAGTGTCGCCGCATGGGCGGGAGGGATCGCGCCGTCCAACCGGCCGGCGCGATGTTGCGGCACGAACTGACGGACGACGCCATCGGCATCCACGACCGCACTTATGCCGGTCGTGGTTGCCCGCAAGACCGGCAACCCCTCCTCTATGGCGCGCATCCGCGCCTGCGCCAGATGCTGCGGCGGCCCCCAGGCGCCGAACCAGCCATCATTGGACGGATTGAACAGGTAATCCGGCCGATGCGCGCGATCCACCACCTGTCCCGAGAAGATGATCTCGTAACAGATCTGCACCCCGGCCTTGCCATATCGGCCCAGATCGAGTGTGCGAGGCCCAGGCCCGGCGAAGAAATCAAGGCTGCCCGCAACCAGTCGCGACAGACCGAGCGGTTCGAGGAGTGAGCGCATCGGCAGGTACTCGCCATAAGGAACGAGATGCGCCTTGGCGTACGAACCCTTGATGGCCCCGTCAGAATCAAGCGCCGTCACCACATTCCAGGCGCCCGCCACCTTGCGCCCCTCGATGGCAAGATCGGTCGTTCCGGTCAGCAGCAGGCCACCTTTGCCGGCGACCTTGCCGAGCCGCTCTCGCGCCAGCACCGGGTCGCCGGCATAAGTCGTCTCGTCGTACCAGAACTGGGAATAGCCCTCGCGCAGAAAGTCCGGCACGCCGCTTTCAGGCCAGAGCAAAAGGCGGTTCTCGCCGGGCTTGCGAGTCAGAGAGAGCCTCGCCGTCTTCTGGAACTGATTCTCGAAATTGGCGGGATCGTTGAGCAGGTCCTGGCGCACATCCGGCTGGACCAGCGTAAACGGCAAGGTCCCTTCAAGCCGCTCGCCATGAAGTGGCAGAACCATGAGCACAGCCGGGCCGAGCAAGTATGCACCCGCAGCCCACCTTTGCCCCTTTCGGAAGGACCGGAGCGCAAAGAGCCACCATCCGGCCAGCAGGACGACAAGCCCGGACAGGGCGTAAGTTCCCAACCATTGTGCAGCGAGGGCGAGCCCGGGGCGCTCGAAACCGCCCAGTGTCACCATCGCCAGCGGGTTCCACGCAAACCCGGTGAAAACCCACGAGCGCAGCCATTCAGACACGATCCACGCCGCGGCAAAGGCTGGCAAGAGCATGGCCCTGCGGGTGTTTGCCAGCCACCAGCCACCCCACGTTGCCAAGGCCGGGAATACCGCGAGGTAGAGCGCAAGCAGGAATACCGCGATCCAGCCAAGCCAGGTTGGCATTTCCGCCTGATAGGTGAAAGCCGTGGCGATCCAGCCATTGCCAACGGTGAAATGCCCGACGCCGAACAGCCATCCGATGAGCAATGCCTGCCGCCAGGTCTTTACCACATGGAGGCGGTGGATCAGGAACGCGAGGGCAGCCAGCGTCAGCGGCCACAGGCCCAACGGCTGAAAACCGCAGGCAGCAAGGCCACCAGCGGCAATTGTCAGCAGGCTGTCACGCGATGGAAGGCGAGGCCGAAAGCGGGAGGAAAAGCGGGAAGCTGTCATGCCTTCCTGCTATGGGGTGCGCCGGGAGAGACCGCAAGCGGCCCATCCCGGCGTCACCAATCAACCCTCTGCAGGCTCGGTCGCTTCGGCGACCGGAGTCTTGCGCGGACGGCCGCGCTTCTTGGGTGCAGGAGCAGTGGCTTCTTCGGCAACGGGCTCGGGGGCAATGGGTTCTGGGGCCGGTGCTGCTACCGGAGCAGGCTCGGCCTCGGCCTTGGCGCTGATCGATGGCGGCAGGAACGAGGCATCCAGCGTCGCCGGTGCTTCGTCAGCCGCAGCTTTGACGCCGCGCGGACGCCGCTCGGTGCGCGGGCGAAGCCCACGTGTAGCCCGGGTCACGAACGGATTGTCGTTGGCATCGGCAATCGGCTCACCCTCGATGGCCGGAACACCTTCGCCGGGCAGAGCCTCGGCAGGTGCCACTTCCGATTCGGCATCGCGGCTGCGATTGCGCTCGAACCGGCGGGCGCCCTCACGACGCGTGCCGCGCTCTTCGGAACCGCGATCGTCGCGCTGCCGGTCTTCACGCTGCCGGTCTTCACGGGGGCGCTCTTCACGCTGGCGATCTTCACGGGGCCGATCGTCACGTTGGCGATCGTCACGGGGGCGGTCGTCACGGGGGCGGTCCTCGCGATCGCGGCGACCTTCATAGCGGTCACCACGGTCCTGGCGTTCGCCCCGATCCTGACGTTCACCACGATCTTCGCGGTCTTCACGCTCGCGCCGCGTGGAAACCGGACGGTCGAACGCGGGAAAATCACCTTCGACGCTGAATTCGTCCGCGCCTTCCTCCGCGTCCTGATCCTGCCAGCGCTCGCCGCCGTTCTGGCGGGCGCGCTGCTCTTCCTGACGGAGGCGGGTGTCGGCGATCACGCGGAAATAGTGGTCGGCAAATTGCAGATAGTATTCGGCCTGCACGCGGTCGCCATTCAGGTGGGCGTCCTGCGCGAGCTTGCGATACTTCTCCAGCATCTGGGGCGCATTGCCCCGCGCACGGCTGTCGATCCGGTTGAGCTGCTGACCACCGTTCTGGGGGCGATTGTTGTTGCCCCGGCCGCGACGGCGGTTGTTACCACGATTGTTATTCAACTCAGGCACTTCCTTAAATGGGGCGGCCTCTCGTAAAGCTTGAGCAACCCGTAATGCCGCGCAACCCTCCGCCACCGGTTCGCGTCATGCGAATCGGGGTTCCCAGCATCTGCGCTCGTCTCGGCCCCTTTGGCCGATATTCCCTGCAAATGGTGGATTTGGCCGGGACGGGAAGCCTTCGTCCGTCCCCTGCCTAAGAACACAATTAGTGATCCGCAGGTCCCTTGCCAAGAGAAATATTGGCAGAAACCGCCATTTCGACCGCCCTTTTTCGCCCTGCCAGATCGCAATGGACCCGCGCAGACATCCCGGCCCCGCGCGCGATGTCTGTAACGGCGTCGGCTTGTGTCCAGCCTATCTCGACCAAGGCAATACCCCGCGCGGTGAGGAGGGCAGGAAGCTGCGGCACCAGAATGCGGTAATCGTCCAGCCCGTCGAGGCCGGAAAACAGCGCGGATGCTGGCTCGTACTGGCGGACCGATGCATCGAGATTCGCGTGTTCCTCGACATAAGGCGGGTTCGAGAGGACCAGGTCAAACCTGCCCAGTCCCTGCGCCCAATCCGTCTGTGTCCAGTCGCCTTCGAGGATTCGCGCAGACGGCGCATGGCGTCTGGCGTTCGCTTTCGCCACCGCCGATGCTTCGGGAGAGCGCTCGATCGCGATGCCTTCGGCGTCCGGCCATAGCGACAGCGCCGCCAGCAGCAGAGCGCCCGAGCCTGTTCCGAGATCGAGAATTCGCTCGGGTGGCGCCTCGCCGGCAAACGCCTCACGTGCCGCCTCGATCAGCGTTTCGGTATCGCCGCGCGGGATCAGGACGGCGGGGCTTACGGCAAGCTCGATGCCATAGAACTCGGCAGTGCCGGTAATATAAGCAACCGGCTCATGGCCCGTCCGCCGCTCGACCAGCGCATCGAAGCCATCGGGCACCGCCGCCGCCATGTGCCGCAGCAGCAGATCGGTCCGCGAACAGCCCAGCGCATGCGCCATCAGCACTTCGGCATCGAGGCGGGCCGTGTCCGATGTGGCGGAAAGCCGGTCGGCGGCGGCGCGCAGGGCCTCGGCAACCTTCACTTGGCGCTGTTACCCATCCATCGCCGCCAGCCGCTTGGCCTGGTCCTCGGCGATCAGCGCATCGATCAGTTCGGCAAGGCCAGGGCCTTCGAGGATTTCGGGCAGGCGGTGCAGCGTCAGGTTGATGCGGTGGTCGGTCACTCGGCCTTGCGGGAAGTTGTAGGTGCGGATGCGCTCGGAGCGGTCGCCCGATCCGACCATCGCCTTGCGCGCCTCGGCCTCTTCGCCCTGGGCAGCATCGCGCTGCGCCTCGAACAGGCGGGCGCGCAGGACCTGCATCGCCTTTTCCTTGTTCTTGTGCTGGCTGCGCCCGTCCTGGCAGGTGACGACCGTGCCGGTGGGCAGGTGGGTGATGCGCACGGCGGAATCGGTGGTGTTGACGTGCTGCCCGCCTGCGCCGCTCGCCCGGTAGACGTCGATCTTGAGATCCTTGTCCTCGATGAGAATGTCCACTTCGTCCGGTTCGGGCAACACGGCGACCGTCGCGGCAGACGTGTGGATGCGGCCACCACTCTCCGTCACCGGCACGCGTTGCACCCGGTGCACGCCGCTTTCGAACTTGAGCTTGGCGAAGACCCCGCTGCCCGTGACGTTGGCGACCACTTCCTTGTAGCCGCCGAGATCATTGGCGTTGACCGAGACGACCTCGACCCGCCAGCCCTGCTCGGCGGCATATCGTTCGTACATGCGGTAGAGGTCCGCAGCGAAGAGCGCGGCCTCGTCGCCGCCGGTGCCAGCGCGTATTTCCAGCATGGCCGGGCGGCTGTCCGCCGCATCGCGCGGCAGCATGGCGAGGGCGAGGCGGTGTTCGGCCTCAGGCAATTCGGCGTTGATCCGGCGGAGCTCCTCGTCCGCCAGCTCGCGCATGTCGGGATCGTCAAGCGCGGCAAGGCTCAACAGTTCGGCGCGCATGTCCGCGATCTCGCGGGCGACACGGGCAACCGGCTCCAGTTCGGCATAGTCGCGGCTGGCGGCAATGAACTCCGGGCCTTCCAGCGTGCCCGAAGCCAGCCGCGCCTCGAGCTCGGCAAAGCGGTTGGCGATCTGGGCAAGACGGGCTTCGCTTACCGACATCCACTCCCCCCACACTTCGTCATCCCGGCCCTGGCCCGGGATCCCGCTTCTTGGTGAAGCGCCGCAAGAAGAACAGCGGGACCCCGGGTCAGGCCCGGGGTGACGGAGTAATGCATGGTCACTTGCCGCTGAAGTCGGCGACCAAGGCCGCCAGTCGCTCGTTCAAGGCAGTAAGCGCCTCATTTTCCGCGCGGAACCTCATGCTTGGTGTCCCATCGCGCATCGCGAGCGCGAGTATAGCGTTAGCTCCCATCTTGACCGCCTTGTCGAACCGCTTGCGCGCAGAGCCAGACGCCACGAGTTCTGCGGAGACACCTTCCCGGCGCAATCGCGAAGCCTGCGCAATTCCGCTGGTCAGCAGCGCGTCGTCCTCGACCACGACGATTACGTCGGCCTTGGCCTCGCCCTTCTCGCCCACCAGCATCGCCAGTCGCTCGATCCCCGCAGCCCAGCCGACAGCAGGCGTCGCTGAACCGCCCAGCGCCTCCATCAGGCCATCATAGCGGCCGCCTCCAAGGACGGTGCCCTGCGCGCCCAGGCGGTCGGTCACGAACTCGAACGCGGTGTGGCGGTAGTAGTCAAGGCCGCGCACCAGCGCCGGAGCGCGGGTCCATGCGACGCCCGCGGCATCGAGACCTGAGGTGACCTTCGCGAAGAAGTCCTGCGCCTCGGCACTAAGGAAATCGTCGATCCTCGGCGCGTCGGCGTTGAACGGCTTGTCGCGCGGGTCTTTGCTATCGAGGATGCGCAAGGGGTTGCGTTCGAGGCGGTCCTGCGAGTCCTCGGACAGCTCGCCCTTCACGGCGCGGAAGTAGTCGATCAGCGCCGTGCGCCAAGCCTCGCGGCTGGCGCCATCGCCCAGCGTGTTCAGCTGCAGCGTCACACCGTCCGCAATGCCCAGTTCCTTGAGGAGCTGGTCGGCCATGACGAGAAGTTCGACGTCCGCCTGCGGCTCGCCCGCGCCGATCACCTCGGCGTCGATCTGGTGGAACTGGCGGTAGCGGCCCTTCTGGGGGCGTTCGTAGCGGAACAGTGGCCCGTGGGTGGCGACCTTGAGCGGCGCGTACTGCTGCCAGCCATCGGTGAGGTAGGCGCGGGCGATGCCGGCGGTGAATTCGGGACGCAGCGTCAGCGATTCCCCACCGCGATCCTCGAAGCTGTACATCTCCTTGGAGACGACGTCGGTTGTCTCGCCCAGCGAGCGGCTGAAAACGGCCGTCTTTTCGAACACTGGCATTTCCACGCGGCGGAAACGGTAGAGCTTGCGCACGCGCTCGAACGTCTCGACGACGAAGGCAAAGGCCTCGGCGTCGGGGCCGAAGATGTCCTGGGTGCCACGGATGGCCTGCGGTGTCTGTGTGCTCATGGAGCGCGCGATTAGCCCGAAAGCGCGAAAACGGAAAGCGGTCAGAAAAAGGTGGGCGACAATGGTTGCGAATGTGACGGCTTCGCGCCATTAACCGGTCCATGAAGACGACGCTCGCGGCAGCCCCGCTCCTCCTCGCCCTTTCCGTATCAACTCAGGCGCTTGCGGCAAATTCTGCGCCCATGGCCGTGCCGATCCAGCAGACCGTGCCGGACGCACAGGATGTGGCCTACCCCGGCGTAATGATGCTCGATATCGACGCGAGCGACGTGGCGCGCGGTGCCTACAAGGTCACGCAGACGATCCCCGTTGCCTCGGGCGCGAAGGAAGTGATCCTGCTCTACCCGCAGTGGCTGCCCGGCAACCATGGCCCGCGCGGTCCCTTGGCCGAACTGGTCGGCGTGCAGTTCTTCGTCGATGGCAAGCCGGTAGAATGGAAGCGTGACCGGGTCGAGGTCTATGCCTTCCACGTCATGCTGCCGGCCGGCGCCAAGGAAGTCGTCGCCAAGCTGATCCACACCTCGCCGCTGCAAAGCGCCGAAGGGCGCATCACGATGACGCCCGAGATGCTCAACCTGCAGTGGGAGAAGATGAGCCTTTATCCGGCAGGCCACTACGTGCGCCGCATCCGTGTGAAGCCCACCGTAACCCTGCCGCAAGGCTGGACGCCCGCCACCGCTCTCGACGGAATGAGCATGAGCGGCAACCGCGTGACCTGGGCCGAAACCGACTACGAGACGCTGGTCGATTCGCCGATCTTCGCCGGCAAGTACTTCAAGAAGTGGGACCTCGGGCAGAACGTCACGCTCAACGTCGTGGCCGACAAGCCTGAGCAGCTCGAAGCCAAGCCGGAACACATTGCTGCCCACAGCGCCCTGGTGCAGGAAGCGAAGCTGGCATTCGGCGCCAACCACTTTGACCATTACGAGTTCCTGCTCGCCCTGTCCGACAAGATCGGCGGCATCGGCCTCGAGCATCACCGGTCAAGCGAGAACCAGCTGGAGCCGGAAGCCTTTACGGAGTGGGCCAAGCAGGAATGGGACCGCAACCTGCTGCCGCACGAATATGCACACTCGTGGTCGGGCAAGTTCCGCCGCCCGGCGCGCCTGTGGACGCCCGATTATCGTCAGCCGATGCAGGGTGACCTGCTGTGGACCTACGAAGGCCAGGACCAGTTCTGGGGGGCCGTGCTTGCCGCGCGTTCGGGCATGCAGGGCAAGGATACGGTGCTCGGCATGCTGGCAGCGTGGGCCGGCGGCTTCACACAGCAGCCGGGCCGTGACTGGCGTTCGGTCGAGGATACAGGCTTCGATCCCGTCTTCGCCTCGCGCAAGCCCAAGCCTTACTCCTCGCTCGCCCGCAATGAAGACTACTACACCGAAGGCGCGCTGGTCTGGCTCGAGATCGACCAGATCCTGCGCGAAGGCACCGGCGGCAAGAAGTCGATCGACGATTTCGCCAAGGCGTTCTTCGGCATGAATCCGGGCGACTATGGCCAGATCCCGTTCGAGGTGGACGAGATCGTGACCAAGCTGAACGCGCTCTACCCCTATGACTGGGCCAAGCTGATCGACACCCGCATCAATCAGCCGGGCCAGCCCGCGCCGCTGAACGGAATCGAGAAGGGGGGCTACAAGCTTGTCTGGAAGGAGGAGCCGAACCCCTACATGAAGGCCGCAATGGACTTCGGGAAGGGCCTGAGCCTTGCCAACTCGGTCGGCATCTCGCTTGACAAGGACGGCAAGGTTACCGGCACCCGCTGGGACAGTCCGGCGTTCAACGCCGGCATCGTGACCGGCACGCAGATCATGGCAATCAATGGCACGGCCTACAGCGCTGATGACATGAAAAAGGCGGTCACTGCGGCAAAGGGCGAAAAGGGTCAGCCCCTCGAACTGCTCGTCAAGCGCGGCAACCGGTTCGAAACGGTGAAGATCGATTACAAGGATGGCCTGCGCTACCCTTGGCTCGAACGTGTTGCACCGGGCAAGGCACCCACCGGCCTCGACCTGCTGCTGACGCCGAAGCGTCCGGGCGCGGCTGCGGCGAAGAAGAAGTAAGCCTGTGAGCCGTGGCGGCGTCACGCTGGGCAACCGGCTGGCGCCGCCGCGCTTCGTCCTGTTTCTTGTGCTGCTCCTGGCCGCTTTCTGCGGCTACTTGCAGATCCCCGGCGCAAACCAGATTGCCGACGCGGCAGCATTGAGTTTCGATCTTGCAGCAGGCGTCTTCCTGCTTTCCTTGCTGCCGCTGCTGCGGGACAGCGACGTAACGCAGATGCGCGCCCACGCCACGGCGAACGATGCCAATCGTGTGCTCGTGCTGGCGATCACCACGATCGTGACCATGGTGGTCCTTGCCGCCATTTCCGGCGAGCTGCCACGCGCCTCGGGCGGAGACCGGTTGGCCATGGTCAAGCTCGTCGGCACGCTGCTGCTGACCTGGCTGTTCGCCAACTCGGTCTATGCCCTGCACTATGCGCACCTGTTCTACACCAGCCGCGATGGCAAGGACGCCGGTGGGATCGACTTTCCGGGCACGAAGACGCCCGACTACCTGGACTTCGCCTATTTCAGCTTCACGCTCGGCATGACTTTCCAGACATCGGACACCGAGATCACCAGCAAGACGGTGCGCCGCATTGCCACGCTGCACTCCTTCGCGGCGTTCGTGTTCAACATCGGCGTGATTGCCTTCACCATAAACGCCCTAGGATAGGGGTTTCGCCATAAGTCTTGTTGCGGTGCAAAAGCGGCTTCGCTAGTGGCGGCGCATTCTCTCCACCCAATGAACAGGGCCAAAGATGCGCATCGACATGATTCCCACCGGTGACAATCCGCCGGAAAGCCTCAACGTCATCATCGAGGTTCCCGTCGGCGGCGAGCCGGTCAAGTACGAATTCGACAAGGCATCGGGCGCGTTGTTCGTCGACCGCATCCTGCACACGCCGATGCGCTATCCTGCCAATTACGGCTTCGTGCCGCACACCCTTTCACCCGATGGCGATCCGCTCGACGCACTGGTGATCGCGCGCTCGCCGTTCCTCGCCGGCTCCGTCGTCCGCGCCCGTCCAATCGCCGTACTCAACCTCGAGGACGAACATGGCGGCGACGAAAAGCTGGTTTGCGTTCCGGTCGATTCAACCTTCCCGTACTATTCGGACGTGAAGGAACGCGAAGATCTGCCCGAGATCGTCATGCAGCAGATCGAGCACTTCTTCACCCACTACAAGGACCTGGAAAAGGACAAGTGGGTACGCGTTGGCACCTGGGGTGGTGCCGATGATGCAAGGCGCATCACGATCGAAGCGATCGAACGCGCAAAGTCGGCCAAGGGCTGAGCTTTACAAGCTTGCGCAAGATGGAGGGCGAGGGGTCTGCCGACCTTGCGCCCTCTCTCTTTTCAATCGCCCGCCACGCTCATGCCGTCGATACGCAGGGTTGGCGTATCGATGCCGCGGTAAACGTCGAGGTCGTCAGCTGCAGTCAATGCAGCGAACATATCGATGAGATTCCCCGCCACCGTAAATTCTGCAATTGGCCCCGCCAGTTCGCCATTCACGATGCGGAAGCCCGAAGCCCCACGGCTGTAGTCGCCAGTTACGCCGTTGACGCCCTGCCCGATCAGTTCGGTAACATAAACGCCATCGGCAATGTCGGCCATCAGCTGGGCTGGCGTGACGGTGCCGGCTTCTAGCACGACATTGCTGGACGTCACGTGCGGCGCGCCCGAAGACCCGCGCGAGGCATGGCCGGTCGGCATTGCACCCAGCTGGCGTGCTGCGGCCGAATCCATGAGCCAGCCGGTCAGTCGCCCTGCATCGATCAGCTTGCGCGGTGCGGTGGGCAGTCCTTCGCCATCGAACGGGCGCGAGCGCATACCGCGTAGCGCCAGCGGATTGTCCGAGATGGTGATCGCACTGTCGAACAACTTCTGGCCATCGCGATCGAGCAGGAAGCTGGCGCGACGGGCAATCGAGGCTCCGCTCATTGCTCCCAGCAGATGGCCGACCAACGAATTGGCGACGCGCGGGTCGAACACGACCGGCATCGGGCCGGACTTGACCCGTCCTGGATTCAGGCGGCGTACGGCCCTCTCACCCGCTTCGCGACCGATGTCGGCAGGGCCTTTGAGGTCCGCGGCATAGCGGGTGCTGCGCCAGGAGTAGTCGCGCTGCATGTTGCCGCCTTCGCCAGCGACGACACTTGCCGAGATGCTGTGGCTGGAGGCGGCATAGGCACCGGAGAAGCCGTGGCTGGTGGCCAGTGCGAACAGCCCGCGGCCAGCGCTGGCCCCGCCGCCCTCGCTGTTGGTCACCCCGGGGATGGCGCGGGCGGCTTCTTCGGCTTCTTCAGCGAGGCGGCGAAGGTCTGCGGGGCTGGGTTCGGTCCCGTCATCAAGATCGAGGTCGGGGGCGAGACCCTGCAGCAAGAGTTCTTCGGGGGCGAGACCTGCAAACGGGTCTGCCGGAGCGAGCCTTGCCATGGCAACGGCCCGGCTGGCCAGTTCATCGAGCGCAGCGTCGCCTAGATCGGTTGAGCCGATCGAGGCCGATGCTCCGCCGACAAAGACGCGCAGGCCGATGTTCTCGGACTCGGACCGTTCCACATCCTCGAGCGCGCCAAGACGGACCGAGACCGATTCCGAAGAGTTGCCAAGGTAGACGGCATCGCCCGCATCGGCCCCGGCACGGCGCGCACGCGCGATCAGCGCTTCGCAGCGCTCCTGGGCTTCGGCGGGTGACAGCATGAACAGACCTTTTCGCAAGCGGGAAGGCTGCGGGGTCTAGCGCCCTCAACGGGCGGGGGCAATCTATAGGTCAGGAAGCCGACTTCGGTTCAGAAGAATGCGGCAAGCGCCTTGAAGACGCCAGTAATCAGGAATGGCAACAGCGCCGCAAGCGCCCAGACCCTGATCTGGTCTCGCTTGAATGCCGCGGCGAACGCCATGTCATGCGCCTGGTCGTCGCTCAGATGCTCCCAGCGGCGCTCGAAATGGCGGAACAGCGGGATGATGGCCGCAACCAGCACCACCAGCACGAAGACTGGAAGGATCGAGGCGCTCTGGTCCTGCAGCTCGTGCATGGTGACGAAGATCTGCAACGCGGTGTAGACCAGCAGCCCGTAGGCAACATTGTTGCTCATCTTCTTGCGCCAGTCGATCGCCGCGGACTTTGCCGCATGCGAATGGAGGGCCTTGTTCATGGCTCCGTTCCTTGTGCTACCCTGCTCCGAAAGCAGTAGATCATGCGGCAGGCGAACCTGCAAGATCAATTCCAATCTGGAGTGTTCCGCCGAGGCACGACTTGCGCGTTCACGTCTCGACAAGGCAGACCATGCATAAATCCTGCCAAATGCGCGGCGCGGGGTTTGCCGCATCGCGATGAGGCGTTAATGGAAGGACCAAGCGCCTGAAACTGCAGAGCCGAAGCGATGACCGTGATCGAAAAGACTGCCGCACCCGCGAATGCCGCCCCGCCGATCCCGCAGGGCGGGCTCGAAGTCGTGTCGATCGCCAAATCCTATGACAAGCGCGCGGTTCTCACCGACATCTCCCTTTCCGTTGGCAAGGGCGAGGTGCTGGGCCTGCTGGGCCCCAACGGCGCGGGAAAGACCACCTGCTTCTATTCGATCATGGGTCTCGTGCGCCCTGATTCGGGCCGCATCCTGCTCGATGGTGTCGATATCACCAAGCTGCCGATGTACCGGCGCTCAATCCTCGGCCTCGGGTACCTGCCGCAGGAAACCTCGATTTTCCGCGGCATGACTGTCGAGCAGAACATTTCAACCGTGCTCGAACTGATCGAGCCGGACAAGGCGACCCGCGACTCCGAGCTTGAACGTCTGCTCGACGAATTCGGGCTGACCCGGCTGCGCTCCAGCCCGGCCATGGCGCTTTCAGGCGGGGAGCGCAGGCGCTGCGAGATCGCCCGCGCCTTGGCGGCGCGCCCGTCGATCATCCTGCTGGACGAGCCCTTCGCCGGGATTGACCCGCTTTCGATCAGCGACATCCGCCATCTGGTAAAGGACCTCAAGGGGCGCGGTATCGGCGTCCTGATCACCGACCACAACGTGCGCGAAACACTCGATATCGTGGATCGCGCCTGTATCATCTACGGCGGGCAGGTACTTTTTGCAGGCAGCCCCGAAGCGCTTGTTGCCGACGCCAACGTCCGCAGGCTCTATCTGGGCGAGGGTTTCACCCTGTGAGACAGAGCCGCAACTGATGCGGGACTCGGGGGGAGTCTGAGAGATGGCGCTCGGGCCTCGGCTGGACATCAGGCAGACCCAGTCGCTGGTGATGACGCCGCAACTCCAGCAGGCGATCAAGCTGCTGGCGTTATCGAACCTCGAGGTGGAAACCTTCATCGGCGAGGCGCTCGAAGCCAATCCGCTGTTGGAGATTGGCGAGCCTTCTCCAACAGAACCGGTGGAGACCCTGCCCGAGGAGCTGCGGCGGACGCATCTGGAATCCTCGCCGGTTGACCAGCTGGTCTCTGAAGGTCGGGTCGAGGAAGATCGACCTCTCGACATCGACGTCTCCGCGCTCGACCGCGACCGCGACACTGGCGATGCTGGCGCATTCGAGCTTTCCTCCTCGCGCGACTTATCGGCAGGCGGCGAAGGCCCGGATATCGACGAGCATGGCCGCTTCGAGCAGACGCTGGCCGAGCATCTGCATGCACAGATTGGCGCGATCACTTCGGACCCGCAAATGCTGTTCGTCGCACGCTGGCTGATCGATCAGCTGGACGAGGCAGGCTACATCGGCATTCCACTTGGCGAAATTGCCGAAGCGCTCGGGCTTTCACTCGTCGTCGTCGAACGCGCATTGACGCTGGTGCAGACGCTCGACCCCACTGGCGTCGGCGCGCGCAACCTTGCCGAGTGCATCGCGCTGCAAGCCAAGGAGGCCGATCGCTACGATCCCTGCATGGCCCGGCTGATAGACAACCTGGACCTCGTCGCGCGCGGCGAGATCGCGCGGCTCAAGCGGTTGTGCCAGGTCGATGACGAAGATTTCGCCGACATGCTGGCCGAGTTGCGCAGCTACGATCCCCGTCCCGGCCTGCGCTTCGGTGGTGGCGCTGCAGAAGCCGTCGTGCCGGACATCCTGGTGCGCGCGACAAGGGACGGGTGGAACATCGCGCTCAACCAGGCGACCCTGCCGCGCCTGGTCGTCAACCGCAGCTACTATGTCGAGATGCGAGGGGCCTGCATCAGCAAGGACGCCAAGGCTTGGTTGGGCGACAAGCTGGCGGACGCCAACTGGCTGCTGAAAGCGCTCGACCAGCGTCAGAAGACGATCCTCAAGGTGGCATCGGAACTGGTAAAGCAACAGGACGGCTTCTTCCGGCATGGCGTTGCGCACTTGCGCCCGCTCACGCTCAAGACCGTGGCCGAAGCGATCTCGATGCATGAATCGACTGTCAGCCGCGTCACCTCGAACAAGTACCTGCATTGCGAGCGTGGCACATTCGAGCTGAAGTATTTCTTCACATCCGGCGTAGGCTCTTCGGACGGCGAAGGCGCTTCGGCCGAAGCGGTCAAGGCCGCGATCCGGCAATTGATCGATGCCGAAGATCCCAAGGCGATCCTTTCGGACGATGCCCTTGTCGATCTCTTGAAAGCCAAGGGTTTCGACCTCGCCAGGCGCACCGTGGCGAAGTATCGCGAGGCAATTGGGCTCGGCAGTTCGGTGCAACGGCGGCGCCAGAAAGCGCTGGCGGCGGTCCGCTAGGCGCTCAAGCGCCGGGACGCTCGGCCAGCATGTGCTGGATCATGCCCTGCAGGTTGGCATCATAGCGCGCGAGAACCTGATGGTCCTCTGCCGTGTCCCAGTGCGTCACCAGTTCACGGCCGTTGAACCAGTGCAGCGCATAACCCGGTGGATCGGCAATGATCAGGTTGCGCTCATCCGGGCAATCTGGATCGATCGGGCGCAGGTCCAGCGCGACTTGCGGCGCCGTCGACGGGCATGTGGCGACAATCGTGCCCTCCCATGCCGTGCTGATGGCGCGATGGATATGGCCACAGACGATACCGATGATGTTGCTTCTGCCGCGCAGGCATGCCGCCAGTCGTTCGACCCATGGTTCGGCAGGATCGGTGTTCATCCAGGGAATGCCGACCTCCACCGGGGGGTGGTGCTGGACGATCAGCGTGCGCGCCTCTGGCGCCTCGTCGAGCCGCGCTCTGAGCCAATCGGCCCGAGCCTCGCAGAAGGCTCCACCGTGGCGACCTTCCTCGAGCGTATCGAGCACGATCAGGCGTAGCGGTCCGGCTTCCACGACATATTGGAGAAAGCCACCGTCAAAGGTGATCTCGGGGAAAACCTCGCGGAAAGTGGCACGCTCATCATGGTTGCCAAGCGCATAGTGGACCGGGAATGGCAGGCCCGAGAAGGCTTCGCGCAAGCGTTCGTAGCTGGCCTTGTCGCCGCGATCGATCAGGTCACCGGTCGCCAGCAGCAAATCCGGGCGCGGCTGCATCGCGGCCAGCTCCCCCAGCACGCGGTCAAGCCGCTGCCGGTTGAATTCACCGGGCGAGTCAGGCTCGAACCCCAGGTGAATATCGGTGACCTGTGCGATCAGCATCTTCCCCCCGTTCCGGCGCGCTAGCGCAGCTTCACCGGGAAACGGGGCCTTTCAGCCACGGCCACGGTTTGCGCCACGTCCTTCTTGCGGTCCTTCTTGGGCGCCCAGGGAGCGCCCGCATCCATGTGGTAGGAGTGGCACATGGCGCAGGAGGAATCGACCGGGTCTTTCACGGATACGGATGCAAGCTTCGCTCCCTCGCCGCCGACATGGCAGGAACGGCAGCCGCCCTTCCCGTCAATCCCAGGGACGAGCAGATCGCTCGCCTTGTTCGAAGTAGCGGCATTGACGTGGCAATCGGCGCAATCGCTCTTGCTGTGCGGCTTATGGTCGAACCAGCCCTTGTGGTAATAGCGATCGTTCTGTGCGACCGGCTGGACGGCAAAGCCCCCGCTTGCCGCAGAACCGCCGCGCGTGACGGTATGGCAATCGTAGCACATGCCGCCATTTGAGAAGACTTGCGCCACCGCCTGTTCGGCGCGCGTCGGATAGAACCTCACCGCGCGGGCATAGTCGGCCGCAGTGGAACGCAGCGCAGCGTCGCCTGGCACGCGGCGAGCGAGGCCCGACAGGTTGGCCGGACGCGCCGGAGCGCCGCCACGATAGAATGCGCGCAGATCGGCGACCACCAGTTCAGGCTCGCCATGCCGCAAGGTTCGGAAGGTGCCGCCGACCTGGTCGAAGCTCAACGAATGGCAGGACTGGCAGGAATCTTCCATCACTACCGGCTTGAAGCGGGTGCCGGTGGCATCGGCCTTGTGGCAATCCTTGCACTGCAGCGCATCGCCGGCGGCAAAGCGTCCTGGCATGCGGCGCACCATCTGCGCGATGCCGTTGGTCTTCGACAGATGCTGGCCATGGGTGAATTTCAGGCCGTTGTTCTCGGTCAGCCCCGGCGTCCAGCCGGCACGCTGGAAAAGGGGCTTCCTGCCGTTCATGCCGCTGATGATCATCGGCTTGAACTGGGGATGGGCCGTTCCGAAATCGGCGGCATCGGCGATCTTCGTGTCCGGCAAGCGACCCTTCATTCCGTTGTGGCAGTCCGCGCAGAACTTCTGCTGGGTGGCCGGCATAGCACCCGCCCCCTCATGCTCAGTGTGACAATCCACACACCTGCCAGCCGGGCGATTGAAGGCACTGGCCACCGCACGCTGGATCGCGGCCATGCCGGATGGTTCGCCGCGCGCCTTCAGCAGCCGCCCCTTGTCCGCGATGTGATCGTGCGCGTCCTTGGTGTGGCAGGTCAGGCATGCGTTGTCAGTCACCGCGACAAAGGCCTGCGTGTGGCAGGCCTGGCAATCTCCACCCAGGTTCTTGTGGGCAAGGCTCAACGGCCCCGAGGACCAGGTCTGGTCGGCATGGAAGCCATCGGGCCGGCGCGCCTTCTCCTGCATCGCCAGCGGCTTGTAGGTCATGTAGCTGTAGATCGGGAAGGCGAGGAACGAAACCAGGACCAGTATGGCAAAGGTCCACGCCGACATGCGCTTGCCGGGCAGCAGGCCCTTGAGCGTGTAGACGGTGGCGATGTCCTTGTCCTCGGCCGAGTCCGAAACTGCCTCGACGCGGCGAACGGTGAAGGTTGCCGCCCCCGACTCAGGATCAACCGAAACGGCAATGCGGTGACCACCAAAGGTCAGTTCCGCGCCCGCCAGCGGATCCAGCGGACATTGCGTCGTGCTGCGGCCGTTGACCTCGAACGGCTGCGCTCCGATCGAGGCGATAATCAGGCTGCCGTCCGCGGCGCGCGTGACCTGTGCATGGCGCGGATCGACGGCAAGGTCGGGCAGGTGGATGTCGCATGCGGCATCACGGCCGATGGTGAGAACATCGCCTTCGACCGTGGACGGCCGGACGATCTCCTCGCCACTGGACTTGAGCGCGATCTGACGGACTAGAAAGCTCATCTTGCGCTCACCAGTAGAAGAAGACGCTGACGATATGGGCGGAAAGCGCCGCGATCAGCGCAAATGTCACGGGCACGTGAATGTAGAGCCATGCCTGCAGCCAGGATTTCAGCTTCAGGTGCCGTCGCATTCGACCGAGCATCGCCTCCTTGCGCGTAAGCAGGGCATCGATCTTGTCGAGCGGATCGTTGGCAATGCGCGGGCGATAGGCCCGCAGCCGCCGCAGTTCCGCTGCCGTGCTACGCGTGGCGCATCGGGGGTATTTGCCGGTGATGCGGTTCCAGAAACTGCCAGCGAACGGATCTTCATCAAGGCTCTTGCCGACGAGCGTCGCCGTTTCAGGGTCGAGCGGCTGGGCAGCATCGTGGATCTGGCGATCAAGCGAGCGCAGCGCTTCGATCATCTGCTTTTCGGTGATCGCGCCTTCTTCGTCATAGCGGTTGGCTGACAGCGCCTGCGGCAGCGTGGCATAGACCCAGATGCCGAAGATGCCCGATCCGATCACGATCAGCATCAGCGCCCAGGCCAGAGTATGGACGTTCCAGCCAAGGTGAAAGCCCGAATGGAGCGTACCGATCACTGTCAGGCACAGGCCGAGGTAGACATGGGCTGAAGTCCATCCCTTCAGGCTCCAGCGCCCCGGGGTAATTGCGCGCTTGCGCATGCCGAGCATCGTCAGCCACAAGATCAGCAGCACACCGATCGTGCCGAGCGTATAGCCCAGCCAGCTTGAACCGAAGTGCGTGCCCGGAAGCGGCACGAAGATGTAAAGGGCGATCAGAGCGACCGCCAGCAGGGCCGAAAGCTTGCCCCAGAACAGGTTCCGGTGCGTAAGAAAGCCCTCGTGCGTGGATGTGCGCTGGCGGGTGGCGCCGGTACGCTTGCGTGGTGCAACGGATGCCATCGGCTCAGACCCCCTCGTTCTCGAGCCGCGCGACGGTCAGGAATTCGTCGGGCGATACGCGGATGGCAGCGCCGGTCGGGCAGGCGCGGACGCAGCTCGGGCCGCCTTCGATCCCGGCGCACATGTCGCACTTGATCGCTTTCTTGCGGTCGAGCAGTTCGTCGACTGCGGGATCGCCAGTGTACTTGGTGTTCTTCTTCGACCACTTGTAAGGTGGCTCGCCCGGCCCCGGGCCCGAGCCGAAGAACAGCCATGACAGCAGCGAGGGCTTCTTTGGCGGCACCTTGTCCATGCGGATCACGCCGTAGGGGCAGTTACGCTGACAGTTGCCGCAGCCGATGCAGGTATCGTTGATGAACACCTCGCCATCAGGTCCGCGATGGATCGCGTTGGGCGGGCAATCCGCCATGCAATGCGGATGTTCGCAGTGGCGGCACGATGTCGGCACGTGGAGATGAGCAAAGCTCTTGCCTGCCTCGCGATCGAGGCGCGAGAGCCCGTCATGACTGTCGGCGCAGGCCTTTTCGCAGTTGTCACAGCCGACGCAGAGCCGTTCATCGATCAGCAGGACGTCGGTCGCTTCGCCCAACCCCTGACTGACGAGGAACTTGGCCTGTTCGGAATAGAGGTCGACCACGCCCGAGAAGCTGTCCTTCTTGGATTCGATGAAGGCATTCGTGGCGCGGCGCACTTCCATGTCCTTGCGCGCGCGTTCGAGCAGGGCGGGCTTGGCGGCAAGGACGCGGCTGAAGGCCTCGCCATCGATTCTGATGACCTCGCTCTTGATTGCAGCACGCACCGTTGCCGTGCGCCGCCCGCCATCGATCAGCGCCATTTCGCCTACGTAGGAACCGGCCGGCAGGTAGGACAGGAACACCGGCTTGCCGCCAACTTCCTTTTCCACGACCATTGAGCCTACACGGATGACAAAGATGTCCTTGTCTTCCTCGCCTTCCCGGATGATCGCGTCACCGGCGCGCACCTGCAGGATCTTCGAGGTCTCGACCACTTCCGCAATGTCGGCGCTCGTCAGCCCGGAACCGAACATCTGGAGGATCTGACGTTCGGTCGAGATGCGCTCTATCGCGCGCTTGGCTGTCGGCACCTGGCTTTGCAGCTTGAGCGCGGCGTTGCGGCTGATCTCAACGCAGATGGTGTCTTCCGCCGCCACAATCGTGGCGCCACGCTTGCGCCCGGAAATCAGGCCGACTTCGCCGAAGATCGTGCCGGCGGGAATCGGCACGACCTTTGTAGGATCGTTGGGGTCAAGCCGCACGTGAACCGAGCCCGAGGCAATCGCGAAGAGGGAGGACCCGGGATCGTTCTTCTCGAAGATCGTCTCGCCCTTGGCGTAGGCGCGCGCGGCCGAATCGAGCATGAATTCGCGCAGCTGCAACGTGGTCATGCCATCGAGGATCGTGACATTCGTCCGCAGGAACTCGAGCCAGTCATTGACCGAACGGTTACCCGGCAAGCCTGCAAACTTGGCTTCGAGCAGTGGCTCGTCCGCCGGTTTCAGTTCGGTATTGCCGTTGATGAACTCGACGACATCGTAGCCCTGGTTCATGCAGTGCTTGATCAGCGGATAGCCCGCCAGCGCGCCGATCACGAAAATGCCGGGCGCCGTCGATTCGAACTGTGGTGACAGAGTCGGGAAGGCGAGGCGGTCGGCACTGGCGAACTCGATGCCGCAGCCTTCCACGAAAGCGCGCGGTGGCGCCGAACCGATACGCGCGATGATGCGGTCGCAGCGGATGCGCTCCTCGCCGTCGCGGGTCGACAGGGTGATCCAGCCGGGCTCGATCGACTTGGTCTCGGTCTCGTAGCGGATCGTCAGCTTGCCTGCCGCGTCATCCTCGACCAGAGCCTTGGCATTGGGCTCCTTGGCGGTGGCGAAGCTCTCGCGGACGTTGGTCGATTTCGGACTGCGGTTGAGCACCGTGACGACGTTGCCCTGTGCCGGATCCTCGACGAGGCCACGCGCGTTCTCGATCCCGGCGTCACCGGTACCGACCACAACGATATGCTGGTCGAGCACGGCGTAGGGATCGTCCAGCTGGTAGGTCACATGCGGCAGATCGCCGCCGGGGCAGCGCATGAGGTTCGGGTTGCCCTGCGTGCCGATGGCAAGGACCACGGTTTCTGCCATGACCGTCTCGCCGTTGGTCAGCTCGATGGCATAGGGGGGTGCGAAGCGCTGGAGCTCGGTCGTGGTGGTCGACCCGTCGCGCGCTCTCGTGACAATCTTCTGTACCGAGCCGGGAATCGGGGCGCCGGTTCCCTTGATGGATTTCACCTCGGCATTGTACTTCACGTTCACGCCGAGCTCAGCGGTGCGGCGGTTCCACTTGTCGAGGATGTCTTCCTTCTTGCCCGCGTCGAACTCCTGATCCGATCGCAGGACAAGCTGCGATGGCGTGGCCATCACGTGCTTGCCTTTCTGGTACTTGTAGATCGTGTCCGAAAGGTGATCGGTCTTTTCAAGCAGCACGTGGCTCATGCCGAGCTGCGCCGCACGGCCGGCAGCACTCATGCCCGCCGGGCCCGAGCCGATGATCGCAACCTTGAAAACCTCGCCCACCGGTATGCGTCCCCCGCATCGCGAACCGACGGCGCTGTTCCCGCACCTGCCTGTTCAAAAAACCGATTTGCGACCCCTGTGGCATGACATTAGCCGATGCGCCGCGCATTGCCACCCGCAATTTGCGCATCCGGACGTGGGAGGCGGGTTGTGCGCCGGTGACGCTTGCAAGCGACCCTACCGGCACGATATGCGCCACATAACACGGACGCCGAGGATGGTGCCCGACAGGAGTGAGCGATGACCGATCCCCAGCCCGCCAGCGACCCGCGGGAGCCTGCACCGCGTGATCCGGCGCAAGGGACGTCGCGCGTCGGCCGCTATGCCCTGATTGCCGCAGGACTGATCGCGCTGGGCGCTGGCGGTGTTGCCATGCTTCGCGGCCCGGACACGCCCCCTCCTCCGGCCGTGCCACCGCCCGCCGCCCCCAGCCAGCAGCCTTCGGTGGATGACGTGATCGCCAAGCTCGAGGCAAAGCTGGCGGAGAAACCGGACGATGCCGAGGGCTGGCGGATGCTGGGCTGGTCCTATTTCCAGACCGAACGCTACGCCGAAGCTGCCACCGCGCTGAAGAAGGCGACGAAGCTCGACCCAAATCATGCCGAAACATGGTCGTTCCTGGGCGAGGCACTCGTGCTTGCCAGCAAGGAAGAGGGGCGGATGCCCCGTGACGCAAAGGCAGCGTTCGACAAGGCGATCAAGCTTGACCCGAAGGATGCCCGTGCGCGCTATTTCCAGGCGGTGGCAATGGACCTGGCCGGTCGGCATAGGCAGGCCATCAACGCCTGGTTTGCCCTGCTCGAGGATACGCCCGCTGACGCCCCGTACGCCGAAGACATTCGCGAGGTAATTCGCAATGTCGGCGAGAAGTACAAGATCGATGTCGAGAAGCGCCTTGCCGAAGCAAAGTTTGCGGCCCCTGCCAATGGCGTGATTACCGATGGTCCGCACAAGGCTGCGGCAGGAATTCCCGGCCCCACCAGCGAGCAGATGAAAGCTGCCCAGGGGATGCCCAAGGGTCAGCAGGAAGCCATGATTCGCGGCATGGTGGACGGACTGGAGGCGAAACTTCAGGCCAATCCCGGCGATGTCGACCGCTGGATCATGCTGCTGCGCAGCCGCATGCAGCTGGGCGAACCGCGGAAGGCGGCAGAGGCTTTGCAGAGGGGGCTTGCCGCCTTCCGCAACGACAGTGCGAGCTCACGCAAACTGCGTGAAGCTGCTTCGAGCCTTGGTGTAGCCGGGGCCTGATTCGGCCCTGCGAACCCGGCCATTGGGCAAAGGCGCGCGTTCGGCATTAACCTTGCGGCATGCGTTCCGGCCAAGGTGATTCGTTTCGGTACACCCGGAAATCAAGGCTTTTCGTGCCAAATCGAATCAGTGCTGCGCCGAATTGAATCACTTTTCCGAGACTTGGGCGTTAACCCGCGCGAAACCGCTTCGTCGCTTTACAACAAATTAACCTTTCATGTTCATTCCTCCTATGGTTAATGGCGGGCACCCCGAATTGAAGGCGGGTTAATTGCCTCAGGGACATGGCAATAGAGGGGCGGTTCAATGCGCGTACTGCTGATCGAGGACGAACCTACAACGGCCAAGGCGATCGAGCTCATGCTCACGACCGAGGGCTTCAATGTCTACTCTACCGACCTTGGCGAAGAAGGCCTCGATCTCGGCAAGCTGTATGATTACGACATCATCCTGCTCGACCTCAACCTGCCTGACATGCACGGTTACGACGTGCTCAAGAAGCTCCGCGTCGCCAAGGTGCAGACGCCGGTCCTGATCCTTTCGGGCATTTCGGAAATGGACAGCAAGGTCCGCTCGTTCGGCTTCGGCGCCGACGATTACGTGACCAAGCCCTTCCACCGCGAAGAGCTGATCGCCCGCATCCATGCGGTGGTGCGTCGCTCCAAGGGCCATTCGCAGTCGGTCATCCGCACCGGCAAGCTTTCGGTCAACCTCGATGCCAAGACGGTCGAGGTCGATGGTGCCCGCGTGCATCTGACCGGCAAGGAATACGCAATGCTCGAGCTGCTTTCGCTGCGCAAGGGCACCACGCTGACCAAGGAAATGTTCCTCAACCACCTTTATGGCGGCATGGACGAACCGGAACTCAAGATCATCGACGTGTTCATCTGCAAGCTCCGCAAGAAGCTGGCACATGCCTGCGGTGGCGAGAATTACATCGAAACCGTCTGGGGCCGTGGCTACGTGCTGCGCGATCCTGATGACATGAGCGCGATCGAAGCGGCCTGACCGCGTGTTTGCCATAGCCATCCCTGAGACGGCCCGCCGGAAACGGCGGGCCGTTTGGCATTCGGGCCATGCACTTGCGGGCATGGAGGGGAACCGCCGCGCGCCTCGCCCGCTGCCTTATGCGACATGCAACGAGGATGAGCAGGACATGGCCAAGGGATTGAAAGCAGGCGACAAGGTTTCGTGGAAAAGCCATGGCGGCGAAGCCCATGGCAAGGTGGTGCGCAAACTGGAGAAGCCAACCACGATCAAGGGCCACAAGGTCGCCGCGTCAAAGGACAACCCCGAGTTTCTGGTCGAGACCGAAGAGGGCAAGCGCGCGGCGCACAAGCCGGGGGCGCTCAGACGCGACTGACGGCCAAGCGAATGCCCGTCACCCGACCCGGGTGAAGTACGTCGTTTCCATCTCCGGCATGCTCTTGTCGGCCCAGACAATCGTCTCGGTCATCGACTTGCCGTCCTTGGCAACGGTGTAGACCCGCGTTGCGACCTGCCTGCCCTCCTTGCCGAGTGTCATCACCAGCGTGTTAGGTGCCGGCTGACGCAGCGATGCGGCATCGTAGATCGGAATGTTGCCGGAGATCGGTACGGCCACGCCATCGAGTTTCGCTGTTGAGCCTGCGGTCATCCGGCTGCCGTCGGGCGTGACGATTTCGACCTGCGTCGTCCACTGCCGATCGGGCGAAACCCTGAACGCGATCATGACGCTGCGAGGCCGCTCCTCGGCCGGAAGACGCGCTGTGTCGAGCGACCACTTACCGATGAGCGGCGAGGCAATTGCACCGGCCGAATGTGCAGCCGGTGCCTGCGCAACCTGTTGCGAGCCGGTGGAAACCAGCATGAGACCGGCAGCGAGGGGTATCAGAGTAATCATGGCGATCTTTCCTTTCGGCCAGAGACGCACCGCGAGTGCGGGCTGTTCATCAGCGTCTTCCAGGAAGCCGGTCGGAGATAGATCAGTTTTTCTGGGCCAGATTTCCTGTCCCGCCACCAGCCGCGCCAGTTCGCGACTGCTGCCGATCCCGGTCTTGCGCCTCGCATCGCGCAAGCGCTCGTTGATCGAGGCCTCGCTACGGTCGAGTACGGTGGCGATCGACTTTATCGTGTGCCCAGCGGTGAGCAGGCGAAGGACTTCCAACTCCTTGTCGGTAAGTTCGGCGATCGCGGGGCAGCCATGATCGGTTGCAGACATGGCTCTCTGATCACCACAGCAGGCGCGCACCGTCCATCCAATTTTCTTGTACTCGGACGCGGGAGGCTGATGATATTGACCCCTGCGGGCCGCCCTGCCAAACGCCGCCGCCATGACAGCCTACAAACCCGGCGATCCGACGACGATCAACCGCCTCTATGGCCGTGCCAAGGGCAAGCCCTTGCGGCAGGGCCAGCAGGCGCTGGTCGATGAACTGCTGCCGCAGATCTCGATGCCTGCAGCAGGTCCGATCACTGCCGAGGCTCTGTTTGGCGAGCCTCGTCCACTCCACTTCGAGATCGGCTTCGGTGGGGGCGAGCACATGGCGTTCCGCGCCGACATGCTGCCCGATCACGGCTTCATCGGTGCGGAGCCGTTCCTGAATGGCGTGGCCCAGGCGCTTACGCACGTTTCAGGGGACAACGGCGAGCATCCGCCCATCCCCAACGTGCGTATTCATCACGGCGATGCGTTGGAAGTGCTCCGGCGCATTCCGGACGGCTCGCTTTCATTTCTCTATCTTCTGCACCCCGACCCCTGGCCAAAGGCACGCCATGCCAAGCGGCGCATGATGAACGACGGACCCGTCGACATGTTCGCGGCAAAGCTCAAGCCCGGCGGGGAATTCCGATTCGGCACGGACCACGCGATCTATCTGCGCCACGCCTTGATGGTCATGCGCCGCCACAAGCACCAGTTCGAATGGCTGGCGAGCGAAGCGAAGGATTTCCAGATCCGCCCCGGCGGCTGGCCTGAAACGCGCTATGAGCACAAGGCGCGGACGGTATATGGCCATGAGGTGTGGTATTTCCGCTACCGCAGACGCGGTTAACGCTTCGTCGCAAAAAACTCTCCCTTTACGGTAGAGTATAATTTCTTGCATTTTGGTAGAGATTAATCCGGAGTAGCGGTTCGTCCCGGCCGACAACGGCAGATGGGGGACCGAATCACATGGACTTTATCGCAGGCATCGACTTTGCCGCGTTGCTGCCGTTCATCGCCGTTGGCTTCGCCGCGCAGATGGTCGATGGCGCGCTGGGCATGGCATTCGGTGTGATCTCGAATACCCTGATGGTCGGCGTGCTGGGCATTCCCCCCGCCCTGGCGTCGCAGCGGGTGCACATCGTCGAATGCTTCACCACTGCCACTTCGGGCATCAGCCATCTCCTGCACGGCAATGTCGACAAGAAGCTGTTCTTCCGCCTGCTGCTGCCCGGGATGGCCGGCGGCATACTCGGTGCCTACGTCCTGTCGTCGATCGACGCATCGCTGGTGAAGCCGTGGGTGCTACTCTATCTTTCTGCGATCGGCATCTACCTGCTGGTGCGGGGGATTCTCTATCCGCCCAAGATCAAGGAGGCCGGGTGGGTCGCGCCGCTCGGGCTCGTCGGTGGCTTCCTTGATGCCGCAGGCGGTGGCGGGTGGGGGCCTGTCGTCACGTCCAACCTGCTGATCCAGGGTGCCGATCCGCGCAAGGTGATCGGCACGGTGAATACCGTCGAGTTCTTCCTGACGCTGACGGTATCTGCGGCGTTCATCTGGCACCTCGGCGTGGCCGATGTTGCCGGTGCAACACTCGGGTTCCTGATCGGGGGGCTTGCAGCGGCGCCGTTCGGCGCTTGGGCGGCCAAGCACATTCCGGCCAAGACGATGCTGATCATGGTCGGCACCGTCCTCACCCTGACCAGCCTCTACGGCGCGTACAAGGCATTTTCCTGAGGCGTTGCGGGCTTGCGCATCTTGATGTGCGGGCCCGCCCTTGCCTGAAGATTACTCCGCATTAACCATGACATGCAATAAGGGGGGGCGGGTCGAGCGCGACTCCGCCACGGCTGGAGGGCAGGTCTTCATGGCGAACTTGGGCGCAAGCGGCATTACCATTGACGAAATAAGAGAGTTCGCCAGTTTCACTGCTGCCGAGCAGCGCTATATCCGCCGCAGTCTCGACGTCGCCCGCGGCCGTAACGAAACCGTTCGCCGCTGGGGCCGCAGTACTGATGAAACCGCGTCGATCCAGGAACAGGCGGATCTCTATCGCGAATTGCCGCTGCTGCGCCAGTTGCTCCCTCATGTTGACGGGATCGACGCGCTCGAGCCGTTCATGGGCCCGCTGGTACGGTTGACGGCTTTTGACCTGGCGCAGAACAGGATCACCGGCTTCTCAGCCTATCGCTTCCTGTACGAGCGACTGCTTGGCGCCGCGGCCCGCCCCTGGCTTCCCGGGGCCTTCTGCGGAGCGGCAGCCTTGCCGGTCATCCGTCCCGACCGCCGTCGCGCGCTGCTGCAATCGATCAGCGAGGCTGCCGCAACGGCGCACGGCTGGTCGCTGCGCGAACCGGTGTTTTATCCTGAGTTCGTCGAAGCCGAAGCCGCCTAGAGCGGTTTCTAGGGCACCAGCACGGTATCGCGCGCAACGGCGTCTGTCTGGGGATAATCCAGCGTGTAATGCAGGCCCCGGCTTTCGTGCCTCGCCCTAGCCGAGCGGACGATAAGTTCGGCGCTCTGCAACAGGTTGCGCAACTCGATAAGGTCTGTGGTCACGCGGAAGTGCCCGTAATAGTCGTTGACCTCACCGCTGAGCATCTGGATGCGATGGGCCGCGCGTTCAAGCCGCTTGTTGGTGCGCACGATGCCGACATAGTTCCACATGAACCGGCGGATTTCGGTCCAGTTCTGCTTGATAACGACTTCCTCGTCAGAATCGGTCACACGGCTTTCGTCCCACGCGCGCACTTCGGGAGGTGCGTCGAAGCTGTCGCGCCGGCGCAGGATATCGCGCGCGGCGGCATCGCCGAACACGAAGCATTCCAGCAGGGAGTTCGACGCCAGGCGATTGGCCCCATGCAAGCCGCTTTCGGTGCACTCGCCCGCAGCGTAGAGGCCGGGCAGATCCGTCCGCCCGTCAAGATCGATGAGAATGCCGCCGCAGGTGTAATGCTGGGCCGGCACGACCGGAATGGGGCTGGTTGTCATGTCGATGCCCAGCCCCATTAGCTTTTCGTAGATGTTAGGGAAGTGTTCGCGGACGAAATCAGCTGGCATGTGGCTGATATCGAGATGGACGTAATCCAGGCCGAACTTCTTGATCTCGGCGTCGATCGCGCGGGCCACGACATCGCGGGGTGCAAGTTCGAGCCGTTCGGCGTCATAGAACTCCATGAAGCGCTTGCCCGTCCGCGGGTTCACAAGGCGACCACCCTCGCCACGCACCGCTTCGGTGATGAGGAAGTTCTTGACCTCGAGGTTGTAGAGACAGGTGGGATGGAACTGCATCATTTCCATGTTGGAAACACGCGCCCCGGCCCGCCACGCCATGGCGATGCCATCGCCGGTCGCACCGCGTGGGGCTGTGCTGAACTGGTAGACGCGCCCTGCGCCACCGGTTGCCAGGATCGTTGCACTGGCCGTATGCGCCTCGACCTTCCCGCTGGCCTCATCGAGCGCATAGACGCCCCAGACCCTGCCGGAGCCCGAGTAACGGGCCGCTTCGTGCCGCCCGGTTATCAGGTCGATGCACGTCCGCCCGGGCAAGAGCGTGATATTCGAATGCGCCCGCGCAGCATCGAGCAATGCCTTCTGCACGGCGGCACCGGTCGCGTCGTCGACATGGACGATGCGGCGGTGCGAATGGCCGCCCTCGCGTGTCAAGTGCAAGGCGCCTTGTGCTGCGTTGAAAGGCACGCCGAGTTCAACAAGGCGCCGGATCGCTGCTGGTGCATTCTCGACGACGAACTCGACCGTCTCGCGACGATTGAGACCGGCTCCAGCGATCATCGTGTCGCGAATGTGGTCCTCGAACGTGTCGCCTTCATCGAGAACCGCTGCGATGCCGCCCTGCGCCCAGTTCGTGGACCCGCCGTCCAGCGATCCCTTCGCCAACACCAGCACGCGGCAAGTCTCGGCAAGAACCAGGGCGGCCGTCAAGCCCGCGGCACCTGAACCGACCACCAGCACGTCGTGAATGGTCTGGGCTGGCGCGCCGTCGTCTGCTGCTGCATTGCCGCTCAAGCGGTTAACTCCCAATCTTGCCTCGGCCTTGCCGTAACGGCTCATGCCAGGATGCGAAAGAGCGCCTGACGCTGGTTCCGGACAAGTGTAACCGGCTTTTAATGCCGTTAACCATGTTGGTCACTTGCTTCGCAGGTGCAGCATGATAGGTATTCTCACGTAAAGCCCTCGCGCAGATTGACCGCACATGCTTGAGACCAAGTTCCTTTGCATGCTCAATCGCCATCGCCCCAAGCGCTCAGCCGTGGAATGGGACGGCCGGACGTTCGTCGGCACTTGCCGGAACTGCAATGCGCCGATTCGCAGGCTGGAACGCGGAGGTTGGCGCGCCGCCAAGGATGTCGAATCGACCTAGTCGGCCCGGACAGCGCATCACGCTGTTTCTTTTGGCATGCTGGTCAAGCTGACGAACACGTCTTCCAGATCCGCTTCTCGAGTCGAAACGTCTACGATCGCGTAACCCTGCCCCTGCACAAGGGACATGACTTCGCCGGCAGTCGTGCGATCCTTGTCGTAATTGATCTCTAACTGACGCTCGCCAGACAGGTGACTCTTGAGAAACGCTGGATGCTGCGGCGCAGCATCGAGATCACGATCCAGCGTGAGCACGACAATCTTTTCCCGCGCCATGTCGACAAGTTCGCGCGTCGGCTTGTTGGCGATCAGCTTGCCATGATTAATGATCGCGATGCGATCGCAAAGCTCTTCGGCCTCCTCGAGGTAGTGAGTCGTCAGCACTACGGTCACACCGTCGCGATTGAGTTCGCCGACCAGTTCCCACAGCTGGCGACGCAGTTCGACGTCGACGCCAGCCGTTGGCTCATCGAGCACCAGCACGGGCGGCGCGTGGACCATCGCCTTGGCGATAAGCAGGCGCCGCTTCATACCGCCGGACAGCGATCGCGCATAAGCGTCCGCCTTGTCGGCCAAGTGGACCGCGCGGAGAAGTTCCATGGTGCGCCGCATCGTCTTGGGCACGCCGTAGAGTCCGGCCTGGTTGTCGAGCACTTCGGCCGGCGTGAAGAAGGGATCGAATACGATTTCCTGAGGCACGATCCCGATCGAGGCCTTGGCATTGCGCACATCGTGATCGATGTCATGCCCCCAGATCTCGACGCTGCCCGATGTCTTCATTACCAACCCGGCCAATGTATTGATCAAGGTTGACTTGCCGGCGCCGTTCGGCCCGAGGAGTCCGAAAATCTGGCCTTGCGGCACGTCGAAGCTGACCCCGTCCAGCGCCAGCTTGCCGGGCGCCTTGCCCGTCGGCGCATAGCGTTTCACCAGATCGCGAATGCGGATTGCGGGGGGAGTTTCATTGGTGCTTGCCATGGCCGCTGCCTGCACCAGCGCCAGCGAAAACGCAATTGTCTGAAGCCCGCCGATTTGCTAGCCGCAGCCCATGATTCAGGCACCCGAAACCGTTTACACCGACCATCATCGCGTAAAGTGCGACGGCGCGTCCGACATTCGCGGCGGCGTTGCCCTTGGCCATCCGCGCGTCTGGCTCGAGATCGACGAGAAGGGCTATGTCGAGTGCGGCTATTGCGACAAGCGCTTCGTCCTCAAGGGCGGCCCAGCGGATAACGCCCAAGCCGCTTAAGCAGCTTCGCTCTATGGCCTTTGTGTCTTGAGCGCCTATATCGGTCAGCATGACCGATCTCGACACCCGCTCGCTGCTCTATCGCTCTGGCCTTCTGTCGCCTGAAGAGGCGCAAAACCTCACCGCGAATGCGCTGAAATCCTGCGACGACGGCGAACTCTATCTCCAGTTCATCGCCAGTGAGAGCTTCGGTTTCGATGACGGTCGCCTGAAGACGGCAGACTATTCGCGCGATGCCGGCTTCGGCTTGCGCGGCGTCTCCGGCGAGATGACCGGTTTCGCCCACGCCAACGAAATTTCGGCGGCTGCCATTGCCCGTGCCGGCGAGACGCTGAAGCTGCTCGATCCGGCGAAGGGCCAACCTGCCCCGCCGCCCCGCAAAAACAACCGCCACCTCTACACCGAAGCCTCGCCGCTCGATGCCGTTCCGTTCGAGGCCAAGGTCAAGCTGCTGGAAACCATCGATGCGGCGGCCCGAGCTCGCGATCCTCGCGTGGCGCAGGTTTCGGCGTCGCTTTCGGGTTCGTGGTCGGTGGTGGAGATCGTCCGCGCCGATGGATTCGTCGCCCATGACGTCCGCCCGCTGGTCCGCCTGAACGTCTCGATCGTCGCGGAACAGAACGGCCGCCGTGAAACGGGTTCGTTCGGCATCGGCGGCCGTCGCCTTTACGACGACCTGTTCTCGGCCGAAACGTGGAATCGCGCGATCGACGAAGCGCTGAACCAGGCGCTGGTCAATCTCGAATCGGTGGCCGCGCCGGCGGGTGAAATGACCGTGCTGCTCGGCCCCGGCTGGCCCGGCGTGCTGCTGCACGAAGCGGTCGGCCATGGTCTCGAAGGTGATTTCAACCGCAAGGGCACCAGCGCCTTCTCTGGTCGGATCGGCGAACGCGTCGCTGCGCGAGGCGTTACCGTGATCGACGATGGCACCCTGCTCGGCGTCAATGGCCAGGGCCGTCGCGGCTCACTTTCGATTGACGACGAAGGCACGCCGACTCAGGAGAACATCCTGATCGAGGACGGCATCCTCAAGGGCTACATCCAGGACCGGCTCAACGCCCGCCTGATGGGCGTGGCCCCTACCGGCAACGGTCGCCGCGAAAGCTTCGCCCATGCCCCGATGCCGCGCATGACCAATACCTTCATGCGCGGCGGCAATGATGATCCGGCCGAACTGCTTTCCCGCGTGAAAAATGGCATCTTCGCCAAGTCCTTTGGCGGCGGACAGGTCGACATCACGAGCGGCAAGTTCGTGTTCTCGTGCACCGAGGCCTACCGTATCGAGAACGGCAAGCTCGGCGCACCGATCAAGGGTGCGACGTTGATCGGCGACGGGCCGACCTGCCTCACCAAGGTCATCGGCATCGGCAACGATCTTGCGCTCGATGAAGGTGTCGGCGTTTGCGGCAAGGGCGGACAGAGCGTTCCGGCAGGCGTTGGGCAGCCAACCTTGCTGGTCGAAGGCCTCACCGTCGGCGGCACGGCCTGATCGAAGGATTGCTGGCACTGCGGCGTTATGTGGTCAGCGCGGGTTAAGCCGTTTCACGCTAACGGTCGGGGACCGAATCGAGAGGGAAGTGCCAGATGATCAATACCGCCAGCAAATTCGCTGCGGCACTGGCCGCCGGATCGCTGCTTCTTGCCGGAGCCGCTGCCGATGCCAAGCCGCGTCTAACCCCGGAACAGGAACTCGCCAAGGCGCTCGAAGGGCGCGTGGCGGGCAAGCCGCAAGACTGCCTGTATCTGCCGCGCGTCGTCAATACGCGGATCTATGACAAGACGGCCATCGTCTACGATACTGGCAGCACCATCTGGGTGAACCGTCCCGATTCTGGCGCAAGCTCGCTGTCCGACAACGACATCATGGTTACGACACCGTTCGGAGCACAGTTGTGCAGTGTCGATATCGTGCGGATGGTCGATCGCAACGTCGGCTTCTGGCGCGGATCGGTCGGTCTCGGCAAGTTCGTGCCCTACACGAAGGTGAAGGCTGAAAAGACCGGCTGACCGGGTTGGAATTGGCAGCGCCATGGCGCTAAAGGCGGAGCATGACGCTCCGCCTTGCCAAGACCGCAGATGCGCCCGCCCTTGCCGATCTCGGCCGCCGCGCCTTCATTGCCAAGTTCGGCGACCTTTACAGCCCCGAAAACCTCTCACGCTTCCTTGAGGAATCACATTCGGAAGCGACGGTTTTGTCGCAGCTGGCAGAGCTAGAGATGAAGATTGCGGTGATCGAGGAAAAGGGCGTTCTGACCAGCTTCTGCAAGATCGTCCGCAAGAGTTCGCTTCCGCAGAAGACACCAGCAAGCTCACCGATGGAACTCAAGCAGCTCTACACCGACCCTGACCTGATCGGGCGTGGCCACGGTGCGCGGCTGATGGACTGGGCCCTGGCCGAAGCGCGGGCCTGGGGCGCGGACGAGATGCAGCTTTCGGTCTATGCTCACAATCCCGATGCCCAGCGCTTCTACCGGCGCTATGGCCTCGACAAGGTGGCCGACATCGAATTCTGGGTGGGTGACCACTGCGATCCCGAATTCATGTTTGCCGGGCCGGTTTAGACGCCTTCCGGACCGGCTCCTTAGTCCCTATAGAGGGCCCATGTCCTCGATCCGTCCCTGGCGCGATATCGCGCGTCGCAAGAGCCGCCAGATCATGGTCGGCAGTGTTCCCGTTGGCGGGGACGCTCCGATCACCGTGCAAACAATGACCAACACCCTGACGTCGGATGCCGTAGCCACGATCAACCAGATCCGCCGCTGCGAGGATGCCGGTGCCGACATCATCCGCGTCTCGTGCCCGGACGTCGAAAGCACCACGGCGCTGCGCCAGATCACCAAAGCCGCCCGCGTCCCGATCGTTGCGGATATCCACTTTCACTACAAGCGCGCGCTTGAAGCTGCCGATGCTGGCGCTGCCTGCCTGCGCATCAATCCCGGAAACATCGGCAGCAACGACCGCGTGGCGGAAGTGGTCCGGGCCGCCAAAGCCAATGGCTGCGCGATCCGTATCGGCGTCAACGCCGGCAGCCTCGAGAAGGACCTGCTGGAAAAGTACGGCGAGCCCTGCCCCGAGGCCCTCGTCGAAAGCGCGCTCGATCATATCAAGCTGCTGCAGGACCACGATTTTCACGAATACAAAGTGGCGGTGAAGGCCTCTGACGTATTCCTCGCGGTCGCTGCCTACATGGGACTTGCCGAAGCGGTCGATTGCCCGCTGCACCTTGGCATTACCGAGGCTGGCGGGTTGATCGGCGGCACGGTCAAGTCCTCGATCGGCATCGGCAACCTGCTCTGGGCGGGCATTGGCGATACCTTGCGCGTATCGCTTTCGGCGGAACCGGAAGAGGAAGTCCGCGTCGGCTTCGAGATCCTCAAGAGCCTCGGCCTGCGCACGCGCGGTGTCCGCGTGGTCTCGTGCCCATCCTGTGCGCGTCAGGGCTTTGACGTGATCCGCACGGTAGAGGCGCTGGAGAGCCGCCTTTCCCACATCAAGACGCCGATCTCGCTGTCAGTGCTCGGCTGCGTCGTGAACGGCCCCGGCGAAGCGCGCGAGACCGATATCGGCCTCACCGGCGGCGGCAACGGCAAGCACATGGTCTACCTCTCGGGCGTGACCGACCACACTATCCAGTCCGAAGAGATGCTGGACCACATTGTATCGCTGGTAGAGAAGAAAGCCGCCGAGATCGAAGCGGCGACGACCGACGCGGGGAACGTCACCGAAGCGGCTGAATGACCCGTCAGCGCCCTGCGGCGGGTTTGTAGATGTCTATGTAGTCGGTGAGTTCATCACACCATTCGAAGGTGCGCAAGCGCCAATATGGGCGATTCTGCGTCACGGCAAAGCGCCAGTCTTCACGGGTCGCCTCGCATCTGCGGCCCGCGTCGGGCGTGTCTGTAATGCGGATCGTGCCTGAAAAGACGAAGTAATCTGCGCCGATCTCCGTCACACGGCCATCGAGCCACAGGCGGCCGGGGCCATTCGACGAAGCCTGACTTGCCGTGAGCCTTATCACCCCGGCATCGTCCCGCGCATTGGCAGTGCCGCGCGTATTCCAGTTGATCCATTGCAAGGTCACGCCGGAATTACGCAGCAACTGATCCGCCGCAACCCGATCAAGGATCCGCGTAACGGCTGCCGAAGGCGTCGGAACTGGCGGCGTTGAAGCTTGCGATGCGGGAGCGGGTAGCGAAGCCGTCGGCCTCCCACCGTCGGGCGAACAGCCGGCAAGCGCCAGAAGCACTGGTACCGAGGCAAGCGCGGCGCGGATCATGGTGTTCATGCCTTTCGCAATTCTGCGGGGCTGGCAAGGTTCCTGGCGAATCGCTAGTCGTCGTTCATGACCATCTCCATCCGCGCGGCGACCCATGCCGATACACCCCTGATCGCCGAACTCATCCGCGCTCTCGCCGAGTATGAAAAGCTGGCGCACGAAGTCCGCTTCGACGAGGCGGTGCTGGCAGCCAAGCTCTTCGGCCCGCGCCCTTATGCCGAAGTCGTCATCGGAGAGCTGGATGGCGAGCCGCAAGGGTTTGCCTTGTTCTTCCACAATTTCTCGACGTTCGAAGGCAAGCCGGGGATCTACCTCGAAGACCTGTTCGTGCAACCTGAGGCCCGCGGCTCCGGCCTCGGCAAGGCGCTGCTCTCGCATCTGGCCGCCTTGGCGGTCGAGCGGGACTGTGCGCGTCTGGAATGGTCGGTGCTCGATTGGAACGAGCCGGCGATCGGTTTCTACAAGTCGCTCGGCGCCAGGTTCATGGACGAATGGACGGTCATGCGCGTGGACGGCGAAGCCCTGAGCCAGCTGGGAAGCCAGTTCGCGGCACAGCCTGGCTCAGATGCTGGAAATCCGGTCGCAAATGCATAGAATGCTCGCCGTTCACGCTTGATAAGGCGAAAGCGTGTTACGGGACCGGACATGACAGACAAAGTCGACAGGCGAACGGTACTGGCAGGCGCTGCGGCAAGCGCCGTCGCTGCCGTGTTCCCGCCGCGCGTGGCGGCAGCAACCTACTATCCCAACCAGCAGCACCGCGAAGTCCTGCGCATTGCCGCCGAGCAGGTGGAGAAGCACCGCGCGTCGCTGTGGCGGACCGATATCGTCGGCATTGCGGACTTTGCGATGCCCTCGTCCTTGCCCCGCTTCCACTTTGCCAATCTGGAACGCGGCGAAGTCAGGTCTTTCCTCGTCGCGCACGGCCGCGGTTCCGACCCTGAGCACGATGGCTTCCTGAAGACCTTTTCCAACGAAGTCGGCAGCCTTGCCACCTCGCGTGGCGCCTACGTCACCTGGGAGTGGTACAAGGGCAAGTACGGAACCTCGATTCGCCTGGGCGGCCTGGAACCGGACAACTCCAACGTGCTTGACCGCGCAATCGTGCTGCATTCCGCGTGGTACGCCAATCCCGCAATGCTCGAGAAGTGGGGCAAGCTGGGCCGCTCTGACGGCTGCTTCGCCATGAGCGAGGCGGACTTCAACGAAGCCTTGTGGCACCTTTCCGGCGGGCGCCTGCTCTACGCCGACAGGTTGGGCCTGGGCTGAATACCGGATCGGGGACGAGGGACGCGCCGCCCCTTCGTCCTGCTCGTCAAGTGCCAGCCAAAACACCGGTCGCAATGGTAGGGATGCAGGACAAGCTCGCTTGCCTGCGCAGCAACAGCCGCTTCATCCGCGCCACCGAACCGCCGCTTGCGCTGGCAGATGCTGAACCTTGTCCTCGGCACCGTCGAATTACAGCGGATTGTCGAGCTTGATCACTTCCTCGTTGCTCTTGCGCTGCGTGGTATGCTGCTGGCGCGGCTGGGCAAAACTCGCCAGCACCGGCGCGTCTCGGTTATAGATGTCGGGGAATGACCGCAGCATGCCGTTCACGTCGCGCGCGACGGTGAAATAGGTCAGATAGACCGGGAAGGTCTTGGTCATAGGCACCTTGGTGTAGACCTTCGAAGTATGGGCGGCGACCGCATCGTCCGGCGTCATGCTCGCGCCGAGGATCGCCATCGTCATGGCCAGCTCCGTCGCCCGTTCGACGCGCACGCAGCCGTGGCTCAGCGCGCGCGCTGTCAGATTGAACAGGTTCCGGTTCGGCGTATCATGCAGGAAGATCGCATGCTCGTTGGGCATATCGAGCTTCATGCGGCCCAGCGAATTGTTGTCTCCGGGCTGCTGGACGACATAGATCGTGCCATCAGCCGCCTTGGTCACCTTGTAGCCTTCGCGCTCGGCCTGCCTGGGATTGTTCACCAGACGTGCTCCCAGCCCTTCGCCGACGACGATCGACTGCGGCACGGTCCAAGTCGGGTTGAAGATGACGCCTTCGACCGTCTCGGCAAGCTGGGGCGTCGCAGTCTTGCCGGGCTTGCCGACGATGACCTTATAGGTGCTGATGATCTTGTTCTTGACCGTCAGGCGCAGCATCTGCTCGGGCACATTGGTCAGCAGGTACTGCGAACCGAGATCGCGGGCGAGCCAGCGCCAGCGGTCCATGTTCGCCCGAATCAGCGCCGCCTGCTTCTGGGTCTGCGCCTTGGGCAAAGCCGCCTTCAGCGCAGCGTAATCCGGCACCGTCGGCAGGAGGGCCATCAGCGCGCCCTTGACATCATGCTTGTCGAGCGCTTCGGCGAGGATCAACGAGGTTGGATTGACGTCCTGGTCGGGATCAACCGCGAACCACTGCACGCGCGCCGTCATCGGCGTGCGGCCATCGCGCAAATCCTCGGCCAGCCATGTGAAGAGCTTCGTCGCCGTTTCATCGAGCTCCGGACCTTCGCCCTTCACGATTGCCGCAGACAACGCTTCCGGCTGGTAGTCTTTGGGGAACAGCCCTTCTGCTCCGATCCCCTTTATTGCTGCCAGTAGGGCCTGAGCATCCGCTTGTGTCCAATGCGGCGCAGCGACGGGCGCCGACGGGGCCGCGGTTACGACCGGAGCTGCGACGGTTGGCGCGACCACTGGCGGCTTGGCTTGCTTGGTCACGTCGATCGGACCGGATGCTGGCGCCGTCTGGGCAACAAGCGGCTGTGCCGCGAACGTCAGCGCCACAAGGGCCACGCCAAACTTGCCCGAGGTCCCGATACCGAATTTCGCAAGCTTCACGTTCCGCACTTCCCTGTTCAATTGCGCCGTCGCGGGCGGCCGCACCACCGCCAATGTCCTGCCCCAAGGCCACTGGACTATCAAGCGGGGGACTATCAAGTATCGCGCCTGTCTGGAGCCTGAATCGCGCCCGGCGGCCAGATGATCGTTTCAAATCGCAACCAGTTTGCCTATGGCCTGAGCGATGAACGCTCATCGCCCGCTACTGCTCCCTGTCCTTGCCACGATGCTCGGGCTTGCGTTGTTCTCGGTGATGGACGGGGTGATGAAGGCCGCTTCACTGGCAATCGGCGCCTATGCTGCGATGTGCTGGCGAGGCCTTGCCGGATCGTTGCTGACGTTTCCGCTGTGGCTCTGGCGCGGGCAGGGCTGGCCTGCCTGGACCGTGCTCAAGGTACACCTCCTGCGCGGGTCGGTTGCCTCTGTCATGGCAACGCTGTTCTTCTATGGCATCGTGCGGCTTCCACTGGCAGAGGGCATTGCGCTGTCCTTCATCGCGCCGCTGATCGCGCTCTATCTCGCTGCAATCATGCTGGGAGAGAAGGTAAGGCCCGCAGCCATAGGCGGCTCGCTTCTGGCGCTTGCAGGGGTGGTCGTCATTGCTGGCGGCAAGTTCGATGGCCCCTCGGACGCCGAAGCCATGAAGGGGCTTGTCGCAACACTGGTGTCCGCGGTGCTCTACGCATGGAATCTGGTCCTGCAGCGTCAACAGGCGCTTCTCGCCAAGCCCGAGGAAGTGGCCTTCTTCCAGGCTCTCGTCCAGTTCGGCTTTCTGGGTATGGGAGCATGGTGGTTCGCGCCATTTCCCACTGGTGAGGTCTGGTGGCTGATCGTCGGGTCGGCGATCCTGTCTGCCGCATCGATCATGCTTTTGAGCTGGGCTTATGGCCGAGCAGAAGCGCAGTTTCTGGTGCCCCTGGAATATACGGCGTTCATCTGGGCTGCGATTGTCGGATGGATCGCCTTCTCGGAACAGGTGACAGTGCCTATGCTCGCCGGGGTCACTCTGATTGTCGCAGGGTGCCTCTATGCCACCAGAAAGCCCCCGGCCGAGGCGATCGCGCACACCTGAAGCGGGCGCAATGCTGGCCGTTCTTGCAATTGCAAATCAATAAGTGTTCCTCCAGGATAAATCGCGCTGCACATGCGAGATTTGCGCCCCTCTCGCCCTTGACGTGCCCGCGCTTTGCGCGCATCGCCCTCTCGCTTTCAGGCCGTAACTCGCCGCGCCGCCACGGGCCTTTGGTCCAAGAGCGATTCCCCGCGTGGCACCGTACAGCAACGGCCGCGACAGGAGGGAAGACGCACAGCCATGACCCAGGTCGGACAGGATACGCTCGGCACCCGCAGCACGATGAACGTGGGCGGCAAGGACTATGCCTATTACTCGCTCAAGAAGGCTTCGGAGAAGTTCGGCGACGTTTCGCGCCTGCCCTTCTCGATGAAGGTCCTTCTCGAAAACCTTCTCCGCTTCGAGGATGGCGGCTTTACCGTCTCCACCGACGACGTGAAGGCAATCGTCGACTGGCAGAAGAGCCCCACCGAATCGAACAGCGAGATCCAGTACCGCCCGGCGCGCGTGCTGCTGCAGGATTTCACCGGCGTGCCCTGCGTGGTCGACCTTGCCGCGATGCGCGATGCCATCGCCACGCTCGGCGGTGACACCAGCAAGATCAACCCGCTGGTGCCGGTCAACCTCGTCATCGACCACTCGGTCATGGTGGACGAATTCGGCCACCCCAAGGCCTTCGAAGAGAACATGGAAATCGAATACCAGCGCAACATGGAGCGCTACGATTTCCTCAAGTGGGGTTCGAAGAGCCTCAACAACTTCTACGCCGTGCCTCCCGGCACCGGGATCTGCCACCAGGTCAACCTCGAGAACATCGCCCAGACCGTGTGGACCTCGACCGACCAGAACGGCGTCACGGTTGCCTACCCTGATACCTGCGTCGGCACCGACAGCCACACCACCATGGTCAACGGCCTCGGCGTGCTCGGCTGGGGCGTGGGCGGTATCGAGGCAGAAGCCGCGATGCTCGGCCAGCCGGTCTCGATGCTCATCCCCGAAGTCGTGGGCTTCAAGTTCACCGGCGAGCTCAAGGAAGGCGTCACCGCGACCGACCTCGTACTGACCTGCACCAACATGCTGCGCAAGCATGGCGTGGTCGGCCGCTTCGTCGAATACTACGGCCCCGGCCTTGCCGCCCTGTCGCTGGCTGATCGCGCGACGCTCGCGAACATGGCTCCGGAATACGGCGCCACCTGCGGCTTCTTCGGCATTGACGACAAGACGCTCGACTACATGCGCCTGACCGGCCGCGAGGAAGCGCAGATCGCGCTCGTCGAAGCCTATGCCAAGGAGCAGGGCTTCTGGATCGATCCTGCCGTCGAGCCAATCTTCTCCTCGACCCTCGAACTCGACCTCGGCACCGTCGTGCCCTCGCTCGCCGGCCCCAAGCGTCCGCAGGACCGCGTGTCGCTTCCCGAAGTCGACGACGTGTTCAATGCCGACATGGCCAACACCTACAAAAAGACCCCGGCCCGCGTCCCCGTCGAAGGCAAGGACTTCGACATCGGCGACGGTGACGTGACCATCGCCGCGATCACTTCGTGCACCAACACCTCGAATCCGGGCGTGCTGGTGGCTGCCGGTCTCGTCGCCAAGAAGGCCAACGAACTCGGCCTCAAGCCCAAGCCCTGGGTCAAGACCTCGCTGGCACCCGGCTCGCAGGTGGTCACTGACTACCTCAACAAGGCTGGCCTGCAGGAACACCTCGACGCGGTTGGCTTCAACCTCGTCGGCTATGGCTGCACCACCTGCATAGGCAACTCGGGCCCGCTCGCCGAGCCGATCAGCAAGGCGATCAACGACAACGGCCTGGTTGCCGCTGCCGTGATCTCTGGCAACCGCAACTTCGAAGGCCGCGTGAGCCCCGACGTGCGCGCCAACTTCCTCGCCTCGCCGCCGCTGGTCGTTGCCTATGCGCTCAAGGGCACCGTGGTCGAAGACTTCACCACCACCCCGATCGGCAAGAGCAAGGACGGCGTTGATGTCTATCTCAAGGACATCTGGCCCTCGAACAGCGAAGTCGCCACGACCATGGCCGGCTGCATGGACCGCGCCATGTTCCAGGCCCGCTATGCCGACGTCTACAAGGGCGATGCGCACTGGCAGGCGATCAACGTCACCGGCTCGGAAACCTACTCGTGGCGCGCCGGGTCGACCTATGTCGCCAATCCGCCGTACTTCGAAGGCATGTCGATGACGCCGGCTCCGGTCAGCGACATCATCGAGGCCAAGCCGCTGCTGATCCTTGGCGATTCGATCACCACCGACCACATCTCGCCGGCCGGTTCGATCAAGGCTGACAGCCCCGCCGGCCAGTGGCTGATGGAGCATCAGGTCTCGAAGGCGGACTTCAACTCCTACGGCGCGCGCCGTGGCCACCACGAAGTCATGATGCGCGGCACTTTCGCCAACATCCGCATCAAGAACGAAATGGTCCCCGGCGTCGAAGGCGGCTTCTCGCGCTATGGCGACGAGGTCGGCTCGGTCTACGACGTGGCCATGAAGCACAAGGCCGCCGGAACGCCGACCGTGGTCATCGCGGGCAAGGAATACGGCACTGGCTCCAGCCGTGACTGGGCGGCCAAGGGCACCAACCTGCTCGGCGTTCGCGCCGTGATCGTCGAAAGCTTCGAGCGCATCCACCGCTCGAACCTCGTCGGCATGGGCGTGCTGCCGCTGCAGTTCAAGGAAGGCCAGAACCGCCACTCGCTGGCGCTCTCGGGCGACGACACCTTCACCATCAAGGGCGTTGCCAACCTGCAGCCGCGCCAGGACGTGGAAGTCGAAGTGACGCGCAAGGACGGCACCAAGCTGACCTTCACGGCGCTGTGCCGCATCGATACCGCCAACGAAGTCGAGTACTTCATGAACGGTGGCATCCTGCACTACGTGCTGCGCAAGCTCGCCTCGTAAGCAGCGGCTTCAGGCCAGACAGAAAGGGCGCGGGGACTTCGGTCCTCGCGCCCTTTTCTTTGCCTTCAGGAGGCGTTCAGGCAGGCACGCCGCAGCCTTTGCACTCGGGGTCCCGCGCAATGCGCATCGTGCGCAGCGAGGGCTTCAGGCCGTCCATGACGTGCAATTGCCCCCACTGGGGATCGCCGAGCGCCGATACGCCCTCGAGCAGCACCCGCATCGCCGCCATCGCGCCAAACGCACCGACCATGCCGACCATCGCGCCCAGCACGCCAAGATCGGCGCAGCTATCGCAATCCTCGGCATCGAAGGCATCGCCAACGAAACAGCGGTAGCAGGCATGGTCCTCTCGATGACCGGCAAAGTTCGCCACCTGCCCCTGGAACCGCCCGAGCGCAGCACTGGTCAGCGGCACACCCGCCTTGACGCAGGCGTCCGAAACGGCAAGCCGCGTGGCGAAGTTGTCGCAGCCGTCGAGCACCACATCCGCCCCGGTGATCAGGCTTTCAGCGTTGTCGCGATTGATGCGCAGGACATGCACCGAAACCTCCAGCGCTGGATCGAAGGCCTTGACCCACGCCGCTGCCGCCTCGGCCTTGGCCTTGCCGATGTCGGCTTCGGTATAGATGGTCTGCCGCTGCAGGTTGCTCGCCTCGACCACGTCGTCATCCACCAGCGTCAAGCGGCCAACTCCTGCTCCCGCGAGGTACTGCAGCGCAGGCGAGCCAATGCCGCCCATGCCGATCAGCACGGCATGGCTCTGCGCCAGTTTCGCCTGCCCCATCGCACCCACTTCGGGCAGGACGATATGGCGGGCGAAGCGGTCTAAGCGGTCTGGCGTCATGCGACGCAATTAGGGAAGAAGAAGGGGAAATGCGAGGGTCATCACCCTCGCATTTCCCTTTCTCTTAGTCCTCCAGCTGCCGCAGCAGCGTGCGCACGTCGCCGTCCATGTCGGCGTCGCGGGTGCGCAGTTCCTCGATCAGGCGCACGGCGTGGATCACGGTCGAGTGATCGCGTCCGCCGAACTTGCGGCCGATCTCCGGGTAGGAGCGGGGCGTCAGCACCTTGGCGAGATACATCGCAACCTGGCGCGGACGCACCACGGCACGGGCACGACGCTTCGAGGCCATTTCCGTGCGGTCGACGCGGTAGAACTGGCAGACCGTGCGCTGGATCTCGTCGATGGTGATGCGACGGCGGTTGGCCGAGAGGATGTCGGTCAGCTGCTCTTCGGCGAGCTGCAGCGAAACCGGCTGCCCGGTGAGCTGTGCATAGGCGATCAGCTTGTTGAGGCCACCAACAAGCTCGCGCACGTTGCGGTTGATGGTGCGAGCGAGGAACTCTATCACGTCCGCCGGCACTTGCGTGTTGCCGAACCGGCCCAGGCGATGCTCGAGAATCTTGCGGCGCAGTTCGATGTCGGCCGGCTGGATGTCCGCCACCAGACCCATGGACAGGCGCGAGAGCAGGCGCTGCTCGACGCCGTCCAGCGCTTGGGGCGCACGGTCAGCGGCGACGACGAGGCGCTTGCCTGCGCTCATCAGCGCATCGATCGTGTGGAGGAATTCCTCCTGCGTGCTAGCCTTACCGATGATGAACTGGATGTCGTCCACCAGCAGCATGTCGAAGCCGCGCAGACGGGCCTTGAACTCGATCATCTCGTTCGAGCGCATGGCCTGGACGAATTCGATCATGAACCGCTCTGCCGAGCAGTAGAAGATGCGCGCGCCCGGCTTGTTGGCGGCAAAGGCGTGGCCGATGGCGTGGAGCAGGTGGGTCTTGCCCTGTCCGGTCGAGCCCTTGAGGTAGAGCGGCGAGAACTGCGGGGTCTCGACCGCGGCCATGCGCTGCGCCGCGTTGACCGCCAGCACGTTGGCGGAGCCGGAGACGAACTCGGCGAAAGTCAGCGAAGGGTCGAGACCGGACAGCGCCGAATCGAGCATCGCCGGAGCAGCGTGAACCGGAGCGCGCGGCGCGATCGGCGCTTCGCCACCGACACGCAGCTCCGGCATCGAGCGGCGGCGCGGGTGGACGGTGATGCGCACCTGGCGCACTTCAGAGCGTGCGATCTTCCAGGCAAGGCTGAGGCGATCGGCGAACCGATCGGCCACCCAGTTCGCGGAGAATTCGGTCGGCAGGAACAGGTCGAGCGTGCCGGTTTCCTTGCAGAACGAACCGAGCTGGATTGGCTTGATCCACTGCGCGTGGAGTTGCGGCCCAAGGTCCTTCTTCAGACCCTGGCTGATGTCGGCCCAGTCTGCTGCCAGATCCAGCGCTTCCTGGTCCTCGATCATTGTGCTGTCACGTCCCTTCTTGCCCGTCATGCTACGCTCGCCTTCGCCCTTGGCAGTGGTCGCCATGGCGCTGACCGCGCTTCCCCCTGCGAAATCGTCTACTTTCACGCTTCGCTGCCTCGACTGAATTGGCCCGCGCGCTTCCCCGGCACGCAGACACAAAATGCCCCTGCTCTGCCGCACAAGGCGCAGCAGACCCTGTTCGATGAAATTTCAAGTGACACCAAGTGGCAGTGATTCCCGCCCCCGGTCCGCATTGTCTATTGGGGTTCGCCCCCTTCGCGCAAGCGGGCAGGGAGCAAAAAAACTGAAATAAATGCCCTTGACTCGCCCTAACCCGCAGAGATGCATCAAATAGCTGAAAACTAAGGCTTTTTACTTATGCAGTCATGCACGGTCATGCGAATCGCGTAGATTCCGTGACTTGTTGCGACTGCACAATGTAACAATGCGGAAGACTGCGGATCAGTAGGCACACAAATGAAAATGGCCGGCGAAATCATCGCCGACCATGTTCTTTATTTGTGCCGTTCTGGAAAAATGTCCGCCGCTTCGAGCAGCGAATCATCCTGCCAAAGTCAGAGCGCGGCGACGCGCTTCGACAGGCGCGACATCTTGCGCGCGACGGTGTTCTTGTGGAGCACGCCACGGGCAACGCCACGCGCCAGCTCGGGCTGGGCTTCCTTCAGCGCCGCAGCAGCAGCCGTCTTGTCGCCGCCAGCCAGTGCAGTCTCGACCTTCTTCACGAAGGTGCGGATGCGCGAAAGGCGGTTGCCGTTGATTTCGGCGCGACGTTCATTGCGACGGATACGCTTGCGGGCTTGCGGCGTGTTGGCCATGGTCTTCCTGTTTCTCGTGCCTTGGCGGGCGCCAGGAGCGACCGCGTGAATCTCATCCAGTGGCGGGATGTCCCGCCGGAAAGCGCGCCCCATAACTGTGGACACCCGAATCGTCAACAGATTCGGCGCATCTCCACCCTCAGGCCGTCACGCGGCTTCGGGATCGGCCAGGCCTGCCACAGCGGCTCGGCACCGGCGGCCATCCGCACCTCGAATCGCGTGAGGATGTGATTGGCCAGAAGCTTGACCTGCATATAGGCAAAATGCAGCCCCAGGCACATGTGCGCGCCGCCGCCGAACGGCACCCAGGCATACTTGTGCCGCGCCGCCACCTTGTCCGCGGTAAAGCGCATGGGATCGAAGATCTCGGGCGATTCCCAGTGAGCCGGATCGGCATGAACCGCTGCCGGACTGATCCCGATCGGGGTCCCGGCCGGAATGTCATAGCCGCCGAAGCGGAAGTCCCGCAGCGCCCGGCGCGGCATGTTCGGCACCGGCGGCATGAAGCGCAGCGCTTCCTTGAAGGCCATCTCGGTCAGTTCCATCCGCCCAAGGTCCTCGTAGGCCAAGGGCAGGCCATCCCCTCCCGTCACCGCGCGCGCCTCGGCCCGCAGGCGGTCCTGCCACCCGGGGTTCCTGGCCAGCTGCCAGAACAGCACCGTTGCTGAAGAGGTGATCGTGTCGTGCGCCGCCATCATCAGGAAGATCATGTGATCGACCACCACGTCCTCCGGCAGCAACGAGCCGTCGTCTCGGGTCGCGAGCGCGAACTGGCTGAACATGTCCTGCCCCGGATTGGCCCGACGCTCGCGCACCAGCCGCCCGAAGTAGTCGACCATCAGCCGTCGCCCGGCCACGCCCTTGCCCATCTTGGTGAAGGGCAGCGGCTTGCGCACCACGCCGACCGAGGCCTGCACCATGTCGACGAAGGCCTTGTTCAGCCGGTCTGCCTCAGGCCCCAGCGGCAGGCCGAGGAAGCTCGATGCCGCCGTGTCCAGCGTGAGCGCCTTGATCGCGTCGTAGAAGCGCATCGAGCCATTCCCAGTGCTCTTGGCCCACTGCTCCATCGCCGAGGCAATCCCGGTATTCAGTACCCCGCAATAGGCCCGCATCGGCTCGGGCTTGAACGCGATCGACAAGGCCCGCCGGTCAACCCGGTGTGCCTCGAAATCCATCAGCATCAGCCCGCGCGGGAACAGCAGGTTCAGCACCGGCCCCCAGCCCTGCTCGTTCGAGAACAGCTTGTCGCGATCGAACAGCACCAGTTCGTTGGCATCGGCCCCGATCAGGTTGACCCCGCGCCGACCGAAGCTGCGCGTGCGGAAAACCGGGCCGTAAGCTTCGACCATGCGCTTCTGGAAGCCCAGCGGATCGGCCAGTTGCTTCAGCGTGGTGCCGAGCACGGGCCAGCCGTCGTCGCCAGGAATATGGTCAAGCTTGTGATCGCCGCCCAGCCGTACCCAGTGCGGATTGGCGCGTTCTGTATGCAGGTTAGCAGCAGCCTCGGGTGCGATGCTGGCCATGGTGTCTCCCGGCGTTCTGGTTTAACCGGTCAATTAACACGCCTGTCAGCAGCGGCCAAGAGCCTTATTCGATCCAGCCCGCCAGCTCGCGCCGTGCCATCGTCTCCAGCAGGTCCATGCCGGCCTGCCCGGCGTTGAGGCACTCGAGCGCGGCGAAGTGCGTACCGCCCGCCGCCTCGAAGTCTTCCTTGCCGCGAATCGCCAGCTCTTCCAGCGTCTCCAGACAATCCGCCGAAAAGCCCGGCGCGGCGATGACCACGCGCTTCGTTCCCTTCTCGGCCTCAACCGCCAGCACGGCATCGGTTGCAGGCTCGAGCCACTTGGCCCGCCCGAAGCGTGATTGGAACGTCGTGACCAGCCGCAAGCCAGGATGGCTCTGCGCGAACCGCTCCGACAGCAGGCGCGAAGTCTTCTGGCAGTGGCAGTGGTAGGGGTCGCCAAGGTAGAGCGTACGCTCGGGCATGCCGTGATAGCTCAGCAGCAACAGTTCCGGCGCAAAGTCCAGCGCGGCCATCTGCCGCGTCATGTCGGCATGAAGCGCACCTATATAGGTCGGATCATCGTGATAGGGCGGTAGCGTGCGCAGCGCGGGCAGACGGCGACGCAGCTTGATCCAGTCGGCCAGGGCGTCCAGCGCCGATGCGGTCGTCGCGCCCGAATAGTGCGGATAGAGCGGGGCCACCAGAATGCGCTCGCACCCCGCTGCCACCAGCGCGTCGAGCTCCTTGGCCATCGACGGCGACTGATAGCGCATCGCATGGCGCACGATCGCCGCATCGCCCAGCCGTTCCTGCAGCGCACCGGCCTGCGCCTTGGTGATCGCAGCCAGCGGCGAGCCGTCCTCGCTCCACACCTGCGAATAGGCATGTGCCGACTTCTTCGGCCGCGTGTTGAGGATGATGCCGCGCAGGATCGGCTGCCAGATCAGCCTGGGGATCTCCACCACGCGCGGATCGGACAGGAACTCCTTGAGGTAGCGCTTGACCGAATCGACATCGGGCGCGTCGGGCGTGCCGAGGTTGACGACAAGCACGCCGACCTTGCCGGTAAGCACATTGGGGTGATCGGCAGGACGTTCCATTGCAATCCTTGGGAAGAGGCTCAAAGGCCTTCGGAAATCAGGGGCAGGCGGCGGAAGCGCACGCCCGTGGCGGAGAACAGGGCATTGGCAATGGCAGGAGCCACCGCGACCATGCCCAGCTCGCCGGGGTCGAACGGGTCTTCGTTGCTGTCGGCAAAGGCAATATCAACCTTGGGGCAATCGGCAAGCAGGGGTAGCCCCAATTGCGAGAGTCTGCCCGCCTGCGGCCGCCCCCTGGCAAAGCCGCTCGCCCCGCCGACCGCGTGGGCCAAGCCGAACATCAACCCGCCTTCAATCTGTTGCCGGGCAAGGCTCACGTTGACGATGCGCCCGATGTCGACATACGCACTCAAGCGGTCCACCCGCACGACGCCGGCTTCGCTGCGCGCGGTGGCGACGACCGCGATCAGTCCCTTGCGCACGGCCCCACCGCCCGTGGCCAGTTCCATCTGGTGGCAGGCAATCCCCTGCCCCGAGGCCTCGATGCCTCCGCCCCATTGCGCCAGGCGTCCGGCACCTTGCAGGCAGGCCACCAGCCGCGGCTCACCCTCGAGCATGCCGACGCGGAACGACAGCGGTTCCTTGCCCGCCGCATGCGCCAGCTCGTCAACGAAGCTTTCGGTGAAGAACGCGGTATAGCCGTGCGCCTGCCCGCGGAAGCGCGCCGTTGGCTGGCGCAGCGCCAGCGGCACCTGCTCCACCGCCTTTTCCGGAATGCGATAGAGTGGCATCGCGCCTTCGCACGCCATCGGATCAACCCGATCCTGCAGCTCGAGCGCTTGGCTCACCCCCCAGCCATCAAGCAGACGCGCGCCGGATTCAACTGCTGTTGCCGGCACCGCAAGCCGCGCCCGCCAGCCGAGCACCTGCGTCTTGTCCGGACTCAACGCCCCGTCGAGCTGCGCCGAAACCGGCGTGCGCGGGATGCCCGCCAACGATTCCTGCCAGCGCGAGTACGTCAGTTGCACCGGCTTGCCGATGACCGTGCAGATCGCCGCCACTTCTGCGGCAATGCGCACGTCGAGCCGTGCATCGAAACTGCCGCCGGCGTGCATCGGATGGACGATCACGTCCCGGCGCGAGAGACCTGCCGCCCGGGCCGCCGCACGTCTTGCCCGTTCCGGGGCCTGCGTCGCGATCCACAGCTCAAGCAACCCATGCCGTATCCGCGCCGTGGCGCTGGCGGTCTCCAGCGGCGCATGGAACGCCGGTTCGACATCGTAGCGCGCGGTCAGTGAAGGCTTGGCCAGCAACGCGTCCGGATCACCATCTGCAAGGAGCCGCTGCGGCTCCCCCTCGGTCAGCGCCTTGTCGAGCGCGACCAGCACCTTTTCGGCATCGGCTATCGGGCCGTCAGCCTTGAAGCGCGGCTCCATCGCCCGCACTGCCTTGTCGGCACTGAACCAGTCGGTTGCGACCGCTGCCAGCCAGCGCTTGGCATGGACCACGCCGACAAGGCCCCGAACTGCCGCCGCCGCCTGCTTGTCATAGCTCGACAGCACGCTCGCCCCTTGCGGTCCATGCGCGATCGCCGCGTAAACCATCCCGGGCAGGCGAACGTCCCCCGCGAAGGTGAAGCTGCCATCGACCTTGGCAGGCAGGTCGAGCCGCGGATGGCTGGGCGGCGATCCTTCAGGAAACTGCCCGGGCTTCTCGCGCGGGGGTTCGGCGCGCAGCACGGGCACGTCCGGGGGGTTGTAGTCCACTGCTGCATCAAGCAGTTCGGCAAACGACAGGCGCTTGTTCTGATGCGAAACGAAGCTGCCTTTCGTCTCGCACTCCTCCCAGCCGACGCCCCACTTGTCTGCCGCCGCCTGTGCCATCATCGCCCGCAGCGCCGCACCAGCCTCTCGCAAGGGCGTTTCGAAAGCCGCCAGCGCCGTGCCGTCGGCCGTGATCATCAACGGCCCGCGCTCGGCATGGAGCCGCGCCAGCATCCCGTCTGCGTCCTGTCCCAGCGAGGCAAAGGCAGGCATCCACAACGGTGCCCACTTTGCCGAAAGGACCGGATCGGCATAGGCGGGGCTGATCGGCGCGGCTTCCACCGCCACCTTGCGCCAGTCGGCTCCGGCCTCGTCCGCCACGATCTGCGCGACCAGCGTGGTGATGCCCTGCCCCATCTCGCAGAACGGCACGGCGACGGTGAGCACGCAGTCCTTTCCACCCTTGACCTTGCCAACCTTCAGGAAGGCGTCGACGACATGCTCGCCCTTGCCCGCCTGTAGCGGCACGGGATGGCGGCGCGGGATCAGCGGGAAGGCGATGAGCAGGGCGCCGCCCACTCCCGCTCCCACCAGCATCCCTCGCCGCGTCAGGCGCATGAAGTTCAGCGCTTCCCGTCGAGCCAGGCGAGGACCGAGCGCGCGATCGACAGGAATGCCTCGGCCTGCGGGCTGTCACCTGCGGCAGGGGGATTGCCTGCATCGCTCTCGCGCCGGATCGCCATGTCGAGCGGGACACGGCCGAGGAATGGCAGGCCCATGGTCTTTGCTGCCGCTTCTGCCCCGCCGACGCCGAACGGATCGCTCTCTTCGCCGCAATGGGGGCAAATGTAGCCGGCCATGTTCTCGACCATGCCGATGATCGGGACCTTGCCCTGCTCGAACAGGCCGATCGCGCGGGTCGCATCCATCAGCGCCAGGTCCTGCGGGGTAGAGACGATCACCGCACCGGCCGGCTTATGCTTCGAAAGCATGGTCAGTTGCACGTCACCAGTGCCCGGCGGCAGGTCGACGACGATGATCTCCACCTCGCCCCAGTGCGCGTCGATCAGCTGGCCCAGCGCATTGCCCGCCATCGGCCCGCGCCACGCGATTGCTTGCCCCGGCTGCACCAGATGTCCCATCGACAGCATCGGCACGCCATAGGGCGAGGGGATCGGATGGATCTTGTTGTCCTCGGCCTCCGGCTTGCGTCCCTCGGTCAGCAGCAGGCGCGGCTGCGATGGGCCATAGATATCGGCATCGACCAGACCGACCTTGCGCCCGAGCCGGTGCAAGGCGACCGCCAGATTGGCCGACAGCGTCGACTTGCCCACGCCCCCCTTGCCCGATCCCACCGCGATGATCACGCGCGACTTGCGCTCTGCCGTCATGCCAAGGCGCAAATCGCCAACGCCCGCTTTGCGCGCCGCGTCGCGCACCGCCATTTCCAGCTTGTCGCGATCGAGCCGCTCCAGCCCGCCGACTTCAAGCATGACAGTTGCAGTATCGTCCGCCACTTTCACCGTCTGCAGGCGGTCCCCTGCCACTTCCCCGAGCGCATTGCGCAGTGCCTGTTCGTCGATGCTCACGCCATTTCCCGTGTTCCGCTCCATCCCGGAGCTGTTCGTTCGGCCCTAGCAGATGAATTTTCGGGAATGGACACTGTTTTTCACGAGCAGGGTTCCTATAACCTAAGTCATGACAGACTTGGGCGGAATGATCGCGCGCTTTGGCCGGGAGACGGGCCTTTTCATGACAGGCAAGAAAAGCCCCTGGGGTTCGGGCGGCGGCAACGACGCGCCCACATCGAGCGCCGGGTCCTCCGGTGACGCTCCTGACACCACACCACCGCCGGCGGCGCCGGGTGCCGAAGGCCCGCGCAATCCCTGGCTCCCGCCGCAATCCGGCGATGGTCCGAAGGACAGCGGACGGCGTGGCCCGAACATCGAAGACATCTTCCGCAACCGCAAGGGTGGCGGCAACGGTGGCGGCGGCCGTGGCCCCAACATCCCGCGCCTGCCGCAGCGCCCCGATGGCAAGTCGTGGGCTCCGGTCGTGGTCGGCCTCATCGTGCTGGCATTCCTCGGCACCTCGATGGTCCACCTGATCGCCCCGCAGGAAAAGGGCGTGGTCACCACTTTCGGTTCCTATTCGCGCACGCTGGATTCCGGGACTGCGGTCACGCTTCCCTGGCCGATCCAGTCGGTCAAGGTCGAGGACGTGACCTCGATCCGCCGCGAATCGATCCCCGAGGGCGATGGCGAGAAGCTGATGCTCACCGCCGACCAGAACCTGGTTGACCTCACCTATCTCGTCCGCTGGAACATCAAGGACCTGAAGCTCTACATGTTCCAGCTGGCCGACCCTGACCAGACCGTGCGCGAAGTGGCCGAGGCCGCGATGCGCCAGTCCATCGCCGAGGTTAACCTCAACGACGTGATGGGCTCGGGCCGCGCGCAGATCGAACTCAACGTGCGCGAGCGCATGCAGCGCGTGCTCGATGCCTATCGCTCGGGGGTCGTCATCCAGGGCGTCGACATCAAGAAGACCGATCCGCCGGCCAAGGTCGTCGATGCCTTCAAAGAAGTGCTCGCCGCCCAGCAGGACGCGCAGAGCGAGATCAACCGGGCGCAAGCCTGGGCGCAACAGCTCACCGCCCGCGCTGGCGGTGAAGCGACCGCGTTCGACAAGGTCTACGAGCAGTACAAACTCGCCCCCGAAGTCACCCGTCGCCGCATGTACTACGAAACAATGGAGCGTGTGCTGAGCCAGACCGACAAGGTGATCGTCGAGACGCCCAATACCCAGGCCTACCTGCCTCTGCCCGAAATGAAGCGCAGCCAGAAGCCGCAGGAAGGGGGTCAGTAAGATGAGCGCGATCCAGACCTTTTGGGCCGAACGCAAGGCCGTCGTCATCGCCGCAGGCGTTGCCCTGCTGGCGGCCGCCAGCTGCCTTACCGTGGTCGATGAGAAAACGCAGGCGGTGATCATCCGCCTCGGCCAGCCCAACCGCGTGGTCAACAGGTTCGAACCCAAGACCGATTTCGGCCAGACCGGCGCGGGTATCGTCCTGCGGATTCCGTTCATGGAAAAGGTGGTCAATGTCGACAAGCGGATCCTTGATCTCGACATGGAGCGCCAGCAGGTGCTCTCGGCCGACCAGCGCCGCCTCGAAGTGGACGCGTTTGCCCGCTTCCGCATCATCGATCCGGTGCGCATGGTACAAACCGCCGGGACGACCGAACGCGTCGCCGAACAGCTCCAGCCGATCCTCAACTCCGCCTTGCGTCAGGAACTGGGCAAGCGCACGTTCGGCTCGCTGCTCACTGCCGACCGTGGCCGCGCGATGGAGCAGATCCGCGAGGGGCTCGACCGCGAGGCGCGCGAGTATGGCGCACAGGTGATCGACGTGCGCATCAAGCGGGCTGACCTTCCAGAAGGCACCCCGCTCGAATCCGCGTTCACCCGGATGGCCACCGCGCGCCAGCAGGAAGCCGCCACGATCCGCGCGCAAGGCCAGAAGCAGGCGCAGATCATACGCGCCACCGCCGAGGCAACCGCTGCCAAGACCTATGCCGATGCCTTCAACAAGGACCCGGCATTCTACGATTTCTACCGTGCAATGCAGAGCTACGACGCAACTTTCGCGCAGAAGGGATCAAGCACCTCCATCGTGCTTTCGCCCGACAACGAGTACCTGAAGCAGTTCAAGGGCAAGTGATCCCGGAATCCTGAACGATACGGAACATCGCCATTCAAAGTCCGTTCATCGCAAGGCGGGTGAATCGACTTTGGCACAAGTCAGCCGCGCCGCCCCCGGCGCATGATAGATAAAGAGGACCAGGCCACGTGCGATACGCTTATGGTGTGACTTCGGCGCTGCTACTCGCAGGCAGCGCACTGACCCTGGTGACAGGCTTCCCCGCAGGCGCGCAAGTCGCGCAGAACGACCAGTCGGAAATGCGCAGCGTCGTTCCCCGCGCTGGCGCGCCGTCGAGCTTTGCCGACCTCACGCAGCAACTCCAGCCGGCGGTGGTGAACATCTCCACTCGCCAGCGCGTGAAGGTGCAGAACAACAACCCGTTTGCCGGAACGCCCTTTGGCGACCTGTTCGGTGGCGGTCAGGGTGGCCCGCAGACGCGAGAAGCCCAGTCGCTGGGCTCGGGCTTCATCATCTCCGCCGATGGCTACGTGGTGACCAACAACCACGTCATCACCGCAGATGGGCAGGGCGAGGTCGAATCGATCACCGTGACCACGCCCGACGGTACTGAATACCCCGCCAAGCTGATCGGCAAGGATGCCGCATCGGACCTCGCCGTGCTCAAGATCAGCCGGCCGACGCCCTTTCCCTTCGTCAAGTTCGGCGATTCGCGAAAGGCGCGCGTGGGTGACTGGGTGATCGCCATCGGCAACCCCTTCGGCCTCGGCGGCACCGTCACGCAGGGCATTATCTCGGCGGTCTATCGCAACACCGGTTCGGGCTCGGCCTATGACCGCTATCTGCAGACCGATGCCTCGATCAACCGGGGCAACTCGGGTGGCCCGATGTTCGACATGGCCGGCAACGTCATCGGCATCAACAACGCCATCTTCTCGCCCACCGGCGGATCGGTCGGCATCGGCTTTGCCATTCCGGCAGAGATCGCCGCGCCCATCGTCGACAAGCTGCGCGCAGGCCAGGCAATCGATCGAGGCTATCTCGGCGTGCGTATCCAGCCACTGTCGGAAGACCTTGCCGCCTCGCTCGGTCTGCCGAAGAACCGTGGCGAGTTCATTCAGGCGGTAGAGCCAGGCCAAGCTGCTGCCAAGGCTGGCATGCAGGCCGGTGACGTGGTGGTGAAGGTCGATGGGAAGGACGTTACGCCTGACCAGACCCTGTCGTTCATTGTCGCCAACACTACCCCCGGCAAGCGTATCCCGATCGAACTGCTCCGCAATGGGCAGCGCCTGACCATCCAGACCGTGGTCGGCAAGCGCCCGACCGAGGAAGAACTCGCCCAGCAGAGCTTCGACCCCGACGCGCAGGAAGATGGCGGCTTCGGCGGCAAGCAGCAGCAGAGCGGAAGCGTCCTGCAGTCCTCGCTTGGCGTAGCGGCAATTCCGCTCACGCCGCAGATCGCCCGCCAGTTGGGCGCGGGAGAGGACGCAAAGGGCGTGGTCATCACAGCCGTCGATGCGTCATCCGATGCCGGAGCCAAGGGCCTGCAGCGCGGCGACATCGTGCTTTCGGCAAACTACGTCAACGTCGCCTCGATTGCGGATCTCGAACGTATCGTCCGCCAGGCCAAGACCGAAGGCCGCGAAGCCGTGCTCCTTCGCATCCAGCGCCGTGGCGCGCCGGCGCAATACGTGCCCGTGCGCGTGCGCTGATCGCAGTCAGAGGCAAGAATCGGAAGAGCCGCTCCAGCGATGGGGCGGCTCTTTTGTTAGGCCGGAGTTCAGGCGCTGCCGGTCTGCGCCACGAGGTGCGAAGGATCGATGCCCTCGCGCTTCCACGCCTGCTGCCAGCGCCGCCCGGTCGGCGTCTCGAACAGGATCTCCGGGCGCCCTTGCGCCGCGTACCAGCCATGGCGCCGCATCTCGCCTTCCAGCTGCCCTGCACCCCATCCGGCGTAGCCCAAGGCCACAAGATAGCGGCTCGGCCCGCGCCCTTCGGCAATCGCACGCAGCACATCCATCGAAGCCGAGAGGTCGCACAGCGAATTGACCGTGACGCTGCCCTCGCCGCCCCAGTCGTTCGAATGCAGCACGAAGCCGCGCGCCGTCTCTACCGGGCCGCCGTTGAGAATGGGCACATCGGGCGCGACGCCGGGATCGATGCCAACGTCTTCCAGCAGCCCGTGCAAGGTGATCCCGTCGCGCACGTGGCCGATGCCGATGCCCAGCGCCCCGTGCTCGTCATGCACGCACATCGCCACCACGGCATGATCGAATCGCGCATCGCCCATGCCCGGCATGGCCAGAAGCAGACGTCCGGAAAGATATTCGGCTTCACTCATCCCTGATGACATAGGGACGCGACCTGGCGATTGCGAGTGCGGTCATCGCCTCAGGCAATCACGCCGCCGCCTTGACCTTGCGATCCTCGGCCGCTTCGAGCAGTCGCTTCTCGACGGTCTTCATCCGGCTCTCGCTGTCGATCTTCTCGCCCAGCACGTCGGTAACGTAGAACGTGTCGACCGCGCGTTCGCCATAGGTGGCGATGTGTGCCGAATGGACCACCAGCCGCGCCTCGAAAAGCGCGCGGGCAAGCTGGTTGAGCAGCGCCGGGCGATCCCGCGCGCCCACCTCGATCACGGTGAAGCGGTTCGAGGCCTTGTTATCGAAGATCACGATCGGGCGCACGTCAAACGCATCCGCACGTGGCCGCGCCAGCGGACGTGCGGCCAGTTGTGGCACCAGCTTCACCCGGTTGGCCAGCGCATCGGCAATCGCATTCTTCAGCCGCGCGATCTGGCTGGCTTCGTTGAGTGGACGCCCGAGCGGGTCCTGCACGAGGAAATTGTCGACCGCAGTGCCGTTCCGGGCGGTGTGGATGCGCGCATCGATGATGTTGCCACCGGCAAGGTGGATGCCCCCGGCGATGCGGTAGAACAGGCCGGGGTGGTCCGCCGCCAGCACCGTGACGAGCGTGGCCCCGCGTGCCGGATACCAGTGCGCCTCCACCGAAAGCGGCTCACCCAGCGCGGTGTCCATCTGCTGGAGGTTGAGCGCGATGATGTCTTCCGGCTCGGCAATCCAGTATGCATCGCCAAGCTGCTTGCCGACCGTCCCGATCAGCGCATCGCGCTCGCGCAGGATCGTGGCGACGGCCTTCTTCTTGGCGGCGATGCGTTCGGCACGGCCATGGGTCTTGTGGCCCAGCCGCAGCATTTCCTCTGCCGATACGAACAGGTCGCCCAGCAACTGCCGCTTCCACGAATTCCACACGCCCGGCCCCACTGCGCGAATGTCGACCACGGTCAGGATCAGCAGCAGGCGCAGGCGTTCCTGGCTCTGCACCGTGTTCACGAAATCGGCGATGGTCTTGTAATCGGCCAGATCGCGCTTGAACGCCGTTGCGCTCATCAAGAGGTGCCAGCGCACCAGCCAGGCCACCGCTTCGGTCTCGGCAGCCGACAGGCCGAGACGTGGGCACAGCTTCATCGCCACTTCCGCGCCAAGCACCGAATGGTCACCCTGACGGCCCTTGGCGATGTCGTGCAGCAGCGTTGCGACATAGAGCACGCGGCGCGAGGCGACCTTGCTGACCACTTCGCTGGCCAGCGGGTGATCGTCCTTGACCTCACCCTTCTCGATGCGCGCCAGCAGGCCGATCGCGCGGATGGTATGCTCGTCGACCGTGTAGTGATGATACATGTCGAACTGCATCTGCGCGACGACCCGGCCGAAGTCGGGCACGAAACGGCCGAACACGCCCGCCTCGTTCATCCAGCGCAGCACTGTTTCGGGATCGTTGCGGCTGGTCAGCGTCTCCATGAACAGCGCATTGGCGCGCGGATCCTTGCGCAGCGCGGCGTCGATCAGGCCCGAATCCCGCCGGGCGATGCGCATGGTTTCCGGATGGATCTCGACCTGTTCCGATGCAGCACAGGAAAACAGCTCCAGCAGCCTGACCGGATCTTCCTGGAAGGTCGTGTCGGATGGCGCGGCCAGCTTGCCCGCCTCGATCACGAACGGCCCCACCTTCTTGCGACGGCGGCTGCGCAAGGCGGCGAGGAAGCCGCGCTTTTCCTTGGCGAACTGCCCGTCAAGCTGTGCCAGGAACACCCCGGTCAACGAGCCGACCTGTTTCGCCTGCAGGAAGAAGTACTGCATGAACCGCTCGACCGCGCTCTTGCCGGGGCGATCGGCGAAATTCATGCGGGTGGCGACTTCGCGCTGCAGGTCGAAGGTCAGCCGGTCTTCCGCACGCCTGGTGATGGTGTGCAGATGGCATCGCACCGCCCAGAAGAAGTTCTCGGCACGGCGGAAGGCGCGATATTCCTCTGCCGTGAGCAGGCCGACGTCGACCAGCTCCGAGGCGTCGCGCACCTTGTGGATGTACTTGCCGATCCAGTAGAGCGTGTGCAGGTCGCGCAGACCGCCCTTGCCCTCCTTCACGTTGGGTTCGACGACATAGCGGCTGTCGCCCAGCCGCTTGTGCCGGTCGTTCCGCTCCTGCAGTTTCTCGGCGACGAACTGCTTTTCGGTGCCATTGACGACTTCCGCCCAGAAACGGGCCGACGCGCTGTCGAAAAGGTCACGATCACCCCAGACATAGCGCCCTTCGAGCAGCGCGGTGCGGATGGTCAGGTCACTCTTGGCCATGCGCACGACCTCGTCGAGCGAGCGGCTGGAATGGCCGACCTTGAGGCCTAGGTCCCACAGGAAATAGAGCAGCGCCTCTATCACCTGCTCGCACCACGATGTCGGCTTGATCGGCGTGACGAACGCGATGTCGACGTCCGAATGCGGCGCCATTTCTCCGCGCCCGTAGCCGCCAACCGCGATCACCGCGATACGCTCGCCCATCGAGCGATTGCTCGCGCGATAGATGCGCCCGACGACATGGTCGTAGATGATGCGGACCAGCTGATCGACAAGGAAGGCCTGCGCCTGCGCGCTTTCCGTGCCCGAGGAAGGCTTGGCTTCCAGCCTGCGGGCGATCTCGGCGCGGCCGTCTTCCAGCGCGGTACGCAGCAGCTCCACCACGGCCTGCCGCGATTTCTCGCCCTTCTCGGCGAACGCCGCCGCGATGGCATCGGCAAGCTGCCGACGGTCAATGATGGCGCGCTGGTTGGCAATCCGGGGAAGCATCATAAGCAAAGCTCTATCGCGCAATTCCCCGATGCGTAAGCCGATAAACGGGGCATTCCCGGCTCAAGCTATCAAAGAAGTATGGCCAACTGGCCCAGCCAGCGTGCTGAAGGTCGGGCGTATTGTTCCAAGGCAGGGATTGTCCACTTCGGAAAAAGGTCCACACTTCTGGCCAAGGCAAGAGGGGATTGGAGCAATGGGCGAGACCAAGCGATCACTTCTGGCGAGAAGCGCAACCTTTCTCGCCTTCTTGAGGCAGCAGCGCCGCAATTCCGCCGCCCGCAGATCGACCCTGGGCGGTCCCGACCCTTCGGCCACCATCCTGCTCGATGGCTCTGAACAACGATGGACGCCAAGTGGCTACAGCTTTGTCATGGGCGAACATTTCCAGGTGATCGCCACCGGCCATCAATGGCTCTCCAAGCCGCTGGGGCTTGTGGTCGAACCGCGCTCGACGGTTTACATGCGCATCGGCGACGGCCCCGTGCGCAAGCTGATATCCCACGACGCGGTCTACGCCGCATGGAGCACCGGCGAACTGTCGTTCCTGACAAAGGGACTGTCCGAGTTCGCTGACACGAGTGGCGGGCTTTTGCCCGGGAAGCGGCCGCGCCAGGCCCCCGGCGTCGGACTGCGGGTCATCCCATCGAACGAGAAGGCGACGGCTACGGGCCAGCCCGCAGGGTGGGAGTACCTATGGCGCATCGGCGATGGGCGCATCTACATGGGCGATCCGGATGACATCACGGTCTCGACCGAGGGTGACGTGGGTATTCTTCAGAGAGAAGTCGGCATCGCCCTGACGGGCCAAACGGAACTGAGCTGGGAATGGCTTGTGGAGCAACTTCCTTCGTCCCTGCCGGAAGACCTCGCATTCACCCACGATTACCTGAGCATAGCCGTGGAGTTCGATAATGGGCGGGATCTCACGTATATGTGGAGCGCGGGCCTGCCTGAAGGGCACGTCTTCCGATGCCCGCTCGGCTGGTGGTGTGAACGAGAAACGCACTGGACCTTGCGCAGCGGGTCGCAAGGCTTGGGTCATTGGCATCGGGAACGACGGCGCGTCGCTGAAGACTATGCGGCGGCGTTGGGCGGGGCAATGCCGAAGCGGATCGTGCGTGTCTGGCTGATAGCCAACAGTGTGTTCCAGCGGAGCGCAGGGAGGGCGCGCTTCCGGCAGATAAGGCTCCGCTAGATGCGCCTGCCGATAACTACGACGTCCTGCAGCTCGTAACCCAAGGTGTCATAGAAGCCGCGCGCGGCGCTGTTATCGCCGCGCACCATGAGTTGGATCTTCGGGCTATCAAGCGCCTTTAGCCAGTCCTCTGCGGCGCCTATCAGCGCGCGGCCGATGCCTTGCCCGCGGCGGTCTGGCGCGGTGGCGAGGTAATAGACCCAGCCGCGATGACCGTCGAAGCCGACCATCACGCTGCCGCCTAATTCTGCCCCGGTTTCGGCCAGCAGTATCGTCGATGTCGGCGTCGCCATGGCAAGGTCAAAGTCGGCGCCGGGGTCGTTCCACGGCCGTGTAAGCCCCGCAACCTCCCACAGCGCGACCGTGGCTTCACGGTCCGCCGCAGTGGCTGCGCGGACGCTCACTCCCACTCGATCGTGCCCGGCGGCTTGCTGGTGTAGTCATAGACGACGCGGTTGATGCCCTTGACCTCGTTGACGATGCGGGTCGCCACGCGCGACAGGAAGCCGGCGTCGAACGGGTAAATGTCGGCGGTCATGCCATCGGTGCTGGTCACGGCGCGCAGGGCGCAGACGCTGTCGTAGGTGCGGAAATCGCCCATGACACCCACGGTCTTGACCGGGAGCAGCACGGCGAAGGCCTGCCAGATCGCATCGTAGAGCCCGGCGTTGCGGATTTCCTCGAGATAGATCGCGTCGGCCTTGCGCAGGATGTCGCAGCGTTCGCGCGTGACCTCGCCGGGAATGCGGATGGCGAGGCCCGGGCCCGGGAAGGGGTGCCGGCCGACGAAGATCTCGGGCAGGCCCAGTTCGCGTCCCAGCGCGCGCACTTCGTCCTTGAACAGTTCGCGAAGCGGCTCGACCAGCTTCATGTTCATGCGTTCTGGCAGGCCGCCGACATTGTGGTGGCTCTTGATCGTCACCGAAGGGCCGCCGGTGAAAGAGACCGATTCGATCACGTCGGGGTAAAGCGTGCCTTGCGCCAGGAAGTCGGCGCCGCCGACCTGCTTGGCCTCGGCCTCGAACACGTCGATGAAGGTCTTGCCGATGAACTTGCGCTTGGCTTCCGGATCGGTCACGCCGGCAAGGCCGCCAAGGAACAGCGCCGATACGTCCTTGTGGACCAGCGGGATGTTGTAGTGGTTGCGGAAGAGCGACACGACCTGCTCGGCCTCGCCCATGCGCATCAGGCCATGGTCAACAAAGACGCAGGTCAGCTGGTCGCCGATGGCTTCGTGGATCAGGACTGCGGCTACCGCCGAATCGACACCGCCGGAAAGGCCGCAGATCACGCGGCTGCTTCCCACCTGCTCGCGGATTTCGGCGATCTTGGTCTTGCGGAACTCCGCCATGGTCCAATCGCCGGTGCAGCCGCAGACGTGGCGCACGAAGTTGGCGATCAGCTTGCCCCCGTCGGGCGTGTGGACCACTTCGGGGTGGAACTGGGTACCGTAGTACTTCTTCTCGTCGTTGGCGATGACCGCGAAGGGCGCGCCATCGGATACTGCGACGATGCGGAAGCCCGGAGCGAACTGGGTCACCTTGTCGCCGTGGCTCATCCACACCTGGTGACGTTCGCCTTCCTTCCACAGCCCGTCGAACAGGACGCAAGGTTCGGTCACCGTCAGGAACGCACGGCCGAACTCGCCCGAATCGCCCGGCTCGACCTTGCCGCCAAGCTGATGGCTCATCACCTGCTGGCCGTAGCAGATGCCGAGGATCGGCAGGCCGCTGTCGAACAGCACTTGCGGAGCGCGAGGGGATCCATCGGCGGGTACGCTGGCCGGCGATCCCGAGAGGATGATGCCCTTGGGCTTCATCCGGTGGAACGCGGCCTCGGCCTGCGTGAACGGTGCGATTTCGGAATAGACCCCCGCTTCGCGCACGCGGCGGGCGATAAGCTGCGTTACCTGGCTGCCGAAGTCGACGATCAGGATCGATTCTGAAGGCTGGATGCTCATGGCTGGCCGATAGTGGCAGCGGGCTTTTCTGTCCAGATGGCGGGCGAAATGTGGCAGTTGCGTTACATGCAACTGCAAGTGCCCTGTTCGCACTTGCAGCATACGTCATTCGGCGTATTTGGGCCGCAGTTCCGATGCTTCCAGCCCACCCTGCCGGATGAACACGAACTGGGAGGATGTCCTGCAAGGTGATCTCAACAGGAGGAACACCATGCGCGCCATCACGGCTTTTGCATTCCCGATCATCCTCGCTGCTGGCCTCAGCAGCCTGATGTGGACTGCCACGCTCGCCTGAGCAGGCAGGGAAATGCGATAAACGACAAAAGCGGCTGCCCCGGCGGGGCAGCCGTTTTGTTTATCCAGCGCACCTTCTGCCAGCGCCCTTTCTGACAGACTTCCGGCCTCCGTCGCACCGCGCTAGGCTCGCGCCATGACAGTCACCCGCTTTGCCCCCAGTCCCAACGGACCGCTCCATCTCGGGCATGCGTTTTCCGCAATCGTCGCTCATGACCGAGCCATTCGCGATCAAGGCGAGTTCCTTTTGCGCATCGAGGACATCGACGGCGCCCGCTCGCGCCCCGAACTTGCCGCAGAGTTCCGCGAAGACCTCGACTGGTTGCGGCTGAGTTACCGGGAAGTTGCCCCTCAGTCCTCGAGAGTTGGAGATTATCGCACCGCCGCCAACGAGCTGCGCGCGATGGGCATTCTGTACCCGTGCACCTGCACTCGCGCCGAGGTTGCCGCCGCCGCCGTGGCGCATGGGCCTGACGGTCCGCTCTACCCCGGCACCTGCCTGCGCCGCGGGCCTACGCCCGGCCCGCAAGTCGCATGGCGGCTGGACATGGAGCAGGCTACGCTGCTCGCGGGCGAACTCGAGTGGACTGACGAGCGCCACGGCGTTCAGATCGCCACGCCTGAAATCTTCGGCGATGTGATCCTGTGGCGCAAGGATGCGCCGGCCAGCTACCACCTTGCCGTAACGCTTGACGATGCAACCGACGGCGTGACGCACGTGACGCGAGGCATGGACCTTTTCCGTGCGACCCACATCCACCGCCTGCTCCAGCATCTGCTCGGCCTGCCGGTGCCGGTGTGGCATCATCATCCCTTGCTGGTGGAGGCCGATGGGCGCAAGCTGGCGAAGCGCCGCGACGCCCCGGCCCTGGCGGACCGGCGGCGGGCGGGCGAGGACGGGCGCGCCGTCGCAGCCGAGGTCCGCGCTACCCTATTTGACACTGGTATTTCGCTGTCCGACGCCATAGATCAGTGTCCATGAACTACGTCCTGATCCCGCTGATCATCATCTTCGTCGCGCTGACGGTCGTCTCGCTCGTGCGCGGGATCATCGCCTTCCTGAACAGCACCAAGGAAGATCTCAACCGCGATCCCGCCTCGGGCGCGACGGCAAACCAGTTGCTGCAGAACAAGATGATGTTCAATCGCATCAAGTTTCAGGGACTCGCCGTGGTTACGGTCGCCATCCTGCTCGCCTTCTCGCGCTGAGGCGCGCACACCACAGCAATGGTCAAGCTCAACAAGATCTACACGCGCACCGGTGATGACGGCACCACCGGCCTTGTCGACGGTTCCCGCCGCGCCAAGCACGATGTCCGCATGCAGGCCATCGGCGAGGTGGACGAGGCCAACAGCCTGATCGGCCTTGCCGCAGTCGTCGCGTCGGAAACCACGGCGCGGAACCTGCAGCGCATCCAGAACGACCTGTTCGATCTGGGCGCGGATCTTGCCACGCCCGGCGATGACTTCACCCCTTCCGAGATGGTCCTGCGCGTGGTAGAGAGCCAGGTCGCGTGGCTGGAGACGGCGATCGATACGCTGAACGAAGGCTTGCCGCCGCTGACCAGCTTCCTCCTGCCCGGTGGATCGGAAGCCGCCGCGCGAATTCACGTCGCCCGCGCTACCGTGCGCCGGGCAGAGCGTAGCGCGGTCGCACTGGCCGATGCAGAGCCGGTGAACCCGCAGGCGCTCGCCTATCTCAACCGGCTTTCGGACTATCTGTTCGTGCTGGCCCGGGCGACGAATGCGGGCAGCGACCCGCTGTGGGTTCCTGGCGCCTCGCGCCAACCCTGAACGCGCCTCGCGCTAGCATCAGGTGGACTAACGTCCCGCCGCTCGCTAACCGCCATTCCCGCATTTCATTCAGAGCGGGACATCCTCATGATCAAGACGGTTGCAGTGATCGGTGCGGGCCAGATGGGTTCGGGCATCGCCCAGGTATCGGCGCAGGCGGGGCTCAAGGTCCTGCTCGGCGACGTGTCGATCGAACTGGCTGACAAGGCCAGGGACAAGATCGCCAAGGACCTCTCCAAGCTGGTCGAGAAGGGCAAGGTCGATGCCGCCCTCGCTGCAACGACCGTCGCCAACCTGCACACCTTCTCTGATCACGCCGCCCTCGCTGAAGCCGACCTGGTGATCGAAGCGGCGACCGAGCGCGAGGACATCAAGCACAAGATCTTCGAATCCGCCGGAAAGCACCTTGCTGCCCATGCAATCATGGCGTCGAACACCTCGTCGATCCCGATCACGCGCATGGCAGTATCCTCGCCGGATCCGGAGCGCTTCATCGGAATCCACTTCTTCAATCCCGTACCGCTGATGAAGCTGGTGGAGGTCATCCCTGGCCTTGCCACTTCGGTTTCCACAATCGAGGCGGTGCGTGATTACGTGGCGAACATCGGCAAGGAAATCGTGCTCTCGCAGGACGAGCCGGGCTTCATCGTCAACCGCATATTCGTGCCGTTCATCAACGAGGCGGCCTTCGTGCTGGGCAGCGGCACGGGTTCGATCGTCGACATCGACAAGGGCGTCAAGCTTGGCCTCAACCATCCGATGGGCCCGCTGGAGCTGGCGGACTTCATTGGCCTCGACACGCTGCTCGAGATCATGAAGATCTACCTCGCCTCGACCGGCGACCCGAAGTACCGCCCGGCGCCATTGCTGCAGAAGTACGTCGAGGCAGGCTGGCTCGGCCGCAAAAGCAGGCGCGGCTTCTACGACTATTCCGGCGAAGTGCCGGTCCCCACGCGCTAGAGCGTTTTCGAACCAGATGGTATCATCTGGTGACTCGGAAAACGCGGCAAAACAAGAATCCAGAGCGATCCGTACGATGCAATCGGAACGGATCGCTCTGAGGAACAGGCAGGCGATCAGGGCGTAGTCTTCGGCAAAGGAGATACGCCCATGATCGACGACAAGACGCCAGCGCCCGAAGCGGTGAATACCGAGCAGGAAGACGGCGATGCCCAGGCGCAGACCGTTGCCGACGAGGCTCTTTCACGGGCGACCAGCGTGCTGGGCGAGCAGGATCTGGGCGAGAAGGTAACCGGCCAGGGGCTTGGTGGTGACGACGCCGACGTACCCGACCTCGTTGACCACATGAAGCAGATGGTCAGCTCCGGCCGGATCGACATGAGCGCCTATCGCGGCGAGCGCAACGACGACGATGAGGCAGGGATCTACGGCGAGGGCGTGTCCGAAGACGACGAGACTCCGCGCGGAGCCTGAAGCCGAAATCAGGGCGCGGGTTCACCCCGCCCTGCCGCGACCTCGTCGGCGGGCAAGTCCTGATCTGGATGTCCAGGCTCGACACCGTCAGGAAGCTGGCGAAGTTCGACCATCTTTCCGTCCAGTTCGACCTCGCCGATCAGTCGCCCTTTCCCCTCTGCCATCTCGCCTTCATCAGCCCACTTTTCAAAAGCGGACTGTCTTTGAAGCGCTGCGGCATTCTCGGCAGTGGCGATGTCTGCCTGTGCGGGAGCGCTTGCCTTGCTGCTGAGACCGCTGGCGATCAGCGCACCCACGACCAGCACGCTTCCGCCCAGCAGAAGTACGGCATAGCGATAAGTCGATCTGGCATCGGACATCGGCTACCTCTGGCATGTGGCTACGCATTATTGCGGGCTCAACCGTTAAGATTCGCACAACTTTCGCATGCCCTTCCCATCGGCCCCCTGCCCATCGGAATCGTCCCGACCAATGACCACGATCGTCCTGCTTGTCCTGTCCAACCTGTTCATGACGATTGCCTGGTACTGGCACATCCAGGGCGGTCCCGCAGCTGTCGCCCAGCGACCGGTGCTTCTGGTCATCCTGATCAGCTGGGGCATTGCCTTGCTGGAATATTGCCTGGCCGTGCCGGCCAATCGCATCGGCGCATTGAGCGGATGGAGCGCCGGTCAGCTCAAGATCACGCAGGAGGCGATCGCGCTGATCGTGTTCGGGGTGTTCATGGTCGTGTTTCTGAAGGAGCCGCTGCACTGGCGGCACTTCGCCGCGTTCGCCTGCATCATGGCCGCCGTGGCGTTCCTGTTTGGCGGCAAATAGCGGGCGCTATTTCGCGTCCTTCGCCCAGGGATCGACGTGTGCGGGCCTTGCGCTCCCGGAAGAGTCGCGGTCCTCGGCAGCAGGCACCAGCGACCAGGTGAGAAGCAGGATCGAGCCTGCCCACCACAGCGCTTTCCAGCGGCTTGCAAATATCGTGGTGAGCCGTGGTCCGAACATGGAACGACTATGGCACGAGCCGGTTATCCAGTGGTTACCACTGAGAGAAATACCTGAGCTGGAAGCCCTGAGTCCCTCCCCTTAGCCTCATCACTGAGCGAAGGCATACGGAGGCGCGGGACGGAGCCGGACCTTCCAGAACCCGTCCATGCACAAGATCACAGTCCTCCTCGCCACGGCTCTCGGCCTCACGTCGCTTGCCGCATTGTCGCTCGCCGATAACGCCCTTGCCAGCGCGGCCCCGCCGGACACGGCGCAAGCCCGGTTCGAATTGTGCGCCCCGGGCCCGCGCGTGACCTGCGTCGTGGATGGCGACACCTTCTGGCTCAACGGCCTCAAGATCCGCATCGCGGACATCAACACGCCCGAAACTTCCCAGCCTGCATGCGTGGCGGAAGCCAGGCTCGGCATGCGGGCGACACACCGGCTGGTCGAATTACTCAATGCCGGACCGTTCGAACTGGAGGTGCAGGGGCGCGGCACTGACCGCTATGGCCGCGCGCTGCGGGTCGTCACGCGAAACGGGCGCAGCCTCGGCGCAATTCTCGAGGCCGAAGGCCTCGCCGAACTTTGGAAGGGCCGGCGCAGCAGTTGGTGCGAGGCCTGATCCAAGCTACGGCTCCGGCAAACAGCCCGATAATCGGTCACGCCTGACCCGGAGTTTCAGGCCGCACGCAGGCCCGTCAGCGCCTTTGCACCGCGATCCTGGGCGGAAAGTCCGTCGAACACCGCGTCGACGATGCGCGCCAGCTTGTCCTCGTTCAGGCGTTCCATGAACATGGTCATGGTATTCAGTGCGCAGTAGGGGGCACACATCTGGTTGACGAGGCTGATCGTCTCGTCGACTTCGAGCCCGGCAAAATGCCCGTCGCTCATCCCCTCGCCGATGATTTCGCCGAGGTAGTGATCGGCAAGGTCGATGTAGCTGCGGATCTGTTCGAAGTTCTCGTTGCCGACCTCGATATAGGTCTGCAGCTTGGCCGGGTCGGCTTCCCACTTCTTCTTCATCACCAGAAAGCGTCGGGCGAAGAATTCGTACATCTTGCGGCGCGGCGGCAGGTCGCTCGCCAGAACGTCTTCCATGATGTCGACCATCGGCTTGAACCAGTGATCGGCAATTGCCTCCATCAGCTCTTCACGGCTTTCGAAATAGCGCGAGAGGTTGGCCTGGCTGATCCCGGCGCGTGCGGCAAGTTCCGAGAGGTTGAGCCCGGCCCCGCCACGCTCCTCGACCATCGCTTGCGCCAGTTCGACAAGCCGGGCGCGCATGGCGTCTTGCTCTGCTGCGGATGGAGCCATGGTTCCCTGTGCGTCCTCAGTCTTGGGCCTCTTGCGCATTGTAGGGAGGCATGGCGCCCGAGACAATGGTTGCGCATACGAAGGCTGATCGGCCTGCCCCGCATAAACGGCCTTCAAAGCGCAACACCGATGGGCTAGGCCGTCCTCAACCGGTTGCACCCGTTACGATAAGGTCGCTTTCCCGATGCATCAGCGCGTTCGTCTTGTCCTGCCCTTTGCCCTGTCCGGACTTCTCGGCGCCTGTGCAGCGCCGATGGCCAGTGGCGGAGCCTCGGGGCCGGTCGAGGTCGGCATCGTCGGGATAAACGACTTTCACGGCAGCCTCGAACCACCGCGCCAGGCGGTGAATGTCAGCGATGGGAAGGGTGGCATCACGCCAGTCCCCGCAGGCGGCGCGGCGTGGCTGGCATCGGCAATCGATTCGATCCGGGCGAAGCATCCGCAGTCAATGACGGTTTCGGCCGGAGACATGATTTCGGCCTCGCAGCTGGCCTCCTCGCTCTATCTGGACGAGCCCACGATCGGCGTGATGAACCGCATCGGCGTGGACTTCAACGCGGTCGGCAATCACGAATTCGACCGTGGCCAGCAGGAACTGCAGCGCATGCAGAATGGAGGTTGCGAGAAGTTCACCGCAAAGGTGCCCTGCGCGCTCGAGAAGTTCACCGGGGCGACGTTCAAGTACCTTGCCGCCAGCACGAAGCGCGCAGATGGCTCGACGCTGTTTCCCGCGACCGGGCTCAAGACCTTCGGTTCGGGCAACCAGGCGGTGACCGTGGGCGTGATCGGGTTGACGCTGAAGGGCACGCCCAATCTGGTGAACCCGACCGGCATCCAGGGCCTGACCTTCGCGGACGAGGCCGACACGATCAACGCCGCCGTACCGCAACTGAAGGCGCAAGGGGCGGACGCCATCGTCGTGCTGATCCACGAAGGCGGGCGGACCAAGGGCGATCCGAACCCGCAAGGTTGCAATGATTTCGCCGGAGACATCCGCCCGATCCTCGACCGGCTGGATAGCCGCGTGGACGTGATCGTCTCGGGCCATACGCACTGGGCCTACGTCTGTGATTACGCGCAGCTCAATCCGGCCAAGCCGTTCCTGCTGACCAGCGCGGGCGTCTATGGCGAACTCGTCACCGACATCACGCTGCAGATCGATCCGGTGGCGGGGCGCGTGGTTTCGAAGCGGGCCGAAAACGTGATCGTGCAGTCGGTGCCCTACACCTCGACGCGGGGGCCGCTCGGCAACACGCCGCTGTTCCCGCAGTTCCAGCCGCGTGCCGATATCGCCGCCTATGTGGCGAAGTACGTCGAGGCGTCGAAGGCATACACCCAGCGCCTGATCGGCAAGATTGACCGCGCAGCGCCCAAGAACGAAGGCGCGGAAGGTGGCGCGGGCGGCCCCTTGGGCAACCTCATCGCCGATGCGCAACTTGGTGCGACGCGGGACAAGGGCGCGCAGATCGCCTTCATGAACCCCTTCGGCATCCGCGCCCCGCTGGTCCCGGCGGCGGACGGCACGCTGACCTTCGGCGACATCTACCTGTGTCAGCCCTTCGGCAACAACGTGGTGACCGAGAGCATGACCGGCGCGCAGATCAAGGCCGTGCTGGAAGAGGGGCTGGACGATAACGGGCCGAAGCAGACCCTCGCCCCCTCAGCAGGCTTCGTATTCCGCTACGACCCGGCGCGGCCTTCAGGGAACCGCATCGTGACGATCACGCTCGACGGCAAGCCGCTGGACATGGCGAAGACCTACCGCGTGACGGTGAATGGCTTCCTCGGGCTGGGCGGCGATGGCTTCTCCGGCTTCGTGGGCAAGCCCGACACGGTGACCGGCCCGACCGACATCGACGCGCTGGAAAGCTGGATCAAGGCCGTTCCGGTGCGCGCGGTGCCACAGGAGGTGCGGGCTGGGATGGTGAAGGAGGTAGAGAAGGTTGTTAAAAATAATAGGAATCAGAGCTGATCATAACGTCGGTTATCGATCGTAATGGATCCATATTTCAGGGCGTATGACGATATTCTCTAGCTCTGGATCTCCAAGGTCTCGCATTTTTACAAGCTCGGAAACTTTTGCCGTTTCTCGAAGAATGCATTCATAATCACTTTGCGAAAGTTTTTTCGTCGGGATTCTTATCTCATATCCATGCGAGAGGTTTTCGACCTCAAATCTCCCCAAGCAGGCCCCGACCGAGGCTATGACCTCTGTTTGCCTTTCCTTGCTCATGTCATCGGATCTTACGACTAACCATTCCGATTGCTTCCTGCTGAGTAGGGGTTGTTTTTCTCGATGCGGCGGTAGGTTAGAAAAATCGTCGCTGTCGGTGTTCCGTGGTTTATCGGGAGCCATAATGGGCTGGCGTTGGACTAGCGTTTCGAACGTGACCTGCGTTACAGCAGATAGCGTAACCCCAATGAGTACCCAAAAGAGCCTGTGAGTTCTCAGCTTCTCAAACATTTTGAACGCCAAAAAATGTCCCCCAGTTAATAAAACTGTTCGCAGGTTGAGAAATTCAGATTTCCGTTATCCCTCCCGCTTCGGCCACCAAGGCACAAACCCCGAAGTCCGCTCGACGTATTCCCTATACCCCGGTCGCCGTTCTTCCATGCCCTTTTCGAGCAGCGGCTTGCCCGACCACTTAGTCAGGGTGAAGGTCAGGAACACCGGGCCGATCAAGCTCGCCAGCGCGACCCACGGGCCGGCATCGGCGGCGGCGAGCCAGATGCCCCACCAGACGCAGGCGTCGCCGAAGTAGTTGGGGTGGCGGGTGTAGCGCCACAGGCCGGTCTGGAGCACGCGGCCCTTGTTGGCGGGATCGGCGCGGAAGGCGCGCAGTTGCGCATCGCCCACCGCCTCGAACACGATGCCGACCAGCCACAGTACGGCCCCGGCCAAGGCGAGCGCGCCCAGCGGTGCAGGCCTCGCGCTGGCGAGCACGCCGAGTTGTGCGGGCAGGCAGGTGATGAACAGCAGCAGCGCCTGCGGGGCGAAGACGAACTTCAGCGCAGCCGAGGCGAAATTGCCTTGCGCCTTGGCCTTGCCCAGCATCCTGGCATAGCGCGGGTCTTCCCCATGGCCGCGCCAGCGGGTGTAGAGGTGCCACGCCAATCGCGCCGCCCAGATCACCGCCATCGCCGCAATCAGGCTCGCCCGCACGCCGGGGCCACCGCTAACGTGCAGCCACGAGGCCATCGCCAGAACGCCCATGCCCCCGCCCCACACCGCGTCGATAAAGCTGACGTCGCCGATGCGCACCGCCACGCGCCACAGCAAGCCCATGCCGACCACGAGGATCACCACGTTCATCAACAGGGCGTGGAGCAGCGCATCAGGCATCGGTAACCTCCGGCGGTTCGGTCAGCCCACGGCCGGGATGCTTCGGTGTGACCTTGCGGTAGACGTCGAAGATCTTGCGCATGTCGGCCTCGTAATCGCCAGATGGCCAGATGGCCGGGCCAAGTCCGCCGGTCTTGGTGCCATAGTCCATCATGCCCACGACCATCGGCACCTTCGCCTTCAGGGCGATGTGATAGAAGCCACTGCGCCACTGGCCGACTGCGCTGCGCGTGCCTTCGGGCGCGATGGTCAGCATGAAGCGGTCGCGGCGCGCAAACTCGGCGACCATGGCGTCGACGACGTTCTTGCGGGCCGAACGATCAATCGAAACCCCGCCCATGTCGCGCATGAAGCCGCCCAAGGGCCAGCGGAACAGGCTGTCCTTGGCCATGAAATGGGGCTTGAGGCCCAAGTCCTCGGTCAGCCCAATGAAGTAGAGGAAGTCCCAGTTGGAGGTATGCGGTGCGGCAATGATTACGCAGCGCCCATCCTCGGGCGGCGCGCCTACGGCCTTCCACCCCTGGCTACGGTAAAACCACACCAACAGCTTTCGCACCACGCGCGACAGCAGGCTGGGCCTGCGGTCCTCGATTGCCCCGTCCATCGTCTTCTCCCCGCCGGGAGACTAGCGCGGGAGCGGTGCCCTGTCTAACGCTCCCCTGCATCAGGCCAGGCAGCCATCCGGGGCGTCGACCGGCGCAGGAACAGGCTCGGCAGTTTCACCAGCATCAGCGATTTGTGGATCCAGTAGTCGGCCCAGCGCTCCTGCCATTTCGCCTTCTCACGCCCCTGCGAGTCGAGCCATGCCGCATAAGGCATCCAGTGGTCGGGCTCGTCCTTCTCGACGACCTCGAATATGCGCTTCAACGCCTTGTCCGAACGCACATGGCGATTTTCCAGCAGAATTTCGACCTGCCGCATGCCCCGCTGTTCGGTCAGCATGATGACCCGGCACAGCTTCTCGAATGCCTCGGGGCTGGCAATCACGCCCTGCGTGTCGAGCTCGTCGATCGTGCAGCCGAACACTTTCTGAATGAAGCGATCGATGTGCCCGCAAGTGGAATCGACGGCGAGCGGCATCCGCCCCTGCAATTCGAACCAGCGCCTGAACATCACGTAATGCTTGCGCTCGTCGGCGCGGTGTTTCTCGATGGCGGCGATGAAGGCCGGGTTATCCGGACAAGGGACCCTTACCGCTTCAAGTACCCGGTCGAGCGAAGTGTAGCCCCGATGCTCGTTGTAGATGTAGATCGACGCGAGGACGTCGAGGAAACGAGCGCGGAAGCGTTGCGCCGGTTTGGGGCGCAAGAAACCGGGAGATTCAATCACGCGAGATTCGATGACCTTGGGCATCGTGACATGCTGGCGCTCTGCAAAGTGACTGTAATATGAATGAATTTGATCTTGAATGATATTTCGAACTAGTCAATCACTGTCGCGCTGAACAGGAGTGGCCATATTGCATCGATTTACTGTGTTGTTTGTCGCTATTGTGGCTTTTGCGACGAGCAGTTCCCCGGCGTTGGCGGAGCGACCTGTCGCGGATTTCGCCCATCTGCCAATGATCGAAGCGCCGAGCATCTCGCCAAACGGCAAGCTTGTCGTCGCGATGGCCTCGATCGCCGGCAAGCAGGAGCTGGTTATCATCAAGGCCGATGGCGGCGGGCTGCAGGCGCGACTGCCCGTGAAGGACGTGGATGTGCGCTACGTGCGCTGGGTCAATGACGAATGGCTGATCGCTACGGTCGGGGTGGAGATCCCGGCGACGGGCGGCATGGGCCTCGGCACCCGGCTGATCGCCTTTCGCACGGACGGATCGGACGCGCACTTCCTGATCGACCGCCGCGATGGTGGCGCGGGCTTCAGCATGGCCGACGTGCTCTGGGTTGCGCGCGACGGTTCGCCGCGCATCCTGCTCGCCTCGCAGACCTCGTTCTACCTTTCCGACGAGGGTTTCTGGCCCAACGTATCGATGGTCGACGTCGCCACCAACACGTTCAGCAAGCTGGTCTGGCCGCGCGAGGGCGTGCAGGACTGGTATGCGGACCGTGACGGCAACGTGCGTCTCGGTATCGGGATCGAGAAGGACGGCCTGCGCTATCGCGCGCTCTATCGTGCGAGCAACAAGGATAACTTCGACGAATTCGCCAATGTCCGGCGGACCGAGGAGCTGATCGTCCCTGACGTCATCCTCGCCGACGGTTCCGCGATCGCCTTCAGCACGCGCAGCGGGACCAACGCCGCCTACAAGCTCGATCTCAAGACGATGCAGGTCGGCGAAAAGCTGTTCGATGCCGGTGCCTATGACATGTCGAACCTCTACCTCGACAAGGAGCAGACCCGCGTGCTCGGCTATGGCTTCACCGACACGCGCTATCGGACCGTGTGGATCGACGAGGGACGAAAGAAGATCCAGGCGCAGCTGGAGGCAAACTTCCCCGGCAAGCTGGTGCGGATCGTCAGTCTCAGTCGGGACGAGAAGGTGCTGCTTTTCAAGGTTGAAAGTCCCTCTGCACCGGGCGCCTACTATGTCTTCGAAGCCGGCCAGCCACTCACCCGGCTTGCGCTCGAAAACCCTACGCTCGGGACGCGAGCGCTCGCACCGGTCAAGACGGTGGCTTACAAGGCCCGCGACGGAATGGACCTGACGGCGGTACTAACTCTGCCCGCAGGCGTTGACGCGAAGAACCTGCCGGTCATCGTCATGCCCCACGGTGGTCCCGCTGCGCGCGATGACGAGAGCTGGGATTGGTGGGCGCAGTTCCTCGCCGACCGGGGCTATGCCGTCATCCAGCCCAACTTCCGCGGCTCCTCCGGCTTTGGCACCGCCTTTCAGCAGGCGGGGGCTGGCCAGTGGGGCTACAGGATGCAGGACGATGTCGACGATGCCCTTGCCTATCTCGGCAAGGAAGGGATCGGCGACGTCAAGCGCGCCTGCGTTGTTGGCGGTTCCTACGGCGGCTACGTTGCCATGCGCGCGGCCGAGCGCAATCCGGACCTCTACCGCTGCGCGATCAGCTATGCCGGGGTGGCGGATCTGCCCGAGATGATCAAGTACGACCGCAACTTCGTCGGCGGCCTTGGCACCACCGAATACTGGCGCAGCCGTGCCGAGGACCTGTCCGATGTCTCGCCGATCAACCACGCCTCGCGCACTAGCATTCCCATCCTGGTGATCCACGGCAAGAAGGATCGCCGCGTCCCGTTCGCCCAGTCGAAGACCTACGTGGACCGACTGAAGAAGGCGGGCAAGGCACATGAGTTCTTCATCCAGCCCGAGGGCGACCATTTTTTCAGCCGCGAGGAAGACCGGCTGACCTTCCTGACGCAGATGGAGGCGTTCCTCGACAAGCATAATCCGGCGAACTGATTGTCGGGAAGATCGCAGGCGTTCTTGCTTTGCGGTTGCGTCGGGGGGGCCTAAGGGGGCTGCAACCGCGCAATTGCAGGGCATTCATTTCATGGCCATCTTCACCAAGAACCCGAAGTTCGACTGGATCCTTCACTGTGGGTGGAAGGGGCTGTGCCCGAAGTGCGGCAAGGGGCCGATGTTCGCAGGCTGGCTGAAGCTGCAGAAGACCTGCCCGGAATGCGGGCTCGATTACCAGTTCGCCAACGCGGACGACGGTCCGGCCTTCTTCGCACTGTGCATCACCGCTTTCCCGCTCACCTTCTTTGCGGTCTGGCTTGAAGTTGCCCATGCGCCGCCATGGTGGGTGCACGTGCTTACCTCCGTGCCGATCCTGGCAATCGGATGTCTTGCCACGCTCCGCCCGTTCAAGGGCTGGCTGGTGGCCTCGCAGTACGTGAACAAGGCGATCGAGGCAGGCACGGAGAACCTGTGGAACAAGCTCAACGCACGAGAGCGTGAGTCCGAATAGCACGGTACCTTGCCGGGCAGGCCGTGGGTTCTGCAATCTGGCGAGTTTGCCAAGCCTTTGTCACACTCCCGTAGCATTGCACTGCTTGGCATCTGACGGACCAAGTAACCGGAAGCATTTGTGAATCGCAGCCTTGCGGTTATTCCTGCTGCTTCGGAAGGGGAACGCTGGCGTGGGATTCGGGCAAAGGAGGCTGGTGATCGCCGGGTTGCGGCCCGCCTTGCCGTCCCTGCATGACATACTGTGGTGGACCCTTGCCAGCCTCATCGCCGGGCTTGCCGCAGCGCTTTTCTGGGCGATTGTCACGCCCGTCTCGCCACTCGGCGATTGGACCCCGCACAGCGTTCGCATGATGTCGCCCACTGCGCGGGCAGCGCTTTTCGCTTCGGTCGATCCTTTCAACCGCACGCCCGCCGCTGCGGCGCAGGCAGAACAGTCGGGCGCGGTAACCTCGCTCGCGCTGACCCTGTTCGCCACGCGCGCTACGCCCGGTGGCGGCGGCACGGCGATCATTGCCGGGGGCGACGGCCTGCAGCAGGTCTATCGCGTCGGCGCCGAAGTGCAGCCTGGCGTGACGCTGGCGGCGGTCGCTTTCGATCACGTCGAATTGTCGCGAAATGGCGCCAGGGAACTGCTTTATCTCGACCAGTCCGGCCCTGCACCCAGCGCACAGGGCGTGGTCGCGGCGAACCCCGTAGCGGCGCCTCCCCCTGCCGCGCCCGGAGGCGGGGTCAGCGTCGCCGCCTTGCGCAGCGGGGTCAACTTCGGTCCGCGCGCCGAGGGCGGCAAGGTCGTGGGCGTGGAAGTCCTCTCGTCGGGTGACGGAGCGGCCTTCCGTGCCGCGGGCTTCCAGCCCGGCGATGTCATCACGGCGGTCGATGGCAAGCCGATCACCAGCGCGGCGGATGCTGCCGCGCTGTCCGGCGCCATTCGCGCCGGCTCTTCAGTCGCGGTCACCGTGCGTCGCGGCGATCGCCAGCTTCCTCTTGCTATCACATTGGCCCCATGACCTTGCGCAAGCTCCTTAGCCCCCGAATGCTCCTCGGAGCCGCCGCGCTCGCCCTTGCCGTGCCGCAGGCCGCGCTGGCGCAATACACGCTCAACGTGCGCGAAGCCGACATTCGCGCCTTCGTGGCCGATGCCGCCGAAGTGACGGGCCGCACCTTCATCGTCGACAGCCGCGTGCAGGCCAAGATCAGCGTCGTTTCCGACCGGCCTCTCAGCCGCTCGGAATACTTCGAGGTCTTCCTCTCCACCTTGCGCGCCAACGGGCTGGTCGCTGTGCCGACCGGCAACGGCGCGTTCCGCATTCAGCCTGCCGAAGGGGCAGCCGCCAATCCCTCGCGCATCGGCAGCCGGGGGGCCGCGCTCAGCCAGATGGTCACAGAGGTCATCCGGCTACGCGCCATCGACGCTGCGCAAGCGGTCGAAACCCTGCGCCCGCTGATCAGCAAGGAAGGCGCGATCACCGCGAACAAGGCGGGCAATTCGTTGGTCGTCGTCGATTACGCCGACAACATGCGCCGCATCCGCGCGCTGCTCGCCGATATCGACCGCGACAACGCCGCCACGCAGACCGTGATTCTCGATCATGCCGGCGCTCGTGAAATCGCCACGGCGTTGAGCCAGCTGGTCCCGGCAGGGGGCGAAGGCGCGCGTGCGCTGGCCACGGTCGTCGCGGTGGACAGCTCCAATGCCGTGCTGATGCGCGGTGAACCGGCAACGCTGGCAAAGCTTGCGGCCATGGCCCGCCAGCTCGACGCCAGGGCCGCGACCGGGGGCGAGATCAAGGTCGTTTGGCTCGACTACGCCGATTCCGCCGCGCTCGTGCCGGTTCTCGAACGCCTGCTCGGCGGCCAGGGCGGGGGCGAAGTGGCTTCGGCCAGCGCCGCGCCCGTATCCTTGGGCGGCGTCGGCGGCAGCCAGACCTCGAGCGCGGGCACGCAAGGCTCGACCGGACAGGCCGCTGCAACCGGCGGCAGCCAGACCAGTCCGATCGGCGCAACCTCGGGCGGGCTCGGCAATGGTCCGATCAAGCTTGCCAACGGGCGCGGCACGGCCACGATCACCCGCTATCCCGGTGCCAACGCGATTATCATCGCCGCGCCTGCCGATGATCAGCGCCGCATCGGCGAGGTGATCCGGCAGCTTGACGTGCCGCAGGAGCAGGTGCTGGTCGAAGCGATCATCGTCGAGATTTCGAACAACGTGGCGAAGGAACTCGGCGTCCAGCTGCTGTTCGGCGGCAAGGACAAGCCCTTCGCCGTGACCAATTTCTCCAACTCCTCGCCCAACATCATCGACATCGCTGGCGGGCTTCTGGCCGACAATCTCAACCAGACGACCACGGTGATCAATGGCGACACCGTCACGACGACAACCAACAGCACGGCCGGCGACCTGCTGCGCGAGAACGCCGCTACAAAGGCGCTTTCCGCAAGCGGTGCCTACACCGGCTTCCTTACAGAGCTGTCCAAGGACACCTATCTCGGTGCGCTGATAAACGCTGTGCAGACCGACAAGAACTCGAACATCCTGTCCACCCCGCACATCACCACCAACAACAACGTACCCGCATCGATCCTCTTCGGGCAGGACGTGCCGATCACCACCGGCGAAGCGCTTTCGAACGGCAATTTCAACGATACCTTCCGCACCGTGCAGCGGCAGAACGTCGGCATCGAGCTGGACGTGACCCCGCAGATCAATGCCGGAAACATGGTAAGGCTCGATCTGCGCCAGGAAGTCAGCTCGATCGCAGGCACGGTCTCGAGCAAGTCGGACGAGCTCATCATCAACAAGCGCGAGATCAAGACCACCGTGACCGTGGGCGACCGCGAGATCGTCGCACTGGGCGGTTTGCTTGACGACAACGAGCAGCGCACGCTGCAGAAGGTGCCGCTGCTCGGCGACATTCCAGTGGTGGGCGAACTGTTCAAGTCGCGCGGGCGCAGCCGGGTCAAGACCAACCTGATGGTCTTCATTCGCCCGACCATCCTGCGCAATGCGGCCGACCGGGCGGCGCTTGCCGCGCGGCGCTATGGCGTGGTCCGCCAGGCGCAGATCGATTTCAACGCCAAGCAGGAGCCGACAATCGACGAATTGATCGTCGACTACATGGGCGCAACGCTGCCGGCTGCGCCGTCCGCGCAAGTCGCGGCTGTCGCTCCGGGCGACACGCTGATCCGCCCGCGCGCCACGCCGGTTCCGCTTGAACAGACCGAACTTCCGCCGAGCAGCGCGCAGAACTGAACGATGGACAGCGTCAGGCCCATCGACGACACCGAGGAACCGCTGGTCGAGGCGGTGACCGTCGTTGCGCCAGCCGAGGCTTCGCCTCCGACGCTGCCTTATGCCTTTGCCCGCGATCGGGGGGCTCTGGTTGACGCGGTTGAAGCAGGGCGCGTCATCGTGGCGCTGCGCGAAGGCGGCGATCCGCTCAGCCTGCTGGAAATCCGCAGCACCTTCGGCTTGCCGCTCGAACTGCATCGGGTCTCCCCTGCCGAATTCGAGAAGCTGCTCGCCGATGCCTATGCGATGGATGGCGCCGCCGCCGCCGTGGCCGGTGACATGGGCATTACGGGTGACGGGCTCGATCCGCTCGCGCTGGGCCTGCCCACTGCCGAGGACCTGCTTGACAGTGCCGACGATGCTCCGGCGATCCGCCTCATCAACGGTTTGATCGCCGAAAGCCTGCGCCAGGGCGTGTCCGACATCCACATCGAGCCTTACGAGACCGCGCTGGTCGTGCGCATGCGCGTCGACGGCGTGTTGACCGAGAAACTGCGCATGCCGCCGCATGTCGCGCCGGTTCTGGTCAGTCGCATCAAGGTCATGGCGCGGCTCGACATTGCCGAGCGCCGCGTGCCGCAGGACGGCCGCATCTCGCTCAGCCTTGGCGGCAAGCTGGTCGACGTGCGCGTCTCCACCCTGCCCAACCGCGCGGGCGAGCGCGTCGTCATGCGCCTGCTCGACAAGGAGAACGCGGGGATCGACCTCGCGGGGCTGGGTCTCGACGCAAAAGCCGGGGACACACTGCGCCGGGCCATTGCAGAACCTAACGGCATCGTCCTTGTCACCGGACCGACCGGCTCGGGCAAGACGACCACGCTCTACGCCGCGCTGCGCGGGCTGAACGATGGCCAGCGCAACATCCTGACTGTGGAAGACCCTGTGGAATACGCTGTGGATGGCGTGGGGCAAACGCAGGTCAACGCAAAGGTTGGCCTCACCTTCGCTGCGGGCTTGCGCGCCATTCTGCGTCAGGACCCGGATGTGGTCATGGTCGGCGAAATCCGCGACCGCGAAACCGCCGACATCGCCGTGCAGGCCTCGCTCACCGGCCACCTCGTGCTGTCGACTGTCCACACCAACGATGCCGCAGGCGCGATCACGCGCATGCGAGACATGGGCGTGGAGCCGTTCCTTCTCGCCTCAACCTTGCGCGCAGTCATCGCCCAGCGCCTTGTCCGCCGCCTCTGCCCGCATTGCCGCGAGGAGCGCGTGCTCGATCAGGGCATGGCCGAAGTGCTGGGCATGAAGGCGGGGCGGACGGTGTTCTCCGCCAAGGGGTGCGGCGAATGCAGCCAGACCGGCTATCAGGGCCGCGTCGGCGTGTTCGAAGCGCTGCGGGTGGACGACACCATCCGCCAGATGATCCACGACAATGCGGATGAAGCAGCCATCGCCCGCCATGCCTTCGCGGATTCTCCCACTCTGGCCAAGGCCGTCCGGCGCATGGTCAAGGACGGCACCACCTCGCCCGAAGAGGCAGCCCGCATCATGCGGCGGGACGGCTGATGGCGCGCTTTGCCTATCACGCGATCGACCCCCAGGGGACGGAACGCCGCGGCGCGATCGAAGCGGCCAGCGAAGCGGCAGCGCGTGACAAGCTGGTCGCGCGGGAATGGTTCGTGGTCAGCGTGCAGGCCGATGCCGCCACGTCGGCCCGTCACGCCGCAACCACCACCTCCGGCCTTGCGCTGTTCGCCATCAAGCTTTCAGCCAAGCAGCTTGCCCTGTTCACCCGCCAGCTCTCCTCGCTGATGGTCGTCAGCCCGCTCGAGGAGACGCTGCGGACAATCGCGCGGCAGACCGAAAAGCCCAAGGCACAGGCCATCCTGTCGAACGTTCACGCCGGGATCGTCGAAGGCCTGCCGCTGGCCGAAGCCATGCGCCGCGAGGAGCCGAGCTTCCCGCCGATCTATCGCGCGATGATTGCCGCCGGCGAAAACTCCGGCAGTCTTCCCGCCATCGCCGACCGGCTGGCCGACATGCTGGAACGGCAGGCACAGGTGCGCGGCAAGATCATCGCCGCGCTTGCCTATCCCATCGTGCTGTCGTTCGTCGCCATAGCGGTAGTGACCGGCCTGATGATCTCGGTCGTGCCGCGCGTGGTCGAACAGTTCGACAATGCCAGCCGCCAGTTGCCAATGCTGACCCGCGTGGTCATCGGCATCTCGCAGTTTCTCAGCACGTGGTGGTGGGCGCTGCTTGCGCTGATCGCGCTGGCGGTGGTCGGCTTCGTCCGCGCCTTGCGCAATCCCGCCTTCAAACTGCGCTTCGATGCCGCGCTCTTGCGCCTGCCCTTCGTCGGCAAGCTGATCCGCGATGTCCACGCCGCCAGCCTCGCGCGCACGCTGGCCACGATGATCGAGGCTCGCCTGCCGCTGGTCGATGGCCTGCGTCTGTCCACCCGCACGGTGTCGAACGCGGTCCAGGCGCAATCGCTCGCCCAGATCAGCGAGAAGGTCCGCGCCGGCGGCTCGCTCTCCACCGCCCTGCGCGAAGCGGGCACCTTTCCGCCGCTGCTTGTCTACCTTGCTGCCAGCGGCGAAGCGGCGGGCCAGCTCGGCACCATGCTCGAACGCGCCGCAGACTATCTCGAACGCGAGTTCGAAGCTTTCACCGCCGCCGCCATGGCCTTGCTCGAACCCGCGATCATCGTGGTGATGGGCACAGCCGTCGCGCTGATCATCCTCGCCATCCTGCTGCCGATCCTGCAGCTCCAGAACCTCACCGGACTGTGATGACCATGACCGAAGCTACGCCTGCCCAGACGCCTGAGACCGAGGAAGAGCGCCGTCGCAACGGCTTCAGCCTTGTCGAACTGATGGTTGTCATCTTCATCATCGGCCTGCTTGCCACCGTGGTGCTGATCAACGTCCTGCCCAGCCAGGACAAGGCGATGGTGGTCAAGGCGCGCAGCGATATCGCCACGCTCGAGCAGGGTATGGAGATGTACCGCCTCGACATGGCCAGCTATCCCGGCCTCGCCGAAGGACTGGGCGCCCTGAAGTCCCCCCCCGCAAATCTGGCCCAGCCGCAGAACTATCGCTCCGGCGGCTACGTGAAGGACATCCCGAACGATCCCTGGGGCCGCCCCTACCAGTACCAGAGCCCGGGTCGTGACGGCAGGCCGTTCGAGATCTTCTCCCTGGGCGCCGATGGTCAGCCCGGCGGCAGCGATCTGAACGCCGACATCTACGCCGGACAGAACTGACGCTCGCCCATGGCCTCCACCGGCTCCCCTCCTGCTGACGGTCTGATCCTGATCCTGCCGCCCACGCCGGGTGATCCCTGGCGCTGGCGCCGCGTGGACGAGGCTGGCGTCGGGCCGGAGGAATACTCGGCCGACCTGCCGATCCACGGTGCCGTCACCGTGCTTGTTCCCAGTTCCCTTGCCCCCGTCGTGGACAAGCCCCTGCCCGCAATGCCGGTGGCGCAGGCGCTTGCGGCTGAACGTCTCGCGCTCGCGCAAGGCGGCCTTGCCACGGAGCGCCACGTCGCAGTCGCCGCAGCGGAAGGCCGCCTGCTCTCCAGCCGCCTTTCCGCTTCCGACATGGATCATTGGCTGGCCACGCTGGCGCAGGCCGGAATCGATCCGCAAGCCATCGTCCCCGCAGCCCTCGTTCTTCCCCGGCAGGACGGGGCCCTGGTGCTTGGTGCCATGGGCGATCAGCTGCTCGCCCGCACCCCGGCGGCCGCCTTTGCTGCCGAAGCAGCGCTGGTTGAAGCGCTTGGCGAAGGCCTTGATCAGACCGCGCTCGACGACGACGCTTTGACAGAACGGCTTGCGCAAATTCATGCCGTACCGCCGCTGAACCTGCGGCAAGGCGCCTATGCCCCGCGCCGCGTCTCGGTGTTCCGCACCGCCAATTGGCTTGGCCTAGTCCGCATGGCTGCAGTGGCGGCCTTGCTCGCCCTGTTGCTGATGATGGTATGGATCGTGAAATGGAACCTCGACAGCAGCGCCGAGGAAGCCCGGGCCCTGAGCCTCGCGCAGAAGCGCTTTCCCGCTGCAACCGATCTCGACACGGCGGAGCGCATGCTCGCCGCAGAACTCGCCAAGCGCGGCGAAGGGGCTGCGAGCTTTGCCGCCCCGGCTGCCGCCGTTCTCGACGCGATGCGTCCGGTGCCCGGCGTGAAGCTGCGCGATCTGGGCTACGCCGCTGACGGAACCTTGCGCTTCACCGCCGCCGCGCCCCGCGCAGAGGACGTCAACGCCGTGCTGATCGCGCTGCAGAACAATGGCTGGAAAGTCACCGTTCCGCCTGCCCTTGCCCCCGACCCCACTGGCGCAACCGTCGCCGCCATCACCGTAAGGGCACCATGATGCAGCGCGTGTCCCTCTGGTACATCGGCCTGACCCAGCGCGAGCGCGTTCTGGTCGGCGTGGCCGGCGCGCTCGCCGCGGTGATCCTGCTGATCTACGGGATCGTGCTTCCTGTCGGCAACGCGCTGGACGAGGCCGCCACCCGCCATCGCGAGGCGACCGAGCGGGCGGGCCGCATCACCGCTGGCATCGAGGCGCTCAAGCGTGCCCCCGCCGCCCGCGCCCCGGTGCTGGCAGGGCCGGTCGAACAGATCGCCGGGGCAAGTGCGCAGGAAGCCGGTTTCGTGGTGCAGTCGAACGAACGGCGCGGGTCCGACATGGCCGTTCTGGTCATCCCGACCGCGCGTCCTTCGGCCGTGCTTGCCTGGCTCGATGCACTGGGTGGTCAGGGGCTGGCGGTGGAACAGGTCACCCTGACGCCCGCCCCCGACGGCACGGTCTCGGTCAACGTCACGGTGCGAAAGGCGGCATCGTGATCGGGCGGTGGATCTTCATCCGCGGCGCTGCGATGGGCCGCCGCGGCTGGCTGGCGCTGGACGCGTTGTTCGTGGCTGCCCTGCTCGTTCTGCTCCCGCTGCGGCTTGTGCTGGGCATGGCGCTGCCTGATTCGCTCTCCGCTCGTAGCGTCGAGGGCAGCGTCTGGAGCGGGCGGATTGCCGATCTGAATGCAGGTCCACTGCCCCTCGGCACCGTCGATGCCGGGCTGGAGCCGCTGCCATTGCTGATTGGCCGCGCTCAGTTCGCGCTCTCGAGAGAAGGCTTTTCCGCGCGGATTGCACCGTCGCGCCTTACCGGCGCAAACGGCTCGGTACTCCTGCCCGATGGCCTTGGCGGCCTGCCCGTAACCTCGCTTGGCTTCGGCGATTTCTCGGTCGTCATGGCCAATGGCCAGTGCCGCGAGGCGCAAGGCACCCTCAGCCTGACTCTGGCTTCGCTTGGCCCGCTTCTGCCCGATGCGGTGGTTGTCTCGGGCCAGGCACGTTGTGAAAAGGGTGCGCTGGTCGTGCCGATGCGCGGTCTGCAGGGCATGGAACGCCTGACGCTCAAGCTCGGCGGCGACGGACGCTGGCAGGCAGACCTTGCGCTGGCAGGTCTGCCCCAGGAAACTGCCGATGCGCTGAAGTCCTCGGGGTTCGACACCCGTCCCGACGGTGTCGGCATCGTGACGGGCGGAACCTTCTGACGATCAGGCCCCAAGGCTCTCAGGCAAGCGTCTGCGTCAGGAACCAGACCCGCTGTTCGGCCTGATCGGTCCAGTCGTCGGCCATGCCCTCGGTGGCATTGTCGCCCGCCTCGCTGGCCGCTTCCTTGACCGCGCGGATCGCCTTGACCAGCGCCACGTTATCGTCGCGCAAGGCCTTGACCATTTCCATCGCGTCAACCTTGCTGCGGTCGTCGTCCTTGATCGAAGCCTTGCCGGCAATGGCACCGATGCCGGTCAGCGTGTCGCCACCGTTCTTGCGCACGCGCTCGGCAATCACGTCGGTCAGCGCGAACAGCTCGGCAGCCTGTTCATCAAACAGCAGGTGCAGTTCGCGGAACTGCGGGCCAGCCACGTGCCAGTGGTAGTTCTTGGTCTTCAGGTAGAGCGTGAAGTAATCGGCCAGCAGACCGTTCATGCTGTCGATCAGGGCCTTCTTCGCATTGTCGCCGGGCATGACATTCCCCTTTCGTGTCCGGGTGGATTGAGCCCCTTATACGCCAGATCCACTGAAAGGTTTCATGCAATGATACGGCAATATTGATCGAATTCGTCAATCATGCTTGGCTCTTCACGCTCCCTTTCAGCAGAAACAGTCCGGCCAGCGCGGAGATTATCGATCCGCCCAGAATACCCAGCTTCGCCTCTTCGACCAGCAGCGGGCTTTGCGGGAAAGCGAGGCTGGCGATGAAAAGGCTCATCGTGAAGCCGATCCCGCACAGTAGGGAGAGGCCCCAAAGCTGGCGAATCGTGGCCCCGGCGGGTCGCTTGGCGATACCCAGCTTTTCCGCTGCCACGATGCTGCCAAGGATACCCACCTGCTTGCCGATCAGCAGGCCCGCGGCAATTGCAATCGGCAGCGCCAGCGGCCCTCCATCGATCGAGCCAAGCGCAACTCCGGCATTGGCCAGGCCGAACAGAGGCACGATCAGGAAGCCGTTGGGCGCAACCAGCGCATGTTCAAGCCGCAGCAGCGGGCTGTCATGCTCCTTGTTGAGCGCCAGTGGCACGGTCAACGCGGCGAGAACGCCGGCAATGGTTGCATGGACGCCCGAATGGAGCACAGCAAACCACAGCGCGACGGCCCCGAGGATATAGGGGATCAGCGAGCTGACCCCGGCGCGGTTCACGACCACCAGCGCCAGGAAGATGGCGGCGGCAATGCCCAGCCACATCAGGTCCAGCCCGGTCGTGTAGAAGAACGCGATGACCAGAACCGCGCCAAGATCATCGACGATCGCCACGGTCAGCAGGAACAGCCGCAGCGACGATGGCAGTCCTTTTCCAGCCAGCGCCAGTACGCCGATGGCAAAGGCGATGTCGGTGGCGGAAGGAATCGCCCAGCCGCGATGCAGCGCCGGATCGCCACCGGCTATGCCCAGGTAGATCAGCGCGGGCACCACCATGCCGGCGACGGCTGCAATCACCGGCAGACGGCGGCGACTGGCAATCGAAAGCTCGCCGTCAAGGATCTCGCGCTTGATCTCCAGCCCGACGACAAAGAAGAACACCGCCATCAGCGCATCGTTGATCCACAGGTGCAACGTGTCGAGCTTGGGCACGGGCGTCCATGGCAACGTGTGGTGGAACAGCTCGTGCCAAGGATCAGCCAAGGGCGAATTGGCCAGGACAAGGGCAATCGCAGCACAGGTCATCAGAACTATGCCTGGCGCTGCCTCGCTGTGCGTCAGCTTGTGCAAAGCCCGCTTGCGCCCTGAATTTCCTGCCATTCTCGAATCATCCCGTGTTCACGAAACTCAGGCCTTGGGCCTAGCATTCCCTTGTGCCGACGGTGGTCTGGCACGTCAAACAGGGGCAAGCTCTTGTCACCATGGCCGACCTATCCCGCGCTGCAATGGCTCGCGGTTGTCGAGCACGAATTGCTGCTGTTTGCCGCAATCTGGTTTGCGCTCTTCGCGATCGACGAAATGGCCGTGGACCTCGCGTGGCTGCGCCTGCGCCTGACCGGCAAGCTGCGCACCCCGCGCCTCTCGCACCCCTGCAATGCCGAACTCAATGGCCTTGCCGTGGTTCTGGTTCCCGCATGGCTGGAATCGCGCGTGATCGGGCCGATGGTGCGCCATACCCTGCAAAGCTGGCCGCAGCGCAACTTTCGCCTCTACGTCGGCTGCTATCGCAATGACCTGGCCACCATTTCCGTGCTTGTCGCGCTGGCGCCCGATCCTCGCCTGCGGGTCATCATCCATGATCGTGATGGCCCGACGACGAAGGCCGACTGCCTCAATCGCATCTATCGTGCGATCTGCGAGGATGAACGGCGCAGCGCCCAGCGCGTGCGCGCGCTGATACTCCACGATGCCGAGGACATGGTCCACCCCGCCGCGCTCACGCTGATGGACCGCGCGCTCGATCAGGCGGATTTCGTGCAACTCCCTGTCCGCCCGGAACCACAACGCGCAAGTCCCTGGATCGCGGGCCACTACTGCGACGAATTTGCCGAGGCTCACGCGCGCGACATGGTGGTCCGACACCACATCGGCGCTGCCCTGCCATCGGCAGGGGCGGGATGCGCCTTTTCGCGCCGCGCGATTGACCGCATCCTCATCGCCCGCTCCAGCACCGAGCCTTTTGCCGCCGAATGCCTGACCGAGGATTACGAATGCGGTCTCCTCGTCCATCAGACCGGCGGGCGGTCTGCATTCCTGCGCGTGCGCGACAGCTCTGGCGCGCTCGTCGCCACGCGGGAGTTCTTCCCGGCAGACCTCGTCGCATCGGTCCGGCAGAAGACGCGCTGGGTCCACGGTATCGCCTTTCAGGGCTGGGACCGACTGGGCTGGAAGTGCGCGCCCGGCGATATCTGGATGCGTCTGCGCGATCGCCGCGGGCCGCTGGTAGCGCTCGTCCTGGCCGCAGCATATCTCCTGATCATGCTGTGGCCAGTGGTCGTGCTCGCAAAAGCTGCGGGCCTGGCTGTCCCGGTCGACGATGGCCCGCTGCTCAGCGGCCTGCTTGCCTTCAACCTCGCCAGCCTGATCTGGCGGCTGATGATGCGCGCGCTCTTCACAGGGCGCGAGTACGGCCCCGCCGAAGCCGTGCGCGCAGTGTTCCGGTTTCCCGTGGGCAACATCATCGCCGTCCTCGCCGCGCGTCGCGCCATAACTGCCTACGTGCGGGTGCTGGCAGGCGGCGTTCTGCGCTGGGAACACACGGTCCATCACGTCCACGTCAGCCAGGCTGCCAAGCTTGACGCGGATCCGCAGCAGCGGCCTTTGCCGGTTGCGGCATGATGGCAGGTCCCGCGGCGACGCGGCGGGGCCAGCCCCTGCTCGCGCTCGCCCTCGTGCTTGTCGGCTGGATCGCCGGTCGCGCCCTGACCTTGCGACATGACGCCCTGACTGAACCGCCCACTATCACCGCCAGCGCACCGCCATTGCCGCGCCAGCCCTTGCATGCCCGTCAGGTGCTCCCCACCCCGCGCGCCCGCCCTCAGCCACCCATGACAAGCATCACCCCGCAGCCAGCTTCCGTCCGGCCGGCTGCTGCGTCGCCACAAGGACCATCGCTCCCGTCCCCCGCGCCTGTCCCGTTGTTCCTGCCTCAACACCCCCTGCTCGTACCATTGCCGCCCCGCACCGCCGTCGTCGCCCCAGCCCGAAGCCAACCCGCCGATCCGCAGGAATTCTACGAGCCTCTCGTGCCCAAGGACGATCCGCGCTGGAGCGGCGAGAACTGGCTGCTGATGCGCGCCGGCAGCGGTTCGGCGGCGCAGGCCCCCGGTGCGGCGTCGTATGGTGCCAGCCAGGCAGGTGCCATCGTCCGCTACCGCTTCGGCAAGGGCGAGCCGCAGGATTCCTATGGCTATCTGCGCACCTCGCTCGCCATCAACGCCCCCGGCAAGGACAAGGAGGTCGCGCTGGGCCTCGGCATCCGCCCGGTCCGCCGCCTGCCTGTCCGCGCCCTCGTCGAAGCGCGCCTTCAGGATACCACCCGCTCGTCGATGCAGGTGCGCCCCGTCGCCACACTGATCACCGAACTGCCCTGGCAGCGCCTGCCGCACGGCTTCCGGCTCGAGGCTTATGGGCAGGCCGGTTACGCCGGTGGCAAGGGCGCCACCGCCTTCTTCGATGCGCAGGCGCTGCTCGATCATCCGGTCCGGCGCGTCGTTTCGCGCAATGGCGATCTGCGCGCCGGGGTCGGCATGTGGTCAGGCGGGCAGGAAGGAGCCGTGCGGCTTGATGTGGGCCCGCGCGTGGCCTTCCGGCTCGAAGGCGGGCAGCTTGTCGGACCGACCCGCGTCGCGCTCGACTGGCGCTTCCGCATCGCCGGAAACGCCCGGCCCGGCAGCGGCCCGACCATGACGGTCACCTCCGCCTTCTGAGCCACAGTTTTTTGGCCGCAAACCGGCTCGGCGGGGTTGCTGGCACGCACCGCCCGGCCTAGCGTTGACACGGCAATGGACGTCTATCTTCCCATCGCGAACCTGTCGGTCAACGGGCTGGTCATCGTCGGCCTCGGCGCGCTGACCGGGCTGCTTTCGGGCATGTTCGGCGTCGGCGGCGGGTTTCTGACCACGCCGTTGCTGATCTTCTATGGCGTGCCCCCCACCGTCGCCGCCGCATCGGCTGCCAGCCAGGTGACCGGCGCCAGCGTTTCCGGCGCGTTCGCCCAGGCCCGGCGGGGCGGGATCGATTATCACATCGGCGCAGTGCTGGTGGCGGGCGGGGTGATCGGCACCGGGCTTGGCTCGCTGCTGTTCCGCCTGCTGCAGTCGCTCGGCCAGATCGATACGGTGATCAACATCCTCTACGTGCTGATGCTTGGCGGCATCGGCGGGTTGATGGCGCACGAAAGCATCACCGCCCTGCGCGCGCAGAAGACTGGCCAGCCGCTGCCTGCTCGCAAGCGCCGCCACCATCCGCTTGTCGCCAGCCTGCCGCTGCGGTGGCGCTTCTACCGCTCGGGCCTTTATATCTCGCCGCTGGCGCCGCTGTTGCTCGGCATTGCCACCGGCATTCTCACCATGCTCATGGGCATTGGCGGCGGCTTCATCCTCGTGCCGGCGATGCTTTACATCCTCGGCATGGGCGTGAACGTAGTGGTCGGAACGTCGCTGTTCCAGATCCTGTTCGTCACCATGGTCACCACGATGATGCATGCGCTCACCACGCGTGCGGTCGACATCGTGCTGGCCGGGCTGCTGCTGGTCGGTTCGGTCACCGGCGCGCAGATCGGCACCCACTTTGCCCAGAAGGTGAAGCCCGAACAGCTCCGCCTGATCCTTGCGGTGATCGTCCTTGCGGTAGCACTGCGCATGGCGCTCGGGCTCGGCTATCGCCCGGACGAGATCTACACGGTGGTTCCGCTGTGAGAGGCCGCGTGCAGATGCGCCGCGCCACTCTTGCCGCCTGCCTGCTCCTCCTGGGTGCGCGCGATCCGATTCTCGTGCCCGAAATCTCGCAGCACGAAATCCAGGTCCGCCAGGGCTTTACCGGGGCCGACCTGCTCCTGTTCGGCGCGATTCTCAGCCCCGAAGGCAGCCGCGCTGCGCAGGATTACGATATCGTCGTCGTCCTCGAAGGCCCGGTCCAGTCGATCGTCCTGCGCGAAAAGCAGAAGATCGCGGGCATGTGGATCAATGCCGATTCGCTCGAATTCCGCTCGGCGCCCAGCTACTTCGCCATCGCCTCCTCCCGCCCGATCGCGAAGATCGTGGATGACAAGACAGCGGCGATCTACGAACTCGGCCTCAAGTGGCTCCAGCTTTCGCCGATCGGCGTTATCGAACCGCGTGAGCAGCAGCGCTTTTCCGAAGGGCTGGTCGATCTGATGCGTCGGCAGGGCCTCTACCGCGAGGATCAGGGCAGCGTGAAGATCAGCGGTCAGGTGCTCTATCAGGCCCGGATCAGTCTGCCATCAAGCGTGCAGACCGGCACTTATACCGCCGAAACCTTCGCCATCCGCGGGGGCAAGGTCGTGGCTTCGGCGATCACCCGGATCGAGGTGAAGAAGGAAGGGTTCGAGCGCTTCGTCGCTGTCGCCGCCGATCGCAATGGATGGCTCTACGGCCTGTTTGCGGTCATTGTCTCGGTCGCCATGGGCTGGATCGCAGGCCGGCTCTTTGCCCGAAGTTAGGGTCCTGACCCTAAGGCCGCAACTGCCTTTCGTTGGTTTAGCCGATCTTAACCCGAAACGGATAGTCCCAGACCCACAGCCGACAATGGCCAAAGGGTTTTGCGCAATGTCCGAAATGGGGATGCAGGGATTCATGGCGCCTGCCGCCAACCTGGAAGAGGCCGGATCGGCATCGGCCATTCTGGCGGCACCCCAGAATGCCCTTGGGTCGGAGAACGCGCGCCACCCTATCGGCTTCGTGCGCGATGTTGCCGGCTCAAGCTCGGCCATCGCGCTTGATCTCGCCCGCCTCGAGCAGTGCTCGGCCGACCTCGATCCCTCGGTGTCGATGTCGGGCAAGGTCGGCAGCCAGATCAAGATTCGCGTCGGCAATTCCTGGCTCCTCGCCAGCGTGCGCACGCAGCGGCAGGATACCACCGTCGATGGCGGCGTGGTCGCCCAGATCGATTTCCTTGGCGAGGGCGAGGAAGAGCGCCTGACCGGCAAGATCTATGGCTTCCGCCGCGGCGTTACCCGTTATCCTGTCCCCGGCGCACTGGTCTATCCTGCCACGAGCAACGACCTGCGCCAGATCTATGCCAGCGATGGCCGGACCAACATCTCGATCGGCACCGTCTTCCCTACGCGCGATATCCGCGCCGGGCTCTATGTCGATGCCCTGCTTGGCAAGCACTTCGCGCTGCTCGGTTCGACCGGCACCGGCAAGTCGACCGCTGCCGCGCTGATCCTCCACCGCATCTGCGAGATGGCGCCTTCAGGCCACATCGTGATGATCGATCCGCACGGGGAATATTCCAGCGCGTTTCGCGTCACCGGGCAACTGCTCGACGTGTCGAACCTGCAGATGCCCTACTGGCTGATGAACTTCGAGGAACACTGCGAAATCCTCATCACCTCGTCGGGCACGGATCGCCAGATTGACGAGGACATCCTGGCCAAGTGCCTGCTGGCGGCGCGCATGAAGAACCGCCTTGCCGAACAGATCGGCAAGATCACGGTCGATTCGCCGATCCCCTATCTGCTGTCGGACCTGATGATCATCCTGCAGAACGAGATGGGCCGCCTCGACAAGGGCACCAACTCGATTCCCTACATGCGTCTCAAGACCAAGATCGAGGAAATCCGCAGCGACCCGCGCTACCAGTTCATGTTCTCAGGGATGCTGGTGGGCGACACGATGGCCGAGTTCATCTCGAAGATCTTCCGCATGCCGGCCAACGGCAAGCCGATCTCGATCATCGATGTTTCGGGCGTTCCATCGGAAATCACTTCCACCGTCGTCGCCGTGCTCAGCCGCCTCGTGTTCGACTATGCCATCTGGGCACGCGACGAAGAGACGCGGCCCGTGCTGCTGGTCTGCGAAGAAGCCCACCGCTACGTGCCGAGCGAGAAGAACTCGGACGGCTCTTCGGTCGGCCGCATCCTCTCGCGCATTGCCAAGGAAGGCCGCAAGTACGGCGTCTCGCTGGGCCTGATTACCCAGCGTCCGTCAGACCTTGCCGAAGGCGTGCTTTCGCAGTGCGGCACGATCATCGCCATGCGCCTCAACAACGAGCGCGACCAGGCCTTCGTCAAGGCGGCCATGCCCGAAGGCGCGCGCGGCTTCGTCGATACGATTCCTGCGCTGCGCAACCGCGAATGCATCATTTCGGGCGAAGGCGTCTCGATCCCGATGCGCGTCTCGTTCGACGAGCTCGAGGCGATCAAGCGCCCCGCCTCGAATGACCCTTCGTTCTACGAGCTGTGGAGCAAGAGCGGCGGCGAAGACCGCGCGGTCGAACGCACGGTCCAGCGCTGGCGCGCCCAGAGCCGCTGACGCGACCCTGGGGTCAGGACCCTAAAGACTCGGCGCCATGCGTCCGGCGGGGTCCGCGTCGGCATGGGTTTCCTCCTCGCACTCCTCGTCCGGCACAGCGCGTGCGCGATCGCGCCATTGTGGCTGGCGATAGGCATGGACCGAGAGCGCCACGGCAACTGCGGAACTGACCGGGAATGCCAGCCACAGGGCATCCGCGCCAAGGCTCGGGTAGAAGGCGTAATAGAAGCCCAGGCGCACGGGATACATGGCGATCGACAGGATGATCAGCGGCGTCCAGACCACCCCGCCTGCGCGCATCGTGCCAAACAGCACCATCGTGATTCCGAACAGGACATAGCTCCAGCTGGCCAGGAACTGGATATGACGCGCCTCATCCACCGCAGGGCTTGCAGCGCCCAGGAACAGCTCCAGCGCCGGCCGGTCGAACAGCAGGATCAATGCACATAGTGCTCCGGTCACCGTAAGGTTCAGCATGACCCCCGCACGCGAGATGCGGTGGAGCCGCTCATCCAGGCCCGCGCCGATCGCCTGCGCGGCCATGGCGCTGACCGCAGCGGAAATCGCCATCGCCGGCATCTGAAGATAGGTCCACAACTGCAGCGCCGCGCCATACGCGGCGCTGACCAGCAGGCCCTCGCGATTGACCAGACCGATCACGATGATGCCCGCCGCCGAGATAACCAGCATCTGCGCGCCCATCGGCAGGCCCTTGGTCAGGATGTAGCCGAGTTCGTCCCGGCGCGGCCACAGCCATTTGAGCTCCGGCCCCCGCAGCCGCAACGGCAGGTCCTTGACGTAGACATAGGCGACGATGCCCGCCATCGACACGAACGAGGCAATCGCCGTCGCCAGAGCCGCTCCGGCGATGCCCATGGCCGGGATCGGCCCGAAACCGCCGATCAGCAAAGGATTGAGCGCGACGTCGAGCACCGAAGACATGACCATGAACTTCAACGGCGTCGCCGCATCGCCCCCGCCCCGCAGGCCCATGCCCAGCATGACCGTGATCATCGAGGCCGGCATGGCGATGAAGATCACCCGCAGGTAGGTCAGCGCATAGGCATAGGTCTCGCCCGGCGCGGCCATTGCCGTCAGCAGTTCGGGCGCAAAGAGCCAGCCCAGCGTGCCGACAACCAGCGACAGCAGCACGCAAAAGCCCACCGCCGAGCCGAACGTCCGCCGCGCCGCCAGCACGTCGCGCGCGCCGAAAGCCTGCCCGATCTTGACGGTGGCCGCCATGCCGAAGCCGAACGCAGCGGCAAAGACGAGGAACATCACCACGTTGGCATTGGCAGTCGCCGCCAGCGCACCCTCGCCCAGCATCCGCCCCACCCAGATCGAATTGATCGAACCGTTGAGCGATTGCAGGATGTTGGATGCCAGCGTCGGCGCCGAGAACAGCACCAGCGTCTTGAGGATCGGCCCGCTCGTCAGGTCCCGACCGCGCCCCGGGGGTCCAGCCAAACGCTCAGTCCTTCTTCAGTGCGGCCAGCGCGGCGAAGGGGCCGGTGGCAACGTCGCCGCCGAGATTGTGCTCGGCGCGCGCCTTGTCGGCATCGGGTCCCTCGGCAAAGGGATCGATCGCCAGTGCCAGGCTCTGCGCCACGGCCTCGCCCAGATCGAAGCTGGTGCCTTCGTATTCGATCTCGTCGCAATCGTCGGCGGTAATCTCGATCTCCTCGTCGGGATCATGGGCCGCGCCGGGTGGGACGAAGCGCAGCGAGATGGGTTCGCTGATCGTCACCGGGAAGTCCTCGCCCGAGATCGCGCAGGCCTGCACGATGGAGGCGGCGAGATGGCCCCTCGCCTCCACGGAGTTCCCCTCCTGCCTCAGAGAGATGGTCGCCTGCATGGCTTTCACCTCCGAGAGTTGGAAACGCGCCGCAAGACGCTTGCGCTCTGCCTCGGTCGGCTCCAGCACCACCGGCTCGTCGCCAATCTGACGCAGATCGACGATGCGCGAGAACTCTGAATTCATGGTCATTTTCCGATCTCCGCATCGAGAACGCGGAATGCGGGGACGAGGTCCAGCCCGGCGGCGAAAGCGCGCACGCGCCGCGTCAGCAGCAGCGGATCGGTGCCATCGTGCAAGGTCACGTTGCGGCTGATCGCTTCGGCCATCAGCGCCTCGTCCCGCGCCGCCAGCGCCTCGCGATAGGCACCAAGGCGCCCGCCCAGCACGCTCATCAGCTGGCCTACGCGCTTGCCCACGATCACGTCGCCCACGCCGCTTTCGCGCAGCTGTCCGTCCATGTCCTCGACGAACAGTTCGGTAAGCCGCACCGAAGGCTCGACGAGTTCCGCGTCACGCTCCATGCGGATCAACACGACCGACAGGATCAGCGTGATCATGTCGAATCGCCCGCCCACCGTGTCGGCGACGCCACAATCGCGGTACCATTCCTTCTCGCGCGCGATCTCGACAGTGCGGTGCCACAAGGGCCGCGCGACCGCGCGATCATCCTGCTTGCGTCCGAACAGCTTGGTAAGAAGCGACATCACGGCATTCCTTGGCATTCCGCCCGTTCAGGGGCGATTAAATCTCGGCCGTCCAGCAGGCTGCTTGCGGGCGGCATTGCGGTAATCCAGATTGGACCCTAAGGGTCGCCCAATTGATCTCGGCGATATAGGCTGTGCATTCCCGATGCAAACGGGCATGACGGCGATAAGTGAAGAGCGGAGTTTGCGAATGCGGAACATGCGGCTGATGGTGCAGGGTGCGGCGGTGCTCGCCCTCGGCGTGGCCGCGTCCGGCTGTGCCAGCATCAAGGACCATCGCGGCTACATCATCGACGAGGCACTGGTCGCCTCGGTCCAGCCCGGCGTCGACAACAAGCTCTCGGTCGAACGCACACTGGGTCGCCCGACCTTCACCAGCCAGTTCGGTCGGCAGACGTGGTATTACGTTGCGCAGAACACCAGGCAGCGCCCGTTCAACCGTCCGCAGACGTCGGACCAGAGCGTCATCGTCGTCGATTTCGACGCCCGCGGCAATGTCAGCTCGATGGGCCGGCAGGGGATGGAGAAGGTCGTCCGCCTTTCGCCCGAAAGCGACAAGACGCCGACCCTCGGGCGCGACCGCAGCTTCTTCCAGGATCTGTTCGGCAACATCGGCGCGGTCGGCGCGATTCCGGGCGGCGCCGGTGGTGGCGCACCGACCGGCACCGGTCCCAACGGCAGCTGAGGTTCGGGCGCTTGAATTCGCCGCCGCGCTCCTCATATCGCGGCGATGGACGACAGCAGGGCGAGCCACGGCCTTATCCAGTGGCACGGCACCACCATCATCGGGGTGAAGAAGAACGGCCGCACCGTCATCGCAGGGGACGGCCAGGTTTCCATGGGCAACACGGTCATGAAGCCGAATGCCCGCAAGGTGCGCCGCATCGGAGATGGCAAGGTGATTGCCGGATTTGCAGGCGCGACGGCTGATGCCTTCACCCTGTTCGAACGGTTGGAGCGCAAGCTGGAGCAGCATCGCGGCCAGCTGATGCGCGCCGCGGTCGAACTCGCCAAGGACTGGCGCACCGACAAGTACCTGCGCAATCTCGAAGCACTGATGATCGTGGCCGATGCGGAGACCATGCTGATCCTTACCGGGAATGGCGATGTGCTTGAACCGGAAGGCGGAATCGCCGCAATCGGTTCGGGCGGCAACTATGCGCTCGCCGCTGCCCGCGCCCTGACCGACTACGAAGACGACGCCGAAAAGATCGCGCGCCGCGCCATGCAGGTCGCCGCCGAAGTCTGCGTCTTCACCAACGACCGCGTGACGGTCGAGGAAATCTGATGAACGACTCCCTTACCCCCAAGGCCATTGTCCGCGCGCTGGACGAACACATCGTCGGCCAGACCGATGCCAAGAAGGCCGTTGCAGTCGCGCTGCGCAACCGCTGGCGTCGCCAGCGCCTGTCCGCCGACCTGCGCGACGAAGTCAGCCCAAAGAACATCCTGATGATCGGGCCCACGGGCTGCGGCAAGACCGAGATCAGCCGCCGGCTGGCCAAGCTTGCCGATGCGCCGTTCGTGAAGGTGGAAGCCACCAAGTTCACCGAGGTCGGCTATGTCGGCCGCGACGTTGAACAGATTGCCCGCGATCTCGTGGAAGAGGCGATCCGCCTCGAGAAGGAGCGCCGCCGCGATGCGGTGCGAGACGCTGCCAGCAAGGCCGCGATGGACCGCCTGCTCAAGGCGCTGGTCGGCGATGGTGCCAGCGAAGCAACGCGCGAAAGCTTCAAGGCAAGGCTGGCCGATGGCTCGATGAACGACGTCGAGGTCGAGATCGAGGTCGAGGATACACCGTCCGCTCCCATGGAGATTCCCGGCATGCCCGGCGGCATCGGCATGATCAACCTGTCGGACATGATGGGCAAGGCGTTCGGCAAGCAGGCGCTCAAGCGCCGCAAGATGCGCGTCGCCGACGCCTGGGACAAGCTGGTCGACGAAGAGGCCGAAAAGCGCATGGACCAGGACGACGTGGCGCGCGAGGCGATCCGCAATGCCGAGACCAACGGCATCGTCTTCCTTGACGAAATCGACAAGATTGCCGTGTCCGATGTGCGTGGCGGATCGGTCAGCCGCGAAGGCGTGCAGCGCGATCTGCTGCCGCTGATCGAGGGCACGACGGTTGCCACCAAGTACGGCCCGATGAAGACGGACCACGTCCTGTTCATCGCCTCGGGCGCGTTCCACGTGGCCAAGCCCTCCGACATGTTGCCGGAACTTCAGGGCCGCTTGCCGATCCGCGTCGAACTCAAGGCGCTCAGCGAAGACGACTTCGTGCGCATTCTTTCGGAAACGCGCGCAAACCTCGTCGAACAGTACCGTGCGCTGATCGCAACCGAAAACGTCACGCTCGACTTCACGCCGGAATCCATCCGCGCCATTGCCCGCACTGCGGCACAGGTGAACGAAAGCGTCGAGAACATCGGCGCCCGCCGCCTGCAGACGGTGATGGAAAAGCTGCTCGAGGAAGTGAGCTTCGATGCCGAGGACCGCACCGGCGAGACGGTGACGGTGGACGAGGCCTATGTCGCCGAGAAGCTGGCGAACCTTGCCGGCAATGCAGACCTGTCGAAGTACATTCTGTGACCGTCCGGCTCGTCCCGGCAACGCCGACGCACTTCGCGCGTCTGCTTGAGGGGCAGCCGCCAGAGCAGGCGATAGTCATGCCGCATACGCCGGTGGCGGAACCCGAAGTACTGGCAATGCTGGCAGGGTTGGCCGAGGCTGTTGGCGAGATTTTCTCGCCCCCGGCGTGGCTTGTCGTGTCAGATGACGAACTCGTTGGCCTGATGTCGGTCACGTCGGTGCTCGAGGAGCGCCGGCTGCAGATCGGTTATGGCGTGGCACCAGGATCGCAGGGGCGGGGTCACGCATCGGCAGCGCTGAAGGCGCTGGTCGACTGGGCCAGATCGGACCCGCGCGTTGATGCGCTTTATGCCGAAACGCGCACCGACAATATCGCCTCGCAGCGGGTGCTTGAGCGCAACGGCTTCGTTCAGATGGCCGAACGGCTTGACGCGGAGGACGGCGCGCTGTTCTGCTGGCATATCGACTGCCGAGGAACATGATGTACCAGACCCCCGATGACCGCCCCGTCTACCGCCTGCTGACAGGCAAGGACGACCGCGCCTTCTGCGAGCGGGTATCCGAGGCGCTGGCGCAAGGCTGGCGGCTCTATGGCTCACCCGCGATGACCTATGACGGCGGGATGGATTGCATCAAGGTGGCACAGGCGGTCGTGTGGCACGAGGCAGACGTCGTCAAATAGCCGTCCCCCCATACAGCAACGGCCGGAGTACCCTCCGGCCGTCACCAAAGCGCTTGCGGGCGCCGATCAATAGGTTGCCGGCGGATCGCTCGCCGGAAAGCTCTCGTCCGAGGCCTGGTCGACCTTGTCCCAGCGCTTGGGGTCCGATCGCATGCCCTCGGTGCCGGCACTGCGCACCTTGGCAAAGTTGCCGCCCGACTCCTCGCCTTGCGCGAAAGCGGCCGGTGCCTGTTCCTCGCGATTCTTCTGCGCCACGCGCCAGATCGCATATCCCGCCGCTCCTGCGACGGCCCATTGCAGCAGGCTCATTACACGTCTCCTGATTGGCGGAAGGCCCGCAGCCTTCCCTCTCGATCAGGCAAACGCCCGAACCGCAGAAAGGTTCAGGCTCGAGAATTCCTGCTGGGCATGCTCATGGCTGAGGAACAGGGCGCGGAGTATTGCTCGGACGGGGCCTCGCGCCTGCCGCTGCAGGGTCGTTGCCGTCGCGCCGACCAGTGGCGCGGTTGAGGAAATCGTCGTTCGCGGCCTGCGGAACCTCCGGCGGTATGCCCTCGGGTGGTGCATTGGGATCAATTGCACCGTCATCACCACGCCGGCGCGACGGATCGACCAGGTTGCCCTGCTCGTCGACGTAAAAGTAATCGTCAGGGTTGCCCTGCATCGCCTCATCATCGGGTTCGAGCTGCCATTCCGGCAGCTTGAGTTCAGTGTCGAACTGTTCGACCGGGCGCTTGCGCGTGGCGACCTTCATGTAGGCCGCGAAGGCGCGCGCCGGTGCGGCGCCGCCCTGCAGGCCGGGCACGGCCTTGGCATCGTCGCGCCCCATCCACACGCCGGTGGTGATACCGCTCGAAAAGCCCAGGAACCAGCCGTCCTTGTTCGACGATGTCGTGCCGGTCTTGCCGGCAACCGGCCTGCCGATCTGCGCAGCGCGGCCTGTGCCGATATTGACCGCGGTCTGCATGAGGTCGGTCATCGCGGCAGCGACATAGGGCGGGACGAGCTGCTGCGCGGTCTCCGTGCGGTGCGTGTAGAGCACTTCGCCGTCGGTCGTCGTCACCTTGCGGATGCCGTAGGGCGTAATCGACATGCCCTTTGCCTGAACCGAGGCGAAAGCGCGCACCATGTCGATCACGCGCGCTTCGGACGAACCCAGGACCATCGAGGGCAGCGTGTTGATCGGCGTGGTGATGCCAAAGCGGCGCGCCATGTTGGCAACGGTGCCGAAGCCCACTTCATTGCCCAGCTGTGCCGCCACGGTGTTCTTGGAATAGGCAAAGGCTGTGCGCAGGTCGATCTCGCCCGCATAGCGATTGCCGTCGTTGCGCGGGGTCCAGCCATCGATCGTCACCGGCTCGTCGACCACGCGGTCATCCGGCGTGTATCCCGCCTCGAGCGCCGAGAGATAGACAAACAGCTTCCACGCCGAACCGGGCTGGCGGACGGCGTTGACTGCGCGGTTGTAATTCGAGGTTACATAGTCCGTGCCGCCGACCATGGCGAGAACCGCACCGTCGCGATCAAGGGAAACAAGTGCGCCCTGCGCGCCCTTCGGCGCAAATCCGGCCACTGCGCTGGTCGCGGCCTTCTGCGCGATCGGATCGAGCGTGGTCCACACTTCGATCGGCTTGTCGTTCTCCGGCAGGATCAGGTCGAGCTGCGGCAGCGCCCAGTCGGTGAAATAGCGTGCAGAGTTCTGGCCTGCGCTGTCCGAGACCATCTTCACGGCCTTCAGGTCCACGCTCTGCGCTTCCTGCGCGGTCAGCACGCCCGCGCTCTGCATCGTCTGCAGAACCACGCCAGCGCGGCCCACGGCCGCCTCGGCATCGGCCGTTGGCGAATATCGTGACGGCGCCTTGACCAACCCGGCGATGATCGCCGCCTCAGGCAGCGTGATTTCCTCGCCCGAATGGCCGAAGAACTTGCGTGCGGCGCTGTCGATGCCATAGGCACCGCCGCCGAAGTAGACCTTGTTGAGGTACAGCTCGAGGATCTGGTCTTTCGAGAACTTCTGTTCGAGCGCCAGCGCCAGCACCCATTCGCGCGCCTTGCGGCCGAAGGTCTTGGTGTTGTTGAGGAAGATGTTGCGGGCAAGCTGCTGCGTGATCGTCGAGCCGCCCTGCTTCCATGTGCCGCTTTCCACGCGCACCATCAGCGAACGGACGATGCCGATGGGGTCCACGCCCCAGTGGCTACGATAACGCCGGTCCTCGACCGAGATCATCGCATCCTTCATGTCCTGCGGGATGCGCTCGTAAGGGATCCACTTGCCGTAGCTTGGCCCCAGGGTCACGATCTCGGAGCCGTCGGCGGCACGCACCACGATCATCTGGCCGGTCTGGCTCGATTTCAATTCGCCATAGCCGGGCAGCGAGCGCACCGTGACGGCAACGGCCACCACCAGCCCGATCGTGCCCAGCAGCGCAAAGCCGGCACCCCAGGCAAGCAACCGCCGAACCCATCGGCCCAGCATCGATCTGCTCTTGGGTTGCGGCTCCGACCTGCCGCCCTCGGGGCGGCGGGGAATGTCCCGTCTGGCCATCAGTCTTGTACCGCTTCCCTCATTCTCGGCCTCGTTCCGACATCGGCGCAGGCCGTCCACGCAAATCTGCGGCCCTTTGCATAGGGCAGTTGTAACGCAGGGTTAACCGCAAAATCGGCGAACGGCCAATGCTGCCGGTTCAGAGCGCTTTCCGACTCAGTCTTTCGGCGTGAAATCCAGCGAAGCGCTGTTCATGCAATAGCGCAGGCCGGTGGGATTCGGACCATCGGGGAAGACATGGCCAAGGTGCCCGTCGCAGCGCGCGCAGCGCACTTCGGTGCGGACCATCCCGTGCGAGCGATCGACGATTTCCTCGACCGCCTCGGCCTCGACCGGGGCGTAGAAGCTCGGCCAGCCGGAACCGCTGTCGTACTTGGTGTCAGAAGTGAACAGCGGCGCTCCGCAACCGGCGCAGTGGTACTCGCCGGGTGCCTTGTTCTTCTCGTAAGCCCCGGTGAACGCACGCTCGGTGCCCCCCTGACGCAGGATCTGGTACTGCTCGGGCGACAGACGCTCGCGCCACTCGGCGTCGGTCAGGTTCATCTTGTCGGACATTGCGGGGATCTCCTTTGCCGCCAATATGGGAAGCCCGCCCCGCCCGCTCAATAGTGCGATTTTTCCTGCGGTTTGGCGAACTCGTAGCAGCGCGCGATGTCGTACTTGTCGACCCCGCCCTTTCCGTCCGCCGCCTCAGCCGCCATCGCCTCGCGCGCCTGCGCCAGTGTGCGGTCGGCATCGTCGCCACTGCCACCGGCAGCGATGATCGCCTCGCGTTCGCGCGATGAAAGCACCGATTCCAGTGTCTTGAGATCCTGCGCCGAAGTGCTCATCCCTTCGCGGGCATGGACCTCGTTGTAGGCAAGCCCGAGGATCGCGGCGCATTGCTTGAGGGTCGGCGCGATCAGCGGCGGGACGGTGGCGTCAAGCCTTGCGAGGCAAGGCCCGGCAAGCGCCGACAGGGCCTTGTCGGGATCGGGCGCGGTCTGGAGCGCCTGAACCTGCTCGGCGATCAGGTCGCGCACCTGCTCGCGGGTCAGCGCACCCTCCTTCATCGCGCGCTCGCCCGAATCGGCAAAGAAGGTCTTGCCGCGCACCGCCAGCGGCGGCCAGCCTTCCAGCGCATCGCCCCCCGATTGTTCAAGCGCAACAATGGCAAAGGCCGCCGAACAGCGCAGATCCTCGCGGCTTTGAGCTGTAAGTTGCGGCGCTGCCTGGGCTTGGGCCATGGCCTGGGCCTGCACCGGCACAAATCCAACTGTCAGGGGCAGAAGGGCAACTCTGGCGAGCAGAGCGCTAACTCTCGAAGGCATTCGCATGGCACGAGCATAGCGAAAAAAGGGGCCGCGAACAGACTTGCTGTTCACGGCCCATGTGACCTTCACGGTCAGGGATTGCGCACTCGGCAGGGTAACGAGAGGGAGTGCGCGCTGGAGACTGGTGCTGGACTTATCCGGCCGCTGCCTCGTTGCAGCGGGCGAGGTCCTCGGCGGCGAGATCGCCCTGCGGGGTGGCGAAGCGCGCGACGGGGCCGACCTTCTGGGCAAGGCGGGCGCAGACGATGACCGGGCGAGATGTATCGCGCGGGGCCGAGCATTCGGCGCCTTCGCACTTCCACAGGACACCCTTCTGAATGACCTTCTGCGCACCGTCCATCGGACGGGTCAGCGTGGCCGAATAGAACGAGCCGCCGGTGTTGGCGCGGGCTGTGTTGGCGGTTACCGCGAAGCTGAGCGTGGTGCCGACCAGCGCGAGGACGGCCGGAAGGAGCTGGCGCAGAGCGCTGCTGGAATTTGCTGAGATCATCGTTCTTCCCCTGAAACAACCTTGTTAGGGCCACGGAAATTGCAGGGTTCTGGAGAGGATGCTATTTCCGTTGCGAATCGCTACCTATCAGGATAGGTTTCAGGTTGCAACTAGAAACTTAAATAGGCGGCGATCATGGGCTATGCAGAGGACGACATGGAAAAGCTTCGCGAACCTCTCGGCGAAATCGCCCAATGCGGCCTGCCCCTTGCGCTCGAAGCCATGGGCGAGCGATGGTCCTTCATGATCCTTCGCGCCGCTTTCAACGGCGTGCGCCATTTCGAGGATTTCCTCGAAGCGCTGGGCATCGCCCGCAACATCCTTTCCAACCGGCTGTCAAGATTGGTCGAGGCCGGCATTCTCAAGCGCGAGCACTGCGCCGATGACCGGCGCCGCATCGAATATCGCCTGACGCCGAAGGGTCTCGACCTGCTCCCCGCCATGCTGGCGTTGCGCCAGTGGGGCGAGAAGTGGGAATTGGGCACGCCTGCCAATCCAGTGCTTTGCGATTGCCGCGACGGACGGCCGATCGCTCCGATCGGCATTCTTTCGCACGACGGCCGCGAACTGACGCCGAATGACCTGACCTGGCGTGATCGGGGCGAGATCGAAGCCGAACCAAAGCCTGCCGAGCTTCGCGAAATTGGCTGACTGACCTTTGGGCCGACTGGCCATCAAACTGACGGGCCATCAGGAAAAAGGGACCGCCGGACTAGCGACGGTCCCTTGAGTTTGACCCGGTGGGGGACTGGATCCGCCGGGTTTGCAAGCTGCCGGGATCAGCGGACAGCAAGATCGGTCTTGGATTTCTGAGCAGCGGCCAGCGCGGTCGCCTTCACTTCGGCCTTGGCGCGGCGGGCATCGGCCATCGAGCGGGCAAAACAATCGCGCGCCGATTCCCATTCGCTGGTCGGCAGGTCCGCCTTGTTCAGGCCACAGATGTCCTTGGCGGCTTGGCGAAGGCGGGCGTTGAGCTGGGCCTCGCCCTGCTTGGTGGTGAGATCCAGATCGGAATAGACGACCGAGCGCGTGCCGGCAGAGGCAGGCTGGCTGGCGGCAAGAGCGAGGCCGAGGAGGCCGGCGGAGAACAGGGTCTTGGCAAACATGGCAACTTCCTTCGACACGGGAGCCGGCGGGGGGGACCGGCCTTGGGGGGCGTTTCAGCGGCTGATCCGGTTGGCCGGGTGCACCGCATGCATTCTCGCTACGCCCGGTGGTCGATGAAATCTTGCGCGTCTCGACCAGCTTTCCGTTACGAACGACAAGTGTTTAGCCCGTCCGACGAAACGCAATGTCCACTCCACGAACTGCAGGTGTGACAATCCCTGCGCGATTCCCTAAAGGTCGCATCCAGTCCATGGCGATTCTGATCACTTTCCTTCTGGGCATCGGCAACTTCGCGCTGCACCGCGCCGTGATGGACAGCGGGCACCCGCTGCTTGCCCGCCTGCCGTGGATGGTCCACGCCTTTGGCGGGCGCTTCACCCTGCTGCTGGAGTTCCTGCTGTTGCTCGGCGCGCTGCTGTTTGCCTCGGAAGGCGTGGTCAGCGGACCGATCGCCTACGTTATCTATTCGATGCTCAACAGCTTCTCGGCCTGGCTGATCCTGACAGATCGCGTTTAGAGCAGCCGCTGCGGAACCGCCGCGCGTGCTGCCGGTTCTGCCGGTGATGACGCTCTCTCCTCTCTGGCTCGTGACGAACGCCGCAAGCGGCAGCAACAGCGACGCGGCGGTCGATGATCTCGTCGCCTCGCTCTCGGCCGCCGGGTGCGCGCCGGCGCGGGTCATCCGCTTTCCCGATGAGGAGCTGCCCACGCGCGCGCAGCTTGAAGCAGAGGGGATCGCGACGCTTGCCGTCTTCACCGGCGACGGCACGATCAATACCGCGGCCTCAGCACTCGAAGGCTGGGGCGGTGCGCTGCTCGTCCTTCCCGGCGGCACGCAGAACCTCCTGTCGAAGTCTCTCCATGGCGACGTTCCGGCAGAGGAAGTGACCGGCAAGCTCGGCTCGGCGCGACGCGTGCGGCGGCAGGCGCTGCGCACCTCCCAAGGCGTCGCACTCATCGAACTGCTGGCCGGCCCCGGCGCGATGTGGGCCGACGTGCGCGAAAGCGTGCGCGATCTTGATCTGCCGACCATCGCCGAGACTTTCACCACGGCCCTGCGCGAAACCCGCGAAGGGCCGGGCGTTCGCCTATCCGCACCCGCGACAGCAGCGCAGCCCGAAGGATATCGCGCCGTGCGCATGGCACCGCTGGACGGTGACAGCATGGAAGTGGACGGATACGACTTTTCCGACTGGGGCGAGTTTGCCGCGCAAGGCTTTGCCATGCTGGTGAAGCGCGATTTCCGGCAGGGCCCCCACGACGAACTGGGTCAATGTTCGTCCGCAACACTCGAAAGCGACGGCCCGATCGCCATGATGATCGACGGCGAGCGGCGCGAAGGCGGCATGCGCGAGGAAGTCACCTGCGAGGAATTCGCGCTCGACTTCCTTTGCACTATCGCACCCGGTGCTTGACCGCAGCGGGCCCAGCGACGATCAAGCCTGCCCGATGACCCGCCTCTTCCACATCAGCGATATCCATTTCGGCCTTGAAGACCGGCGCGCCCTCGATTGGGTCGCGCAATGCATCGCGCGCGAAAAGCCCGATGCCGTCGCCATCACCGGCGATCTGACGATGCGCGCACGGCACCGCGAATTCACCGCCGCCTGCCACTGGATCCAGGCGCTGGACGTGCCGGTGACGGTCGAGGTGGGCAACCACGACCTGCCCTATTTCAACCTGATCGAACGCTTTATCGATCCCTACCGTCGATTCCGTTCGATCGAAGGCGTGCTGGAGCGGGAACTGCCGATTCCCGGCGCGAAGATCGTGCCCCTCAAGACAACCGCGCGCGCGCAGTTCCGCCTGAACTGGTCGAAAGGCACTGTGGGCAAGGCGGCGCTGGCGCAGACGTTGGCGGCGATCGACGCGCTCCCGCCCGGCACACGCGCCATCGTTGCCTGCCATCACCCCCTGGTCGAAGCCGGCACCCGCGGCAAGGCGCTGACTCGCGGCGGCAACCATGCGCTGGCCGAACTGGCCCGGCGCAACGTCCTCGCCGTGCTGTCAGGCCACGTCCACGATGCGTTCGACCTGATCCACCCCACGGCCAACGGGCCGGTGCGGATGATCGGCGCGGGCACGCTCAGCCAGCGCGTCCGCTCCACCCCGCCCAGCTTCAACGAACTGACGCTCGATGGCGACAATATCACCGTCCGCGTCCGCAACCTCGAACACGTGCCGACGCGCGACATGCTGATCGACGACGTGCCGGAGAACGCGCTCCCGCCCCGGACCGAGGGCGAACCGGTGGCCCCGGTGGCGGCCGTGCCAGCGGTCGATCCGCCGGTTCATTGAGCGACGGCGACGATCTCCAGAGCAGGCGCACCGCCAACGATTTCGATCAGGCGGTCGATATTGGGGTGAGCGCCCGGACGCGCCCGTGCATCGGGCGTGTGCTCGGCGAAGATCGCAAGGCCGTGCTCGGCAGCCGCGGCATCGAGCCTGCCGAAGCAGAGCTGAAGGTAGTTGTAGACCTTGAGCGAGCCTTGCTTGCCTGCTTCACTCGGGATCGTCGCCACGACCGTGCCCGAAGCGTCGAGCAGATCGAGCTGCGCGATGCCGTCGATGGAGGGCAGCAGGGCGAGGTTGTCCTTGAACGATGCGGTCGGTGCAACCGGCGTCATTGCGATACTCATTTAGGGCCCACTCCCATGTTGTCGATCAGACGCGCCGCGCCGATGCGGGCGGCGACGAGAAGGCGGGCGCTTTGCCCGGTGAAGGTTTCGATAGCCTCAAGCGTGGCGGCATCGCGCAAGTCGGCATAGTCGACCGAAGCGAATCCGGCGGCGATGATGTCGGCGTTGAGCGAGCCAAGCGCCTGCGGCACCGACGCGCCGCTCTCGATTGCCGAAATCGCGCGGCGCATCGCCGCCGAGAGACCGGCCGCCTGTTCGCGCTCCCGCTCCGTCAGGTACTGGTTGCGGCTGCTGAGGGCGAGGCCGCTTGCCTCGCGCACGGTCTCGACCCCGATGATGTTCGAAACGTGCGGCTGGGTGAGATCAAGGTCACGCGCCATGCGGCGGATGATCGCCAGTTGCTGCCAGTCCTTCTCCCCGAACAGGGCAAAGTCCGGGCGAACCTGGTTGAACAGCTTGCACACCACTGTGGCGACACCATCGAAATGGCCGGGGCGTGCGGCGCCGCAGGCGACCTCGCTGACGCCCGAGACCGAGATGTTAGTGGCATAGCCATGCGGATACATCTGATCGACCGTAGGCGCCCACAGCACGGCGGCGCCTTCGGCTTCGAGCAGCGCGGCATCGGCGGCGAGCCGGCGCGGGTAGGCATCGAGGTCCTCGTTCGGGCCGAACTGGCGCGGATTGACGAATATCGAGGCGACCACGTGGCTGGCCCGTGCGCGCGCTTCGCGCACAAGCGTCAGGTGACCTTCGTGCAGCGCGCCCATGGTGGGGACGAAGGCCACGGTTTTTCCCCCGATTTTGAGCGCGTCGACCGCATTGCGCAGGTCTTCCAGCCGGTTGATCGTTTGCACCTTGGCAGCCACTCCACTAAGTCAGATGCCACGGGCGATACGGGCGGCGGACGCCTCTCGCAACCCCGTGCAGCGTATCAACCACGTGAGTTACCAGCCTTGTCCAGCGCCTCGTCCCTTGGCCCGCATCGCATCGTCTTCGCCAATGAAAAGGGCGGCACCGGCAAGTCGACGACGGCGGTCCACGTCGCTGTTGCCCTCGCCTACCAGGGCGCTCGCGTGGCGACGATCGACCTCGATGCCCGCCAGCGCACGATGCACCGCTACTTCGAGAACCGTGCCGAGACGATGCGCCGGCGCGAGATCACGCTGCCGACCGCGACGTTCGAGGTCTATGGCGGGGACAGCATCGAGGAGCTCGACGCGCTGACCGAGCGGCTTTCGCAAAACCATGACTTCATCATCTTCGACACGCCCGGACGTGACGACGTGCTGGCCCGCCACGTTGCGACGCGGGCGGATTCGCTGGTCACCCCGCTCAACGACAGCTTCGTCGACTTCGACCTGATCGGCCAGGTCGATGCCGAAACCTTCAAGGTGCGCCGCCTGTCGTTCTATGCCGAGCTGATCTGGGAAGCGCGCAAGAAGCGGGCGATGGCAACGATCAAGGACGCGCGCCGCGAGATGGACTGGGTCGTGGTGCGCAACCGCACCGGCTATACCGAAGCGCGCAACCAGCGCCGTATCGACCAGGCGCTGACCGAACTGTCCAAGCGCGTCGGCTTCCGCGTGGCGAGCGGCCTTTCGGAGCGCGTGATCTATCGCGAACTGTTCCCGAGCGGGCTGACCCTGCTCGACAAGGGACACCTGGGCGAACTGGGCACGAGCCACCTCGTCGCACGGCAGGAATTGCGCACGCTGGTCTCGGGCCTCAACCTGCCGATGCCGGGCAAGACCGCACCCGAACCGAAGCTGGAAAGCGCCGCCTGATGATCAAGCTGCTCACGCTTGCGATCCTGGCCAGCCTTGCGTGCAAGCTGCTGGCAGGGCGCTGGCCGTGGGAGCTTTTGCAAGGAGACCCACGCGCCGCCAACGAGGCGCGGGCGCGCAACCTCCTCGGCATCGGGCCGCAGGCGGGATATGACGAAGTGATCGAGGCGCATCGCCGCCTGCTCCAGAAGGTCCATCCCGATCGCGGCGGCAGCAACGAAGCCGTGCATGAGGCCAATGCCGCGCGCGACCTGCTGCTGGCGCGGCTGGCCGACCGGCGCGAGGCCTGATCGGGTCGCCGAGGCAGCAACTGGATGACCGCGCACCGCTTCCACCCTTCGATCCTGCGCGAATACGATATTCGCGGCGTCTTCGGCGAAACGCTGAGTGCGGACGATGCCCGCGCGGTGGGGCGCAGTTTTGGCTCGGTGGTACGATCACGTGGCGGCGCCCGCGTAGCGGTCGGCTGCGACGGGCGCATCAGCACGCCGGTGCTGGAACATGCGCTGGTCGAAGGACTGACCGCCAGCGGGGTTGACGTTGTTCGGATCGGACTGGGGCCGAGCCCGATGCTCTACTTCGCGGCAACACCGGGTTCGGGCGGATTAGCCCCAGAGGTGCAGGGCGGCGTTCAGGTAACCGGCAGCCACAATCCCGCCAATCACAATGGCTTCAAGATGGTACTTGAAGGTGCGGCGTTCTTCGGGAGCGACATAGTCGATCTCGGGCGGATCGCCGAGGAAGGCGCGTGGACTTCCGGCAACGGGCGCGTCGAGGACGCCGACGTTTCCGCCGCCTACGTCGATTGCCTGATCGGCGTGCTGGATGGCATCGGCCTGGATGTGCTGCAAGGACTCGCCATCGGCTGGGACGCGGGCAACGGCGCTGCCGGCCCCCTGATCAAGGCGTTGACCGCCCGGCTGCCCGGTCGGCATGTCCTTCTTCACACGAGCGTGGACGGCCATTTTCCCAACCATCATCCTGATCCGACTGTGGAAGCCAATCTCACCGATCTTCGCCACGCTGTCGCGGCGGGAAGCCTCGACTTCGGACTGGCATTCGACGGGGATGGAGACAGGATCGGGGCTGTCGACGGCCGGGGCCGCGTGCTCTGGGCCGACCAGCTCCTGGCGATCTACGCCGAGGAAGTCCTGCGCGAGCGCCCGAAATCCACGATTATCGCCGATGTGAAAGCCAGCTCAACGCTGTTTGCACGCATTGCAGAGCTGGGCGGAACGCCCCTGATGTGGAAAACCGGGCATTCGCCGATCAAGTCCAAAATGAAGGAGACACTTGCCCCGCTGGCCGGGGAAATGAGCGGCCACATGTTCTTTGCCGACCGTTACTTCGGATATGACGATGCGCTCTATGCCGCCGTCAGGCTGATCGCGGCAACCGTCAGGCTGGGCAAGTCGGTCACGCAGATGCGCGATGCCATGCCCGAAATGGTCACGACGCCCGAGTTGCGCTTCGCCGTACCCCGCGAACGGAAGGCCACAGCGGTGGCCGAGGTATTGCAGAATCTCCGCACGGATGGCGCCGAGGTGAACGACACCGACGGCGTACGCGTCGACACGGCCGACGGCTGGTGGTTGCTGCGATCGTCCAACACCGAGGATGTGCTGGTGGTTCGCGCGGAGTCCGCCGACCAAGGCGGGCTCGACCGGCTCATGGCCGAAGTCGACACCCGCCTTGCTGCCGTGGGGATCAGGCGTCCGGCGTGACCGAACGGTCGCCGTTGCCCCAGCCCAGCGTGCCGCCCTGGCCTTCGAGACCACTGCCGGCCTTCACGCGCAGGTTGTTTTGCACGTGCTTCACCCCGCCGATGTCCTCGACGACGTCTTCCGCGCGGCGCTTTTCGGCGCGGCTGCCAACCGTGCCGGCCAGCGTCACTTCACCTTCGGTGACCATCACCGTGATCTGGCGCGCATCAATGTGATGGTCGTCGGTCAGGCGATCGTTGGCGTCCTCGCGGATGCGTTCGTCCGAGCGCGTGTAGTCGCCCGGGCCCTTTCCGCGATGGCTCTCGCGCTGGCCCCCTCGTCGGCTATTGTCCCGGTCGTCATCAGCGCCGAACCAGCCGCGCACCTCGTCGACAGCACGGTCGAAAAAGCCGCGGGGATCATGGTCGCCGTAACCGCCGCGACCGCTGTAGCCGTAGGATGACGGGTAACCTCCGGCCGAGCCGGTGCCATAGGCCCCGTATCCGGCTGGCCCGCCCCAGGCACGACGGCCTTCGCCATAGTCTTCTGCCGTGAAATAATCGGCGGTGTTTGCGGCGTTGCCGCTGGCCGTATCGCGCCAGCGCGAGCGGCCCTGCGGGGCGCGGGCCTGCCCCGTGTAGTGCCGGTCGCCCACTTCCCAATCGTGGGTACGCCGATCGCCGCGCATGTCCTGGTCCATCCATCCGGTTGGCGGATCGCCCAGCGGCGTTGAAGCCCCGGTCGAGCCGGAGCGACCCCACTGGTCACGGTCGCGGTCGCTGCGGTCATACCGATCCCGGTTGAATTCCGGGGCGAACTCGCCGGAATAATCGCGGCTCTGGCGTCGCTCTTCGTCCTGCCAGCGGTCGCGCGAGTTCCAATCCATGCGTTGGCCCATGGCTTTTTCTCCTTTCAAGGCGTTGTCATGGAAAGAAAACGGACAGGGGCGCGCCCTGCCCCCTCGCCCCGGCGCATCCACGGTCCATCCCGTCGTGCCTGCTGCCCGGCGCGCTTTGCGCTTGCCAACCGCGCGGGCCCTGTCGCATCACGCCGGTTGATATCTGCAGGAAGACGAATGCTCATCGGGATCGATCTGGGGACCACCAACAGTGCGGTGGCCATGTGGCAGGCAAACGAGAACGGCGGAGAGGCAAAGCTCGTGCCGAATGCCCTCGGGGCGCTGCTCACCCCTTCTGCCGTTTCGGTCCTGCCCGATGGCACGACGCTGGTCGGAGCCGCCGCGCTGGAGAGGATGGGCCTCAAGGATGGGGCCACCGCAACCAGTTTCAAGCGATTCATGGGCACCGACCGCAAGGTGAAGCTGGGCAAGAAGGAGTTCTCTGCCGAGGACCTGTCCGCGCTCGTGCTCATGGCCCTGCGCGACGATGTGGCCGCCTGCACCGGCACCCGCCCCACCGAAGCCGTCATCACCGTGCCCGCCTATTTCAACGACCGCCAGCGCAAGGCGACCCGCCGCGCCGGTGAACTGGCGGGCCTAACCGTACGCCGCCTGATCAACGAACCAACCGCCGCCGCGCTCGCCTTCGGCCTGCAGGACAAGGCCGAGCGCGAGCCGTTTCTGGTGTTCGACCTGGGCGGAGGCACTTTCGACGTCTCGATCGTCGAGATGTTCGAGGGCATCGTCGAGGTCCGCGCCTCGGCAGGGGACAACCGGCTGGGCGGTGATGATTTCAATGCCGCTCTGGCGATGGCCGTGCGTGGGCGGCTCGATCCCGACGGCCTGCTCGCCAAGCTGGAAGAACCGCGCGCACAGGCCCTGCTGCTGCAGGCCGCCGAACGTGCCAAGCGCGCGCTGAGCGAGGGGCAGGAAGCCGAATTTGCAGTGACGGTCGAGGACCAGCGGCTTTCCACCACGATCACCACGAGCGAATTCGAGGCCCAGGCCGAAGGGCTGATCCGCCGGTTGCGCGATCCGGTGGTGCGCGCCCTGCGCGACAGCCAGATCGACGCCGCGTCCTTGAGCGAAGTCGTGCTTGTCGGCGGGGCCACGCGCATGCCGGTGGTGCGCAAGGCGATCACGCGCCTGTTCGGACGCTTCCCAAATTCCTCGGTCCATCCCGACCATGCGGTGGCGCTCGGCGCGGCCATCCAGGGCGGGCTGATCGCGCGCGACGGCGGGCTCGAGGAAATCCGCATCACCGACGTCTGCCCGTTTACGCTGGGCATCGAGACAGCTGAGCATTCGGCGCGCGGCACGATCCAGCAGGGCCTGTTCTCGCCGATCATCGAACGCAACACCCCGGTCCCGGTCAGCCGTTCTGGCATCTACAGCACGATGGGCGACAACCAGAAGCAGATCGAGGTGAAGATCTACCAGGGCGAGGCGCGCGAGGTTTCGGGCAACGTCCACCTCGGGCAGATCAAGGTGCCGGTCCCGGCGAAGCCTGCGGGCGAAGTCTCGATCGATGTGCGCTTCTCCTACGACAGTTCGGGCCTGCTCGAGGTGGACGTGGAAGTGCCGCTGACCGGCGCCAGGCACAACCTCCTCATCATCGACGAGGAAGACCGCAAGGCCGCGAAGGATCTCGATGCCCGGCGCCAGACGCTGGCCGCGCTGAAGCACCACCCGCGCGAGGAGGCGGGCAACCAGGCGCTGCTGGCCCGCGCCGAGCGGTGCTACGAGGAATTCCTGGGCGATGTCCGCGCCGTCATCGGTGATCGCACCCGCATGTTCGTGGCCGCGCTCGACAGCCAGGAACCGCGGCGCATTGCCGATGCCTCGGCGATGCTGACAGAGCTTCTCGACATGCTCGAAGCCAACCCGCCGCTGTGACGCCAGAGGGATGACACCCACTCAAGCCTGGAAGGTCCTCGGGATCGCGAAGACGCCGGACGTGGCGGCGATCCGGCGAGCCTATGCCGAGCGCCTGAAAGCCATGGACGTCGACAAGGACGTCGATGGCTATGCCCGGCTGCGCGAGGCGCGTGACAGCGCCCTGCGCTGGGCGAAGATGCAGGCAGCACCGCCTGCCGATGAGGAGTTCGATCCTTTCGCGGGCGTGACGCCGCTCGGGGATGCCGGAGAGGCCGCTCCCGAGGCCGAACAATCAAGCTGGCTCTATGCCGCCCCTGCAGTGAAGGGCGAGGTTGATCCCAGCCTGACGCGCAAGCTCGGCGAGGCGGCACCGAAGCTTGACGTGACGCCGGGTTTCGTGGCCGCGCAGGCCCCGGCTGAGCAGGCCATCGCGGTCAAGCGCGATCCGTTCGAACGCCCGGTCCTGCTGGGTCTGGAGCCGACCTCGGACGCGGTCATGCCGGCATGGGCGCACGAGCAGGCGCTCTATCGGCTGCTTCTGCCCGACATGGTGGACGACGAGGAGACCCTGCCGCCGCTCGAAGGCTGGGAGGAGGCCATGGCGCTCGGCCACCTCAAGGCCGTGCTGCGCAATGCCGAAACCGTCAGCGTCACCGCCTTTGACGAGATCGACAACTGGCTGGCCGGTATCCTTGCCCGCAGCTGGCCACGCTCGGCCCCGCTGCTGGAGCCTGCCGCCAAGGTCTTCGGCTGGGAAAGCGAGCGCGGGCAAGTTTCGGAAAGGCCGGCCATAGCCTTCCTCAACGCCCGCCTGCGCGGCCTGCGCTTCCGCGAAAAGGTGCAGGACCCGAAGCACCCGCTGCACAAGGCGTGGAACGAACTGACCACGCCCGCGCAACAGGGCAGCCGCAAGGGCTGGTTCGTCAAGCGCGCCGACGTGGAGCAACTGCTCGAAGGCGTGCGCAAGAACTTTCCGGAAGTGGAGCACTACTTCGATCCGTGGCGCGTGGCGCTGTGGGAAAAGAACACCAGCGCAAACGTCGGGCAGGGCTGGTTCAGCAGCGGTCGACTGATCCTGTTGGCGGTCATCTTCGGCGTACAGATCCTGCGGGTCGTGTTCAGCAGCAACGACAGCTCGACCGAACCCCCGCCGGTGCCGGAGATTTCGATCAGCCAGAGTGCGCAAGAGAAGGAAATCGTCGGCCGCGCGGTTACCGCCGTGTTCGGGCCGGAGATCACCTTCGATGGCCTGCAGTCGCTCCAGCCCGATCTCGCCGCACTGTTCAGCGCCAACCGCACCATCGCGCGCACAGATGGCAGCAGTGATGAGGCCTACACCGCGAAAGTGCAGGATCTGGTGCGCGAACGCATGTATGCGACTGCGCTTGTCGAAAAAGGGGGTCTGCTGGCCGATGTGCAGCGCATTCGTGCCGACCTGCTGCGCGCCGCGCGAAAGACCGGGCCTGATGCCTGCATGGCTTTCCTCCGCACGCGCCGCATGGCATCCGGGGTCAAGGTTCCTCCTGCCGTGCTGGAACGCGAACGCACCCTTGCGGTGAAGATGCTCGACGCCCGCCAGCTCGGCCCGCCGCAGCGGATCAAGCCGGGGACGGCAAGCGTGCCGGGTGAACTGATCGGCAAGGTCATCACCGAAACCGGCATACCCGACAAGCGCGTGCGGCAGGCGATGGGTGGCAAGGGTTCGGACGCCGACCAGTGCGCGGTGACCATCGGCCTGATCGACGCCGCGCTTGGCTGGAAGGTGGCGACAGAACGAGAGGCGATCCTTTCGGTTCTGTAAGGCCGTGCCTATCTTGGGGGCGATGACGCTCGCTCCCTCGATCACTGACTGGTTCGAAAGCCGCAGCTGGCGCGTGCGGCGTCACCAGAGCGAGATGCTGGAAGCAGCCCGTGCGGGCGATCATGCCCTGCTGGTGGCCGATACCGGCGCGGGCAAGACGCTGGCGGGGTTCCTGCCGACGTTGCAGGATTTCGCAGGCGATGAGCTGCCGGGCGACGGACTGCACACGCTCTACGTCTCGCCGCTGAAGGCGCTGGCGCATGACGTGCAGCGCAACCTTCTCACGCCCATCGATGAAATCGGCCTGCCTATCCGGGTGGAGACGCGCAGCGGCGATACGCCTTCGGACCGCAAGGCCCGCCAGCGCGCCAAGCCGCCGCATGTGCTGCTGACCACACCTGAATCGCTGTCCTTGCTGCTGAGCTATCCGGAAGCGGCAACGATCTTCGCGGGTCTGAAGCGGGTGATAATCGACGAGGTCCACGCCTTTGCCACCGGCAAGCGCGGCGATCTTCTGGCGCTCTCGCTGGCGCGGCTGCAGGCAATTGCCCCCGACATGCGGCGCGCGGCACTTTCGGCGACGGTGGCCGATCCGCAGGACTTCTGCGCATGGCTCGCTCCCGATGGCGATGCCGCCTCGGTGCGGCTGGTCGAGGGCGAAGCGGGCGCAAGGCCGGAACTTTCGATCATGAACCCCGAGGACGAGCGGGTGCCCTGGGGCGGGCATGCCGCCGCCTGGGCCGTGCCGCAGCTCTATGACGAGATAAAGCGCAACCAGACCACCCTTATCTTCACCAACACGCGATTCCTCGCCGAATACATTTTCCAGCTGCTGTGGGACATCAACGACGACAAGCTGCCGATCGGCATCCACCACGGCTCCTTGTCGAAGGAAGCGCGGCGCAAGGTCGAAGGGGCGATGGCCCGCGGCGAGTTGCGCGCACTGGTCTGCACCGCCAGCCTCGACCTCGGTGTCGATTGGGGCGATGTCGACTTGGTCGTGCAGATGGGCGCACCCAAGGGCTCGTCGCGCCTGCTGCAGCGCATCGGCCGCGCCAACCACCGCATCGATTGCCCCAGCCGGGCACTGCTTGCGCCCGGCAACCGCTTCGAATTTCTCGAAGCTTTCGCGGCGCAGGAAGCGGTCCACGAGGGGCGGCGCGATGGCGAGGACTTCCGCCCCGGCGGTCTCGACGTGCTGGCGCAGCACGTCATGGCCTGCGCCTGCGCCGGACCGTTTGACGAGAAGGCGCTCCATGCCGAGGTCCGCTCCGCCCATCCCTACCGCTGGGTCGATGAAGCGCAGTGGCAGCGCGTGCTCGAATTCGTGGCAACCGGCGGCTATGCCTTGCGCGCTTATGACCGCTTCAAGCGCATCGTGCGCGACAAGCATGGTACCTGGCGACTGACCCACCCCGAACATGCCGCGCGCCATCGCCTCAATGCCGGAATCATCGTCGATTCCGAAATGCTCGACGTGCGCTTTCGCAACGGCCGTTCGCTCGGCAAGGTCGAAGAGAGCTTCGGCGCGACGCTTTCCCCCGGCGATACGATCCGCTTTGCCGGGATGGACCTTGAGGTCGAAGGCGTGCGTGATCTTGAACTGATCGTGCGGGCGGCAAAGAAGCCGGGTCAGATCCCCAGCTACATGGGCGCGCGCCTGCCGCTGACCACGCACCTGTCCGATCGCGTGCGGGGGCTGATGGTCGATCGTGCAGGCTGGTCGCGCTTCCCTGATGACGTGCGCGAATGGCTGGAAATGCAGGACTGGCGCAGCCGGCTGCCGGGGCCGGGCATGCTGCTGGCCGAAAGCTTCCCCCACCAGAACAAGCACTACACCGTCTACTACACGTTCGAGGGCTGGAACGCGAACCAGTCGCTCGGCATGCTGATCACGCGCCGGATGAACGAGCTGGGCCTCGCCCCGCTGGGCTTTGTGGCCAATGATTATTCGCTGGCCGTTTGGGGTGCGAGGCCGGTCCTTGATCCCGCGCCGCTGCTCTCATCCGACATCCTCGCGCACGAGTTCGTGGAGTGGGTGCAGGAATCGCACCTGCTGCGCCGCGCCTTCCGCGAGGTGGCGGTGATCTCGGGACTGGTCGAACGGCAGCATCCGGGCAAGCGCAAGTCGGGCAAGCAGGTCACCTTCTCGACAGACCTGATCTACGACGTGCTGCGCAAGTACGAGCCTGACCACCTGCTGATCCAGGCCGCATGGGCCGATGCGCGCGCGCGGATGACCGACGTCGGCCGGCTGGGCGACTTGCTCGATCGCGCAGCAGGCCAGCTGGTCCACGTCGAGCTGGACCGCGTAAGCCCCCTTGCCGTGCCGGTGCTGGTGATGATCGGCCGCGAGACGACGCCTGCAGGCGCGGCCGACGATGAACTGCTGGTCGAGGCCGAAAGCCTTGCCGCTGCGGCGATGCGGGCTGATTGAGGCGTAAAAAAGCGGGACCCCGGATCAAGTCCGGGGTGGCGGTTGTTTCAGCGCATCATTTCCTTCGTCACCCCGGGCTTGACCCGGGGTCCCGCTTCTTCGTCAATTCGTCTCGCGCGCCAGCCGGTCGGCCAGCTCGGCGATTTCCGAAGGATCGAGCAGCCACGTCCGCGTCGCCCGGCCCTCGCGGTGGATCGGCTTGGTCAGCAGCACGCGGGCATTGTCACGCGCGTGGGGCTTGTAGAGTCCGTAGTGCAGCGCACAGTCACGGATCGTGCCGATGATCGGGGCGCGGCCCTCAAGGTCGATCATCGTGGCGGGCTGGTCCCACGGGATTTCGTCGGTGAAGGCCACGATCAAACGTCCAGATTCGCCACGTTGAGCGCGTTTTCCTGGATGAAGTCGCGGCGCGGCTCCACCACGTCGCCCATCAGACGGGTGAAGATCTCGTCGGTCACGTCGGCGTCCTCGACCTTGACCTGCAACAGCGAGCGGTTGTCTGGATCGAGCGTGGTTTCCCAGAGCTGCTCGGCGTTCATCTCGCCAAGGCCCTTGTAGCGCTGGATCGACAGACCCTTGCGGCCACCGGCAAAGACTGCATCGAGCAGTTCGGAAGGCCGCGTGATTGCATCCTTGACCTTGGCTGCCGGCGCAGCGGGTGCTTCATCATCCCCTTCGGCCAGGACCGGCGCAGGCTCTGCCTCGGCAGCCGTCGCGCGCACCAGACGGGCCATCCCGGCATAGACCTCGGCGTTCTCGGCGGCGAGCTTGGCCAGCTTGCGCGCCTCGGCGCTGACGAGAAAGCCCGCTTCGATCATGTGATGATCGGTCACCCCGCGCCACAGGCGCTGCACGTGATAACCACCCTCTTCCGATACCACGACGCTCCAGCGCGCTTCGGTATCGCCGCGGTTGAGCCAGTCTGCCGCCTTGGCGAGAGCAGCATCGCGCTGCTCGGCGCCCATCTCCGGCTCGAGCGCGCCCGAAAGCGCCAGCGCCTCGATAATCGAGGGGTTATAGCGGCGCGGCACGAAGCCCATCAGGTTGCGCATGCGCAGGGCATGGTCGACCAGCGCCTCGAGATCGGGGCCGCTGCGCGCACCACCGGCGGTTTCAAGAATACGGCCCGAAAGCCCCGCCTCGACCAGATAGCGGTCCATCGCGGCGTTATCCTTGAGGTAAACCTCGCTGCGGCCCTTGGCGACTTTGTAGAGCGGCGGCTGGGCGATGAAGAGGTGCCCGGCCTTGATGATCTCGGGCATCTGGCGATGGAAGAACGTCAGCAGCAGCGTGCGGATATGCGCGCCGTCGACGTCGGCGTCGGTCATGATCACGATCTTGTGATAGCGCAGCTTGTCGATGTTGAATTCGTCGCGCAGGCCGGTGCCCATCGCCTGGATCAGCGTGCCGACTTCCTTCGAGCCGATGATGCGATCGAAGCGGGCTCGCTCCACGTTGAGGATCTTGCCCTTCAAGGGCAGAATCGCCTGCGTCTTGCGATCGCGCCCCTGCTTGGCCGAACCACCTGCCGAGTCACCCTCGACCAGGAACAGTTCGCACTTGGCCGGATCGCGCTCCTGGCAGTCCGCCAACTTGCCCGGCAGCGAGGCGATGTCCATCGCGCCCTTGCGTCGGGTCAACTCACGGGCGCGCTTGGCCGCTTCGCGTGCGGCGGCGGCGTCGATCACCTTCTGCACGATGGCCTTGGCGTGGCCGGGATTTTCCTCCAGCCATTCGACCATCTTGTCGGCCATCAGGCTTTCGAGCGGCTGACGCACTTCCGACGAAACCAGCTTGTCCTTGGTCTGCGAGGAGAACTTCGGATCGGGCAGCTTGACCGAGACGATGGCGGTGAGGCCTTCGCGCATGTCGTCGCCGGTAAGGCTGACCTTCTCCTTCTTGAGCAGGCCCGACCGCTCGGCATAGCCGTTCAGCGTGCGGGTCAGCGCCGCGCGGAACGCCGCCAGGTGCGTGCCGCCATCGCGCTGCGGGATGTTGTTGGTAAAGCACAGAACGTTTTCGTAGTAGCTGTCGTTCCATTCGAGCGCGACGTCGATGCCGATGCCATCGCGGTTGGCGGAGATCGCCACAGGCTCGGGCATCAGGGGCTGCTTGTTGCGGTCGAGATACTTCACGAAGGCCGCGATGCCGCCTTCGTAATAGAGATCGTGCTCCTTCACTTCCTCGTGCCGCTTGTCGCGCAGCATGATGCGCACGCCCGAATTGAGGAAGGCGAGCTCACGGTAGCGGTGTTCGAGCTTGTCGAAATCGAACTCAAGCACGTTCTTGAACGTCTCGTGGCTCGCCTGGAAGGTCACGCGCGTGCCCTTCTTGCCTTCCGGCGCCGGCCCGCGCACTTCCAGCGGCGCAACGGCATCGCCGTGCGCGAACTTCATCCAGTGCTCCTTGCCGTCACGCCAGATCGTCAGCTCCAGCCATTCCGACAGCGCATTGACCACCGACACGCCGACGCCATGGAGGCCGCCCGAAACCTTGTAGGCGTTGTCGTCCGAGGTATTCTCGAACTTGCCGCCCGCGTGGAGCTGGGTCATGATGACCTCGGCCGCAGAGACGCCCTCTTCGGCGTGAATGTCGGTCGGGATGCCGCGCCCGTTGTCTTCCACCGAGACCGAGCCATCGGGGTTCAATTCGATCAGCACCAGATCGCAGTGACCGGCCAAAGCCTCGTCGATCGCGTTGTCGGAAACCTCGAAAACCATGTGGTGCAGGCCCGAACCATCGTCGGTATCGCCGATGTACATGCCGGGGCGTTTGCGCACCGCATCGAGGCCTTTCAGGACCTTGATGGAATCGGCGCCATAGGCGTTGGTGTTGGGTGTGTTTTCGTTGGTGCTCGACATAGTCTGCACATAGGCACAAAAGGGCAAAAACCCAAGCGAATCCGGCCTGTTTTACACAAGGGAAAGCCCCGATCGGCGCGCGGCGAAGGCAGGCTGTGGAAATGCACCCATTCAGCCCCTTGACGCCGGACTCGCAGGCGTGTTCCATGAGCGCATGTGTAACACTGCGGTCACCAGGCAAAGCCATGACTGCCCCTGCGGAGGCGCTCCCGCCTCTGTGTGCAGGGAAGAAGTCGGGACGTGCTCCATAAGGCGCTGATCGATCGGGCGGCTTCGGCCAGGCCCAACAGCGGTGACAGCACCGCCTTCAACGATGTTCTGCACAATGACCGGCATCTGGCGAACTGCCCCGCGCTGGTCCTCAATGCCGATTACACCCCGCTGAGCTATTACCCCTTGAGCCTGTGGCCGTGGCAGACCGCGATCAAGGCGGTGTTCCTCGAACGCGTCGACATTATCGAGACCTACGACCGCGAGGTCCACAGCGCCAGCTTCGGCATGAGGCTGCCCTCGGTCATCGCGCTGCGGCAATACGTGCGGCCGAGCGAATATCCCGCCTTCACCCGCTTCAACCTGTTCCTGCGCGACCGCTTCCAGTGCCAGTATTGCGGCAGCCCCGACCTCTTGACCTTCGACCATATCGTGCCGCGTCGCCTCGGCGGGCGCACCTCGTGGGAGAACGTGGCAGCGGCATGCTCACCCTGCAATCTCAGGAAGGGCGGACGCACCCCAGAACAGGCGCACATGCGGCTGATGAACCGCGCGATCCGGCCGACGACGTGGCAACTGCAGGAGCGCGGCCGCGCCTTCCCGCCCAATTACCTGCACGAAACCTGGCGCGACTGGCTCTACTGGGACGTCGAGCTGGAGAGCTGACCCCGATACTAGGCCCGCCGCTCCAGCAGGGCGGCACCCTTCAGGAACAGCGCCAGCGTGATCAGAGAAATCGCCGCCGCCAGCAGGATCGGCATTCCCGGCAACTGATATATCGCGTTCGGACCGCTGAACTTCTCCAACGTCTGCGTGTACATCGGCGGTCCGATGATCGCTGCGATTGAGCCGATCGACTGCACCGCCCCCTGCAACTCGCCCTGGCTGCGCGCATCCACCGCGCGGCTGTTGAACGCCGAGATGGGCGACTGCACGAAGCCCTGCAAGGCGCCCACTCCAATCGCCACGTAGACCTGCCAAGGCTCCTGCGCCAAAGTGTAAAGCACCGCCGAAACGCACAGGCCTGCCACACCGAGCACAACCGCGCGTTTCTCACCCAGCACCGGCAGGAACTGGCGCAGGCCCACCCCCTGCACCAGCGCGCTGCTGAACCCCACCAGCGCCAGCGCCACGCCGACCTGGCCCACGCTGAAGCCATAGGCGGCAATCGCGAAGTAGGACCACGCCGCCGGATAGACGATATGCGCCAGTTGCCACGTGCCGAGCGCCGCCACGAACCACAGCACTGTCGGGCTCTGCCCCTTCAGCGCGCGCAGCGAGGCCATGGCGTTTGCCTGCCGCCAGTCGAACGGGCGGCGGTTTTCAGGGGCCAACGATTCCTTGAGGAAGAAGAACCCGAACACAGCATTGGCCAGCGCCAGCCCGGCGGCGGTGTAGAACGGCAGGCGCGGGTCGATCGACCCGAGCAACCCGCCCATCGCCGGGCCGACGACGAAGCCGATGCCGAACGCAAGCCCCATCAGCCCGAAGTTCGCCGCGCGCTTTTCGGGTGGGGTAACGTCGGCAATATAGGCATAGGCCGGGGAGAAACTGGCGCCCGTGAGGCCCGCAATCAGCCGCCCGGCAATCAGCCACCCGAAATTGGGCGCCATCGCCTGCAGCAGGTAATCCAGCCCGAGCATGAGCACCGCCGCGAGCAGGATCGGGCGGCGGCCATAGCGGTCCGAAAGGTTGCCCAGCACCGGCGCGAACACGAACTGCATCGCCGCATAGCCCGCCCCCAGCCAGCCGGCGTAACCTGCCGCCGTGCCGATATCGACATGCGTCAGGTCCATGATCAGGCCCGGCAGCACCGGCGTCACCACGCCGAAGCCGAGCATGTCGATAAGGACAATCGCAAAGACGACGCCGAAAGAGGCGCGATGCCCTGATGCTGCCCCTGCCGCCATGCGATCAGCGCCGCGAGAGCGCTTCCTCGCTTTCGGCCATGAGCTGGGCGATGATCTCGGCCACCGGCTCTTCCTTCGTCACCATGCCGACCGACTGGCCAGCCATGACCGAACCGCGCTCGACGTCGCCGTCGATCACCGCACGGCGCAGCGCGCCTGCCCAGAAGTGCTCGATCTCGAGCTGGGCGGCGGCCATGTCGAGCTTGCCCTCGTCGAGCAGCTTGGCCACTTCCACCTGCTTCGCGGTAAACTCCTCGGTGCCCTTGTTCTTGAGCGCGCGGACCGGAATCACCGGCAGGCGCGGATCGACCTGCACCGAAGCGACCGCATCGCGCGCATTGCCACGGAAGAACGCCGCCTTGAATGCCGGGTGCGCAATCGATTCCGTGGCGCAGGCAAAGCGGGTGCCAAGCTGCACGCCCGAAGCACCCATCTCGAGGTAGCTGGCGATCATCTCGCCCCGCCCGATGCCCCCTGCCACGAACACCACGTGGTCTTCAGCCAATGCGGGCAGGAATTCCTGCGCAAGCACCGAGGTCGAGACCGGCCCGATATGGCCGCCCGCTTCCGAACCTTCGATCACCAGCGCGTCCGCACCGGAACGCAGCAGCTTCTTCGCCAGCGCCAGCGTCGGCGCAAAGACGATGACCTTGGCGCCAAAGGCCTTGATCGCCTCGACGCTGCCCTTGGGCGGAATGCCGCCTGCCAGCACGACATGGCCGACCTTGTGCTTCGCACAGACCGCGATCAGGTCGAACAGCGCCGGGTGCATCGTGATCAGGTTCACGCCAAAGGGCTTGTCCGTCAGCGCCCTGGTTGCGGCAATTTCGGTATCGAGGAGTTCGGGCGTCATCGCCCCGCAGGCAATCACGCCGAAGCCCCCGGCGTTGCTGATTGCCGAAACAAGGTTGCGCTCCGACACCCAGCTCATCGCCCCGCACAGGATGGCGTGCTCCGTGCCGAGGAACTCGGCGCCGCGGCGCATGAGGGCTGATGTCTTGGGTGTTGCAGGCATGCTTCGAGAATCCCGTCCGAAAGTCCGGCGCGCGCTTTAGGGCGGGTTTGGGGCGGCAACAAGGCCGGACTTGGCCGCATCATCGCCAGAAGCGATAACTCTGCGCAAGTTAACCTGTTTTACCGATCATGCCATGTCCGGTAGAAGGCTTGCATCAAGTGGGTTCCCCCTCACCCACCGAGCCCCGAGAGCCGGTCGTCTCAATCTCCTAGACTGGCCCGGGTCGCACCCCGCCCTTTGGCTCCGGATCGGGCCGGAGGGCGGGGTTTCATTTTGCCTGGCCGCAGATTTCGCCTAAGCGCGAGGCATGACGGAAATCCTCTCGGGCCAGACGCTTGTTCGTGCCGACATCGCTGCGCTTGCCGGCAAGGCCCCGCAACACCTCGAATCCTGCGACCTCGACGAGGCGAATCTCTCCAAACTCGACCTCTCGGGCTGGACGTTCGAAAGCTGCTCGATGCGCCACGCCGATCTTTCCGGCGCAAGGCTCGCCCGCACGGTCTGGCGGTCGACCAAGGCGCCGTTTGCCAACCTGACCGGCGCGGATCTTGAAGAAGCGCAGATCCGAGGCTGCGATCTCAACAACGCATCGCTGCGCCGCGCCAACATCGGCTCGGCCAAGGTCGTCTCCACGCGCATGACCGGCGCGGACCTGCACATGGCCAAGGGCATGGGCTTCACCTTCGAGGAAGTGCTGCTGGTTGGCGCGCGCCTGCCCGGCCTCTCTTTCCGCAAGGAGAAGCTGGTGCGGCTCGACATGGCGCAGGCGGACCTTGCCAAGTGCGACTTCCGCGGCGCCGTGCTTGAAGGGTGCAGCTTGCGCGAAGCCAATCTCGATGGCGCGCAGTTTGCCGGCGCAGACCTTCGCGGCGCGGACCTCGGCGGGCTGCAACTCGAAGACGCCCGGGTCTTCCGTGGTGCCGTGATTTCGCGCGAGCAGGCCGAACAACTGCTGTCAGGCTGGGGCCTGCTGATCAGGTAACTGTTGCCTGCCGGGCGCCTGGCTGCCAGTCGAGAGCCAGGCGACAGCGTCTCCGGGCCGAGTGGGGAAACGGGAAATGCGTCAGGCTTTCGGAAGGTTTGCAGCGGGCAGGATCGCTGCCGTCATGGCAGGCGGCCTTGTCCTGTGGGCAATCTGGCGCCTTTTCGCGGGCCTTTCCGTCAGCAGCTTCTGGCAGGACGAGATCTTCTCGATGCGTCTGGCAGAGCAGCCGACGTTTACGGCCATGCTCGCGCGCGCGGTGCAGGACACGCACCCGCCGACCTTCTACTCCCTGCTGTGGGGATGGGTCCGCATGGCGGGCTTTGACGAGCCGTCTGCGCGGCTCCTGTCGGTGGCATTCTCGCTCGGCTTGATCGCCGCCGTGCTGGTCTTGCCCCGGCCCGGCACAAGGCTGCGCCCTCGCCTGTTGGTTGCCGCCCTGGTGGCATCTTCGCCCTTCTGGGGTGAACACGCCGCGGAGATCCGATCCTATGCGATGGTAAGCTTCGTGCTCGCCGTTGCGGCGCTGGCATCGTCGCGCGTGGCTGCGGCAACTTCGGCTGCAGGTCCGGCAAGTGTCTGGGGTGGCATGTTCGTCGCTGCGGCAACGCTTGCCAGCGCGACCCACCTCTTCGCGCTCTACGCATCGTGCTGGATGTGCGTGGCGCTGGTGCTGGCGCGTCCGGAGGCGTGGCGGCTCGCGCTCGCCGGCCTGGCCGGGACGGCGCTGGCGGGGATGGCCTATGCCGCCCAGATCCTCCTGTTCCACGACTTCGGCGTCTCGGCCAAGATCTTCGCGCCGAGCGTGAGGTTCCTGGCCGCAAGCGTGCAAAACGGCCTGCGCACCGGCGGAACCCCGGCCATGCTTGCTCTGGCCGCGACATGCCTGCTTGGCGGCGCAATTGTCCTGATCGGCAAGCGCAAGACGCCGCGCCAGGAAAAGGCGCCGCTGCTGCACGACCTCGCCCTGCTCTGCGGCCCGGTCATCGTTACGCTGGCCGGGCTGATTGTCACTCTCGTGGTGCCCAGCATGAATTATCGCGGTCCTCAGGTGGGACTGGTTCTCGGCTGGTGCGGGCTGATCGGCCTGCTGGACAGCCTTTCGCGCAGATGGCCAACGCTGACAACGATCGCCGGCCTCGCCGCGCTCCTTGTCACCGCGCTCGAGCTGGCAACCTGGCAACGCCCCACACCCTTGCCGTCAAAGCAGGATTTCCGGTCCCTCGCCCGCCATCTCGCCAGCTTTTCTGCCTGCAGGAACACAGTCGTGCCCGTCTTGCGCAACGTCGAGGAAGTCCCGGACTTCTCGCCTGCCAAGGAAATCGGCCTGCGCCAGCATATGCAGGACCGGTTCGGCTACTATGAGCGCGCAACCTGGCACGATTACCGCCCCTTCGTCATCATGCACGGAGCCTACGTGCACGCATGGGCGCCGCGTGATCTGCTCGCTGCCCGGATCGCCGGGACCGATCCTTGCCCCGTCCTTGCCGTGGTCGCCGATATCCGCAGCTATCGGCCCGAGGCCATCGAAAAGACCATGCGCGTGGCAATCAGCGCGAACGGGGGCGACCCCAGCCGCCTGACAGTGCGCTGGTTTCCCCACCATGGCGGAGGAAGACCGGGCCGGATCGTGCGCCAGCTCGCGGTCTTCTCGCTGTCGTCCCCCTAAGGGTCAGAAGGATTATTCGCCGTCCATCTCGTAGGCGGTGTGCAGCACGCGCACGGCGAGTTCGGTCTCGTCCTCGTCGATCAGCACCGAGACCTTGATCTCGCTGGTGGTGATCGCCTGGATGTTGATGCCACGATCGGCCAGCGCGCGGAACATCGTTGCGGCAACGCCTGCGTGGCTGCGCATGCCGACACCGACGACGCTGATCTTGGCGACCTTGCTGTTGGCCAGCATGCGGTAATAGCCGATCGTGTCCTTGCGCTCTTCCAGCAGCGCCTGGGCACGGGCGAGGTCAGCCAGCGGGACCGTGAAGGTCACGTCGGTCTCGCCCTTGTCCTTGGCGATGTTCTGGATGATCATGTCGACGTTGATGTTGGCGGCGGCCAGCGGGCCGAAGATCGCGGCAACCGCGCCCGGACGGTCGGAAATGCGCGTCAGGGTGATCTTGGCTTCGTTCTTGTCGGCAGCGATGCCGGTGATCAGCTGGCGTTCCATATCCAATCCTTCAAGCTCTTCGTCAGAGACAATCATCGTTCCCGGAATCGTATCGGCAGCGGGCGCATCGTCATCGATGAACGAGGACAGCACCTGCACGCGCACGCCTTCCTTCATGGCAAGGCTGACCGAACGGGTCTGCAGCACCTTCGAGCCGACCGAGGCCAGTTCGAGCATTTCCTCGTAGGTGACGTTCTTCAGCTTGCGCGCCTTGGCGACGATGCGCGGGTCGGTGGTATAGACCCCGTCGACGTCGGTGTAGATGTCGCAGCGATCGGCCTTGACCGCCGCCGCCACGGCCACGGCCGAGGTATCCGAACCGCCACGGCCCAGCGTGGTCACGCGGCCCTTGTCAGACACGCCCTGGAAGCCGGGGATCACGGCAATCTCGCCCGATGCCATCGAGGCCAGCACCGCTTCCGAATCGATGCCTTCGATACGCGCCTTGGAATGGGCATCGTCGGTGTGGATCGGCAGCTGCCAGCCGAGCCATGAACGCGCCTTGCAGCCCAGCGCCTGCAGGTGCATCGCCAGAAGACCAGACGTCACCTGCTCGCCGCTGGCAACGACCACGTCGTATTCGGCCGGATCGTAAAGCGGGTTTGCCTCGCGGCAGAAGTTGACGAGGCGGTCGGTTTCTCCCGCCATGGCCGAGACGACCACCGCAACCTCGTGCCCCGCGGCCTGCTGGCGCTGCACGATGCGCGCCACGCGGCGGATGCGCTCGGTTCCGGCCATCGACGTGCCGCCGAATTTCATCACGATGCGGGCCAAGGGCTTGCTCCTGAAGTCTTGCGCGTAAGAATCTTGCCCGCAAGGTCGGTGGACCTTGCAGCGCGGGCGCTTTAGGGACGGCTTATGAGCAATGCAACCTCTGCGAATACCATTCGCCCAGCGACCATCAGAGAATCTGAAGCCGCCCACTTCGGCAAGCTGGCGGCGGACTGGTGGAACCCCAAGGGCTCCTCGGCCATGCTGCACAAGCTCAACCCGGTGCGCCTCTCCTTCATTCGCGACGCCATCGACGCGCATTTCGGCAACGATTCGCGCGCAGCAAGGCCACTGGCTGCCAAAAGGGCGCTCGACGTCGGTTGCGGCGCCGGCCTGCTGTGCGAACCGCTGGCCCGGCTCGGCGCGGAAGTGACCGGGGTGGACGCAGCCGAAGAGAACATCGCCGCCGCCCGGCTCCATGCCGAAGGTTCAGGGCTCGGCATCGACTACCGTTGCGGCGATGTCGGCCAGCTCGGCCTTGCAGGCTACGACCTCGTCACCTCGATGGAAGTGATCGAACACGTGGCCGACAAGGCCGCCTTCATTGCTGCACTGGAGGCTGCGCTCGCCCCCGGCGGGCTGATGATCCTCTCCACCCCCAACCGCACCACGCGCTCGCGCCTGCTGCTGGTTGAAGGCGCAGAGGCCATCGGCATGGTGCCCCGGGGTACGCACCACTGGGACGATTTCATCACGCCGGTCGAACTGCACGACCTGCTCGAGGACGCGGGCCTCAAGATGGGCAATCCCATGGGCATCGCATGGAGCGTGTCGAAGGGCCTGCACCTGTCCGACGACCTCGCGCTCAACTACATCGCCACCGTGACCCGGAAGGATTGAGCCATGGCCGAACGCTTCGAACGCCACAAGCAGGCCTGGACCGCCGACGAAATCAGCAAGCTGCACACGCTCGCCAAGAAAGGCATGGCCCTCAAGGCCATCGCCAAGGCCCTCACCCGCAGCGAGGAATCGGTCAAGCAGCGGGCCAAGAACGACGGCCTTTCCATCGCCAAGCTGCGCTGAGGCCTCTGCCCTGCCCCCGCTCATCCGGAGCTTGTCGAAGGCTGCCTGGCGCACGATGCTTCGACAGGCTCAGCATGAGCGGCGGTGATGAATTTGCTAAAAAATCCGCTCGTCCTGAGCTTGTCGAAGGACACTGGCTTGGCACGAAGGCGCTACGAGGTTCACTCCGCCGCAGAAGGCAGGAACTTCTCGACCAGTTCGCGCGCCAGCCGGGCCGGGCGGAGCGTCTCGGCATCGAGGCAGCACCAGCTTGATTTCACTTCGGCCAGCACTTCCTCGCCGCGCTTGATGATCGTTTCGTAGAACGCGCGTGCACCCTGCACTTTCTCGAGGATCACGTGGGCAATCACGGGGTCATTGAGGAAGGTCGGGCGGCGGTAGGTGATCTCGTGCTTCAGCGCGACCCACAGGTGCGCGGCGACCGCCTCGGCCGGGGCCAGCGCACGCCAGTGGTCGATCACCGCATCCTGCACCCACGTGAGGTATGAGGCGTTGTTGACGTGGCCCATGAAGTCGATGTCATCGGGCTTTACGGCGATTGGGACGAGATGGGGGATCACGTTGCTCACACTGATGTAGGTAACATGATTCGCGGCACTTTGACAGGCGCGAGATCACCCTTTTCGCTGCAGCAACACTTTAACTTGAGAGAAGTTCCTCAACCCATGCCGGGACGATCTCCGTAGCGGCGCCAAGACGGGTTTCGTGGAACCACGCCGACCCCTGACTACGCTCGAGATTGAGCTCCAGCGTCTGCACGCCAAGGTCCCGCGCGGTGCGGACCAGCCCCGCCGCCGGATAGACTGCACCAGACGTGCCGATCGATACGAACAGATCCGCTTCCGAAACCGCCCGATAGATCTCGTCCATCCGGTAAGGCACTTCCCCGAACCACACCACGTCCGGACGCAGCGCCTGCATGCCGCAAGTCGGGCACTCTGGCCGATGGAGCAACGGCCCGGTCCAGCGGTGCCGCCGGTCGCAAGAGGTGCACCACGCCTTGAGGTGCTCGCCATGCATGTGCAGCACGTTCAGCGCACCGCCCCGCTCGTGCAGATCGTCGACGTTCTGCGTGACGATCAGCACTTCGCCACCCGCCCGCTTCGCCCATTCCCGGTCGAGCCGGGCCAGCGCGTAATGGGCGGCGTTGGGCTCCTTGGTCTGGATCGCCTCGCGCCGCATGTCATAGAACCGCAGCACCAGGTTCGGGTCACGCGCGAAGGCCTCGGGCGTCGCCACGTCCTCGACCCGGTGCTGCTCCCATAGCCCCCCGCCTCCGCGAAAGGTATCGATACCGGACTCTGCAGAAATTCCGGCTCCGGTAAGAATGACGATATTGCGTGGGGTGCTCATCACGACCATGAAGCACGCGACGTGAAGGATAGGCAATGACCAGAATCGGAATCATCGGCAGCGCTGGACGAATGGGCAATGCGCTGCAGGCAGCAGTTGCAGCAGCCGGGCACGAATTTGCCGGCGGGATAGACAAGGGCGGCGACCCGCTCGCCCTCGCCCAGTCCAGTGACGTGCTGGTCGATTTCTCCGCTCCGGGCGCGCTCGAATTCAATCTCGATGCCGCGATCCACACCGGCGTGCCCATCGTCATCGGTACCACCGGGCTCGAGGAGCGCCACCACTGGCTGATCGATTCGGCAGCGGTAAGCATCCCCGTGCTGCAGACCGGGAACACCTCGCTGGGCGTGACCTTGCTCAGCCACCTGGTGCGCGAAGCTGCCTCCCGCCTCGGCGAGGACTGGGACATCGAGATCGTCGAGACCCACCACCGCATGAAGGTCGACGCGCCCTCGGGCACCGCGCTGCTGCTCGGCGAAGCGGCAGCCAAGGGGCGCGGCGTGCATCTGGCCGATGAAGCCGTGCGTGGCCGCGATGGCATCACCGGCGCGCGCAAGGCCGGCACGATCGGCTTTGCCGCCTTGCGCGGCGGCTCTGTCGCAGGCGACCACTCGGTCCACTTCCTTGCCGATAACGAACGCCTGACCTTCTCCCACCTCGCCGAAAATCGCGGCATCTTCGCCAAGGGCGCGATCCGCGCGGCGGAGTGGATCATCGGCAAGGCACCGGGCCGCTACACCATGCCGGAAGTGCTCGGGCTCTAAAATGAAGTCGGCGGACATCTTCGAATTCTTCCGCCGCCTCGCCGAGGCCAACCCCTCGCCCGAGACCGAGCTGGAATACGGCAACGTCTACCAGCTTCTGGTGGCCGTCACGCTCTCGGCACAGGCGACCGACGTCGGCGTGAACAAGGCGACGCGCAAGCTGTTCGCCATCGTCAAGACGCCGCAGGACATGCTCGACCTCGGCGAGGAGGGCCTGAAACAGCACATCAAGACCATCGGCCTGTTCAATTCCAAGGCGAAGAACGTCATGGCCATGGCCGAAATCCTCGTGCGCGAACACGGCGGCGAGGTTCCGGCAGACCGCGATCTCCTCACCCAGCTCCCCGGTGTGGGGCGCAAGACCGCCAATGTCGTGATGAACTGCGCGTTCGGCGCGGAAACCTTTGCGGTCGATACGCATATCTTCCGTGTCGGCAATCGCACCGGCCTTGCGAAGGGAAAGACGCCACTCGCCGTTGAGAAAGGGCTGGAGAAGAAGGTTCCCCAGCCGTTTCGCGTCGGCGCGCACCACTGGCTGATCCTGCACGGACGCTATGTGTGCAAGGCGCGGACGCCCGAATGCTGGCACTGCGGGCTGGTTGATCTTTGCAGCTTCAAGGGCAAGGTTCTTGAAAAAGGAGCCAGGCCCCCGGCAGCGAAGAAAGCCAAGGCTCCGCCAAAACGAAAGGAGAGCAAGGCATGAAGCGCGTGACTCCATTTCTGATCGCAGGCCTTACGCTGGCGGTGGCGGGCTGCACCGCTGATGCCAAGCAGGGCAATGACGGCCATCGCGCCGACATTCCCAAGGCCAAGGTCGTCGGCAAGCCGGTGAATTGCCTGCCTCTCCAGACCATCCGCGAAAGCCAGGTCCGCGATGACTGGACCATCGACTTTCGCACCAGCGGCGGCCAGTGGTATCGCAACACCCTGCCCAACCGTTGCTTCAGCCTCGGGTTCGAGCGCGCCTTCTCCTACTCGACCTCGCTCACCCAGCTCTGCAATGTCGATATCATCACGGTGCTGGTGAACAACGGCGGCCCCGGCCCGATCAACCGGGGCGCCTGCGGCCTGGGCGAATTCACTCCGGTCGAACTGGAGAAATAGGGCCTACTTCTCGTAGTTGACCGGGTCGAGGTTAAGCCCTGCCCGACCATCGGCCACGGTATGGGCAGGTGCGTGCGGTGGCTCGGCATCGGGGGCCAGCGGGGGCTGCAACATGCCTTCCCACTTGGTGATGACCGAGGTCGCCACTGCATTGCCGACGACGTTGGTGGCGGTGCGCCCCATGTCCAGGAAGGTATCGACGCCGAGCAGCAGGGCGATGCCCTCGAGCGGCAGCCCGAATTGCGTCAGCGTGGCGGCAATCACCACGAGGCTTGCGCGCGGCACCCCGGCAATGCCCTTCGAGGTCACCATCAGCGTCAGCAGCATGGCGATCTGCTGCCCGATGGAAAGCTCGATGCCATAGGCCTGCGCGATGAACATCGTCGCAAAGCTGGTGTACATCATCGAACCGTCGAGGTTGAAGCTGTAGCCCAGCGGCAGCACGAACCCTGAAATGCGGCGCGGCACGCCGAAGCGGTCGAGTTGTTCGAACAGCTTGGGCAGCGCTGATTCGGAACTCGCGGTCGAAAACGCCAGCAGCAGCGGCTCGCGAATGTAACGCGCCAGAAGGAAGATGCGGCCCTTGAGGAAGATCCCGCCCAGCGTCAGCAGGATGATCCACAGCAGCAGCAGCCCGAAGTAGAACTCCGAGACGAACACGCCATAGGTCACGACGATGCCGAGCCCCTTGGTCGCGATCACCGAAGCCAGCGCCCCGAACACGGCAAGCGGCGCCATGCGCATGACATAGTCGGTGATCTGCAGCATGAGATGCGCCAGCGCCTCGCAGCCGCGCACGATCGGCGCCCCAGTCTCGCCGATGGCCGACAGCGCCACGCCCGCGAACAGCGAGAACACGAGGATCTGCAGCACGTTGTTCTTGGCCATCGCGTCGAGGGCACTGGTCGGGAAAATCTCGAGCACGAAGTGGCGCAAGGTGAAGTCCGCCGTCGCCAGATCGCCCACTGGCCCGGCGGCCGTGAATTCCAGCCCCACCCCTGGCTTGAAAAGGTTCACCAGCAAGAGGCCGAGACCGATCGAGATCAGGCTGGCGGTGATGAACCATGCCAGCGCCCGCCCGCCGATCCGGCCCAGCGCCGCGCTGTCGCCCATCCCGGCGATGCCCGTCACCAGCGTCGCCAGAATCAGGGGCGCGATGATCATCTTGATCAGGTGCAGGAAGATGTCAGGCAGCAGCTTCAGCGTATCGGCGATCTGCGCCAGCGTTTCGTCGCCCTTGGGATAGCTGGTGTTGAGCACGTAACCGACGAGGATGCCGAGCACCATGCCGATCACGATGTAGAGGGTAAGGCGCTTGGCCAAGAAACGTGCTCCCGCAATTTTGTTGCAGAGGAGACTAACGACCTTTCACCAGCGGCTCAACCGCCGCCGATCTTTTAACAGCAGCCGCTTTTAGCCGACTTGCCCCCGGTGCAGCAGCTTCTGGTCCGCCAGCACCAGCGCCATCATCGCCTCAACCACCGGAACCCCGCGAATGCCCACGCATGGGTCATGACGGCCCTTGGTGAACAGCTCGGTCGCCTCACCCTCTCGCGTGATCGTCGGCATCGGCGTGAGGATCGAGGACGTCGGCTTGAACGCCACGCGCACCGTCACCGGCTGCCCGGTCGAAATGCCGCCGGCAATGCCGCCCGCGTGGTTCGCCAGGAATTCAGGCGCCCCGGAACCCGGCCGCATCGGATCGGCGTTGCCTTCGCCGGTATTGCGCGCCGCCGCGAAGCCGTCGCCGATCTCCACGCCCTTGACCGCATTGATGCCCATCATCGCGTGGGCGAGTTCGGCATCGAGCTTGGCATAGAGCGGTGCGCCCCAGCCGGCCGGAACCCCCGTCGCCGCGCATTCCACCACCGCACCCAGCGACGAGCCCGATTTGCGCGCCTCGTCGACCAGCTTTTCCCAGCGCGCCGCCGCCCACGAATCCGGGCAGAAGAAAGGGTTGCGGCCGATCTCGTCGGCATCGAAGTGATCCATGTCGATGCGGTCGCCACCGATTTCGCTCACCCAGGCAAGGATCTGGACTTCGGGGATGACCAGACGCGCCACGGCGCCAGCGGCCACGCGCGAAGCCGTCTCGCGCGCCGACGAGCGCCCGCCGCCGCGATAGTCGCGGAAACCGTACTTGGCATCATAGGCATAGTCGGCATGACCGGGGCGATAGGCCTTGGCCACGTCGCCATAGTCCTTCGAACGCTGGTCCACGTTCTCGATCATCAGGCTGATCGGCGTTCCCGTCGTGCGTCTGACACCATCTGGGCCCTCGAACACGCCCGAGAGGATGCGCACCTGGTCCGGCTCCTGCCGCTGCGTGGTAAAGCGCGACTGGCCGGGGCGGCGCGCGTCGAGGAACGGCTGGATCTGCGCCTCGCTGATGGCAAGGCCGGGAGGGCAGCCGTCGACCACCGCGCCAATCGCGGGCCCGTGGCTTTCGCCCCAGGTGGTGAAACGGAAGAGGTGACCGAAGCTGTTCAGGCTCATGGGATGGCGCTTTGTCGCAGATGCGCGGAAAAGTCCACCTTTCGGCGCGCGGGCCATCGCGCTATCGCTTGCCCCATGTTCCTCGTCGTCTTCCGCAACCGCAAGCGCGCCGATATCGATGCCGCCGCCTACTCTGCCGATGCCCAGGCGATGGAAGAGCTCGCCGTGCAGCAACCCGGTTACCTCGCCTTCAAGAGCTATACTGCCGACGACGGCGAGGTCATTGCCCTGTCTGAATGGGAGGATGAGGCATCGGCACTGGCATGGCGCCGCGTTGCCAGCCACGCCGAAATGCAGGCAAGAGGCCGGACCGAATACTACGAGAGCTATACCCTTTTCGCGGGCACGCCGACGCGCGTGCACCGCTTCAACAGGCAGGACTCATGAGCATCACCGTCTACGGCATCCCCAACTGCGACACGGTCAAGAAGGCGCGGGTCTGGCTCGACAAGCAGGGCATCGCCTACACCTTCCATGACTACAAGAAGCAGGGTGCCGACCCCGCCCGGATCGCCCAATGGATCTCCGCCGCCGGACTCGACAAGGTGGTGAACAAGGCCGGCACGACATACCGCAAGCTCGACGAGGCCCAGAAAGCCACCCTTGCCGGAGACGACGCCCCCGCCGTGCTCGCCGAAAACACCTCGGTCATCAAGCGCCCAATCGTCGAGCATCCGGGCGGCTTGCTGGTCGGTTTCAACGAGGCGGAGTGGACCTCGGCATTAGCCTGATTTCGTGTCCGTGAACGGGCTGCCCCCCCGGAGTTTCCAGTCTCTACCGTCGTCCCGGACTTGATCCGGGGCTAGGCTTTTCTTCAGTCTCACCGCTCACAATAAGGAAGCGGGATCCCGGGTTAAGCCCGGGATGACGATGAAGGGTGGTGCTGGAACAACTTGACAAAAAGAACCATATAGGTTATACGCTCCGCCCACAGGTCAGGAGAGGGCACAAGGCCAACCCGCTCCTCTCCCTTCGGAAGCTGACGCTGCGTGCGGACGCTTTCGGCGCGATCGGTGCGGCAGGTGCGCTGCGGGTTCAACGAGGGGCGTTAAGCCCAGACCCACCGGGCGATCCCTGCCGTTACCCAAGGACAGACAGGACAACCCAGGGCTGATAGCACGGCGCCGAACCCTGAGCGACGCTGCGGATGCGGAACCCGCCATGATTGTGCGACAGTGTCAGCACAAACGACAGGTTCTTTTCACGCAGCCGCTTGCCAGAAGCCAAGGCAGTACGCGAGCCGCTGCCAAAGCTTCGTCCTTTCACATATGTCCGCCCTCAGGCTGAGCCGACCAGGGGCCCGGAACCGCCCCCCGGCCACTCGCAACCGGTCCCGCGCCCCATCCTTTGCGTGCCAAACGGCACCGCACCGGTCGCGCGATCTGCAAGCTTCCCACCGGCGTCACCGGTCCGCATTCGCCAGCGGATGATGCTCTTTGTTGGAGAGAAGAAGGGTTTCTCGCAGAGGCGCGGAGCGAGCAGAGATCGCGGAAAAGAGTACGGCTTGCGCCCGGGCTGTCATGCATAAAGACGGGAAGACGCAAAGGGATTGCGCGCGCCGCAGGCCTTCAGTGCCGATCGCACGAAATGCCAGCATTGTGAGGCGGCTTTGCCACATGGCGCGCCATCTTCGCGTCTTTGCGTCGTTGGGTCAGATACCTCTTTCTTCTCTGCGATCTCTGCTCCCTCTGTGCCTTTGCGAGATACAAGCGCGTAACCTTCTCCGCGCCTCCGCTCGAAACACCCTTCCCAAGCAGGCGTGGGTGCAGAAGCTTTGCCACAACAAAAAAGGGAGCGGTTCGCACCGCTCCCTCTTGTCTTCAGCCCTCGGGCTAAGTCCTTAGTTCGGACCCTTTTCGAAAGTGGCGAAGTTCTCGTTGCCGACGAAGCCGAACTTCGTGACCTTGGCGTCCGTGATGATCTTCATCAGCCGGTTCGCGATCTCGTAGCTGGCGAATTCCTCGGGCTGGAACTGCAGTTCCGGCTCGGGGTTGATCCCCTTCGTCGAGGCGATGATCGAGACCAGCTGGCCTTCGCTTACCGAAGCACCATTCCAGAGGATCTGGTTGGTCGCGGTCAGCACCAGCTTGTTCTTGATCGGATCGATCGTGACGTTGTTGGGGATGTTCGTCGGCTGCGGGAGGTCGATGTTCACCGCATGCGTGGCCACCGGGATGGTGATGATGAACATGATGAGGAGAACGAGCATGACGTCGATCAACGGCGTCGTGTTCATTTCCATCATCGGCGAGCCATCATCCTTGCCGCCGCTCATTGCCATGGTTGGTACTCCTGTTCGCTCTCTGGACCTGTCGAGGGTCCGGGCTTAGCCCGGATCGACCGGCGTCGAGATGAAGCCGACTTTGGGATAGCCAGCGGACTGGACGTTGTAGATGGCCCCTGCGATGCACTTCCACGGCACGTTCACGTCGCCACGGATATGCACTTCGGGGATCTTCTCGGGGTCCATGTTGGCGGCGCCGCCTTCACGCTTCACGATCGCATCGAGGCGATTGAAAGCCTGCTGGTACAGCTCCTGGTTGTCCACCGGGGTGATGTTGTTGAAATAGACGCGGCACTGGCCGGTGCGCGAAGAACCCTCGTAACCGGGTTCCTTCGGGCTACGGCCTGCGGCGTCCGTCGAGACGACCGACAGCATCAGGTTCTCGACCTTGTCCTGCGATTCCTCGCTGACAAGCACGGGGACTTTGAGCTTCTCGATCGACTGGATCGCGACGGGCACCGCGATGAGGAAGATGATCAGCAGCACCAGCATCACGTCCACGAGCGGCGTGGTGTTGATGTCCGACATCGGGCGTTCTTCTCCGCCAGCGCCGCCTACAGACATTGCCATGGGTTACATCCTATCCGTTTTGAGCCGCGAGAGGGGCCGGAGCGATCCGGAGAAAGACTCCGGCCTGGGACCCGCGTTCCGGAAAGGGGCCGGGGACATGCCGCCGGCCCGGTTCTTTGCTTACTTCTTGACCGGAGCGGCCGGGGTGGCCGGAGCAGCCGGAAGAGCAGGCTTCACAGCGCCCTTCGAGTTGATGTTCGCCAGGATGTCGGTCGAGAAGCCCGAGAGCAGCTCTGCGATCTTCTTGTTGCGAGCCTGCAACCAGTTGTAGGCAAGCACGGCCGGAACGGCGACGAGCAGACCCAGCGCGGTCATGATCAGAGCTTCACCGACCGGACCTGCGACCTTGTCGATCGAGGCCGAACCGGCGAGGCCGATGTTGATCAGCGCGTTGTAGATGCCGACCACGGTACCGAACAGACCGATGAACGGAGCGGTAGCACCGACGGTGGCGAGGAACGGAAGGCCGCCGGCGAGGCGAGCGTTCACGAACGCTTCCGAGCGGGCGAGCGAACCGTGCAGCCAGTCATGGGCTTCCATGGCGTCGGTCATCTTGCCGTGCTGGTCTTCGGCGGCGATGCCGTCGTCGACGATCTGGCGCCATGCCGAGTTCTTTTCGAGCTTCGCAGCGCCTTCACGCAGCGAGGGAGCGCGCCAGAACGTGCCGATGTTCTTGTACTGGCCGATGATCTTGTTCTGCTCCATGAGCTTGGTGAACAGGATGTAGAACGAACCGAACGACATGATCGCGAGGATCACGAGGGTGGCGATGCCGATCCAGTTCGGCTGACCGTTCGGGAACAGGGCTTCCTTGATGCCGAAGGACTTCTGCGGCGCTGCGGCGCCAGCGGCGGCAGCAAGAGCGTAGATGAACATTGCGAGTCTTCCTCTTCAATTCAAATCAAAGTGCGTGAGTGCCGGTCGGACCAGGCTCTCGTGTCAGTTCCGCGGTGCGGATCAATCCTTCGGGATGACCCAGCGGATCGAGTTCGAATACGAGCCCGTGGTCGGCTGGCCTTCACCGTCGGTCGCGGGCGTGAAACGCGCGCGGCGGCGGACGTTGGCGCAGGTCGCCTCGTCAAGATCCGGGCTGCCTGAAGATCTGGTGATCTGGCAGTCCGTCACCTTGCCGTCGGTACCGACCGTGACACGGAAACCCGTGGTGCCTTCACGCTCTTCGCGAAGCGCACGCGAGGGGTAGTCGTTCGACGTCGCCCAGTTGCCGGGATTGCCCTTTGGCGCAGCGCCCTTGGGCTGGAAGCGCGGCGGGGGCGGAGCGGCAGGCGGTGCAGGAAGAGCAACCGGCGCCGGCGGAGCCGGGATCGGAGGAGCTTCATTGACCGTCTGAACCTGCGGCGCCGGCGCGTTAAAGCTGATCGGCGGCGGAGGCGCGACGATCGGCGGCGGCGGCGTGTTCTCCTTCGGAGGCGGCGGCGGCGGCGGCTCCTCCGGCGGCTTCTCTTCCTCGATGTTGACCGCCGAGGTCACCTCTTTGACCTTCTTGAACGCCTCTTGAGCCAGGCCCGTAACGAGCGCGTAGCCAACGGCGACATGAAGAATCGCAACGACGATGAGCGCGGTGATCTTGTTACCGCTCATCTGTTGGTCAGCGTATGCCATTCAGCTCCAATACTCCTGATCGCCCACCCGGGCCCGGAGCACGCGCATGACGGCCCTGACCAAGGTGGTGCCCGCGCACAGGATCACCGTCCTGCCCGAAGGCCAATCCAGCAAATTTCAATCCACCCTGCCGGCAACCCGGTCCGCCGACATCAAACCAGGGGGTTTGGCGGCGGCAAGCGTCGGGCTGCTTGTTTTGGATTGCCCGAACCGGCGCATCTTTAACGGCGAAGCCAAAGGCGCGCAAATGCTTTATCCGTTAACTCGTGATTCATGGTTGCACTGCCTGAAATCAGCCAGAAACGAAGCGCGGATTCCGCCGGAGACCCTGTTATGCCTAGGTTTGTATCGAATGCTGCGCTCCCTGCCGCTGCCTTCGCAATGCTCTTTTCAGGATTCGCAGCCACCTCGGCCAGCGCTCAGCAATCAGCGATTCGGCGTGATGACGGCGCTGTCACCGCCGGGGCGGCGCCTTCTCTTACCTACGCCGACCTTGCCTCGCTGGCCGACGCTGCCGAGACCGTGCTGCGCGTGCAGGTGCGCAAGGCATCGCGGCTCAAGCCCGAACAGGCTCCCGGCGTAGCCCTGGGAATGGCCCGCGTGCTGATCGAAGCCCGCACCCAGACCGTGCTGACTGGCCCCGCCATGGGCGAGACCGTGCGCTATCTGGCCGATGTTCCGCTCGATGCCCGGGGGAAAGTGCCGAAGCTTTCGAAGGCGGTCATGCTGCTGTTTGCACGGACCGTGCCCGGTCGCGCCGGAGAGATCAGCCTTGTCGATGCCGGCGCACAGTTGCCGTGGTCGGGCGAAACCGAGATGCGGACGCGTGCGATCCTCACCGAAATGCTTTCGCCCGACGCGCCGCCGCGGATCAAGGGCGTGCGCGAGGTCCTTCATGTCCCCGGCAATCTTGTCGGCGAAGGCGAAACGCAGGTGTTCCTGCAAACCCAGAACAATGCGCCGGTATCGCTCTCTGTCGTCCGCCGGCCGGGCATGGAGCGGACCTGGGGCGTCAGCCTGTCCGAGAT
>NZ_JRVC01000006.1 GCF_000807925.1 Novosphingobium subterraneum | reverse complement strand
GGGCCGCCACGAAAAGGGGCCGCCCTTTCGAAGGGGGGGCTTTTTTGTTGGCTGCCGCCAATGCCCCCCCCCCCCAGCCCCTCCCGCCTGCGGGAGGGGAGTCAGGGCTGTGCTTTATCCCCCCTCCCGCAGGCGGGAGGGGTTGGGGGTGGGCATCGCACGCAGTGCGATTTCCCGCGCGCTCAGACCGCCAGCACGATCTTGCCGATGTGGCTGCCCTGTTCCATGCGGGCGTGGGCGGCCGAAGCCTCGGCCAGGGGAAAGGTCCGGTCCATGATCCGGCGCAGTTCGCCGGTGGCGACGAGCGGCCAGACCGTCTCGCGGATTTCGGACGCAAGCGCCGCCTTGAAGGCCTTTGAACGCGGGCGCAGCGTCGAGCCGGTAAGCGTGAGCCGGCGGCGCATGACTTCGGCCATGTTGAGTTCCGCCTTCACCCCGCCCTGCACCGCTATTGTCACATGGCGGCCATCATCGGCCAGGCACTTGAGATTGCGCGCCACGTAATCACCCGCAACCATATCGAGCACCATGTCGACCCCGCGGCCTTCCGTGATGCGCTTGACCTCTTCCACGAAGTCGCTGGCCTTGTAGTCGATCGCATGGGCCGCGCCGATCTCGAGCGCCTGGTGGCACTTCTCTGGGCCGCCCGCAGTGACGATTACCGTTACGCCGAACAGCTTGCCGAGCAGGACCGCCATCGAACCGATGCCACTGGTGCCGCCGTGAACGAGGATTGTCTCGCCCGGTGCCGCCATGCCGCGTTCGAACACGTTGTGCCAGACGGTGAACAGGGTTTCCGGGATCGCGGCAGCCTCTGCCATGGAAAGGCCGGTCGGCACCTGGAGGCACTGCGCAGCCTCGGCGATGCAGTACTCTGCGTAGCCGCCGCCTGCCACGAGGGCGCAGACCATCGTGCCGGTGAAAGGCCAGGTCACCCCTTCGCCCATCGCGACGACCTGCCCCGACACTTCGAGGCCCGGCAGGGGCGAGGCGTCGGGGGGCGGGGGATAGAAGCCCTGACGCTGGATGACATCGGGGCGATTCACGCCCGCAAAGGCCACCTTGACCAGCACCTGCCCCGGTCCCGGCACCGGAACCGGGACGCTTTCCGGTCGCAGGACTTCAGGCCCGCCGGGCGCGTCCCAGCCAATTGCCGTCATTGTTGCAGGAATGCCGCTCATCCGCCGCTGTTGCCCCTGTGAATACCAATTTGCCTCTGGCTAGCCATGCAAGGCGTTGACAGCAAGGCATTGCAATGCCCAAACTGCCCGGAATGGACCATGATGAGCGCCCTCGCCCGAAAGGGGACCTGGCCAGCCAGCTGGCAACCGAAGTGCTCGACCCCTATTCGCACGATGAACTGAACGAGCGCATTCGCCTGCTCGAACTCGAGATCATGCGCACCGTCGCCCATCGCGACAAGGCGAGCGCCCATCGCGCTGCGGCAGAAGCGCTGTTTCGAACGCCGCCCGGCTCAGGCGAAGCAGGATGAATTCGCGCGCCCTTCCCTTTGCCGAAGGGCGTTACCATATCTCGCGATATACGGGTGTCTTTCAGACATCTGTTCTCACCCTCACACGTGGTTTAGCCCGGGTTAATAACGCGTGTGCACTCTCCATGTCGGAGAACCCACCGGCGCAAGCCAGAAAGTAGCCGCAACATGCCCAGTTTCGCCCAGAGTCTCGAGAAAACGCTGCACACCGCGCTCGCCAACGCGTCCGAGCGCAGCCACGAGTACGCGACTCTCGAGCATCTCCTGCTGGCCCTGATCGATGATCCGGACGCGGCGCAGGTCATGCAGGCTTGCGGCGTGGACCTTGGGGATCTTGGCGACGTGGTGCGCCAGTACCTCGATCAGGAATACCAGTCGCTCAAGACCCAGGAAAAGGCCGATCCGCAGCCGACCGCCGGGTTCCAGCGGGTGATCCAGCGCGCCATTCTTCACGTGCAGTCCTCGGGCAAGGACACCGTGACGGGCGCCAACGTGCTGGTCGCACTGTTCTCCGAGCGCGATTCCTACGCTGTCTATTTCCTGCAGCAGCAGGACATGAGCCGCCTCGATGCGGTCAGCTTCATCAGCCACGGCATTGGCAAGGGCGGCCGCCAGGTCGAAGGCCGCACGCCCAAGGGCGCCGAGGAGGAGGCTCCGAAGCAGCAGGAAGAGAAGGCCGACACCAAGGGCCAGAAGAAGGAAACCGCGCTCGACCAGTTCTGCGTCAACCTCAACGAGAAGGCGCTGAACGGAAAGGTCGATCCGCTGATCGGGCGCGGCCCGGAAGTGGACCGTACCATCCAGATCCTGTGCCGCCGCTCCAAGAACAACCCGCTTTACGTGGGCGATCCGGGCGTGGGCAAGACGGCGATTGCCGAGGGCCTCGCGCGCAAGATCGTCGAAGGCGAAGTGCCCGAAGTGCTGTCCGAAGCGGTTATCTACTCGCTCGACATGGGCAGCCTGCTCGCGGGCACGCGCTATCGCGGCGACTTCGAGGAACGCCTCAAGCAGGTCGTCTCGGAACTCGAGAAGATGCCTCACGCGGTGCTGTTCATCGACGAGATCCACACCGTGATCGGCGCTGGCGCCACCAGCGGCGGGGCGATGGATGCCTCAAACCTCCTGAAACCTGCGCTTTCGGGCGGGACGATCCGTTGCATCGGCTCGACCACGTACAAGGAGTTCCGCAACCACTTCGAAAAGGACCGTGCCCTGCTGCGCCGGTTCCAGAAGATCGACGTGAACGAGCCGACCGTCGAGGACACCATCAAGATCCTTCGGGGCCTCCGCACCGCGTTCGAGGAGCACCACAAGGTCAAGTACACGCCGGACGCGATCAAGACCGCGGTCGAGCTTTCGGCGCGATACATCAATGACCGCAAGCTGCCCGACAAGGCGATCGACGTGATCGACGAGGTGGGCGCGATGCAGATGCTGGTGCCGCCGAACAAGCGCAAGAAGACGATCACCGCCCGCGAGATCGAGCAGGTCATCGCGACGATGGCGCGCATCCCGCCCAAGTCGGTCAGCAGCGACGACAAGAAGGTGCTCGAACATCTCGAGCGCGATCTCAAGCGTCTGGTCTTCGGGCAGGACAAGGCGATCGAGGTGCTGTCCTCGGCCATGAAGTTGAGCCGCGCCGGCCTGCGCGATGCGGACAAGCCGATCGGCTCGTTCCTGTTCTCAGGTCCCACTGGCGTGGGCAAGACCGAAGTTGCCCGCAGTCTCGCCCAGATCATGGGCATTCCGCTGCAGCGCTTCGACATGTCGGAATACATGGAGCGGCATTCGGTTTCGCGCCTGATCGGCGCGCCTCCGGGCTATGTCGGCTTCGATCAGGGCGGGTTGCTCACCGATGCGATCGACCAGCAGCCGCACTGCGTCCTGCTGCTCGACGAAATCGAGAAGGCCCACCCCGACCTGTTCAACATCCTGCTGCAGGTGATGGACAATGGGCGCCTGACCGACCACCACGGCAAGACGGTGGACTTCCGCAATGTGGTCCTGATCATGACCACCAATGCGGGCGCTTCGGACATGGCGCGGCAGGGCATCGGCTTTGGCGACGTGTCGAAGGCCGACGCCGGTGACGAGGCGGTGAAGAAGATGTTCACGCCTGAATTCCGCAACCGTCTCGATGCGATCGTGCCGTTCGGTTACCTGCCGCCCGAAGTCGTCAGCCGCGTGGTCGACAAGTTCGTGCTGCAGCTCGAACTGCAGCTGGCCGAACAGAACGTCCACATCCAGTTCGATGCCGACGCGCGCAGCTGGCTGGCGAAGAAGGGCTACGACAAGCTCTACGGCGCCCGCCCGATGGCCCGCCTGATCCAGGAGAAGGTCAAGAAGCCGCTCGCCGAGGAACTGCTGTTCGGCAAGCTGGCCAATGGCGGCGAAGTCCACGTCAGCCTGAAGGAGGACGCGCTGTCCTTCGAACTGACGCCAGCCGCGCCAAAGCTGGTCAAGAAGAAGGCCAGGAAGGGCAAGGCGGGAAGCGCGGCGACCGAAGAGCCGAGTGCCGACGAAGCCGAATAGGCTCCAGAGCTGTGCACGAGCAGAGGGGCGGCATCGTGAGGTGCCGCCCCTTCTCGATCATCCTTATGGCGCCCGAGGCGGCGCGGGATGAGGGGCATCCCATTCGGCGCGGCTCACCATGCCATCGCCATTCCTGTCGATCATCGAAAATCGGGCGTTGTTGAAGGCCATCCATTCGGACAGGGTCAGCTTGCCGTCACCATCGGCATCGGCGACGGCCAGCAGGTCCCGCGGAGTCAGCCCGTCGATCTCGGCCAGCATGGCAGAGCCCGCGCGGAGTTGGTCGACGTCGAGATTGCCGTTCTGTTTCAGGTCCATCATCTCGAACAGGGTCTGCGCCCCTTGTGCATACTCCGCGCTGGATATCGCCCCATCGCGCGCGGCATCGAGCCGGTCGAAGCTGGCGAGCGGATTGGCCGAGGGCGGCACCGCTGTAACCGGCGGCTCGGCCCCGGCAATCGCCGGGATCGACGCTGTCGGCGAGACATCCGGTCCGGTTTCCTTCTCCTTTCCGTCGCACCCTGCCAAGAGCACGGCGGCGCATAGTGGTGCGAGGAGCAATGTGCTTTTGCGGAGCATGGCCAGTCTCCCGGATCGTCTGTTTGAGGGCGGGCGAAAGCTAACCCGGTGACCTGAACCTCGCCTGTCCCGCGCGCGCAATCCTGTGGCGATGGTTCATCTGGAACGAATCCCGTGAGCCCGCCATTGTTCCGGCATGGCAGCGGCATTTTCGTGGATCAGGGCAGAGCCGATGGGCATCCACGTCGCTCCAGCGGATGTGTGGATCGATCCGGCACGGCCAGTCGATACCGCCCTGGTCACGCATGGGCATGCCGATCACGCACGGGGTGGTCACGGGCGGACAGTGGCGACGCCCGAAACGCTGGCGATCATGCAGCTGCGCTATGGTGTCGAAGCGGATAGCGCGGTCCGGGCGGCGCCTGTTGCCTATGGCGAGACGATCAGCCTTCCCGGAGGGGTGCGCGCAACTTTCGTGCCGGCGGGACATGTCCTTGGCTCTGCGCAGATCCTGCTCGAGCACGCCGGCGAGCGGGTGATCGTGACCGGCGACTACAAGCGCCGTGCCGATCCCACCTGTCCGCCCTTCGAAGTGACGCCCTGCGACGTGTTCATCACCGAAGCCACGTTCGGACTGCCGGTGTTCCGCCATCCGCCGATTGCCGAGGAAATGGCCAAGCTGCTCAGTGCCCGCGAGAACGATCAGGGGCGCTGCGTGCTTGTCGGCGCCTATGCCCTGGGCAAGGCGCAGCGGGTGATTGCCGAACTGCGCGCGGCGGGATTTCACGACACGATCTGGCTCCACGGCGCGATGGAGCGGATGTGCCGGCTGTATGAGGACCACGGCGTCGATCTTGGCGATCTCAAGGCCGTGGCAGGGGTGCCCAAGGCGGCGCTGGCCAACGGCATCGTGATCTGCCCGCCGTCTGCCTTGAACGACCGCTGGAGCCGCCGCCTGCCTGACCCTGTCACCGCCATGGCTTCGGGCTGGATGCGGGTGCGGCAGCGGGCGCGGCAACGCAATGTGGAGCTGCCGCTGATCATCTCGGACCACGCTGACTGGGACGAGCTGACCCAGACCATCGCGCAAGTGAATCCGGCCGAGACCTGGATCACCCACGGGCGCGAGGAAGCGCTGCTGCGCTGGTGCGAACTGACGCAGCGCAAGGCGCGGGCCCTCGCGCTGGTCGGCTACGAGGACGAGGACGACTGATGGAGCGCTTTGCCGCCCTGCTCGACGCGCTCGTCCTCACGCCATCGCGCAATGCCAAGCTGGCGCTGCTGGCCGACTACATGCGCGAGACACCCGATCCCGACCGCGGCTGGGCGCTGGCCGCGCTGACCGATGGGCTGGACTTCCCCGCAGTCAAGGCCGGGCTGATCCGCTCGCTGATGGCCGAGCGGGTGGACCCCGTGTTGTGGACGTTGAGCCGCGATTACGTTGGCGACACCGCCGAGACAGCCAGCCTGCTCTGGCCGGAACCATTGGGAGATCGGCTGCCTCCGCCTTCCGTAGCGGAGGTGGTAGAAACCCTGCACGCAACCACACGTACCACCGCGCCGGGCGTACTTACCGATCTGCTCGACCGTCTTGACGTCAACGGTCGCTATGCCCTGCTGAAGCTTGCCACCGGTGCGATGCGCATCGGTATTTCGGCGCGGCTCGCCAAGGTCGCGTTCGCACAGGCGTTCAGCGTGAGCGTCGAGGATGTGGAGGAGTACTGGCACGGACAGGCGCCTCCTTACCTGCCCCTGTTCGATTGGGCCGCCAACGGAGCTGCGCCTCCGCGCACCGACCTGCTCCCGTTGTTCCGGCCGTTCATGCTGGCACACCCGCTCGAAGCGGAAAGCCTTGAGCTGTCGGAGTTCGCAGCCGAGTGGAAATGGGACGGCATTCGCGTGCAGATCGTCCACGTCGCCGGCGAGACGCGCGTCTATTCGCGCAGTGGCGACGACATTTCCGGCACATTCCCGGAAGTGACGGCAGCGCTTTCCACGCCCTGCGTGCTCGATGGCGAACTGCTGGTGCGCGGGGTGCATCAGGGTGGCGAGAGTGGTGGCGCGGCGAGCTTCAACGCGCTGCAGCAGCGCTTGGGGCGCAAGACCGTGTCGAAGGCTATGCTCAGCGACTATCCCGCCTTCGTACGTCTTTATGACCTGCTGATCGAGGATGGCGAAGACTTGCGCGAATGGGCTTGGGAGCAGCGCCGCGCTCGTCTGGAAGCCCTGGTGCCGAAGCTCGACCAGGGCCGCTTCGATATCTCGCAAGTGATCGAGGCGCGGGACTTCGCCGAACTTGCCGAAGTGCGCGCCCGGGCCCGGGACGAGGCGATCGAGGGTGTCATGCTCAAGCGGCGCGACAGCCCTTACGTCGCCGGGCGGCGGACCGGACTGTGGTACAAGTGGAAGCGCGATCCGCTGCTGATCGATTGCGTGCTGATGTATGCGCAGCGCGGGAGCGGCAAGCGATCGTCGTTCTATTCGGACTATACCTTCGGCTGCTGGAACGGCGACCCCGACGAGGGCGCGGAACTTCTACCCGTGGGCAAGGCCTATTTCGGGTTCACCGACGATGAACTGAAATGGCTCGACCGCTACGTGCGGCAGCACACCGTGGCCAAGTTTGGCCCCGTGCGCGAAACCGACAAGTCGCTGGTATTCGAAGTCGCCTTTGACTCGGTCCACGCCAGCAAGCGGCACAAGTCGGGCGTCGCCATGCGCTTCCCGCGCATCAGCCGCATCCGCAGCGACAAGCCCGCGCATGAAGCGGACCGGCTCGAGACGCTGAAGGGTTTGATCGCGGATTGAGCTTGCGGAACCTAGTCACTTGCCTGCCGTTTCCAGAAAAACGTCTGGGAGAGAAGACAATGGCAAACATGTTGCTCGCCGCTCCGGCCTATGCGCTGGGACGACTCGCCTGGACGTCGCTGCGCACCGGCGGCGAATGGACCCGCTATCGCCAGTGGGATGCGGTGGCGACCAACTGGGCGATCGGGGCAGTCCTTGGCGGAATGGCGGCAGGACTGGCGGCCAAGGCACTCCCCCATCGCAACTGAAGCGCCAAGGGATTGTCCAGTTGATTGATGGCGGTCAATGTTGTCGGCGCAGGTTGGGGGCACAAGCAAGGTTCCAGATCCCTGTTCCGGAGCAATCCCTTGGCTACCCAGGCCCCCGCGACAAGTCCTTATGACCGCCTTGGCGGCATCGAAATGCTGCGCCGCATCACCGACCGTTTCTATGACCTGATGGAAACCGATCCTGCGTTTGCAGAACTGCGCGCCATGCATGCGCCGGACCTTGCGCCGATGCGCGAATCCTTGCCGGGCTTTCTGGCGGGCTGGAGCGGCGGTCCACGCGACTGGTTCGAGGCGCATCCGGGCAAGTGCATGATGTCGATGCACAAGCCCTTCCCGATCACGCGCGACACGGCAAAGCAATGGGCCGACTGCATGGCGCGGGCGATCGCCGATGTTGCCCCGGAGGACCGCGAAATTGCCGTCGGGCTCAGCGAAGTCCTTGGCCAGATGGCCCGAGGCATGGCGCGCGACTGATTCCCCGTTGATTCCCTTCGGCGCAAACACGCGCTAGAAGGCGCAGCGTGATCCTCAACGACCGCCAGCGCCGGACATTCGCCATGGCTCTTGCCGCAATGGCCGGGTTTGTGGACTCGGTCGGGTTTCTTTCGGCGCAGGCCTACTTCGTCTCCTTCATGTCGGGCAATACGACACGGCTTGGCGTTGCGATTGGCACTGCCCCGCAAGATGCGATAGTTCCGGCCCTGTTGATCGGCGGCTTCATCGCTGGCGTGACGGGTGGCGCGCTCGTTTCCGAGCGTGCGGGGTCGATGCGCAAACCCGCCGTGCTGGCGCTGGTGACCGCGCTGCTGGTGATCGGCGCATTGGCCCGCGCTGCCGGGATCGGAACGCTCATGATGGCGGCGCTGGTGCTGGCGATGGGTGCGCTGAACAACACTTTCCAGCGCGATGGCGAAGTAACTGTCGGCCTGACCTACATGACCGGCGCCCTGGTCAAGCTCGGCATTGGCCTGGCACGCCGCGTCACGGGTAAAGGCGATGGCCGATGGGCGTCATGGGCGCAGCTCTGGCTTGGCCTGCTGGGCGGTGCCGTGCTCGGCGCTTTCCTGCAGGATCGCCTGCCGATGGGATGCCTGTGGATCGCCAGCGTCTGGAGCGCGGCGATGGTCGTCGTTGCGTTCAGGGTACCTTCTGAAAGTTAGACTGGCGAAATCCTGAACAACTTCTCCCGAGAAGTTGCGCCGCGCAACATTTCTACCTTGGACGGCGCAACACCCAGCGCCCTTGCCAGAAGTTCGCCGACCGCTGCCGTCGCCTTGCCGTCCTCGGGCTTGGCGCGGACTTTCACGGCAACGCGCCCCTGCTCGATCTCGATGCCCTCGCTGCGCGCGCCCGGCGTCACGCGCACCGCCAGACGCCCCTCGGCATCGACCAGCGCGCGCAAGGCCGCTGGCGGTGGCAGGTCAGCCTTCGGTCGTGCCAAGCACCGCCGCCTTGTGCGCCTGACCGTTGCGGACGTAGTGCTGCACGCCGCGCTGCATATCGGCGATGGCCGCATCGTCGAGGTCGCGCATGTACTTGGCGGGACGGCCGCCCCACAACTGCCGCGACAACACGCGCTTGCCACCTGTCAGCATCGCGCCTGCTGCGAGCATGCCGTCGCTTTCGATATGGGCATCGCTCATCACGATCGCGCCGAGGCCGACGAAGCCGCGATCCTCGATGACGCAGCCGTGGACCATGGCCAGATGACCGACCAATACGTCCTCGCCAATGATCGTCGGAAAGCCATCGGGCTTGGTGGGCGCGGGGCTGTCGACGTGGATGACGCTGCCATCCTGAATGTTGGTCCGCGCGCCGATGCGGATAAAATTGACGTCGCCGCGCAGGACGCAGTTGTACCAGATGGAAACGTCCGGCCCGATCTCGACATCGCCAATGATCCGGCAGCCGGGCGCAATGAAGGCGCTCTCGTGGATGCGCGGGGTCTTGCCGTTGAGCGGGACGATCGAAACGTCGGGATACATCATCTGGTCCTTCAGGCGCCCATAAGCCGGGCAGCGTGGGCCGCATGGTAGGTCAGCACGCCGGAACAGCCCGCGCGCTTGAAGGCCACCAGCGTTTCCAGAACCATGGCATCGCGATCGGCGGCCCCGGCTGCCACGGCTGCCTCGATCATCGCGTATTCGCCGCTCACCTGATAGGCGAACACGGGTACGCCGAAGGTCTGCTTCACGCGGCACGCAATGTCGAGATAGGGCAGGCCCGGCTTGACCATCACGCTGTCAGCACCTTCGGCCAGATCCATCTCGACCTCGCGCAGCGCTTCCTCGGCGTTGGCCGGGTCCATCTGGTAGGTCTTCTTGTTGCCCTTGAGCAGCCCGCGCGAACCCACCGCATCGCGGAACGGTCCATAGAAAGCCGAGGCATACTTGGCCGCATAGGACATGATCTGCACGTTGATGTGGCCAGCGCCTTCCAACGCCTCGCGGATTGCACCGATGCGGCCGTCCATCATGTCGGACGGGGCAATGATATCGGCCCCGGCTGCGGCCTGGTTGAGGCTCTGCCCGACAAGCATTTCCACGGTCTGATCATTGAGGACATAGCCCTCATCATCGATCAGGCCGTCCTGCCCGTGGCTGGTGTAGGGATCGAGCGCGACGTCGGTCAGCACACCGATATCGTCACCGCAGGTCTGCTTGATCGCCTTGATCGCCCGGCACATCAGGTTGTCCGGGTTGAGCGCTTCCTTGCCATCCTCGCTGCGGCGATCGGGCTGGGTATTCGGAAACAGGGCAAGGCACGGAATGCCCAGCGCCACCGCTTCCCTGGCCCGCGCAACGATGCCGTCAACCGACCAGCGCGATACGCCGGGAAGCGACAGGATCGGATCTTCGACGCCCTCCCCCTCGGTCACGAACAGCGGCCAGATCAGGTCCGCAGGCGTGACCAGCACTTCGCGGTGCATGGCGCGGCTCCATGCAGTGGCACGGGTGCGGCGCAGGCGAGTCATCGGATAAGTCGTCATGGCAGGAAGGCCTAGCCGCTGGCTCGCCCCGCTGCAATCATCGGGAGCGGTTAGCCGGGATCGCCGTGATCTGCGCGAGCTTGCTGCGGAAGGCGGCAAGCTGCGCCGGGTCGATAGCCGCGCGCTGGACGATCGAGGTCATCGACATCGGGTTCACCGTCTGTCCTGCGCGATACATCTCGTAATGGAGGTGCGGCCCGGTCGAAAGCCCGGTGGAGCCGACATAGCCGATCACCTGCCCGCGCCGCACGGTCATGCCCGCCGAAACGGCGATGCGGCTCATGTGGCCATAGCCGGTTCCGATGCCGCCGCCGTGATCGAGGCGAACGTAGTTGCCGTGCCCGCCATGCCACCCGGCAATGCTGACGCGGCCATCGGTGGCAGCATAGATGGGAGCCCCCCAGCTGGCGGCGAAATCGATCCCGGCGTGCATGCGCACATAGCCGAGGATCGGATGGCGGCGCGCACCATAGCCCGAAGTGATGCGGCCGTTGACCGGCGCACCGAGGAAACCCGTGGTCGCCTGCGCGCCCTCGGCCATGCCTTGCGGCGAATAGAACGCCCCATCGCTGCCCCAGCGCAGGAGTTGCAGCACCGGCTTTCCGGCGCGGACAACGCCTGCATAGAGCAGATCGCCGGCCTGCTGCTCGCCCGTGCCGGCGCGGCGATTGGCATAGACCAGGTCGAACTCGTCACCCGGCGCGATCTCCTCGAACGCCATGTGCTCGTCGATCGTGCGCAGGTAGTCCTGCACCGCAGACGGAGGTGCGCCTGCCGCGCGGGCGGAGCGATAGAGGCTCGCCCCGACGATTCCGCGAATGCGCTGTGGCGATGTGTCAACGGCAATGGCGTTGCTGGCGAGCGCCAGCGCGCCACCGCTGCGCCGGATATCGAGCGCGAGGTCGAAGCGGGGGCGGAACGACAGCTGCTCGAGCGGGCGCGGCTGCGCCGGGCTAGTGCGCGCGCCCAGGCGAATGGAAAAGCGCGTGCCTTCCGGAATTGCGCCGGGCTTGACCTGCCCACCCACCAGGTCGAGCACGCGCACGATGTCGGTGCTGGCAAGGCCGGCCCGCTGCAGCATGCGCGGGAAGCTGTCGCCGGCGCCAAGCGTTGCCGTCAGGTCGATGTTCGGACGCTCGGGCGCGGCGGCAAGCGGGATGACGGCGGACGTGGCGTTCATCCGTCGGCCGTTGTCCGCACCGAAGGCGAGCGGGCGGATGCCCTGCACGCGAAATTCGTCCTGCGCGGCATCGTCCATCAAGGTCAGCGGCGCGGCCTGCAACGGGGCAAAGCTCGGCCACATCAGCACAGCCGCCGCGCCGAGAGCGAGCATGGTGCCAAAGCCCCTGAACCAGCGGGCGCTGCCAAGATCTTCGGCAAGATCGGGCACGAGATCAAATCTGGCGAAAGCGCGCTCCACCGGCGCAGTCAGGCGCTGCCAGTGGCGCGACAGGTATTGCTCGGCAGTCTTGTGCAGAAGACCCCAGCGCGTCGGCAGCACGGGCGCGCGCGGCGGCGTGGTGCGCTGGCCGAAGCCGCTTCCCCCGCCCGCTCCACCGAGCGCCATCATCTGATCCCGCGACGTGTACACGCGTGCTGCTTACCCTCTTGGGCTCCGGACTGCACGGACAAGGTTAATGTTCCGTGAAATCAGCCTCCCCCTTGTCGCGCCGTCTCACTTGTCGCGCCGTCTCAAGGGTGTGGCGAGAACGTCGCACGCTCGTTATGCTGCAACAAGTTACAGGGGGAACGAGATTTTGAACGGCACCGAGACTCTGGGCGACATGGCGGGCGCGCTGGCAGCGGCACGCACCGTGGAGCCGACGGCGGGCGAGCATCGGGCCGACGGTCACACCCACGAATCGGCCTGCCTCAATTGCGCCACGCCGCTGGTCGGCAGCCACTGCCATGCCTGCGGTCAGGCAGCACACGTTCACAAGACGCTCGGCGCGTTCTTCCACGACCTGCTTCACGGCGTGTTCCACTTCGAAGGCAAGATCTGGCGCACGCTGCCCCTGCTGGTGACCAAGCCCGGCAAGCTTACCCGCGAATACATCGACGGACGGCGGGCGAGCTATGTTTCACCGATCGCGCTGTTCCTGTTCTGCGTGTTCGCGCTGTTCACCACGATCAATTCGCTGGGCGGCGATATTGGTGCCAGCGTGAATACGACGGTAGAGCAGGGCCTCAAACAGGAACGCAACGATCTGGCGGTCCTCGAGGCCGAACGGATCGCGGCACGCGGCGACGCCGCAGAGCTGGCGAAGATCGACGCAGCAATTGCCGAAACGCGCAAGAACATCGCCGGGCTGGAGCAGGTCAAGGCGAGCGGCATCAACGTCGGCAACATCGATACCAGCGGCCTCGAGACTGCCAGCGATATCGGCTGGATCAACGAAGCGGTGAAGAAGGCCAAGGCCAATCCGAGCCTCGCGCTCTATAAGGTGCAGAACTACAGCTACAAGCTGAGCTGGGCATTGATCCCGATCTCGGTGCCGTTCCTGTGGCTGCTGTTCCCGTTCAGCCGCCGCTTCGGGCTTTACGATCACACCGTGTTCGTCACCTATTCGCTGTGCTTCATGACGCTGCTGGGCATCGTGGCGACCGTCGGGGGCAGGCTGGCCCTGCCCGGACTACCCGCGCTCGCTTTCCTGCCGCCCTTGCACATGCTGCTGCAGTTGCGCGGCGCTTACGGCCTGTCCTGGTTCGGCGCATGGTGGCGGACGTGGTTCCTTAGCCTCTTCGCTTTCGTCGCCATGATGCTGTTCGCGGTGGTAATCCTCGTGGAAGCGGGGGGATAAGGCGCCCCACCCCCGCTCGACCTGAGCCTGTCGAAGGACGCCGGTGCTTCGTGTGCATCCTTCGACAGGCTCAGGATGAGCGGTTTTTTCAACGAAAAGGGCGGAGGTTGCCCCCCGCCCTCTCGCTTTAAGATCTGGCCGGGGATCAGGCCGGCTGCGGATTGGTCGAGCCGAACTTCTTGCCCGCGCGCGGCACCGCCGAGCCCTGGGCCGCAACCGGCCGGGCGGTGCCCGTCGGGTTCTGCGGTCGGTCCAGCTTGCCGCTGTCGAGCAGTTCCTTGATCTCGTCGCCGGTCAGCGTCTCGTATTCAAGCAAGGCCTGAGCGAGGAGGTGGAGCTTGTCCTCGTTGGTCTTGAGAATGTCGGTCGCACGGGCGTGTGCGCCGTCAACCAACCCGCGGATCTCGCTGTCGATCAGCTTGTTGGTCTCGTCCGAGACGAACAGGCGCTGCGAACCGCCCATGCCGAGATAGCCTTCCTGCTGGTCTTCATACTGCAGCGGCCCGAGCTTGTCCGACATGCCCCACTTGGTGACCATCGAGCGCGCCAGCGAAGTGGCGTACTGGATGTCAGAAGATGCACCGGACGACACCTTGTCGTGCCCAAAGATCAGCTCTTCCGCCACGCGTCCACCCATCGCGACCGAGAGGTTCGCGTGCATCTTGTCACGGTGATAGGAATAGCTGTCCCGTTCCGGCAGGCGCATGACCATGCCTAGGGCCCGGCCACGGGGGATGATCGTTGCCTTGTGGATCGGATCGGATGCCGGTTCCTTGACCGAAACGATGGCATGGCCAGCCTCGTGATAGGCGGTCATCTTCTTTTCGTCGTCGGTCATGACCATCGAGCGGCGCTCGGCCCCCATCATGACCTTATCCTTGGCGTCCTCGAACTCCTGCATGGCAACGAGACGCTTGTTGCGGCGCGCGGCCAGCAGGGCGGCTTCATTGACGAGGTTGGCAAGGTCGGCACCCGAAAAGCCGGGCGTGCCACGCGCGATCGTGCGCGGGTTGACGTCAGGCGCCAGCGGCACCTTCTTCATGTGCACCGACAGGATCTTCTCGCGGCCTTCGATGTCAGGGATCGGCACGACCACCTGGCGGTCGAAACGACCGGGACGCAGCAGAGCGGGATCGAGCACGTCGGGGCGGTTGGTTGCCGCGATGATGATGATGCCCTCGTTTGCCTCGAAGCCGTCCATCTCGACCAGCAGCTGGTTCAGCGTCTGCTCGCGCTCGTCGTTCGAATTGCCGAGGCCGTGGCCACGGTGACGGCCGACCGCGTCGATTTCATCGATGAAGACGATGCACGGCGCGTTCTTCTTGGCCTGCTCGAACATGTCGCGCACGCGGCTCGCGCCGACGCCGACGAACATCTCGACGAAGTCCGAACCCGAGATGGTGAAGAACGGCACGCCCGCTTCGCCCGCAATGGCGCGGGCCAGCAGGGTCTTGCCGGTGCCGGGCGAACCGACCAGCAGCGCACCCTTGGGGATCTGGCCGCCGAGCTTGGAAAAGCGCGAGGGATCGCGCAGGAACTCGACGATTTCCTCCAGTTCCTCGCGGGCTTCGTCGATGCCGGCGACGTCATCGAAGGTCACGCGGCCTGAACGCTCTGTCAGGAGCTTGGCCTTGGACTTGCCAAAGCCCATCGCGCCCGAACCGCCGCCCTTCTGCATCTGGCGCAGCGCGAAGAAGGCAACGCCGAGGATCAGCAGGAACGGCAACGAGTTGAACAGGATGTACATCAGCATGTTCGGCTGTTCGGCCGCCTTGCCGGCATACTGCACGCCGTTGTCCTGCAGCAGCTTGGGCAGATCGGCATCACCGGGGACCGGAACGGTCGCGAACTGGCTGCCGTTCTTGAGCGTGCCGGTGATGCGCTCGGGCGCGATTTCGACCGAACGGACCAAACCATCGCTGACCTGGGAGCGGAAGGCCGAATAGGGGATTGTCGTCGCATTGGTATCGACCCGCGACCCGAACATCGAAACCACCAGCAACAGCGCGAGAAAGATTCCGCCCCAGACAAGGAGGCTCTTGATCCACGGATTACCCTGGGGCTGGTCGTCGTTCATCGCTGTCTTTCCGCAATCGCCCGGAAAACGCGGGCGGGTATGGAGGCAATGTAGGATTGCCACCCCGATTCTCAATATCGGGTAACTCGCAATATAGCGCGAATGTGGTTTTTCAGCGACCTGTACCGATAGGGCATGGTGCAAGGGTCAAGACCTGGACGCGTGCGGGGGCGCCAAGGTGAACCGCCAGGCGTTTGCCCGTGCATCGCCCTTTACGCCCCCTAGTGTCGCCACTCCGCCCTCGCGCAGCATTCCAAGCCACCGGACCAGCTCCGCGCCCCGTGGCGCACCCGCACCCAGTGCGGCCAGCACGCGCTCGAGCAGGCGCATCGCGAGCACATCGGGCAAGCCCGACGGTGGGTTCCACGTGAAACCCTCGCCCGCAGCCACGACCTCCTCCCAGAGCTGGTCGACCACCCATTCCAGAGCGGCATCGGCGTCGGCAAGGTTCCGGGCACTGCGGGCGAAACCCATGATGGCAAACGCTTCGTTTGACGTCAGGGCGTCACGCATGCGCACCCGCTCATAGCCCGGATCGCGGTTAGACGGATCGTCGGCAGCTGCAAGACCGGCGACGTCTACAACAGCCTGCAACTCCGCCCGCCGCCATGACAGCAAAGGCCGGAGCAACCTGAGCCTGGGGGCGCCCGGCACTTGCGCAACGGGCCGCATCGCTGCCAAGCCTCGCAAGCCGACACCACGATTGAGCCGCATGACCATCGTCTCGGCCTGATCGTCGGCATGGTGGGCGGTCACGATTGCTGCAAGCCGTTCTGCCTGCGCCCATTCGGCGAGCGCTCGATAGCGCGCCGCGCGGGCCCGCTCCTGCACGGCGCTGCCCTTTTCCAGCGAAAGCGTCAGCGTCTGATGCGCGATGCCGCGCCCGGCGCAGATCGCAGCGACCATCGCCGCTTCCCCTGCCGATTCCGCGCGCAAGGCATGATCGACCGTGGCCACCTGAAAGTTGCGCGGCGCAACTTCGTGGAACAGCAGCAACATGGCGAGACTATCCGGTCCGCCCGACACGGCAAGTCCGACCGGCCCATGCGGAGCGACCGCTGCCCACTGCGCGGCAAAACGCGCAGCAGCAGCGGTCAGGCTATTTCCGTGTCCATTACTTGCACTTCACCGAAGCGCGCGCGCCATCGTACTGGCCCTTGAGACGACCGGCGACTTCATCCGGATAGGCCGAGGCCAGTTCTGCGAACGCACCGCAAGCCTTTTCGGTATCCTTGAGGCGCACCATGGCAATCCCGAGATACAGCAGGCTGTCTGGCGCACGCGCGCCCTTCTTGTCGGCAAGGTAGTTCTGCAGGAAGAACTGCGCAGCGGTGCCGGGCTTGCCATCATCGAGCCAGGCCCGACCCAGCAGGTTCCGACCGAAGCTGATCATGTTGTGCTTGGGATAGCGATCGACATAGATCTGCAACTGCTGCTGCGCTTCGGGATAGAACTTGGCTTCCCACAGGCGGAAGCCGTAGTTGTAGTCGTCAAGCGCGGCATCGCCGGTCGCAGGCTTCTCGATCGCCTGAACTGCGGCCACGCGCGCCGCCGAGGGCGATGCCGGCTTGGCGGCAGGCGTCGCAGGCTTGGTCTCGGTCGGCTTGGTGGCGGCGGGTGTCGTGGGTTTCGGTGCCACGGGCACGGGAGCGGGCGTTGTCGTGACGACAGGCGCAGGCGTCGCCGCGGGCTCTTCAGGCGCCGGTGCGGCAGCGGCCTCCAGCTTGGCCAAGCGTTCCTCGATCTTGGCCAAACGGTTCTGCCCTTCCTCAACCTGCGCCGTCAGTCGTGCCATCTGCGCCTCGACCGCGTCCATCCGTGCCAGAATGTCAGTCACCGCTGAAGAAGCCGGCGCGCCAGCCGGTGTCGTGGTTGTCGGCCCTGCAGTGATTTCCGGAACGAAAGTCTTGCCGGCGCCCTCAGGGAAGACCTTGCGCTGCATCGCGCGGATTTCCGCCTCGATCCGGCGCAGACGCATTTCGGGATCGACCGGTGTGGCAGTGGTCTTCTGTGCAGAGGACTGGGCCAGCACCGGCGCGGCGATCGGGGCGGTCAGCCCCAGAAGGATGGCTCCAAGCGGCGCGGCACGCCGGAAAGTCATGGTCATGGTCGTTCCCGTTCAGCGGCGCACGATCCCCCGCGCACCCTCAATCAACGCCTCAAGTTTGCCCGATAGCCCGCACCAAGTCGAGACCGGCCAGCGGTTTATCCGCCTCCGCCCGTCACTTCAGCGCTGGGCGGCAGGTGGCGGTGATGCCTCAGCCTGGGTCGTCGCCGGAGCCGCTGTCGGCTCGCTGGCCGCCACAGGCCGTTGCGCACGGGGGCGCGGCGCAGGCCGTGCGACCGGGGCGGCCGCGGAAGGCGTCGGCACAGGACTTGCCGTGGCGGCAGCAGTGCCGCGCGCGAGCAGGGCCGCTGCGCTGACAGCAACGTCCTTCACGATGCCTTCCTTCTCGGCAATGCGCGGAACCGGTTGCCCGCCCACCGTGATCGCAAGTGCATCGGGACGCCCGGTCCACAGCTTGGGTTCGGGCACGTCGGTCGGCACGGTGAAGCTTTCGCCCTTGGCCAGTTCCTTCTGCAGGATCTGCTTGCCGGTGCCGTCGTAGAACTTCACCCAGATGCGATCTTCGGTGGCCGTGAACACCACCGGTCCGGCTGGTGACGCAACTGGCGCTGGTGCGGCGGCGACCTGGTTCGGGACCGGCCTGGCCTCTTCCGGCCCGACCAGCGGGGGCAGTTCAGCCGACGGGAGATAATAGCTGCGCCAGAACACCAACCCCGCCAGCGCGATTGCGATGACCAGACCGGCAGCGAGCCATGCGGTCAGCCGCGAAGGCGTCTTTTCCGGATCGCCCACCTCGAACTGATTGATGACGCGGGGCGGCGGGGGCGGCGCCTGCTGGTCCAGCTCGGCCCGGACGGCCTCGGCAACAACCTTGTCATCCAGGCCGACAGCCCTGGCGTAGCTCTTGGCAAAGCCGAGCGTGTAGGGCCTTCCGGGAAACGCGGCATAATCGCCCACCTCAAGCGCCTGCAGATGCCGGGTCGTTACCCGCGTGGCCTGCGAGAGCTGCTTGATGTCCAGCCCTGCGGCCTCACGCGCCGCGCGCAGCATTTCACCCACGCTCTGTCGGCCCGGCTGCCCGGCGGGCATGGGCGTGGTGTCGATATTGGTAATGTCCTGCAGACCGCCGGCTTCAGCCAAGGCGTTACTCCCGTCTTCCGCGTATGCTTTGCAACCCGTTAACAGGGTTCGCGTCACCCCTGCGAATGTCAACGGCTTTCGACGAGGAATTGCGGATTTCGACGACGAAACGCCCCTGCGTCACCCTCAGTCGCACTCGATCCCGCGCGAGGAGGCCCATTCCGCGATCGCGGAACGAAGGTCCTGTGGGGGATCGGACAGCCAGCCAGCCATCGCCGCGCGAATCTCGTTCACATCGACCTTGCGGACGAGTTCCTTGACCGGCCCGACAGCGGCTGGCGTGATCGAAAGCCGTGTGATGCCAAGGCCGAGCAGGGCGAGCGCCTCCAGCCTGCGGCCACCCATCTCGCCACACACCGTCACGTCGGTTCCGAACGGCGCCACCGTGTTCACCACGCGACGCAGGAAGCGCAGGATGGCCGGGCTGAGCCAATCGTAGCGTTCGGCAAGCTTGGGATTGGCGCGATCGGCCGCGAACAGGAACTGTGTCAGGTCGTTCGTGCCGATCGACAGGAAGGATAGCTTCGGGGCCAACAGGTCAAGACACTCGGCCAGTGCCGGGACTTCGAGCATCGCCCCGTAGCGGATCGCCTCGGGCAGGATCTTCTTCTGCTTGCGCAGGAACGCCAATTGACCGTCGAATACGGCCTTGGCGGCATCGAACTCCCATGGTTCGGTGACCATGGGGAACATCACGTTGAGCGTGCGCCCACCTGCCGCTTCCAGCAGGGCGCGTGCCTGCACCTTCAGCAAACCATCGCGTTCGAGCGCCACGCGCAGCGCGCGCCAACCCATTGCCGGGTTCTCTTCGGCCTCGCCGTCGTTGTGGCGCAGGTAGGGCAGCACCTTGTCCCCGCCGATATCAACCGTGCGGAACACCACCGGGCGATCGCCGGCCGAGTCCATCACATCGCGATAGAGCCGGGTCTGGCGTTCGCGCGAAGGCAGAGTTGCGGAAACGAGGAACTGGAACTCGGTGCGGAACAGGCCGATGCCATCCGCGCCGGTAAGGTTGAGCATGGGCGTATCGTCACGCAGCCCTGCGTTCATCAGCACGGCGATGCGCGTGCCGTCGCGGGTGAAAGGCTCGACCTCGCGCATCGTGGCGTAATGGGCCTGCCGTTCGCGGTTTCTGGCAAAGCGCGCTTCGAACGCCTCGATCAGCGTGGGTGCGGGACGGACATCGACCACGCCCTGATCGCCATCCAGCAGCAGGTGATCGCCATCGCGGACCTTGCCGCGCAGCGCCCGCATGCGGCCGACCACCGGTATGCCCATGGCCCGCGCCACGATGACGACGTGCGCGGTGAGCGAGCCTTCCTCGAGAATGACCCCCTTGAGGCGCCGCCGGTCGTATTCGAGGAGTTCGGCAGGGCCGAGATTGCGCGCGATCAGGATGGCATCGCCCTTGAGGCCCATGCTGGCTGCCGTGCCGAGCTGGCCCGAGACGATCCGCAGCAGGCGATTCGACAGATCCTCCAGATCGTGCATGCGATCGGCCAGCAACGGGTCGTCGATCTGGCGCATGCGCATGCGGGTACGCTGCTGGACGCGCTCTATCGCCGCTTCTGCCGTAAGGCCTGAATCTATCGCCTCGTTGATCCGGCGCGACCAGCCTTCGTCGTAGGCGAACATGCGGTAGGTCTCGAGCACCTCCTCATGCTCTCCCCCGACGCCGAACTCCGCCTGGCTGGCCATGCGGTCGATCTGTTCGCGCATCTTGTCGAACGCGAGGTAGACCCGCTGGCGTTCAGCCTCGGTATCCTCGGCAACGACATGTTCGATGGTGACGCGCGGCTGGTGATAGACGGCAACCCCGCTGGCCAGCCCCTTCACGAGCGTGAGGCCCTTGATGCGGTCCGGCCCGGTGAGGTGGGCCGGGACTCCCAGCGTCTCCTCGTCGTCGATCAGCTCCGCATTGGCGATGAGTTCGGAAAGAACCATCGCCACTGTCTGCAACGCCTCGATCTCGACCTCTTCGTAGCGGCGCGGCTCGACGTGCTGGACCGCAACTACGCCCACCGCGCGTTCGCGCCGGACGATCGGAACGCCGGCAAAGGAGTGGAACTTTTCTTCCCCCGTTTCGGGGCGGAAGGCGAAGTCGGGGTGGGCAGCAGCTTCGGCGAGATTGAGCGTCTCGACATTGCCAGCGATGGTGCCGACAAGGCCCTCACCCACGGCCAGCCGGGTGACGTGGACCGCCGCCTGGTTGAGGCCGCGCGTGGCGAAGAGTTCGAGCATCCCCTCGCGCAGGAGGTAGATCGAACACACTTCTGAATCGAGATTTTCGCCGATGACTTCGACGATCTGGTTCAGCTTGGCCTGGGCACCGGCGCGGGAGGCCATGACCTCGTGCAGCGAAGTCAGGATTTGTCGAGCAGAGGTGACGGCACTGAGCATGAACATGGATTAGCCTAGTGCGTGCGGTTTGGGAATGTTGCGCACAATCGGATGCGAAACCGATGTGGAGCGGATAGCTATTCACGCACGCCTTCACGCAAAAGAGCCGCCCCTCGGGGCGGCTCCGTGCGGTGCCTTGGAAGGCGGCGCGCGATCAGTGAAGGCGCGATAGCTCTTCCTTGATCTTCAGCTTCTTTCTCTTGAGCTGAGCCACCAGCGTATCGTCAGGGAGGGGCCGGGACATTTCCATCTGGATCTGCTTTTCAAGTCCGGCGTGCTTTGTCTGGAGTGCGCTGATGTGCGTCGATTCCATGCTTTTTCCTCCTTAAGGGAAAGCCCCCTTCAGAAAACCGCACGAGGCCATCCCCGTGCGGGGCGGCGCAACCTTTCAGCCGGTTCTTCACGACTCGAACAGGCGGCGCGTTGTCATGCTCCCACATTGGCCGTATCTTGCAAGTCAAACCGCGCCGGAGCGTTGCACTTTACGGGTTATGCCGTAAGTCGCAGAAGCCGACCGGTTCACCGGGTCGAAGGAGTTGGGCGGAACGTGACCGAAGAGGAAATGCGCAAGCGGCTTGCGGCGCTGCGTATCGAACACCGTGACCTCGACGCGGCGATCGATGCGCTCTCGCTCAATGGCGCCCGCGACCAGTTGCAGATCGCCCGCCTCAAGAAGCGCAAATTGCTGCTGAAAGACCAGATCGCGATGATCGAAGACTATCTTATTCCCGATATCATCGCCTGAAATCAGGCACTTGATTCACATGAGGGCGAAAAGCGCGGTGTCCCGTTAAGAAACGTTCACGAAACGGGACAAGCATCCGAGCGTTGTCCTGTTGGCGAAAGCCTGACCACAAGACTATGCGCTATCCATGCCTTTGTTGCCGAGCCTCAACCCGCGTATCATAGACGCCCTTCACGCGCAGGCCCTCGACCTTGCCGATAAGGTGCGCACCCGCTTCGACCGGCTACGCAACGAGACCAACCAGATCGTGGCCGACGACGAGGATCTGCAGCGCGTACAGGTAAGCTGCGAAGCGCTCCGCACGACGACGCGGGTGATGCACTGCCTCGCCTGGCTGCTGAATCACCGCGCCCATTTTGCAGGTGAGCTGTCGGAACTGCAACTGCGCCGCCATGGCCGCCTGATCGCGAACTTTCCGGACAGTGACCCCGAAGTCGTCGCGAATCTGCCACAAGACGTCCAGGCGCTGGTTCATGACAGCCAGCGCCTCTACCAGCGCATCCAGCGTCTCGAACAGGCATGGCGTTCCGAGGCCGTTGCCAATGGCAGTGCCGTGCAACGCCTGCGTGACCGTCTCGCCCGCGCTGTCGAGGATCATCCCAGCGCAGCGTGATTTTCATAACGTCATGACGCCGTCGCCGGCGATTTGACATGACTTGTGCGGTTGCGCGGGGGCACCGCAGCCCCCATACCCCAGCCATGGCCCAGATGCCCCCGATCCCCGACCGCAGCGAATGGCCCGTCGGCCGCGCCGAACAGCTCGAACCGCTGGTGCGCCGCGTGCTAGCGCCCAACCCCTCGCCTTATACCTTCACCGGCACGCAGACCTACCTCGTCGGCGCCGGCAAGGACGTGGCCGTGATCGATCCCGGCCCTTACGGCATGGACGATGTCGTCGGCTCGGAAAGCCAGGGCCATCTCGACGCGATCCTCGCCGCCGTGGGCGGTGCGAAGGTTGTCGCCATCGTTTGCACCCACACCCATCGCGACCACAGCCCGGCGTCGCGTCCGCTCGCCGAAGCCACCGGCGCCCCGATCATCGGCTGCGCACCGCTGACCATGGAAGATGACGGCCCGCGCGCCGATGCCGCGTTCGATGCCGACTACATGCCCGACCGCGTGCTTGCCGATGGGGAGCGCATTTCGGGCGATGGCTGGACGCTGGAAGCCGTGGCCACGCCCGGGCACACCTCCAACCACCTGTGCTACAGCGTGGTGGAAAGCGGCGCATTGTTCACCGGCGATCATGTCATGGGCTGGTCGACCTCGGTCGTCTCGCCGCCCGATGGCGACATGGCCGCGTACATGGCCAGCCTGCAGAAGCTCCATGACCGCTCCGATCGCGTGCTCTATCCAGCGCACGGGCCGCAGATCGACAACCCGCGCCAGCTGGTGCGCGGGATGCTCGGCCATCGCCGCCAGCGCGAGCGTCAGATCCTGCGCCTGCTCGAGGACGGCGGGCCGCACGCCATTCCCGAGTTCGTCAGCGCCATGTACAAGGGCCTCGATCCTCGGCTCCACGGTGCAGCAGGCCGCTCGGTGCTTGCCCACCTGCTCGATCTGGAACGACAGGGGCGAGTCCGGGTTGAGGATGAGACATGGATGATCCAGGCCTGACCACCCACCCTTCCCCGCAGCAATCCGCGCCCTCCCTCGCGCGGATCTCGCTTTTGCCGTGGGGCCTGTTCCTCGTTGCGCTTGCAGCGGCAGCGTTCTTTGCATGGAGATGGTGGCAACCCGACGATCTTGGCGATCCGCTTGCCACCAGCCTTGTTGCGTTCGAAAAGCAGGACAAGCTGACCGTATTCAGCGCCGAACTCGCTCCCGTCGTGTCGAGCAACGACTCCCGCCTGTTCGGCCTCGTCAATTCCAAGCAGGTCGCGGTAATCCCGGCGCGGATCGACTACACCATCAATCTTGCCCAGGTCGGTCGGGACCGGCTGACCTGGAACGCGGACGCACAGACCCTTTCAGTGCGCCTGCCGCCGCTCACTGTCAGCCGTCCCAATCTTGACGAGGCGCGCGCGCAATACTTGCGTGACGGCATCTGGATCAGCCGCGATGCACAGGACAAGCTGACTCGCGACAATACCCGCCTTGCCGAGGCGCAGGCGGTCCAGCAGGCGGCCAATCCGGTGCTGATGAACCTTGCGCGGCAAGCTGCCAGGGAAGCCATCGCCCAGAACCTGTCGATCCCGCTGCAGGTGGCAGGCTACGGCAAGGCCAAGGTCGAGGTCACGTTCGACAAGTAGCGGGCGACAAGTAACCGCCAATTCCGCAAAATTGGTTGCAAGTGTGACTGACATCACCGCCAGATCGGACCGAATCACCTAGCGGGCGCGTCGGGACTGGTGGAGACACCTTATGGCAACCGCCGCAATCAATACCGTTTATCCGTACTCGCGCGACCAGCGCTTCTTTACCCGCATGGCCATCGGCATGGCGGTGTTCGTCGTCTTTGCGTTCGGCCAATGGGCCCTGCGCGGCATGGCCTCACCGTCCACCGCACCGGTGTGGGTCCATCTCCACGGTGTGGCGATGCTGTCATGGCTCGGCATGTTCGTGCTGCAGAACCAGCTGGCACTCACCGGCAACATCGCGCTGCACCGCAAGCTCGGTTGGGTGTCGCTCGCCCTGGTCCTGTTCATTGCCGGACTTGGCATGTTCACCGGTCGCATGGCGATCGAACTGCACCGCGTGCCGCCCTTCTTCAGCAACGCATATTTCCTGGCGCTGACGCACATCGGCACCGCGCTGTTCGCCGCGATGGTCATCGCCGCGATCGCCATGCGCCGCGAAACGCAGTGGCACCGGCGCCTGATGATGGGTGCGATGATCCTGATCCTCGAACCGGCCATCGGCCGCCTCGTGCCCGCGCCGATCCTCGGCCCCGTGCTGACGCCGGTCGTCGAAGGTGCGTTCCAGCTCTTCGCTGTCGGCATCATCGCAATGCATGACCTGCGCGAGACCGGCACGGTGCATCCCGCCACCCGCTTCAGCGCCCTTGCGGTGGTGGTGCTGTTCGGCGTCATCATGGGGCTCGCCGTATTCCCGCCGTTCGTTTCGCTTGCTGAAGGTATTGCGGCAGCGGGCTGAGAACCCTAAGTCCCCTCTCGCCCGGCCGCCTTCCGCCGGTCGAGAGGACTTGATGCGATGACTGCCCAGCCCCTGAATCTTTCCGGCCTCGACCTGCGCGCCGAGATCGACCGCCTGCGCAAGGAGCGCAACGCGGTGATCCTCGGGCACTATTACCAGCGCCCGGAAATTCAGGACATTGCCGATTTCGTGGGCGACAGCCTCGAGCTTTCGCGCAAGGCTGCAGAGACCGATGCCGACGTCATCGCGTTCTGCGGCGTAAAGTTCATGGCCGATACCGCCAAGATCCTGTCTCCTGACAAGATCGTGGTCCTGCCCGACATGGATGCCGGCTGCAGTCTCGAGGATTCGTGCCCGCCCGACAAGTTCAAGGCGTTCCGCGAAGCCCACCCCGATCACATCGCGCTGACCTACATCAACTGCTCGACCGAGGTGAAGGCGCTCTCCGACGTCATCGTCACCTCCTCGAGCGCGGAAACGATCCTCGCCCAGATCCCGCCCGAACAGAAGATCATCTTCGGGCCGGACCGCCACCTCGGCGGCTACCTCAACCGCAAGTTCGGGCGCGACATGCTGCTCTGGCCGGGCGTGTGCATCGTGCACGAGGCGTTCTCGGAAACCGAGCTGCTCAAGCTCAAGGCCCAGCATCCGGGCGCTCCGGTAGCCGGACACCCCGAATGCCCGCCGCACATCATCGACCACTGCGACTACGTGGGCTCGACCAGCGGTATCCTGCAGTTTGCCAAGACCATGCCGGGCGACACGCTGATCGTGGCGACCGAGCCGCACATCATCCACCAGATGGAACTGGCCGTCCCCGACAAGACCTTCATCGGTGCGCCGGGCGCTGACGGCAACTGCAACTGCAACATCTGCCCGTACATGGCGCTCAACACGATGGAGAAGCTCTACCTCGCCCTGCGCGACCTGCAGCCGCGCATCGAGATGGACGAGGGCCTCCGCCTCGCCGCCAAGAAGAGCCTCGACCGCATGCTCGACATGGCCAGCGGCACGGTCGGCCTGGGCGATCTGGGGGCGAAGCCGTTCGGCAGCTGAGCTAGGCGCTCTTTCCCTCGCCCAGCCGTGCCAGTACCAGCGCGGTGCCGACCAGCGCCATGCCGATAGCGTCGGGCAGGGCGAGGACCTCGCCGAACGAGAGCCACCCGACTAGGACCGAGACGGCCGGTTGCGTGAGCAGGACCAGTCCGATCACCAGCGGCGGGAAGTGGCCGAGCGAATAGACCAGCAGGCCTTGGCCGACCATCTGGCTTGCCAGCATCAGGCCGATCAGCGGCCACCAGTTGTGTGCCAGTACCGGCTCACCCATCGCCAGCGCCGTGCCGAGCATGACCGGACAACCGGCAAGGCTTGACCAGAACAGCAGGCTCCACGGGCGAAGACGCTCGCGCACGTTCTGCACCAGCAGGATGTAGACGACGTAGAACAGCCCGGCGAGGATGCAGAACAGGTCTCCGGCCAGGGTGCGCGCATCGATCTCCATCGAGCGGCCAAGCAGCAGCCCGGCCCCGCCCAGCGCCATGGCCACTGCGGCAAATTCGCGCAAGTGCGGGCGGCGGTGCATCGTCACCAGGCCCCACACCATCAGGATCACGCTGCCGGAATTGCCGAAGAGCGTAGCGTTGCCGAGCTTGGTCCGCTCGATCCCGACATGCCAGCTTGCCAGATCGAGCGCGAAGACCACGCCGGCACCGACGATGAACCACCAGTCCTTGGCCGGATAGCCGCGCAGAGGCTCCCTGCTGCGCCATGCAAACAATCCGAGCAACGGCAGCGCCAGTGCCAGCCGCCAGAACCCCGCCGAGACCGGCCCGCTATCGGCAATGCGCACGAACCATGGGCCCAGCGCCAACGCAAGGTTTCCTGTCAGCAGGGCAAGGAAATGCTTGGGACTGGGGCGAAATGACAGGACCGCGTCACTTGAATTCGTCATGAGCGCAGCCTAATCCAGTTGCAAAGAGAAACTTAGAGGGAAACCTGGCGTTTCCCCGTCATCTTCGGAAAGGTCCTCTAGCATGCACGAACCGCTGTTCCAGCCCCTGCGCCTTGGCGCGATCGAAGCCCCGAACCGCATCATCATGGCGCCGCTCACCCGCGGTCGCGCTACCGGCGAAGGCGTGCCGACGCCAGTCATGGCCGAATACTATCGGCAACGCGCCAGCGCAGGCCTGATCATTTCCGAAGCCACCGGCATCAGCCGCGAAGGGTCGGGCTGGCCGAGCGCACCGGGCATCTGGTCGGCGGAACAGACCGAGGCTTGGAAGGCGGTGACCGAAGCCGTGCACAAGGCTGGCGGCCGCATCGTGATGCAGCTGTGGCACATGGGCCGCATCGTGCACCCGTATTTCCTGGGAGGCGAGCCGCCGGTTTCAGCCTCGGCCACCCGCGCGCCGGGACAGGCGCACACCCCGGAGGGCAAGAAGGACTTCGCCACGGCGCGGCCCCTGCGCCTCGATGAAATGCCGCGTCTTGTCGATGACTACGGCCTTGCTGCGGAAAACGCGAAGAAGGCCGGCTTCGATGGCGTGCAGCTTCATGCGGCCAATGGCTACCTGATCGACCAGTTCCTGCGCGATGGCACCAACCTGCGCGACGACGATTATGGCGGCAGCCCGCAAAACCGTGTGCGCATCCTGCGCGAAGTGGTCGAGCGCCTGATCGAGGTCTGGGGCAAGGACCTTGTCTCGGTGCGCCTCTCACCCAACGGCGATTCGCAAGGCACTGACGACAGCAACCCGGCGGCGACCTTCGGTGAGGCGGCCCGCGTTCTGCAGGACCTCGGCATCGGGTTCCTCGAACTTCGCCAGCCCGGCCCGGATGGTACCTTCGGCCAGACCGACGTGCCGCAGCAGGACGCGCTGATCCGCTCGATCTACACCGGCCCGTTGGTGCTCAACAGCGACTACACACCCGAACAGGCGGCTGCCGACGTCGCCTCGGGTCGGGCCGATGCGATCAGCTTCGGCCGTCCGTTCATCTCCAACCCCGATCTGGTCGAGCGCATCCGTGTCGGAGCGCACATCAATCCGAACAAGGGGGTGCCACAGACATGGTATTTCCCGGGAGAGGTCGGCTATACCGACTATCCTACGCTGGCGGAGGAAACCGCCTCGGCCGAGTAACAAAACCCAATGGAGCAATGCCGCATGCCGCCAAGATCATGGCTCTTCGTTCCCGGTGACAGTGACAAGAAGCTGGGCAAGGCCATGACCACCGGCGCGCATGCGGTGATCGTCGATCTGGAGGATGCGGTCGCCCCTGCGGCCAAGCCACAGGCACGCATCCTCGCTCGCGACTGGCTTGCGATCCACCGCCAGCACGTGACCGAGAACCGCCCGCTGGCGCGCTGGGTGCGCATCAACGCGATCGAGACCGGCCTGTGGCGCGAGGACCTCGCCGTGGTCATGGCTGGCGCGCCCGATGGCGTGATGCTGCCCAAGTGCGAAGGCCCCGACCAGTTCCGCATGGTCGCTGCCGAAATCTACGAACTCGAGCAACGTAACCGCCTGCCCAACGGCGCCACGAAAATTCTGCCATTGGTCAGCGAAACCGCGCGCTCGGCTCTTACCATCCCGTTGTACGTCGACGAGCCCATGCCACGCCTTGCCGGCCTCACCTGGGGCGCGGAGGACCTCTCTGCCGTGCTTGGCGCCAGCCGCAAGCGCGATGCCGCGGGCGCGTGGACGGATGCCTTCCGTTTCATCCGCGCGCAGTGCCTGCTGGTGTCCCATGCCAAGGGGGTGTGGGCAATCGACACGCTTTACGACGATTTCCGTGACGAAGAGGGCACGCGCCGCGCCGCCGAAGCGGCCAAGGCCGATGGTTTCACCGGCATGCTGGCGATCCACCCGTCACAGGTACCGATCATCAACGCCGCCTTTGCCCCCACCGAGGAGGAACTGGCCGAGGCCCACGCCATAGTGGCACTCTTTTCTGCCAATCCCCACGCTGGCACGCTGCAATACAACGGCCGCATGGTCGATCAGCCGCACTTGAGGATGGCGCGGCAGCTACTCGGGATCAGCTGAACCTGCTGCCGGTGCCGCAGCGGCGTCATCGCCTGCAACCGGTGTTTGCGCAGCAGCCTCGCTTGCCGAGGGCGCTGCTGCCTTCTTCTTCTCGGTGTGGACTGGTGCCAGTGGCGGAGATGCGGTGGACGTATCGAGGTTGATCATGTCGTCCGAGATCGTTCCTGGCAGCACCTCTGCACCGGCTGCTGTCGCCGCCTTGTCATCGGCCTTCTTGCCGCAACCGCCCAGCGCGAGCCCCAGTGCAATCGGAAGAAGTGCAATCGGGTGACTGATCAGGCGGCTGATGGCGGGCACGGCGTATCCAGACGTTCGAGAAAACGATCGAGGTGCGAGAGCAGCGCCTCGTCCCACGCTTCCGGTGTAACCTCCTTGCCCAGCGCGGCAAGACTCGTCACGCCGAATTCCTCGATCCCGCAGGGCACGATACCGCCAAAGTGCGAGAGATCGGGCGAGAGATTGACTGAAAATCCATGCATCGTCACCCATCGGCGGATGCGCACGCCGATGGCACCGATCTTGGCCTCGCGCCTGTCGGCACCATGCGTCCAGATGCCGACTCGCCCTTCGGCTCGCCAAGATTCGACACCGAAATCGGCCAGCGTATCGATCACCCAGCCTTCGAGCGCATGAACAAAACCGCGCACGTCCCGCGCCCGCTTGCGCAGGTCGAGCAGGACATAGCCCACGCGCTGCCCCGGCCCGTGATAGGTGTAACGCCCGCCCCGCCCGGCCTCGACCACCTCGAAGCGCGGATCGAGCAGTTCGTCGGGCGCGGCGCTGGTCCCGGCGGTATAGACCGGCGGATGTTCGAGCAGCCAGATCAGTTCCTGTGCGCCGCCCTCGGCAATCGCGGCATTGCGCCGGGCCATTTCGTCCAGCGCAACGCGATAGGGCACTTGCGCGCTTTCGCACCGGATCTCGATAGTCTCATTTCGGGCCATGGCCTGCGAAATGGCCCAGCGCCGGACGGGTGACAAGAGGCTGGGCACGCAAAACTGACGTTCGACGTGATCGTCCGACGCTGCTATTGCGCACGGCATGACGCCTCGCCCTGACAGCAAACTTGACAGCAGCCTTGCCTGGAAGACCGCCACGCGCCTCGTTGCGACGAACCGCGATGTGTTGATGGCCATTGCCGGCGTATTCTTCCTGCTGCCGGGCCTTGCCTTCTCGATCTTCGTGCCCGAACCGCAGATGGCGCCCGGCACGCCGCCGGGCCGGATGATGGAGATCATGGCCGATGCCTGGACTTCGTCACTGCCCCTGCTGATCATCGTCACGCTGCTGCAGATGGCCGGGACGGTCACCGTGCTCATTGTCATGACCGATCCTGACCGGCCGACCGTTGCCCAGGCCATCGCGCGCGGTTTTCGCGCGCTGGGGCCCTATGTGCTGGCACAGATCATCGTCGGTGGTGCGCTTGGCATGGCGTTCCTCGTGCTGGTGAGCGCGGCCGCGCTGACCGGCGTTCAGGCCATTGGTGCGATCGTCATCCTTGCCGCATTCGTGGCGATGGTCTGGTGCAGCCTGCGCATGGCGCTCGTCGCGCCGGTTCTCGCCATCGAGGGCGAGCGCAACCCGATCCGGGCCCTGCGCCGCTCGTGGGCGCTGACCCAGGGCAATTCGGGCCGCCTGCTGGCCTTCCTCGTGCTTCTCGGCCTGCTCTTTGCGGTGGTCTATGGCCTGGCCATGATGCTGGTCGGCGTCGTCCTGGTGCTGACGACCGGCGGCGAATTGCAGCGCGTGCTGACAGCCGCGGTTTCAAGCGCGATCACCTCGGGCGCGCTGATCTATTTCATCGCGGTGCTGGCGGCGGTCTACCGCCAGCTCGGCGGACCGAACACTTTGGAAATCCGCTCGATCTTCGACTGAAGGGTTATTCCTTCCAGCCCCAGCTGATCACGCAGGGCGGAACGTTGAGCGGCTCGAAGCCCTTGTCGATGCGGCGGAAGAACTGGCCCATCAGATCGCGCGCGCGGGCGGTGTACTGATAGACGAGGAACGCGCCGCCCGGGCGCAGCACGCGATGCGTTGCGCCCATGATCGCAGGGCCGACGCCTTCGGGCAGGTTCGAGAACGGCAGGCCGGAAAGCACGTAGTCGGCATGGTCGAAGCCATGCGCCTTGACGATCTCTTCCACATCGGCAGCCGAACCATGCACGGCGATGAAGCGGCTGTCCCCGATCGTCTTCTGCAGGTAGGCGATGAAATCGGGGTTCGTGTCGATCACGATCAGGCGGCCATCGCGGCGCAGCTTTTCCAGCACCGGACGACAGAAGGTGCCGACACCCGGGCCATATTCCACGAAAAGGCGGCATTCTTCCCAATCGACCACCGAGAGCACGCGCTCGATCGTGCGGTTCGAAGACGGCACGATTGCGCCCACCATGGCGGGGTGCTTGAGGAAGCCCTTGAAGAAAATCCCGGCCGGCCCAGCCAAGCGTTCCACCTTGCGTTTTGCCCGCTGAAGAAGAGGCTCACGCGCCACCTGGGTCGAAGTCATTGCAGGAAATGGTCCTCTGCCGGTCAAGCTTGGCTGAAGCGGGTCGCAAATTTGGCCTGCCATTGCAAGCACCGTTCGCCCGGCCTAGTCAGCATTGGATGAACCAGCCGTGGACAATTTCGATCCCCGCCTTGGGCGTGAAGGCATGAGCGAGGGTGCCATCCGCCTGCCGAAAGAGCGCATGGCCCTGCTTTTTGCGGTCATGCTGGTCACGGCGGCGGGCAATACTGCCATGCAATCGGTCATGCCCTCGATCGGCACGCGCCTTGGCATTGCCGACGTCTGGGTAAGCCTCGCTTATTCCTGGTCGGCGCTGCTCTGGGTGATCATGGCCCCCTACTGGGCGCGCCGGTCCGACCGTCGCGGGCGCAAGGCGATGATGGCCTTGGGGGTTATCGGCTTCATTTCCTCATTCGCCCTGTGCGGGGCGATCCTCCACTTCGGCCTCGATGGCCGGTTCGGCGCGAGCCTGACCATGATCCTGTTTGCCATCGCCCGTTCGCTGTACGGCGGCTTCGGATCGGCCGCGCCACCTGCTGTGCAGGCCTATGTCGCCAGCCGCACCGGCCGTGCCGAGCGGACCAAGGCGCTGTCGCTGGTCGCTTCGAGCTTCGGTCTGGGCACGGTCCTGGGCCCCGCGCTTGCTCCGCTGCTGATCCTGCCCGGCCTCGGGCTGGTCGGCCCCTTTGCCATGTTTGCGCTGTTCGGGGTGATCGTGCTGGTCCTGCTGCGCACGCAACTGCCCGATGACGATCCCCGCTTTGCCGCGCGGGGCGAGGTGATGTCGGCGCCGTTCAGCGCCTCGTCCAATCCTCGCATGGTGGAGGATCATCCCGATGGCAGTCCCGACGAACTGCCCGAAGCGGAGCCGCAGCATCAGGTAATCGACCGTCTGCGCTGGACCGACCGCCGGTTGCGGGCATGGCTTGCGGCAGGTCTGGTGGGCGGACACGCGCAGGCCATGCTGCTTGGCGTCATCGGCTTCCTGCTGCTCGACCGGCTCGGCCTGAGGGGTGATCCCGATGCGGGCGCGGGCCCGGTCGGCCTCGTGCTGATGTGCGGCGCGGTGGCGACCTTGCTCGCGCAGTGGGGGCTGATCCCCATGCTTGGCCTCGGACCCAGAACCTCAACGCTGTGGGGAATGAGCCTGGCCGCTGCCGGCATCGTGCCCGTTGCCATGGGCCGTGACCTTCACACCATAGCAGTCGGTTTTGCCATTGCTTCGATGGGCTTCGGCCTGTTCCGCCCCGGTTTCACCTCGGGCGCCAGCCTTGCCGTTTCGCCGGCCGAACAGGGCCAGTCCGCCGGCATCGTCGCTTCGGTGAACGGCGCGGCCTACATCGCGGCACCCGCCATCGGCGTCTGGCTCTACAACCATTCGCAATGGCTTGCCTGGGGCGTGATGGAAGTTCTGGCGCTCGGCGTCGTGCTGCTGTGCCTTGTCGCCATGAAGCGCGACCCGGCCTGACCGCGCTCCACGCACCCCGGCACCCTTGCGCCAGCGCGCATTTGTCGCCAAGCGCGCGGGCGCAATGACGGCAGACCGGGGCTCACAGACAGTAATCGCGCGCGGCGCGGGATCGAACGCCCTGAGCTTCGTCATCCGCTTCGCCGCGCGCGCATCGTTCCTCTATGTCGGCGCACGGCTCTATGGTGCGGCAAACTACGGCGTGTTCACCATGGCCAGCGCAATGGTCGAACTTGCCGTGCCGATCGCCAGCCTGGGCCTCAAGCGCATGATCTTTCCCTGGCTGGAAGAGACGACGCCGGACAATGCCCGGCGCAGCGCCACCCATGTCCTGCTTGATGCGCTACTGCTTGCCGCGCTTGCCGGAATGGCGGTCTCGGTGCTGCTGGTTCTGGGCGCGCAGGCGCTGCCGGATGGCCTCGTGTCCGAAAGCCTGCGCCTTGCCCTCGCCCTGATAGCCCCTGCCGTGCTCGGCCAGATCACTGGCGATATTGCACTCGCTGCCACGCGCTGGACCCACAAGATGCGCTACGAGGTCATCGCACGCGGTCTTGTCGAACCCTATGTGATGACCGCGGTGGCCTTCGGCGCCTGGTATCTGGGCTTCGAACAGACCGGCATGATCATCGGCTACTGGGCCGGATCGATCGCCCTCGCGCTGTTCTCGCTGTGGAGCGCGCGGCACTGCCTCGGTCCGCTTGGCTTGCGACGCTGGCGTCCGCACCCGTCCGAACTGCTCCGCCGCGTCCGCGCACTGGTGCCGGCCAGCGGCAGCGACTTCCTGACCACGCTGGCCCAGCGCATCGACCTTTATCTCGTCGGCTTCCTGCTCGGCGATGCAGCGGTCGGTGTCTATGGTGTGCTGCGACAGCTGCGCACGCCGATCCTGCAGGTACGCCAGGCCTTCGACGGCATCCTCACCCCGCTTACGGCCCGCACCATGATGACCGATGGCGATATCGCCACCGGCAAGGCCACGGCGGCGGCAACGCGCGTGATCCTGACCATCCAGCTTGGCGTGGTCCTGCTGATGGCGGCAACCGGCGAGGCCTTGCTCGATCTGTTCGGCGCCCACTATGCAGGCGGTTATGCCGCGCTGCTGGCGATGGTGCTGGCCGAAACCGTCAACGGCGCATTCGGAGTATCAGAGCTTATCCTCTACTACCGCCGCCCGGCGCTTGCCCTGCAGGTCAACCTGATCCTGATCGTGATTGCCGGGCTCGCCATCCCGCTGCTGACCCCGGAGTACGGCATTCTCGGCGCGGCGCTGGCCATGCTGCTGGCAGCGCTGGTCGCGTCCTACATGCGGCGCCACTGGCTTTCGGGCCTCGGTGTGCGACCCCATCCGTTCCACGCCGCGATTCCCGTGCTTGCAGCGGGAGCGGCAGTGCTGCTGGGCATATGGCTTGGCGGCCTTGCCAAGGGCACGGCTCTTGCCGACGCGCATCCCGTCGTGACCAACGCCATGGCGCCGATGATCGCGTTGCTGTTCTATGCAGGCTTCGTGATGGTCTGGCGCAAGGCGCAGCCAGGCGTACTTTCGCTCAACCGCTACCGCATCAACTGATCAGATCCTTGATGCCGTGCGCTTGGCGGCGCGGTTGTGAAGCTGCACCGAGATCAGCAGCAGCAGGTTGAGCACCACCACCTGATAGAAGAAGTAATAGACCGGGCTGCCCGCAATCATGCCCAGCCCCAGCACGATCGCGCGCGGATTGGGGCCCAGCAGCTTGAGGAAATCGAGCAGCGGCTTTTGCTCGCGCGCCACTTCGGCACGGATGGCAGCGAGCCTTGGCTTGTCATCCGCTGCCAGCGCCTGTCGCACTGCTTCGTCGATCTGTCGTGCGTGCGGCGTCATCCCGGCGGCGAGGAACAGGTATCCGCGCGCGATCGGCTCGAACAGGCGCGCGAACAGGGTCTTTTCCCCGAACAGGCCGGCGTTGTTGTCCTTGGCATTGTTCAGCCACGGGACCGCATAGGTCCAGTACTGGTAGAACCGGCGCTGCACCTCGACATGATTGGACTGCACGATGTGGCTGGCGCCTGCGGCGAGAGTCCAGGCCCAGGCCTGCCCGGACCCGATCTGCCGGGTCAGCACGAAGGCGAGCAGGACGTAGAGCACGATATGGCTGGCATAGTCGCAGATGCCGTCGACCATCTCGCCGATCGGGCTGGTCCTGCCGGTGATCCGCGCCAGATCGCCGTCGGCACCGTCGACCACGTGCCAGCTCATGTGCAGGGCCATGCCCAGCATCGCGCCCATCGGCCAGCCGAGCGCCCATGGGCCGCCGGTCGAATCCATGTTGAAATAGACCACGCCTGCCGCCACGACGAGCAGGCCGCCGAAGACCGAGACCATGTTGGGGGTGAGCGGCGTATGCGCAAGAATCCGCGCCAGCCGCCACGCCAGCGGATGGTAGAGATGGTAGTTCAGCCTGTCCTGCAATTCACGCGGACGCTTGGGCCGCTCGATTGCCCCGGTCCTGTTTCCCGCGTTCACCCTTGCGACCCCTTGAATGCCTTGGCCAGCCAGCAAGTATCCCGACGATGCTGGCTTGGCGCATCAGGTAGCCGTGTCTATAGGCCGTGGAAAGGGCCTGATGGCTCTGGATGAGGCACGCACGCTTGAATACCCCGTTTTCCGTCGCGATTCCGGCAAGTCCCTACCTGCGCCGCCGCATCGGTGGCATCAGCGGCGTGGCACGAGCGGTGATTCTTGCCGATCTCACAGGCGCCAGCGCAATCGTGATTCTCGCCGATTCTCCGGTCGCCGATGACTGGCAGCGCAGTTTCACGATGCGCGCGCGCCCCTTGCCGCAGATCACCTACGCCGCACCGTCTGCGCCGCTGCCATCCGGCACCGCGCTGCTGCCAGCCGATGCGCAGCCCACCAAGGCCGCGCTCGAAGCCCTGCGCGAGGATCCGGCGCTGGTTCTGGTCCGCGGCGATCCACGGCTGATTCGCGCCGAGAGCGACCATGCCACCGTCCTGGCGCTGCTGCGCGCGACGCTGAAGCCCACTGAAGGACCGGTAGGTCGCTGGATCAACCGGCCGATTTCGTTCCGCATGTCCGCGCTGGCGATGAAGTTCGGCCTTGGTCCCGACCCCATCACCTGGTTCACCCTGGCGCTGGCCATGGTGATGGCCGTCATTCTGGGACAGGGCGGCGTGGAATGGCTGGCCCTGGGCGGTTTCCTGTTCCAGGCGGTTTCCGTCACCGATTGCGTCGATGGCGACATTGCCCGCGTCTCGTGGGCGATGAGCCGGCGCGGTGCGCTGCTCGATACCGCCTGCGACATGGTGGCCAATCTCGGCTTCGTGATCGGGCTGATGACCGGCGTCATCCGCACCTATGGCTTGGATTATGGCTGGATTGCCCTGGCCTGCGTGGTGTTGCTGGTCTGCGGCATCGTGGCCATGAGCATCCTTGTCCGTATCGGCCCCAAGCGCGGCAGCTTCGATGTTCTGCGCGCGGCGCTTGAGCGCAGGCTGGAAGGTCGTCCGATCCTGCAGAGCGTGACGCTGACGCTGGAGCGCCTGTTCAAGCGCGACGTCTATGTGCTTGTTGCCTGCGTGTTCTGCCTCCTGGGCCTTGCCTGGGTCCTCCCGGGAATGCTGCTCGGCGGCCTGTGCATCTGGCTTGGCGCAGTGGCCTGGTGCGCGCCGCTGATTGCCGCCGACAGCGAAGGCTTGCTGCTTCCGCCGCACATGCGCCAGCTCTGACCCGGCATTTCCAACTCTCCCGAACTTCCGGGCAACTCCCCGGCAACTCTGGCACAACTTGCAGGTAACCTGGTGCGAACTCGGGCACCCTTTGGTGCTGCAACGCGGCACCAATCAGCCCCACCCCTTGCGCGATGCGCCGCCTTCCCCCAAATTAGCCCAAGCAACGACCGCAACAAGGAACCGTGAGAAAACATGAAAGGTGTTATCCTTGCTGCGGGCCGTGGCAGTCGGCTCGGCGACGCGACCGAGTCCCTGCCCAAGCCGCTGATGGCGGTCGCCTCGCGCACCTGTCTCGATTTCGCGATCGAAGCCCTGCTTGCGGTGGCCGACGACGTGATCGTGGTGACCGGCTATCGCGCGCAGCTGATCGAGGATCACATCGCTGCCGAGTGGCCGGGTGCCCCGGTGCGGACCGTGCGCAACACGCAGCTCGAAGCCGGGAACCTGACCTCGCTGGGTGCGGCGCGGGAGCTCATCGGCGACGCGCCCTTCGTGCTGACCAACGCCGACCACCTCTTCCCCGCCGACATGTACACCCGCCATTTCACCACCGAAGCGGCGGGCGCTACTGTGGCGGTCGCCTGCGAGCGGGAACGGCCGGTCCTGCCCGACGAGATGAAGGTCATCGAGAAGGACGGCGCGCTGCAGGCCATTTCCAAGACCCTGCCGAGGTATGACGGCGCCTATATCGGCACGACGTTCGTACGCGAGTCAGCCCGCGACGCATACTGGGCCGCGTTCGAGAGGGTCCGCGAAACCAAGGACCTCGCCACTGCCTCGGTCGAGATGGTGCTGCATGAACTGGCGCAGGACGAGGCGACCGCCCCGCAGGTGCGCTGGCTTTCCGGCCTCAAGTGGTTCGAAGTCGACACGCCCGAGGACCTCGCCGTGGCCCGCGAAAGCCTGACCGCGTGAGCCAGGAGCAGAATGTCCGCGTTCTGGTGTTCGACCTCGACGGTACGCTGGTGCCGACGATGGAGGACTACGCCGACCGTGCGGCGCAATTGATGGAAGAATCATTCGGCACGCCGTTTGCGCTGGCCCGCCGCTCCTACTTCGCAACCTCGGGCCTGCCATTCGAAAAGCAGTTGCGCCAGCTTTACCCCGGGCAGGACACCGATCCGGTTGCGCAGCGCTTCGAGGACTGGAAGGACGGCTACCTTACCGGGATTGCCATTGCCCCCGACACGGCCGCGCTGCTGCAGCGGTGGCGCGATTCCGGCCTTCTCGTGGTCATCTCCTCGAACAACCTCGAGCAATATGTCGAGCGTCTGGCGAGCGATTGGCCGGTCGATTGCGCTTTGGGCTATCGCGCCCCGTCAATGGATGATCCCGGCTTTGCCAAGGGCGAACCGCACTTCGGAGCGATCGAGGAGCGGTTCGGAATCGACCGCTCCGCCTTCCTGTTCACCGGAGATTCACCGAACGACGCCCACATCGCGGCCGCCGCACGGGTGCGTTTTCGTGCTCTTCTGACCGATGCCTTTGGTCCGGAAGATTTCGAACGGGCGGTTCCGGGCACCCGGACCCTGATGAACCTGGCCGATCTCGGTGACCATATTGCAACGGTTGCCGACGCTGTGACCAGCTTGTGAAGGGCTTCTGGCGAAACGGGCTATCGCTGGCAGCTTTTTTCCGTTAAGGGCGCGGTCCCATCGGAAATTGCTGTGGCTTGCGCGCCCACCCTTTGGTGCAGCGCAGGCGGCACGATTGCGAGCAGGGAGTGGGGATTGCAAGGTCTGCCATGACCGGCGGTTCCCCGCTTCGTCTTGACGGACTGAGGATTCGGCTTGCATTCGATGGCATTTCGGTATTTTGAGGCAGTTTGATTACAGCCGCCGCAGGGCGCCTGTCTGAAGGGATCGTTATTCATGAAGCCAATCAAGGTCGCCGTGATCGGCGTGGGCAACTGCGCTAGCTCGCTGGTGCAGGGTGTAGCCTACTATCGCAACAACAATTCGTCGCAGGGCCTCATCCACGACCGCATTGGCGGCTATGGCGCCGGTGACGTCGATTTCGTGCTCGGCGTCGACGTCGATGCGCGCAAGGTTGGCAAGGACATCGCCGAGGCGATCTTCGCCGCGCCGAACAACACCACCGTGTTCCAGCCCAATGTCCCGATGACCGGCGGCAAGGTGATCATGGGCCGCGTGTCGGACGGCGTTGCCGCGCACATGACCTCGGTCGGCGAAAAGGGCTTCATCGTGGCCGACCAGCCCGAAGCCACCCAGGCCGACATCGTCAAGGCTCTCAAGGAATCGGGCGCTGAAGTCCTCCTGAACTTCCTCCCCGTCGGTTCGCAGGAAGCGACCGAATTCTACATGGAATGCGCGCTTGAAGCCGGCGTCGCCGTCGTCAACTGCATGCCCGTGTTCATCGCTTCGACCCCGGAGTGGGAAGCGAAGTTCCGCGAGAAGCGCATCCCCATCGTCGGCGACGACATCAAGGCACAGGTCGGCGCAACGATCGTTCACCGCGTGCTTTCCAGCCTGTTCGCTGCTCGCGGCGTGAACGTCGAGCGCACCTACCAGCTCAACACCGGTGGCAACACCGACTTCATGAACATGCTCGACCGCCAGCGTCTGGGCAGCAAGAAGGAATCGAAGACCGAGGCCGTGCAGGCAATGCTCGCCACGCGTCTCGAGGACGAGAACATCCACGTCGGTCCTTCGGACTATGTTCCCTGGCAGAAGGACAACAAGCTGTGCTTCATCCGCATGGAAGGCCAGCAGTGGGGCAACGTTCCGATGAACCTGGAACTGCGCCTGTCGGTTGAAGACAGCCCGAACTCGGCTGCTTGCGTGATGGACGCGATCCGCTGCTGCAAGGTCGCGCTCGACCGTGGCGAAGGTGGTGCGCTGATCGGCCCGTCGGCCTACTTCTGCAAGCACCCGCCGCAGCAGTTCAACGACGACGTCGCCGCCCAGATGGTCGACGAATACGCTTCGGTGGAGAAGCTGGCCGCTGAATAAGCGACAGCTTCCCTGACGGATTGAAAGGCCGGCCCGACGTTTCGTCTGGTCGGCCTTTTCATTTGGCTCCTAAACCTTTACCCGAAGCGACCATGGATGCGCTGATCATCGCTGCCGGTTTTGGCAGCCGCCTTGCCGAGCTTTCCCCGTCGAAGCCGATGACCCCGGTTGCAGGCGTGCCGCTGATCGAAATCGGCGTGCGGCAGGCCATGCAGGCCGGCGTTACGCGCGTCGTCGTGGTTACGGGCCATCAGGCCGACCTTCTGGAAGGTTTTCTTGCCGACCTTTCGATGCGCGCCGGCATCGAGATCGTGCCGGTGCGACTGACCAACTGGTCCACGCCCAACGGCCATTCGGTCATGGCCGGGGCCACGCGCTGCGACGGCAACTATCTGCTGATGATGGCCGACCACATGTTCGATGCCGACATTCTGGAGCGGCTGATCCACGAACACCGGCCGGACTGCGCCGTGACGCTGGCGGTTGACCGCCGCATCGACAACCCGCTGGTCGATCCCGAGGACGCGACTTGGGTCAAGATGGATGACGACGGCATGATTACCGCTATCGGCAAGACCATCGCACCCTATGATGCGGTCGATTGCGGGGCATTTCTGGCCACCCCGGACCTGGCCAGGGCGATCCACGAGGCGATTGCCGAAGGCAAGCCCGGCAGCCTTTCGGACGGCATGCAACGGCTCGCCGATGCAGGACGCGCGGGCACCATGGACATCGACGATGCGTGGTGGATGGACGTCGACGATCCGCGCGCCCATGCGCTGGCCGAGGAACTGGCGCCATGGCACCTGGCGCGCACTTTCGCGGATATCGGCGTGCCTGCGGGCGAGTAATACACCAGCTTCCCACCCCCAACCCCTCCCGCCTGCGGGAGGGGAGGAGGCAAGCGTTCACGGATACTTAAGATGAATCCGGGTCGACAGGCCCGACTTCGAGATGTTCAGGCGGACCGAGCGGAACGAGGGAATGCTTGCGATCGTCGGCGGATTGTTGGAAAAGCCGAAGCCTTCCTCGGGCAGGCCGAGAACCCCGCTGCGCTTGATGTTACGGCTCGCATCCTCGTCGTGATAGACGGCGAGCGCATAGACGCCGGGCTTGGGCACATAAAGGCACATGCGCGTTTCGGGCGCCGTGGCATCAACGCGGCCGACGTACATCGAGCCCTTCTTGACGAGGAACTTGCGCGGCTCGTCGGCATAGAGGGTCACCGCCATCAGTCCATTGCCGTTGCGCACGCCGTCGATCGTGACGTTGATCCAGGTGTCGCTCACCGGCCCTGCACAGTTCGGGCCAGCCGCACTGGCAGCAGTGCTTCCACCCATTGCAGTGGCGGCGAGTGCAGTGGCAGTCAAAGCGGCCGCAGCGCGCAGCCGTCTCGGCTTGGTCATATCAAAAAGCCCCGATTTCGATGTTTCCTGCGGCAACCGCTTGATCCACGCGCTTCCAATGAAAGCTCTCGCAGCGCCTCGTTTCTTCCCCGCCGATTCCAATAACGGCGGTTGGCTGGTTCGTTAAGTAAGATTCGTGCCGTGAATAGTGGCTGACCCCTTGGCTCGCCCGCCGTTCATCCCATCAACCGCCTCCAAAGCGGGACATTCCGTGTGGATAATGAGGCCGATAGTGCTTGTTCCGCCGATTCGCGAAAGGTAAGCGCAAGGGATGGGGTGGCTATGCCTGAGCGCATGAGCGTTTACCAATCTGCCTGCCACCCGACGCAGGAAGATGACCAGATGACCCCGCTGATTTCGCCGTCGATCCTTTCCGCAGATTTCGCCAAGCTGGGCGAGGAAGTGCGCGCAATCGATGCAGCCGGGGCAGACTGGATCCACGTCGACGTGATGGACGGCCACTTCGTGCCCAACATCACGATCGGACCGATGGTGGTAAAGGCGCTGCGCCCGCACACGACCAAGCCGTTTGACGTGCACCTGATGATCTCGCCGGTCGATTCCTACCTTCAGGCATTTGCCGATGCCGGGGCGGACATCATCACGGTTCATCCCGAAGCAGGCCCGCACATTCATCGCACGGTTCAGGCGATCAAGGGCCTTGGCAAGAAGGCGGGCGTTTCGCTCAACCCCGGAACCCCGGCGAAGATGCTCGATTTCCTTATCGATGACGTCGATCTGGTCCTGATCATGAGCGTGAACCCCGGGTTTGGCGGGCAGAGCTTCATTTCCAGCCAGCTTCGCAAGATCGAGGCGGTGAGGAAAATGATCGACAAGTCGGGCCGTGACATCCACCTCGAGGTCGACGGCGGGGTCGACACCCGCACGATCCGCTCCTGCGTCGAAGCCGGGGCCGACGTGCTGGTCGCCGGGACCGCCACGTTCAAGGGCGGCCCTTCGCAGTATGCGGCCAACATCGCCGCCCTGAAGGCCCTCGGGCAGGGCGAGGCCGCCTGACATGGAGACACGCGGCTTCCCGGATGTTGGAAGTCGCCCGGCAGGTGCTGGCCGCTCTGCTCCCACGCCCGCCATCCCGCTCGATGCGACGAAGGAGGAACCGCTGGCCGATCCGACGCCCGAGGCAAGCAGCCGCTACGTGGCGCTTGACGACGACCGCCCGGACCCGGCGGTGATCGAGCCGGGGCGCGCGCTTGCCCTTGCCGATTTCGCACCTCCCGCCATCGGCACGGGCGACAGGCTGGTGCGGTTCGCCTACAGCCTGGGACTTCCGGCCAGCGCGATCCATCCTTTCCGCAAGCGCGCCCGCACGCGATTGACGGCCACGGTCACGCCGCCGCTGCCGGGCGATGCCGCAGCGGGCAAGGCCTTGCGCGCCGGGCATTTCCTTGTCCACGGCTACAAGTCACCCATCGCCGACACGGCCTTTTCGGGGCCCCGCCTGTCGCCCTCGTTCGAGCGGATGGTCCATGGTTTCCGCTGGCTGCGCGATCTTGAATCGGGCGGCACGCGGGCACAATGCGCACAAGTGGCCGAGCGTATTCTCCAGACCTGGCTGGCCGCCAATCCCAAGCCGGACCCCACGCCGGCGTGGGACGTGGGCAATGTTGGCCACCGCCTGCTGAACTGGATGGTCCACGCGCCGCTGATCCTTTCGGGCCAGGACCGCGCGTTCCGGACGCGGGTGCTGCACACGATCGAGGACACGGCGCGCTGGCTCGACCGCCGCGTGACCAAGGCTGACGACCGGCTTTCCGAAGTGGCAGGCTGGTGCGCGCTGGTCGCGGTCGGTCTGCTCATGGCCGATGGCAAGCCGCGCCGCCTTTATGGCGAGGCCGGGCTGGTCAAGGCGCTGGGCGAACTGGTGGGTGACGATGGCGGCGTGCTGTCGCGCAGCCCGCTCTGCCAGATCGAGGCGATCGAGCTGCTGGTGGACCTGCGCGCCTGCTACGAGGCGATCCGGGCCGAACCGCTACCGCAGATCCAGACGATGCTGACGCTGCTGGTGCCGCCCCTGCTGGCGCTGCTTCACGGCGATGGCGGCCTTGGCAACTGGCAGGGCGCGGGCGCGATCCCGGCCGAGCGGATCGAGGAGCTGGTGCGCGCCAGCGGCGTCCGCACGCGGCCCCTGCGCGATGCGCGGCAGTGGGGCTACCAACGCGCGACGGCAGGCAAGGCGGTGCTGCAGTTCGATGCGGGGCCGCCGCCGGTAGCGCGGCATACGCGCGATGGCTGTGCTTCGACGCTGGCATTCGAGCTGAGCCACGGGGCGGAGCGACTGATCGTAAACTGCGGTGGTGCAGCCTTTGCCGGCGGCATGATCCCGCTGCGGCTTGAACAGGGCCTGCGCGCGACGGCAGCGCATTCGACGCTGACGATCGACGATTTCAATTCCACCGCAGTGCTGATCAACGGCAAGCTGGGATCCGGCGTGTCCGAGGTCGAAGTCGATCGGCGCACGCTTTCGGCCGAAGGTGCAGGGCCCGGCGCGACGCGGATCGAGGCGAGCCACAACGGTTACGTCAGCCGCTACGGCCTGACCCACCGCCGCATCCTGATCCTGCGCGATGACGGGACCGAGCTGCGCGGTGAAGACCTGCTGGTGCCGTCGGGGCGCAAGGGCAAGCGCGGGATGATCGGCGTTGCTCTGCGCTTTCATCTCGGGCCCCATATCGAACTGGCCGCCAGCGCCGATGGCAAGGGCGTGACGCTGTCGCTGCCAGATGGCAGCCTGTGGCAGTTCCGCTCTGGCCGCGATGCGGTCGGAATAGAGGAATCCCTCTGGGCAGACGGGCTCGGAAGGCCTATCGGCACGCGGCAATTGGTCGTGACGGCCAAGGTTCCCCGCAGCGGCGAGAGCTTCTCCTGGCTGCTGAAGAAGATGCGATAGATAGGAATTCCCACGTGAGCGAGGTTACGATCAAGCGGGCGCTGCTTTCGGTGTCCGACAAGTCCGGTCTTGTGGATCTTGGCAAGGCGCTGGCAGCGCGCGGCGTCGAGCTGCTTTCGACCGGCGGCACCGCCAAGGCGCTGCGCGATGCAGGCCTCACCGTGAAGGACGTGTCGGAGCACACCGGCTTTCCAGAAATGATGGATGGCCGCGTCAAGACACTGCACCCGACGATCCACGGTGGCCTTCTGGCCGTGCGCGACAATCCCGAACACGCCGCCGCCATGGCCGAACACCAGATCGGCGCGATCGATCTGGTCGTGGTCAACCTCTATCCCTTCGAGGCGACCGTGGCCAAGGGTGCCGAGCGCGACGAAGTGATCGAGAACATCGACATCGGCGGACCTTCGATGGTGCGCTCTGCCGCCAAGAACCACGATTACGTGACGATCCTGACCGACGCTGCGGACTACGCCACGTTCCTGGGTGAGCTGGAGCAGACCGGCGGCGCGACGACGCTGGCCTTCCGGCGCAAGATGGCGGCCAAGGCCTATGCGGCGACGGCGGCCTATGACTCGGCGATCTCGCAGTGGTTCGCCACCGTGGACCAGGGCGAGCACTTCCCGCCCGTCCTCGCCACCGCGCACACCCGCGTGACGACGCTGCGCTATGGCGAGAATCCGCACCAGGACGCAGCGCTCTATGTGCCGCGCAATCCTGCCGTCACCGGCCTGCCACAGGCAACCCAGGTGCAGGGCAAGGAGCTGTCCTACAACAACTACAACGATGCCAACGCCGCGCTGGAACTGGTGGCGGAGTTCGCCGGCGCCAAGCCGACCGTGGTCATCGTCAAGCACGCCAATCCCTGCGGCGTCGCCACGGCGGAAACGCTGCTCGATGCGTGGAAGGACGCGCTGGAGTGCGATTCGGTTTCGGCATTCGGCGGCATCGTCGCGACCAACGTTCCGCTCGACGGGCCGACCGCGAACGCGATTTGCGAAATCTTCACCGAGGTGGTCGTGGCGCCCGGCGCCGACGATGCGGCCAAGGAAGCCTTTGCGCGCAAGAAGAACCTGCGCCTGCTGCTGATCGACAGTCTGCCCGATGCCAATCGCAAGGGCCTGACGACGGTGCCGATCGCAGGCGGCCTGCTGGTGCAGGATCGCGATGCCGGCAAGATCGAGAAGGCCGACCTCAAGGTCGTGACCAAGCGCGCCCCGACCGAGCAGGAGCTGGAAGACGCCCTGTTCGCGTGGACCGTGGCCAAGCACGTCAAGTCAAACGCGATCGTCTATGCCAAGGACGGCGTCACCGCCGGTATCGGTGCGGGCCAGATGAATCGCCGCGACAGCTCGCGCATTGCGGCAGCCAAGGCCAAGGAAGCGGCTGAAACCCACGGTTTTGCCGAAGCGCGCACGGTAGGCTCTGCCGTTGCTTCGGATGCGTTCTTCCCGTTTGCCGATGGCCTGATGGCGGCGGTGGAAGCAGGCGCGACCTGCGTGATCCAGCCCGGTGGCTCGATCCGCGACGAAGACGTGATCAAGGCTGCCGACGAGGCCGGCCTGGCCATGGTCTTCACGGGCATGCGCCACTTCCGACATTGATTGATTACGTCTCCCTCGCCACGGCGAGGGAGACGCCAAGAAGAAAGGGCCGGCCCCGCATCGGGGACCGGCCCTTTTCATTGCCGTCCAAGGCAGCTGAAATCAGCGATAGAAGATATGGCTGTCGACGCGCGCGATGCGGGTCTTGCCCCAGCGCGGTGAGACGTGCGCCGCGTGGAAGAACATTGCGCCCTCTACCGGGCTCTTCCACAGGCCTTCATCGGCGATCTTGGCGATGCGCACGGCCGTCTGCCAGGCGCGGCTGTCGCGGTTGATTGCCGGCATGCCGTGGCCGCGCACGAACGAAAACTGCGAGGGCTGGTAGACCACGCCGCAGTACGACGAAGGAAAGCGCCCGGAATTGGCGCGAGCGACGATCACGCGACCGACGGCAAGCTGTCCGGCAAGAGTTTCGCTCTTGGCCTCGAAGTAGACGGCGCCGGCAAGGCACTCGAGCTCGTTCGACAGCGTGGCGGGAATCTGGGTGTCCTCGACCAGCTCGGCAAGCGAATCCGCGTCGGCGGCTTCAGCTTCGATGGCAGCTCCGGGCGTTGCGGTGGCAACGGCTTGAATCGGGGTGGGCTGAACCACGGGCTGGGAGATGAAGGTCGCGGTGATCGCGGCCGGGGTGTTGAGGCTTTGAGCGGCGGCGTGGGATCCGCCAGTGCTGAGAAGCGTTGTGATGAAAGTCGCAGCAATGCTGAAGCTGGCTGCGTATTTGAACTTCGTGCTCATACTTTGTCGTCAATGGGCGGTGAGCTTCCTGCCATGGCGCGACAAAAGGCCGGTGTGCGCGAACGATGCCGCGTGCCGGTCAATCGCCGAAGGGCCATGTCGGTTGCCCCCCGTCTGCGTGCCAGTGCGTCGGGCCTTGCTGCCGTCCGTCACCGCCTGCGCAAAAATCGGTATGGGGCCTTTATTGTGCGCTGCGGAAGAGTCAACCCGCGTTCAGCCAGCGGAAAGGTTGTCCCGGACGAACCGTTCGCGATCCGCGACGGTCAGTTCAACTATCCACACGTCCGGATCCTGCTGCATTCGGCGGCTCAGATAGTCTTCGAATTCCTGCTTATTATCAATTACTTGTGACTTGGAAACCCGCCATTTGCGGCGTCCATCAACGTCGGGCATGCGTTCGTAAAGAATGCCAAGAGACTGATTTTCCAAGATAACAATCAGGACTGTTCCGCCATCGCGTTCGCCCTTGTGCAGCACCATGGCAAAGCCGCCTTCGGCTTGGACCGCACGGATGATTCCCTGGACTTCGAGGTGTGCCGGAAGGCGCGATTCCGTCACTGCGGATCAGGCGAGCGCGGCGCGCAGGCCGGCGTTGTAGCCATCGAGGCTGGACAAGGGGATGCGCGAGCGCTGGAACGTGCCGGTTCCCCGCCCCACTTCCTCGCCTTCCTCATCGATCAGGCGCGCTTCGGCCACGAGCACGCGGCGCCGGCCCGAGACCCAGCGCCCTTCCGCCGTGACGCGCCCGCCCTTGATCGGGCGGCTGAAGAACAGGTTGAACGATGTGGTCAGCAGGAAACGGTCGGTAACCAGCGTGTTCGCAGCGTAGAACGCGGCGTCATCGAGCATCTTGAAGTAGATGGTGCCATGGGCCGCCCCAGCAGCATGAAAACACGAGGGCGAGACATCGAAATGGATGCGGGACAAGCCCTCGCCGACGATTTCCAGGCGGGATTCGAACAGGCTGTTGACCGGCGCCGAAGCGTAGAGACCTTCCAGCGCGCGCCAGTGCAGGCTTGCGCTGTCGGCGCCGTCCTCAGGCGGCATCGCGATCGATGACGTTGACAAGCAGGCCGTAGATCGCATCGGCATCGGTAGCGGAGACCAGACGCTCGTGCATCCGCTCGTCCCGCATCAGGCGCGAGATCGCAGCGAGGGCCTGAAGATGCGTGGCGCCAGCCTGCGAGGGCGAGAGCAGACCGAACACGCAATCGACCGGCATGCCATCGGCGGCGGCAAATTCGACCGGATTCTCGAGCCGGAAGAACACTGCAACCGGACGTTCCAGCCCGTCGATACGCGCGTGGGGAATGGCAACGCCTCGGCCGAAGCCGGTGCTGCCAAGCTTTTCGCGTTCCTCGATCCCATCGATCACCACTTCCTTGTCGAGCGCGTAGACCGACGCGAAGCAGGCAGCGAGATCGGCAAGGATCTGCTGCTTGGAATCGGCGCGGATGACGCGGACAGCTTGTGGATCGAGTTGGAACAGAGCCGACATACGGTAAAACGTATCACATGAGTGCAAAGGCACGGTGAATTGGGGCGCGCCATGCTCCCGAATGCGGGGGAAGGCAAGCGCAAAGCACGTTCCTGGGCCGTACGCAGGCTTGCATTTGCCATCTCCGGCCCGCCGTGGCGAGCCGGGTTGGCGTGGCGGTCCTTACTTGGGCCTTACTTGGGTTCGACCCAGCCGATCGATCCGTCACCACGGCGATAGACCATGTTGTGCACCCCGGTGCCGGCGTTCTTGAACAGCAGGGCATTGGTGTTGCGCAAGTCGAGCATCATCACTGCGTCCGAGACGCTGGCGGTGGGCACGTCGACGCGGGTTTCGGCGATGACCAGCGGTGCGTCGGCCGGTTCTTCCTCGCCCACTTCGTCATGGGCGAAGACGGTGTAGGCGGCTTCCTGCAGTTCGAAGTTGGCCTCGTCTGCCTTGCGGGCGTGATCGGCGCCTTCATGGCGGTCCTTGATGCGGCGGCGATAACGGCGCAGCTGCTTCTCGATCTTCTCGGCCGACTGGTCGAGCGCAACGTGCGCGTCCTGCGCCACTGCGCTGCCCTTGAGGATCAGACCCTGGGTAACGTGGGTTACGATGTCACATCGAAAGCCCCCGTGCGGGGCCTTGCCCAAGGTCACGTTCGAGGAAAGCGCTCGGGAAAAGTGCTTGTCGACGATGGCGCCGAGGCGCTCCTCGGCATGGGTCTGCAGCGCAGCGCCGGTTTCGACCTGGTGTCCCGAAACGCGAATATCCATAAGTCACTTCTCCTGTCACTCGGGCGAGACGCCCGGTCTGACTGAACCCACGGGCAAGCCGGAAGGTTTCAGCGCGACCAGATCGGCTCGGCAAAGCCCGCCATGAATTCGGCATGACGGGCAAGCTCCTCTGCGCTCGCAGCGTGCGGGCGCGGGGAACGGAAGGTGCGGGTCAGGCTGGAGGTGACGGTGATCGACTCCTCCACCACGACGAGACCGGCTGCCCCTGCGGCAACTGCCGCCAGTTCAAGGCCGATCTGCCGCCCGCCCATCAGCTCGACATAGAGCTGGGCGAGCAGTTCCGCGTCAAGTAGCGCCCCGTGCTTGGTGCGGTGGCTGCGATCTATGCCGTAGCGCGTGCACAAGGCATCGAGGCTGAGCTTGGCACCGGGGTGCTTGCGCCGCGCGATCGCCACCGTATCGACCATGCGATCCCGGCTGACAGGTTGGCGCCCGCACATTTCCAGCTCGTTGTTGATGAAGCCGAAGTCGAATCCGGCGTTGTGCGCGACCATCGGCGAGTCGGCGATGAAGGCGAGAAACTCGTCTGCCAGTTCGGCAAACTTCGGCTTGTCGGAAAGGAATGTGATCGACAGGCCGTGGACAGCTTCAGCCTCGGCCGGCATGTCGCGCTCAGGATTGAAATAACAATGGAAAACCTGGCCCGTAGGCACCCGGTTGACCATTTCGACACAGCCGATCTCGACCAGCCGATCCCCGCTTTTCGGGTCCAGTCCGGTCGTCTCGGTATCGAAAACGATCTCACGCATTGAAGAATATGTGGACCCCTCGCCGCGGACTGGCAAGGGGGTGAGACGGTTACTGACGGGGGTTTTTTTCCCGGATGGCCGCAACCAGCGCGGCAACTTGGGCCTCCGTCTCGGCGAGGGTGACGCCGGTGTTGATCACGTGGGTCGCCCGGGCGCGCTTCTCGGCGTCAGGCACCTGCAGCGAAAGAATGTGGGCGAATTTCTCGGGCGTCATGCCGGGACGGGCGAGCACGCGCTGTCGCTGCACCTCGGCGGGGGCGGAGACGACCATGACCGCGTCGAGGTCAGCCCCATGGCCCTTTTCATAAAGCAGCGGAATGTCGAACACCACGAGCGGTTCGCCCATGTGCTCTACCATAAAGGCGTGGCGCATGCGGGCAACGGCAGGATGGACGATGGCTTCAAGACGCTTCAATGCTTCGGGATTGCCGAATACCCTTGCGCCCAATTCCTGCCGTTTGACGCCTTCGGGGCCGGTGGTGCCGGGGAAGGCTTCCTCGATGGCCGGGATCAGTTCGCCGCCCGGGCCTTGCAAGTGGTGCACGGCGGCATCGGCATCGAATACCGGCACGCCCAGTTCGCGCAGCATGAGCGCGACGGCAGACTTGCCCATGCCGATCGAGCCGGTGAGTCCGAGGATGTAGGGCCTGCTCATGCCAGAATTCTCGCACGCAGTTCGTTGTCTGCCTGCCCACGCGGCGGCACGGCGCCGAAGAAGCGGCGGAAGGCGTGGTCGGCCTGGCCGATCAGCATCGAGAGGCCATCGACCGTGCGGAATCCGGCGGCCTTGGCGGCTTTCAGGAATTCGGTTTCGAGCGGGCTGGTGACGATGTCGTAGAATACCGAGCCCGGCGGGGCGTGGGTCATGTCGAAGGCGAGCGGGGGTTGGCCACTCATCCCCAGCGACGAGGCGTTGACGACGAGATCGAAGCAGCCTTCGCGGTCGTCGAAAGCGAAATCGGTGGCGTCGGCAAAATGATCGAGCGGGGCAACGTGGTGCTCGCCCTGCGGATCGAGTTCGTCGAGCAGGGCACGGGCCTTTTCGACATTGCGGCCGGCCAGCACCACGACCATGTGCTCGTCCGCCAGCGCGGCGATGATGGCCCGCGCCGCTCCGCCGGTGCCGAGCACGCGGGCCATGCGGAAGTAGTGAGGTCTGCCGAGGTCTTCGCGCAGCGGTTCGAGGAAGCCGGGCGCGTCGGTATTGTAGCCGACCAGCGCGCCATCTTCGGGCACCACGGTGTTCACTGCGCCGATGCGCGCGGCCAAGGGGTCCAGCCGGTCGAGCAGCGGAATCACCGTCTGCTTGTGCGGCATGGTCACGTTGCAGCCGCGCCAGTCAGGATCGGCGCGACGCGCGGCAAGGTAGTCGGCGAGACCTTCAGGCTTCACATGCGCGCGATCATAGCGCCCTTCGAGGCCGAGCTTTTCCAGCCAGAAGCCGTGGATCACCGGGGATTTCGATTGTGCGATCGGATCGCCGATCACTTCGGAATAAGGCCCGGAAACTTTGTCAGGCTTCAAGACGGCAACTCACCCTGTTCACGCAACGCGCCCAGCAGCGCCAATAGCGGCATTCCGAGAACCGTGAAATGGCTGCCCTCGATTCTCTCGAACAGTTGCACGCCCAGTGCCTCGATGCGGAACACGCCGACACAGCCCGAAACCTCGGGCCACTCCCTGTCGAGATAGCTCTGGATAAATGCGGGAGAAAGCTCCCGGACCCGCAGGTTTGCGGTCTCGCAGGTTTTCCACACCACCTTGCCATCGCGCATCAGCACGGCAGCGGAATGGAGGTGCATGTCTTTGCCTGAGAAGAATTCGAGATGCTCGACAGCGTTCTCGCGGCTCGTCGGCTTGTCGAACTGACGGCCGCAGACTTCGACCATCGAGTCCCCGCCGAGCACCAGCCGTCCGGGCATGGCGAGGGACACGGCAAAAGCCTTGGCTTCGGCAAGAACGCTGGCAATCTGGCAGCCGGTGACGCCGATCAGCTCGCGCTTGATCGCGGCTTCGTCAACATCGGACGTGCGCGTCTCGAAGGGCACGCCCGCGGCTTCGAGCATCATCCGGCGCGAGAAGCTCTGGCTGGCCAAAATCAGCTTCTGGGGCACGAGTGTCATATCGGTTTTGCTCCGTCCCCGCTGCCGCCAGCAGCGCCACGTTCGTTATAGAGATTGATCACGGCCGCTGCTGTTTCCTCGATTGAACGCCGCGACACGTCGATCACCGGCCAGCCATTGTCGGCGAACATGCGGCGGGCGTACTGCACTTCGCGCGTCACCTGTTCGTTGTCGACATATGCGGTCTCGGGCGCCTGGTTCAAGGACAGGAGGCGGTTGCGACGCACCGCGATCAGGCGCTCCGGGCTGGTGGTGAGGCCCACGACCATTGGCCGACGCAGGGAAAACAGCATCGGCGGCGGCGGGCTTTCCACCACGATCGGAATGTTCGCCACCTTGTATCCACGATTGGCAAGGTAGATCGAGGTCGGCGTCTTCGAACTGCGCGAAACGCCGGCGAGCACGATGTCGGCCTCTTCCCAGTTTTCCCAGTTCACGCCGTCATCGTGGGCAATGGTGAACTGGATCGCATCGACGCGGGCGAAATAGGCCTCGTCCATCATGTGCTGGCGGCCGGGGCGACCCTTGGCCTGAACGCCGAGCTGCTGCTGCAGCGCATCCGTCACCGCATCGAGCGCGGGGACCATCGGCAGGCCCAGGGCAATGCAGCGCTGTTCCAGTCGCTCGCGCGTTTCGGCATTGACCAGCGTGAACAGGACAAGTCCCGGATTTGCGGCAATTTCGCCCATGATGCGATCGAGATGCTGCATCGAACGCACCATCGGCCAGAAATGCCGCACGACGTCTGCGCCATCGAACTGCGCGAGCGCCGCCTTGGCGATCATTTCCAGCGTTTCACCAGTGGAATCCGACAGGAGGTGCAGGTGCAGGCGCTGCATTGGCGGGCTTTCCGTGGACATCCGGGCAGGGCCGGGATGACCCTGTGGAAACAGCACCGATAAACCACGGGACAGAGTCAGGGACAAGTTTGACCGGCAGATTCACCCTCGATCCGAGTCCTGTTCAGGACCATTTGTGGACAAGTGGACAGTGTTTTCCCCAGCCTGTGGAGAGCGGTGAGAACTTCGCGTTGACTCATGTGCTGTCCAGAGTCGCGAACAGCAAAAAGTGTGGAAGCGGACTCACAAATCGGGCAGTGACACGCAATCCCCGGTTTCCACAGGGCCAACAAACACCTTCAACCTGATTCTAAGAATCTATTTTAGTGGATTGGATCGAAATGCCCGGCCCTCTTCTCAGGACTCTTCAGGGTGAGAATCTTTCTCGTCGGCCGATCTGGCTGATGCGCCAGGCGGGGCGCTACCTGCCCGAATACCGCGAGTTGCGCGCTGAAAAGGGCGGTTTCCTGGCGCTGGTCTATGACACTGACGCCGCGGCAGAAGTGACCGTGCAGCCGATCCGCCGCTTCGGTTTCGACGGTGCGATCCTGTTCTCGGACATCCTGATCGTGCCCTATGCGATGGGTCAGGATCTCAAGTTCCTCGTCGGCGAAGGCCCGGACCTGTCTCCGCGCCTGCTCGACGTTGCGCTGGAAAGCCTTGTCGCGGCGCCTGAGCGCCTTTCGCCGATCTACGAGACGGTGGCCAAGGTGAAGGCACAGATCGGCCCTGAGACGACGCTACTGGGCTTTGCCGGAAGCCCATGGACGGTTGCCACATACATGGTGGCAGGCGAAGGCAGCCGCGATCATCACGATACCCGTGCGCTGGCCTATCGCGATCCCGGCCAGTTCCAGGCGATCATCGATGCCATCACGCAGGTGACCATCGAATACCTTTCGGGACAGGTCGAGGCCGGTGCCGAAGGCCTGCAGCTGTTCGATTCATGGTCGGGCAGCCTTGCCCCTGCCGAATTCGAACGCTGGGTCATCGCGCCCAATGCCAGGATCGCGGCCGAAATGCAGCGCCGTTATCCGCCCGTGCCGGTGATCGGCTTCCCCAAGGGCGCAGGCGAGAAGCTGGCCGCCTATGCCCGCGAGACCGGCGTCAATGCCGTCGGCGTCGACGAGACGATTGACCCGCTGTGGGCCGCGCGCGAAATGCCTGCCGGGATGCCGGTGCAGGGCAACGTCGATCCGCTGCTGCTGTTGGCGGGTGGACCGGAGCTGGAAAAGCAGACGATCCGCGTCCTCGAAGCCTTCGCCGACCGTCCGCACGTGTTCAACCTGGGCCACGGCATCGGCCAGCACACTCCGATCGAAAACGTCGAGGCCCTGCTGAAGATCGTGCGGAGCTGGTCGCGCGACTGAACTTTTCGGGCACTTGCAAACCCCGGTTTCCGCGCCGAAATAGCCCTCAGCAGGGGCGCACTGGCAGGCGGAGCCGCAACAGATGCAGCAGGTATTGGCGATGCTCTATCTCTGGCTCAAGGCGGGCCATGTCATCTTCGTGATCTTCTGGATGGCCGGCCTGTTCATGCTGCCGCGCTTCTTCGTCTACCATCAGGAGGCGCCGGAAGGCTCGCCCGAGAATGCGGTCTGGGTGGACCGCGAGCGCAAGCTGATGAAGATCATCATGTGGCCGGCGCTGGTGGTGGTCTGGGTGCTCGGGCTGCTGCTGGCGGTGGACATCGGCGCGTTTGCGCAAGGGTGGTTCCACCTCAAGCTGGCCTTCGTCCTGGTGCTGACGGCCTATCACTTCTGGCTGGCCAGCTACGCGCAGTTGCTCGCCCAAGGGGTGCGGAAGCTTTCAGGCAAGAAGCTGCGCATGCTCAACGAGATCCCGGGCATCGCTGCCGCGGTGATCGTGATCATGGTGATCGTGAAGCCGTTCTGACTCTTCTCCCCTCCCTCAGGCGGGAGGGGTCAGAGCCCAGGTCAGCCGCGCAAGGTCCGCAGGCCATCGCGCATTGCGTTACGCACCAGGTGCATGGGCGAACGCGGCAGATGCTTCCATTGCGAGCCCCAGGCATTGGCCGGAGCATCTTGTGCCTGCGGGCGGGGGAAGGTTTCGCCGCGGCGGGGCAATCTGATCATTGTTGTTCCTCTCGAAAGACCGGTTTTCCGGTTTGATGCCGGGAGGATACCACCCCCGTGCCCCTATCCACAATTGACTATCGGCTGGCGCAGGCATATCTGCGGCGAACCGGAATGCAGATGTGCTGCCGATCGATGCAGCCGCCCTCTCGCTTTCTCCAAGCCCTTCAGAGGTTTCCGGCCATCTATCCAACCCTTTGGAAAAACACGAAATGCACCTGAAGGAACTCAAGCAGAAAACCCCCGCCGAGCTGGTCCAGATGGCCGAAGAGCTCGAGGTCGAAGGCGCCAGCACCATGCGCCGCCAGGACCTGATGTTCGCCATCCTCAAGGAAATGGCGGAAGACGGCGAGGAAATCCTCGGCATCGGCACGATCGAAGTCCTGCCGGACGGCTTCGGCTTCCTGCGCAGCCCCGAGGCCAACTACCTTGCCGGCCCTGACGATATCTATGTTTCGCCCAACCAGGTCCGCAAGTGGGGCCTGCGCACCGGCGATACCGTCGAAGGCGAAGTCCGCGCGCCCAAGGATGGTGAACGCTATTTCGCGATCACCCGCCTGATCAAGGTGAACTTCGACGAGCCGGAGGCCGTGCGCCACCGCGTCAACTTCGACAACCTCACCCCGCTCTACCCGAACGAGCGCCTCAAGCTCGACACGCTCGACCCGACGGTCAAGGACAAGTCGGCCCGCGTGATCGATCTGGTCAGCCCGCAGGGCAAGGGCCAGCGCGCGCTGATCGTCGCCCCGCCGCGCACCGGCAAGACCGTGCTGCTGCAGAACATGGCCAAGGCGATCACCGACAATCATCCGGAAGTCTTCCTGATCGTGCTGCTGGTCGACGAACGCCCGGAAGAAGTCACCGACATGCAGCGCAGCGTGAAGGGCGAGGTCATCTCCTCGACCTTCGACGAGCCCGCCACGCGCCACGTGCAGGTTGCCGAGATGGTCATCGAAAAGGCCAAGCGCCTGGTCGAGCACAAGCGTGACGTCGTCATCCTGCTCGATTCGATCACTCGCCTGGGCCGGGCCTACAACACCGTGGTGCCCTCCTCGGGCAAGGTGCTGACCGGCGGTGTCGACGCCAATGCCCTGCAGCGCCCCAAGCGCTTCTTCGGTGCTGCCCGCAACATCGAGGAAGGCGGCTCGCTGTCGATCATCGCCACCGCGCTGATCGACACCGGCAGCCGCATGGACGAAGTGATCTTCGAAGAATTCAAGGGCACCGGCAACTCGGAAATCGTGCTCGACCGCAAGGTTGCCGACAAGCGCATCTTCCCCGCGCTCGATGTGGGCAAGAGCGGCACCCGCAAGGAAGAGCTGCTTGTGCCGAAGGACCAGCTCTCGAAGATGTGGGTCCTGCGCCGCATCCTCATGCAGATGGGCACTGTCGATGCGATGGAGTTCCTGCTCGACAAGATGAAGGATTCGAAGACCAACGAAGACTTCTTCGCGACGATGAACCAGTAACTCTGGGGGAACCAGTAAGCTCGATGAGCGCACGAGAATCGAGGGCGGGGATAAATTCCCCGCCCTTTCTTGTTTATGGGCATCATGCCCGCCACATTCAGACACATGGCCCCGCGCATTCCTGCCCAGCCTCGGAAGAGCGCCCACACCGGCGCAAATGGTGGAGGCGTGGTCAAGGCGGTGCTTGGGCCGACCAACACCGGCAAGACCCACCTCGCGATCGAACGTCTCTGCGCGCACTCCTCGGGTGCGATCGGCTTTCCGCTGCGGCTGCTGGCGCGTGAGGTCTATGACCGTGTCTGCGCGATCAAGGGCGCGGACAACGTCGCGCTGATCACCGGCGAGGAGAAGATCGAGCCCAAGGGCGCGCGCTGGCATCTCTGCACGGTCGAGGCGATGCCTTCGCGCCCGGACCTTGCCTTCGTCGCGCTGGACGAGGCGCAACTCTCCGCCGATCCCGAACGCGGCCACGTCTTCACTGACCGTCTGCTGCACACGCGGGGGCGCGAGGAGACGATGCTGCTTGGCTCCTCGACATTGGAGCCAATGATCAAGGCGCTGGTGCCCGAGGCGGAAGTCGTCACCCGCCCGCGCTTTTCGACGCTCACCCATGTCGGTGCCAAGAAGCTTTCGCGCATTCCGCCGCGCAGCGCGATTGTCGCCTTCAGTGCCGAGCAGGTCTATGTCATGGCCGAGATGCTGCGGCGGTTCCGTGGGGGTGCGGCGGTGGTCATGGGTGCGCTCAGCCCGCAGACCCGCAATGCCCAGGTGGCGATGTACCAGGCGGGCGAGGTCGACTATCTCGTTGCCACCGATGCCGTGGGCATGGGGCTCAATCTCGATGTCCATCATGTCGCCTTCGCCGGTTTGTCCAAGTTCGACGGCCATCGCCAGCGCCGCCTGACGACAGTGGAAATGGCACAGATCGCCGGCCGCGCCGGGCGGCACCAGCGCGATGGCACTTTCGGCACGTTGGCAGGCGCGGGCGGCACCAATCCTGAATTCACCGACGAGGAAATCTACGCGATCGAGGAACACCGCTTCCCGCCCCTCACCCGCCTGTTCTGGCGCGAGGCGGAGCCACGTTTCGACAGCATTGCAACATTGATCGAGGACCTCGAAAGCCTTCCCCCTCGCCCCGAACTGGCGACACCTCCGCAGGCTATCGACCTTGCTGTGCTCAAACGCCTGGCCGAAGATGCGGATACGGCATCGAGCGTTCGTGGCAAGCGTGCGGTCGAACGGTTCTGGGACGTCTGCCGCCTGCCCGATTTCCGCTCGCAGGGGGAGGAAACGCACAGCCGCTTCGTCGCCCGCCTGTGGCAGGATCTGCGCCATGGCTATCTCGGCGCGGACTACGTGGCGCAGGCGATCGCCCAGCTCGACAATCCTTCGGGCGATATCGACACTCTGCAGGCTCGAATTTCCGCAATCCGTTCGTGGGCTTACATCGCGCAGCGGCCTGACTGGGTGCTTGCCAAGGACGAAATGTCCGCCCGCGCCCGCGCCGTAGAGGCGCGCCTTTCCGATGCGCTGCACGCGCGGCTGACCGAACGCTTCGTCAATCGCCGCACTGCCGTGCTGATGCGCAAGGCCGGGGCTGACGCATCGCTGCTGCCGGTGCGTCTGTCGGACGAGGGCGCGGTACTCGTGGATGACGAGCCGATCGGACATCTTGAGGGCTTCCGCTTCGTGGTCGATCCCCTCGCCCGTGCCGAGGATCGCCGACTGCTGCTGGCTGCCGCCGAGCGCCACTTGCCGGGCCTCCTGCACAATCGCGCCAAGGCGCTGGCCAAAGCCACGCGCGAATCCAGGGGCATCGAGTTCGAGGACACCGCGCTGGTCTGGCAGGACACGGTGGTCGCCAAGCTCGAGCGCGGGCGAACCATGCTGGCCCCTCGGCTCAAGCCCGACGTCGCGCTGGACAGGCTTGCTCCCACCGACAAGGCGGAAGTCGTCGCGGCGCTGGACGGCTGGTTGCAGACGCAGCACCAGCGTCATCTCAAACCCCTGCTTGCGCTCGACGAAGCCAGCCGCGATCCCGCTTCCGGGCCTGAACTGCGCGCGCTGCTGCTCCATCTCGTGGAAGCGGGCGGGGTGCTGGTGCGGGAAGGCTCGGGACTGGACCGGCTCGACGCAGCGCAGCGCCAGCGCCTGAAGAAGCTGGGCGTGCGCATTGGTGCGCTCGACCTGTTCCTGCCCAATGCCTTGCGCCCTGGTGCGATGCAGGCGTGGCACCGGCTGGCGCGCATCTGGGGCAGACCTGCGCCCCTGCCGCCCGAGACGATGCAGCCGGTTGTCCACGCGAAGATTGCACCTGCCGGATACCGCAGGCTCGGCAACGAAAGTCTTCGGGTCGATCTTGCCGAAAAGCTGCTCCAGGCGGCGCATGCAACCCGCATGGCCACGAAGGCAAGGCGCGTCTTCCTGGATCCCGCGATTGCCCGCTCGATGAGTCTTTCGACCGCCGCTTATGCCGCCTTGCTGCGTGCCGGAGGCTTTCGCGTGCACATGGGGCGCAGCCTGCCCGAAAAGGCATTCGGCCCCCCGCACCCGCCACTATGGGACTGGCGGCCTTCCCGTCGCGAACCTGCGACCGAGCCGGAAAGACCGAAGCCGCCACCCACAGGAGCATTTGCCGCGCTCGCCGAACTGGTGGCGCGATAGGAGAGGAGACAGCCTGCTTGCGGATCGACAAGTTCCTCTGGTTCACCCGTTTCGCCGGCAGCCGCGGCCTTGCCCAAGATTGGGTTTCCGCGGGCCACATCCGCCTCAACGGCCGCCGGATCGAGCGATGCAGCGCGGGCGTGAAGATGGGCGACGTGCTCGTCCTGCCGATGCGCAGCCGGGTGACCGTTATCGAGGTTCTGGCGATCCCCGGACGGCGCGGCCCGGCCAGCGAAGCACAATCCTGCTACCGTGTGCTCGAAATTCCTGACCAATCCTCGCCAGACGGGTTGCCGGTTTGATGGCCCCGCTTGACGCCACGGCATAAAGCCCTCTAGCACGGCCTCAAACGAAGACCTGAGGGATAAAATCGCCATGACCTACGTCGTCACCGACGCCTGTATCCGCTGCAAGTTCATGGATTGCGTCGAAGTGTGCCCCGTTGATTGCTTTTACGAGGGCGAGAACATGCTGGTGATCAACCCCAGCGAGTGCATCGACTGCGGCGTGTGCGAACCGGAATGCCCGGCCGAAGCGATTCTGCCCGATACCGAATCCGGGCTCGAGCAGTGGCTTGAACTGAACGCCAAGTATTCGGCAGAGTGGCCGAACATCACCGCCAAGAAGGACGCTCCGGCCGATGCCGACGAGCACAAGGGCGAAGAAGGCAAGTTCGACAAGTACTTCTCCGCCGAGCCCGGCGAAGGCGACTGATTTCAGCACGTTGCAAGGGCCGGTGGCTCCTGCCGCCCTTGCGCTTCCGACCCTCCGCCTGCGCAGCGTAAGGCGTTTGTTGTCTTCGCAACGGAGACAGCAAACGATTTCCGCTGCGCTGCAGTGCGTTCAGGGGTGGTAATTTTGTTGCCGAGATGTTATGTAGGCCGCCAAGCGCCGGTGGGTTCATGCCCGTCCGGCGTCTTTCACCACGAAAAACGGCAGGACAAGAACAGCAACCGGATCGCAAGCCTCGCATGACCGTCGATCCGGCGGGCTCATGTCCATTTCCCCCAATGGCTTCGCTGATCTCCGTTTGCCGGTCCTGCCCGCGTCGAAAGGATTACCAATGGCAGGTAAGGCTCTCGCCTTCGATGTTGGGGACTACGTCGTTTATCCGAAGCATGGTGTCGGCCGGGTGGTCGAACTTCAGGACGAAGAAATTGCCGGCATGAAGCTGCAGCTCTACGTGCTGCGCTTCGAAAAGGAACGCATGACTTTGCGCGTTCCTGTCAACAAGGTCGAAGCGATCGGAATGCGCAAGCTGTCGTCCGACAAGACGCTGCGCGAAGCGCTCGATACTCTCAAGGGCAAGCCCAAGGTCAAGCGCACCATGTGGTCGCGCCGCGCCCAGGAATACGAAGCGAAGATCAACTCCGGTGACCTCGTGTCGATCGCCGAAGTGACGCGCGACCTGTTCCGCGCCGACGATCAGCCGGAGCAGTCCTACTCGGAACGCCAGATCTTCGAAGCGGCTTCCTCGCGCCTCGCCCGCGAACTCGCGGCAATGGAAAAGACCGACGAGCCTGCTGCGCTCAAGAAGATCCTCGCGATCCTCAACGAACACGCGCCGAAGTACTACGAAACGGCCTGATCCGTTTCACGCACTTGCGCATGAAAAGAGGCCTCCGGGAAACCGGGGGCCTTTTTCGTTGCCGGTTTTGCGACCAACTTATGGCCCGGCTCCACCAACGACTTGGTCGAGATCGTATCACCGTGTTATATCGGCAATACAGTCAGAAATAGCGTCAGGAGTGACCAAGTCATGTTAAGGAATTTTGCTCGCGCGCTTGCTGGTGTTGCCGTCATGGGTCTGGCCACTTCGCTCGCTGGTTGTGACGGCGGCAATATCTCGTTCAATGGCAAGAAGGGCGTTCCGCTTGCCGATCTCGATCTAAGCGGTGCGGCGCCGACCGGCATTGCCCTGCTCGGTCCCGACAACGTGCGCATCACCCGGGGCGACAAGCTGGCGATCACGGTCGAGGGCGAAGGCGCCGACAAGCTGCGCTTTGCCCTGTCCGAAGGCCAGCTTGGCATCACGCGCGAGGATTGGAAGCTCGGCCAGTCAACCCGCGCGGCTACGGTCAACGTCACGCTTCCAGCGTTGAGCGAGGTCGTGCTGGCCGGATCCGGCAATCTTACCACAGACCAGCTCGGCGGCAGCGATGCCAAGATCACCGTCGCCGGGTCAGGCGTGGTCGAGGCGCGCGCGATCGACGCGCAGAAGCTCGGCATCGACGTGGTCGGTTCGGGCAAGCTGCGCGCGGCGGGCAAGGCCAGGGAATTGAAGATGACTGTCGCCGGCAGCGGCGATGCCGAAATGGACGGGCTGACGGTCGACGATGTCAAGGTCGACGTTGCCGGTTCGGGCAATGCCCGCTTTGCCTCCATCGGACACGTCAACGCCAACATCATGGGTTCGGGCGAAGTGCGTGTTTTCGGCCGCGCTACCTGCAAGGTCAGCGCCATGGGCTCGGGCAAGCTGGTCTGCGAGAATGGCGTCACGCCGAACAGCGATAAGGATACGGCAGGCGCGGCTGACGCCAGCGAAGATGCCGACGGCCAGTGACCTGCAGTGCAACCTGCACCGGATTGACTCCGCGAGGACCAAACTGGTGCAGGTCCTGCTTGCCAAGTGGCTAGGATAGTGGGATTTTTCCCTTGAGGGAGAAGTTCATGCGCCGTCGCCTGACAGGGCTTTCCATTCTGGCGTTCGCGCTTTCCGGCTGCGTCGCCAAAAGCGCGTTCGACTTGGCGACAGCGCCGGTGCGGGTGGGCGCGAAGGCCGTCAACACGACGGCTGGCGTCTACGATCGCATCACGGTCAGCGATTCCGAGCGGGACCAGAAGCGCGGCCGCGAAATCCGCCGCCGTGAAGAGCGCTATGGCAAGCTTGCGCGGCAATACGAAGAGGCGCGCCGCGATTGCAGCCGTGGTGATGATGAGGCCTGCAGTGACGCCCGCAGCATCTATGCCGAGATGGACGCGATGCGGGCCAGCGTGCCCTATGAGGCACGCGACTAAAGCGCTCTAGGCCGCAGCACGGCGCAGGCGGTCGTTGATCGCCACGCCGATGCCTTCGTCGGGGATCGGTGCCACGGCGATAAGCGGTTGCGGCGCCGTCGAGCCTTGATGCAGGCAGGCGTAGAGCCGCGCAGCCGCCTCCGCCAGATCGCCAGCTGCCGACAGCGTCACGTCTCCCGCGATATCGCCGAAGCCGATCATGAACTCCCCTGCCCGCGGCTCCACCGCGTTCAGCCGCACGGGCTTGCCCGGGGCGTAGTGGCTCGCCAGCTGCCCCGGAGCCTCGATCTTTGCTGACGTCATGGCGGCGCTCTGTCCGCCCAGAACCCCGGCAATTTCGGCTTCGGTGATCGGGCCCGGACGCAGGACGGTCCATGACCCATCCGCGCGCAGGCCGACGATCGTGGATTCGATTCCCTGCCGCGTCTCGCCGCCATCGAGAATCAGGTCGACGCGGTCACCCAGAGATGCCCCGACATGGGCTGCGCTGGTCGGGCTCACCGCGCCCGAGCGATTCGCCGATGGTGCGGCGAGTGGCAATCCACAGGTTTTCAACAGGGCCTGCATTACCGGATGTGCCGGACAACGCAGGGCCACGGTGGGCAATCCGGCGCTGACGGCGGGCGCCAATCGTGCACCCTCGCGCAAGGGCAGGACAATGGTCAGCGCACCGGGCCAGAAGGCCTTCGCCAGGCTCGTCGCGCGCCTGTCAAACAGAGCAAGAGCTTCGGCGGCCGTAACGTCGGGCACGTGCACGATCAGCGGGTTGAAATCGGGCCGGCCCTTGGCGCGGTAGATCCCGGCCACCGCCGCATCGTCGTCGGCGCGGGCGGCCAAGCCATAGACCGTCTCGGTCGGCACGGCGACCGTCCCGCCGCGCGTGATGACCTGCGCGGCGAGCTCGAGTCCTCGGGCGTCGGACAGATGCACTTTGGAAGGCTTTGTCGGCTCCATCAGGCTCGCTATAGGGAGACCCAGGCTCCGCGCCAAGCGCACATGCCCTGCGCCTGAAATTGCGCGAGACAGGAGAGGACGATGACTTTCACGCCGCCCACCGCCGACCAGCTTCTCGCCATCCGCGTGAGCGCCGGGATCGACGAACTGGCCCAGAGCGAACGTTTTGCCGCTGCCACGCCCGATCTGGTCGAGGCGATCGTCGAAGGCATTGGCGCATTCGCTGCGGGCGAATGGGCGCCGCTGCACCGCGCGGGCGACCAGATCGGCGCGAAGTGGCGCGATGGCGAGGTGACACTGCCCCCCGGCTATGTCGACGCTTACAAGGCCTTCGTCGAGCAGGGCTGGAACTCGATCGCGGGGTCCACGGAATTTGGCGGTCAGGGACTGCCGTTCACGCTGGCCACTGCCACTCTCGAAACGCTGGGCGCGGCCAACATGGGCTTCACCCTGCTACCGATGCTCACTGTTGGCGCGATCGAGGCGCTGGAGCATCACGGCAGCGACGCGCAAAAGGCCATGTACCTGCCCAAGCTGATCAGCGGCGAGTGGTCGGGCACGATGAACCTGACCGAGCCGCAGGCCGGCTCCGATGTTGGAGCGCTGCGCACCACCGCCACGCCGATCACCGAAGGGCCTCACGCCGGCAAGTGGCGCATCGCCGGGACCAAGATCTACATCACGTTCGGCGAGCATGACGCGGCTGATAACGTGGTCCACCTCGTTCTTGCCCGCACGCCGGGTGCGCCGGAAGGTTCGCGCGGTATCTCGCTGTTTATCGTGCCGAAGTTTCACGTGGAACAGGACGGATCGCTTGGCGCACGCAACGATGTGCGCTGCGTCTCGATCGAGCACAAGCTTGGCATCCATGCCTCGCCCACCTGCGTCATGAGCTATGGCGACGATGGCGAATGCATCGGCGAGATGGTCGGCCACGAGAACGGCGGCTTGCGGGCCATGTTCACGATGATGAACTCGGCCCGCATCAATGTCGGCAGCCAGGGCGTGCAGATCGCCGAGCGCGCCTTCCAGCAGGCGCGGGCCTATGCGCGTGACCGTGTGCAGTCGGCCCGCGCCGGTTCGGCCGACAAGGCCCCCGTCGCGATCATCGAACATCCCGACGTGCGCCGCATGCTGATGCGCATGCGGGCGCTGACCGAAGGCAGCCGCGCCCTGCTCTACTACACCGCAGGCCAGGTCGATCGCGGTGCGCTCGGCAACGAAGCGGCGCAGAAGCGCGCGGAACTGCTCGTGCCGATGCTCAAGGCGTGGGGCACCGACATCGGCTGCGAAGTCGCCAGCCTCGGCATTCAGGTCCACGGCGGCATGGGCTTTATCGAGGAGACCGGCGCGGCCCAGCACCTGCGCGATTCACGGATTGCTCCGATCTACGAGGGCACCAACGGCATCCAGGCGGCGGATCTCGTCACGCGCAAGCTCGGATACGAAAACGGCGGCGTGCTGCAGGCCCTGATGGCCGAGATCGCGTCGGAAATGGAAGACGTCCCCGAAGTCGCCGCGCTCGCCAGGGACGCGGCGGCCATTGGCCAATGGATGAGCACTACTGCCTCGCTGGACGACAAGCTGGCGGGCTCGGTGCCCTTCACCACGATGTGCGCCGTCGCTGTCGCCGGTTGGCAGCTGGCACGCCAGTCGCGCGCGTCCGACCTGCACGGCAAGATCGCGGTCACCAAGTTCTTCAACCGCGTGATCGTACCCGAAGCGCGAGGCCTCGGCTCCTCCGCCATGGCGGGCGCAGCGCTGCTCTACGATCTCGACAGCGAGGCGCTTGCGGGATAACCGCCGGCCCGATAATCGGCTGGGCATGACCGCAGCCCTGCTCACCCGCATAGCCGAGGCGCTGGAGCGCCTTGCCCCGCCGCGCGAGGCCAGCGCCGATTGGCTGGCCTTCCCCGCCTATGTCTGGGACGGCAAGGCGGCGCGGGGGATCGATCCGCTGGAAGCGCCCGCGCTCGACCTGATGCAGGGAATCGACAAGCAGAAGGCGGCAGTGGTCGAAAACGTCGCACGGCTTTCGCGCGGCGCTGCATCGCACGACATGTTGCTGTGGGGCGCGCGCGGCATGGGCAAATCGGCCCTGCTGCGGGCGGCGACGCTGGCAGCGCAGACCGCTCTGCCCGGATCCATCGCGCTGGTGCAGGCGAGCCCGGACGCTGGCCTCGCCGATCTCTTCGCGATCCTGCGCAAGGTCGATCGCCGCTTCCTAGTCTTCCTGGACGATCTCGGATTTGACGCCTCCGACAGCGATGGTGCGCGCAAGTTGCGTTCGTGGCTGGAGGGTGGCGTGGAGGCACGCCCGGCCAACGTGCGCCTGGCAGTAACGTCGAACCGCCGCGCGATTGTGGAGCGCCATCTTTCCGAGCAGGACGATCCGATCAACCCGCGCGACGTTGTGGATGACCGGCTGGCTCTTGCCGACCGCTTCGGCCTCAGCCTCGGCTTCCACAACTGCACGCAGGACGATTACCTCGCCATCATCGCCGGCTACGCGGCGCACTTCGGCCTGGCTTACGAGGAAGGCGACGCGCTGGAATGGTCAAAGCGCCGGGGTGGCCGCTCCGGCCGCGTGGCGTGGCAGTACGTCAACGAGCTGGCGGGACGGGCTGGTCGGTCGCTCTGACGAGCCCACCCCGCCGCGACTGACTTCACTGCGTTCAGAAAGTCTCGCGGCCCTTCCGCAGGCAGGAGGGGGCGGGGTGGGCAAAAGCGCTTACTGCTGAGGTTTCATCAGGTCCGAATCAGCGTTGGGTTTCATGATGAACTTGCCGGTGCCCTTGGGCTGCGGCGGTGCCGTACGCGTCGGGAGCGGCGTTATGGCGGCAGCTGGCTTCGCCCCCGGAGCCGAGACTCGCCAGATCACGCCACCGGTATCGTCGCTGACCAGCAGCGCGCCGTCCTTCGCAAAGGCAACCCAAGTCGGACGGCCACGCGCCTTGTCGTCATCGGTCAGGAACCCGGTCAGCACCGGCACCGGCGGATTGGGCAGGACGTTGCCGCGCGTGTCGAACTTCACGAAGACAACATCGTAGCCCGAAAGCGGACGGCGGTTCCATGACCCGTGGCGCGCAACGAACGCACCCTGCTGGAACTTGTCGCCCATCAGGTTGCCACCCTTCGCAAAGGCAAGCCCCAGCGGAGCAGTGTGTGCGCCAAGGCCGTATTCAGGCTTGCGCACGTAATCGAGCATGTATTCCGGCATCGGCGCGGTTACGCGCTGGTCGATGTTGTTCTTCCAGTAGACCCACGGCCAGCCATAGTTCGCGCCAAACGGTACGTTGGTGAGATAATCGGGCACGAGGTCCGACCCGAGCATGTCGCGCTCGTTGACCACGGTCCACAGCTCTTCACTGTAGGGATTGAAGTCCAGACCATTGGGGTTGCGCAGCCCGCCTGCGTACTCGAACGACTTCTTCTTGGCGAAATCGTACTGGTGGATCGAAGCACGGCGATATTCGGTATCGATGCCCTCTTCGGCAATGTTCGAGGCCGAGCCGACCGTGACGAACAGCTTGGAACCGTCCGGCGCAAGCAGGAGGTTGCGGGCCCAGTGGTTGCCGCCGCCCGGCAGGTCCATCAGCTTCTCGGGGCTGCCCGTCAGCGCGGTCTGCCCCAGCTCATACGGGAACGAGAGCACTGCGTTGTGGTTTGCCACCAGCAGGCGACCGTCGCGGAAGGCCATGCCAAATGGCGAATCCAGCGCCGGGTTCTCCATCACGAAGCGCTGCTCGGCCTTGCCGTCGCCATCGCCATCGCGCAGCAGCACGATCTTGTTGGGCGAAGGGCCGCCAGCGCCAACCTTCTTGAACAGATACCCCATCACGACTCCGGTGATGCCTTCGACCTTGCGCGGCGGCGAATTGGTCTCGGCAACCAGCACGTCCCCGTTGGGCAGGGTCACCACGGTGCGCGGGTGATCGAGCTTGTCGGCAAAGCGGGTGACCTGCAGACCCTGCGCCGCGACCGGAGCCTCGCCGTCCTTCCAGCCAATCGGATCGGCCGTCTTGATCGTCGGGATTGTCTGGCCGTCGGGTCGCGCCAGCTTGGGTTTCGGTCCCGAGGTTTCGTTGAGCGTGTACTCGGCCGGGGACCCGTGAATTGACCAGGCAACCCAGGCGGCGATGATGGCGACGATCACGAGCAGCGCGATCAGCAGTTTCTTGAGGAGCGTCATGGCCCGGAATCTAGGCCTGACCGTGTCTCAGGGCAATGGCACACCTGTGCGAAGTTGCGCGGCGCGACTTTTCGGACCGGTTACGCTAGATACCTTGCCATGTTCACATTCGCACCCACCGACGGCCAGAGCCGCGCCGAACTCCACATCGATCTTCTCGAAGCCGCCAAGGCCCTCACTGAAGGCGAGCCCGACGGTATCGCCAACATGGCCAATCTGGCGGCGCTGATCTGGCAATACCTGCCGGATCTGAACTGGGCAGGCTTCTACCGCATGGTCGGCGGGGAGCTTGTGCTTGGCCCCTTCATCGGCAAGCCCGCCTGCATCCGCATCGCGCTCGGCTCGGGCGTTTGCGGCACGGCGGCAGCAACCGCGACGACCCAGCTCGTGCCGGATGTGCACGCCTTTCCGGGCCACATTGCCTGCGATGCGGCGAGCCGCTCTGAACTGGTCGTGCCGGTGATTCGCGATGGCGCCGTGATTGCAGTGATCGATCTCGACAGCCCCTCGCCCGACCGTTTCGACGAGGACGACGCGCGCGGGATCGAGGCGCTTGCCACAGCAATCGCGACTCGCATCTGATCCTGGCATCTGATTCCTGCCCCGATTCGGGACAGGCGACACTCTCGCGCGTCGGAAACCTTGGTTTTATGCGGGTCGTGATGGTAAGTTTGTGGTTAACGAACCTTCTCAGGGGCAAACCGCATGCTTCGTCGTCTCTTGATCGCAGCCGTTGCGCTGGGTGCCGTGTCATCTCCGGCACTGGCTGGTGAACACCGTCATCCCGGTCCGGTCAGCGGTGGCTGGCAGGGCGGTTACACCGGCGGCTATTACGGCGGTGCGGCAGGCCCCGTCTACTATCCGCCAATGATCGGCGCGCCCTACCCCACCGTGGTGATGACCCAGCCTGTGGTCGATGCGCCGCCCCCTCCCCCGCCGCCGCAGGGCTACTATCCCAACGCCTACCCGCAGCCAGACCCGCGCTGGGCCGAAATGAATGAACGCTGCGCCAAGATCTATGGTGACAAGGGTGTCGGCGGCGCGCTGCTAGGCGGCGTGATCGGCGGCGTGGCGGGCAACCGCATCGCCGGAAAGGGCGATCGCGTGCTCGGCACTGTCGCAGGCGCTGCCGTTGGCGCAGTGGCGGGTAACGTGATCGACAAGGCCGAGGACAAGAGCCTGCGCCGCGAATGCGACGACTATTTCGCCTCGCTTCCGCCGCAGCCTTATCCCGGCGGGCCTTATCCCGGAGGCTATCCGGGCTACTATCCCGGTTACGCGCCCTACGGATATGTGATGGTCCCGGTCATGCTTCCGCCGCAGAAGCCCTGCGTCGAGAAAACCGTCGTCACCGAAACCTGGGTCGAGACAAAGCGCGCCCGCGTGGTCCCCCGCCGTCCGGTCGTCCGCGACAAGCGGGTCAAGGAAAAGCGCGTCTACACCGGTTGAACCCCAGCAGTGCTCAAAGCGAAAGGGCCCGCCCTCTGGCATGGAGAGCGGGCCCTTCCTATTTCCAGGCGGGGATTAGACCCACAACCGATCAAAGCTTGCGCCCGATCAGCTCCTTCATAATCTCGTTGGTGCCGCCGAAGATGCGCGTCACGCGCGCGCCGCGCCATGCACGGGCAATCGCGTATTCGTTCATGTAGCCGGCGCCGCCATGGAGCTGCAGGCACTTGTCCATCACTTCCCACTGCAGTTCGGTGTGCCAAAGCTTGGCGGCAGCACCTTCTTCGGGGGTGAGTTCGCGCTTCAGATGCCGCGCCAGGGCCCAATCGAGGTGTGCCCAGCCCACCTGCAGCTTCGCCTTGATGTCGGCCAGCGTGAAGCGGGTATTCTGGAAGTCGAGGATCGGCTTGCCGAATGCCTTGCGCTCGCGGGTGAACTCCACCGTATCGTCAAAAGCCTTCTGCGCCGACGCCTGCGCACTGACGGCAATCGACAGGCGCTCCTGCGGCAGTTCGCTCATCAGGTAGATGAAGCCCTTGCCCTCCTCACCAAGGCAGTTGGTGATCGGAACGCGCACGTCCTCGAAGAACAGCTCCGAGGTATCGGCTTCGTCCTGGCCGATCTTGTCGAGGTTGCGACCACGCTTGAAGCCCTCACGGTCGGCTTCGACCAGCACGATCGAAACGCCCTTCCATGCGGGCTGCACGTCGGTGTCGGTCTTGCAGCACACCAGGATCAGGTCGGCGTTCTGGCCATTGGTGATGTAGGTCTTCGACCCGTTGATCACATAGTGGTTGCCGTCTTTCTTCGCGGTGGTCTTCATGCCCTGAAGGTCCGAGCCGGTGCCCGGTTCAGTCATGGCGATGGCGGTGATCACCTCGCCCGAGACCATCTTGGGCAGCCACTTCTTCTTCTGCTCTTCGGAGCCGTAGGAGACGATGTAGTTGACCACGATGTCCGACTGCAGCGAGAAGCCGGTGGCCACGCGGCCATAGTAGGCGCTCTCTTCGTCGACGATGGCGTTGTAGCCGAAGTCGAGGCCGAGCCCGCCGTATTCCTCGGGCACCGTCGGGCACAGCAGGCCAAGCTCACCTGCCTTGGGCCAGATGCTCTTGGGCACGATGCCAGCTTCGGCCCATTCGTTCGCGTGCGGGGCGACTTCGTCCTGCAGAAAGCGGCGGACGGTCTGGCGGAAGGCTTCGTGGTCTTCGTTGTAGGCTGTGCGCGGGATCAGGTCGAGCGACATGGCCAATCTCTCCGGTTCTGGTTGTTTGCACGCAGCCTATGCGCACAGCCCCATCCCGGTCAACGAGAATTAATCGACCAATTAATGTCCGATGGTGCAGGCAGTGCTGACGCCGTGACGTCAGAACAGGCCAACAATTTCAGATATTTAGAACTCACCGCCCGTCAGGCGCTGGCAGATCAGGTCCAGCTGGTCGAGGTTCTTGTAGCGAATCGTCACCGCGCCGGTCGTCGGATCGGAGTCCGGCTGGATCGTGACCTTGAGCCCGAGGAAGTCCTCGAGGTGCTGCTGGATCGCTGCCAGATCCGCCGCGCCCACCGGATCCTTGCCCGCGCGAGCCTGGCGACGCTGGCCTTCGGGCCGCGACGCCTTGCGCGCCAGCTTCTCGACATCGCGAACCGAAAGGTCCTTGGCCACCACTTCGCGTGCAAGCCCGATCGGATCGGGTGCGTTGATCAGCGCGCGGGCATGGCCCATCGACAGTTCGCTGCGCACCACCATGTCGAGCACTTCATCGGGCAGCCCGAGCAGGCGCATCATGTTGGCGACGTGGCTGCGTGACTTGTCCACGAACTTGGCGATATCGTTCTGCGTCAGGCCCTCGCTGTCGGCCAGGCGCTGATAGGCCCGAGCTTCTTCGACCGGGTTGAGATCCTCGCGCTGCAGGTTCTCGATCAGCGCCAGCGCGGCAACATCGCGATCATCCAGCTTGCGCACGATCGCTGGAATCTCGTGAACCTGCGCCTTCTGCGCCGCACGCCAGCGCCGCTCACCAGCCACAAGCTGATATCGTCCGCCCGGCAATGGCCGCACGACCACCGGCTGGATCACGCCGCGTGCCGCGATCGACTGCGCCAGCTCTTCAAGCGCGTCTTCATCAAAATGCCGGCGCGGCTGTTCCGGATGCGGCTCGATCGACGCTACTGTCAGCAGCGCCAGCCCGCCGTCCCGGCTCTCGGCGACATCCGCGGGCGAAACCGAGATGCGCGCGATTGGCTCCTCGCGCCGCACTTCACCCATCAGTGCGCCAAGGCCACGGCCAAGCCCGGTCCGGCGTGCCGGTGCTTTCACTGCGTCTTCGCCGCTCATGCCGCTTGTCTCCTCTCGGGCAGGCGACCGATCAGTTCGCGCGCCAGTTTCATGTAGGCCTGCGATCCGGGGCAGGCATGGTCATAGATCAGCGCTGGCAACCCGTGGCTCGGCGCTTCCGACAAGCGCACGTTGCGCGGAATCACGCTCTCGAACACCAGATCGCGCAGGCACGAACGCACGTCATCGGCGACCTGGTCGGTCAGGCGGTTGCGCCGGTCATACATGGTCAGCACGATGCCAAGGATGCCCAGGTCCGGATTGAACCGCTCCTGCACCCGCTCCACCGTCTGCAACAATTGACTCAACCCTTCGAGCGCGAAGAACTCGCATTGCAGCGGCACCAGGATCGTGTCCGCCGCGGTAAGGGCATTGAGCGTCAGCAACCCGAGCGACGGCGGGCAATCGATCAGGCAGATGTCATGCCCGGTATCGCCATTGAGCACCTTGCGCAGGCGATGAGTGCGGTCCTCGACACTGACCAGCTCCACTTCCGCGCCGGACAGATCGACCGTCGCAGGTACGATATCCAGGCCCGGGATGCGTGTCGCCATCAGGCAATCGGCGACCGAAGCCTGATCGATCAGCAAGTCATAGGAAGATCGCTCACGTTCACCCGCCGCGATACCGATGCCCGTCGAGCAGTTGCCCTGCGGATCGAGATCGACCAGCAGCGTCTTCCACCCCGTTGCCGCGAGTGCGGTGGCGATGTTGATCGCCGTAGTGGTCTTGCCCACTCCGCCCTTCTGGTTTGCGACCGCGATCGTGATCATTTGCGTTTGCCCTTGGCGTTCGAGGGGCGCGGTGGACTGCCGCCGAGAAGTCGGCCGCAGATCACACCAGCGTTCGCATCCGTGAGGGATTGTTCCACGTGGAACATGTGATTCCATGATTCGGGGAGCATCTGCAATTCTTGCGCTGCCCCTGCCCCTTTCGGCAACAGCCAGACCGTGTCCGGTGTGGAAAAGCGTGCGGAAAGAGTGACCAGCTTGTCCAGAGGCGCAAATGCCCGAGCAGAAATGACCGCATGCGGACCGGATGGAAGGTCCTCCACCCGCGACAGCACAACGCGGACATTGCCTAGTCCCAGTACATCTGCCGCGCGCTGAAGCCACTCGGTGCGCAGGCGCCGGGAATCTACCAGTGTCACCGGCCGTTGAGGTTGCAGCGCAGCGATGGCGAGGCCCGGAAAGCCCGCACCGGTGCCAAGATCGAGCCACTCCCCCGCTGGAAGTGTTTCACGTGAAACATGCAGCAATTGGGCGGAATCAACGATATGGCGCACCCACACGTGCGGCAACGTTCCTCTCGCCACGAGGTTCTGCCGCTCGTTCTCTTCCAGCAGCAGCGACACCAGATGGGCCAATCGCTCCATGGTGGCAGCGTCTACCTCCAGCCCATCGCGCAACCATGCCTGCGCTTCAGCTTCGGTTGCGATCGTCATGCCAGAATCCTCCGCCGCGCGTGAACCAGCAGACTGGCGAGCGCTGCCGGGGTAATTCCGGCAATGCGACCGGCAGCAGCAAGGGTGTCAGGCTGAGCCTTCTCCAGTCGCTCGACCATCTCGCGCGACAGGCCGGGCACTTCAGCAAAGGGGAAGCCCTCCCCCAAGGGGACATGTTCCGACGCACGCAGGTCCCGCAGCTCAGCCTCCTGCCGTGCGAGGTACGGCGCGTAAGCTGCGTCTTCCTCAATCTCCTCGGCAAGGAGTGGATCGAAGGTCTCATCGCCTATCCAAGGCCGCAAGGTTTCGAGCGTCACTTCCGGAAAGCGCAGCCATTCTGTCAGTGAGCGTCGCGCTCCATCCGCGCCAACCGTCATGCCGACGCGGCCGAGCTCGGTAGGCGTTGCTGTCTGCGCCAGTGCTTCTTCCAGCCGTCCCCGCATCGCCTGTCGCGCTTCGAACCACTGGGCTCGCTCATCAGCGATGCACCCGACCGCCAGGCCGATCGGCGTCAGCCGCGAACTCGCATTGTTGGCCCGCAGGCGGAGGCGATACTCGGCCCGTGCCGTCAGCATCCGGTAGGGCTCGCTCACGCCGTGCAGGGTCAGGTCATCGACCATCACTGCCATGTAGCTGTTGGCGCGATCGAGCTCCGGAGCTTCACGTCCCAGCACCGCCGCGGCGGCATGCATTCCGGCGACGAGCCCCTGCGCCGCGGCTTCCTCGTACCCGGTCGTGCCGTTGATCTGGCCGGCGCAGTAGAGGCCTGGAATCGCCTTGACCTCAAGGCTCCGGCGCAGCGCGCGCGGATCGATGTGGTCGTACTCGACAGCGTAGCCGGGCACGGTGATCTCGGCCTGCTCCAGCCCTTCCATCGAACGGATCATCGCCACCTGCACATCCGTCGGCAGCGAGGTGGAGACTCCATTGGGATAGACGGTCGGGTCGTCCAGCCCTTCTGGTTCCAGGAAGACCTGATGCCCGTCACGGTCGCCGAAGCGATGGATCTTGTCCTCGATCGACGGGCAATAGCGCGGACCCTGTGCGCCGATGGCACCGGTGAAGAGCGGAGACCGATCCAGCCCTGCCCGGATGATCTCGTGCGTCCGTTCGTTGGTCCGGGCGATGGCGCAGAACACCTGCGGCAGCGGACGGGCCTTGGTCAGCGGCGACATCGTCCACGGGTCGGCATCGCTCGGCTGCTCAGGCAGGCGTGCCCAATCGATGGTCCGACCGTCGATACGTGGCGGCGTCCCGGTCTTGAGGCGCGCCATCGGCAGGTCTGCTGCCCGCAACTGCTGAGCGAGGCGATGCGCCGAACTTTCCCCGATCCGGCCGCCGTCCATGCGCTCCTCGCCGCGGAACAGGCGCCCGCCCAGGAACGTGCCGGTGCACAGGACGACCGCCCTGCCCTGCAGTCGCGAGCCGTCGGCCAGGTCTACGCCGGCAACTTGCCCGTTTTCGAGATGGAGCGCCGCAGCCTCGCCCCCGACAAGCGTCAGGTTCGGCTGTGCGGCGATCATCATCTGGATTGCCGCCTTGAAGCGCTTGCGGTCCGCCTGCACGCGCGGTCCCTGCACCGCGCTGCCCTTCGACCTGTTCAGCATGCGGTAGTGGATGGCGCTCGCGTCGGCTGCGCGCGCGATCAGGCCGTCAAAGGCATCGACCTCGCGAACCAAGTGGCCCTTGCCTAGGCCGCCAATCGCCGGGTTGCAGCTCATTGCGCCAACCGTTGCAGGATCGAACGAGACCAGAGCGGTGCGTGCACCCATTCGCGCCGCAACGGCGGCCGCCTCGACGCCGGCATGTCCGCCGCCGACCACGATGATGTCGAATTGCTGCATGAGTGGCGCGATACGCGACTTGTGGATTCGCGTCAAAGCATCAGGTGCACTGTTTCACGTGAAACACTACTTGCCGATGCAGAACCGCCCGAACAGCGCATCAAGCATGTCCTCGGTGCCGGTCCGGCCAACGAGTGCATCCAGCGCCCGCCGCGCGAGGCGAAGGTTCTCGGCGGCCAGCAGACCATCGCGCTCCACTGCCGCAAATCGAAGCGATGCCGCCACCTCGCTCAACCGGTCATGCTGTCGTTGATTGAGCGCTGCGTCTCCCGGCGCAGGCAGCGCGCCCTGTGCATGAGCGACCAGTGCTGCGCGAAGCGCCATCATTCCCTCACCTGTCCGTGCAGAGACGATCAGCGCGTCCCCTGACTTCCTGGCAGCGGCCGGATCGTCCGCCCGCGCAGAAACTTCCCACAGGGTCCGTCCTTCTGGTCCCTTTCCTTCTGGACCCAGCCACAGGATCAGGTCGGCCTTCTCTGCGGCCGCCCTCGCTCTTGCGATGCCGATCCGTTCGATCTCGCCCGCGCCTTCATCGCGCAGGCCGGCGGTATCGACAAAGGTGAACGGCACGCCATCGAGCGACGCCGCGAACGTCAGCACATCACGGGTGGTGCCGGGCTCGGCCGCCGTGATCGCAGCCTCCTGCTCTACCAGTGCATTAAACAGGGTTGACTTGCCTGCGTTGGGAGGTCCGGCAAGTACGACGCGGAAGCCCTCCTTCAGCGGTTCTGCGCGGGGCCGATCGAGCCACGCGGCGATCTTTCCTGCCAGTGCAAGGCAGTCACCGGCAAACCCTGTCGGTAGCGCACACTCCCCTTCCGCGACATCGTCTTCATCCGAAAAGTCCAGCGCCGCTTCCAGCTTTGCCGAAATGCCCAGGAGTTCCGCGCGCCAGCCTTCAACGTCACGCGAAAGCGCGCCTTCGGCCATGGCCAGTGCGACGCGTCGCTGCAGTTCGGTCTCGGCAGAAAGCAGATCGGCAAGGCCCTCTGCCTCCGCCAGATCGATCCGGCCATTGGCAAAGGCACGGCGGGTGAACTCGCCCGCCTGCGCTCTGCGCAAGCCCGGCAGGCGCTCGAGCGCTGCTTCCACGGCAGCCACGACAGCCCGGCCGCCATGGAGATGCAGTTCGGCACTGTCCTCACCGGTGGCCGTTCCGGGGCCGGGCAGCCAGAGCACCATTGTGCGGTCGAGGTGGGTACCGTCTGCGGGATCGGCGAGAGTTGCCAAAGCGGCGCGGCGCGGCGCGGGTAGCTTGCCTGTGAGTACGCTCAGGGCAGGACCGGCTCGCGGACCACTGATCCGAATGACAGCAATGCCCGCGGGCGGCGGGCCGGAAGAGAGGGCGAAGATGGTGTCGGTCACCGCTCCGCCCTACACTGTTCCACGTGAAACGTCAGTCCTTCGGCTTCTTCGAACTTCCGCTCATGGCGCCAAGTCCGCCCTGCTCCATGAAGTTCTGGAAGAGCTTCAGCCCGATCTCGCCCATCGGCGCGACCTGCTTGGCGAAGCTCTGCAACTGGTCGAGGCTGCCCGCCCCCTGCATCGCCTTGGCGACGCTCTCGACATAGACGTCATTCGCTTTCGAGACATCGGGCAAGCCGAGGAACCGGCGGGCTTCTTCGGGCGTGCAATCGACTTCGACGGTGACTTTCATGTGCGCCCTTTCGGCATCCGCTGTTCGGCAGAGATTGTCATGCACGCTTGGCAAAGTCCACCGCGGGGGCCAACATGGTATCCGACCAACTCCTTTGAATCGCAGGATGAACGACAATGGGTGAAAAGATCACGTTTGCAGCGCTCGATGGCGAAGGCGAAATTCCGGGCTATCTGGCAACGCCCGACGGCCCCATCCGCGCCGCCATCATCGTCATCCCCGAGATCTTCGGCGTGAATCCCGGCATCCGCCACAAGTGCGAGGCCTGGGCCGATCTGGGCTACATGGCGCTGGCGCCTGACATCTTCTGGCGCTTTGCACCCGGCGTAGAGCTCGATGCCGACGTGCCCGAGCAGTTCCAGGAAGCCCTCGGCTATTTCGGCCAGTACGATCCGGATGCGGGCGTGAAGGACATCGAAGCGGCGATCCGCTTCCTGCGCGGATATGAAGGCATCGACAAGGTCGGCCTCGTCGGCTTCTGCCTGGGTGGGCGTATGGCCTACATGGCGGCGGCGCGCACCGATATCGACGCCTCGGTTGGCTACTACGGCGTGATGATCGACCAGATGCTGAACGAAGCACACGCCATTGCCAACCCGCTCATGCTGCACATCCCGACTGCTGACCATTTCGTTGGTCCGGATGCGCAGAAGGCGATCCATAATGCGCTCGATCCGCATCCCCGGGTCACGCTGCACGATTACGAAGGGCTGGACCACGGCTTTGCTGCCGAGATGGGCAGCCGCCGTGACGAAGACGGCGCGGCCCTCGCCGATCGCCGCACCCGCGATTTCTTCGCGCAGCATCTCGGCTGAGGCGCCAGCGTTGCGCCGGATCAATGCCGATGCAACGCCCCTGCCCTAACCAGAAACAGAACAACGGGAGAAGCACATGAAACTCGGCCTTGCAGCCTGGCACCGATATATGGTCAGCGGCGACATTGCGCTGCTCGACGAACTTGTCGCCGACGATGCCGTGTTCCACTCCCCCGTTGTCCACACGCCGCAGGAGGGCCGCGAAAAGGTGCTGATGTACCTCACCGCTGCCGGCGAGGTCTTCGGCAACGGCACCTTCCGCTACGTGCGCGAGCTCGTGGATGGGGCCGAAGCCTGCCTCGAGTTCGAATGCGAGATGGACGGGATCAAGGTCAATGGCATCGACCTGATCCGCTTCGACCTCGAAGGCCGCATCGCCGATTTCAAGGTGATGGTCCGCCCGTTGAAGGCGATCAACAAAGTCTGGCAGCTGATGGCTGAAAGACTGGAAAACACATGAAAAAAGCCCGCAGCGCGAACTGCGGGCTTTTTTAAGTCATTGATCTGAAACTCAAATCAGCCGTCGTAGTCAGCACCCAGCGAGGTGTTGCGCACCGGTGCCGCGGCGGTGATGCGCAGCGCTTCGGCCGACTGCGACAGCGAGCCGATTTCATCGACTTCATCGTCGTCATCGGGCAGCACGCGCTGCAGCGACTGGATCACGTTTTCCTTGAGCACGGCGGGACGCACGGTCTCTTCGGCGATCTCGCGCAGGGCGACGACCGGGTTCTTGTCGCGGTCACGATCGACGGTAAGTTCGGCGCCGCCCGAAATCGCGCGTGCGCGCTCGGCAGCCAGCAGGACGAGATCGAAACGGTTGGGGACCTTGTCGACGCAATCTTCGACGGTAACGCGCGCCATCAGGCACTCCAATCAATCAAAGGATACGGAAAGGACGGCAGCTAGGCCGGAGGTGTGGAAAAGTCAAGAAAACTACTCATCATCACTCGCATAAGCCGCACGCAGGTCATCCGGCGCAAGGTCGCTGAAGCGGGTGATGCGCGATTCGAAGCGCAGGCGGACCTTGCCGGTGGAGCCGTGGCGCTGCTTGGCCACGATCAGTTCTGCCAGGCCATAGACGCGCTCCATTTCCGCCTGCCAGGCGGCGTGAGCTTCCTGCACCTTGGCGTCATCATTGCCCTGCGGCTGCTTCGGCTCCTTGGCGGCGACGTAATAGTCCTCGCGGAACACGAACCACACCATGTCGGCGTCCTGCTCGATCGAGCCGGATTCGCGCAGGTCCGACAGCATCGGGCGCTTGTCGTCGCGCTGTTCCACCGCACGGGAAAGCTGCGAAAGCGCGATCACCGGAACCGAGAGTTCCTTGGCCAGCGTTTTCAAACCGCGCGAGATTTCCGAGATCTCGTTCACGCGGTTGTCGCTCCGGCCCGATCCCTGCAGCAGCTGCAGGTAGTCGACGATGATCAGCCCGATATCGTGGCGACGCTTCAGGCGGCGGGCACGCGCGCGCAAGGACCCGATCGTCAGCGCCGGGGTATCGTCGATATAGAGGGGCAGTTCGGCCAGACGCTGGCTGGCGAACGACAGCTGCTGGAAGTCCTCGCGGCTGATTCGGCCCATGCGCAGCGCTTCGGAACTGATGCCCGACTGTTCGGCCAGGATACGCGTGGCGAGCTGGTCGGCGCTCATTTCCAGGCTGAAAAAGGCGACCCCTGCCCCCACCGAATCCTTGAGCGCAATGCCATCGGCCATGTCGCGGCGCAGCCGGTCGGCCGCGTTGAATGCGATGTTGGTGACGAGAGAGGTCTTGCCCATGCCGGGGCGTCCGGCAAGGATGATGAGGTCCGAATCGTGCAGGCCGCCGATCTTCTCGTTGACCGAGGTCAGGCCCGTGGTCTTGCCCGAGATATGGCCGCCCGAAAGCAGCGCCTTCTCGATCATCTCCAGCGATGCGCGCGTCGCCTGCGCAAAGCTCTGCGCCTCGCTCCCGGTCTGCGCACCTTCTGCCACGGCATAGAGTGCGGCTTCGGCTTTCTCCACCTGCTCCAGCGGGGCGACCGAATCGCTTGTATCGAGCGCGCCTTCGACAAGGTTGCGCCCGACCGAGATCAGCTCCCGCAGCAGGGCGAGATCATAGATCTGCTCGGCCAGTTCGCGCGGATTGAGCAGGCCCTGCCCGTCCGAGGTCAGCCGCGCCAGATAGGCAACGCCGCCGAGTTCCTTCAGCCCCTCGTCGCTCTCGAAATAGGGCTTCAATGTCACTGGGGTGACCACCGCCTTGCGATCGATCAGCGCCTGGATGCGCTCGAACACCCGGCCATGGACGGCGGCAAAGAAATGCTCGGATTTCAGCGGGGTCTGCAGTTCCTCCAGGATGCGATTATCGATCAGCACCGCCCCCAGAAAGGCCGCTTCCGCCTCGACGTTGGAGGGGAGCGCGCGGATTTCCGAAGGTTCGCGGGTGAGGATGGCTTCGCTGGCGGACATTTGCCCATAGTGCCCGAACCGGCCCGATCCGGCAATGGACGGACCCTGTGGATAGCGGGGAGCACCGGGTCAAAACCCTTGCCCGAGCCCAATGCGTCTGCAACACAGGTGACCTCTATGGCCGACCCGCGCATCTCGCATATCGAGCTGGACGAAGCGACGATCATCTGGCGCAACGCCGATATCGAGCAGGAGCGGCGCATCGCGATCTTCGATCTGATCGAGGAAAACACCTTCAAGCCGCTGCGCGCGTTTGAAGCCGGGCACACCGGGCCCTATCGGCTCAAGCTTTCGGTCGATGACGGGCGGCTGGTCCTCGCCATCGCCGACAATGATGGCACCCCGCTCGAGACGATCATCCTCGGCCTGGGCCGTTTCCGCCGCCCGATCCGCGAATATTTCGCGATCTGCGACAGCTACTATCAGGCGATTCGCAAGGCTACGGCGTCAGAGATCGAGACGATCGACATGGCCCGGCGCGGCATTCACAACGATGCTGCCGACACCCTGCTCGAACGGCTCGAAGGCAAGATCGATACGGATTTCCCCACGGCCCGTCGGCTCTTTACCCTGATCTGCGTGCTGCATATCAGGGGCTGATCTGAGACTCGGGGCGCGCGCAACTCTCCATATGCCGAAAAAACGGAATACTCGCCGCCCCGGTGCGGCACGAAGGCGCATTCTTGGCGTCCTGCTGCTGGTGGCCCTGGTCGCCGGCGGCCTTGCGTGGTGGAAGGCCCGCACATGGATGCCGGACAGGCGCGACTATGCGGTGCAAGGCGTCTGGCTGAGCGACGATGACGGTCCGATCGACTGGCGCCTGTTGCGCGCCGCAGGGGCCGATTTCGCCTACCTGACCGCAAGCGAAGGCACTTCGACCCGCGACGCCGCCTTTGCCGATGGCGTGATCGCCGCGCGGCAGCGGGGCATTCAGGTCGGCGCAGTCCACGTCTACGATCTGTGCGCGCCTGCCGATGCCCAGGCGGCGAACTTCGTCACCATCGTCCCGCGCGAGAAGGACCTGCTGCCGCCCGCCATCCGGCTCGACATCGATTCGCGCACCTGCCCGCAGGTCCCCGGCGAAGCGCAGATGCAGAGCGAGCTGACCACCTTCCTCAACCAGGTGGAAAAGCACGCCGAAAAACCGGTGATCCTGATGGTCTCGCGCGGTCTCGAGAAGGAGTACCACCTCGCCGCGCGGATTGACCGTAACATCTGGGTTGCGCAGAATTTTCTCGCGCCGACCTATGCCGGCCGGCCATGGGTGATGTGGACGGCGAGCGACCGCTTGCGTCTGGATGCCAGCACAAGGCCGGTGCATTGGGTGGTGGTGCAACAATGAGGATGCCGGTGTGAGCGACGTTCTGGCCGATTCCCGCGAAGACCTGATCGCCGCCGCCCGGCGCGCGATGGACAGCGCCTATGCTCCGTACTCCGGCTTCCACGTCGGTGCGGCGCTGCTGTTCGATGATGGCGCGATCGTCACCGGCGCGAATTTCGAGAATGCCAGTTACGGCCTCTCGCTCTGCGCCGAGACGGTCGCCGCCTCGATTGCCTCGCACGCCGGACGGCGCGGTGGCCTGCTTGCCGTGGCCGTGCTTGGCGGCATGGGCGGCGCAATCGATGCCGCGATCAGCCCATGTGGCCGCTGCCGCCAGATATTGAACGAATTGGCCGCGCTGGGCGGCACCGATCCGCTGGTGATCTGCGTCGGCGCGCAGGAAACCGTGGAAATGCGCCTGTCGGTGCTCTTGCCCAACGCCTTCGGCCCCGCCAATCTGGCTTAGACATTTCGGGCCATTCCCCCCTCCCGAAAGCGGGAGGGGCCGGGGGTGGGCATTCCCGCACAAGCTTCACATGGGAGAGCCAGTTGGCCATTCTTTCCGACAAGTGGATCCGCGACAAGGCGCTCAACGAAGGCATGATCGAGCCGTTCGTCGAGAACCAGCGCCGTGATGGCTGCATCAGCTACGGCCTCTCGTCCTACGGCTACGATGCCCGCGTCGCGCCCGAGTTCAAGATCTTCACCAATGTCGATTCTGCCGTGGTGGACCCCAAGAACTTCGATGGCGCCAGCCTGGTCGACCGCGAGACCGACGTCTGCGTGATCCCGCCCAATTCCTTCGCGCTGGCCCGCACGGTCGAATACTTCCGCGTGCCGCGCGACGTGCTGGTGATCTGCCTTGGCAAGAGCACTTATGCACGCTGCGGCATCATCGTGAACGTCACCCCGCTGGAACCGGGTTGGGAAGGCCACGTCACGCTGGAGTTCTCGAACACCACGCCGCTCCCGGCCAAGATCTATGCCAACGAAGGTGCCTGCCAGTTCCTGTTCCTGCAGGGCAACGAACCGTGCGAAGTCAGCTATGCCGACCGCGCGGGCAAATACATGGGCCAGCGCGGCGTCACCCTGCCCAGGTTGTAAGCACCCCTTAACCCGGCGCTTAAATCCGGTTGCAATCGTCACCGAACTCGCCAAGCTGACCGCCATAAGCACAACAGGCGGAGAGGCTGATGGAGAAGTCGGAGAGGCCCTATGACATCGTCGTGTACGGGGCGACAGGGTTCACCGGGCGGCTGGTAGCAGAATATCTTGCACGCCATTACGGGCAGGAAGGCCCGCGCTGGGCCATGGCTGGACGCTCGGCGGCAAAGCTGGCAGAGGTTCGCGCCCTGATCGAGGCGCCCAAGAACACGCCGCTGATCGTTGCCGACGCTGCCGATCCGGCCAGCCTCAAGGCCATGGCAGCCCAAGCGAAAGTCGTCGTCACCACGGTCGGCCCCTACCAGCTTTATGGCGAACCGCTGCTCGCCGCCTGCATCGCGGCCGGCACGGACTACGCCGATTTGTGCGGCGAACCCGTGTGGATGCGCCAGATGATCGACAAGTATGGCGAAGAGGCCACGCGCACCGGCGCGCGCATCTGCTTCTCTAGCGGTTTCGATTCGATCCCGTTCGATCTCGGCGTACTGATGCTGCAGAAGGAAGCGGTGGCCCGGTTCGGCCGCCCTGCTCCGCGCGTGAAAGGGCGCGTGCGCGGCATGAAGGGCGGCGCTTCGGGAGGGACCGCCGCCAGCCTCAAGGCCACGCTCGCCGCGCTGGCCAAGGACCCCTCGCTGATCCCGCTGATGCAGAGCAGCTTCTGCCTCACCCCCGGATTCGAAGGCCCGGCCCAGCCTGCGGGCGACAAGGTCCAGCACGACGATACGCTGGATTCGTGGGAAACGCCGTTCATCATGGCGGCGATCAACACCAAGAACGTCCACCGCACCAACGCCCTTCTCGGCCACGTCTGGGGCACCGATTTCGTCTATGACGAGATGGTGCTCACCGGCCCCGGCGATCAGGGCAAGGCGATTGCCGAGCACATGGCGAAAACGCCGATGATCGGCCGTCCCGACGATCCCCAGCCGGGTGAAGGCCCCTCGAAGGAAGAGCGCGAGACCGGCTTTTACGACGTGCTGTTCCTGGGCGAGATGCCCGACGGCCAGACCATCCGCTATGGCGTCAAGGGCCGCTACGATCCAGGCTATGGCTCCACCAGCCGCATGATCGCCGAAACTGGCATCGCCCTGCTGTCATCCAGGGCGCCCGGCATGATCGGGACCCCCGGCGCCATCCTCGGGGAAACCCTCGTCGAGCGCCTGCGCACCCACGCCGAAATCAGCTTCGGGGCAGAGTAGCATACACACAACAAAGCCCGCCTGCCGCTTCGGAGGGGATCCACGGCAGGCGGGCTCGTTGCAGCAGCAGCCCTCAATCTGTGGGCTCAGGCCGCGGCGGCGTAGGCCTCTGCCTCGGCAGCGATCAGGATGTCGGCGAGCATCCAGTAGGCCTCGCCCCAGGCTGCCAGCACCTCATCGGTGGCAACTTCGGCACCCAGCACGTCGCGAATCGCCGGCAGCAGGGCCTCGGCCACATAAGGGTAATGCTCGGCCTTCACGCCGGTTTCGACGTGGCGCTGCACCATCCGCGTCACCGCGCTCCCGAGGTTCTCCAGCTTGTCGATGTTCTTCGAGTAGGCAAGGATCGCCGCAGCGAGACGGCGCGGCTGCTCGCCGCTTTCCTGCGCGGCCTGATCGAACATGGCCTTCACATCTTCGTTCTGGAACAAGCGCTTGTACATTGCAGTGGTGATATCCACGCCATGCTTCTCGATAACCGGTGCGGTGGCCTTGACGATGGTCTTTGCATGTTCGGAAGCGGTGCGCATCTCGGGATCTCCAATCAGGTATTGAAAATACCGGTATTTTATCTGCTTGATTTAGGCAAGCGGAAAAACGATTCTCACGGAATGCAACTTACCCAGCACACCGACTTCGGCCTGCGCCTGCTGATCGTGCTCGCGCGCAAGGGCACGGCGGTCAGCCTGCCGGCCTTCTCCGCCGAACAGGGCCTCAGCTACCACCATGTCGCCAAGGTCGCGCAAGGACTGGTGCAGGCGGGCCTCGCGCAATCGCAGCGTGGCCGCAGCGGCGGCATCACGCTGGCTCGCCCGGCAGCGGAAATCACGGTCGGCGAAGCGGTCCGCAAACTTGAAAAGGGCATGCGCCTCGCCGATTGCGCCACCTGCGCCTTGCGGACCAACTGCGCGCTCAGCAGCGTTCTGGCCGAGGCGCTGGAAGCCTTCCTCGCCGTGCTCGATCGCTACACTCTGGCCGATGTCTCGCGCGAGGGCGTCGCCGCATTCGCGCCGTGGGCAGCGATCCCGGCTGCACCGTCGTGCGCGGTTACGGCGCCTTCCTGAGCGCAGCCACGCAGGCTGCACGATCCACGTCGCGTCCATCGCCGCGCCGCGCGTCGACATAAGTCGCCGTCGGCTTGCCGCCATTCGCCGGCGGATAGAGATAGACGTCGAGAATGCAGGCCGTGCCCGACCACTGCATCTTGCGGGCGTCATCCTCGATCACGTCGAGCCGCGGCGTGCCGAAGACGCGGCCAAGCTGCAGCGCGTCCGATCCGATCACGCCTTCAAGGCCGGGGATCATCTGCACTTGCGCAATTGGCTTGCCGACCGGAGCCGGCCGTGGAACCGTGGTCCGCACCGGCGCCGATGATGCCGACCGCACCACCGGAGTCTTGCCGCCAGACGGCGCACCGCTTCCGCCGCATGATGCGAGCAGCAGGGCCAGAGCGGAGACGGAGAGGAACTTGGGGAACGTCACCGGTGCGGGATGCCGCGCTCCCCGGCCATCGTCAACCGTGGCCTTCGGCGGACTGGCGCGCGGGCCGTCCAGACCGGCGCGTTCGCGCGCTTGCTGCCCCCCGCTATTGCTGCAACGCGGCATAGCGGCTAGGCCATCGCCATTCCCGAAATCACGGAGCCTGCCTGAATGTCCGAACCGGTTTACGACGTCATCGCCATCGGCAACGCCATCGTCGATGTCATGGCTCCTTGCGAGGATGCGGACATCGAACGGCTCGGCCTCGCCAAGGGCGGCATGACCCTGGTCGATACCGCCCGTGCCCAGGAGCTTTACGACGCCATGGGCCCGGCGCGCGAAATTTCCGGCGGTTCTGCTGCCAACACGCTGGCCGGCCTTGCCGCACTGGGAGCGAAGTGCGCCTTCATCGGCCAGGTCGCCGATGACCAGCTCGGCGAAGTCTTCGCCCACGATATCCGCGCCGGCGGCATCGATTTCCAGACGCCGACCCGCGCTGACGAGCCGCCGACGGCGCGCTGCCTGATCTTCGTCTCTCCCGATGGCCAGCGCACGATGAACACCTTCCTTGGCGCCTCGCAGTTCCTGCCCGCCGAAGCCTTGGACGATGCCCAGATCGCGTCTGCCAGCGTGCTCTATCTCGAAGGCTACCTGTGGGACCCGGAAGAGCCGCGCAAGGCCATGCGCCGCGCCATTGCCGCCGCGCGCAGCGCCGGCCGCAAGGTCGCCTTCACCCTGTCAGACGCCTTCGTCATCTCGCGCCACGGCGACGATTTCCGCGCCCTGATCGCTGACGGCCAGATCGACATCCTTTTCGCCAACGAACACGAACTTGCCGCCCTCACCGGCGTCGAGGACTTCCACGCGGGGCTGGAACAGCTCGCCGCCAAGGTCCCGACGGTCGTGGTCACCCGCAGCGAGAACGGCGCCCATGCGATAAGCGACGGTGAACACGCCCACGTCCCGGCCGAGCCGATCGACAAGGTCATCGACACCACCGGCGCCGGAGACCTCTTCGCCGCCGGCTTCCTCTACGGCTACGTTCGCAATAAACCGCTCGCCGAAAGCCTCACCCTCGGTGCCATCTGCGCCGCCGAGATCATCTCCCACTACGGCGCACGGCCCGAAGCCAACCTGCAGGACCTGGTGACCAAGCGGTTGGGCTGAAACCCGCCCGACTTACATCACCCGTCGCCCTGGCGCAGGCCGGGGCCTATAACGCCGATGTCCGGCTCGACGGTGAGGTCATGGACCCCGGCCTGCGCCGGGGTAACACGGTTTGCTGGTCAGGCCTGATCCGCTTCACCTGCATTCACAGTAAATGAAGCCTCCGGTGCCGCCACTACCGGCGCGGCCTTCACCAGCCCCTCCAGCGATCCGCCGTCGAGCCCCAGCTCCTTCATCAGGCCATCGATGATCGGCGCCTGCGCGCGATAGCTGAGTGCAGCCGTCAGCGCATCGCTGGCAAGGTTGCCGTTGGCCGAAGGCGCGCTGCCCCCTTCTCCATTGGCGCCTGCCCCACCGGATGAGCGCGTCAGCCCATCGACCTGCACGATCTTGATCGAATCGATCGCTTCCAGCGGCTTGGCTGATTCCCGCACCAGCTCTGGCAGCACTTTCAGCAGCGCCAGCTTGGTCTGCAGCGAGATCTGGTCGGACGAGAGCAGGTTCGCTGCCTCGTTGATCGCACGCTGGCCCGCCGCTTCCACTTCGAAGCGTACCCGGGCAGCGTCGGCGCGGAGCTTCTCGGCCTCGGCCTCGCCCTCGGCTTCAAGCCGGGCGGCTTCGGCGCGATTGGCGGCAGCGGCCTTCTCGGCCTCGGCTTCCACCTTCACGCGGATGGCATCGCGTTCCGCCGCCTTGGCCGCTTCGATCAGCTCGATGCGCTTGCCGCGCTCGGCAACTTCGGTCTCGCGCGAAGTGACGACCTGTTCCTCGGCGGCAACGGCCTTGGCGCGGGCCTCGTCGGCTTCGGCCTTGGCCTGGCTTTCCTGGCGGCTCTTGTTCTGGATCGCGATCTGCTGCTCCTGCCGGGCGATCTCGATGGCCTGCTGCTGCGCGATCCGCGCCTGCTGCACCGCACGATCGGCCTCGATCTGCTGGCTGTCGACCAGCTTCTTCGCCTCGATCCGCGCAGCTTCCGCTTCCTGATTGCGCAAGGACTGCTCGCGCGCCACTTCCGCCGCCTGCTCGGCCCGACGCATCTCGATCTCGCGCTCCTGCTCCAGCCGGGCGAATTCGTTGTCGCGCTTGATCTTCAGGGACTGCTGCTCGGCCTCGAGGTTCTTCATCTCGATCTGCACCCGCGTGTCCTGCTCGATGTCGTTGCGCGCCTTCTTGCGCAGTTCGATCTGCTCGGTCAGCTTGGTCAGGCCCTCGGCGTCGAAGGCATTGTTGGCGTTGAAGTGTTCGATGCTGGTCTGGTCGAGCCCGGTCAGCGAGACCGATTCCAGCTCCAGCCCGTTCATGGCGAGGTCGTTCGAGGAGACCTGCTGCACCTTCTGGACGAAGTCGGCGCGCTGTTCGTGCAACTGGTTCATCGTCATGCCCGCCGCGACCGAGCGCAGCGCGTCGACGAACTTCCCTTCGACCAGATCCTTCAAGGCTTCGGGCTGCATCGTGCGCATGCCCAGCGTCTGCGCGGCCATGGCGATGGCACCGGCATCGGGGCGGACGCGCACGTAGAACTCGGCCTTCACATCGATCCGCAACCGGTCGAGCGTGATCAGCGCATCGGTGTTCTTGCGCTCCACGGCAAGGCGCACGGTGTTCATGTTCACCGGCATCGTTTCGTGCAGCACCGGCAGCACCAGCGCGCCGCCGTTGATCACCACCTTCTCACCGCCGAAGCCGGTGCGCACGAAGCCCACTTCCTTGGTCGCGCGGCGATAGAGCCGGGTCAGCGTGAAAGCGATCACCAGCAGGAGCGCAAGGCCGGTGCCCGCATAGATGCCGATGGGAACAAGCTGGTTCATGTCAGTCTCCGAAGAGGAAGAAATCCTGAAGGAAGGTCAGTCGGCAAGGCGCAGCGGGCCATCGACCGGCACGGCGTAGAACGTCTCGCCCTCGCGGTGGACGAGCAGCACCTCGCAGCCCTCGCCGAGCATCGCGCTGTCCTCGTGCGGTTCGACCATGACGAGGTGGAGCTGTCCGTGCACGTCGCGCACCTGCGCCCGCGCCGCGCTGCCACGGGTGGCGCGGCCGATCTGGATGATGCCCTTGCGCCCGAGCAGCGCATCGACCGGAACGGCGGTTGTCTCGTCATGCGGCCAGACGCGGCCAGCCAGCCGGGTTACCACGGTGTTGACCGGCCAGGCCGCCACAAGACCCATCGCGGTCGCCGCGCCGGGGCCGAAGGGAGCGCCGAAAAACGAGGTCACCAGTTCCTGCAGCGACAGGCCGACGAGCCCGAAGGTCGCGAGGAAGAACGATAGCCAGACGATGAACGGCAGCGCGCCCAAGCCCGTCACGCTGGCCAGCGCCGAACCTGCGTCAAGGTCCGCATCATGCCCATCCGCGTCGCCAAGAAAGTCCGATATACCCGTAATTTGCACGATGACCAGCAGCACCAGCAGGGCCAGCGCCACGGCAAACGGCAGATTCTCGGGGGCCAGCAGCCCACCCATCCCAGGAACTCCCCTATTGACCGCAGATCATGGCAACAGGGGCGGGCGGCGCAAGCGGAATCGGACAATGGGAGTGCCGATTTTTGCGCCGGAACGGTCGGGGCCTACCGCGCCATGAATGCTTCGATCTCGGCCACGGTGCGCGGGATGCCGGTGCTCAGGCGTTCGCAGCCGGTGGGGGTGACGAGGTAGAGGTCTTCGATGCGGATGCCCTGGTTCATCTGCTGGTTGTAGAGCCCCGGTTCGATGGTGATGACCGCGCCCGCCGGGATCGGCTTGGCATAGTCGCCCGCGTCATGGACATCGAGGCCGACGAAATGGCCAAGGCCATGCGTGAACTCGTCAATCCGCCCGGCTTTGCGGAACAGGGCATAGACGGCCTCGGTCATGTCCTCGTGAATCACGCCGGGTTTCAACAGCCTGGCCGCCGCGTCCTGCGCCGCCATGACCAGTTCGTAATCCGCGCGCTGCGGCGTGGTGAACCTGCCCGAGGCCGGGAAGGTGCGCGTGATATCGCAGGCGTAACTGCCGACCGAGGCGGCGGCGTCGATCAGCACTAGGTCCTGCGCACCGATCAGCGCATTGCCATGGGCATAGTGCAGCGAAGCGGCATTGCGGCCGGTCGCCACGATCGAATCGTAGGAAAGCCCTTCGCCTCCGCCTTGACGGAAGCCGTCTTCCAGCACTGCGGTCAGCTGGCGCTCGGTCATGCCGGGGCGCACCGCCTTCATCGCGGCGAGATGCCCGGCCTGCGTCGCGGCCAATGCCTTGCGCATCAGCTCCAGCTCGCGCGATTCCTTGACGGTGCGCAGGGCAGGAAGCAGCGCACTCTGGTCCTTCATCGTGCAGCCGGGAACGTGGCTCATCACCCGGCCATAGAGTTCCATCGCCGGCGGCACCGGGGCCGAAGCGCTGGTGATCGGCCCCATGAAATGCAGCGTCCGGCTCCGCGCGGCGAGCTGCGTGACGAGGCCGTCCAGCCCCGAAGTGCGCCTGACCCGCTGAATTCCCGTGCGTTGTTCGATCAGCGAGCCCAGCGGCAGGCGCTCGACATCCCAGCGCTCGGTCTCCACGTCGCGCGAGGGCAGCAACAGGAATTCCCTGTAGGTCCGCTCTGCCGGGGCAAGCACCAGCACCGCGCCGGGTTCGTCGACGATGCCGGTCAGCCACGCAAAATCACCGGACTGATAGAACGGCGGGCTTACCGGCCCGCTGGTCCGTTCGCGCTCTGCCCCATGGATCACTGCCACGCCATCCTTGAGCGTGGCCATGAGCTTCGCCCGGCGCTCGCGATAGACTTCCGGTGCGAACGGGAAGGTGCCAGTCGGCGTGGCGAAGCCTGGGGGCGGGAGGACTTGCGCGCGGATCGAGATCGAGAGCGAGGCAGTCGCGGCGGCGGCTCCGGCGAGGAGCGAACGGCGGGTCAGGTGCATGTCGGATTTCCCTATCAATCAGGGAAGCCTAGAATGTTTCACGTGAAATACGAGATGCCCGTTTGCAGGGCGAAAGTGCCCCAGAGTTACGGGGAAGTTGGGGGTGAGTTCAGGGGGAGTTGCCGTTCTGCCCCCGAGAGTTGGAAACGCTTCATGCCTGCTGGATATAGACCCGCATCGCGTCTGCCTCGGCCTCGATCTTGTCGAGCCGGTGCTTAACGAGATCACCGATCGAGACGAAGGCGACCATGCGATTTCCTTCCACGACAGGGAGATGGCGGAAGCGGCGCTGGGTCATCAGGGCCAGCGCCTCCATCACCGACGTCTGCGGTGAAACGGTGACGACGGGCGCCGTCATCATGTCGCGCACCTTCATGTGCAGCGCCGCCTCGCCATGCTTGTGCAGGCAGCGGATCATGTCGCGTTCGGAAAAGATTCCCGCCACGCCGCTCTCGCCATCGCTGACCGGAAGGGCGCCGATGCGGTGGTGGGCGAGCATGTCGATCGCGTCGGAGACCTGCGCGTCGGCCGACACGCTCCAGACTTCCCCTCTTCCCTGAATGACTTGCGCAATCGTCATGGCATCCTCCTGCGTGATGCGGCCGACTTGCGCCTTCGGGCGTCTTTTCGGGCCGCCTGGTCTCCCATAAGGATCATGCCATCTTGGTGGCCATTGTCAAAGCCGTTGCGCGCACCATCTTCGATCGCCAAAGGACTTTGCCATGGCTGGACATTCCCCGCTCGATGATCCTGAAAATGCACGATTTGCCTGGGCCCGTTACCGGCAGATCATGAACTGGATGGCGCTGTTCAGCACGGCCGTCGTCGGCGTGGTGCTCACGGTGCTCTACATCCAGATCGGCTTCGTCTCGATCCACCTCTATATCGCCTCGGCATTGGGAGTCTGGCTGACGATCATGCTGATGGCGGCATTGATGGGGCTGGTGTTCCTGTCCAGCGGGACCGGCCACGATGAATCGATCGAGGACCGGCTCGAGGACGAGCGGAACCGCTAGGGGTCCTAACCTTGGGTTTCTGGCGTTGAGGTTTGGGCATTGCGCCCCTATCTTGGCGCCATGAGCGAAACACAGGTCACCCTCGCCCCGAGCGCCGCCGCCCGCGTTGCCACCATTGCGCAAAAGCAGGGCAAGCCCGCGATCCTGCGGCTTTCGGTCGAAGGCGGTGGCTGTTCGGGCTTCCAGTACAAGTTCGGCCTGGCCGAGGCGCCAGAGGATGGTGACCTGATCGCCGAGACCGACGGCGTGCGGCTGGTGGTCGACGAGGTCAGCCTTGGGCTGCTGGAAGGCAGCGTCGTGGAATACGTGGAATCGCTTGGTGGCGCGGCGTTCCGGGTGAGCAATCCCCAAGCAGCTTCGGGTTGCGGCTGTGGCGCCAGCTTCGCGATATGATCAAGGTCGCATCGTTCAACATCAACGGGATCAAGGCCCGCCTTCCCCGCCTGCTCGAATGGCTGGCGGAAACGCGGCCCTCGGTTGCCTGCCTTCAGGAAATCAAGACGCAGGACGAAGGCTTTCCCGCCGCCGAGTTCGAGAAGATTGGCTATCACGCGATCTGGCACGGGCAGAAGGGCTTCAACGGCGTGGCGATCCTCGCCGATGGGCAGGCGCCCGTGGAAGTGCAGCGCGGTCTTGCCGGAGAGCCCGAGGACGAGCATTCACGCTATCTTGAGGCCGATGTCTTCGGCATTCGCGTGGTGTGCATCTACTTGCCCAACGGCAATCCGCAGCCAGGCCCGAAGTTCGATTACAAGCTCCGCTGGATGGAGCGCCTGCGCAGGCGCATGGCCGAGATCATGGCGGAGGACGTGCCTGCAGTGGTGATCGGCGATTACAACGTGATCCCCGAGGACAAGGACACCTTCTCGGTCAAGGCGATGGCCAGCGATGCGCTGATGCAGCCCGAATCACGCGATGCCTACCGCCGCCTGCTCAACGACGGCTGGACCGACGCGATCGACACCTTCAATCCGCAGGGCGGGGTGTGGACGTTCTGGGATTACCAGGCCGGTGCCTGGCAGCGCGACCATGGCTTCCGCATCGATCACGCCCTGCTCTCGCCCGAACTGGCCGACCGACTCGTGGCAGCAGGCGTCGACAAGGAATACCGTGGCCGCGAGAAGGCCAGCGACCACGCTCCGGTATGGGTGCAGTTGCGCGACTAACGGTTCGTCGCAGGCGATGAACGGTTCATAGATTGTCACATCACCTGAACGAAACCCTGTGCAGGGCGTCACCAAAGATTCAGGCGACTCGAGGCATCGCGTTCGAGACGCCAAGACGATTTGTGAAAGCCGAATGCCATGGGCCTGTTCAAGCCTGATTTCTTCCGTTCGCTTGCCTTCGGGTTCCTGATGGGTGCCGCTGTCATGGGCATTTCCGCCGGAACCACCGCACTGGCGACGCCGGATCTTGAACACGCCAGCGAACAGGCTTCGCATTAAGATGCGCCGCCCGATCCTCTCCGCAGCACTGGCGGTGGGGATCTTTACCGCATCGTGCCAGCAACCCGCACAGGCCGAAAACGCGGTGGCGACGCCTGCGGCGACGGTGCAGGCAAACGAGCCGGCGGGCAAGAAGACCGCCGTTTTCGCAGGCGGGTGCTTCTGGGGAATCGAAGCGGTTTTCAGCCATCTCAAGGGCGTGAGCAGCGTGGTCTCGGGCTATCACGGCGGCGCGAAGAACACGGCGATCTACGACGTCGTCGGCTCAGGTCGGACGGGCCATGCCGAGGCGGTCCGCGTGACCTATGATCCGGCCAGGATTCGCTACGATCAGCTCTTGCGGGTGTTCTTTGCCGTGGGGGCAGATCCGACGCAGCTCAATTACCAGGGGCCGGACCACGGCTCGCAGTATCGCAATGCGCTGGTGCCGATGGACAAGGAACAGGCGCGCGTTGCTGCGGCCTATCTTGGTCAGTTGAAGAAGTCCGGCCTGTGGAAGCAGCCGATCGTCACCACGATCGAGCCCTACAAGGCGTTCTACCCGGCGGAAGGCTATCATCAGGACTTTGCCGCCAACAATCCCGACCACGGCTATATCAAGCGGTGGGACGCGCCGAAGGTGGCCAACCTCAAGCGACTGTTCCCTGATCTTTACAAGGTCGGCTTCACGCGGAACTGATTTGCGCGAGCGCGCGGTCGTGCCTATCTAGGACCGATGTCCGGGCACCATCATCACGATTTCGCAGGCGACAAGCTGATCGAGGCCGCGCGTGAAGCGCTGACAGCCTCAGGAGAGCAGTGGACGGAAATGCGCGCCGACGTGTTCGAGGCGCTGGCGGCGCACGAAAAGCCGGCGTCGGCCTATGACATCGCCGAGAGCGTCGGCACGCGGCGGGGCAAGCGCGTGGCGGCCAATTCGGTCTATCGCATTCTCGACCTGTTCGTGCGCACCAATCTGGCGCGCAGGGTGGAAAGCGCCAATGCCTATGTTGCCAACACGCATCCGGGCTGCCGGCATGACTGCATCTTCCTGATCTGCGACTTGTGCGGCAAGGCCGTGCACAGCGATGACGATGCGCTCACGGGCGCGCTGCGCCTGGCGGCGCAGGCAGCAGGCTTTGCCGAAGTGCGACCGGTCGTGGAGATTCGCGGCCATTGCGCGGAGTGCGCCAGCGAGGATTGATCGGCGAAAGCTGGTTTGCCTGATTGGGGGAGAGGGCGACATGGACGATCAGGCGAGAGAGCCACGGCACCTGCCGACGCGGAAGCAGTTCGCCGCCGTCATTTCCGGAAATGCGCTGGAATTCTACGATTTCCTGAGCTTCAGCTTCTTCGCGGTGAATGTCTCGCGGGTGATGTTCCCCGCAGGTGCGCCGGGCAGTGCGCTGCTGTTGACGCTGATGACGGCCGGTGCCGGTTTTGGCGCTCGGCCGCTGGGCGCGATCCTGTTCGGACTGCTCGGTGACAAGGTGGGACGCCGACCGACGATGCTGGCGACATTCGCGCTGATGGGCTTCAGCGCAATCGGACTGGCACTGACGCCAAGCTATGCGAGCATCGGCATCTGGGCGCCAATTCTCGTGGTGGCATTCCGGCTGCTGCAGGGGCTTGCGGCAGGCGGCGATGTGGGGCCGACCACGGCGTTCCTCGCCGAAAGCTCCCCGCCCGAGCGCCGCGGGATGCTGGTGGCGCTGCAACTGGTCGCCATGCGCATCGGCGTCCTGGGCAGCGGCCTTGTCGGGCTGGTGCTGGCGAGCGCGCTGACGCCGGCCGAGCTTGATGCCTATGGCTGGCGTATCGCCTTTGCGATCGGTGCAGGGATAGTGCCGCTGGCTTTCATTCTGCGGCGGCGGCTGGACGAGACGCTGCATTTGCCGGAGACCGGGCCGAATGTGGTGACCGAACTTGACGTTGCGGCCTATGCGGCGGCGCTGCTTGGCGTGTTCGGGTTCCTGCTGGCGGGCGCGACCGGGGATTTCCTGTTCGTCTATGCAGTGACGTTCCTCAAGATTCCGGTGACGAACGGCTATCTGCTGCAGATGGCGGCGGCGGGCACGCAGATCGTCGGGCTGCTGGCCGGTGGCTGGCTGGGTGACAGGATCGGGCGGCAGAAGGTGAACTTTGTCACCGCAGTGCTGGCGGCGCTTGTTTCGCTGCCGCTGTTCCGCTGGGGCATAGCGGGCGGGTCGCTTGGACAACTTGCCCTTGCAGCGGCTTTGCTCCTGCTGATGGCGACGGTTTCGGCAGCGGTTGCCTATGCCGCGTTTGTCGAGATCACGCCCAAGCGGCATCGCGCCGGGCTGGTCGGCATCGGCTATGGCCTGGTGGTGGCGGTGACTTTCGGGCTGACTCCCGTGCTGCTCACCCGCTACATCGGGCAAAGTGGGGATCTTGCAGCGCCGGGCTATGCCTTCGTGATTGCGGCGGTGGCGCTGATCGCATCCTCGCTCATGCTGGGGCGCCGCGCGCCACGGACCTTCGGGAAGGCCGTGGCAACATGATCCCGTTCGACAGCGCCAAAGCATCGGTGTAAGGGCGGAGGGATGAATTCAGAACCGGCAACGCCGCTGCTCGACACGGTCAAGACACCAGACGATCTACGCAAGCTCGCACCTTCGCAGCTTCGCCAGCTTTCGGACGAATTGCGGACCGAGATGATTTCTGCCGTGGGCACCACCGGCGGACATCTCGGATCGGGCCTTGGCGTTGTCGAACTGACCGTGGCGATCCACTATGTGTTCAACACGCCGCAGGACAAGCTGGTGTGGGACGTGGGCCACCAGGCCTATCCGCACAAGATCATCACCGGCCGGCGCGACCGCATCCGCACCTTGCGGCAGGGTGGCGGGCTTTCGGGCTTCACCAAGCGCAGCGAAAGCGAATACGACCCGTTCGGCACTGCACACTCGAGTACCTCGATCTCGGCGGCGCTGGGCTTTGCCATTGCCAACAAGCTGAGCAACCGTCCGGGCAAGGGCATTGCCGTGATCGGCGACGGCGCGATGAGCGCAGGGATGGCCTACGAGGCGATGAACAACGCCGGCGAGGCGGGGAACAGGCTTGTCGTCATCCTCAATGACAACGACATGTCGATCGCACCGCCGGTGGGCGGGCTTTCGGCCTATCTGGCGCGGCTGGTCTCCTCGCGCCAGTTCCTGGGCCTGCGCGAGATCGCGCGCAAGCTTTCGCGCAAGCTGCCGCGCCCGCTGCACACCGCCGCGCGCAAGACCGACGAGTTCGCGCGGGGCATGGCCATGGGCGGGACGCTGTTCGAGGAGCTGGGCTTCTACTATGTCGGCCCGCTTGACGGGCACAACATCGACCAGCTGATCCCGGTGCTGGAGAACGTGCGCGATGCGGCCGAAGGGCCATGCCTCGTCCATGTCGTGACGCAGAAGGGCAAGGGCTATGCCCCGGCCGAACAGGCGGCGGACAAGTACCACGGGGTGCAGAAGTTCGACGTGGTCACCGGTGAGCAGGTCAAGGCCAAGCCCGGTGCTCCGGCCTACCAGAACGTGTTCGGCGAGACGCTGGCGAAGCTTGCGGAAACCGACCCGACGATCTGCGCGATCACGGCGGCCATGCCGAGCGGCACGGGCGTCGACAAGTTTGCCAAGGCGCATCCGACGCGCACCTTCGACGTCGGCATTGCCGAGCAGCACGCCGTGACTTTCGCGGCAGGTCTTGCGGCAGAAGGCATGCGTCCGTTCTGCGCGATCTATTCGACCTTCCTGCAGCGCGCTTTCGACCAGGTCGTGCATGACGTGGCGATCCAGAACCTGCCGGTGCGCTTTGCCATCGACCGCGCCGGGCTGGTCGGCGCCGACGGCGCTACCCATGCCGGATCGTTCGACATCACCTACCTCGCCACCCTGCCGAACATGGTGGTGATGGCGGCTGCGGACGAGGCGGAACTGGTCCACATGACCTATACCGCCGCCCGCCATGACAGCGGCCCGATCGCGTTCCGCTATCCGCGCGGCAACGGCACGGGCGTGGCGCTGCCGGACGAGCCGGAGCTGCTCGAGATCGGCAAGGGGCGCATCGTGCGCTCGGGCTCGAAGGTGGCGCTGCTTTCGCTCGGCACCCGTCTGGCCGAGGCATTGAAGGCGGCGGACCAGCTCGAGGCCAAGGGGCTCTCGACGACGGTGGCAGACTTGCGCTTTGCCAAGCCGCTCGACACCGATCTGATCCGCCAGTTGATGGCCACGCACGAGGTTGTCGTGACGATCGAGGAAGGCTCGATCGGCGGCCTTGGCGCACACGTGCTGACGATGGCGAGCGACGAAGGGCTGACCGATGGCGGTCTCAAGATCCGCACCATGCGGCTACCCGACGTGTTCCAGGACCACGATGCGCCGGACAAGCAGTACGACACCGCGGGCCTCAATGCGCCGCATATCGTCGATACCGTGCTCAAGGCACTGCGGCACAACTCTGCCGGCGTGAACGAAGCGCGGGCCTGACGCAGGAGTTGCGGCCGGCACGACCACATCGTGCCGGCGGATTATCGCACGTTCAGCCGATCCACATCCACAGCCCGGCAGGAATGCCGAACAGGTGGTAGTGCAGCCACGTGGCGATGAACCAGACGAAGAAGGCAAGGACCCAGGAAAGGCGCAGGCCGCCGAGTTCCTGCAGACGGGGCCAGAAGCTGGTGCGGCGCTGCCATGGCAGGAATTCGCGCTTGTTCTGGGCGACCTTGCGCTTGTCCTGGAAGTGCGAGCCGAGCAGCGCCAGCACGATCAGGCCTGACATGAAGACAAGGACACGAGGCGTCGGCGAAGCGACGATGTGACCGAGCGCCCATAGCGCAATGCCCCACATCATCGGATGCCGGGTGATCCTGAACACGCCGACCGGAATCCACGTGCCGACACCGGCGGCATTCTTGCCGGCCAGCGCAGGATTGCGCACGAACGATGGCAGCAGGAACGCTGTGCCGGTTATCGTGAGCAGGCTGGCCACCACCCAGGGACCGGCGGCCATGCCATCCCATAGCGGCGTTCCCGCCTTGACGCGGTCAAAGGTGACGATCGCCCAGGCCAGTGCGCAGAGCGAGACCAAGGAATAGAACAACAGGAATCCTTGCGCGCCCATCATCAACTGAAGGCGCGAACGAATTGGCCCTGACATCACGAAATGCGAAAAAACGAAAGCAGTTGTCGCCACAATCAGTTGGATCAACGCATGATCCATGAACTGTCCCCCAATCCGCGGCCCCCGTTGCCGTTTTCGACCAACGCCCGCGTTACCCTGATGATACTCTCAAGTTGGCCAAAGCAAACCCCTGCAGAAACATTCTCACGTTCGAACGGTTCCCGCCATAAGGGAGAATATCAAGCCACCCCGTGCATCAGCTTCCTCAGCGGCACCGCGACGACGAGAAGTACGGCGCCGATGCCGATCGATATCCAGCCGATCGTCGTGAAGACACCCACGTAGGTATCGAGGCTGACCTTGAGATTGGTGACCTGGCCGCCGACGGTTTCGACGCTGGCCACCTGCGCGACCATCCCGGCAACGTACTGCGCCACCGCGATCGACAGGAACCACACCCCCATCATCATGCCGACGATGCGGGCCATGGACAACTTGGTGATCATCGACAGACCCACCGGCGAAATGCACAGCTCGGCCATCGAGTGGACCAGGTACAGGCCAGCAAGCCAGACGAGTCCGACCTTGAACTGCGCATCGGCAAACTGCGCGCCCCACACCAGCAGCAGGAAGCCCGCGCCCACGCCCATTAGCGCCAGGGCGAACTTGACCGGGATCGAAGGTTCGACGCCGCGCCGGGCCATCGCATTCCACATTGCGCCGAACACCGGCGCCAGCGCGACGATGAACAGGGCATTGAAGATCTGCGTCTGGCCCGCGGGCATGACGTAGACCTCATCGGTGGCAAAGCCCCTGGCCCGGGCATAGACCATGCCGATGAAGCCGGCCGTCATCACCAGGGCGAAGCCAGCACCCATCTTGCGCCTGGTTGCTGCCGGTTCACCATTGCCGAAGAACCAGGTGAGCAGCCAGCCCAGTCCGCCCAGCAGGAGAGCGAAGAACAGGTAGTAGGTGAACGGATAGGCGTTGAAGAACGCGAAAAGACCGCGAGTCCAGCCCACTTCGAGCACGGTGTTGCGCTCGGCAAACAGGGTCAGCGAAGAGCCGGCCTGCTCGAACAGGGTCCAGAACACGGTGTTGAAAACGATCAGCACCATGGCCGCGACCATCATCTGGAATTCGACGCGGCTGCCCGATGCCAGCGCCCAGATCAGGATGCCGGGAACGGCGAGAAGAAAGGTGCCGAACATCAGCTTGCCCATGATCGGCAGGCCGAGGAGATACCCGAGCAGTCCCTTGCCCGGCTCTGGCGCGACATAGGCCATCAGGTTGGTGAACAGGAAGAAGAACAGCGGCACGCAGACCAGCGCGGTACCGTAGATGAGCCAGTCCTTGCGCGGATCGGCCCCGGCGGGACGCTCGCCATAGCCATCGAGCCTGCCGCCATCGAACTGGAACAGGACCCACGACAACGTCATGCCGATGGCAGCAAGGCCAAATCCTGCCCACCAGCCCACGGATTCGGCGAGAATCGGGCAGAAGAACTGCGAGATCAGCGAGCCCAGGTTGATGCCCATGTAAAAGATCGTGAATCCGGCATCGCGGCGGCGGTCACCATCGGCATAGAGCGAGCCGACTATTGTGGAAATGTTGGGTTTGAAGAAGCCGTTGCCGACCGTGACCAGCGAGAGGCCGACGAGCAGTATCGCGATGTGCAGCTGCGAGCGTTCGCCGTCCGACTGGAATCCGCCAGGCGCGATGCGCTTTGCCTCGACCCCGTCAGCCGTCTTGAGCGAGACAGACTTGTCGTCGTTTCCGACGATTTCGAGGCGTTGGCCGCTCATTTCGACCGAACGGACTTCGCTGCCGGCGGTCTCGGTGACGGTCACGTCATACCGCTGGCCTTCGATCGTGGCATAGGGCTTGGCCGCCTCGCCCCCGAAGCAGAGCATGAAATAGCCGACCGCCATCAGGATCGCGCCGAATTTCACCGAGCGTTTGGAGCCCAGGTAACGATCAGCAATCAGCCCGCCGATCAGCGGGGTAAGATAGACGAGTGCGGTGAAGCCACCGTAGATGCCGGTGCTGGTGGTATCGTTGAAGAGAAAATGCTTGGCGAGATAGAGCGTGAGAATCGCCCTCATGCCGTAATAGCCGAAGCGTTCCCACATTTCGGTCGTGAACAGGCGCTTCAATTGGGGTGGATGGCCGAACCACTCGCCAGTTGTCGTGGTTCGTGCGAAGTTCGTGTCTTCTTGGGCCATGCCGGCGAGCGATCCCGTCGTTGCTGTGTGAGCTTTTTGCACTGCCGCGCCTGTCCCGCACGGCAAATTTCCGCCTTAGTGCCACGTGTCGCGATGGCAAGAAACTATTTTCAATCGCAACCAATGTCGCAAAGCGGCAGGAGCGTGCCCGGAGAGCTGCCACAACGAGCCGTTGTGTGCTGCGCTGTATTATGGCACTATGGCACCATGGGCATGAACACCAGCCAGGCAAGCCGCCCGGTCTACCTCCGCCTTCGCGACGAAATCTGTGCGGCGATCCTTGACGGTCGCTATGCGGAGGGCGCCATGCTGCCGTCGGTACGGGCCTATGCGGCCGAACAGGGCGCCAATCCCCTGACCGTGGCCAAGGCCTATCAGCAGTTTCAGGATGAAGGCTTGGTGATTGTCCAGCGCGGCGTTGGGATGTTCGTAGCACCCGGTGCCGTTGAAGCCTTGCGCCAGCGGGAGCGCGAATCTTTCCTGCAAGATGAATGGCCCGCAGTCGCGGCGCGGATGCGCCTGCTCGGCCTCAGCCTGGCCGACGTAGCGGAAATCGCCTGAAACGGTCCATTTTTGGCCACTTTGAGTAATATGAAACGATTGTCATGACCGGTTGGGCGTGGCAGGATGTTAGAATGTGCTCATACGGGGGTTTGGGCACAGGGATCGTAGAAAATCGGGGTGTGGCCGCATGGTCGCTCGGCGGAGGGAAAGAATGATAAGATCGGAGCTGCTGCAGGCTCTCGCCAAGGAAAGTCCTGGCATGCGCAGCGAAGAAATCGAACGGGTTGTCGACGTTTTCTTCGATGAGATTGCCAAGCGACTGGCCGATGGTGGGCGTGTCGAACTTCGTGGTTTCGGCGCGTTCTCCACGCGCGAACGCGATGCCCGGAAGGGCCGCAACCCGCGAACCGGCGAGACCGTCGAAGTACCGGGCAAGCGCGTGCCCTATTTCAAGGCAGGCAAGGAAATGCGGCAACGGCTCAACGCCGACTGAGCTTTCGACCGGAAATTCAGCAAGGGCGCGGCAACAGGCGTTGCCGCGCCCTTTGTGCTGTGGCAGGCGCGACTTGCACGAGTTGCAGCATTCAGGGCCTTAGCCTGACCTGCCAACAGTTGCGGACGTGGCGGAATGGTAGACGCCGGGGACTTAAAATCCCTTGATCCTTGATCGTGCGGGTTCGAGTCCCGCCGTCCGCACCATGATCCTTTGCTTTGTAATTGTTTGCCCGGACTTGATGACGAGTTTGGCTACACATTTATAGCGTTTGTTTACATGTCTGTAAAAATCCAAGTCATTCCGTAATTTGCTTGGTAACTCCGCGGTAGGAATTACGTGCTAATACTGATTCTTGCCGGGGCATGCGTGCGCTCCGGCGCGGCTTCACGTGCACGGGGGATCGGGCTTGGCCCAGGCAGACGACGATCAAGTGCCTAAGGACGCGGAAGCCGGAGCGGAACAACGCGCCGCGCCGCGTTTCACCCTGCTGATCCGTGCCGCCAAGTTGATTCTGGATGGCGAACGCGAATTCCTCTGTGTCATCCGCGATGCTTCGACGAGCGGCCTCAAGATCCGCTTGTTCAACCCGCTGCCCCCTTGTGGATCGCTGGCCATCGAAATGAGCAACGGCGATCGCTATCCGATCGAGCAGATCTGGAGTGAAGGCGAATACGCGGGCTTCCGTTTCCTGAACGACATCGAGATCGAGCGTCTGCTTGACGAAAGCCACGGAACTTTCCCCAAGCGCCAGGTCCGACTGCGCATCCATCTTGATGCAATCCTGCATTCCGGAGGCGATGCAGTACATGTCGCATTCCAGGACATTTCGCAGCAGGGCGCGTGCATCGAGTGCGACAAGTGGCTTCTCATGAACGAGCTCGTCCGGCTGGAAACGGAAGTTCTGCCCCCGATCTACGCCAAAGTGCGCTGGCGCAGCCACCCGCGTTACGGGCTTCTCTTCGAACAGACCTTCAAGATGGACGAACTCGCGCGGATCGCGGCGCCCTTGCAGGGCAGCGATCCTGCGATGCCCAACTCCGACGGACGGCTGCGGAACGTCTGACAGCGGTTGACTGGGAACGGCAAATCTTTGCCGAATGACCGGCCGTCATTAACCATCCCTTATCCATTTTCCTTCACGTCTGACCCACGCGAAAAGCGTTGAAACGGGGGTTTTGATGGTTAACGGGACGATGGCGGCCGATGGCCACGCAAACGGTTCTGGCAGCCGCAAGGTGGATGTCGCGATCATCGGCGCGGGGCCAGCCGGGCTGACGGCGGGCTACCTCCTCACCAAGCGGGGTTTCAGCGTCGCCATCATCGAAAAGGACCAGACCTATGTCGGCGGCATAAGCCGGACGGTCGAGCATGAAGGCTACCGTTTCGACATCGGCGGGCACCGCTTCTTCTCCAAGAGCCAGCAGGTCGTCGATCTGTGGAACGAGATACTGCCCGATGATTTCATCCAGCGCCCGCGGATGAGCCGGATCTATTACGAGGGCAAGTTCTACTCGTACCCGCTGCGCGCGTTCGAGGCGCTGTGGAACCTTGGCCTGGTGCGATCGACGCTGTGCATGGCGAGCTTTGCAAAAGCCAAGGCCTTTCCGAACCGCAATGTAAAGAGCTTCGAGGACTGGACCGTGAATCAGTTCGGGCAGAAGCTCTATTCGATCTTCTTCAAGACCTACACCGAGAAGGTCTGGGGCATGCCCTGCGACGAGATGAGCGCAGACTGGGCTGCCCAGCGGATCAAGGGACTGTCGCTGTGGGGGGCGGTCATCGACGGGCTGAAGCGCAGTCTCGGCCTGAACAGGCGCCCGAACGACGGCATGCAGACCAAGACCCTGCTCGAAACCTTCCGCTATCCGCGTCTGGGCCCCGGCATGATGTGGGATGCCGCGCGTGACAGGATCGTGGGCAGTGGCAAGGGTGAAGTGCTGATGGGCCATGCCTTCAAGCAGCTTGCTGCCGATGGCGCGGGCGGATGGCGCCTGTCTGCGAAGGGGCCAGATGGCGATTTGGTGATCGAGGCGGCCCACGCCATCAGCTCGGCGCCGATGCGCGAGCTGGCCGCGCGCCTGTATCCACTGCCCGCCACGACCCTCCAGGCCAGTCGCCTCAAGTATCGCGACTTCCTGACGGTGGCGCTCAAGATCCGTTCCGAGGAGCTGTTCCCCGACAACTGGATCTACATCCACGACAGCAAGGTGAAGGTCGGCCGCATCCAGAACTTCCGTTCGTGGTCGCCGGAAATGGTGCCCGACGAGAGCGTGGCCTGCGTCGGACTGGAATACTTTTGTTTCGAGGGCGACGCGCTGTGGGACTCCTCGGACGAGGAACTCATCGAACTGGCCAAGCAGGAAATGGCGATCCTCGGACTTGTCAGCCCGGAAAAGGTGATCGGCGGCGTGGTCGTGCGTCAGGAGAAGGCCTATCCGGTCTATGACGACGAATATGCCGCCAACGTGGCCGCCATGCGCACCGAACTGGAAGCTGCCCATCCCACACTGCACATGGTGGGCCGCAATGGCATGCACCGCTACAACAACCAGGACCACGCGATGATGACCGCGATGCTGACCGTGGAAAATATTGCGGCGGGCGCGCGGATCTATGATACCTGGTGCGTGAACGAGGATGCCGAGTACCACGAGGCGGGCAACGAGGGATCGCAGGGAACCCTGCCGGCGCGCGTGGCACCCAGCGAAGACCAGGCAGCGGCACTGGCATCGGTTCGCGACGTTCCTGCGCGGATCGTGCCTGAAAAGGCTGCGGCGAAGGCCGCCTGAACCGAACGGTGCCGCCACAGATGACCGGGACGATCCTGCCGATGATCGATCGCCTGCGCCGCGTGGTGCTCCTGCGCTACCTGCTCGCCAGCGTCGGGGCGCTGGCCGTGGACGTCGGCTCGTTCCTTGCCCTGCTGGCGGTGGGGATTGCACCGGTGATCGCTTCGGCGAGCGGCTATTCGCTAGGCATAGTAGCGCACTGGCTGCTTTCGAGTCGCACGGTCTTTACCGATACGGTGGCCGCAGAGCGCGGCGCGCGCACGCGGCAGAAAGCGCTGTTCGTTGGCTCGGCCCTTGTCGGGCTGGCGCTGACGACCCTGATCGTCGGAGCCGGTGCCGCGCTCGGTCTTGATTCGCGCTTGTCGAAGCTTATCGCCGTGGGGGCAAGCTTCACGACGACATGGCTGCTCAGAAAGCGGGTTGTCTTCCAGTGAGCTACCGCAATTCCGGCCAATCGCCGGGAGAGCGCAGCGCTGCGATTCCCTGGCGCGGCGTGTTGCTGGCTTGGGTTGCGATCAGCCTGCTGATGCTGGTTGGTAGCGGTGGCAGGCTGTCGCCGGCGAATTTCGTCGACGGCGATGATGCGCTGCGCCTGCAGCAGGTCCGCGACCTGCTGGGCGGGCAGGCCTGGTTCGACCTTCGCCAATACCGCATTGCGCCGCCCGATGGCGTGGCGATGCACTGGACCCGCGTTGTCGACATCCCGATCGGGGCAATGATCCTGCTGTTGCGTCCGCTGTTGGGGCAGGGGCTGGCAGAGAGCATAGCGATCGTCATTGTGCCGCTGCTGAACCTTCTGGCGGCAATGGCGCTCGCGGCGCGGCTGGCGGCAAGACAGTTTGGCCCGCGCATCGGTATCGTTGCAGCCCTGCTGGTGGCAGCGGCTGTGCCGGCGTCCTTCCGCATGATGCCGTTGCGGATAGATCACCACGCCATGCAGTTCGTGCTTGCGCTGGTTGCATTGAACGGCCTGTTCGCCTCTACGCCCCGGATGGGCGCGGCCGTGGCCGGAGCGGCGCTGGCATTGGCACTGGCTATATCGCTTGAATCGCTGCCTCTGGCCGTGATCGTCGGCGGGCTTTGCACCTTGCGCCTGTGGCGAGGCCAGGGCGAGTGGCTGATTAAGTATCTGCTGAGCCTGTCCGTGGCGAGCCTTGCCCTGTTCCTGGCAACGCGGGGCCTTGCCGATCAGGCGCAGCATTGCGATGCCGTTTCGCCTGTCCATGTCGCGGCGCTACTGTGGATGGGGGGCGGCGTAGCGATCGTCCTGGGGCAGCTACGCGACCGCCCGCCGTTGGTTAGCCTACTTGCCGTGTGCCTGATCGGAGCAGGGGCTATCGGCATTGCTGCGGTCTGGGCGCCGCAGTGCCTTGCCGGAGACGCTTTCGCTTCGGTCGATCCGCTGGTGCGCAAGGTATGGCTCGATTCCGTGCTCGAGGGCCTGCCGGTGTGGCGGCAGGAGCCGGGTTTTGCGGCAACCATCATCCTGCTGCCGCTGTTCGGCCTGATTGCCTGCCTTCGACTTTTCAGGCGCGCTGCGGACCGCGCGGCGCAGCTGTTCTGGCTCGACTACGCGCTGCTGCTGCTTGGCGCGACGCTGGTCGGCCTGCTGGTGGCGCGCGCATCGGGAGTATCGTGTCTTTTTGCGACCGTGCCTGCGGCTTGGCAGGTTGCAGAGCAGTTCGCCCGCTGGCGGCAGGATTCCCTGCTGGTCCGCCGCATGGGCAGGGTGGTGGTAATGGTCACGCTGCTCTTGCCGGGCGTGCTGGTGGATCAGGCGGCGCGGCTGCTTGCCCCGGTAGGACAGGCTTCAGCAGGCCGGGCGCAGGGCGAGGTGGCCCTTGGCTGCGATTTCTCCAAGGCCGTGCCAGCACTGGAAGCAATTCCCCCGCAGACGCTGCTCACGGGGCTCGACATCGGGCCGACCCTGCTGGTCATGACCCGGCACAAGGTCATCGCGACGGCCCACCACCGTGCAGACACCGCCATTCGCGATGTGATCGAGGCTTTTCTGGGACCGGACGAAGCGGCGCGGCTGATCATGGCGCGACGCGGGGCGGCCATGGTGGTGATTTGCCCCGGCGGTAGCGAGGCGCGGTTCTATGCGGAGAAGGCACCTGACGGGTTCATTGCCCACCTCATGTCCGGCAGGACTCCGCCCTGGCTCCAGCCGGTGCCCATGCCGGCCGCTGGCGGGGTCAAGGCGTGGCGGGTGCTGCCGCGGTGATCGCGGAATAACGCTTGATGAACGGCGCCAAGTGAGCGCGGTAAGGATCCGCCGCGCCGATTGCGCCTGTATTGATCGGTTCGCGCACCTGCATAGCGCTGGCCGTTGAAACAACGCGTTTGGTCTCGTGTGGGCGGAACACCTGCGGCTCTGCGGCGAGCCGACAATGCTGCAGGATGCGCGGGATCTCGGTTTTCGGGGAACGGACAAGGGTCTGGTAATCGACGACGAGAATCCTCTCCGGGAACATCTCCGACCAGTGCTGGAACAACTGGTCTTCCAGCGCGAAGTGGCTGGCGATGTCCTCAAGCTTCCATGACCAGTCAAGGCCGTGGATGAAGTAGGTGCGGAACGCGGACCATGCGCAATCGACGGGATCGCGGCGCAGCCAGATCACTGGCGCTTGCGGCAGGAGTGCCGCGATCAGGCCCATGAAGCGGCTGGTATTGAGCGCCTTGTCGACGAAGCGCCCCTGCTGGCCGAACCGCTCCTGCCCGAGGTGGAGGTAGAGTGCTGCAAGATCATCAGCCTTGCCGCTTCTCGCGAGATAGGCGTTGAGGCCCGCTGCCCCGAGTGAACCCAGATCGCGCTGAAGGATCGCCATGCGGCCCAGTTCTTCCCCGCCTGAGACCGCCGAATGGCTAACGAGAATCTGTTCGACCAGCGTCGTGCCCGAGCGCGGCAGGCCGGTGACGAAGATGGGCTGGCTGGTATCGATAGTGATGCCGGCGTTGATGTCGGCGACGAACGCACGGTCGAAACCGTCGCGGCAGGCTTCAGCTTCTCGCGCATCGGCTTTCGCCTCGTAAGGGCGTTCGGTACTTGCGATAGCCGCGCCCTGAGCGAAATGGTCGAAGGCTGCATCTGTTTCGTTCCGGTCGAAATGGACCCGTCCGGCAGCAAAGTGGAAATGTGACCGCTCGATCGCAGGAGCGCTGCGCATGAGAGGGGCGGACTGGAGGATGCGTTCGCCCACCGGGTCGCCCGAGTTGCGTTTGCGCGCAGAGACCAGCGCGAGCATGGCTTGGCCGAGTGCCGGGTTGGCATCGAGCGTTGTCTGAAGGATGCTTTCGGCCAGATCGGTCAGCCCGAGGTTCAGGGCTATGGTGCCCCGTAGGAAGCCGTTCTGCGAAGGATCGGGTACCGAGGGTGGCACGTTGCGGATGACGGACCAGGCCTGTTCGAGCCGGCCGCACTGCGCCAGCATGGCAGCCTGCAGGTAAGCTACCTGCGGGTGCCCGCGATGATGGTCGACAAAGGACTGCATGGCGGCGCTCGCGGCCGAGATTTCGCCATTGGTCTGCATCACCCTTGCAATGAGCTGCCAGCGGTCGCCGAGCGGCGGCCGGGCGGCGATCAGGGCGAACGCCGCGGTGTTGGCAGTGCGGCGATCCCCTGCTTCAAGCGCTGCCACAAAGCGGCGCAGCTGAGCGACGGCTTCAGCTTCGGTCATCGGCTTCATCGACATGTGGAGTAGCTACAGGATTGGCGGAAACAAGCGAAGTCAAACGTGGCGTCGGCACAAAAAAGAGGGGTGGCCGAAGCCACCCCTCCATGTGTTATCGATACTTCAATCCAGATCAGAAGTTCACGCCGAACTGGAAGCGGAAGTAACGCGGCTGCTGGTACGACAGGGGAGTACCGTAGTCGCCACGCGGATTGCCGTTGCTCTGCGTGCCCAATTCGCGGAGGTCGAGAACGCCCTTCTGGTTGAACACGTTGAACACGTCCACACGGAAGCTGGCATCCACCGCGTCGGTCGGCAGCTTGAACACGGCCGACAGGTTGGTGAAGACGTTCCAGTCCGACTGAAGCTGCGAACCACGCGGGGTCAGCTTCAGGGTTGTCGCGCTGGTTGTATTAACCGCAGCCTTGCTCGGATCGGTGATCACGTTGCCACTGTCGTCGGTGTTGCAGTAGAAGCCTGCTGCACCATAGGCACCGGCAAACGGATCACGAACGCGTGGCACGCGGCCGATACAGCCAAACTTGCGCGGCGAGATCGCCTGGAACTGCGCACCCAGCGTAAGCCAGTCACCGATCTGGTACGAACCAAATACCTTGAACTTGTGGGCATTGTGGCTTGGCAGGAAGCCGAAAGTACCGTCGGTAAGGCCCGGCTGGTCGAACGCGGTGGTCAGGCCCGAGTCAGTCTGCCCGTTGTCCGAACGGATGCCGCCTTCGATATTCCCCTTCGATTCGGACCAGGTATACGAAGCCGAGAGGCTCCATACGCCGTCGAAATCGCGGTCGAAGGTGGCCGTGATCGCCTTGTAGGTGCGCTTGGCCTTCGGATAGCCGAGCTGGGCAGCCGTGAAGTTCACTGTGCGCAGCGTCGATTCACCGTTGACCGGATCGGACAGGGTGATCGTGGCGTCGCGGCCCGGGTTTGCCAGCACGTACTGGTGGAAGCCAGTCCAGGTGCTGCCACAGCCGGTCAGCTTGTTGTCGGCGCAGTACTTGAGAACGGCGGCGTCGATCGCGATGTCTTCAAGCGAGTCGTTGAGCTTGCGATACTGACCGAACAGGCCAACGCGGACGCCGCTGCCGAGCTGTTGTTCGATACCGAGAACGAACTCGTCAACCGACTGCGGCTTAAGGCTCTTCGAAACGGTGGCCTCCGTCGGGGTCGCCTCGCCATCGGAGATGATGTCGCAGTTCTTGATCCCGGTATCCGGGCAAGCAACCGCATCTTCGAAGCCAAGAACCGGCGCGCCGACGATCGGCGTGCCATCCGGGTTCAACCCGTTGAGCAGGTTGTAGCGGGTGTAGTCAAGTTCTGCACCGGCAAGGCGGATGTTGGTGTTGGCGACGATCGGCAGGAAGTACCGGCCATACGAACCGTAGACCTTGGTGCGCTTGTCACCGAACGGGTCGGCAGTGAACGCAAGGCGCGGTGCCCACTGGTTGCCCGACTTGTAGTAGGTTGCACCCACCACGTTCTTGTTCTCGAAGCGATCGTTGCGGATGCCGAGGTTGAGCTGCAGGCGGTTGTCGAGCAGCGACCAGCTGTCCTGCAGGTAGAACGCTTCGTTGCGCGACTTGAACACGCCGCCGTTCACGAATGTACGCGCAGTGACATAGAGCGTGTTCGGGGTAGGAACGTAAATGTCACCCGAGTCTGCGGGCGTGCGGACGTAGGTATAGAAAACGTTGCCGGTGTAGCTGGTTGTCGCGTCCGTCGTCAGGTTTTCGCGGTCGTAGCCAGCCTTGAAGTGGTGTTCGCCGAGCAGGTTCACGAAGACTTCCGCGTCGGCACGGTAGAACTCTCGGGTATCGTAGTTCTCGTCGAGCGCGTTGACCGCATTGCCCACTGCGCCAAGACCGGCGGTGTCGGCGATGCCCGGAGCGTCCGGCGTGGTCGAACCGACGACGTCACGACGCTTGTTCTTGCCGTAGGCACCCGAAATAGTGAGGAAGTCGGTCAGCTGGCCGGTGTAACGACCGATGTAGTTTTCACCACCGCCCTGAAGAAGTGCGCGGCTCTGGAACGCGCCACGCTGCGGCACGCCATCAGTGCGGCTGTCATAGGTGCCACCGTTTGCGTCGACGATGCTGTAGCTGTCGAGCGTGCGGTCAAAACTCGAGTTGAAGTAGGTGAACTCGAGGCGATGGCCTTCGAACGGCAGGAAGTCGATCTTGCCGCCGTAGAAGGGCGAACGCATGCTGCGCTGCTCGCGACGCAGACCCGTGCTGTACGGCGCGATTGCGCGACGTGCATTGGGGTTGTTGGGATCGGGCTCGGTCTGGTTCGGGTTGACCGTCAGCAGAGTGTCGCCCGACTTGATGTAGTTGTGCTGGTAGAAGCCGTAGAAGAACAACTTGTCCTTGATGATCGGACCCGACAGGTTGAAGATCGTCTGGATCGTCTCGCGGGTGTCTTGATCGTTACGGTCGATCAGGGTGTTCTTGCGGTCTTCGAACAGCCCATCGGGTTCCCAGTTGACGAGCAAGCCGCCGTGGAACTGGTTCGAACCCGACTTAGTGATCGCGTTGACGAAGCCGCCGGTAAAGCGACCGAACTCTGCGGGGACACCGCCGTTCTTGACTTCGACCGTCTGGTAGAACTCAAACGGCACTTCGACCGAGCCGAGTCCCTCGCGGAAGTCCGTGACGTTGAGGCCGTTGATGAAGAAGGTGTTTTCCGAAACCGAACCGCCCGAGATGCTCGGCAGGTTGCCGAACGCGCTGTCACCTTGGCTGGTGCCGGGAGCAAGCAGGATGATCGAGGTCAGATCACGAGCGACGGGGACGCGCGCCGCGACGTCTGCGACCGAGATGACCTGGCCGGTGGTGGTGCGGTCAAAGTCCGAAACGCGGATGCGCTGGCCGGTGACGACGATCGATCCGTCGGCAGAAGCCGTGGCGGCACCGACGCGGACCAAGCGGAAGGAGTTGCCGCCTTCCGACTGAGTGATGCGGACAGCGGGATCGGTGAAGGTCTGGTACCCGTCAGCGGTGATCGTGAACGTGTAGGTGCCTTGCGGCAGGGTCGGGATGCGATAGCCACCGGCGGAGTCGGTGGTCACCGAACGGGTAAAGCCCTGATCGTTCGACTTGATTTCTACCGTTGCACCGGCGAGCGGGGCATCGTCTTCACCGACGATCTGGCCGCTGGCGGTAGCGTACGTAAAGTCCTGCGCCATGGCAGGCGCGACGAAGGCGGCCGAGCCGGCGAAACCGGCGACGACCAGCGCCAAGGGCGCGGCGCTCGCACGGAGCGCAGAGAAGGTTTTGATGTTCACGTGTCCAGTCCCTTTTGTCCTGAATCCTGCACAGCCAGCAAGAGCTGTGCAGGCCCTTTCCCGTATCGCCAAAACCCTAACAACGCGCTTTGGAGCGAAGCTTGGGCCCCCTTGGCAAACGGGCAAGATGCATCTGTTTGGCTGAAATGATCGGGACCATCAAAACACGATTGTAAGTTACGAAATGAATCCGAAACATGTGTAGCGAAACTGCCACACCGCCTTTGGGTCAGGTAAGGTAAGGCCGGATTTCCGTAACTTACGGGTGATGCACAGAAATTACACTCCCACCCCATTCACTTGCCATTAATTTCAAAGGTGACGGTTTCGGGTGAAACAACGCTGCGAACATAGGGATAAAGGCGTTGCAGCTGATACCAGAATCCCGATGGCGGTTTCGTTCCATCGGCAACCGGGCATAAAAGGAAAACGAACCGCCGGTGATGGGGGCTACCTGCGCAAAGGGCCGTGAATGCGGCCTACGTCTGGTCAGGAAGAAAAAGCAGCGGGTCGATCCGACTGGCCTGCCATTTCATCGACCAATGCAGGTGCGGGCCGGTCGCACGACCGGTGGCACCGATTCGGCCCAGCGGCGTGCCCTGGGCAACCTTGTCCCCTTCGCGCACCAGAAGTTCGGAGGCATGGAGAAAGGCACTGTTGAGGCCCATGCCATGGTCGAGCATCAGCAGTCGGCCTTCGAGGCTGAACGGGCTCTGCGCGGCAAGCGTCACGATACCCTCGGCCGGTGCGACATACGTCGTGCCTGCGCCACCGGCGATGTCGAGCCCGGAGTGATAGGCAGCCGGTTCGCCCTTGTAGATGCGCTGGGAGCCGAAACGCCCGGAGAAGCGGCCCGGCGCGGGGCGGATGAAGCTCTGCCGCCAGCCCTGTGCGCCGGTATCGACCGCACGGGCGGCGGCGATGCGGGCGAGTTCGGCACGGCGCAGGCGGAGGTATTCCTCGCTGGTCACGCCACCTGGCTTGCGGGCGACGTTGATGTGCTCGATCTGCCAGGCGCGCGGGGCAATGGCAAACTCGTGGACAAAAGGCCGACCGCCTGGCAGCGTCACCTCGATCCGCGCCAATGGGGTTGCATCGCGATCAAAGGCTATCAGGAAAGCCCAGTCATCCGCCAAAGCAACCGGCTTGCCATCAAGTTTGAGCGCCGTTGATCCGGGCTGCACGCGTCCTCTCAACCATCCGCCCTGCATGGCGCGGCTGTCGGGTGAGATCACCAATGTGCTGATGGGCGTATTGCCCAGCGCGAAACTTGCCACCGAAGCGGCCGTTCCGGCGAGGAAGGCGCGCCTCTGCAGGATCATTGCCAGCTCCTTAGCCTTCGAGATGGCGTCGCGTCGAGATTTCGGCGGTGGCGTAGGCCTCCTGCCGCTGCGCGCACCAGTAGCGCAGCGCATCGAGCGGGATCTTCTCGCCCGAGACGGCGCAGACGACATGATCGCCGCCCGAGAGCTGGCGGAACGAGCCGGGAAGGTAATGGAGGCGCGCGAGGCGACCGGATTGGGACATCAACATTGGGGCAATGTAATCACTTAAGACCCTCAGAACAATTCCTGCTGTCCCTCGGGCCGCGCGGCCGGGCGTGGTTTGGAGGCGGGGCGGGTTTGGGGCACTGTGGTGGCGGTGCTAACGTCCAGCGTGCCGTCGGCGAATTCGAGCCGCAACGTCGGACGCGCCTGTGCATCCTCGCGCGTCCGCACGACATGGCCGTCTGGCGCAGTAACCAGCACGTACCCGCGTTGGAGGGGGGCTTTCGGATCAAGCGAGCGGCGCAGGCGATCAAGCGCTTCGATCTTGCCGCGCGCGTGGTCGATGCGCTGCAGCAGCATTTCGGGGCGCAGCCGCCGGGCGGCAAGGCGCTCCGCTTCGCGTTCGACCCGCGCCATCAACAAGGCAGGGCGCAAGGCTCCTGCATGGCGGGCGAGGACCGATCCGGCGATCTCGGTGCGGTGGACGAGGGCGCGGCGCAAGCGCTCCCCAAGATCATCGACGCGCTGGGCCTGGCCCTGAAGGAGCGCCTGCGGTTGGGGCAGGCGCTGGCTGCGGGCTTCGAGGCGTTCCTTGGCCTGGGCGAGCTGGCGGGCGAGGGCGCGTCGCTGGCGGGCGTTGAGATCGGCTACAAAGGCGGCAAGTTCCGCCTGCACCGGCACCGCAAGTTCAGCGGCGGCAGTGGGCGTCGGAGCGCGCAGGTCGGCGGCGAAATCACACAGGGTGGTGTCGGTCTCGTGACCAACTGCGCTGATGATCGGGATGGTGCAATTCGCCACGGCGCGGACGACCTCTTCCTCGTTGAACGACCACAGGTCTTCGATCGATCCGCCACCGCGCGCCACGATGACGAGGTCCGGGCGCGGGATCGGTCCGTCGGGCATCATATCGCTGAACCCGCGCACGGCGTTGGCGACCTGCGTTGCCGCACCCTGACCCTGGACCAGCACCGGCCACACGATGACGCGGCTGGGAAAGCGATCTGACAGGCGGTGGAGGATGTCGCGGATCACGGCGCCAGTGGGCGAGGTGACGACGCCAATGGTGCGCGGCAGGAACGGCAAGGGCTTCTTGCGGGCGGGATCGAACAATCCTTCGCCTTCCAGCCGGGCTTTCAGCCTGGCGAGGAGCGCGAGCAGCGCGCCTTCGCCGGCGATCTCCATCCGCTCGATCACGATCTGGTAGTTCGAGCGGCCCGGGTAAGTCGTCAGCTTGCCGGTGGCGATGACCTCGACGCCGTCCTCGGGCCGGAAGTTCAGGCGCTGCACGCCGCCGCGCCACATCACGCCATCCAGCCGCGCGTTCTCGTCCTTGAGGCAGAGGTAGAGGTGGCCCGAGGCCGCGCGCTTCACGCCTGAAAGCTCGCCACGCACCCGGACGAAGCCGAAGCGATCCTCGACGGTGCGCTTGAGCAGGGCGGAAATCTCGGAGATCGAGAGGGCCGGGGCGTTGTCGCCTGCCGATTCCCTCGCTAGGAGCCCGCCCGAGCCGTTGTTATCGTCGTCATAAGGCGCGGAAGGGAAAGCCATGAATATCCTGCTGCTGGGATCGGGTGGGCGCGAACATGCCCTCAGCTGGAAACTGGCCCAATCGCCGCTTCTGGACAAGCTCTATGCGGCACCCGGGAATCCGGGCATTGCGGAAAACGCCGAGCTGGTTGCGCTGGATCTGACCGATCACGCCAGTGTGGTGACCTTCTGCGAAACAAACCGCATCGGCCTCATCGTGGTGGGGCCGGAAGCGCCGCTGGTCGACGGCCTGACGGATTCACTGCGTGCAGCAGGCTTTTCCGTGTTCGGGCCGAGCCGTGCGGCAGCGCAGCTCGAAGGGTCGAAAGGTTTTACCAAGGATCTGTGCGCACGGGCCAACATCCCGACCGCCGGCTATGTTCGCGCCAAGTCGCTAGAGGAGGCCCGCACCGCGCTCAAGGACTTCGGTGCGCCGGTGGTGATCAAGGCCGATGGCCTTGCTGCGGGCAAGGGCGTCGTCGTGGCGATGACGATGGCAGAGGCCGAGGCCGCGGTTGACGACATGTTTGACGGCGCCTTCGGCTCTGCCGGTGCGGAGGTGGTCGTCGAGGAGTTCCTCACCGGAGAAGAGGCGAGCTTTTTCGCCCTGACCGATGGCGCAACTATCGTGCCGTTCGGATCGGCACAGGACCACAAGCGCGTCGGCGATGGCGATACCGGCCCCAATACGGGCGGCATGGGCGCCTACAGCCCGGCGCGTGTGCTGACGCCCGAACTCGAGGCGCAGGCGCTCTCGCAGATCATCGCGCCGACGGTGAAGGCCATGGCCGATGAGGGCATGCCCTATTCCGGCGTTCTTTATGCGGGGCTGATGCTGACCGAGCAGGGGCCGAAGCTGATCGAATACAATGCTCGCTTCGGCGATCCCGAATGCCAGGTGCTGATGCTGCGGCTGGAAAGCGACCTGGTAGAGCTGCTGCTGGCCTGTGCCGACAACAAGTTGTCGAGCATCCAGCCGCCGCGCTTTTCCAGCGACGTGGCAATGACCGTGGTCATGGCGGCCGAGGGCTATCCGGGTACGCCGAAGAAGGGGGGGCGCATTGACCATATCCCCGCCGCCGAGGCAGGTGGGGCAAAAGTATTCCACGCGGGCACTGCCCTTTCGGCAGACGGCGTGCTTTCGGCAAATGGCGGGCGCGTGCTCAACGTGACTGCCAGGGGGGGCAGCGTGAAGGCTGCGCGGGATGCGGCCTATGCTGCAGTGGACGCGATCGTCTTTCCGGAAGGGTTCTGCCGTCGCGATATCGGCTGGCGCGAGATCGAGCGGGAAGAAGCGGACGCCTGACGGCACCGCTTTTCGCCCGACAGGTCTTGACCGCATCGGCAAAGCGGGCACAAAGTCATGTGACAGCGCAGGACAAGACGCGCTGAACCGGGAGCCGATGCATGAATCGCCGCACTTTCATCACCACCGCCGGAACCGCAACGATGGCGGGGCTGGCTCTGGCCAATGCTCCCTTGCGGGCGCTCGACAGCAAGCGCCGGTTCGGCATCCAGTTGTGGTCCGTCGCCAGAATGCTGAGCGAGGACTTCTCCGGAACCATCGCCATGCTGGCAAAGCTGGGTTACCGCGAGATTGAGACCTACGGGCCTTATACCTTCAGCGACCAGCGCCAGATCGATGGCTGGAAGAACACGGCCAAGATGCTGGGCTTCTCAGGCAGCGGCTTCTTTGGGCTGAGCGCCGCGCAGATCAAGGCCGTGTTCGATTCGCATGGAATGACAGTGCCCTCGATGCACACCGACCTGTTCACACTGCAGACCCGGATGGGCGAACTGGCCGAGGCCGCGCGCGCCTTGGGGGCGACCTATGTCACCTTGCCTGCGATTCCGGCCGAGGAGCGCAAGACGCTCGACGACTACAAGCGCATGGCCGACGTCTTCAACGCTATCGGGCAGAGCGCCACGCGACATGGGGTTCGCTTTGCCTATCACAACCATGGCTACGGCTTCGCACCGATGGACGGCAAGGTGCCGATCGACACGCTGCTGGACGCGACCGATCCTGCGCACGTGTTCCTCGAGATGGACACCTACTGGACTACGGCGGGCGGCGCCGATCCGAAGGAGTATCTGGCGCGGTACAAGGGCCGCTACCGGATGATGCACCTCAAGGACATGAAGGGCCAGCAGCGTTTCGCCGGAGACGGTGGCGCTCCGGCTGACTGGATCGCGCTGTTCCCTTACCTGACCTGGCTTGGTGACGGCTCGCTCGACATGGCCGGCATCATCGAGGCGGCCAAGGCTTCGGGGGTAGAGCATTTCTTCGTGGAGCAGGACAGGGCTGACGACCTCAAGGTCGCCATTGCCGGCAGCGCCGCCTACATGAAGAAGATCGGCTTCGAGTAAGCCGCCAAGGCAGGGCGTCAGATGACGCCCTGCTCTGCCATCTGCGCCAGTTCGGCTTCGCCAAGCCCAAGCAGTTCGCCGTACACTTCGGCATTGTGCTGCCCGACCTTTGACGGTGCCGGGCGGCGCACCGATCCGGGTGTGGCGGACAGCTTGGGGAAGCTGGACTGCATCTTGAGCGGACCGAAGCGCTCGGTCTCGACTTCGATGATGGCTTCGCGTGCCTGGAAATGCGGATCGGCAAGCATGTCGGGGGCTCGGTAGACGCGGCCTGCGGGGATCGAATGCTCGATCATCAGCGCGTCGACCTCGTCCACGGTCAGCGTGCGGGTCCACTGGTTGATCAAGTCGTCGAGCTCGTCCTGGTTCTCGCCGCGGGCAAGATGCGTGGCATAGCGCGGATCGTCGCCCAGTTCTGGCCTGCCCATCGCTGTCGCGAGACGCTTCCACAGCGAATCCTTGTTCGCGCCAATCATGAACTCGCCGTTCTTGCACTTGTAGACGTTGGACGGTGCGATGCCCTTGAGGACCGAGCCCGAGCGTTCGCGGATGTAGCCGGTGCGGTCGTACTCCGGGACGAGGCCTTCCATGACCTGCAGGACGGATTCGTAGAGCGCCGCATCGATCACCTGGCCGCGCCCGGTGCGCTCGCGCTCGTGCAGAGCCGCCAGAACGCCCATGCAGCCGTAAGTGGCCGTCAGGGTGTCGCCGATGGAAATGCCCATGCGGCTGGGTGCACGGTCGGGCTCGCCGACGATGTAGCGCCAGCCACCCATTGCCTCGCCGATGCCGCCAAATCCTGCGCGGTCGGAATAGGGTCCGGTCTGGCCGTATCCCGACATGCGGGCGATGATCAGGCCGGGCTTTTCGGCAAGGAGCACGTCAGGGCCAAGGCCCCACTTCTCCATCGTGCCCGGCTTGAAGTTCTCGATCACCACGTCGGCATGGGCGATCAGTTTCTTCACCAACGCCTGCCCTTCCGGCACGCGCAAGTTGGCGCTGACCGAACGCTTGTTGCGCGCGATCACTTCCCATTGGACCTTCTCCGAACCCTGGCCCCAGTCACGCATCGGATCACCGGTGACGGGTGGTTCGACCTTGATCACGTCGGCACCCATGTCGCCCAGCAGCTGGCCGCAGAACGGGCCTGCAAGCAGCTGGCCGAGTTCCAGCACGCGAATGTCTCTGAGAGGTCCGGGATTGGTGGTTGTCATGGTCATTCTGCCGCCTCCAGTAGCGGCCATTCAGGTTGAATCGGTGCGGGCAGTCCGGTTTCCGCTTCGCAGTTTGCGCGCAGTACTTCGATGCCCGGACCGTAATTGAACAACGGCAGTTCGCCCCGCTCCTCGCGCAGGCGCGCGCGCAGGGCTTCGGTCTCGGCGAAATTGACCGCACCACGATCATCGGCGACCACGCCATAAGCCCGTGCGCCTTCCACTGTGACCAGCCCCTGCACGATTTCCTTGCCGACCAGTTCGGGATCGCGGGCAAGCGGATCGCCCCAGCCGCCGCCGCCCCAAGTGATGAAGTGGAGCATGTCGCCCGCTTCGACTTCGAGATCCTCGACCTTGTTGCCGACGATGGTCTGCGTGCCATCGGGCTTTTCGAGGATCTTGCGCGCCCGCGCGCCCGGTTCGCCGCCGTTCACGCCCCAGGGCGGCACAAACCAGCGGTCGTCGTGGATCGCAATTGTGCCCTTGGAAAGAAAGCGATAGGTCATGCGGATGCCGTTGCCGCCGCGATGGAGGCCTGCGCCGCCCGAATTCGGCTCGCACTCATAGCGCTCGATCACCATCGGGAAATAGCGTTCGAGGAATTCGTTGGGCACGTTGGTGAAGCCGGGCCAGAGCGAGTGACCGTCGGGTCCATCACCCATCGGGCGGCCGGGGATGCCGCCGAAGCCGATCTGGAAGAGCTGGAACCAGTCGCCGTTCTTGCCGGGGCGCTCATCGTTGCCGGCGTAGAACAAGTGTGGTGACGAGGAGAAGCCGGCGGCGTTGAGGAATTCCGGCGTCTTCTGGCCAAGAAGGCCGCCAAGGATATCGAAGATGCGGCCCAGCGCATGGGTGCGGCCCGAGAGCGCGGCCGGGAACTTCGGCTTGAGCAGCGAGCCTTCGGGAATGCGCACGTCGATCAGATCGTAGAACCCGTCGTTGAACAGGATCTGCGGGTCGAAGACCATGATCATGTAGATGCCGAAGAACATCTTGAACATGTTCTCGTTGAGGAAGAAGTTGATCGAAGCGACCGACTGCGGATCGGTGCCTGCGAAATCGAGGATCACCTTCTCACCTTCGCGCCACATCGTGCATTTGATCTTGTAGGGGCCGAAGCCCATGCCATCGTCGCAGATGTAGTCCTCGAAGCTCACCGGCTCTTCGGCAATCGCCATGCCGACAAGCGCCTTCATGGCACGGTGATTGCGGGCAAGCAGTTCCTGCGTCGCCGAAACGTAGACGTCGTCGCCGAAGCGCTCTGCCATCTCGATCACGCGGCGCGCGGCGACGCGACAGGCAGCGATGAGCGCATTGAGGTCTGCCGCGCACCAGTCAGGCTTGCGGGTCTGGTGCATGACAAGCCGGATCAGATCGGCGTTGTATTCGCCGCGTTTCCAGATCTTCACCGGCGGGATGCGCACGCCTTCCTCGAAGATCGAGCGCGCATTGATCGGCATCGAGCCGACGACCTTGCCACCGATGTCGGACTGGTGACCGAACATTGATGTGTAGGCGATCAGGCGGCCGTCCTTGAACACTGGCAGCAGCACCAGCCAGTCGTTCGAGTGGCTTATCGCCCCGCCTACAGAGTAGGGATCGGACAGGAAAATCATGTCTCCGTCTTCGAGCGTGCCCTCGTAATTTTCGAGGAAGCCGCCAATGAAGGAGCCGAACTGGCCGACGATCATCTTGCCGGTGTGGTCGGCAATCAGCGGGAAGGCATCACCCTGTTCGCGGATGCCCGGAGACATCGCGGTGCGCACGAGCGTTGCGTCCATCTCGATGCGCGCATTGCGCAGGGCGTTCTCGATGATGTCGAGAGTTACCGGGTCGATGGCGACACGTTCGAACGGCTTGTCGTTGGTCTGGACGATGGTTGCAGGCATGGTTCGCGCCTCCTCAGGCCAGATTGATCAGGATATTGCCGACGTGGTCGACGGTGCCGATGCAGCCGCTTTCGATCAGGGTCGTGGAATCCATTTCGCAGACGATGGCCGGGCCGGGGATCACGTCTCCGGCGCGCAACTTGGCGCGATCATAGATCACGGCGGCCTGCTCTCGCCCGTCCATCCACAAGGTGTGGTCACGCATTCTGGCGGCGATGGGGTTGCCGTCACCCTTCTCGAGTTCGGCGGCTGGCAGGTCGAGAGCGCGACCCATGGCCACGGCGCGCAGGTTCACGATCTCGTGCGGGGTGTCCATGTTGAAGGTGAACAGGCGCTTGTGCTCGGCATCGAAGCGGGCGAGGATTCCGGCGATGCCATCGGTGGTCAGCACATCGGGAGTAATCGTCAGCGGCACTTCGAAGGCTTGCCCGGCATAGCGCACGTCCACTTCGAAAGCGGTGCTGATCTCGTCTTCGGGCACGCCATCGGCAAGCAGTTCGGCGCGGGTCTGGGCGGCCATTTCTTCAAGGATGGCAATGAGGTCTGCCGCTTCGGTCTGGCTGGCGAGACGGCTGAACGAGCGCGCGGTTTCGGTGCGCATCCGCGTCGTCGCATCGCCAAGGGCGCAGAGCACGCCGGGGCTGACCGGCGAGATCGCGGGCCAGCTGCCCATCAGGCGGGCCACGGCATTGACGTGGAGCGGGCCTGCGCCGCCGAAGCCCATCAGCGCAAAGTCGCGCGGGTCATACCCCTGCTGGACCGAAATCATGCGCAGCGCGCCGAACATGTTCTCGTTGACGATGTCGATGATCCCTCGCGCAGCCGCCATCAGGTCGATGCCAAGGGCGTCGGCAATGGTCTGCACCGCCTTATTCGCGCCTTCGCGGTCAAGATTGAACGTGCCGCCGAGGAGGTTCTCGGGAAGGTAGCCGAGCACGACGTTTGCATCGGTCACCGTGGGCAGGGTGCCGCCTTTTCCATAGGCGACCGGCCCCGGCACGGCTCCTGCGCTCTGCGGCCCGACCCGAAGGGCTCTTGTCAGCTCAGGAACATAGGCAATCGAACCGCCGCCTGCGCCCACGGTCTTCACGTCCAGCGCCGAGGCGCGGACCGAGAGATGGCCGACTTCGGTGGTGCGCTGGCGGCGGGCTTCGAGATTTTCTATAAGGGCAACGTCGGTGCTGGTGCCGCCGACGTCGAGAGTCAGGATATTCCTGATCCCGGCATTGCGGCCGACCCAGATCGCGCCCGTCACGCCACCGGCAGGGCCGGACATCAGGATGTTGACCGGATGCTCTTCGGCCTTCTGTGCGCTCATCAGACCGCCGTCCGAGCGCAGCAGCGAGAGCTTGCCGTTCATCCCCGCCTCGGCAAGGCGCGAGCGCAGGTTGGAGACATACTTGCCGACGACCGGGCGCACCGCCGCGTTGGCCACTGTCGTCAGGGTGCGCTCGTACTCCTGCATTTCGGGCAGGACTTCGTGGCTCAGCGAGACCGGCACGCCCGGGATGATCTCTGCCGCCAGTTCACCCACGCGCTTCTCGTGCGCGCCATTGGTGTAGGCGTTGATCAGGCTCACGGTGATCGCTTCGACGCCATTGTCCTTAAGCACGCCCAGTTGCGCGCGGATGTCGGCATCGTCGATCGGGCGGATTTCCGAGCCTTCAGCGCTCATGCGGCCCTTGATCGTGACGGTATCCTCGAGCGCTGCCAGCGGCTGGGGCTTGGGCCAGACGATCCAACCAGCCAGCCCGCCCGGCACGAAGCTGCGCGCGATCTGCATGATGTGGCGATAGCCCTCCGTCGTGACCAGGCCGACGCGCGAGCCCTTGCCTTCGAGCACGGCATTGGTCGCGACCGTGGTGCCGTGGAGGAAGAATTCGACGTCTCCAGGCGTTATGCCGGCCTTCTCGCAGATTGCGGTTACGCCATTGAGGATGCCCTCCGAGCTGTCGTGCGGGGTCGATGGCGTCTTGTGGCGCCAGAACGCGCTCGACGAGGTGTCAAACAGCAGGAGGTCGGTGAAAGTGCCGCCGACGTCCACGCCAAGGCGATAGCCCATTGCTCGATTACTCCTGAACGATCTTGGGGAAACGCGGGGCCTTGGCCACCATTGAAGGAAGTTCGCGGGCCATTACGCCGGAGAGCCAGCGATTGGCTTCGATCAACTGAGACAGGTCCATGCCGGTCTCCACGCCCGCGCGGTGGAGCATGTAGACGACATCTTCGCTCGACACGTTGCCTGCGGCTCCGGGCGCGAAGGGACAGCCGCCGAGGCCACCCAGCGCCGCGTCGACCACTGTCGCCCCAGCCTCGACCGCAGCCCAGACATTGGCGATGCCGGTGCCTCTGGTGTTGTGGAAATGTACTCGGACCGGCAACGGCGACACTGCTGCGACCACACGGCGGACAAGGCGCGAGACGTGGGCAGGGTCGGCAACGCCGATGGTGTCGGCAAGCGCGACCTCGACAGGTTCTGCCTCGGCCAGCTCCGCCGCCATGGCGACGACGCGATCCTCTGACACCTCGCCCTCGAACGGGCAGCCGAATGATGCGCCGATGGTCGCCTGGCCCTTCAGGCCTGCGCCCTTCGCCATGGCAACGATGGCCTTTGCAGCGGCAACTGACTCGTCGCTGGTCTGGCCTTGGTTGGCGATGGCAAAGCCGTCGGTAGCAACGCAAACCGCACCAAGTTCATGCAGGCGCCCGGTGGCAATGGCGCGCTCGGCACCCCTGGCGTTGAGGACGAGGCCGATGAAGCTGACGTCGCCCGTTAGCGGGAGGCCTGCGCAGACATCTTCGGCGTCGGCCATCTGTGGCACGCGCTTGGGATTTACGAAGCTCGTCACCTCGATGCGGCGCGCGCCCGCGGCAATGCTGCGCCGGATCAGTTCGAGCTTGTCCGCCGTGGACACGATCGCCTTCTCGTTCTGCAGCCCGTCGCGCGGGCCGACTTCGACGAACGAAATCGCGCGCGCGGTCATGCGGCTTCTCCGCAAGTGGGGTTGGGCATGCAGAAGGTCATCAATCTAGGTCTCTCTTCGTATGCAATATCACTGTGCGGTCATTGCAGGAGGTGCCGAAACCTGCCCGTAGGTGCAGGTTCGCTAGCACCTTGACCGATCAAGTTTGTATACAATAAGCTGCCTTCCCGGAAAGCGAGCGTCAAGAGGGGGGCGAAAGCCCGTGCGCTCGCAGCATCGATAGCGTCGCGACCGAACCAACAGGGAGGTTTGAGAATGCGTGCCACCCGTCTCCTATTGAACACCGCAGTGCTTGGCCTGATCGCCAGTGCAGCCCCGTCCTTCGCCCAGGAAGCGCCACAGGATGCCGCGCAAGCGGCTGACGACGGTGATAGCATCATTGTCACGGCCCGCCGCCAGAACGAGCGCCTGCAGGACGTACCGGCGTCGGTATCGGTCTTGACAGCCACTGCGCTGCAGAACACCGGGGCGGTCAAGGCAGAGGACTTCACCCAGCTTACGCCCGGCGTGACGATCGTGACAGGCACGGCTGAGGCCGGCGACACGCAGATCAACATTCGCGGGATCAACGGTGCGCGCGATGCTGAAAGTTCGGTCGCGCTGGTGGTCGACGGCATTCTCAAGACCAACACCGCGCAGCTCAACCAGCCGCAGGGCACATTGTCGCAGGTCGAAGTGCTGAAGGGACCGCAAGGCGCGCTTTACGGCCGCAACGCCGCGGCAGGTGCGATCGTGCTGCAGACCCTCAAGCCCACCGACACGCTGACGGGCGGCCTGCGCGCCTCCTATGCGAACGAAGCGACTTACGAAGCCACTGCACACATTGCCGGGCCGCTGGGCGAAAACGTCGGCTTTGTAGCCTCGGGCTATTACTTCACCACCGACGGATGGTGGCGCAACAAGTTCCTGAGCAACTCCAAGACCGTTGACGACAAGGAAAACTGGGCGCTCAACGGCCGGGTGATGATCGGCAAGGGCACCGCGACCCAACTTGACGTCAAGGCGCGCTATGCCGAGTTCCATGGCGCATCGCTGCCGTTCAACGCTTCGTTCCACCTGCCCCAATTCGGTGCGGTGAACCCTGCGTTCTACGAGGACGTGAACAAGCACCAGTTCAACTTCTACAACAACATCCGCGCCACCAACGACCAGAAGAGCTTCGACGCTTCGATCAAGCTCGACCAGGAGTTCGGCAACGGCATGAAGCTGGTGGCCTGGGCGCTCTACTCCGACGTCAAGCAGGACCTTGTCGCCGATGGCACTTCGGCCGATTTCGCGCGCTACATCACCAACACCGACCCTCGCGTAGCCAGCACTGTCGCCAAGTGCTTCTCCAGCACGGCGGCGCTCACCGGCTACCCGGTCAACCAGCCTGGCGGGATCGGCGCTATCCCCGTGCCGTTCCTGTTTGCCCCGGCCAACGGTTCGACCTTTGGCCCCTACAGCCCGACGACCTGCGACGGCATCCAGTACCAGCTGCGCAACCAGAAGGATTTCAGCAGCGAGATCCGGCTGCTGTCGAACACCGATGGCGCGCTGACCTGGCAACTCGGGGCCTACTACCTGCACATCGATCGCAAGACCGGCGTCAGTCTTGGTGGCGATACCGGGCAGGGCGTGATCAAGCAGCTCTACAACGCGCCGGACACCACGAACCCGACCTCGCTGCTCTTGGCCGACAAGTTCCGCACCAATGTCTACGCGGCGTTCGGTTCAGCCGAGTGGAAGCCTTCGGATGTGTTCACCGGTGGCATCGCGCTGCGCTATGACATCGAGGATCGCGCCGCCAATTCGCTCGTCCCGAATGTGACGGATCCGTTCACCGGTGGTCCCATCAATCCGGGCCTCGCCTTCGGTGCCTTCACGCCGCAAAACGCCACGTTCAAGCAGCTTCAGCCCAAGGTGACGTTGAGCTTCCACCCCAGCAACCAGCTGAATCTCTATGCCAACTGGGGCATCGGCTTCAAATCGGGGGGCTTCAACAACCAGGGCTCTTCGGCCGTGGTCAACACCCGCTTCAACAACGGCGTCACGCCGGGCACGATCAACGCGGGCGTCACCATCAACGACCAGTACCGCAAGGAACGCTCCAGCGCGTTCGAGGCGGGCGTGAAGGGCGAGCTGTTCGACGGCCGCATCACCTACGATCTTGCCGGCTACTACACCCGCGTTACCGATATGCAGTTCTTCGAATTCTTCGTCGGCGACTTCGGCCTGCTGCGCGTCGTCTCGAACATCGATCGCGTCGACATCAAGGGCGCCGAGATCAACCTGACCGGCAAGGTGGTCGATGGCTGGAAGGTGTTCGGATCGTTCAACGTCACCGACAGCGAGATCAAGAAGAACCGCTCGCGCCCCTACACCGTCGGCAACAAGTCGCCCTATACAGCCGACTGGACGCTCAACCTCGGTTCCGAAATCACCGCGCCGCTGACCGACAACGCCAAGCTGCTGTTCCGCGCCGACTATCGCGTGACCGGCCCGACGTGGTTCCATTCGGTGCAGGATCAGGAGCGCCCGACCATCTTCTCAGGGCTGCTGCCGATCTCGCAGCTGCCGTTCCTGCCCCCCTCGTTCGGCAACGCACGCTACGACGTTGCCAAGCGCGATGCTTTCGGCGTGCTCAACCTGCGCGCCGGGATCACCACGCCGAACTACCGGATCGCGGTGTTCGCGGACAATCTGCTCGACCGCAAGTACATCGCCGAGGCGATCCCGGCGATCGAGTTCGGGGGTTCCTTCATCTCGCCGGGCGCGCGTCGCCTGATAGGGGTTGAAGTGGGCGCATCGTTCTGATGAGGGCTTCAGGATAAATCCGGCGGGGAGCGGGTTCTGCCTGCTCCCCCTGAAGATACAGGCCCGGCGATACAGGCCCGGCAATACAGGAGCGTACGTGTCCAAAGCCTCGCAGGAAGCCTACCGCAAGATCCGCGCAGGGATCCTGTCAGGGCACTTCCCTGCCGGACAGTTCGTGCCCGAGGACGAATTCGCGCAGTACTGCGGATTATCCCGCACCCCGGTGCGCGAGGCTATCGCCGAACTGGTGGCCGAGATGCTGTTGCAGCGCTCGGGCACCAACCGCGTGTTCGTGCCGGTCTGGTCGGACGAGGACGAGGAAGAGCTGTTCACCTTGCGCGCAATGCTCGAAAGCCATTGCGCCACCCGCGCCGCGCGGCTCATTACCGACGAACAGATCGCCGAGCTCAAGGTCCATTGTGACTTCATCGACGACGCGATCTCGGCCCCCGACGGTCCGGACGTCTCCGGATTTGTCGAGGGCAACCGCCATTTCCACGCCGTCATCCTCGCGGCTGCGCAATCGGACCGGCTGGCCCAGCTGATGAAGTTCGTCGTCAGCCAGATCGTCGTGCACCGCACGGCGGAACAGTACAGCCGGGCGGACATGGAGCAGAGCCAGCGCGACCATCGTGACCTCGTCAGCGCATTCGAGATGCGTGACGAGGACTGGGCGGGCGCAGTGGCAAACACCCATATCCGGCGCGCGGCCAACGCCTACCGCACTATGCGGCAGGGCAGCGAGGCAGCTCAGGCCGAGGCTTGAAGCACCCGCAATTCGGCCTCGGGCAGGACTTCGGTCTTTGCCTGGGCCATCAGTTCCTGCTTGCGCGCCAGCATCGCATCACGCAGCGCGACCATGTCGAGGCCGGCTTCGCGTGCTTGCGAGAACATGCCTTCCGAGCGTGCTTCTTCCTCGTGGACGTGGTGCTTGATCTCTTCGCTGAGCACCTTGACCTTGGCCTCGAAGAACTCGTCCTCCGGCGAAGTCACCATGATGTCGTTGATCAGCAGCTTTGCAGCATCATGCTCGACATAGGCCTCGGTATAGGTCTCTTCCTCGATCTTGCCCTTGAGGGCGGGGTAGAAGATCTCTTCCTCGATGATCGTGTGGATCTTCAGCTCGTTGCAGATCTGCAGAGCCAGCGCCTGCTTGCGGTCCGAGCGGGCGCTTTCGAACTTCTCGAACAGCGCCTCGACATTGCGGTGGTCGGCCTTGAGCAGGGCAATGGCATCGGTGAACTTCGCTTGAGCCATGGGTCTAAGTCCTTGAAAATGAGTCGGTTGATCGCTCAATCCTTCAAGGGCAGCGAATGTTCCGGAACCAACCTGTGTGCCTCGCGCTTGGCTTTTCATGACTGGACTTCGCACGCTGCCGCAACCGCACGAACGCTGGCCCGAGGTGCTGTGGCTGATCCGTCACGGCCAGAGCGCAGGCAACGTCGCGCGCGATGCCGCGGACGCTGCGGGCGACCTGCGCATTGCGCTCGACCGTCGCGATGTCGATGTGCCGCTTTCCGCGCTCGGCTGCGAACAAGCCCGCGCCCTCGGGCACTGGTTCGCCAGTGGGGAAGAAGGTGCGCGGCCGGAGGTCATCCTGGCCAGTCCCTATGTCCGCGCCGTGCAAACGGCGGAGATCTTTCGCGAGGCAGGGGGCTGTGATCCAGACTTGCGCATCTGCATCGACGAACGCCTGCGGGAAAAGGAGTTCGGCATCCTCGACGGGCTGACGACGCTTGGCATCCACCATTACCAGCCAGATCAGGCCGAGTTCCGCCGCGTGCTGGGCAAGTTCTACCACCGCCCTCCCGGGGGCGAGAGCTGGGTCGACGTGATCTTCCGCCTGCGCGCGCTGCTCGACACGGTCTCGCTGCACTACGCCGGCAAGCGCGTGATGATCGTCGCGCATCAGGTTGTCGTGCTGTGCATGCGCTACATCGTCGAGCATCTCTCCGAAGCGGAGATCCTTGCCATCGACAAGGCCGGCGACATCGCCAACTGCGCGATCACGCAATACCGGCTTGACCGTTCCGGCAAGGGCGACGGCGAACTCGTGCTCGAGCATTACAATATGGTCGCGCCGATGGTCCGCGAAGGTACTGAACCGACCCGCGAGCCCGACCGCATGGTGGCGGCCCGTGGCTGAAGCGCGAACTCTCGACGGCGCGTGGTTGCGCCAGCATCCGTTGCCGCAGCCGCACGAGGAAAGCGACAAGAACGCGCGCGGTCGCGTGCTCGTTGTCGGCGGTTGCACCATGGTCCCGGGCGGCGTGCGCCTCACCGCCGAGGCCGCTCTGCGCGCTGGTGCGGGCAAGGTGCGCATCGCGACAGTCGAATCGACCGCGATAATGATCGGCATAGTGATGCCGGAAGTGGCCGTCCTGCCGCTGGCACCCGATCCCAAGGGCGAGATCGACGCCACCCGCACGAGTTTGGAACTAGAAGTGGACAAGAGCGATTGCCTGGTTCTAGGCCCTGCGATGAGCTGTGCGGAACAGGCCTCGGCGTTGGTCGGCAGGCTGATGCAGGCCGTGGATGAAACGCCACTGGTGCTCGACGCCGCAGCGCTCATGGCGATCTGCGATCATGCAGGGCGCTTGCGCGAGCGACGCTTACCGGCTGTCCTGACCCCCCACATCGGCGAGATTGCCGCGCTGCTCGGCGATGATGCCGACGCGATCGAGCAGGACCGCGCCGCCGCCGTGCGCCGTTGTGCCGAACGCTTCGGGTCCGTCGTCGTCCTGAAAGGTGCAGTCAGTCTGGTTGCGGCTCCTACAGGCGAGCTGTTCAGCTATAGCGGCGGCAACGTCGGATTGGCCACTGGCGGATCGGGCGACGTCATGGCGGGAATTGCCGCAGCCCTGCTGGCACGCGGAGCAGCGCCGCTTCAGGCAGCCTTGTGGTCCGTCTGGCTGCATGGCGAGGCCGGGCGCCGTTGTGCTGAAGCGATCGGCCCGCTGGGCTATCTTGCCAGTGAGCTTCTCGGTTTCATTCCGCGGGTGATGGAACGGGCTGCCTGAGCCGGTAGTCCTCGACCGGAACGCCGCCGATCACATGCTCCTGGATGATCCGCTCCAGCACGGGCGGTGTGCAGGAATGGTACCAGACATTGTCGGGATAGACGACTGCGACCGGCCCGACCATGCACACCCGCAGACAACCGACCTTGTTGCGCAGCACCCCTTGCGCCCCGCCGAGCTTCAGCTCGCCAAGGCGCTTCTTGAGGTAATTCCACGCCTCGTCTCCTACGTCGCGCGGGGCGCACTTGTCCTTTTCCGGCCCGGCGCAGAGCAGGATGTGGCGCTGCGGATTGAACCCGCCGAGCTTTTCGAGGGCTATTTCAGCCAGAGCAATTTCAGCGGAATCGGGCGTCATTCGGCCTTGCCGTCCTTTTTCAACCAGCGGTTGAGCCAGTTGAACGAGGTCTGGTGCCACTGCAACGAGTTCTTGGGCTTGAGCACCCAGTGGTTCTCGTCCGGGAAGACCAGCAGTTCGGAAGGGACGCCGCGACGCTGCAGCGCCGTAAATGCGGCCAGGCCTTGCGTATAGGGAATGCGGAAGTCCTTCTCGCCCGTGATCACCAGCATCGGCGTCTTCCACTTGGCGACGTGGTTGACCGGGTTCCACTTCTCGAACTCTTGCGGAGCCTCGTAATAGGGGTGCCCGCCGTGCTCCCACTCGTCGAACCACAGCTCTTCGGTCTCGTAGGCCATGGCGCGGGCATCGAACACACCGTCATGCTGCACGAGGCACTTGAAGCGGTCCGGCCATACGCCGGCGATCCAGTTCATCATATAGCCGCCATAGGAAGCACCTGCCGCGCAGGCATTGTTGCCGTCGATCTGCCCATCGAGCGCGATAGCAGCGGCAAAGCCCTTCTGCAGGTCTTCCAGTGGCTTGCCGCCCCACTGGCGGTTGATGGCGTCGGTAAAGGCCTGGCCATATCCGGTGGAACCGTGGAAATCGACCGAGACGATGGCGTAACCCTGGCTCGCCCAGACGCGCGGATTCCAGCGGTTGGACCAGCTATCGTTGTACGACCCCTGCGGCCCGCCGTGGACGAACAGGACCGACGGCATCCTGCCCTTGATCCAGCTCGGCTTGGTGATCTGGCCCCAGACCGTATCGCCATCCGCGCCCTTGAAGCTGAACCGCTGCGTGACGACCGGCGCGCGCTGGGCCAGCGCCGAAGTGGCAACGTCGGTCAGCCGCATTCCGGCCTTGCCCGGCTTGCCGATAAACAGTTCGGCCGGAGCATCGATCGAATCGCGGGTATAGACCAGGCGGCCGTCCTTGAGGGGCACAACATTGCCGATGTGCCCTTCGCGGCCAGGGTTGAGGACGAGGCGGGTGACCTTGCCGTTTAGCGGATCGATGCGGAACGCGGGCGTATCAAGGACATCCTCTGCCGTCGCGATGAGGGCCTTGCTGTCCGGCGTCCACGTCAGCGAGGCGACCGAGCGATCCCAGCCGCCGGTCAGTTCGCGTTTCTCGCCGGTCTGCAGGTTGATGAGGTGGACGACCAGACGGTCCGCCTCGTAACCGGGGCGCGCCATTGCGGCATAGGCCAGCCACTTGCCATCGGGCGAGGGGGCGGGGGTGTTGTCGGTGGCCTTGTTGGCTTCCGTGAGGTTCTTGGGGGCCGTGCCGTCCAGGCTGGATTGCCAGATGTCGAGATTGGTCGAAGTCGGCTCGTTGCGGTCTGCCTGCCGCGCGACGAAGAACAGCGATTGCGAATCCGCGGCCCAGGCGACGTCTTCGCCGCCGCCGAAGGGCTTGCCCGGGCTGTCGCCGGTGAGCGTCCCGACGGGGCCATCGGCAGCCTTGCCATCGCCGACGACCTTGCCATCGGCGCCGAGATCGAAGGCAAAGACCCGGCTGTAGTTGCCGGGCGTTTCCCACGCGTCCCAGTGGCGCACGAAGCCCGCACCGTCCTTGTAATGACGGCCTGTGCCAGGTCCTGGGAGGGCGGTGTTGCCGTCGCTGTCGCAGCCGAAGGTCGGGCAATTGCGTGCGATATCGCCCCACACGGCGATGCGTTTGCCATCGGGAGACAATTCGAACCCGGATACCTCTGCCTTGAAGGCAGTGACCTGGGTCGTCACGCCCGAGGCGACGTCCACTTTCCAGACCTGCGTCGTCTCGGCTTCACCGACCTTGCGGTCTGAAAGGTAGTAGAGGGCGCCATCGGCGGCGAAGGCAGGATCGCTGGCGCTGCCGCCGGTGTCGACGCGGCGCGGCTGGCCCCTGCCGTCGGCACTGCGCACCCACAATGTCGGCGTGCGTTTGTAACTGCCCGGATCGGTGGTGGTGACGATATAGGCCACGGTCTTGCCGTCGGGCGAAACCGCCGTGCCGCCAAGGCGGCTGAGCGTCACCAGATCCTGCGGGGAGAACGGCGCCCCCTGCTGGGCGGAAGCGGGTGCGGCATTGACGACAGCAAGCGGAGCGACCGCCAGCAACAGCGAGTTGGTTTTCATGGAAACCGGATTAGCGCCGTAAGCCTACGGCGCAAACCGCAAAATCAGCCGCGCCTGATTACCCGCGCTTACCCGCGATGCGCGCGATTTCAGCCGCGACCATCTTTTCGACCATGGCGGGCAGGTTTCTGTCGAGCCATTCGGCCAGCATCGGCTTGAGCAGTTCGCGCACCAGCCCTTCGAGCGAGGTCTCGCCCGAGCGCACGATCTGTGGCGCAACACCCGGCTGCGCCAGCATCGAAAGCGCCGCCAGCGATTCGCGCATCGAGGCGGCTGCCGCGTCGGCGATCAGGCCGCCTGCAGGCTCGGCCTCGTCCTCCTCGGCAGGGTCGGTCAGTTCGAGCACGTCCGGGCGCGGGGCGGGCTTGGGCTGCAGGCGCGCCTGCGCCTCGGCCTTGTTGTCGCGCGCGATCACTTTCTTGATCGATTCGAGGATTTCCTCGACGGACGGTTCACCGGCCTGACGCATCGCAACTTTTACCCCCAAATGCCCCTGCTGCACCGATTCTCTCAAGGAAGCGGCGTTTGCGGAATTGTCGCATCCTGCGCGGGCGTGTCAACGGTGCGCGTCGACACCGCCGCAGGCTTGGGATCGCGGTCCCAGTCCCAGAAGCGCCCCTTCACGCGGTCATAGTTGATCTGCGGATCATACAGCGCCCCGCCATCGAGGCCGAGGTCATTGGCATCGGCCTTGCCCATTGCCGACAGCAGGTTGAACCCGGCGACATAGGCATTGCGCCGCGCGGCCACGAGTTGCACCTGCGCGCGCAGCAGTTCCTGCTCGGCATCGAGGATGTTGAGGATGGTGCGATTGCCGACGGTGTTCTCGGCACGGACGCCCTCGAGGCTCAGCGCCGCAGCATCGACTGCGGTCTGGTTCATCGCGATGATCTCGTTGGCGGCAAGCCAGGAAGCGTAGGCCGAGCGAACGGTGGCGATGACCTCGCGCTCGACGCCGATTTCCTGTTCGAGCGTGGCAGTTTCACGCGCCTGCGCCTGACGGGTCTGCGCGGCAGGTCCGCCGCCCTGATAGAGCGGGATCGAGACGCTGACACCGGCCTGGGCGGTGGTATTTGCCTGCTGCAAGGTCTGGCTCGAACCCTGAAAAGTCCCCTTGAAGGCCTGACGGCTGCCGTTCGTGGAGAGCGATACCGTGGGCAGCTTTGCCGCGTCGGCAACCTTCACGTCAAAGGCAGCGGCCTTGCTCCGCTCGCGCGCGGCCATGAGATCGGGATTGTTTTCCAGTGCGAAGTCGACGGCGTCATCCGGATTGGCAGGAAGGCCGGGCAGCGGTGGCGGAGGCTGCAGATCGGTTGGCGCCTTGCCGACAACCTGAATATACCGCTCACGGCTGGCGATCAGATTAGCCTGCGCGGTGCGCAGATCGCCACGGGCGAGAGCCAGGCGCGAGTTGGACTGGGCAACGTCCGTGCGGGTCACGTCGCCGATCTCGAAGCGGTCGCTGGTGGCCTTGAGGTTCACTTCCAGAACCTCGACGTTGCTCTTGTTGAGCCCGACGATCGCGGAATCGCGGATCACGTCCATGTAGGCCGCCACGACTTGCGAGAACACGCCCGACTCGGTGCCGCGCAAGTCTTCCTGCCCGGCTTCGACACGAGTCTTGGCGGCCCGGATCGAATTCTTCACCGATCCGCCGGAATAGACCGGCACACCGAGGCTCAGGTCGACGCTGTTCGACCAGTCCGTGATCAGGAACGAATTGGGGTTGGCGCGCAGCACTTTCGTGTAGCTGGCCTGCCCCTGCAAGCTCGGCAAGCCGCGGGCGCGGGCCAGTGGCACGCCTTCGTCGGTCGCCCGCTGCGTCGCGCGTGCGGCCTGAAGCGTGGGATTGGTGTTGTAGGCGCTGGTCAGCGCCTCGCGAAGGTCATCGGCCAGAGCGGGAGAGACAGCGAGGCTTGCCGCGCTGGCCGCCAGAATGAGGCGTAGCGCCTTGCCGGTGGCCATGAGGCTCAGAAGCTCCACGTCTTCGGTGCGGCAAACTCTGCCAGAACGGCGAAATCGGCCTCGGCAAGCGGGGTGGCGACCACCTTGCCCAAGGCCTTGCGGGCCATGGCGAGGCGCGTAACGCCGCGATCGGCGATGCCGGTGACGATCCGGCCATCATTGGCCAGCAAGCCAGCGAGCGAGTCCGGCAGCACTTCGGCGGCGCCATCGATGAGGATCAGCGAATACGGCCCGCCTTGAGCCGACGCCAGCGATTCGGCGCGGGTCACGCTGTCGGCAAGCTGCGCGGCCAGGGCCGCGAGGTAGCCGTTCGGAGAGATCACGAGGACGTTATCCTCGCGCCCGGTCTGCGCCGCTTCGAGCATCTGGCCGTAAGTCAGCGCCGGGGAGAGCGAGCGACCACCCCCGAGTGGAACCGCCCGGTCGATGTAGGCAACCGCGCGTCGTTCCGCAGGGACGAAGTCCTCGCGCGGCACGGCGTTGAAAGCATTGAGGATTGCCGGCGAATTGACGCCGCTCACGCGAAGCTGGCTATCGATCATCGCACGACGGGCAACCAGCATTTCATCCGCTGCCGGGCGATCTTCAACCACGGTCATTCGAAACCCTCATATTCGCTAGGGGCTTCCACCCGCACCCGGGGAAGCCTGAATGTTGCCAAGTGCCTGTAGATTATCGATCTGCTGTTTCCAAGGGATTTGCTTGTCGCAAATTGCCGCGTAATGCGCCCCACGAAACCAAGGCCTCTGGAGGGAGTCGGCAACATGGCAGAAATGGTCACGATCCGGGAAGCGGACCTTATCGAGAGCGTCGCAGACGCTCTGCAGTACATCAGCTACTTCCACCCGATGGACTACATCCGCGCGCTGGGCGAGGCCTACAAGGCCGAACAGGGCCCGGCGGCCAAGGACGCGATTGCGCAGATCCTCACCAACAGCCGCATGTGCGCCGAGGGCCACCGGCCGATCTGCCAGGATACCGGCATCGTCAACGTCTTCATCGAATGGGGGCAGGACTGCCGCCTCGAATCCGACATGAGCCTGCAGGACGTGGTCGATGAAGGCGTACGCCGCGCCTACAACAACCCCGACAACAAGCTGCGCGCCTCGGTGCTGGCAGACCCCGCCTTCACCCGCCGCAACACCCGCGACAACACGCCCTGCGTACTCCACGTCGAGATGGTCAAGGGCAACAAGGTCACGGTCGACGTCGCGGCCAAGGGCGGCGGCTCGGAAAACAAGTCGAAGTTCAAGATGATGAACCCTAGCGAGAACATCGTCGACTGGGTGATCGAGATGCTGCCGCAGATGGGCGCCGGCTGGTGCCCGCCCGGCATGCTCGGCATCGGCATCGGCGGCACAGCAGAACATTGCGTGCTGCTCGCCAAGAAGGCGCTGATGGAGCCGATCGACATGGCCCAGCTCAAGGAGCGCGGCCCGCAGACCGATATCGAGCGCATGCGCATCGAGATCTTCGACAAGGTCAACGCGCTCGGCATCGGCGCGCAGGGGCTGGGCGGTCTTTCGACGATCCTCGATGTCAAGATCATGGACGCGCCGTGCCATGCTGCGGGCAAGCCGGTGGCGATGATTCCCAACTGCGCCGCCACCCGCCACGCCCACTTCACGCTCGACGGTTCGGGTCCGAGCTATCTTGAACGTCCGAAGCTCGACGAATGGCCCCAGGTCCACTGGGCGCCGGATTCGGCGGCCAAGCGCGTCAATCTAGATACCCTGACCCAGGCCGAAGTCGAAGGCTGGAAGGCGGGCGATCGCCTGCTGCTGAACGGCAAGATGCTGACCGGTCGCGATGCCGCGCACAAGCGCATCAAGGACATGCTGGCCAAGGGTGAGGAACTGCCGGTCGATTTCAAGGGCCGCGTGATCTACTATGTCGGCCCGGTCGATCCGGTGCGCGATGAAGTCGTCGGCCCGGCTGGCCCGACCACTGCCACGCGGATGGACAGCTTCTCGGACACCATGCTCGACCTCGGCCTGCTGGCAAGCGTCGGCAAGGCCGAGCGCGGCCCCGCTGCCACCAAGTCGATCGCCAACCATAAGAGTGCCTATCTGATGGCTGTGGGCGGCGCGGCCTATCTTGTCGCGCGCGCGATCAAGGAAGCCAGGGTGGTCGGGTTCGAGGACCTCGGCATGGAAGCGATCTACGAATTCACAGTCGAGGACATGCCGGTCACCGTTGCGGTCGACAGTTCGGGTGAAAACGTTCACCAGGCCGCACCGCTGGTGTGGAAGAAGAAGATCGCGGACGAAGGCTTGTTGCCTGTTTGAGGGTAGGAAAGCCCATCCGGGCTTTCCTTGACGGCACCGGCCCGCTCCCCCGCCCGGCCACCCGTTCACGGTACTCTCGTGGGTGGCCGGGCGGGGGAGCGGCCCGGTGCCGCAAGCCTTTGACGGATGTCAGAGGCGCACCCGATAAATTCCATGAACGCCTTATGCCGCCCGACCGCCGTTATGGCGTGTCGGGCGGTTCGCGTTTAGGGTCGGCGGGATGACGTCGTCGCAAATCGATCCCGGTATCCCCCGCGTTCCGGCCCGGCAGGTGATCCTGTCGGCCGTGGCGTTGTGGCTGTGCTACTTCCTTCTGATCACGGTCCGCGGGCTGGTGGTGGAGCTGGGTGATTTTACCGATCTGCTCTGGCGCCGTGCGCTCGTAACCTTCGCCGGCATTGTCGTCACGGTTGCCTGCTGGCCACTGCTCCGCCGCTTCGATGCGCGCCCCCTTGCCACGCGCGTTGCCGCAGCTCTGGTCATCATGCTGCCCGCAGCACTCGCTCTGGCAGCGGTAAACCAGTGGGCCTTTGCTCCGGTCGAGAAGCGCATGATCGAACGGATCAGCACCACTCCGGGGCAGCAGGAAAACGGTGAGTCGACGACGACGACCCAGACCACCGTGACCACCGGCCAAGGCAAGCCCGGGGTGAAGATCCGCCACGACATGGCCGGCAATGTCCTGGTCGACGTGCTTGACGAAGGGTTCATCCCTCCGGCGCCACCCGAGCCCGACTTGCCGGAACCGCCGCCACAACCGGAGATCCCCCCCGCTCCCAAGGCCGCTCCGTCGATGGAGCCGTTGCTTAGCGCAGAGGACATTGCCGAGCTGCGCAAGGTCGGCGACGAAGCGACGATCCAGGCGCTCAAGAACTTCGGCATCAAGCAGGACGCCGATGGCAGCATGGTCATTTCCCAGCCCGGCCTGTTTGTCCGCCAATATGCCGATGGACGCTCGGAAGTGCGGACCGGGGGCAAGGTCTACACCGTCGACGAGGACGGTGAGGTCGAGAGCATCAGTGACGCAGTAGAACCGCCGGCCTCGGCAGCTTCGGCGGCGCCCCCGGCACCACCAGTCCCGCCGATGCTGTCCGCCGCGGAAAGGGACAAAATCCGCAAAACGGCCCGCCGCGAGGCTGACAAGGCTCTCAGGAGGGCGCAAGCGGCACGAAAGCTGGCGCTGGAGAAGGCACAGGCCGTGCGGGCACGTGAGGTCGCCACAGCCCGGACAGCTGCTGAGCAGCGGAAAGCGGAATCAGCCAGGGCAGGGGATGAAAAGGTGGCAAACGCGCCGCAGCCAAGCCCGTCCGAGACTGTTACTGAAGACCTGCGCGGTCCCGATCATGTCACCATCATTCGCCAGACGGTGGAGAATGAAGGGCTCTGGCGTCAGCTGACCGATGTGGCGCTTGGCCGCTACTTCCTGCTGATTGCCTGGGCTGCGCTCTATCTTGCGCTCGGCAATGGCGAACAGCTGCGCGCCGCGGAGTATCGCGAAGGGCAATATGCGCGGGCTGCGAAAGCTGCCGAGCTGCGGTCGCTGCGTTATCAGGTGAACCCGCACTTCCTGTTCAACACGTTGAATTCCCTGTCGGCTTTGGTCATGGTCGGGCGAACCGAACAGGCCGAGCGGATGATCCAGTCAATCTCGCGTTTCTATCGCCACAGCCTTGCCGGCGACCCCACGGCAGACATGCCGCTGGAAGACGAGATCGCCTTGCAGCGCCATTACCTCGACATCGAAGCGGTGCGCTTTCCAGAGCGTTTGCGCTGCGAGTTCGACATTCCGGACGATCTGATGACCGCCTGCGTACCGGGCATGATCCTGCAGCCGCTGGTCGAAAACTCGATCAAGTATGCTGTCTCGACCACGATCCGACCAGTGACCATCCGCATCACCGCCCGCGAGGCCGGGGGCTTTCTCATCCTGACGGTGGCGGATGACGGACCTGGCGAGGGCTTTGCCAACGGTGGTACCGGCATCGGCATCGCCAATGTCAGAAGCCGGCTTGCCGCCCGTTTCGGTGAGGATGGAGCCGGCGTGGAAAGCGGGCCGCTTCCCGCTGGCGGTTATGCAACGGTGCTGACCATGCCGGTCGTCCGGAACGAGTGCTGAGGGGACTTGAGTTGCGCACGCTGATTGTTGACGACGAACCGCTGGCTGTCGAGCGGATGCAGATCCTGTGCGCGCGTATACCGGCGTTGCAGGTGGTGGGGACGGCCAGCGATGGCGCTGCAGCCCTGCGCCTGATCGAAGCGCTCAATCCCGATCTCGTCCTGCTCGACATGACCATGCCCGAGGTCGATGGGCTCGGCGTGGCGAGGGCGCTGGCGGGACTGGCCAACCGGCCTGCGGTCGTGTTCGTAACGGCGCATGACGATTTTGCGGTCGAGGCATTTGATTGCGATGCCGTGGACTACGTGCTCAAACCTGTCGCGCAGGAGCGGCTGGAGCGGGCGGTAGAGCGCGCGCAGACGCGCCGCAGCACGTCGGCCGAAGCGACTCAGGCACCGGAAAAGACGCCGAGCGAGTGGATCGAGGAGTTCTGGGTGCCGCACCGCTCCGAACTGATCCGCGTCGCCGCGTCGGACCTCGAACGGATCGATGCCGAGCGTGACTATGTCCGGCTCCACGCGGGACAGCGCAGTTACATGATGCTTCATACCATTGCGGGTCTTGAAGCGCGCCTCGATCCCGATCGGTTCATCCGCCTGCACCGTTCGACCATCGTTCGGCGCGACCGTATCGCCGGGCTCAAGCACGATGGCCTTGGCGTGTGGTCCGCCGAGCTGGTCGATGGCTCGGTCCAGCGGATTGGACGTACCTATCTCGCGCGGGTCAAGGCCATGGCGGGGCGCTAAGCGGCTAGCTCTTGTAAAGCGCGTCCACCCGCGCGCCGTAGCGCTCCCGGATCTTGTGGCGGCGGATCTTGAGGCTCGGCGTCATCTCGCCATTGTCGATGCTGAAGGCCTCGTCGGCAAAGGTGAACTGGCGGACCTTCTCGATCACCGACAGGTCCTTGTTCACCCGGTCCACCGCCGCGCGGATCGCATTCCTGAACGCTGGCAGGTCCTGCAATTCCTTGAAGTCGAAATGTTCGCCCTGCGCGCGGGACCACTCCAGCGCCCATTCCGGATCGGGCACGACCAGGCCGACGATGTAGGGCCGCTTGTCGCCAGAAACCATCGCCTGCGCGATCTCCGGCTGCAGCGTCAACATGCCCTCGATCTTTTGCGGAGAGACGTTGTCGCCCTTGTCGTTGACAATCATGTCCTTCTTGCGGTCGGTGATGACGATGCGGCCCTTATCGTCGAGATGGCCGATATCACCGGTGTGCAGCCAGCCCGCATTGGGGCCTTCGGGCGGTATCGCGCGCGCGGTCTCGGCATCGTTGTGCCAGTAGCCGTGCATGACAAGCTCGCCCTTGACGAGAATCTCGCCGTCTTCGGCGATCTTCACCTCGACGCCCTTCATCGGCGGGCCGACGGTGTCCATCTTCAGGCCGACCTTTGGCCGATTGCACGAGATCACCGGCCCCGCTTCGGTCTGGCCGTAGCCCTGCAGCATGGTCAGCCCCATGGCATCGAAAAACACGCCGACGTCAGGGTTGAGCGGCGCGCCGCCAGAAACCATCGCCTTCATCCGCCCGCCAAAGCGCGCGCGGATCTTCGGGCGCAGGGTTCGCTCCAGGATCAGGTTCATCGGAGCATCGATGATCCGCCCCTTGCCGGCCGCCTTGCGTCCGCCGATGGAAAGGGCGCGGTCCATCAGGTAGTTCGCCACCTTCCCCTGCTTCTCCACCTGCTTCATGATCCGCGTGCGCAGCACTTCGAACAGGCGCGGCACCACCACCATTATCGTCGGGCGAACTTCCTCGATGTTCGAGGCGAGCTTTTCGAGGCCTTCGGAATAGTAGATCTGGGCACCCATGCCGATCGGCAGGTACTGGCCGCCGGTATGCTCGTAGGCGTGGCTCAGCGGCAGGAACGAGAGAAACACTTCCTCCCCCCAACCGAAATCGTTGGCGAGAATCTCCGCCGCACCCTCGACATTACACAGGATCGAACCGTGATGCAGGCGCACGCCGCGCGGGGAACCACCGGTGCCGCTGGTGTAGATGATGCAGGCCAGGTCATCGCGGCCCATGGTCCTGAGCCGCTCGTCCACGGCCGCCCGCGCCGCTGTTCCATCGCCGCTGGTCATCGACTGCCACTCGTGGAATGCCAGTTTGCCGGCCTGCATCTGGCGTAGCGGTTCCATCCCGATCACATGCTCGACGCAAGGCGCGGAAAGAGCCGCCGGCAACAGCGGCTGCGAAAGCTTCGCGGTCGAGACAATCACGGCCCGCGCACCGGAATTCTCGAGGATGTGCAGGTGATCACGCTCGGTATTGGTGATGTAGGTCGGCACGGTGACAAGGCCTGCCGCCATGATCGCATGATCGGCGATGCACCATTCCGGGCGGTTCTCCGATACCAGCGCCACCCGATCGCCCGGATTGAGCCCGAGCCCGCGCAGCGCCTCCGCCAGGACACAGACCTGCCGCGTCGCTTCAGTCCAACTCAGCGAGTTCCAATTGCCCTTGCTCTTGGCCCACAGAAACGGACCGTCCCCGCGCTTTGCCGCACGGTCGAGGAACATCGAAACGAGATTGGGAAACCCTGCGAAATCGGAAAGCAGCACGTCTTGACCCTCGCCCCTTCTGGCATGGCGGAGCAATCACCGCCTGCCGGTTAACGGGAACCTAGTGGCCTCGTTCCGTCACGGCAACCGCGCACGCCAGTCTGTTCCCCAATGGTCACGAACGCCGCATCAAGCCGCTCAAGGGGCGACGGCCGCGCCCTCGCTGCGGGGATCAGCTGCGCCCCGCCAACGGTCGCCAACGCGCTCTATGGCATTGGCCTTGAAAGACGGTGGCCGCGCCAGAACTTGCGCATGGCCAAGCTGCTGCAAGGTCGGGATCATCGCTTCAAGGCTCGTGCCCTTCTCGACGAAGACCATGTCGCCGCCCGGCGCAAAGATCACCGGCAGCGCAATCGCGTCGCGGGCCGAGAGGTTCCAGTCGAGCACGCCAATGATCGCCTTGGCCACTTGCGCGGGGATCGTCACGCCACCGGCCGCGCCGATGGCAAGGCGCAATTTGCCGTCCGGCCCATAGATCAGCGTCGGCGACATCGAACTGCGCGGTCGCTTTCCCGCCTCAATGCGATTGGCGGTCGGCTTGCCGTCCTTGTCCGGCACGATGTTGAAATCGGTCAGCTCGTTGTTGAGATAATAGCCGCCCACCATCAGACCCGACCCGAACGGACCTTCGATGGTCGATGTATAGCTTGCGGCATTGCCCCAGCGATCGACCGCCACGAAGTGCGTCGTGCCGTTCTCTTCCTGCGGATCGGCCTTGGCGAAGGCCAACCTGGCTCCCGGCGGGGTGCCCGGCGTCACGAGTCCGAGCGATGTGGTTTCGGAAATCAGGGCCGAGCGCGAGGCGAGATAGGCAGGATCGGTCAGCCCTGAGACCGGGACCGAAACGAAATCGCTGTCGGCCAGATACTGGTCGCGGTCAGCATAGGCGAGGCGCTGCGACTCCGCGATCAGGTGCCATGAAACCGGGTTGGCTGGCCCGAGCGCCTTCATGTCGAAGCGTTCGAGCTGCTTCAGGATGGCGAAAACGGTGGTCGCGCCCGAGGAAGGCGGCCCCATTCCGCAGATGCGCCAGACGCGATACTGGCCGCAGACAGGCGGCCGGGCGATGGCCCTGTATCCAGCGATGTCGGCTGTCGTCATCGGTGAAGGATTGCGCGGCGCCGTGCCCACCTTGGACGCAATCAGGGTGGCGTTCTCGCCTGCATAGAAGCTGTCGGCACCGCGTGCAGCAACCGTTTCGAGTGTGGCGGCCAGCGCAGGGTTGCGCACAAGTGTGCCGACCGCGAGCGGCTGCCCGTCCGAGCCATAGTACAAGGCACTTGCCTCCGGATCGAGCGCGCCGGTGCGGCTGGCCGCAGCCAGGATGGTCCGCAGGCGCGGCGTGATCTCAAACCCTTCGCGGGCCAGGCGGATCGCCGGCTGGAACAGTGTTCGCCACGACAGCCTGCCTTTGCCGTTATGCGCCAGCGCGGCGAGTCGCAAGTTCCCCGGCACGCCGACGCTGCGACCACCCGGTATTGCGTCGCGGTAAGCCAGCGGCTTGCCATCGGCATAGAACCACTGAGGAGTCGCCGCCTTCGGAGCCGTTTCGCGGCCATCGATCGTCTCGACCTGCCCTGCAGCATCGCCCAGCACGAGGAAGCCGCCGCCACCGATTCCGGAACTCTGCGGTTCTACCACGGTCAGCGCCAGCATGGTGGCTATGGCAGCGTCGGTTGCGCTGCCACCAAGGCGGAGCATCTGCACGCCAGCTTCGGCAGCGCGCGGATCTGCAGCGGACACGAGGCCCGCGCTGTCCACCGGGATACCGTCTGCCGCAGCCGCCAGCGGCGCCGTTCGAGGTGGAGCAACTGTCGCGCTGGGTGGCGGAACGCAGCCGCTGACGAGCAATGCAGCGAGCGGCGTGGCCAAGCTGGCGGATTTAAGGAGGCGGGGGACTGACATGCCCCCTTGCTATTCGGTGCCGACCGCCTCGGCAATGGACGTCATGCCGGCTTCGCGGACCTTCCGTTCAAGTCCTGCGACCAGGCGCCTGGCAAGACCGGGGCCCTCGAAGACCATTGCGCTGTAGATCTGGATCAGGCTGGCACCGGCCCGGATGCGGGCCCAGGCATCATCAACCGTTGCAATACCGCCCACGCCGATCAGGGGAATCGCGCCGCCACTTGCCTTGCGGAAATCGCGCAGACGCTGCAGCGCAAGTTCGCGCAGCGGTTCGCCCGAGAGGCCGCCAGCTTCCCCGGCATGGGCCGAGCGCAAGGCCGGCCGGGTGATCGTGGTATTCGAAACGATCAATGCGGCGAGCCGCTTTTCAAGAGCGATGCGGCAGATCGCATCGATGTCCGACGGTTCGAGATCGGGCGCAAGCTTCAGGAAGATCGGCACGTTCATGTTGCCGCGCGCCTCGATCACGCCGTCGAGCAGCGCCGAAAGGGCGCCTTCATCCTGCAGCGCCCGAAGGCCCGGCGTGTTGGGCGACGAGATGTTGACGGTGAGATACGATGCCAGCGGGGCCATCAGCCGGGTCATCTGAGCATAGTCGGCAATGCGGTCGGCCGAGTCCTTGTTCGCGCCGATGTTCACGCCAACGATGCCCGGCAGTCCGTGCTTGCCCGTCTCACGGCGTCGGATCAGGCGGTTGGTCACGGCCTGCGCGCCTTCGTTGTTGAAGCCCATCCGATTGATCACGGCCCGATCCTCGATCAGGCGGAACAGCCGCGGCTTGGGATTGCCTTCCTGCGGCAGGGGCGTGACCGTGCCCACTTCGACAAAGCCAAACCCCAGCCCGAGCATGGCGTCGGGCACTTCGGCATTCTTGTCGAACCCCGGGGCCATGCCCAGCGGGTTGGGGAAGGCGATGCCGGCGATGCGCTGGGCGAGATTGGGCGTGGGGGCCAGTCTGCCCGAAGGCGGATTGATCGCGAGTGCGCGGATGGTCAGGCGATGCGCAGGTTCGGCAGGGATCCGGAAAATCAGGGGGCGCAGCAGCGAATATGGCGTCACGGGCAAACGGTTCCGGGTTCTGCGAATGGTGAAGGTCGAATCGGGGTCAATTCCGATGCGCCATGCCGCCGGACCACCCCGGCGAGTCTTTGCGACGTTATCTTCTGTCGGCCAAGCCTGTTCTTCTCGAATCTGACAGCAATTGTAATGGATTGCGCTTGGTATGTTGCGCATTTGCCACCGGAATTGTCGAATCCATACAATTCTCTGCAAGGGCTTCTGCTTAGTAAGGCGCTGCGACCCGAAGGGCTCGGTGCAGTTATGCAACGAGTTCTCGACTTTGAGGCGGCCGATGACCCATTGGGCTCGGCCGCCCTTTTTTGCCGCCCATTTTTTTCCGCTCTCTTTTTGGACGAGCGCCCGCTTGTGCAGGGAAGGCTCCGCGCCTAGATAACCGGAGTGATTCGGTCCGATTTGCGCGGGCCGCAACCGGGACCCTTGCAGATGCGCCTTTCGAGCATGGCCGATTACGCCGTTGTCACGATGACCGCCGCTGCGCGCCATTGCGGGCAGAGCCGCGTCTGTGCGCAACAACTCGCCGATGAAACCGGCCTGCCGGCGCCGACCGTGCAGAAGCTGGTCAGCAAGCTTTCGGCCGCAGGGCTGCTGAAGTCTGTCCGTGGAGCGCGTGGCGGGCTCAAGCTGGCGCGCCCGGCAGCAGCTATCACTTTGGCCGATATCGTCGAAGCCGTGGAAGGCCCCATTGCGCTCACGCCCTGCAGCGAGCATGGGCGCCATGATTGCACGCTGGAATCCGCGTGCACCGTCCGTCCGCACTGGCCTGCCGTCGATGCCGCATTGCGCGGCGCGCTGGCGGGCATACCGCTCACCCAATTGTCCCGTCCTGCCGCAGCGGTGACGGAGGTTATGGCATGACCGAGAACGTCGAAATCAAGGATCAGGCCGCGCGCGAGGCCGCTGCAAAGGTCGCCGAGTACGAGCATGGCTGGTCGTCCGATATCGAGCAGGAGTACGGGCCCAAGGGCCTGTCCGAGGACACCGTCCGCTACATCTCGGCCAAGAAGGACGAGCCGGAATGGATGCTCGAATGGCGCCTCAAGGCCTATCGCCACTGGCTGACCATGCCCACGCCCGATTGGGCAAAGCTGAACATCCCGCCGATCGACTATCAGGACGCCTATTACTGGGCCGCGCCCAAGGCCAAGCCCAAGCTCGGCAGCCTTGACGAGGTCGATCCCGAAATCCTGCGCGTCTATGAAAAGCTCGGCATTCCACTGGAGGAGCAGAAGGTGCTCGCCGGCGTCGAGGGGGCGCGCAAGATTGCCGTCGACGCCGTGTTCGATTCCGTCAGTGTCGCGACCACCTTCCGCAAGGAGCTGGAAGCGGCAGGCGTGATCTTCCGCTCGATCTCCGAGGCGATCCGCGAATATCCGGACCTCGTGAAGAAGTGGCTCGGCAAGGTCGTGCCGATGCACGACAACTACTTCGCCACGCTCAACTGCGCGGTCTTTTCTGACGGCACCTTCGTCTACATCCCCGAGGGCGTGCGCTGCCCGATGGAGCTCTCGACCTATTTTCGCATCAACGCGGAGAACACGGGCCAGTTCGAGCGCACCCTGATCGTCGCCGACAAGGGCAGTTACGTCTCCTACCTCGAAGGCTGCACCGCCCCGCAGCGCGATGAAAACCAGCTTCACGCCGCCGTCGTGGAACTCGTCGCGCTCGATGATGCCGAGATCAAATACTCGACCGTCCAGAACTGGTATCCCGGTGACGCGGAAGGCAAGGGCGGCATCTACAACTTCGTCACCAAGCGCGCGCTGTGCCAGGGTGCCCGCTCCAAGGTCTCGTGGACGCAGGTCGAAACCGGCTCGGCGATAACTTGGAAGTATCCGTCCTGCGTCCTGAACGGCGAGGATTCCGTGGGCGAGTTCTACTCGGTTGCCGTCACCAACAACTACCAGCAGGCCGATACCGGAACCAAGATGATCCACAACGGCAAGGGGTCGCGCTCGACGATCGTGTCGAAGGGCATCTCTGCGGGCAAGTCGAACAACACATATCGCGGCCTCGTCCGCGTGGCCCCGCAGGCAGAAGGTGTGCGCAACTTCACGCAGTGCGACAGCCTGCTGCTCGGCGCAGAATGCGGCGCGCACACCGTGCCCTATATCGAAGTGCGCAACCCCAGCGCCACGATCGAACACGAAGCCACCACCAGCAAGATCAGCGACGACCAGCTGTTCTACGCCATGCAGCGCGGCCTCGATCAGGAAAGCGCCGTCGCCCTGATCGTCAACGGCTTCGCCCGCGAGGTGCTGCAGCAACTGCCGATGGAATTCGCAGTCGAAGCGCAGAAGCTGCTGGGTATCAGCCTTGAAGGATCAGTTGGTTGAAGAAGACTCTTACCCTCCGCCCCGTCGGCGAACGTGCCGAAGCGCCCAAGATCCAGAAGAAGGGTCGCGGCTGGGCCATTTCCGGTTCGCGCCTCGATGCGATCCACGACATGGCGCGCCAGTTGCGCCGCGAACCGGACGAGGCTCACCTCGCGCTGGCCGAGGAACTGGCGAAGGAAGATCTCGGAAAGTACAAGTTCAAGCGCTACGCCGTGATCGGTTCGGCCATCGTCGATTTCGCGAGCCAGTCGCTGAAGCTGGTCGTCGCGCTTGACCGTGGCGATGCGCCGGAGCTTGAGCGCCGCCGCGATGCCAGTCTTGCCGAAGTCGGCATCAAGGTCATCCGCTATGATGCTGCCGAAGTACTCGGCGATCCTGAAGGCGCCTGCGCTGCCGTCCTGCGCGAGATGAAGGCCCGGTACGATGAGTTGCGCGCGGCCTCGCGTCCTTCGCGTCCGTCCTATTCGCGCTCCGGCGCCCGCCCGCAGCGCAGCCCCCACACCCGGGCTCGCGACTGAGAGAGATGACCATGCTCGAAATCCAGAACCTCCAGGCCACCGTTGCCGACAAGCCGATCCTCAAGGGTCTGTCGCTCACCATCAACGCGGGTGAGATCCACGCGATCATGGGGCCGAACGGCGCGGGCAAGTCCACGCTCGGCTACACGCTCGGCGGGCGGCCCGGTTATGAAGTGACCGGCGGCACCGCCACATTGGATGGCACCGACCTGTTCGAACTCGAACCGCATGAACGCGCGGCGGCGGGCCTGTTTCTCGGCTTCCAGTACCCGGTCGAGATCCCCGGCGTGTCCTTCGTGCAGTTCCTGCGCGAATCCGCCAATGCCCAGCGCAAGGCACGCGGCGAGGCACCCCTTTCGGGGGGCGAATTCCTCAAGCTGGCCAAGGAGAAGGCGGGCCTGCTGCGCATGGACATGGACATGCTCAAGCGCCCGGTGAACGTCGGCTTTTCGGGCGGTGAGAAGAAGCGTGCCGAGATGGTCCAGATGGGCATTCTCGATCCCAAGATCGCCATCCTCGATGAAACCGATTCCGGGCTCGACATCGACGCCCTGCGCATCTGCGGCGAAGGCATCAACGCGATCATGCGCAAGCCCGAAAAGGCCGTGCTGCTGATCACCCACTACCAGCGCCTGCTCGATTACGTGAAACCCGACTTTGTCCACGTCCTTGCCGGCGGCCGCATCGTCAAGAGCGGCGGGCCTGAACTGGCGCTCGAACTCGAAGAGCACGGCTACGAGGCCGTCGCGGCATGACCGCGCTGCCCACCCGCAGGCAAGAAGCCTTCCGCTACGCCGATCTTGCGGCGCTGGAAGCGCTCTGGCCGCTGCCGGTGCAGGATATCCGCGTCGCTGCGGGCGAGACGGGCGCAAGCGCTGTCGTGCTCGATGGCGCCAACGACGCCGCGCAGGACATCGCGATCACGCTGGAAGATGGCGCGGAATATGACCTGCGCCTGCTCAACGCCGGGTCCGCCTATGGCCGCATTGCGGTCAAGGTCACGCTTGGCAACGGCGCGAAGTTCCATCTCGGCGCGGCACAGATCGCCGGCGGCGAACAGACCGCCGAGATCGTCACCGAGGTCGTCCATGCCGAGCCTGACGCGGTTTCGAGCCAGGTCGTCCGTTCGGTCCTCGGCGGCAAGGCCACGGGCACGTATCTCGGCCGCGTCGTTGTGGCGCGCGGGGCGATTGGCACCGATGGCGAACAGTCGATCCGGGCGATGCTGCTGGATCGCACTGCCACTGCCAATGCCCGCCCAGAGCTGGAAATCTACGCCGACGACGTCAAGTGCGCCCACGGCTGCGCAGTCGGTGAACTCGATCCGCAGGGGCTGTTCTACCTCGCCCAGCGCGGCCTTCCGCCAGCCGAGGCTAAGAAGCTCATGCTTCATGCCTTCATCGCCGAAGCCTTCGTCGGTGCCGCCGATGAAGAGTCGCTTACCGAAGCCGCGCTCAAGGCGCTGGATGCCGTGCTGTGACCGTCGATGCCCTGACCCGCACCGCTGAATGGCCCGGCCTCGTCAATCCTGACGGCAGCCGCTGGCATTATCTCGATACTGCCGCCACCGCGCAGAAGCCGCAAGTTGTGATCGATGCGATGGTGCGCGCCTTGGGCCGCGACTATGCCACCGTTCATCGCGGCGTCTATGCCCGCTCGGCCGACATGACGCTGGCCTTCGAAGCTGCGCGCCGCAAGGTTGCTGCACTCGTCGGCGGCGCCGAGAACGAGCTGGTCTTCACCCGCGGCGCGACCGAGGCGATCAACCTCGTCGCACAGACCTGGGGTGTAGCCAATCTCAAGGCGGGTGACCGCATCCTCATCTCCACGCTCGAGCACCACGCCAACATCGTGCCTTGGCAGATGCTGCGCGAGCGTACCGGAGTCGAGATCGATGTTTGCCCGCTGACCGAGGACGGGCTGATCGATCTCGATGCCGCCGAACGCATGATCGCGCCTGCGCACAAGCTGGTCGCTTTCGCGCACGTGTCGAACGTGCTCGGCTCCACGCTTGATGCAAAGCGCGCAGTAGCCCTTGCCCGCAGCGTCGGCGCGAAGATCCTGCTCGATGGTTGCCAGTCGGTCGCGCGCCTCACCGTCGACGTGAAGGCGCTGGACGCGGACTTCTACGTCTTCTCGGCTCACAAGCTTTATGGCCCCACCGGCATCGGCGCGCTCTGGGCCAAGGGCGAGATTCTCGATGCCATGCCGCCGTGGCAGGGCGGCGGCGCAATGATCGACAGGGTCACTTTCGAGAAGACCACCTATGCCCCCGCACCCCAGCGGTTCGAGGCCGGCACGCCCGCCATTGTCGAGGCTATCGGCTTTGGCGCAGCAGTCGATTTCGTTCAGGCGCAAGGCCTCGCCACCATCCACGCCCACGAATGCGCGCTGGTGGCCAAGGCACGCGAGGCGCTCGGGCGCATGAACTCGGTCAAGCTGTTCGGCCCTGCGGAAAGTGCCGGCATCCTCAGCTTCGCGCTCGAAGGCGTGCACCCGCACGATCTCGGCACGATTCTGGACGAGGAAGGTGTCGCCATCCGCGCCGGGCATCACTGTGCCCAGCCGCTGATGGCGCATCTCGGCGTGCCCGCGACGGCGCGCGCGAGCTTCGGCATCTACAGCGATGAAAGCGATATCGCCGCGCTCGTGCGCGGCATCGAAAGGACCAAGAGGATTTTCGGATGAGCGAGAACGATCCCAAGTTCGCGGTCGAGGAAGTGGAAGCCGTCTCGGCACCGAAGCGCGCGTTCGTGGAGGACGCAGTGGAAGAAACGTCCGCCCAAAAGCTCGAGCGCAAGCGCGACTACCTCGAAGGCTTCCTCGCCGCCAAGCCTGAGGCCGTCTCGCCCGCCGAACCGGGCGGAGACATCTACGAAGGCGTGATTGCCGCGCTCAAGGAAATCTTCGACCCCGAAATTCCGGTCAACATCTATGACCTCGGCCTGATCTACGGCGTCGATGTCTCGGACGATTCCGATGTCACCGTCACCATGACGCTGACCACGCCGCATTGCCCGGTCGCGGAATCGATGCCGGGCGAGGTCGAACTGCGCGTCTCGGCCGTGCCCGGCGTGCGCGATGCCGAGGTCAATCTTGTCTGGGACCCGGCATGGGACCCCGCCAAGATGAGCGACGAAGCCAAGCTTGAACTGGGAATGCTGTAACGCCTCCCCATATAGGTGTCACCATGACGACCGAAACGCAGACCAAGCCCCGCCGTCCCCGCCCCGCTGCGGTGATCCTCACGCCCTCGGCCGAGGCGCGCGTGGCGCATCTCATGGCCACGGCTCCCGAAGGCGCGATCGGCGTGAAGTTGTCGACGCCCCGTCGCGGCTGCTCAGGGTTGGCCTACTCGGTCGACTACGTGACCGAGGCCAACCCGCTCGACGAGAAGATCGAAACACCGGGCGGTCTGTTCTTCATCGACAGTGCCTCGGTGCTCTACCTGATCGGCAGCACGATGGACTGGCAGGAAGACGATTTCACCGCCGGATTCGTGTTCCAGAACCCCAACGCCAAAGGCAGTTGCGGCTGCGGTGAAAGCTTTACCGTCTAACCTTCGGCAAGGAACGCCAGCAGCGCCTTTTCCAGCGGATCGACCTGCTCGTCAGCGTCGATGCGCGCCTGCAGCCACAGGTTCTCGGCATCGGTCACGGCATGTTCTCGCGCAGCTTCGCCCGCAACATCGCGGCCCGGTTGCCTGCGCCCGAAGCCGACTTCGCGAACGGCCCGCACGAAGCTGCCAGTATCGACCCTTGCCATGCGACCAAAGAACCGGCCCAGATGGGTCGAGCGGTCGTCCATGAACGCTTCCAACTCGCCCGCCCGCTCGCGCGTCATGCCCTTGGTGCCGTTCCAGCCCTGCAGGTAATTGCCCACGCCCTGCACGAACAGTCGCTCCCACGCAGAAGCGTTGTCCGCGCCCAACGTGGCATCCTTCAGGCGGAACAGCATTTCCGCCTCGCGCTGGCTTACCCCGGCAGGGCGATCCCCGCCGGAGGCAAAGATCGTGCGACGGATCAGGCTGCATTCGGCTTCGGTGATGCTGCCTGGAGCAAGCGTGCCGGCACAGCGCGTCGGGCCTTCCCCTGTCAGAACTTCGCGTTCGATCTGATCCAGCACGAACAAGCGCAAGTCATCGGGTGCGGACAGTGCCTTCTCCAGCACCCTGACCAGCAGTTCCAGCTCGGTCAGGCTTTCCACTTTGCCATCGTGCGAGACGCGCTCGATCAGCCAGCGCGCATTCTCGTCCGAGATATAGCCTTTGGGCTCGGTTCCGTTGACCACGAATTCGACCAGAGCCTCGACGAAGAAGTCGGACCATTCGCGCGTGGGCTCGGCGATCTGGTCGTTAAGCAGGAAGATCGCTTCGGCTTCTTCGGGATCGATCCTGCCATCGGGCCATGCCGCGCGCCGCAATTCGAGGATTTCCTCTACGGAGATTGCGCTGTCCTTGGCGGCCTGCTCGGCCAAAGCGCGGAAGTGCAGGGTCATGCGTCTTCGGTCCCTCAAGCGTTCAATCGCAGGAGGGCATAAGGGAAAGCGCTTAACTTGGGGTTATCAGCCTGGCCACGGCCATCAGGCCGGACATGGCAAGCAGGAAGCCGACGAAGCCGCGCCATGCCGCATCGCTGACCTTGCCGAAGGCAAGAGACCCCAGGTGGTTGCCGACCAGCACCGGCACGAACAGCAGCAAGGCGAAGAGCACATCGCGCCATGAGGCCAGCTTCAGCGCCAGCGCCGCAGCAGTGCTGGCGATCGACGTCAGCAGGAACACCGTCAGCATCGAGGCGCGGGCCACTTCGCGCGGGATGGGACGACGCAGGTAATAGGGGACGACCGGAGGCCCGGGCATGCCGGCAAATCCGGTGAGCAGGCCCGCTGCCGCTCCGGTAAGGCCCGTCTCTACCTTGCCCGGCGCATGACCGGGCCGGGCAGGAAGAAGCACCATCACGAACGCACCGATCGCCACCACGGCAATGAGCACGCGCGCCACTTCCGGCGGCGTTGCGAACAGGGCGAGCAGGCCGGCTGGCGTCAGCAACATGGCAAGACCGCCAATCGCCCCGGCGCTTTTCTCCCCGGCGGCCCACACCTTGCGCGCGCCGACCAGCCCGATCAGCAGCCCAAGCATGTTGGAAACGACCACCGCTTCGCCCGGCGGGATGACCAGTCCGATCAGCGGCACCAGCAGGATCGCCATGCCAAACCCCGCCAGCCCGCGCACGAAGGCAGCGACGAACGCCGCCAGTGCGCAAAGCCCGAGCGAAAGGATCGGCAGGTCGAGCGTGATCAGCTCCGCAGATCCGGCGGCGTCGCTTCGCTCTTGAGCAGCGCAATCGCCTCATCCAGCGATACCACCTTCTGGTGCTGTTCGCCCAAGGTGCGGATCGCCACGGTGCCTTCCTCGGCCTCGCGCTTGCCCACGACCAGCAGGAAGGGGACCTTCTGCAGCGAGTGTTCACGGACTTTGTAGTTGATCTTCTCGTTGCGCAGGTCCGTGTCGGCCCGGATGCCCGCCGCCTTCAGCTTGGCCAGCGCATCCTTGGCATAGTCGTCAGCATCCGAAACGATCGTCGCGACAACGGCCTGCACTGGTGCCAGCCACGCGGGAAGGCGTCCGGCAAAGTGTTCGATCAGAATGCCGATGAAGCGCTCGTACGATCCGAAGATCGCGCGGTGCAACATCACCGGTCGGTGCTTCTCGCCATCCTCGCCGATGTAGGTTGCATCAAGCCGCTCGGGCAGGACGCGGTCGGACTGGATCGTGCCGACCTGCCAGGTGCGGCCGATCGCGTCGGTCAGGTGCCATTCCAGCTTGGGCGCATAGAACGCGCCTTCGCCCGGCAGTTCCTCCCAGCCATACTCTTCGGTGGCAAGCCCTGCGCGGACCACGGCGGCGCGCAGCTCTGCCTCGGCCTTGTCCCACATTTCCTCGGTGCCAAAGCGCTTTTCCGGGCGCAGCGCGAGCTTGATCGAGTAGGTGAAGCCGAAGTGCTTGTAGATGCGGTCGGCCAGTTCGCAGAACGCCTGCACTTCCGAAACGATCTGGTCCTCGCGGCAGAAGATGTGCGCATCGTCCTGCGTGAACTGGCGCACGCGCATCAGCCCGTGCAGCGCGCCGTGCGGTTCGTTGCGGTGGCAGCAGCCGTTTTCATACAGGCGCAAGGGCAGTTCGCGGTAGGACTTGATCCCCTGCCGGAAGATCAGCACATGCGCCGGGCAGTTCATCGGCTTCAGTGCCATCCAGTCGGCATCGTCCGAAACGATCGGGCCTTCGTCCTCGACGTTCGGCACTTCGTCGGGGATGACGAACATGTTCTCGCGGTACTTGCCCCAGTGGCCGGACTGCTCCCACTGGCGCGCATCCATGACCTGCGGCGTCTTGACCTCGCGATAGCCGGCGCCGTCGATGGCGCGGCGCATGTAGGCTTCCAGCTCGCGCCAGATCAGGTAGCCCTTGGGGTGCCAGAACACGCTGCCATGGGCTTCCTGCTGGAGATGGAACAGGTCCATCTCGTTGCCGAGCTTGCGATGGTCGCGCTTCGCCGCTTCTTCCAGCCGCATGAGGTGCGCATCGAGCTGCTTCTTGTTGAGCCAGCCGGTGCCATAGACGCGGGAAAGCATCGCGTTCTTCTGGTCGCCGCGCCAGTAGGCACCCGAAACGCGCGTCAGCTTGAACGCCGCCGGATCGAGCTTGCCGGTCGAGGGCAGGTGCGGGCCCCGGCACATGTCGAGCCAGTCGTCGCCCGACCAGTAGACCGTCAGTTCCTCGCCCTCGGGCAGTTCGGCGGCCCACTCGGCCTTGAAGCTCTCGCCCTGCTGCTTCCAGCGGCTGATCAGCTGTTCGCGGCTCCACACCTCGCGGCGCAGCGGCTTGTTGGCAGCGATGATCTTGCGCATCTCCGCCTCGATGGCAGGCAGGTCTTCATCCGTGAACGGGCGGTCCTTCGGGGCGAAGTCGTAATAGAAGCCGTCGTCGGTGCTCGGCCCGAAGGTGATCTGCGTACCCGGAAACAGCGCCTGCACCGCTTCGGCGAGCACGTGGGCATAGTCATGCCGCGCAAGGTCGAGCGCGTCCGCCTCGTCCTTGGCCGTCACCAGCGCCAGCTGCGCGTCAGCCGTGAAGGGACGCGAAAGGTCCACCAGCTCGCCATCGACCTTCGCCGCCAGCGCCGCCTTGGCGAGGCCGGGGCCAATCGCGGCGGCTATGTCGGCCGGAGTGCTGCCCGGCGCAACCTCGCGCACGGAACCGTCGGGCAGGGTGATCTTCAGCAACTCGGACATGCGGGTCTCTCTGCAATCTGTTGGCAGCGCTTTGGCACAGGTGCGCCGCCACCGGAAGGGCGCGCATCAGGCAAATCGGTCGGTTCGGGAGGCGATGCGCAAAGCCACCCGAACCGGGCGGCGGCATCGCAGCGGGCGCTAGGCCAGCAGCGACCGCCCCCGGCCCGCGGGGGTAGTAGTTGTAGTGCTGGTCGTCAGGCGTGCCATGTCGCCGGGCTTCTAGCGCGGAAAAAGTACCGAGTCATCAGGTCTATCAGGTCAAGTACCATTGCCATGATGACAATGATGCTTGACATCTCCGCGCAACAGGTCAAGTAACCTTGTCATATGATCAAGGAGGCTTGACCCATGATTCGCTTCGCTCTTCCCGCCGTGACCGCCCTCGTGATGGTCGTGATTGCCCTGCTCGATATCTTCGAAGTTCTGCCGAAGGGCTCCACCACCACTGCCGTGCTGTTCGTGCCGCTCAGCGCTGCGCTTTCGGGCACGCGCTGCCTGCGCCGCCAGCAGGAGGCTTGAACCATGGTCGCCCGGATGACGCCCGAACACCGCCGCTACACGCGCGCCGTTATGTTGCTGATGGGCGGCTACGTCGCCACGCTGGTCGGCGTGAACCTGTTCTTTAAGAACAGCGCCCCCACCGGCCTCAGCGCCTATGCTGCTGCGCTGCTTCCCGCGCTTCCAGTGATCGGCGTATTCGTGGCGATCGGCCGCCTGCTGACCTCGCTGCGCGATGAATACCAGCGCTACCTGATGACCCGGCAGATCCTCATCGCCACCGGCTTCACGTTGAGCGTGGCGACGGCATGGGGCTTCGTCGAAAGCTTCGGCCTGCTCCCTCACGTCCCGGCCTTCTACGCCACGGTGCTGTGGTTCGGCGGGTTGGGCCTTGGCGGCTGCATCAACGCGCTGCTGGAGCGGCACGGAGGTGGCGAATGAAGAACCGCCTCAAGGTCCTGCGCGCCGAGCGGAACTGGAGCCAGGCCGACCTTGCCGAAAAGCTCGAGGTCAGCCGCCAGTCGGTGAACGCGATCGAGACAGGCAAGTACGACCCCTCGCTCCCGCTCGCCTTCCGCATTGCCGATGTCTTCGCCCTTCCGATCGAAGATATCTTCCAGCGCGAAGATTGAACGGTATCCCCCGCCGCACGTCACCCTGATTTTTCCGCTGAACCGAGCTTGCCGCGCCGCCGCTTGCGGGCCATGTCCGGGACATGACTGAAATAGCGCGCTTTACCCTGCCTTCCGGCCAGCAGATGGCTTACCGCCACCTCGCCGGCACTTCTCCGACCATCGTGTTCCTCCCCGGCTACATGTCCGACATGGCCGGCGGCAAGGCGCAGGCCGTCCTCGAATGGGCGCGACAGCGGGGCCATGGCTGCCTGCTGCTCGACTATACCGGCTGCGGGATGAGCGACGGCGATTTCGCCGATGGTCGCCTTTCGAAATGGCGTGACGAGATCGTCGCCCTGATCGATCACCTCGGCATCGACAGCGTGCAACTCGTGGGCTCCAGCATGGGCGGATGGCTGATGCTCCTCCTCGCCGAAGCCTTGGGCGACAGGACCAGGGCGCTTGTCGGCATTGCGCCTGCGCCCGACTTCACCGAATGGGGCCTGTCGCAGTCACAGCGGATCGAGCTCGCCGCCGGGCGTACGATCTATGAAGACAACCCCTATGGCCCCGAGCCTACCCCGACTCACGCGGGGTTCTTTTCAGATGCCGAACGTCACAAGCGCCTGGCCAGCGGCATTGCCTTTGAAGGACCGGTCCGCCTGATCCATGGCCAGGCAGATGCTGACGTGCCGTGGGAAATCTCTATCAACCTTGCCCGCGCCCTGCGTTCAGCCGATGTGCAGGTGCACCTGATCAAGGACGGCGATCACCGGCTGTCGCGCCCCGCCGATATCGCGCTGCTCCTGCGCGAACTCGCCGGGCTCGCTGCCGGACAAGCCGCCTGACGTGCCGAAGGAAAAGCCTGCCATGATCGATCTTCCCGCACCGCTATTCGCCGTGGAGCACCGGATCGAGCAACAGGCCTCCCTGATGCAGATTGGTCCCGCCACCATGCCGATGCGTCCGTCCGATTTACCGATCCCGCGCCGCCGCGATCCCGAAAAGCAGCGGCAGACTGAAAAGGAAGCGGGTCTAGAGCGGCCCGACCTGCCCGAACAGGACCGCCTCGCCTACTGCCTGCAAAAAGCGGCGACCGATCCCGATGCGGCGATGGTCGAGGTGCAGACATGGCTGGGCGAAAGCCGCGACTCTGGCCAGCAGGTCCGCGCCAACCAGTGCCTTGGCATGCTGCGCTCCAATGCCGGCGACTTTGATGGCGCGCTCGAAGCTTTCGCACAGGCCGTGTCTGGCGTGCCCAAGGAGCAGGAAGTCGCCGCCGTGCCGCTGATGGCGATGGCCGGCAACGCGGCTCTGGCCGGCGGCAAGGCCGAACAGGCGCTCGGCTGGTTCGACCGCGCTCTGGCAATCAAGGGTTTCGCCGACAACGCCGCGCTCGGCGCGATGCAGAGCGATCGTTCGCGCGCGCTCGTGGCGCTGGGCCGCCTCGCCGAGGCTGGCGGCGCACTCGATGAAGCGCATCGCCTCGCGCCGGAGGACCCTGAGGGCTGGCTGCTGTCTGCCACTCTTGCCCGCCGCAACGGCGAACTCGACCGGGCGCAGCGCGATATCGAAGTGGCAGCGAAATATGGCCCGCGCGATCCGCAGGTCGGCCTGGAAGCTGGCGTCATTGCCGTGCTGTCCGGCCGGGACGACGCCGCGCGCAAGTCGTGGGAATCGGTTGTTTCGGCGGACAAGGACGGCGAAGCGGGCAAGACTGCCCGATCCTACCTTGAACAGCTGGGCCCTGCACCTAAATCGGTTTCACCCGAAACCGCAGGAAAGCCGGCGTCATGAAACTCTCCGTCCTCGATCTGGTCAGTGTGGTCGAGGGCGGGACAGCGCGGGCCGCGCTCGACAACTCCGCCGCCGCCGCGCGCGTGGCGGAGGAATGCGGCTACCAGCGCTATTGGGTTGCCGAACATCACGGCATGGAAGGTCTGGCTGGTGCCGCCACGGCTGTCGCCCTCGCGCACATCGGGCAGGCAACTTCAACGATCCGCATCGGTTCGGGCGGGATCATGCTGCCGAACCACAATCCGCTGGTGATCGCCGAACAGTTCGGCACGCTCGATGCCCTGTTTCCGGGCCGGATCGATCTCGGCCTTGGCCGCGCCTCTGGCGCTGACCAGCGCATCATGCGCGCCCTGCACAAGGACACCAACCGCGCCGCCGAGGACTTTCCGCAGGACGTGGTCGAACTCCAGCTTCAGTTCGCAGGCGATCCGCGCGTGCCGCTGCAGGCCTATCCGGCCAAGGGTGCAAGGCCGCAGCTGTGGATTCTCGGATCCAGCCTGTTCGGCGCGCAACTCGCCGCGATGCTCGGCCTGCCATATGCCTTCGCCTCTCACTTTGCCCCCGATCACCTCGACGCGGCGCTGAAGATCTATCGCGAACGCTTCCAGCCGTCGGCCGCGCTCGATGCACCCTACTGCGCTGCCGCCATCAATGTCGTTGCCGCCGAAAGTGACGAAGAAGGCCAGCTTCTCGCCTCCTCGATGGATCAGGCCTTCGTGGCGCTGCGCACCGGCACGCCGGGCAAGCTCAAGCCGCCCGTGCCCGGTTACCGCGACACGCTGCCACCTTCCGCACTGGCCATGCTGGAACACGTCCGTCAGGTCAGCGCGTGCGGCTCGGTGGCAACGGTGCGCGCCGGGCTGGCGGCATTTGCCGACCGCACCGGGGCCGACGAGATCATCGTCGCAGCCTCGATCTACGACCAGCAGGCGCGCTTGCGATCCTTGCGCCTTACCGCCGAAGCCGCCCGCGAACTAGCCGTCGCTTGACGTAACCAGCGCGCAATCCTGCGGCACGAAAAGGTGCGCAAAGGGTTCACAACAGCGGGTTAAGCCGCCCATGTCGATGAACCGGACTTGAGGTCTCGCCACGGCTGGATTACCCTTTGGAATAATGATACGCTCGCGTATTCAATAATTACACGAGAGAGAAATATCCTCTCGCAAGGAGAGTCGGGAACACGCCATGGCGTCAACGTCCGCAAGCCGTCCGCAAGCCCCTGCCGCTTCCTCTTCGCAGCCCCCCTCCGATCAGCTTTCATTGGCCTTGGCCGAGCGGTTTGCCGGCGCGCTGCTGCCCGACGAAGCGATGGATTTCGATGCTGCGCGCCTCGCCGAAGCGGCCCGTTTTGCCGCCGGCGCTGCTGCACAGCGCCAGGGCAGTGATCCTGCCATCGCCATCGAAAGCGTCAGCGGCTCGGATAGCGACGGTCGGCATCTGCGCCTCGCCGTGATCAACGACGACATGCCGTTTCTGGTCGATTCGATCACCTCGGCCATTACGGCGCAGGGCCTGGCGATCGACCGTCTCGTCCATCCGGTCGTTGCGGTGCGCCGCGACGGCGAAGGCAACCTCACCGAATTTCCGGCGGGCGACGCTTCGGGCGAACGCCGCGAATCCATCGTCTATCTCGAAACCGAACGCGCCGATGCCCGACAACGCCGCGGCCTTGTCGCCGCGCTCGAGGAAACGCTGCGAGACGTGCGCGCTGCGGTTACCGACTGGCCGCTGATGCAAGCGGCCATGCGTGAGGATGCGGCTGGTCTTGCCGATCCCGAAGGCGCCGCACTTCTGCGCTGGCTCGCCGATGGGATGCTCACCCAGCTCGGCAGCGTCACGCGCAATCGCGATGGCAGCGAAGAGAAGGCGCTCGGCATCTGCCGCGCCAGCGACCGCAGCCTGCTTGCCGCAAGTTCCTTTGACCGCGCCTTTCGCTGGTTCGAAAGCGGAAAGGGCCGCGCGCCCCTGATCGTCAAGGCGAACCGTATCGCCAACGTTCACCGCCGCGTGCCGCTTGATCTGTTCATGGTTCCGCGCATTGAAGGTGGCAAGGTCGTGGCCCTGTCTGTCCATGCCGGGGTCTGGACCAGCGCCGCGCTTGCCGCAGCGCCAGATCGCGTCCCCCGCCTGCGCACGCAGCTTGCCGAGCTGATGGACAAGTTCGGCTTTGCCGCCAACGGCCACGCCGGCAAGGCGCTGGTCCATGCGCTCACTGCGCTGCCGCACGATCTTCTCGTCAGCTTCGACGATGCCGATCTCGAGCGCGTCTCGACCGCGATGATGAGCCTGGTCGATCGCCCGCGTCCGCGCCTTGCTCTGGTCGAAGCTCCGCTCGCACGGCACCTTTTCGCTTTCGTCTGGCTCCCGCGCGACGTGCTGTCGACCGAGGTTCGTCTCGCCATCCGCGACATGCTCGAAGCGGCCGCCGGTGCGCAGGTGATCGACTGGTCGCTGCAGGTAGAGGGCAGCACCTTGGCGATGCTGCGCTTCGTGCTCGATGTGCGCGATCAGGATGGGCAGGTCGATGAGGCGGCCCTCGATCTGCAATTGCAAGGCATGGTGCGTGGCTGGGCGGGCGCTGTCGAAGCCGAGCTGGCCGCCAGCGAAGAACCTTCGCGCGCTGCCGCGATCGCCGCACGCTATGCCGATGCCTTCCCCCTGTCCTACCGCAACGCTTCGGGCGCTGCCGAGGCAGCACGCGATATCCGCGTCCTGCGCACGCTGGCGGGCAGCAAGGCCCCGCGCCGTGCCGTTCGCCTGCATCGCAACCCGGGCGAGGCGGTGCTGCGCCTCAAGCTCTATCAGCGCGAAGGCGCAATCGTCCTCTCCGATGCCGTGCCGGTGCTCGAAAACTTCGGTTTTCGCGTGCTCGAGGAAGTGCCCACCCCGCTCGACGGCGGCCGCCTTGGCTATATCCACGATTTCCTCGTCGCTCACCCGGCCGACAGCTCGATCGAAGACCTGCTCTCGCGCGCGGCCTCGATCGAAAGCTCGCTCGCGGCCGTGATCAATGGCGCGGCGGAGGATGACGCATTCAACCGCCTGATCGTTGCCACCGGCCTCACCGCGGTCGAGGCGAACTGGCTCCGCGCCTTCTACCGTTACTTGCGCCAGGCCGGCATGACCTTCGGCATCCCCACCGTGGTCGAAGCGCTCAAGAACGCCCCCGCCGTCACCCGTGGCCTCGTCGCCGCCTTCGTCGCCCGCCACGACCCTGCCTTCACCGGCCAGCGCGATCAGGCCTTTGCCCAAGCCGAGGAGCGCATCAAGACCGGCCTCGCCGGCGTCGCGGCCATCAACGACGACCGCCTCCTGCGAAGCTTCCGCGCGCTGGTCGGCGCCATCCTGCGCACCAATGCGTTCGCGCCTGCTGCGGCAGAGGCAATGGCCTTCAAGATCGATTCCGCACTTGTCCCCGGCCTGCCCAAGCCGCTGCCGTGGCGGGAGATCTTCGTCTATTCACCGCGCGTCGAAGGCATCCACCTGCGCGCCGGCCCGGTCGCCCGCGGGGGCCTGCGCTGGTCCGACCGCCGGGACGACTTCCGCACCGAGATCCTCGGCCTGATGAAGGCGCAGCGGGTGAAGAATGCCGTCATCGTGCCCACCGGTGCCAAGGGCGGCTTCTATCCCAAGCAGCTCCCTGATCCTGCGAAGGACCGCGAAGGCTGGCTCGCCGAAGGCAAGGCCTCCTATCAGGTGTTCATCCGCACCCTGCTGTCGATCACCGACAACATCATCGAGGGCAAGGTCGTCCATCCCGCCCACGTCGTGATCCGGGATGGCGAGGACCCCTACTTCGTTGTCGCCGCCGACAAGGGCACTGCCTCCTTCTCCGACGTTGCCAACGCCATCGCCGAATCGAAGGACTTCTGGCTCGACGATGCCTTCGCCAGCGGCGGCTCGAAGGGCTACGATCACAAGGCCATGGGCATCACCGCGCGCGGTGCGTGGCTCTCGGTCCGCCGCCATTTCCTCGAACTGGGCGTCGATGTGCAGAGCGAGCCGATCCGCGTCGCTGGCTGCGGCGACATGTCGGGCGACGTGTTCGGCAACGGCATGCTGCTGTCAAAGGCGCTCAAGGTCGTGGCCGCGTTCGACCACCGCCACATCTTCCTCGATCCCGATCCCGATCCGGCGCGTAGCTGGGAAGAGCGCAACCGCATGTTCGCGCTGCCCCGCTCCAGCTGGGACGACTACGACAAGAGCCTGATCTCGGCAGGCGGCGGTGTCTTCCCGCGCTCGATGAAATCAATCCCGCTTTCAGCCGAAGTCCAGGCCCTGCTCGGGGTCGAATTGCCCGAGATCGATCCGGATTCGCTGATCTCCCTGATCCTGCAGAGCCCCGTGGACCTCCTGTGGTTCGGCGGCATCGGTACCTACGTGAAGGCGAGCACGCAGAACAACGTCGACGTCGGCGATCCTTCCAACGATTCCGTCCGCGTATCTGCCAACGAAGTCCGTGCCAAGGTCATCGGCGAGGGCGCCAATCTCGGCACCACGCAGGCCGCGCGCATCGAATTCTCGCTGCATGGCGGGCGCATCAACACCGACTTCATCGACAATTCCGCCGGCGTCGATTGCTCCGACAACGAGGTCAACATCAAGATCGCGCTCGCCGCGGCCAAGCGATCCGGCAAGTTGACCGAGAACGCCCGCGTCGAGCTGCTGGCGGCGATGACCGACGAGGTTGCGCACCTCGTGCTCGAGGACAACCGCCTGCAGGCGCTGGCCCTCTCCATCGCCGAACGCGGTGGCGCTACTGCCATGCCGGCATGGTCGCGCCTGATCGACGTGCTTGAGGAAGGCGGTGATCTCGATCGCAAGACCGAGGGCCTCGCCGGCGCCGAAGACCTCGCCCGTCGCGCCGCGTCCGGGCAGGGCCTCACTCGCCCCGAACTCGCCGTCCTGCTCTCCAGCAGCAAGCTCGTCCTCCAGCGCGAACTGGAAGAGAGCAAGGTGGTCGATGACCCGGTGCTGGAAGAGGAACTCGTCGCAGCCTTCCCGCCGCAGATGCAGGAACCCTTCGAAAGCGAGATCGTCCACCACCGCCTGCGTCGCGAAATCATCGCCACCAAGCTCGCCAACCGCATCATCAACCGCATGGGGCCGGTCATCCCGTTCGAACTGTGCGAAGAGGAAGGCGTCTCGCTCGCGCAGGTCGCTGCGGCCTTCGTCGCGGCAGAGCGCCTGCTCGACTTGCGCAAGACCTGGGGCCTGCTCGATTCGGCGCAGATGCCCGAAACCCTCCGGCTCGACCTGTTCGACCGCGTGGCGCAAGGCCTGCGCGGCCATGTTGCCGATGTCCTGCGTGCGGGCCGCGGCACGCAATCGCCCGACGACCTGATCGAGGACCTGTTCGGCGGCGTCGCGCTGCTTTCGCATACCACCGCAGAACTGCTGCGCGGTGCCGCGCAGGCGCAAGCTCGCCGCATGGCGGACGACCTTGCCACCAGCGGCGTGCCCGCCGAAATCGCCGCGCGCCTTGTCCACCTCTACGACATGGACGGCGCCATCGGCCTCGCCCACCTTGCAGGCGAACTCAATGTCGATGCCGCAGCCCTGACCGGTGCCTTCGCCGATCTCGGCGCGGCGCTCGGCATCGACTGGGCACAGCAGGCGGCGCGGCGGATGAACCCGTCAGACCCGTGGGAGCGTCTGCTTGTCGCCGGCCTCGCCCGCGATTTCCAGCAGATGCGCCTCGATTTCCTCGCGCGCTCGAAGGGCGGTTCACCCGATGCCTTCGTCAGCGACTGGCTTACGGCCAATGCCGCGGCGGTGCGGCAGTTCCGCAGCCTCGTCGCCCGCGCTCAGGCCGCTCCGGTGGTGTCACCGGCCATGCTGGCGCAAGTGGCCAGCCAGGCAAGGACATTGCTCGGCCGGTAAGCTGTCCAAGCAAGACATTGCCGCAGCGGCATCATGGTATATACAGCCGAACATAGCTTGTTCCGGAACCGTGATGCCGCCGATTCTGCTGCGCGCCCTCTTTGCCCTGCTGATCGCGCTTGCGGGTGCCACTCCGGCGCTTGCGCAGGAGAAGGGGCCGCTGGTCCTCGCAGCCGCCAGCCTGCAGGAAGCGATGACCGATGCAGCCGCCGCCTGGGCCAGGAAGGGTCACCCGCGCCCCGTCCTGTCGTTCGCCGCTTCATCGGCATTGGCGCGTCAGGCCGAAGCGGGCGCCCGCGCCGATCTCTTCGCCTCTGCCGATGAGGAGTGGATGAACTACCTTCAGGGCAAGTCCCTGCTCAAGTCCGGCACCCGCGCCCGCCTGACCGAGAACCGCCTCGTCCTCGTTGCCCCGCTGCCAAGCCGCCTGAACCTGCAGATCACCCGCAACTTTCCGCTGGCCAAGGCGCTTGGGACCCGCCGCCTCGCCATGGCCGATCCGGCCGCCGTCCCCGCCGGACGTTACGGACGCGAAGCGCTCAGCAGGCTGGGCGTCTGGACCGGCGTCGCGGGCAAGGTCGCCGCCGCCGAGAACGTCCGCGCAGCCCTCGCGCTGGTTGAACGTGGCGCCGCCCCCCTCGGTATCGTCTACGCGACCGATGCCATGGCCTCGCGCCGCGTGCGAGTGGTGGGGACTTTCCCCGCAACAAGTCACCAGCCGATCACCTACCCTGTCGCCCTGCTTGCAACCTCGCGCCATGGCGATGCCGAAGCCTTCCGTCGCTTCCTGATCTCGCGCGAAGGTCGCGCCATCTTTCTCCGGCGCGGGTTCGGCCAGCGCCGATGACTCCCGAAGAGTTGGAGATCGTCCGGCTTTCGCTCAGGGTCGGCGCCGTCGCGGTCGCAGCCTGCCTGCCTGTCGCTTTCGCTCTGGCATGGGCTCTGGCGCGAGGGCGATTTCCCGGCAAGGTCATGCTCGATGCGCTGATCCACCTGCCGCTGGTCCTGCCCCCGGTCGTCACCGGCTGGCTGCTCCTGCTCGCCTTCGGACCGCAAGGCCCGATCGGCGCGTGGGTGGAGCAGGCGCTCGGCCTCACCTTCATGTTCCGCTGGACCGGGGCCGCGCTTGCCGCTGCCGTCATGGCGCTGCCTTTGATGGTCCGCGCCATGCGCCTGTCGATCGAAGCCGTCGACCAGCGCCTAGAAGCCGCGGCGATGACACTGGGCGCCTCGCGCTGGCGCGTGTTCCGCACGATCACTGTTCCGCTCGCGCTGCCCGGCGTGATTGCCGGAACCGTGCTCGGCTTTGCCCGCTCGCTCGGGGAATTCGGCGCAACGATCACCTTCGTCAGCAACATTCCCGGCGAAACGCAGACCTTGCCGCTGGCCATCTACAGCGCACTGCAAGTACCCGGCGGTGAAGATGCGGTGACCCGGCTGGCGGCCACGTCCGTGGCGCTGTCGCTGATCGCGCTGGTCGTGTCCGAGATGCTTGCCCGGCGCATGGGGAGAAGCTCCCATGTCCTTTGAGGTGAAGGTATCGCGTCGGCTGGGCAAGGCGATGGTTGCCTGCAATTTCCTTGCCCCCAATGGATTGACCGCACTGTTCGGTCCTTCGGGCGCGGGCAAGAGCTCGGTGCTCAACATGGTTTCCGGTCTGCTGCGGCCCGATCACGGCCGGATCGTAGTCGGCGGCCAAGTCCTGTTCGACAGCGCCGCCGGAATCGACATACCCGTCCAGCAGCGCCACTCGGGCTATGTCTTCCAGGACGCGCGCCTGTTCCCGCACATGCGGGTCCGTGCCAATCTTGCCTATGGCGCGCGTGGCGATGGACCGATGTCACAAGCCGATGTCATCGACTTCCTCGGGCTTGCCCATCTGCTCGATCGCTGGCCACGAAGCCTGTCGGGCGGAGAAGCCCAGCGGGTTGCCATCGGCCGGGCACTGCTGTCCAACCCGCGCTTCCTGCTGATGGACGAACCGTTGGCCTCGCTTGACCGCGCCCGCCGCGAAGAGATCATGCGCACCATCGAGCGCCTGCGCGACGAAGTGGGTTTGCCCATCCTCTACGTCAGCCATGATCGCGCAGAAGTCGAACGGCTCGCCGGGGCGATCGTCGAAATCTGATCCGGGCAATCGGTTGGCTGAAACGGACTTTTCCGCGTCTGTCAGTTGACGAACGCGGGCTTTTGGCCAAACGCCCTCGCAACAGCCGGGAGGATTCGCAATGGAACAGGCAGACGTCATCATCGTGGGTGCCGGGCACGGCGGCGCGCAGGCCGCGATCGCGCTGCGCCAGAACGGCTTTGAAGGCCGCATCCTGGTGATCGGGCGCGAGCCGGAAATTCCCTACGAGCGTCCGCCGCTGTCCAAGGAATACCTCGCGCGCGAAAAGACCTTCGAGCGCATCTGCATCCGCCCGGCACAGTTCTGGGAGGACAAGGCCGTCGAGATGAAGCTCGGCGCCGAAGTCGTCTCGCTCGATCCCGCCGCACACACAGTGAAGCTCGGCGATGGCAGCGAGATCGGCTACGGCAAGCTGATCTGGGCCACTGGCGGCGATCCGCGCCGCCTGTCCTGCATGGGGGCAGACCTCAAGGGCGTCCACGCCGTCCGCACCAAGGAAGATGCCGACCGGCTGATGGCGGAGCTGGACGCCGGAGCCAAGCGCGCCGTGGTCGTCGGCGGAGGCTATATCGGCCTCGAAGCTGCCGCCGTGCTGACCAAGTTCGACGTTTCGGTCACCCTGCTCGAAGCCCTGCCGCGCGTGCTTGCGCGCGTCGCCGGTGAAGCGCTGTCCGAATTCTACCAGGCCGAACACCGCGCCCATGGCGTCGATCTGCGCACCGGCGCGGCGATGGATTGCATCGAAGGCGATGGCGTCAAGGCGACCGGCGTGAAGATGCAGGACGGGTCGGTCATCCCGGCCGATATCGTCATTGTCGGCATCGGCATCGTCCCGTGCGTGGGCCCGCTGCTGGCCGCTGGCGCTTCAGGCGGAAACGGCGTCGATGTCGACGAACTGTGCCGCACCTCGCTGCCCGATGTCTATGCGATCGGCGATTGCGCGGCTCACTCGAACGACTTCGCCGACGGCGCCGTGATCCGCCTCGAATCCGTCCAGAACGCCAACGACATGGCCACCACCGTTGCCAAGTGCATCTGCGGCACCGAAGCGCCCTACAAGGCGACGCCGTGGTTCTGGTCCAACCAGTATGACCTGCGCCTGCAGACGGTCGGCCTCTCCACCGGACATGACAACGCCGTGCTGCGCGGCGATCCGGCCACGCGCTCGTTCTCGGTGGTCTACCTCAAGAACGGCAAGGTCATCGCGCTCGATTGCGTGAACATGGTCAAGGACTACGTGCAGGGCAAGAAGCTGGTCGAAGCCCGCGCCCAGATCGCACCTGAACAGCTCGCCGACGCCAGCGTTCCGCTCAAGGAAATGCTCTAGGCCAAACGGGCCACGGCCCAGCGGGCGGCATCTGCCACCGCCGGGTCGGGATCGTCGGCAAGGGCTGTCACCGCAGGGAGCAATGCCCGCTCGCCGCTGTTGCCCGCCGCATAAAGGCAATTGCGCACCATCCGGTCCCGCCCGATCCGCTTGATCGGACTGCCGCTGAACACCTGCCGGAACGTGGCATCGTCCAGCGCCAGCAGTTCCTTGAGCTTCGGCGCGGTCAGTTCGGCGCGGGGGAGGAACGCCCGGTTGGCCTGCGCGGCCCTCGCAAAGCTGTTCCACGGACAGGCCGCCAGGCAATCGTCACAGCCATAGATGCGGTTGCCCAGCGCCTCGCGGAATTCCTCCGCCACCGGCCCCTTGTGCTCGATCGTCAGGTAGGAAATGCACCGCCGCGCATCCAGTTGATAGGGCTTGGGAAAAGCATTCGTCGGACAGGCTGTCTGGCACGCCGTGCACGATCCGCAGCGGTCGGCATGCGGTGCATCGGGCGTCAGGTCCAGCGTGGTATAGATCGCGCCCAGGAACAGCCACGAACCATGGGTCCGGCTGACGAGGTTGGTATGCTTGCCCTGCCACCCGATCCCCGCTGCCTGCGCCAGCGGCTTTTCCATCACCGGCGCGGTATCGACAAAGACCTTGACCTCGGCCCCCGGCACCTCGGCCACCAGCCAGCGCGCCAGTGCCTTGAGATTGCGCTTCACAACTTCATGATAATCGCCGCCCTGGGCATAGACCGAAATGCGCCCGCGCTCCGGGTGCGCCTCCAGCGCGCGGGGGTCCGCCGCCGGGGCGTAGCTCATCCCCAGCGCGATCACGCTTCTCGCATCGGGCCACAGGGATTGCGGCCCTCGGCGATGATGGAGCCGGGTTTCCATCCACTCCATCGATCCGTGGCATCCCTCGCCCAGCCACTGTTCGAGTCGGGCCGCTCTGAGGGGGTCGTCATGGGCAGGCGCGATGCCGCAGGCGGCAAAGCCCAGGCGCGTGGCTTCCGCTGCCAGTTTGCCCTCGAGAGTCAGGCGTTCGCTGCCGGGAGTTGCCCCTCTGCCCCCGGGAGTTGCCTCTCTGCCTTCGAGAGTTGGACTTGAGTTAACCACACTTGCTGCCCTGCTCGTTCATCGCCTATCGCTAGGGCGATGACCCATGAAGATCGAGCTAGGGGAATGGCCGGTGGCTGGCAACGCGGTTGACAGTGCCGGAGAGGAACTCGCCATCGAGGCGCGGGGTCTTATCAAGCGCTTCGACGGTTTCACGGCTGTCGATGGCGTGGACATATCCGTGCCCAAGGGCGCGATCTATGGCATTCTCGGCCCCAACGGCGCCGGCAAGACCACGACGCTGCGCATGTTGCTGGGCATCATCGATCCGGACGCGGGCTATCGCCGCGTGCTGGGCCACGAACGCCCGACCGAGGTCGCCCGGCGCATCGGATACCTGCCGGAGGAACGCGGCCTCTATCCCGCGATGAAGGCATACGAGGCAATCGGCTTCCTCGCCGCCCTGCGCGGCGTGCCGCTCAAGGAGGGACGCCGCCGCGGGCGCGAATTGCTGGAAGAACATGGTCTTGGCTATGCGGCCGATCGCCAGATCCGGCAGATGTCGAAAGGCATGGCGCAGACCGTCCAGCTGCTCGGCACGCTCGTCCACAAGCCCGATCTCGTCGTGCTGGACGAGCCCTTCTCAGGGCTTGACGCCCTCAACCAAGGCAAGCTCGAACGCATGATTCGCGCGCTGGCGGCCGGCGGCACCACGGTGATTTTCTCGACCCACGTCATCGCCCATGCCGAGCGCCTGTGCGACAGGATTGCGATCATCGCCGGCGGCAAGGTGCCCTTCGCAGGACCGGTAGACCTGGCCCGCGACCGCCTGCGCCCGCAGGTCCGGCTCGAAACGCGTGCGCAGGATGGGCCTTGGCGCGCCGCGCTCCCCGTCGACGTGCGGCACGAAGGCGCGTTCTGGTATTTCACACTGCCCGAAACCGGTGTCGAGCCACTGCTGCGCGCGCTGATCGAAGGCGATGCCGGCATTCTCAGCCTGTCGATCGAGCGGGCGGGGCTGCACGATGCCTTCGTTGCCATCGCCGGCGAGGCAGCGGCCAAGGCGCTCGAGGAAAGCGAAGGAGAGGCGCGGTGAGCGGATTTGCCGAAAAGCTGCGCTGCGCGCTGGTCATCGCCCGGCGCGATTTCGTCGCGGTGGTGTTCTCCAAGACCTTCATCTTCTTCCTGATCGGCCCGGCTTTCCCGCTTGTCGTGGGTGGCCTTGCCGGAAACATTGGCGCCAAGGTCCAGCAAAACGTCGAGCGGCCGACCATCGGCCTTGCCATGAGCGCGGAGGACAACAGGCGCATGATGGCCGCGCGCGAAGAACTGGACGGGCGAATGGCCGGTGGCCTGCCCGACATGATCGAACTTGCCGCCGCCGCGCCAGGAAAGGCCTTCGATGCCCGGAGCGCCCTTGCCGATGGCAACCGCGAGGTGACTGCGGTGGTCGGCGGGACGCTCGATGGACCGACCCTGACCGCAACCGCCGACCGTGCACGCCAGTGGGTCGGCCTTGTTTCCAACCTTGCCGCGCGCGCCCGCGCCGAGGCGCCAACGGCCTATCCGGACGTGCAGGTCGAGGAGGTCAACACGTCGATTGCGAAGGTCCGCACCGGCCAGATCTACACGGCACAGGGCGCTCAGGTTCTGCTGTTCCTGCTGACCATGCTGCTGGCGGGCATGGTCTTGTCCAACCTTGTCGAGGAAAAGGGCAACAAGATCATCGAGGTGCTGGCTGCGGCCATCCCGATGGACGCCCTGTTCATGGGCAAGCTCTTTGCCATGCTTGCCGTCAGCCTTGTCGGCATTGCCGTTTGGGGTACGGCCATCGGCGCGATCGTGCTGGCCGGTTCTGAAAGCCTGCCCAGCCTGTCCGCCCCGGCAGTCGGCTGGCCGCTGTTCCTGGTTCTCGGCTTCCTCTACTTCGCGATGGCCTATCTGCTGATGGGATCGCTGTTCCTGTCGATCGGCGGCATGGCAGCCACGGTGCGGGAGGTGCAGACGCTTTCGATGCCCGTCTCGATGTTCCAGCTGATGGTGTTCTTCTTCTCGAGCTATGCGCTGACGATGCCGGGCACGTGGGTGGAATGGCTTTCGATAATCTTCCCGGTCAGTTCGCCCTACGCCATGCTGGCGCGCGCCGCGCAACAGCCCGAGGTGTGGCCGCACGTCCTTGCGCTGCTGTGGCAGGCGTTCTGGGTTGTCGTGATCGTGCGGGCCGGGGCACAGCTGTTCCGCCGGACGGTGATGAAGTCAGGCCCGGCGCGCGGCAAGGCCAGGCGCGGCGTGTTCGCACGGTTCAGGCGCAAAGCTTATTGACACCCGTGTAGGTTGTGGCAAGCTACCAAAGTGACGAGGACCGTGCGGGCAACGTGCGGCCGTTCCGGAGGATAGCCATGGCCACGCAGCTTGCACCCGAAGCCCAGCAGTTCACCTACCGCAGCTCTCCCACCGCGATCGAGGCGTTCACCGCCTGGCTCAAGGAGAACCCGCAAGGCGCCCCGGTCCACAATCACAAGTGGGATGTCAGCCGATCGGACATCTATGTCGAGGATCGCTGGCAGCCGATCTTTGCAGAGATGCGTGCGCAAGCACCGGTCAACTTCATCCCCGAATCGCCCTACGGTGCCTACTGGAACGTGGTGAACCACAAGGCGATCCAGCATGTCGAATCGCTTCCCGAACTCTATTCCTCGTCATGGAAGCATGGCGGCATCACCATCGGCGATCCCCCGGCAGATACCGATCCTGCGCTGCTGGCCGAACGGCAGCTGCCGATGTTCATCGCCATGGACCGGCCCGAGCATACCGGCCAGCGCCGCACTGTCGCCCCCGCCTTTACCCCGGCCAAGATGGTCGAGATGGAGCGGGAGATCCGCCAGCGCACCGGCGAGGTGCTCGATTCGCTGCCGTGGGGCGAGAAGTTCGACTGGGTCGACAAGGTCTCGATCGAACTGACCACCGGCATGCTGGCGCTGCTGTTCGGCTTCCCGTGGAAGGATCGCCGATTGCTGACGTTCTGGTCGGACTGGGCCGGTGACGTCGAACTGATCCTCGCCCGCGACCTGTCCGACATGCGTTTCGGCTTCCTTGGCGAGATGGCGCACTATTTCCAGCGCCTGTGGGGCGAACGCATGCGCGCCGAGCCCTCTGGCGATCTCATCTCGATGATGATCCATTCCGAGGCAATGAACCACATGAGCCCGCAGGAGTTCATGGGCAACCTCGTGCTGCTGATCGTCGGCGGCAACGATACCACGCGCAACACGATGTCAGGCATCGTCCACGCGCTCGACCAGTTCCCCGACCAGCGTGACCTGCTCGCCCGCGATCCTTCGCTGATCCCCAACGCGGTGCAGGAATGCATCCGCTATGTCACCCCGCTGGCGCACATGCGACGCACGGCGACGGCCGATGCCGACCTGTTTGGCCAGCAGATCAAGGCCGGCGAGAAGCTGATCCTGTGGTACATTTCGGCCAACCGCGACGAGAGCGTGTTCGAGAACGCCGACAAGCTGATCGTCGATCGCGACAATGCGCGGCGGCACCTGTCCTTCGGCTATGGCGTGCACCGCTGCGTCGGCGCGCGTCTGGCGGAATTGCAACTGCGCATCCTGCTCGAGGAAATGCACGAGCGGCGGATGCAGGTGCGCGTGGCTGGCGCAGTGGAGCGCGTTCGCGCCAACTTCGTCCACGGCTTCCGCAAGCTCGAGGTCGTGCTCGAAAAGCGGTAATCGCGGATACAGGTCGTCGTGCTATGACCTGCGTCACGATGGAGCAGGCAGGACCAGGCTAGCATGGCCCAAGTCCTGCCGGTGGGCACTCCGCCCCCGAGGTAACACCCTCTCTCCCATCGGCAGGACACCGGAAGGTTTGCAGATGATCGCCCAGTCAACCTCACGTCGCAGCTTCATGGCTTTCCTCGCCGCAGGCTCGGTCCTGCCCTTTGCCAGCGCCTGCAGTGCCAAGCCTGCGGCCAAGGGCACGTTCCCGATCATGAAGAGCGAGGCCGAATGGCGCCGTGTCCTGACGGCAGAACAGTTCTACATCCTGCGCGAGGAAGGCACGGAACGCCCCTTTACGTCGCCACTGCTGAAAGAGCATCGCAAGGGCACCTTCGTCTGCGCGGCCGATGGCCATCCGCTGTTCTCGTCCGCCACCAAGTTCGATAGCGGGACCGGCTGGCCCAGCTTCTGGAAGCCCTTGCCCAAGGGCGTGGCGACCAGTTCCGACCGTTCGCTGGGAATGGTCCGTACCGAAGTCCACTGTACGCAATGCGGCGGCCATCTCGGCCATGTCTTTGACGACGGCCCTGCGCCCACGGGGCTGCGCTATTGCATCAACGGCGATGCGCTGAAGTTCCGCCCTGCCTGATTGCAGGACCTGAGCATATTTCGCGATTGACGGTGCCGGGCGCGATGCCCACGGCATGCCGGTGCGTCGCAAACTCTTCACCTTCCTCGTCCTGCTGCCGTTGGCCGTGCTGGTCTGGGCAACGCAGCGCAAGGACCCCTTCACGTTCGACCGACGGGTTGTCGTCACTGACCTCATGCCGGGAATCCCCGCGGCGGAGCGGAAGCAGCTTGGCCCCTTCGTTCTGCAACAGGCCTGGTTGCTGGAAGGGGCGGACCACCGCTTCGGCGGCTATTCGGCGCTGGTGCCGCAAGATGGCGGACTGCTTGCCATCAGCGACCGCAACCGCACGCTTTCGATCCCCTTGTCGCTGACGCCCGGCGCCTTCACCTCATCGATGCCGAACATGGTGGTGCAGCGCTGGCCCGATGGACACACCAGCGTTGGCTTCGATACCGAAAGTGTCGTGCGTGATTCTGCCGATGGCAGCCTCTGGACCGGGCTGGAAGACGATTGGCGCGTGGTCCGGACGGACCCCGGCACCGGTGCCACCAATCTCATCCCGGTGAACGAAACGCGGGACTGGCCCCGCAATGGCGGGGCCGAGGCGATGGCCGGCCTGCCCGATGGCCGCTGGATCATGCTGTGCGAATCCTGCGGCACCGGTCGGGGCGGGCTTCATCTCGGGCTGTTGTTCAAAGGTCGTCCGGGACTGTCGAAGGCGCAAAAGTTCGGATTCATCGTCCCTGCGGCGTTTGATCCGGTGGACGCTGTGCCGCTGCCGGATGGCAGGCTGCTCATTCTTGTGCGCAAGCTGGGCTTTTCACCACCCGGCTTCTCGGCGCGAATCGTGCTGGCCGATCTCTCGCGCCTCGAGCCCCGGCGGCCACTGCCGACCACGGAACTGGCCCGCCTCGAAGGACCAGCCATGCGCGAGAACTGGGAAGGGATGGCGCTGACGCCTGGCACGGACGGGCTGTCACTCTGGCTGGTATCCGACGCCAACGCCTCGACGTTCCAGCAGACACGGCTGCTGAGGCTCTGGTTCGATCCGGCGACGCTTTCCGCCCGATAGCAGGTACAGCAAAAGCCCCCGATCCGGTTAGGGAAAGGGGGCCTTCGATTTTCAAACCCTTGCGGGCAGAAAGATTAGGCGGCGTTCGCCTTGACCAGCTCGCGCTTCACCTTGAGGGCGCGCGTCGAGAGCTTGGTGTCCGACTGCTTGAGCAGCCAGTTGTCGAGACCGCCGTTGTGTTCGACCGAACGCAGACCATGCGTCGAAACGCGGAACTTGAAGCTGCGCTCCAGCTTCTCGCTCATCAGCGTGACGTTCTGCAGGTTGGGCAGGAACAGACGCTTGGTCTTGTTGTTGGCGTGGCTTACGTTGTGACCGACTTGGCGGCCCTTACCGGTCAGTTCGCAGATACGCGACATGGCTAAAACTCGCTTGTGTTCGATAATACCTATCGGGAAGGCGCGGCTCTTATCGATTCACCGGGCGAAGTCAAGGATTCGGAGTTTGAAAGCAGCAATCTGCTCCTTATACCCCGCACCATGATCCGCTGGCCCCTGCCTGAACCGATGCGACTGGCCTTTGCGGAAGCCCGTATTGCTGCCGATGAGGGCGAAGTGCCGATCGGTGCGGTGGTCGTCAAGGACGGCAAGGTCATCGCTGCGGCCCATAACCAGCCGCGCACACTCTGCGACCCCACCGCCCATGCCGAAGTGCTGGCGATTCGGGCTGCGGCTGCGGCGCTCGGGCAGGAGCGGCTCGAAGGTTGTGACCTGTGGGTGAGCCTCGAGCCCTGCGCGATGTGTGCAGGGGCCATTGCCCACGCCCGCATCGCACGGGTCTACTACGCCGCCAGCGATCCCAAGGGCGGCGCGGTGGAGCATGGGCCGCGCGTGTTCGAACAGCCCACCTGCCTGCACCGGCCCGAAGTCTATTCCGGCATGGGCGAGGATGAAGCGGCCGAGATGCTACGCCGGTTCTTCCGCGAGCGGCGCTAGAAAGAGCGCCAGATCTTCACCGGCACGGCATCTGCCGGGCCGCTGTTGCCGATCGGGCAGCGCGCCGGTTTGAGCTTGCGCGAATGGCACAGGTGCACCTCGCGCAGCCAGCCGTCGCGACCCAGCAGCAGGCGGATCATTTCCGGCCGGAGGCGCGGATTGGCGATGACCAGCGCCTGCTTGACCTTGCCCACGTCCAGCCCCTCGGTGCGCGAGAGACGGGCCATGTCGGGAAACTCCAGACCCTGGAACAGCGCGCGGCCCTTGTTGAAGTATTCCGCAGGGGTAATCCCCATACAGGTGCCATGCTTGGCCCACTCGTGCATCATCAGGTCGGCCGAGGGCGTGGTGCAGAAGTTGCGGCGCAGGACCTGCGCATCCGGCCGCAGGCGCGAGGGGCAGTACTGCGGATACTTGCCGCCCTTGCCATCTGGCCACAGTCCGTGGAGCACGAAGCCGAAGCGTCCCTGCCTGCCCGAACACTGGGTGGCATGGGCGGGGTCGAGCTTGCGTGTGCGGCAGAACTCGGGCGACCAGCTTATGGCGAGCGTGTAGCCGGTCGTTGGCACGATGCGCGGCGGCGCGTCAGGCTCGGGTAGGGCGGGTACGCTGATCTGCGGTGGCACCTGGCATTGCCAGCCTTGCGCGAGGGCAGGAGTGGCGGTGAGGCCGAAGGCAATCGCCGCGATGCGTGATCGCATTGTCTCAGCCAGCCTTGTCCTGCTTCAGCCACGCCGTCGATGCCGGCAGGAACATCAGCACGCCTGCGGCAATCATCAGCAGGATGGCGATGACCGAGAAGATCGCGAAGGGAACGCCGATCATGGTCGCCACGGCCGGAATTCCGCCCAGGCCCAGCACGTCGAGCGCGATCACGGCGGCGAGAAACCAGCGCGCTATCGCAAACCGGCCGCGAGAAACTGCGAGCGCAAGACCGATGGCGACCAGCGCGTTGGCAAACGGTCCGATCAGCAACTCATTGCGGCCGACTTCCAGCGCGGCTGCCATCGCGCCGGCATTGGCGACGATGTTGACGATACGGATCAGCTGGCTGGCGATCACGCTGATTTCAAAGGCGCGGATGGTGGCGGGGCGCATCTGGGGTTCCGTTCAGGCGATTGGCGTGAAGTCGAGGCCGATGTCGGCGGCGGGCGCGCTCTGCGTCAGGCGGCCGACCGATACGTAATCCACGCCCGAGGCGGCAATCGCGCCGATGGTGTCAAGCCGCACCCCGCCCGAAGCCTCGCATGGGACGCGGCCGGCAACCAGCGCCACGGCTTCGCGCAGGCAGTCTGGTCCCATGTTGTCGAGCAGCAGGCGGGTTGCGCCGGCATCGAGAGCGGGTTCGATCTGGTCGATATGATCGACCTCGCAGATCACGTCCTTGACCCCTGCAGACAGCGCGCGGCGCACGGCTTCGGCCACGCCACCTGCGACGAGTACGTGGTTGTCCTTGATCATCGCCGCGTCCCACAGGCCCATGCGATGATTGGTGCCGCCACCGGTGCGCACGGCGTACTTTTCGAGGAGGCGCAGGCCGGGGATGGTCTTGCGGGTATCGAGCAATTTCGCGTTCGTCTCGCCCATGGCATCAACGTACTGGCGGGTGAGCGTGGCAATGCCCGAAAGGTGCTGGACGGTGTTGAGCGCACTGCGCTCTGCCGTCAGCATCGCACGGGCATTGCCTTCGAGCCGCATCAGGTCGGAGCCGGGCAAAACCTGCGCGCCTTCTGCGACGAGAATTTCGATCTTCATGGTAGGATCGAGCGCGCGGAAGAATGCGGCGGCAATCGGCAAGCCGCACACCGTTATCGCGTCGCGGCTGTCCATCACGCCGGAAAAGCGCGCATCGGCCGGAATCACGCTTTCGCTGGTCACGTCATGCCCGCCGCCAGGCAGGCCTTCGCCAAGGTCCTCGGCGAGCGTTGCGGTGACGAAGGCTTCGAGATCAAAGCCGGGGATGAGAAATTCTTGCATCAAAGCACTCCGCTCGTCCTGAGCCTGTCGAAGGACGCGAGGCAGGCACGTCCTTCGCAGCTACCGGCTCGGGCATGCTTCGACAAGCTCAGCATGAGCGGAAGTGTGAGGCGAATTTGGTCAGTGAACGAAACGCGCTACCACGTCGCGGTAGGAGCGCGATACCTTCACCTCGGCACCACTTTCCAAGACAAGGAAGCATTCGCCGTTGGTATGCGGCTTGACCTGGCGCACCTGATCGAGGTTGACGATCTTGGAGCGGTGCACGCGCTGGAACACGCGGGGATCGAGGCGACGCTCCAAGTCCTTCATCGTCTCGCGCAGGATCAGCGAATTGTCGCCGGTGTAGATGCACATGTAGTCGCCCGCAGCCTCGATGCGCTCGATCGTGTCGACATCGACGCGGAAGATCTTGCCACGGTCCTTGATGTTGATGAGCTTTTCGAACCGGCCGGCAACGGGCTCGCCCTCGTCCTCGATCTCCGGCATGGCATCGGGCGCCACTTCGGCGAGCACGGTCTTGAGCTTCTCGGCTTCTTCGCGGCCGCGCTTCTCGGACAGACGCGTGCGTGCCCGGTCCAGTGCGTCGGCAAGGCGGTCTTCCTCAACCGGCTTGAGCAGGTAGTCGACGGCATTGGCCTCGAACGCCTTGATCGCGTGCTCGGAATAAGCGGTCACGAAAACGAACAGCGGCGGGTCGATTTCCATCACGCCCTTGACCACCGAGAAGCCGTCAAAGCCGGGCATCTGGATGTCGCAGAAGACGAGGTCGGGTTTTTCGGTCTTGATCTTGCGGATGGCCTCGCGGCCGTTCGAACAGGTGTCGATCACTTCGACATCGGGGAAGGCCTGAAGCCGGAGCTGCAGCCCCTGAATGGCCAGTTTCTCGTCGTCGACGAGGATCGTGCGGATCGTCATGCGGTTCCCTTGGGTCTTGTCCAGACTTGGATCACGTTGCGCCCCCGAAACGGTCCCCCGTTGGAGTCTGCCTGATGGCAGGACGGGTAAAGTGGCAGTCGGTTCCCGAGATCATGCACCAACCCCCATGCCGACCCCGATCGGGCGTCGGACGGGCATAGCCTGTACGGGCTCTGCCTTTGCTTCGAACGGCAGTTCGAGCACGACCTGAAAACCCCCTTCCGGGCGGTTTGAGATGTCAAAGCGCTGGTTCTCGCCATAGGCCTGGACCAGACGGTCGCGGATGTTGGCAAGACCGATCCCGGTGCTGTCACTGCTCACGCCGAACACGCTTGAAGGATCGGTGCCCGGTGGCAAGCCCGGCCCGGTGTCCGACACGGTGACCCGCAGCATCGGGCCGACGAGTTGCGCCTCGACGGTGATTTCCGCGCCGTACTCCATCGGGCTGACCGCATACTTGATGGCATTCTCGACCAGCGGTTGCAGCAGCAGCGAAGGCATCAGGCCATTGCGGACGGCATCATCGATGCGGAACTCGGTGCGCAGGCGCTCTTCGAAGCGCATGCGTTCGATATCGAGGTAGAGCTTCAATGTCTCGATTTCCTGGGCAACGGTCACCCGCGCGGTCGGCTCGTTGACCAGCGTGTAGCGCAGGAACGAGGACAGGCGCGAAAGCATCGCGTTGGCCGGTTCGGTCTGCTTGAGCAGGACCAGCGTGGAAATCGAATTGAGCGTGTTGAACAAGAAGTGCGGGTTGAGCTGGTAGCGCAGCATGGCCAGCTGGGCCGAGGTTGCCTGTGCCTCCAGCCGCATCAGCTGGTCGTTCTGCTCTTCCACCTGCAGGAAGAAGTTGATCGCGTAATACAGCCCGGTCCACGAGATCACGAGCGTGAGGTCGAGGTAGAACACCCCGAGGAACAGCTGCGCGAAACTGGCATCGCCGCCTTGCCGGTAGAGGCTGATGACCCACGAATCGATGAAGGCGTAAAGACCGACCGCCACCGACATCGCGATGGCAGTCACGCCCCAGGTGACAATCGGCCGCCGGTTGATCAGCGCGCGGTAGATTACCGACAGGATCAGCGAGATCGAGAAGCCGGTGATCGTGGCGATGACGACGATGACGAGGAACGACCACGGCTGCGCATTGGCGATGGACGACATCGCACGCAGCAGCATCGCGCCGCCCCAGCCCATGAACTGCAGGCGCCAGAAGGCTCTGTTCTTGTTGCCGAAGAACGGCGTCGGTCTGAACGGCAAGGCTGCCATGAAAAGGTTTGTAACCGTTCGGAGCGGGCTAGGCTAGCCCGCCCCTGTTACTTCCGCCTCAGCTCTTGCGTGCAGCATCGATGGCAGCCTGCAGGTCTTCCTGCGGAACTGCGCCGTGAACCAGCTGTTCGCCGATCACCCATGCGGGCGTCCCGTTGATGCCAAGCTGGCGGGCCAGCTGAAGGTTGCGCTTGAGCTCTTCCTCGACATCGGGCCGGGCTGCAAAGGTGCGTGCCGAGGCGAGGTCTAGCCCCGCCGCGGTCGCCGCAGCGGTGATGCTGGCATCCGAAGGCCGGGCGCCCTCGAACATCGCCTTGTGATAGGCGGGATACTTGCCCTGCGCTGCCGCCGCCAGCGCCATGCGCGCGGCGGGCGCGCTTTCGGGTGCGATGATCGGCAGTTCACGCACAACCACGCGCAAGTCGGGGTTCTTCGCGATCAGCGCGTCCAGGGTCTTCACGCTCTGCCGGCAATAGGTGCAGGCAAAGTCGGTGAACTCCACCAGCGTGACCTTGCCGTCGGGATTGCCCATGACCGCACCGGGGAAGGGTGTTTCAAGCGCGCCGCGCATCGGACCGATCTGCGCTGCCGCCTCGCGCTGCTGCAGCCGCTCCATCGCCTCGGGCAGGACTTCGGGGTGTTCGAGGATATAGGACCGCACCAGTCCTTCGATCGCGGCGCGTTCCTTGCCATTGATTCCCGCGCTCGCCAGCGAGGCTTCAAGGTCCGCGTCGTCGCCTGACGCAGTATCGGCGTCGCGGTGGGCGTACCACCATCCTCCAGCTGCCCCGCCTGCGGCAAGGAGCAGGGCGAAGGCGGCGAAGGCGCCTATGCGGCGGGGCTTTGTATCTGACATTGTCTGGTGCCTAGCGGGATTTCTTCTGGCGTTCCATCATTGCCCGCGCCGACATCGCAATGTCCTGCGCGCGTAGCCAGTCGGGCGTGCCCTTGGGCAGTGCGGCCTCGGCGGCCTCGGCGCTGCGTACGGCTTCGGCCAGCCGCATGTTCATAAGCTGCTGTTCGGCGCTGGCAAGGCGCGCGCGGGGAATGTCGCCCTTGGCTTCGTAGACCACGCCGAGCTGGTACCAGGTGAAGGGATTGTCCCGGTCGCGCGAGGCCGAAGTCTTCAGCACCTTTTCGGCTTCGGCGAAATTGTCCTTGTCCTCGGTGGCGATCAGGGCGTGGCCAAAGGTGGTGGCGATCAATGGCTCGTTGCCGGTCAGTTGCGTAGCCTTGCGCAGCGGCGCCACGGCATCCGCGGGGCGACCGGATTCGAGCAGGATCTGTCCTTCCAGCTCGAGAAAATAGGGATTGTCCGGATCGCTGGCGATCAGCGCCCTGGTCTCCGCCAAAGCCTTGTCGACATAGGCCTCCTTGTGGAAGGCATAGGCGCGGGCATAGCGCGCGGGAATGTCGGTCATGTAATCGGGGTAGGCGCGCAGCGTGTCCTGCGGTTCGGCAAGATAGCCGTTGAGCTTGGCCTTGACCCGCTGGAACCGCGCCTGCAGCTCGGCCGGGGGCGGGGTGTTCCACGCCGGGTCCTTCTCGTAGACATCCTGGAGCGTGGTCAGGCGGTCGGACGTCATCGGGTGCGTGCTGTAGAACTCCGCGTCCGGATTCTTGCTGGCATTGTAGCCATAGCGGAATTCCTGGTTCTGCAGCTTCTTGAAGAACTCGATCGAACCGCGTCCGGAAATGCCGGCATCGGAAAGGAACTTTGCGCCCGCTGCGTCTGCCGAGCTTTCCTGCGCGCGGCTGAAGGCGAGGAACTTGCCAAGCGCGGCCTGCTGCCCGGCCATGAACACGCCCAGCGCCGCGTCGGGCGAACCTGCCGCAGCGGCCAGACCGCCGAGCAGCAGCGAAAGCACGGTGATGCCGGTGGCCGGCTTGAGCCCCTCGTTGTACCGGATGATGTGGCCGCCGGTGATGTGGCCCAGTTCGTGCGCGATCACGCCCTGCAGTTCGTTGACGTTGTCAGCCGCGCTTATCAGCCCCGAATGGATATAGATCGCCTGTCCTCCGGCAACGAAGGCGTTGATCGACCCGTCGTTGAGCAGGACCAGATCGATCGCCTTGGGGTTGAACCCCGCCGCCTTGAAGATCGGGGCAGAGGCATCGCGGAACAGCGCCTCGGTTTCCGCATCGCGCAGCACCGATTGCGCAGCCGCTGGCTGGATGCAGAGCGACAGCGCGGCGACCAGCGCGAGCAGGCGCGAGAGGAGCAGGGCGGGGATTCGGACCGTCACGACGCCTGGACTATCGACCCGGCGCCTGAACGGAAACTGAAGGTGCCGTGACCTTGGCGAGGAACGGCAGCACTGCGTCAAGCGCGCGGGTATCGCGCGAGAACGGGCGCGCGAACATCATGATGATGCCTTCATGGGAGACACCCTCGAGCAGGACCGGCTGGTTCGGCGCGCCTGCTTCGGTCAGTCGCTGGGCGAGCGCCTGCGAATTGCGCGGCTTGACCCGGGTATCAGCATCGCCCGTCACCAGCAGGAGCGGCGGGGCGTCCTTGCGCGCGAAGTTGACCGGCTGGGTTCTGGAAAGATCAGGCGCACCGCCGAAGCTGTTGATGGTTGCCGGGGAATCGAGGGGCAGGAAATCGAACGGTCCAGCGAGCGAGACCGTCCCGCGGATCGCCTGCGTGTCCAGCCCCACGCCCTTCAGCCACTGCGGATCAAGCGTGAGCATGACCACGTTGTAGGCCCCGGCCGAATGCCCCATCAGCGCCATGCGCGCCGGATCGCCACCATACCTGGCGGCATTGTCCTGCACCCAGCGCAGCGCCGCCGCGCCGTCCTCCAGCATGCCGGGAAACTTCGCCTGCGGATAGAGCCGGTAACCCGCCAGCACGAGCGCATAGCCCTGCGCGCACAGCGTCCGCGCAATGAAGCGATAGTCGTGGGGATCGCCGCTCGCCCAGCTGCCGCCATGCACGAACACCACGATCGGCAGCGCGCCCTTGGCGCCTTGCGGCACGAACATCTCGAGCTTCTGCGCCGGATTCTTGCCATAGCGCTCGGCCGCGACCAGCTGGATCGCGCCATCGCCACCGTTGAGCAGCTTGTCGGCACCGTCCAGCACGGCAACAGCATTATTCCGCATGGCATGGCTGTAGGCGGCATAGCCGACCAATCCGAGCAGGACGAAGCAAAGCGCCGCCCAGCCGATCCAACCCATGCGCCGCCTGCCCTTCACCGTCCGTGCCATGGGGCACTGGCTAGCAGGCTGCCGCCATTGCGCAAGGCACCTGCAGGTGCGGTCTGTCAGCCGATCAGATGGCGCGCTGCACGTTCGAACAGGGCCGCGTCATCGTGCACCTCGCCAAGAGCGACAATCTCGCCGCTCTCGAGGCGACGCACCACCACCAGCGCGAATTCCTCGCCTTCGGGTGGCGCGATCTCGGTGACCTTGCGTGCCGGCAGCGCGCGCAGCGACTGCGCAAGCGCTTCAGGGCCGCGCTTGGCGAGCGCCTTGCCGGCTTCCTCGCGGCGCAGGCGGCGCTCGGCATTGATCACGCCCTTGAGGCCACCAGCGGCTTCGGAGAGGTAGGCGCCCAGCTCACCCCGGCCGAGGCCGATGCGCTGCGCATGGGTCAGCGCGGTGGCGTACTCGGTGAGGCGCGTCTTGTCGTAGTCGGCGCCGAACACCAGCTTGACCACCGGCGTCATCGGCGCGCGCTCCTGCATGGTCAGCCCTGCGTCTTCGAGCAGTTCGGCAAACTCTTCCGGTTCTGCCTGCGCTGCAAGGGCGAAGTCCCAGGCCCGCCCGATCGCGGCATAAAGCGCGCTGCGAGTGCGGTCTTCGCTCGAATTGGCCACGAGGGCCAGTTCGCGCGCAGAGGCGAGCCAATCGGCCAGGGCTTCCGGTTCATCGGCAGGCGCGCCTGCGGGCAGTGGCAGGATATCGTCGTCGAGCCCGAAGGCGGGCTCAGGGAAGATATCGGCATCAAGCGAGGTGGGGCCATCGGCCCAGGCATCGGTCGGCTCGATCAGCGGACGGCGCGGTTGGCTCTTGATCGGCGCCGAATCGAGCGCTTGCCCGATTTCCAGCAGCAACTCGTCGGTCGTCGCCTGGTCGGCCAGTTCCTTCCAGTTGATCGCACCCATGATGTAGTCGATGCGCGTGCCGTCCGACGAGAACGGCAGCAGGATGCCACGGTAGAGGATCGTGCGGCCAAAGTGGTTCACGAACTCGGCCTCGAAGCCGATCGGCGCCTGATTGGCGATGATCTGCATGTAGTGGTCGGTGATGCGTGACAGCAGCGAGCGGCCGGGCACCTGGCTCAGGCGGGTGATCGAGCTTTCCGTGCCGCACTCGTCGGCCAGCCTGGCGCCGAGAAAGGCAATCGCCGGGTCCTCGATCCCCTCGTCGAAGTGCAGCAGCACGAGGTTGTCGGCAAAGTCCGGATAAGTGCCCGAGAGGAGCGGGGTGACCAGCGGGAACGAATGTTCGCCGAGCAGGCCGGCCCAGTAGTTGTAGGCGCGCACCTGCATGCGGCGCTCGTCCTGCCCCACCACCGGCGGCGGCGGCTCGCTCGGAACGTCGTCCTCGAAACCGGAGAGGTCGAGTTCGGCCTCGGCGGCGTCACGATCAAATCCACGCAAAGTATCCATCAGGCTCACCTGGTCCCCTTGATTGAGGACTGGTCTGGCGCAACTTCGTGAAGAAGTGCTTAAGTTGCGCCAGTGGAGCTTATACGGGGTTAACGCGCAGCGATGGCGGCGGCGGTGGCCAATACCTTCTCGGCTTGGGCAAGGTGCAGTAATTCCACCATTTTCCCGTTGAGGCGCAGCGCGCCCTTGCCGACATTTGCCGGGTCGGCAAAGGCCGCGACGATGGACTCCGCTTCGGCGATATCGGCTTCGCTCGGTGCGAACACACGGTTGCAGGTGGCAAGTTGCGCCGGGTGAATCAGCGTCTTTCCATCAAATCCCGACTCGCGCGCCTGCACGCATTCGGCTTCGAGCCGCGCGGTATCCTCGATTGCGTTGCACACGCCGTCGAGGATCACGAGGCCATTGGCCCGCGCCGCCAGGACGGCCATGGTCAGCACCGGCAGGAAGGCAATGCGCCCCGGCAACTGGGCAATGCCGCTATCCTTGGCGAGATCGTTGAGCCCCAGCACGAAGCCTGCAAGCCGCGTGACTCTTGCGCAATCGGCAATCCGCTCCAGCGCCAAAACGGCGCGCGGCGTCTCGACCATTACCCACAGTTTCACGTCGGGCGCGAAGCCGGCAGCGTCCATCCCGGCCGAAAGTGCCTGCACGTTGGCAGAGTCATCGACCTTCGGAGCGAGCACTGCCTCGACCGGAGCCTGTGCGAGCGCAGCGAGATCGTCATGCCCCCATGGCGTCGACAGGCCGTTGATCCGCGCGATCAGTCGTCGATGACCGAAGCCTCCTGCCTGTACCTCGGCGACCAGCGCCGCGCGTGCTTCGGCCTTGGCTTCGGGCGCCACCGCGTCTTCCAGATCGAGGCACACTGCATCGCAATCGAGGCTGCGCGCTTTGGCCATCGCCCGGGCATTGCTGGCCGGCATGTAGAGAAGCGAGCGCAAGGGGCGGGCGTCGGTCATGGCGAGAACCTTCGAACTTCTAGCGTTTTGGCGCAGGGACAGCGTCCAGCCGCCCCTCTTCGCGCGTCGGCATAGGCGCAAAAAAGTGCATGGCAAGTGAAAGCACCAGCCACGCCGCTGCGGCATGAAGTGCGGTCGGCAAGCTGGCAAGATCGGCCACCGAGCCCCAGCACCACGCGCCCAGCGCCATGCCGCCAAAGGTCACCGCCTGATAGATCGACAGGCAGCGGCCCAGAATGTCTTCCGGACTGCGCAACTGCATCGCCACGTTGAGGCTGGTCATTGCGCTGGCCCAACCCATGCCACCCACGAAGGCGGCGAGCACGGCCATCGGGATGCCCGTGGCCGAAGCCATCAGCAATTGCGCGCAGGCGAAGATCAGCGTCGCCCCGGTCACCACGGTCTCGCTGCCAAGCCGTTGCCGCACTTTCGAGACGAACAGTGCCGTCACGATCGAACCGATGCCGAACCCGCCCAGCATCAGGCCGTAATCAAGCTCGCTGCCCTTGAGCATGTCGCGCGCCACGCTCGGCATCAGTGCCTGCAGGCCTGCCGCGCCAAAGCCGATGGCCAGACCGCGCAGCAGCACCTTGCGGATCGGCGAGGACGAGGCGCAGAACCGCACGCCCCGGCCGATCGCCGCCAGCATCGGCTCGCGCATCGGCGGTAGCGATTCGGGCCGCCAGCGCGACAGCACCACGATCATGCCGAGATAGCTGATTGCGTTGAGCGCAAAGGCAAGGCTCGTGTCCCACAGCGAGATGAGTATCCCGCCGAGCGCTGGCCCGACGCTCCTTGCCAGATTGAACGAGATCGCATTGAGCGAGATTGCTTGCGGCAGGTCTTGCCGCCCCACCTGCAGCCGCACCGACGCTTGCCATGCGGGGCCGTTCAGCGCCGTACCCATACCCACCATCAACGTGAGCGCCAGCAAGGAGAATGGCCCGACATTGCCGGTATAGGCGAGCACGGCCAGCACCGAGGACACGATCAGCATGCCGGTCTGTGCCGCCAGCATCACCCGGCGGCGATCGTAGTTGTCGGCAATGGCGCCCGCGAATACGCCCAGCAGGAGGATCGGGATCGTTGCCGAGGCCTGAACCAGCGCCACCAGCACGTGGCTGGTGGTCAGCTCGGTCATCAGCCATGCCGCGCCCACCGACTGGATCATCGAGCCGATGTTGGAGAACAGGTTGGCCGTCCAGATTGCCCGGAATGCGGGGTAACGGAACGGTGCTAGGGGACTTCCATGGACAGGCTTGGCAGAAGCGGCTGGCACTACAGGTATCGGACCTTCATCTTCATGCGGACAGGTGCGCCGCCGGTAACGTCAAAGGCCGCCGCCTCGAACTTGGGCGCCGACATCTTGACCGGCGCATCGCGCGAGAAGCCGAAACCTTCCTTCGGCAGGAACAGCGTCTTGTCCATCTTCTTGTTCCCATTCTCGTCATGCAGGAGAACGATGGCATAGCGCCCCGGCATCACGTCGCGGATCACCAGCGGGCCGGGCTGGTCTGCCCGGATCGACGCGGTGCGGCGATTGGGGTCCTTGTCGCATCCTTCCGGGAACAGCTTGGGGTTTGCGCTCATGCACAGCCAGATCATGCCCTTGGCATTGCGCAGGCCATTGATGTCGACCGTGATGCTTGTCGGCGCAGGGGCATTTCCGGCGAGAAGAAATGGCAGAAGGAGTAAGGCGCGCTTCATGGTGCGGACAGTCCCTTGTCTGTGCCGCACAGCCGGTCCCAGAAACGGAAATAGAGACCGTAGTTGCAGCGATAGAGTTCATGATGACGATGGTGATGGCTCGCCGTTATCAGCCAGTTCCCTGCGCCAGAATGAACGAGCCAGCGGGGGAACATCTCCCAGCCCATGTGATTGGTCACGCCCATCACGGTCATCACCAGCAGCACCAGCCCGAGCATCCCGACATGGATCGGGATGACGAAGACCAGCGCCGGAATCAGCAGCGAGACGATTGCCGCCTCGATTGGATGGAAGTTCATGGCGGCCCATGCCGTGGGCGGGCGGCTGGCATGATGGATGGCATGGATGCGCCGGAACACCTGCGGACGATGCATCCAGCGATGCGTCCAGTAGAACCAGGTGTCATGGATGAAGAGGTAAAGCAGCAGCGAGACCGGCATCCACCACAGCGGATAGGCCAGCGGGTCGACATAGATCTTGGTCCATCCGCGCTGCTGCCAGCCCCACGCGACCACGCCGGCCGGCACGCCGTAGATTGCGGCGGTGGCGAGGCTCCAGGTGATCTCCGAACGGATCTGCTTTTCAAGGCCAGCATAATGCCCCGGCCGCACCTTGTGCGTCGCCCAGGCGAACATTCCGCTGGTGATCAGATAGCGCACCGCGACGATCACGGTCATGGCAATCGCCGAGGCTAGAACGCTGTCCATTGCGCGTCCCTATGCCAAGCTTTTGAGGCGGAGGACAGCCCTGCCTTGGGGCAGGGCCGAGCCTTCCGCAGATCAGCTCGCGCGGCGAACCTTGTGCTTGTGCGCACCGACGCCCGGCGCACCGCGCGGACGGAAGCGACGCGGCTTGTTGCCGTCCTCGCGCTCGCCACCGTTGAGTGTGGCTTCGAGCACCGGATTGCGCACCGGACCACGATCGGCGGCACCGCCGTCACGACGCTCCTGACGCGGCGAGACATCGCGCGGGCGCCCGTCCCGGCCTTGCGCGCGGCCCCCGTGGGCCTGGCTGTTGCGGTTCTGCCCACCACGACCTTCGCCGCCGCGACCCTGACCGCCGGCACCACGACCGCCATTGCCGCGTGCATCGCGCGCGTCACGGCGGGCATCCTGCTCCATTTCCGCAGGCTTGCGGCTCGGTGCAGGCAGCTTGGCGGCTTCGGCCATGAAATTCTCGGGCAGGCCCATGGTGTCGATCTTGACCCGGGTCAGCTTCTCGATGTCCTTGAGGTAGGGCTTCTCGTCCGGCGCACAGAAGCTGATGGCAATGCCGTCAGCCCCGGCACGCGCGGTGCGGCCGATGCGGTGGACGTACTGTTCTGGCACGTTTGGCAGTTCGAAGTTGAACACGTGGCTCACACCCGAAACGTCGATGCCACGCGCGGCGATGTCGGTAGCGACCAGCACCGGGCACGAACCCTGACGGAAAGCCTCGAGCGCGGCAGTGCGCTGCGCCTGGCTCTTGTTGCCGTGGATGGCACGAGCGTCGATCCCTGCGGACGAAAGGTGGCGCACCACGCGGTCGGCGCCGTGCTTGGTGCGGGTGAACACCAGCGCGCGGTCCAGTTCCTTCGATGCCAGCAGCGCACGGATGCGCAGCGTCAGCAGGGCCTGCTTCTCGGCCTGGTTGATGAAGGTCACGTACTGCTCGACCCGCTCGGCCGTGGTCGAGTTCGGGGCGACTTCGACGCGCACCGGATTGACGATGAACTGCTTGCCCAGATCTTCGATGGCCTTGGGCATCGTGGCCGAGAAGAACAGGCTCTGGCGGGTCTTGGGCAGCAGGTTGGCCACGCGCTTCAGCGCGTGGATGAAGCCGAGGTCCATCATCTGGTCGGCTTCGTCGAGCACGAAGATTTCGGTGCGGCCAAGCGTCAGCGCGCGCTGGTCGATCAGGTCGAGCAGGCGGCCCGGCGTGGCGACCAGAATGTCGACGCCCGGCACGAGGCGGCGGGCCTGCTTGCCGACGGGCACGCCGCCGAACACGCAGTCTACCGACATGTTGAGGTTGCGGGCGTAGCCCTTCATGTTGTCAGCGATCTGTGCGGCCAGTTCGCGCGTCGGCGAAAGCACCAGCATGCGGCACGAGGCCGGCTTGCGCGGCTGCGGGTTGGCGGCAAGCCGGTGCAGCGAAGGCAGCGAGAACGCGGCGGTCTTGCCGGTGCCGGTCTGCGCGATGCCAAGCAGGTCACGGCCCTGCAGCAGGGCCGGGATGGCCTGGCGCTGGATTGGCGTGGGATCGTTGTAGCCCTTGGTTTCAAGGGCGCGGAGAATGGGTTCGGCAAGGCCGAGTTCGGCGAAGAATGACATGAATATGCTTTCGTGGGCGTATCGGCGCAGGGCCGACGCGCGAGTTGAATTCGCTGGGCGCACGCGCCTGAAGGGCACGAGCGGGGTCGATCATGCGACCCATGCGTGAAAGGGGAAGCGGGCGGGGCAACAACCGTTCGTCCGGAGCGGATTTCTGCCGTTTCAGCGAAATCTCACGCCAGCATCCGGACTGCAGCGGGTTGCCCGCCACCGGTCTTGCTGCGGTGCACATAGGCAGCACTTCCCGTTAAAGCAAGGAAATTCGGGCAAAAGGCGGTTGCAAGGCTTCGTCCAGCTCGCCAACGTGCCCGCAAAAGGAGTGGGTCGATGCGTTTCACGATTGGTCTGGTTTCTGCCTTCGTCCTTGTCGGCAGCTCTGCGCAGGCCGCGCCCACGGGGGCCGAGGCAAGGATGGTCGCCACCGTCGATGCCGAACAGGCGCGCACCCTCAAGTTCCTTGAAACAATGGTCAACCAGAACTCGGGCAGCCGCAATCTCGAAGGCGTACGAAGGTTGCGCGATATCGTTGCGCCCGAGTTCACGGCTCTGGGATTCACTTCGCGCTGGATTCCGATGGGGCAGACCGGGCGCGCCGGGCATCTCGTGCTCACGCACAAGGGTCGCAAGGGCGGGAAGAAGCTCCTGCTGATCGGCCACCTCGATACCGTGTTCGAGCCAGATTCCCCGTTCCAGACCTATGTGCTGAACGGCGACAAGGCGACCGGTCCCGGCGTGGGTGACGACAAGGGCGGTATCGCCGTGATCCTCGCCGCCGTTCGTGCCATGCAAACGGCAGGCACGCTCAAGAACGCCAACATCGAGGTATTCCTCACCGGTGACGAGGAAGAGGCAGGCTCCCCCACCGAAGTCGCACGCGCAGATCTTGTCACCGCAGCCAAGGCTGCCGATGTCGCGCTCGATTTCGAAGGGCTGAGCCGCGAAAATGGCAAGGACATGGGATCGATCGCCCGCCGCTCCTCGCAAAGCTGGACGCTGACGGTCGAGGCGAAGTCCGGCCACTCCAGCGGTGTCTGGGGGGCAAATGCCGGCGATGGCGCCATCTATGCTGCGTCGAGGATCTTGAGCGCTTTCCGGGAGGAACTGCCCGAACCCTACCTTACCCTTAACGTGGGCCTGATCGCGGGTGGGGCGGAAGCTGACGTGGCCGATGACAACGCTCATGTTTCGGCGCAGGGCAAGACCAATATTATCCCCGGAAAGGTCGTGGCGCGCGGGGACCTGCGCACACTCAGCCTCGAACAGAACGCTGCCGCGATGCGCAAGATGGAGTGGATCGTGGCGCGCAGTTACCCAGGCGTCACCTCGGCGAAGATCACGTTCAGCGAAGGCTACCCGCCGATGGCGCCGACCGCAGGCAACAAGGCGCTCCTCGCCAAGCTGAATCGGGTCAACGCCACGCTCGATCTGCCTGAGATGCAGCCGCTCGATCCGATGAAGCGCGGCGCGGGCGACATCAGCTTCGTTGCCGAATACATTGACGGTCTCGTCGGCCTCGGCCCCCATTCCACCGGCGACCATGCGCCCGGCGAGACTGTCGATGTCGCCAGCATCTGGACCCAGGCCAAGCGCGCTGCCCTGCTGATGACGCGGCTGGCGGCGGAAAAGTCCGACCGGTGAACGACGATCACCCGCCCAGCCCATGCACCGGTGTCTGCGAAATCGATCCGGTCAGCACGCAGTGCCGCGGTTGCCATCGCACACTGGCTGAAATCACGGCATGGTTCACGGCATCGGCTGCGCACAAGCACGCGATCCTGCGCGACCTCGCTGCGCGTCAGAGCGTCAGCGTGACATCCAAATAGCCGTAGGTCGTATTCCCGGTCGGCGGCGCATTCGGCGCGTCGCGCAGCAGGCTCCGCTTGAACAGCACTGCCGCTCCGCCATCCACCTGCAGCAGCCCCGGCACGATCCAGTGCCGTACGCGCCCTTCGATCTGGTGCCCGCCGAGGCTGCCTGAGGCTCCGCTGGCATCACGCACCCCGGTCGCGGCAAACTGGTCGCGCCGGTTCTCGGCCCAGGCCGTGCGCCACGCCGCGAAAGCGTCGGTTCGCTTCGAGGGAGTCACTTCCAGACGCAGCGAGGGCGAGACGATGTTGCTCCGCCGAAACGGCCCGTAAAGCCCGTTTGGCCCGAATTCGAAGCGCCGCGCCGAATAGAGCGTGTCGAAACGGGTGAACTTGCGCGCGCTGCCCTTATCGCCACTCGCGGCGTCGAACATCGCCACCACGCGGGGCTTCCAGCCACCGGCAAAGGTATAGCCGGCATCGGCGTGGACGAACCAGGCGAACACGTTGAGATCGGTCACATCCGCCACCCCCGATGTCCGCCGTGCCTTGCCGAACTGGACCGCGCCTTCGACGTCGTGGTCCCAAGCCCCGGCGCTTGCCTTCACGAAGTGGCGCGCGCCCACCGTGCCGATCCGCCGGTTCGCTGTCGCCAGCCCCGCGCCGTCGCGCTCGATCAGTCCGAAGGCATAGGGCTGAAGGGTCCCACCAAGCACCTGCGGCAGCGTACCATGCGCGCCAAAGAACATGACGTCGAAGTTCTCGCGGTCCCACTTCACCCGGTCCTCGCGAATGCCCGCAACGTCGTCCGGCAGGCGCTGGTGGGGCAGGGCGAACATCAGGTCGAGCCTGCGTCCCTTGCCCCCGTCCAGCTCAAGATGCGCGCCCGTGAAGGCATTGGTCGTATTGCGAAATCGCTGACGCGCCACCATGCGCCGGTTGCCGAGGTCGAGGGTGTAGCGCCCCAGCGTCAGCGTGCTCTTGCCCGCCAGCTTCACCGCCATGTTCGCCTGCACCAGTTCGAGCGCGTTGACCTCGCCAGTGTTCGCTGAAGAGCGCGCGTCCTGTCCCCAAGCCCGCGCGTCCCAGAGCTCGGCATTGAACCGCACCGGCCCGGCATCATAGCCGGCGGCAAGCTCGGTCCTGAGCGAAACCATCGTGTCGGTTGCGGGGGCAGGGGCGGGGCGGAACTGCCCGCCGATCGATTCCACACGCAGCCGCGCCGAGGCTGACAACGTCCACGGGCCTTCCTCGGCCTGCGCGGGCAGCGCAATGCTGCAGGCAAGGACGGCAACGGCAATGCGCTTCACGATCTGACTTTCCCCGGCGCACCCGTGGTCGGATAGCGTTGCTACTGCCCATAGCCTGCACTTGCATGCCACGCCATACGCAGCTAACGGCACCCCACGTCATTTGGGGAGTAGCCACCGCTGGCAGGTTTTCGGGCCTGGCGCGGCCCTCAGCGTCAACATGCTTGGTCGAGAGACCATGGCGCAGGCGGCAGGACTTTTGTCCACCGGGCGAGACCAATGACAGCGAACCCATCGTCCGGGCCGGGCGGAGGGGTAAGCTGTCGTTGGCCTGATCGCTCCGCCCGGCCCCGGAATTGTCGATGCTCGAAGCCTTCAGCACGTCCACCGCGATTGTCGCGCTCGCCGAGATTGGCGACAAGACGCAATTGCTCGCAATCATCCTCGCCGCCCGGTTCAAAAGGCCGCTGCCGATCGTCCTCGGCATCCTTGGCGCAACGCTTGCCAACCACTTCCTCGCTGCCCTGCTCGGTGCGACCGCCGCCGCCTTCCTCGATGGCCAGTGGTTCCGCTTCGCCATTGCCATCGGTTTCGTCGCCATGGGCCTGTGGACCCTGGTGCCGGACAAGATGGACGAGGACGAAGCACCCAAGCCTTCGCGCTACGGCGCATTTCTCACTACGCTGGTGGCATTCTTCATCGTCGAGATGGGCGACAAGACGCAGATCGCCACGATTGCTTTGGGCGCACGCTTCAACGATGCCATCGCGGTCACTGCCGGTACGACGCTTGGCATGATGATTGCCAACGTCCCAGCCGTGATCTTCGGCAACGAATTGATCAAGCGTGTTCCGCTCGACATCGTGCGAATGGTTGCCGCCGCGCTGCTCGTTGCCACCGGCGTGTGGTTGTTCGTTCAGACACTGGGCTTCTTCTAAGCCTTTACGCGTTCGGCATTTGTTCTAAACTGGCGGCATGATCGAATCAGCTGCCACTGGTCCCGGCGCAAGCCCGGATGTCGTCGAACGCGAAGCACGCGCCGTCGCGCGCGGCATCTGCCGCCTGTTCGCGCGCAACGACATCTGGTGCCTGCCCGAAATGCCGCTTCGTTCCGGCAGGCGCGCCGATCTCATGGGCATCGACGCCAAGGGGCAGGTCGTGATCGTGGAGATCAAGGTCTCCCGGGCCGACCTGCTGGGCGATGGCAAGTGGACCGATTACCTGGATCATTGCGACCGGTTCTACTGGGGACTTGCGCCGCATCTTGACCGTGCCGTGCTCGACACCGACAATTTCCTGCCGCATGCTTGCGGGGTAATCGTCGCCGACGGTTATGATGCCGAGATTCTGCGCCCTGCGCCCACCATTCCGCTGGCTGCTGCACGCCGCAAGGCCGAAGTGGAACGTCTTGCCCGCGCCTCGTTGCGCCGTCAGCTTGTCGGCATTGATCCCCATTGCGCCGCTTGGGAAAGCTGATCAGGCCCGCCGCTTGATGCCCAATGGCGGTACCAGCGCCAGCAAGGCGGCGCGCGATGCGAGGAATTCATGCCACAGCGCCGTCGCGGCCGGGCCGGGGCTTTGCCCGCGCGCCGAAACCGCAAGCAATGCCGCCAATCCCGGCTCCATGATCGCGGCGAGATCGTCAACGCCCTGCTTCGCCAAGTCATAGCGCCATCCACCGGTATCACGCATGATCGCCGGGAAGTTGCGCACTTCGGGCTTGCGCATTTCCTGCTGCAAACCCGCGAGAGTGCAGACCACGGCAGCGGCATCGTGCAATGCCGACCACTTCATCGACATGGCATTGCCAGCGGCATGGCCGAACTCGGCCCGGCCCGCCTGCGGCAGCGCGGCGCGCGAATCACCTGATGACGTCGAAACCCCGTTCATGGTTTCGGCCTAGCCCGCAACCCGTTCCCAAATTGCTAAACGCGACTGGAACACAAAATCGCTGGCATGCCCGCCAAGCCGCTGCTAGGTGCCGTCTCGGCCCTGCACCCGTAGCTCAGCTGGATAGAGCGTTGCCCTCCGAAGGCAAAGGCCACAGGTTCGAATCCTGTCGGGTGCGCCATTGCCATTCGCTGAGACGGTCGCCAGTTGCGCGCGCCAGTGTCAGGTCCCTGCTCCAACGCCAGAACCCTGTGCCTTGACACACTGTCGCAAGCGCACAAGAGGTCCGCACCCTTTTCGTTGAAGCAGGTCCTTTATATGTTCCGGCGCATCGCCTCCCTGCTCGATCCATTCCTGCTCGCTCTTGTTGCAACGGTCGTCCTCGCCAGCGTGCTGCCGGCGCGCGGCGCATTCGTGCCGCTGGTCGATGGAGCGGCAGATGCGGGGATCGTGCTGCTGTTCTTTCTCCACGGTGCCAAGCTGTCGCGTGAAGCGATCTGGGAGGGGGCCCGCAACTGGAGACTGCACCTGGCCGTGCTGGCGATGACTTTCGCGCTGTTCCCGCTGCTGGGGCTTGCCGCTCGCGCCCTGCCGTTTCTCCCGGTCGAATTCGGTGCGGGCTTGCTCTTCCTTGCTCTGCTGCCCTCCACGGTCCAGTCCTCGATTGCCTTTACCGCCATCGCCCGCGGGAACGTGGCGGCTGCGGTCTGCGCTGCATCGTTCTCGAACTTCGCCGGGATTTTCGTCACGCCGGCGCTTGTTGCGCTGTTGATGGGCGGGGCAACAGGCGGGTTCTCCTGGGCCTCTGCCGAAACGATCGTGCTGCAGTTGCTCCTCCCGTTCGTGGCGGGGCACCTGCTGCGTCCGTGGATCGGCGGCTTCATCGCCCGCCACAAGGCATGGGTGGGCAAGGTCGATCGCGGCTCGATCCTGCTCGTCGTCTATGCCGCGTTCGGCGCCGCCGTGGTCGAGGGACTGTGGCAGCGCGTTGCCCCCTTAAGCCTGCTCGTGCTCACGCTGGTCTGCCTCGTCATGCTGGCGCTGGTCCTTGCTGCAACCTGGCAGACCGCCAAGGCGATGAAGCTACCGCGCGAGGATGCCATTGTCCTGTTGTTCTGCGGCTCGAAGAAGAGCCTGGCCTCGGGTGTGCCAATGGCCGGTGTATTGTTCCCGGCCGCTTCGGTCGGCATCGTGCTCCTGCCGGTGATGGTGTTCCATCAACTCCAGCTCATCGCCTGCGCGTTGATCGCGCCGCGGCTGGGGCAGCGCGATCCCGAACAGGAAACGGCGGCGTAGCCTATCGCTCCGCCGCCGCCCTGCATTGGTTGACCGATCAGAAACGGTCGGCGTTCATCACCTTGGTCCAGGCCGCCACGAAGTCGGCCACGAACTTGTCCTTCGCGTCATCCGAGGCATAGACTTCCGCTACCGCGCGCAGTTCGGAATTCGAACCGAACACGAGGTCGACCGGCGTCGCCGTCCACTTCAGGGCACCGCTTGCACGGTCCTTGCCCTCGTAGAGGCCGGGTGCGGCCGCTTTCGTCCAAACCGTGTCCATCGACAGGAGGTTGACGAAGAAGTCATTGTTCAGCGTGCCGGGACGGTCGGTGAACACGCCCGCCTTCGATCCAGCGGCATTCGCGCCGAGTGCTCGCATTCCGCCCAGCAGCACGGTCGTCTCCGGCACGGTCAGCCCCAGCATGTCTGCCTTGTCGACCAGCGCTTCGGTCGGCCCGTAGAAGGAATCCGCCGCGTAGTAGTTCCGGAAGGCATCGGCCTCTGGCTGGAGGTAATTGAACGATTCGACGTCGGTCTGCGCTTGCGTGGCATCGACCCGGCCCGGCGTGAACGGCACGCTCACGTCATGCCCTGCGGCCTTGGCTGCCTGCTCGATCGCGGCATTGCCGCCCAGCACGATCAGGTCAGCCAGGCTCACCTGCTTGCCACCCTTGGCCGCCTTGTTGAAGCCGAGGCGGATTGCCTCGAGCTTGGCCGTCACCTTCGCCAGCTCTGCCGGATCGTTGACCGCCCAGTCCTTCTGCGGGGCAAGCCGCACGCGAGCACCGTTGGCCCCGCCGCGCATATCGGTCGCGCGGAAGGTCGAGGCCGAGGCCCAGGCCGTGCGCACCAGCTCGGCCGTGGTCAGGCCGGATGACAGGATGCTGCCTTTCAGTGCGGCAATGTCCGCGGCGTCGACCATGGCGTAGTTCGCCTTGGGCAGCGGATCCTGCCATGTCATCGTCACCTTCGGCGCATCCTTGCCAAGGTAGCGCGCTTGCGGTCCCATGTCGCGGTGGGTCAGCTTGAACCAGGCCCGGGCAAAGGCGTCGCTGAAGGCTTGCGGGTTCTTCTGCCAGCCCTGCGTGATCTTACGGAAACCGGGGTCCTCGCGCATCGCGATGTCGGTGGTGAACATAATCGGTGCGTGACGCACATCGGGCCGGTGCGCGTCGGGTACGAGGTTTGCCGCCGCCGGGTCCTTCGGGATCCACTGCGTCGCCCCGGCCGGGCTCTTGGTCTTGACCCATTCGAAACCGTAAAGATTGTCGAGATACTGCGTGGTGAAGGCGATCGGGTTGGCCGACCATGCGCCTTCCAGCCCGCTCGTCACCGTGTCCTCGGCATTGCCCTTGCCGCATTTGTTGGCCCAGCCAAGGCCTTGCTGCTCGATCTTGCCCTGCCCCGGATCGTTGCCGACGCATTCCTCGGGCTTGTGCGCGCCGTGCGCCTTGCCGAAGGTGTGGCCGCCAGCGATCAGCGCCGCGGTTTCTTCATCGGTCATCGCCATTGCGCCGAAGGCGCGGCGGATGTCGGCCGCAGCCGCAAGAGGATCGGGCACGCCGTTCGGGCCTTCCGGGTTCACGTAGATCAGGCCCATCTGCGTCGCGCCCAACGGCCCCTTGAGGTTGCCCTTGCCATCCCGGCGCTTGTCGTCGAGCAGCTTGGTCTCGGGTCCCCAGAACACGAGGTCAGGCTGCCAGGCATCGACGCGGCCACCGGCAAAGCCCAAGGTCTTGAAGCCCATGTCCTCCATGGCAACATTGCCGGTCAGGACCATCAGGTCGCCCCACGAAAGTTTGCGCCCGTACTTCTGCTTGATCGGCCAGACGAGGCGGCGGGCCTTGTCGAGGTTGACGTTGTCCGGCCAGGAATTGAGCGGCTCGAAGCGCAGTTCGCCGCCGTCCGAACCACCGCGCCCGTCGCCGGTGCGATATGTCCCCGCGCTGTGCCAGGCCATGCGGATGAAGAACGGGCCGTAGTGGCCATAGTCGGCGGGCCACCACGGCTGCGGCGTTGTCAGCACCTTGCGGATATCGGCTTTCACCGCATCGAGATCGAGCGAGGCAAATTCCTTGGCATAGTCGAAGTCCGGGCCATAGGGATTGGCTTTGGTCGCCTCGTTCTGGCGCAGCGCGGTCAGGTCGAGCGTCTTGGGATACCATTCCTTCGCAGCGGGCTCGCTCGTCGGCGTAACGGTTTCGGCCATTGCAGCGCTGCCGAGCGGCAAGGCGGCCACAAGCACGGCGGCCAGTGCAATCCTGCTGATCTGCATGAGTTTCTCTCCTCCTGTTGCCCCGCGCGATAGCGGGCTGGCAATCGGATAATTCGCTCAATGTTTGCAGACCAACGGGTTAGTTCTATCACAGTTATCGCGAAGGTTGTTCATCCTGTCGCAATTCAGCAATGGTTCCGATGAGAGATGCGCGAACCCAAGTGAATGGATCCCGGCCTTTGCCGGGATGACGCACGAAGTGGGAAGTCGCTTCGCAAGCCAAGAACCTGCGAGCCAGCATCCGGCTAACCAACGATCAGCAAGGATCGTCGCCCCGGCGCAGGCCGGGCCCACAACCCCACGGGCAAGGCACCGCACTTGCAAATCGAGCAGTAAGGTTTCCCCGAAGGGAGGAACCAAGCCCGAATTCAACGATGAGGTGATAGTGGAAACTGGAGCGGGCGAAGGGATTCGAACCCTCGACCCCAACCTTGGCAAGGTTGTGCTCTACCCCTGAGCTACGCCCGCTCGTGCGTTTCTGGCCGGTGGGAAGTGCCCCGTCCGGCTGGGGTGTGGGGGCCTCTAACGGCGACTCGGAAAGAGCGCAACACCAAAAATGCATCGAAGGCGAAGTCTTTCGCAAAACCCCCGATTCCCCTTGCCGAAGCGCGAAGCGTTCCCACATTGTGCGGCAAACCTGAAAACATCGACCGGAGACGCATCTTGGCCAGCATGGGGCTCAATCTCGACGAACAGAAGGCAGTGGACCGCTTCCGCAAGAACGTGGTCGAGCCGTCGATGACCAAGCTCGTCATCCTGGATTTCTGGGCGGAGTGGTGCGGGCCGTGCAAGGCGCTCACGCCAGTGCTCGAAAAGGTCGCCGCAGAATATGCCGACAAGGGCGTGGTCCTCGCCAAGGTCAACGTCGACGAGGAACAGTTCATCGCCGCGCAGTTCCAGGTACGCTCGATCCCCACGGTCTATGCGATGTTTCAGGGCCAGCCGGTGGCGGACCTGACACCTGCGCGCACCGAATCACAGCTGAAGCAGTACCTCGACCAGATCCTCGCCAAGCTGCCGGTGCAGGCGGGCGAGCCCGAGCAGGACGTGACGCCGCTGCTTGCCATGGGCGAGGAAGTGCTGGCTGAAGGCGATGGCGAACGCGCTGCCAGCATCTTTGCCCAGATCGTCGAGATCGCGCCCGATAATGCTCAGGCCCACGCCGGCCTCGTGCGCGCATTGATCGCGGCAGGCCAGAAGGACGAAGCACAGGCCGTACTCGATTCGCTCGACCCCAAGCTCGCTGCGGATCCGGCCCTCGCTCAAGCGCGCTCCGCGCTGGCACTGGCCGAGGATGCGCCGGAAGAGGGCGAACTCGCTGCCCTGCGCGCTGCGGCGGCAGAACGCCCGGCCGACATGGACGCCCAGCTTGCCTTCGCCAACGGACTCTATGCCGCCGGCCAGCGAGACGAGGCTGCCGCCAAGCTCCTTGCCATGATCGCCGCCGACCGCGAGTGGAACGAGGGCGCGGCCAAGGCCCGCCTGCTGCAGATTTTCGAAGCGATCGGGCTGGAGGATCCCTGGGTTGCGGCCACGCGGCGCAAGCTCTCCGCCGTGCTGTTCGGTTGAGCGTGATGGGCGCGAGCGCAAACACGACGCGCCTGTCGATCTTCCCGCTGACAGGCGCGGTGCTCTATCCAGGCCTGCAACTGCCGCTGCATATCTTCGAACCCCGCTACCGTGCGATGGTGAGCGATTCACTGGCGCGTGATCGGCGCATCGCGATGATCCAGCCGCAATCGCCGGTCGATGGCGCGCCGCTGTTCAGCGTGGGCTGTGTCGGCAAGATCGCCGACGTCGAGGCGCTGGAGGACGGGCGGTTCAATCTCGTGCTTGAAGGCATCGCCAGGTTCCGCATGATCCGCGAACTGGACGTGACCACCCCGTTCCGCCAGATCGAAGCCGAACTCCTCGCCGACGACATGGCAGAAGCGCTCAGCGCGGTCGAGCGCGCTTCCTTCGAACAGGAAGCCCGCCGCTTCGCCGATGCGCAGGGCTATGCGGTCGATTGGGATTCGGTCGGACGGCTGGATGACATGTCGCTGATCAACGGCGTCTCGCAGATCGCCCCATTCGACGCAGCGGCCAAGCAGGCCCTGCTCGAAGCCGATTCGCTGGCGGCACGGTGCGAGTTGCTGGTCCAGCTCATGCAGTTCTTCGGCAAGCGCGACAGCGACGATGGCGGGCGGGTGACGTTGCAGTAGTTGCAACGAACTTCAGAACTGGGCCTGAATTCCGTCAATCACGAACTGCGCTGCGAGAGCCGCCAGCAGCACGCCGAGCAGGCGGGTGATCACCGCCTCCACCTGCGAACCCAGCGCCCGGATCAGTGGTCGCGCCGCGACCAGCGCGATGAAGCTCAGCACCATCACCACGGCGAGCGCCCCAAGGATCACGGCGGTTTCCTCCAGCCCGTTGGCCCGTGCCGTCAGCAGCATGACCGATGCGATCGAGCCGGGGCCGGCCAGCATCGGCATGGCCATCGGGAAGACCGAGACGTCCTCCACCTGCGGCTGGGCGGAACGTACCTTCTCGGCCCGCTCCTCGCGCCGTTCGGTGCGCTTCTCGAACACCATGTCGAGCGCGATCAGGAAGAGCATGATGCCGCCGGCAATGCGGAAGCTGTCGAGTTCGATGTGCAATGCGCCCAGCAGATCCTCGCCGAACAATGCAAAGACCAGCAGGATGCCGGTGGCGATCAGGCAGGCGCGCAAGGCCATGGAGAACGCCTGTTTCGCCGTCGCGTTGGCGGTGAGGCCCGCATAGATCGGCGCACAGCCGGGCGGGTCGATGACCACGAACAGCGTGACGAAGGCGGAGAGGAATAGCTGCAGCATCGCCTCAGGCTCCGTTCGCTTTAAAGTTGCGCGCGATCACTTCGCGCATCGCGCCGTCTTTCCAGATCCAAGCAGTGAAGCGACGGTTGCCGTCAGGCAGAACGGTCGAACGCCAGGCCAGGCTGCCGTCGCGCGATTGGCCGTCCTTGCTGTCGCCGCCTTCGGCTGCCGGAATGGCTCCGGCAAGCGGACGCATGGGCGGCAGCTTGCCGCCCTCCTTGCGCTCGCGCTTGCTGCCGGGCTGCGGCGCTGGGTCTCCAGGCGGACGAGGACGGGCCGGGCAATCGGCAACCTTGCCCTCGGCCCAGTCCACCTCGCCCAATGGCGAGGCGAGGTCCTGCCCGTCATCGAGCACCCATTTCCAGTCGACCTTGCCCTTGAACTGGCGCTGCCACACGGTGACGTATTCGCCGTCCCCTCCCGACGGTCCCTGCCATGCGCCATAGGTCAGCCCTGCGGTGCCGTCACAGCTGATCCATGCAAGGTGCGGAGCCCACTTTACCGTCGCGGGCGGGTCCTTGCGGTCCTTGAGCAATGTCCTGGCCAGCTGGCGTCCGTCTTCGAACATCTCGGCGGTCTCGTCCGCCGTCTCGCGGAAGGCGGTCCATTGTCCCCTCTCCCGCGCCAGCCGGGCAAAGCCGATGTCCGCGGCGATCAGCGCAGAAGGATTGGCATAGGCGCGCTGCGGGCGGCCAGGCTCTTGCGAATCCGGGGCCGATTGAGAGAGTGCGGGCGTGGCTGCAAGGAGGAATGCGAGGGGGATCAGGCGCTTCATCACACCAGCCTAGCCGATGCGCTGCAGCCTGCCCACCCCGCCAAACCTATCCCGCCAAGGGGCAGATCAGATTGCGTCCGCCGCCAGATCCAGACCCTCGTTGCGATAGGCCGCGACGAGCGCGTTGCGCAGCAGCACCGCGATCGTCATCGGGCCGACGCCACCGGGCACCGGCGTGATGGCCGAGGCGACTTGCGCGGCGCTTTCATAGTCGACATCGCCCACCAGCTTGGTCTTGCCTGCTTCGGCGCCGGGTACGCGGTTGATGCCTACGTCGATCACGGTCGCGCCGGGCTTGATCCAGTCTCCCTTGACCATCTCTGGTCGGCCAACGGCAGCCACGACGATATCAGCCCGCTTCACCACGTCTGCGAGGTTCTTCGTGCGGCTATGCGCCACCGTCACCGTGCAGCTTTCCGCGATCAGCAACTGCGCCATCGGCTTGCCGACAATGTTGGAGCGGCCGATCACCACCGCGTCGAGGCCCGATAGATTGCCGAGTTTGTCCTTGAGCAGCATCAGGCAGCCAAGCGGCGTGCAGGGCACGAAACCCGGCTGGCCCACGGCAAGGCGGCCGGCGTTGGTGACGTGGAAGCCGTCGACGTCCTTGTCGGGGTTGATCGCGGCGATGACCTTCTGCTCGTCGATATGCTTGGGCAACGGCAACTGCACGAGAATGCCATCGACCGCGGGATCAGCGTTGAGCTGCTCGACCATCGCCAGCAGATCGGCCTCGGACGTTTCGGCTGGCAGCTTGTGCTCGAAGCTGTTCATGCCCGCTTCCACCGTGCTCTTGCCCTTGGAGCGGACATAGACCTTGCTTGCCGGGTCCTCGCCCACCAGCACCACGGCCAGGCCAGCCTTGCGCCCGGCCTGGGCCTCGAACGCAGCGGCAAGATCGCCCACGCGGGCGCGCAGGGTGGCGGCGAAGGCCTTTCCGTCGATCACGGCAGCAGTCATCGTCTATAATCCAGCGAGTTTGTGTGTCACATTCCCGCCGAGGATGCGGCAATGCCGCTCAGCAGGATCGTCAGCAGGTTAAGGCCGATGATCAGTACCATCGGCGAGAAATCGAGCGCGCCGGTATCGGGCAGGATCTTGCGGATCGGGCGCAGCATCGGCTCAAGGATAGCGTTCAGGGCCTTCCACACTGCGGCAACCGCGTTGTTGTGCATGTTGACGACATTGAACGAGATGAGCAGGCTCAGCACGAACTGCACGATGACGACTACGACAAGGATGTTCACGAGGTAGTTGATCATGGCGATCAGCGTGTAAAGCAGCATCGGTGCATATCCTCGTCGGCAGATTGAGAGCGAGCCATGCTCCTAGCCGACCCTCTTGCCGGGCCACAAGTGCCCGCAGTGTCGCTACGGGGCGACACTTGCGCGGCTCTGTATGTGCTACTTACAATTTAGGCAAGCTTCGCCGCTGTTGTCCTCAGGGCTTGCCTGGGTTGAGCGTCGTGCTGTCGATATGCCAGCGCAGCTGCTCCGCCGACGCTCCGGGCACGTTGTTGACCCTTCGCAAGATCACGTCGCCCGTTATCGTGCGGTCACCATCGGTTATGACCACCGGGGCGGTATAATAGATCGAACCCGCCGCGCCTTCCTGCTGGCCTTCGCCGATCACTACCGAAGGAGCCTTGAGCCTGCCCCAAGTCTCGGCGAAAAGCCTCGCGTCCATGCCGCTGCGATCCCCCTTGTCTGCCCAGAAAGCGCGGACACTGCGCCAGTCGCGGGCTTCGATGGCGGCGGCAAAGGCATCGAGCACGTCCTCGGGCCGCTTGGCAAGAGAGGGCTGAGCCACTTTTCCGGATGCTGCAGGCTCCAATCGCTGTGCAGGACCGGCTGTCGGCTGAGCAGCGGGCGCAGCCATCGCGGTGCTGTCTTCTGCAGGCGACGCCGGTCCCCGCTGACAACCGCCAAGGTGAAAGACCAGCGCCGACATGGCGGCCGTGACAAGAGCGGTGCGGATCATGCCGCAGGGACGAACGCGGGCCGATCCGGTTCCGCGCTTAATGGAAACATAATCTCCGGTCGAATCGGCGCCTCAGGCGCGGATCAGCGTCCCCGCACCGCGCGCGGTGAAGATCTCCAGCAGCATGGCATGGGGCACGCGGCCATCAAGCACGACCGTCGCCTCGCAGCCCGCCTCGACGGCGTGGACGCATGTCTCGAGCTTGGGGATCATGCCGCCGCTGATGGTGCCGTCTTCGGCCAGTCGCGCGATGTCGGCGGGCCTGAGGTCGGTCAGCAGGTTCTTGTCCTTGTCGAGCACGCCCGGAACGTCGGTCAGCAGGAACAGGCGTGAGGCACCGAGTGCGGCGGCAATCGCACCTGCCATGGTGTCGGCATTGATGTTGTAGGTCTCGCCATCCTCGCCGACGCCGATCGGCGCGATCACGGGGATCATTCCGGCGTTGACGATGGTGTCGATCACGGTCGTGTCGATGCGGTCGGGCTCGCCCACGAAGCCGAGGTCGACCACGATCGGATCGCCATCCTCGCCTTCGATGGCCTTGGGCGACTTCTTCGACTGGACCTTGCGGGCGACCACCATGCCGCCATCCTTGCCGGAAATGCCGATGGCCTTGCCGCCCGCGCGGGCGATCCAGCTGACCAGTTCCTTGTTGATGGCGCCGGCCAGGACCATTTCAGCCACTTCGGCGGTCTGTTTGTCAGTCACGCGCAGGCCGTCGACGAACTGCGATTCGATGCCCAGCGCCTTCAGCATTCGCCCGATCTGCGGCCCGCCGCCGTGGACGACGACCGGGTTGATGCCCACGGCCTTCAACAGCACGATGTCCTCGGCAAAGTCCTGCGCCAGTTCGGGATCGCCCATCGCGTGGCCGCCATACTTCACCACGAAAGTCTTGCCGGCATAGCGCTGGAGATAGGGCAGCGCCTCGGTCAGGGTCTCTGCCTTGGCAAGCATCGCGGGGTCGTGGTTCTGGCTCATGCGCGCGCCCTTACGCGCAATGCTTGCAGAATCCAATATTGGCGTTGCGCGCGTGACGGCAGCTTATGCCGTCCAATCAGGATGGGCTGTCGAGCCTGCGACCGATCTTCATCACCAGCGCAATGATCAGCGGCACCAGCACTGCCGACAGCACGACCTTGGCCAGCATCTGGCCCGCCATCAGGCTGGCAATAGGCCGTACGCCATAGAACGAAACCGAAATGAAGATCAGGGTGTCGACAACCTGCGAAAGTGCCGCGGCAATGAAACCGCGCACGGCAAGAAACCGCCCAGCCGCACCACGCAAGCGGTTGAAGATCCACACGTTCAGCGTCACCGACACGCCATAGGCCATGATCCCGGCTAGCATCATGCGCCACGATTGGCCAAGGATGATCGGGAAGGCTTCCTTGGCCGGTTCGTACATGCCCGGGTCAGTCGGCAGGTTCAGCACGAACAACGTCAGCGCGATGGCAAAGGCCAGCGGCAGGAAGCCATAGCGGACAAGGCGGTCTGCGGCGTCCTTGCCATGAAGCTCGGCTATCCCGCTGGAAATGGCGACGAGAGTGAGGAAGGGAAATATCCCGGCCTCCACCGCCAGCGGACCAAGCGCAACCTGCTTTGCTCCCAGCACACCGCCCAACGTCACCATGCCGCCATAGAACAGCGCGAAGAGGAACAGCGAACGGGGGATTGCGATGGCGGGCGCGGTGGTATCGTGCATTTCGGGCCGATAGCGCGCTTTTAACCTCCCGCCAATTCGCTATTAGATTCGGCTGAAACCAATTTGCGTGCGGAGCAGATCCTTCCCGATGCGTGTCGCTTCAAGTCTTCTCGGGATGGTGCTCATCCTTGCCCTCGCCTTCCTGCTCTCGTCGAACCGCCGGGCGATCCGCCTGCGCGTGGTAGCCGCGGCCTTTGCCCTGCAGGCGGGTTTCGCCGCGCTGGTGCTGTACGTGCCGGTCGGCAATCGCCTGCTGCAGGGCGCAGCGGGCGGGGTCGAAAGCCTGCTAGGCTTCGCCCGCGCCGGTGTGGCCTTCCTTTTCGGCCCCTTGGCGGACCCGGCGATCGGCGGCACCAGCTTTGCCATCTCGGCCCTGCCGGTGATCGTGTTCTTCGCCGCGCTGATTTCGATCCTCTACTACCTTGGCGTGATGCAGCTGGTGATCCGCTGGATCGGAGGCGCGCTTGAAAAGGTCACCGGCATCAGCAAGGTTGAATCGCTCTGCGCTGCCAGCAACATCTTCGTCGGCCAGAGTGAATCGCCGCTGGTGATCCGGCCCTATCTTGCCGCGCTCAACCCCAGCCAGCTCTTCACCGTGATGACGGTGGGCATGGCAGGCGTGGCGGGGACCATCCTGGCGGCCTATGCCAGCATGGGCATCCGCATCGACTATCTGGTGGCGGCTGCCTTCATGTCCGCGCCGGGCGGGATTCTGATGGCCAAGCTGATGATGCCCGACGAGCCGCCGGTGCCCGCCGAAGTTGCCGACGAGGCCCTGCCCAACCCGCACGTCAAACCCAGCCTCGCCTCGGACGAGGAAGAGCGCCCCGCCAACATCATCATGGCGGCAAGCCAGGGTGCGCAGACCGGGGTGAAGCTCGCCGTTGCCGTGGGCGCCATGGTGCTGGCGTTCGTCGCGCTGGTCGCGCTCGCCAACGGCGTGCTCGGCTGGATCGGCGGCTGGTTCGGCACGCCCGACCTCTCGTTCCAGATGGTGCTGGGCTATGTCTTTGCGCCGGTGTTCTACCTGCTGGGTGCCGACGGCTGGAGCGAGGCGATGCAGGCCGGTGGCCTGTTCGGCAGCAAGATCGTGCTCAACGAATTTGTCGCCTTCATCGAACTCGGCAAGGACACCGCGCTGTCGGCCCACACCGTTGCCATCGTCACCTTCGCATTGTGCGGCTTTGCCAACTTCAGCTCGATCGCGATCCAGATGGCGGTAACCGGCGGCCTTGCCCCCAACCAGCGCCCGATCATCGCCAAACTCGGCATCCGCGCGCTGGTAGCAGGCGCGCTCAGCAATCTGATGAGCGCCGCATTGGCGGGGCTGTTTCTGTCTCTGTGACGGACAGCTTCCCCTTCCATCTGCGCGACGCCGATGCCGCTGTTGCCGAATCTCCCTATACCTTCTTCATCCCGCTGCTTGAGGAGCGGGTGCAGGTGTCGGTCGGCGATCTGGTGAAGCTTGGTTTCGAGTATGAGTGGGAGACGCAGCAGTACAGTGGAGAGCGCATGTGGGCGAAAGTCACCCGCAAGTCTGGGCTCGATTTCACAGGAACATTGGACAATCAGCCGTGGGAGCCGGGACTGGAGATCGGCTTGGAGGTGGCGTTCGGTGTCGGGCACATCCTCGATATCGAATGGGACAATCCTGAAGCACATCCGCCATTCCATCGGCATCAGACGTACTGGGAGCGGTGCCTTGTCGACGATTGCGTGCTGGATGGAAGCGTGCCGGTCGAGTACATCTATCGCGAAGAGCCGGACATGGCTGGCGAGGACGACAAAGACCCCGACAGCGGTTGGCGAATACGGGGGACGGATGGCCATCCAGATGCCGATCCTCTCGATGACCGCACTGCCAGCTACGTCGCTCTGGGCGCTCTGCTGAACAGGGATGACAGCTTCCTTGCCCTGCTGGATGCGCCAATCGGCAGCGCTTTCATGCGCGATTTAGAAACCGGCAAGTACAACCGGGCCGAGTAGATCAGCAGTAATGCGCTGCAAGAAGGTCTACCGCCTTGGCGAGTTCGCCGTCGAGGTAGCCCAGCAGCTTGTGCCAGTCGTGCGCGCCGGCCAGTTCGCCGGGGCCGTCTGACACGCCGCGCAGGCCCATCAGCGGCACGCCAAAGGTGCGGGCGGCGCGGGCGACGGCGTAGGTTTCCATGTCGACCATGTCGGCGCTCACCCGGTTCCAGTGATCGCCGCTGACAACGTCGCCGCCGCTCGATAGCGTGGCGATGGGCAGGTCCAGCGGCGTGTCCAGCGGCAGGTCCTTGGGCTCATCGAGATAGGGCACCACGCCCGGCTCCACGCCTAGCGCCGAGGCGTCCATGTCGCGCCACGAAACGCTGCCGATCTGGTGGATCGAGCCCAGAGCGCAGCGCCGCGATCCGGCCGAGCCGAGGCAGACGATCAGGTCGGGCAGGGTGCCCGCCGCCTCCAGTCGCGCCAGCGCAATGCCTGTGTGCAGTGCGGCCTCCACCGGGCCGATTCCGGTAATCAGCGGCACGAACCGCGCGCGCAGGTGCGGGCCATATTCAGGCTCTGCTGCCATCACGAACAGCGCACGCTTGGTGCCGAGCTGCGTCAGTTCAACCATTGGCTTGGGCTTTCAGCTGATAGAGCAGATCCAAAGCCTCGCGGGGCGACAGCGCATCGATGTCGAGGCCGTTCAGGCGCGCGCGCAGGGCATCGACCTTTTCCTCTGCCGCTTCGATCGCGGCGGCGAACAGGGGCAGGTCGTCGAGCCCTGCGGCAAGGCCACCGGTGGCGGCGCGGCCTTTCTCGAGCTTTTCCAGCACCGACTTGGCGCGCTTGATCACCGGCGCCGGCACGCCTGCCAGCCGCGCCACGGCAAGGCCATAGGACTTGTCTGCCGGCCCTTCCGCCAGTTCGTGCAGCAGCACCAGATCGCCCTTCCATTCCCGCGCGCGGACGTGGTGGAGCGAGAGCGAATCGCAAGCTTCGGCAAGACGCGAGAGCTCGTGGTAGTGCGTGGCGAACAGGCAGCGGCAGCGGTTGATCGAATGGATTGCCTCTGCCACCGCCCAGGCCAACGACAGGCCGTCGTAGGTCGATGTACCCCGGCCCACTTCGTCGAGGATGACGAAACTGCGCTCGGTCGCCTGAGACAGGATCGCCGCCGTCTCGACCATTTCGACCATGAACGTCGAGCGGCCGCGCGCCAGATTGTCCGATGCGCCGACGCGGCTGAACAGGCGATCGACCAGGCCGATCGTCGCGGCTTGCGCGGGCACGAAGCCGCCGGCCTGTGCCAGCAGCACGATCAGTGCGTTCTGGCGCAGGAAGGTGGATTTACCGCCCATGTTCGGCCCGCCGACCAGCCAGAGCCGATCCTGCGGATGCAGGCAGCAGTCGTTGGCGACAAAACGCTCGCCCTTGGCCGCCAGCGCTGCCTCGACCACCGGATGCCGCCCGCCGGTGATCTCAAGACAGGGCTCGTCCACCACGCGGGGGAGCGCCCAGCCGCCTTCGGCTGCCCGCTCGGCCTGTCCCGCGGCCACGTCGATGCGGGCAAGTGCTGCCGCCGTGGCAGCGATCGCTTCCCTGGCGCGCACGGCGTGACCGACGAGGTCCTCGAAATGCGCTTCTTCCGCTGCCAGCGCATGGCCACCGCTTTCTGCAATCCGGCTGGCTTCCTCATGCAGGGCCAGCGCATTGAAGCGCACTGCGCCCGCCATGGTCTGGCGATGAGTAAAGCCTGATTCGGGCGCCATCAGCCGGTCGGCGTGGCGCGCCGGAACCTCGATGAAGTAGCCCAGCACGCCGTTGTGGCGGATCTTCAGCGCGGCGACCCCGGTATCGTTGCGGTACTTCGCCTCCAGCGCCGCAATGGCGCGGCGGGCGTTGCCGGAAACCCGGCGCAACTCGTCGAGCGCGGCGTCGTAGCCCTCGGCGATATAGCCACCCTGCGACCGTTCGGTCGGCGGCGCTGGCACCAGCGCACGGGCGTAGAGATCGCACAACGCGCCATGGCCCGATAGCGAGGGCAGCATCTCGTCGAGCGGGCCGGGCCGGTCGGAGCGCGCGCGCAGCACGTCGTGCAGGCGGCGTGCCTCGGAAAGCCCGTCGCGCAACTGGCCAAGATCGCGTGGAGAGCCACGCCCAGCCACGACCCGGCCCAGCGCACGGCCGACGTCGGGCAGGCTGCGCATTATGCCGCGGATGTCGCCCCGCAGCAGCGGATCGTCGTGGAGCCAGCTGACCAGTTCCAGCCGCCGGTTGATCGCGCGCGTATCGGTCAGCGGGGCTGACAGGTCCTCGGCCAGGAGACGCGCCCCGGCCCCCGTTACGCAGCGATCAATCGCCTCGACCAGCGAGCCTCGCCGGGTACCGCTCGAACTGACCAGTATCTCAAGGCTGCTGCGCGTGGCTTCGTCCATCGCCATGTGCGTGCCGGCCTCGCGCGCCACCGGCGGCAGGATCAGGGGCAGCGCGCCACGGCCGACATGATCGAGGTAGGCGACGAGACCGCCCGCCGCAGCCAGCATGGCGCGGCTGAACTGCCCGAATCCGTCGAGTGTGGAGACCCCATGCACGGTCTTCAGCCGCACCTCGCCTTCGTCGCTGCCGAACGACCGATTCGGACGCGAAACGCAATCAATCGGCGCGTTCTCCCATGATTCGGGCGCGACCACCTCGCTCGCGCCAAGCCGGGCCAGCGCCGCGCCCATCTCATCGGGCGTGCATTCCTCAAGCTCCATGCGGCCCGTGGAGATGTCGCAGGCGGCAATGCCGATCGCGCCGCGCACCTCGCACACCGCGGCCAGCACGTTCGCCCGGCGCGGTTCGAGCAGTGCTTCCTCGGTCAACGTGCCCGCTGTCACGAATCGGACGATGTCGCGCGCCACCAGCGCCTTCGAACCACCGCGTTTCTTCGCTTCCTCGGGCGTTTCGACCTGTTCGGCGATGGCCACGCGGCAGCCCGCCTTGATCAGCCGGGCAAGGTAGCCCTCGGCGGAATGGACCGGCACGCCGCACATCGGAATCGGCGCGCCGCCGTGTTCGCCGCGGCTGGTCAGCGCGATGTCGAGGACTTGCGTGGCGATCTTGGCGTCGTCGAAGAACAGCTCGAAGAAGTCGCCCATGCGGTAGAACAGCAGGCAGTCGCCAGCCTGCTGTTTAAGCGCAAGATATTGCGCCATCATCGGAGTTGGGGCATTAGGCGTCACGCGCACGTGGCTAGACGAGCGCGACGTGTTTCTCAAACCATCGACACCGGGATATCCGCAACTCCAGCGCACAGCCTGTGCAGAGCAGGCAGCATGGGGACGGTTCCGGTCTTGTGGGGGTACTTACGGTTTGACGCAAGTCCGCGAAAAGGATTGGCTCCAGGGTCTGAAGGCCGCTTGGGCGCGCGCAGGAGCGCTGCCGTGGCTTTCGGGCCCCGGCATCCTCATTGCAGTGCTGCTCGTTTGCGCCCCCTTCGCGCTGGTCGAAGTGCCGCCACTGATCGACGTGCCCGGCCACATGGGCGCCGCCGCGATCGAGGCTGCCGGCCCCGGCAATCCGCTCGAACAGTACTTCACCTGGAAGTGGGTGTTCACCCTGAACATCGGCGGCGGCGTGCTGATGAAGGTGCTCGGAGCGCAGTTCGGCATCCTCGCTGCAGGCTGGTGGAGCACGGTGCTTGCCACGGGCCTGTTTGCAGGCGGCTGCTTGTGGACCATCCGCATGCTCAATCCCAAGGGTGGGCACGCCGCGGCATGGTCGCTGATGTTCGTGTTCAGTTTCCCGCTGCTGACGGGCTTCCTCAACTACATCCTTGCCACCGGCCTTTCGCTGACCGCGTTCGGCGCCTCGCTCTGGCTTGAACAACGCAACCCAAAGGCGCGCGCCGCGATGCTCGTGGTCGCGCAGCCGGTGGCAATGCTCTGCCACGCGATCGGCGGCTTGCTGCTGGCGTTGCTGGTAGGCGCCCATGCTTTCGGCCGCGCGATGGACGAACTGCCCGAAGGTTGGCGCTGGCGCGACCTGACCAACCGCCAGTGGCTGCGCACGCTTGACTGGAAGGCGATTGGCTTGCGCCTCTGGCAAGCTTGCTGGCCGCTGCTGGCCACGGTGATCACGATCGTGCTGTGGAAGGCGTTTTCGCCGCCCGTCCAGTCGATGAACATCTGGCGCTGGGACCAGAAGGCGTGGTCCTTCGTGCTGACCTTGCGCGACCAGTCCAAGCTGCTCGATGCCGGGACCACGATCATCGCCTGCCTGCTGGTGCTGGTCGGGCCGTTCCTCGGCGCAAAGTGGCGCTTCCGGCAGGGCATGCCCGCGCTGATGGTGTTCCTGCTGTTCCTTGCGATCCCGAGCGACATCAACGGTTCGGCCTTCGTCGACATCCGCATCCTTCCGGTCGCGGCCATGCTCGGCCTCGGCCTGCAGGACTGGAGCGGCGCCCGCCGCCCGCAGTGGGCGCGCGCGGTCGCTTATGCCGGCATGGCCCTGCTTGCCGTGCGCCTCACCGTGACGGCATGGAGCTTCAACGGCTATGCCGAAGACTACAACAAGCAGCTTTCCGCGCTGACCCATGTCGAACCCGGCAGCCGCGTCCTCGCTTTCGTGGAGCATTCGTGCCTCGACGAATCCTGGCGCAACACCCGCCGCGATCACCTCGCCAGCCTCGCGAGCCTCTACCGGCAGGCCTGGGTCAACGACAACTGGGCGGTCCCCGGCCTGCACATGGTCGTGCCGCGCTTTCGTCCGGGTCGCAACTTCACGGCGGACCCTTCAGAGTTCGTCTGGTCGCGCGGTTGCGCCGGTGGCTGGCGTCGCAGCGTCGATACCGCGCTGAAGTACGCCCCGATCGAGCGCGTGGACTATGTCTGGCTGATCGATACCGGCTTGCCGCGACGCGCCGATCCTCGCTTGCAACTGGTCTGGCAGGAGGGCCGCAGCCTGTTGTTCAAGGTAAGGCGGCTCGGCATCCCGACGTGGCAGCCGAAGGACCTCTAAACCGGCAGTCCGATTCCGCATCCGGCATTTTCGATAGATTTGCATCGACTCTGCAGTGTCCGCGCGCCTTGACGTAACGTCAAAGGTCGGACACTGCCATCACAACAAGTCCGGTCAGATACGGGGGAACCATGTCCGAGGAAAGCAACGTCCGCTTCACCGAACGCGAGGCGCTTTTCTACCACAACACGATTCGCCCCGGTAAGATCGAGATCATCGCCAGCAAGCCGATGGCGACCCAGCGTGATCTGTCGCTGGCTTATTCTCCCGGCGTCGCGGTCCCGGTCCGCGCTATCGCCGAAGATCCCGCCACCGCCTATGACTACACCGCCAAGGGCAACCTTGTTGCCGTGATTTCCAATGGCACTGCCATCCTTGGGCTTGGCAACCTTGGCGCGCTGGCCTCCAAGCCGGTGATGGAAGGCAAGGCCGTGCTTTTCAAGCGCTTTGCCGACGTCGATTCGATCGACATCGAGCTCGCCACCGAAGATCCCGACGCTTTCATCGAAGCTGTTGCGCTGATGGAGCCCTCGTTCGGTGGCATCAACCTTGAAGATATCAAGGCGCCCGAATGCTTCATCATCGAACAGGCCCTGAAGGACCGCCTGAAGATACCGGTGATGCACGACGACCAGCACGGCACGGCAATCATTTCCGCCGCAGGTCTGCTCAATGCCTGCCACCTGACCGGACGCAAGCTCGAGGACGTCAAGGTTGTCGTCAACGGCGCGGGCGCTGCGGCCATTGCCTGTACCGCGTTGATCAAGGCGATGGGCGTGCGCCACAACAACGTCATCATGTGCGACCGTTCTGGCGTGATCTACCGCGGCCGCGAGAACAGCATGGACCAGTGGAAGAGCGCGCACGCGGTCGATACTTCGGCCCGGAGCCTCGAGGATGCTCTGGTCGGCGCAGACATCTTCCTTGGCCTTTCGGCAGCCGGGGCCTTGAAATCGGACTGGATGGCCAAGATGGCGCCGCAGCCGATCATCTTCGCAATGGCCAACCCGGACCCGGAAATCACTCCGCCCGAAGCAAAGGCGGTGCGCCCGGATTGCATCATCGCCACGGGCCGGTCGGACTATCCGAACCAGGTCAACAACGTCCTTGGCTTCCCCTTCATCTTCCGCGGCGCGCTCGACGTTCAGGCGACCGCGATCAACGAAGAAATGAAGATCGCGGCAGCCGAGGCGATTGCCCAGCTCGCTCGCGAGCCTGTCCCCGAGGAAGTCGCTGCCGCCTACGGCATCAACCACACCTTCGGTCTCGACTACATCATTCCCGCACCGTTCGATCCGCGCCTCATGGAAGTCGTGTCGTCGGCAGTGGCGCAGGCAGCGATGGATTCGGGCGTGGCGCAGAAGCCGATCGAGGACATGGACGCCTATCGCACCAGTCTCAAGGCGCGCCTCAACCCGACAACCTCGGTGCTGACCAACGTGTTCGCCCAGGCCAAGGACAATCCCAAGCGCGTCGTCTTTGCCGAGGCCGAGAACGAGGTGGTGCTGCGTGCCGCGATCCAGTTCAAGGACTTCGGCTATGGCACCCCGGTGCTGGTCGGACGCACCCAGGGCGTGCTCGATCTGCTGACCGAACTCGGCGTCAGCGATCCTTCGTCCTATGAAATCCACAATTCCGCGGTCTCGCCGCTGGTGCCCGAGATGGTTGCCTACCTCTATGAACGCCTCAAGCGCCGCGGCTATCTTGAGCGTGACGTCAAGCGCATGGTCAACCAGGACCGCAACGTCTTTGCCTCGCTGCTCGTCGCGCTCGGCCATGGCGATGCACTGATCACCGGCATGACGCGTACTTTCGCGCAGTCGATGAAGGAAGTGCGCCGCGTTCTCGATCCCAAGCCCGGCCACCTGCCCTTTGGCATCCATCTCATGGTCGCCAAGAACTATACGGTGTTCCTGGCAGATACGACCGTGAACGAGCGTCCTTCGGCCGAGGACCTGGCGCATATCGCCAAGGAAACGGCCGCCGTCGCACGGCGCATGGGCCACGAACCGCGCGTTGCGTTCCTGTCGTACTCGACCTTCGGCAATCCCTATGGCCGCTGGCTGGAATCGATCCGCGGTGCGGTGGCCATTCTCGATGCCGAAGACCCGGGCTTCGAATACGAAGGCGAAATGGCCCCGGATGCTGCCTTGAACCCCAAGGTCATGGCCAACTATCCGTTCAGCCGCCTTTCCGCTCCGGCCAACGTGCTGATCATGCCGGGCCTGCAATCGGCCAACATCTCGGCCAAGCTGCTGCGCGAACTGGCTGGCAATGCCGTGATCGGCCCGATGCTGCTGGGCATGGAGAAGCCCGTCCAGATCGCACCGATGACCTCGCTGGCGCCCGATATCCTGACGCTGGCGGTGCTGGCGGCTGCAGGGGTTGTGGGTTAAGTTTTCGGACTTGCGCCCCCGCGAAGGCTGGGGCGCAGTGCCTCGGAACCTAGATCAATCCCGCCAGCGGACTGCTTGGATCGGCATACTTGCGCGTTGGCATGCGTCCGGCAAGATAGGCATCGCGCCCGGCCTGCACTGCCAGCTTCATCGCCCGGGCCATGCGGATCGGGTCCTTGGCTTCGGCAATCGCGGTGTTCATCAGCACGCCGTCGCAGCCGAGTTCCATCGCCACGGCCGCTTCCGAAGCCGTGCCCACGCCGGCATCGACCAGCACCGGCACCTTGGCCCCTTCGACGATCAGCCGCACCGTCACCTTGTTCTGGATGCCGAGGCCTGAACCGATCGGCGCGCCCAGCGGCATGACCGCCACGGCGCCCGCATCCTCGAGCTGCTTGGCCGCAATCGGATCGTCCACGCAGTAGACCATCGGCAGGAAGCCTTCCTTGGCCAGCACTTCGGTGGCGCGGATCGTCTCGATCATGTTGGGATAGAGCGTGCGTGCCTCGCCCAGCACTTCGAGCTTCACCAGATCCCAGCCACCCGCCTCGCGCGCCAGGCGCAGCGTGCGGATCGCACTTTCGGCATCGAAGCACCCGGCAGTGTTGGGGAGGTAGGTGATCTTCTTGGGATCGATATAGTCTGTCAGCATCGGCGCCTTGGGGTCCGACACGTTGACGCGGCGCACCGCCACGGTGACGATCTCCGCGCCCGAGGCCTCGACTGCGGCGGCGTTCTGCTCGAAGTCCTTGTACTTGCCGGTGCCGACAATCAGGCGCGAGCGGAAGGTGCGGCCGGCAACGGTCCAGGTATCGCTTGAATCCGTCACGTCGCTTTGTCCTCCACCTACGAAATGCACGATTTCCAGAACGTCGCCCTCGGCAATCGCCACGTCGCCCAGCGTGGAGCGAGGCACGATCTCACCATTGCGCTCGACCGCAACCTTGGTCGGCTCGAGTTCGAGGCTGCGCACCAGATCGGCGATCGATCCGGGCGCGGCCCGGCGGGGTTCGCCGTTGACGACAAGGGAGAGCATTCCAGTCATGCGGCCCGCTTTAGCGACGCGGGGGCAGGGTGCAAGTATGGCCTTAGTGAGAGGCGCGCATGTTGATCACGTGCGCCACTGCCACGAGGATCACGCCGCCCACCGTCAGCGCCACTTCGGCATCGCCATGGCCAACTGCAACGGCTGCGCCCATCAGCGCCAGCCCCGACCCGCCAATGGCCAATGGCAGCAAGCGTCCATGACGCAGCGCGCCGATCCCGATCGTCGCCGCGCCGATGACCAGCGCGAAGGCGAGGCCCCAGCGGTGTATGTCCGGGTTCAGCAGCACCCCGCCGCCGATGCCCAGCATCCCGACCAGGAACAGCCCCGCCACGCAGTGAATCAGGCACAGCCCCGAAAGGAGCACGCCGATCCGGTCAAGCCGGGCACGCAAGGCAAGCAGGGCATCACTCATGCAGCCTCATATATGTTACAATGTTACATCACACAAGGCGATGTGGCGAAATTCTCTCCTGTCCGAATGTCTACGGTACTGCCCGACAATCGCTCTTGCGATTCGAGGAGGGCGGGAGCAGGGGCGGGAGCCATGACTAACAGCGTCACGCCCAAGCTGCGAAACGATGCCACTGCGCTCTCGCGCTGGCTGTTCATCGTCGCCTTCATGGTCCTCGCCATCGTCGTGGTCGGCGGCATCACCCGCCTCACCGAATCGGGCGTCTCGATCACCGAGTGGAAGCCGGTCAGCGGCACGCTCCCTCCGATCACCGAGGCGCAGTGGCAGGCCGAATTCGACGCCTATCGCGCCACGCCGCAGTACCAGCTGGTCAACGGTCCGGCGGGCATGACGCTCGAGACCTACAAGTTCATCTTCTTCTGGGAATGGGTCCACCGCCTGCTCGCCCGCACCATCGGCCTCGTGTTTGCAGCGCCGCTCGCGTGGTTCTGGATCAAGCGGCGCATCCCTGAAGGCTACAAGCCCCGGCTGCTCGCGCTGCTGGCACTGGGCGCACTGCAGGGTGCGGTCGGCTGGTGGATGGTCAAGTCGGGCATCGTCAACGACGTCAAGGTTAGCCACTTCCGCCTCGCCACGCACCTGCTGGTCGCGCTGTTCACGCTTGCAGGCCTCGTGTGGACCGCGCTTGATCTGATCGCGCTCGGCAAGGGCGAGGGTCGCTCACGCCTGCATGGCATAGGTCTGCTCGCGCTCATCATGCTGGTGCTGCAACTGTTCTACGGCGCGCTGGTAGCGGGCCTGCGCGCAGGCACTTCGGCCGGCGGCGGCTGGTTCAACTGGGACGCCTGGCCGCTGATGCAGGGCAAGGTCTATCCCGATGGCATCGACTGGGCACTGGGCGCAGGCCACGCGCTGTTGTCCGATCCATTCCTCGTCCACTTCATCCACCGCTGGTGGGCTTGGGGCCTGGTCGCCATGCTGGTCGTTGTCGCCCGGAAGCTGCGCAAAACGGACCGCAAGGCTTCTGTCGTCCTCCACTCGGTCTTTGGCACACAGGTCCTGCTCGGCATCTTCACCGTATGGAGCGGCGTCGCCCTGTGGCTCGGTGTGCTGCACCAGCTGGTCGGCGCGCTGCTCGTCGCCACCACAGTATGGTGCGCCCACATCCTCGGCCGCCCGAAACAAGGCGCGCAATGACCGCCGCGCTGATCTGGTGCCCCTTCGGCGACGTCGAGAGCGCCGAGGCGGCGGCAGGTCAGTTACTCGAAGAGCGCCTGATCGCCTGCGCCAACATCCTCCCCGCCATCCGCTCGCTCTATCGCTGGAACGGCGAGCGGGGGAAGGGCAGCGAAGTTGCCGTCCTGTTCAAGACCCGCGCCGACCTGCTGGATGCCGCCGTGGCGCGCCTCGAAGCGCTCCATCCCTACGATGCGCCCGCGATCTCCGGGTGGCGCTGCGATGCGGCAGGAGTGGCCACGCTGGGCTGGCTGGGGGCAGAGTGCGGGCCTCTTCTGCCATGAATATTCGTTGTGTCGTCGCCGCAAGACGATGTTATCTGCGACAATGCGCAATCGAGTTCTCGTCTTGCTCGCTGTGATGGCCGCATATGCAGCTGCGTTTCTTCCAATCCTTGTCATGGGTCGGGAAGGACTTTGGCTCGCCAAGCTTCTGTTTCTCTCGGGTTTGCCTTTTCTCGCATTGGCGACGGTGTTCGGGGTAGTATTTGCAGATCCAATCCGGGTGCATCCTTGGCCATGGAGCGTAAGTGCTTCGGCCATTGCCGTACTGGCGAGCACCCTTGCACTCTGGTTCCTCACAAGCAGCGCCATCGGACTGCCGAGCGTCATTCCTGCGATCTTTGCGCCGCTTGCCTTCAGGTTGGTACTAAAGTTTGGTGATCAATAAGGCGCGTCGCAAAGCAGCAGATTGGAAGAGGTATTATTTTACCTCTCGGAAAACCCGCAGTTTGCTTGACTCTCGCGGGCATTTGCAACAAAGGCGCGCTTCCTTCGTCGTGAAGTAGCGGATTCTCGCCCGGATCGACGCACCGAATATCCAGGGAACCCGTAGCCATGAAGGCTCTCAGCAAGGTCACCCGGTCGATCAAGCCGGCCGAGGTGGAGAAGAACTGGCATCTGATCGATGCCGAAGGCATGGTTGTCGGCCGTCTCGCCGTCGTCATTGCCAACCATCTGCGCGGCAAGCACAAGCCGAGCTACACCCCGCACGTCGATTGCGGCGATCACGTTGTCGTGATCAACGCCGACAAGGTCAAGTTCACCGGCAACAAGCTGAAGAACAAGACCTACTACAAGCACACCGGCTATGCCGGCGGCATCAAGGAAGTCACCGCGGACAAGGTCCTCGGTGGTCGCTTCCCCGAGCGCGTGCTTGAAAAGGCGGTTGAGCGCATGATCCCCCGCGGCCCGCTCGGCCGTGCGCAGATGCGCGCCCTTCACCTCTATGCCGGTGCCGAGCACCCGCATGGCGGCACCCAGCCGGTGGCGCTCGACGTCGCCTCGATGAACCGCAAGAACAAGGTGGGTGCATAATCATGGCCGAAACCGAAAACACCGTGTCGAGCCTCGCCGACCTCAAGGACCTGACCGCTGCTGCTCCCGTGGCTGCCGCTCCGGCCGAGGCTGGTGAAGCCGCTCCTGTCCGCACCGGCCCCGCTGCCGTGATCCGCGCTCGCGAAGTCGATGCGCAGGGCCGTTCGTATGCCACCGGCCGCCGCAAGGACGCCGTGGCCCGCGTGTGGCTCAAGCCCGGCTCGGGCAAGGTCACTGTCAACGGCCGTGACCAGGAAGTCTACTTCGCCCGTCCGACTCTGCGTCTGGTGATCAACCAGCCGTTCGAAGTCGCCGGTCGCGAAGGCCAGTACGACATCGTCTGCACCGTCAAGGGCGGTGGCCTCTCGGGCCAGGCCGGCGCGGTCAAGCACGGCATCGCCCAGGCCCTGTCGAAGTTCGAACCCGAACTGCGCAGCGCCGTGAAGGCTGCCGGCTTCCTGACCCGCGACCCGCGCGTCGTCGAGCGTAAGAAGTACGGCAAGGCCAAGGCCCGCCGCAGCTTCCAGTTCTCGAAGCGCTAATCGCGCTTCGGCGGGCAGTTCTCGAAGCGCCGATCGCGCTTCGGCTGCAAGGCAGAACAGAAACAAGGGGTTGGCTTCCGGGCCAGCCCCTTTTTTCTTGCCTGCAGCATTCCACCGTCGCATCGCATGCGCGGACGAGAGGGGACCTTGCGCGATGATCAGGCTGCCGCGCCCCGCAGCATGGGGGCAGTTGCGCTTCGGCGGACGCCTCGGCTGGGCGCGTGGCGCTGTGGGTGCGCTCTTCGGCGTGGCGCTGGCAGCAGTGGCCGGCAAACTTCTCCCCGGCACTCCGCAGTCGCCATGGATCGTCGCGCCTGTCGGTGCATCGGCGGTGCTGGTCTTCGCGGTTCCTGCCAGCCCTCTCGCGCAGCCATGGTCAGTCCTCGGCGGAAGCATGGTTGCTGTGCTAACCGGCCTTGCCGCAGGCCATCTGGTCGGCGATCAGCTGACTGCGGTAGGCCTCGCGGTGGGCATGGCGATCGCCACGATGACACTGGCCCGTTGCCTTCATCCACCCGGCGGCGCCTGTGCCATCCTCGGCGCGCTTGCGGCAACTAACCCTGCCAGTAGCGCAATCGGGCTTCTTCTGCCGCTCCTCGCCAATCTGCTGGGACTGGTCTTCGCAGGGTGGCTCTATAACAACTTCACTGGCCACCCATGGCCGCACATTCCGCTTCAGGCACCACCCATGCCAAAGGGCACATGGGCAGGCACATACGAGCGTGCGGACCTCGATGCCGTCCTGGAAGATTGGGACGAAGTGCTCGACGTCGCTCCGGAAGATCTCGACGCGCTGTTCCGCGCGGTCGAACGCCGCGTGCTGCGACGCTGGGAGGATGATCACAAGTAGGCGTCAGAACAGGCTGGGCTGTTCCGGCTTGCGCGGCGCCGACGGAGCGGGCGCGTTCTCCTCTACCTCTATTTCCACCATCGCCGCGTCGGCATAGGGCCGCTGCATCGCCACCGCCGCATCGCCTTGGGCGGTCAGCCACTGGTGCGCGGCTTCCGCCGTGCCGAGGATGACGGGCATCGCCTTGGGATGGACCCGCCCGACCACGGCATTGGCCCCGCAGGTAAGGAAGGCAAAGTGCGGCCCCTCCGCTGTCGGACGCCACAGCCCTGCGAAGGCGAACAACTCCTGCTCCTTCAGGGCGAACCAGTGCTTGCGCTTGCGTCCCGTGTCCGGGTCCGGCGTCTGCGACCACTCCGAGAAGGCCGTGACGGGTACGAGGCAGCGCCGGTTCGGGTCCTCCAGCGCTGCCCGCCACATTGGCGAAGCGAGGTTGCGGATATTGGTCACCGGGCGCTTCACTTCGCCGAACGGCGGCCAGCCCCAGCGCATCGTGCCCAGCCTGCGCGTCGGCCCCCGCGCAATCAGCACGGGCGCTTCGGCATCGGGGTAGATTTCGGAAAAGGCGGGCAGATTGACCTGCGCATTGGCCACCGGCGCGAACATCTGCGCGATGGCTTGCACGTTGCTGGTCATGCGATACAAGTTGCACATAACAACCAGATATGTGCGGGAGAGCGCCATGGCCACCCATTTGCGGCCGAATATCGAATGCAGCGACGCTGAATGGCATGCCCGGCAGGAACTCGCCGCCTGCTATCGCATCTATGACCACCTGGGCTGGTCCGAATCGATCTACAACCACATCTCGCTGAAAGTGCCGGATCAGGAAGGCGCGTTCCTGATCAACCCGTTCGGCCTGCTCTACAGCGAGGTCACTGCCTCGAACCTCGTCAAGATCGACATCGACGGCAACAAGCTGGATGACAGCACCTATCCGGTCAACCAGGCGGGCTTCACCCAGCACGCCTATTTCCACCGCCACCTGCCCTGGGCCCACGCGATCAGCCACGTCCACACGACCGAGACGATGGCGGTGTGCAGCCTCGAAGAAGGGCTGATGCCGATCAACTTCTACGCCTGCAACTTCATTGGGCAGCTCGCCTACCACGATTTCGAGGGCGTCACCGTCCGCGCCGAAGAGGGCGAGCGCCTGCTGGCCAACCTTGGCGACAAGCGCGTGCTGATGCTGCGCAACCACGGCCCGGTGGTGCTGGCCCAGACACTGCAGCAGATGTTCATCACGCAGTGGAGCCTGCAGCGCGCCTGCGAGATCCAGATGGCGACGCTTTCGATGGGCCGCCCGCCGATCCACGTCGGTGAGGACGTGATCAAGGTCCACCAGCGCGATCTCGGCCAGGTCAATGCCGGCGGCCGCGTCGGCGAGGCGGACTTCGCCGCATGGACCCGCCGCATCGACAGGATCGACCGCAGCTGGCGGGATTGATTGAAGCGGTGGCGGCGCGCTAAGCGGAGGCCATGGCCCGCCTCACCGTCAACAACCAGCCCGTGCAGTACCGTCTCGAGGACGATACCCCGCTGCTCTGGGCGCTGCGTGATGCGGCCAATCTCACTGGCACCAAGTACGGCTGCGGCACCGGCGAATGCGGCGCCTGCATGGTCATCGTCGATGGACAGGCAATGCCCAGCTGCACCCTCTCGCTGGGCGAGGCCGAGGGCCGCAGCGTCACCACCATCGAAGGCCTGTCGGGTGACCGCTCGCACCCGGTGCAGCAGGCGCTGGTGGCCGAGCAGGCAATCCAGTGCGGCTTCTGCACGCCGGGCATCGTCATGGCTGCGGCCGCGCTGCTCACCACCAGCGCCAGCCCGACCGACGAGGATATCGGCCGCGCCATCACCAACATCTGCCGCTGCGGCGTCTATCCGCGCTTGACCCGCGCGATCCAGCGCGCCGCCCGCGTGATGCGCGGCGAGGAGACGATCAGCGCCGCTCCGCCACCGGCGATCGTGGCGCCCGGCGCAGGCTGAAGGGGTGGCGCCCTCCCCTCGCGAGGGGGGAATGGGAGAGCGCCTGGGGTGTTTCAGAACTTCGCGCGCACCGTCAGGCGGGCATTGATCGGCTCGCCGGTGGAGATGTTGTTGTCGGTATGCGCCGAGGGGAAATAGTCGGTGTCGGTGAGGTTCTCGACATTGAGCTGGACCGACAGGTTCTCCGACAGGTCATAGAATACCGCGGCATCGATCCGCGTGAACGCCGGCAGCGTTACCGCGTTGCTGATCGTCGTGAAGCTCTTCGACTGGTGCGTCAGACCCACGCCAAGGCCCAGCTTGTCGCTCACGTCGTAGCGGGCCCACGCCGAAGCCTGGTGGCGCGGCAGCTGTGCCAGCCGCGTGCCGGGCAGAGCTGCCGTGGTCCGCGAACGCACTTCGCCGTCCTGCAGCGTATAGCCCAGGCTCACCTGCAGCTGCGGCAGCACGCGGCCGGCGAGCGAAAGCTCCACACCCTTGGCGCGGGTCTTGCCCGACAGCTCGGGGAAGCCGGTGGCCGGGTTGTTGAAGCGCGAATTTTCGCGGTCAAGCTGGTAGGCCGCCGCTGTGAAGGCGAGGTTCGGGTTCACGTCCCACTTCACGCCTGCCTCGAGGTTCTCGAACTCCTCCGGTGCCAGCGTCGCCTGCGTGGCGTCCAGCGAGCCGAACTGGTCGCCCGACTGTGGCAGGAAGGTGCGGGTAAAGCTGCCATAGAAGCTTACGTTCTCCTGCGGCTTGACGATCACGCCGAAGCGCGGCGACCACTTGCGGTCCGTGCGCGCGGCCGTGGTCGTGGCGATGCGGTTGTCAGCGCTGATCCTGAATTCGTCGAAGCGCACCCCTGCCACGACCTGCAGGAACGAGGCCAGCTCGATCTGGTCCTGGAAGTAGGCTGACCAGGTATCGACCCGGCTGAAGGTCGAACGGCTGGGCGCGGCGAAAGTCACCGCCGGGATGGTCAGGCGCTTGGCCAGTGTCACGGTGGTGGAGCCGCTGAAGATCGGGTCGGAACGCAGGCTCGAGGTGTCCTGGCTCGAAACCTCGAGACCGGCCAGAACGGTATGGCCGATGCCGCCAGTCCGGCCTTCCCAGACAAGGTTGGTCTGCCCGACCCAGCTTTCGCGCACGTTGGCGCTGGAATAGCCCGAGAGCGTCAGCTGGTTCGAAGCGTTCACCGCACTGCCGGCGAAGACGTTGCCGTAATACTTGTCGGTGTGGGTGTACTGGCCCAGCACGTTGAAGCTGAGGCCATCGGCCAGTTCGTGATCGAGGCGGGCCTGCGCGATGTGCGCTACAACCGTCGCAATGTTGACGTCCGAGCGGCCGAAGAAGGTATCGTCATAGCCGGTCAGCGGCTTGCCGTTTACCGAGGGCACGCCGCGGTCGGTGGTACGGCGGTCGTCGTCATAGTTGTAGGACAACTCGATGCGGGTCTTCTCGCCGGGCTGGAAGGCCATGGTCGGGTTCACGCCGATGAAGCGGCCCTCGAAGTCCTGGCGGTGGTTGTCGAATTCCTCGTAGGTGCCGTTGAAGCGCGCGCCGACAGTCTCGGTGAGGGGCTGGTTCCAGTCGGCGGCCAGCGCAAAGGCGCCGAAGCTGTCGACATTGGCGCTGGCCTCGCCCTTGGTTCGGTCAAGGTCGGGCGTCTTGCTGACGCGATTGACCACGCCGCCACCGCCGCCACGGCCAAACAGGAGCGCATTGGCGCCCTTCAGCACTTCGACCCGCTCGATGTTGTAGAGCGAGCGGTAATACTGCGTGTCGTCGCGCAGGCCGTCGAGGTAGAAGTCGGCAGTGGTGTTCTGGCCGCGCAGGTTGATCTGGTCGCGATGGCCCTCGCCCTGGCCGAGCACCACGCCCGGAACATAGCGCAGTGCATCGCCCAGTTGGGTGATGCCCTGGTCGTCAAGCTGCTCGCGGGTAAGCACGGTGATGGTCTGCGGCACGTTGACCAGCGGGGTCGGCGTCTTCACCGCATTGGCATCGACCGGGCGATAGCCGTCGGCGGTGCCGGTCACGACGATCACGGTGTTGGTTCCATCGGCCTCCAGCGCGGCATCTGCGGGCACCAGATCTTCTGCAAAGGCGGCAGAAGGCATCAGCACGGTTCCGGCGAGCAGCAGGCTGGAAAGACGGTTCACGGTAGTCCCCTTAACGATCACGTGTTTGCGATAATCATTCGCAAGAGGGCGAGTATTGCGAGTCAATCGCACTTGCAAGGGGTTTCTTGCGAATTTTTCGCAATAACATTGACCTGCGTCAAAACGCGGGCGTTGCAGCCAGTGCTCGCGGGGTTATGAGGCTTGCATCGAACACGCAGGAGGCAGCGATGAAGGCAACGATCTGGCACAACCCCAACTGCGGCACCTCGCGCAACACCTTGGCGATGCTGCAGGATGCGGGCGCGGAGGTGACGGTGGTCGAATACCTCAAGACCCCGCCCAGTGCCGAAAAGCTCGCCCAGCTCTACCGCGATGCCGGCCTCACCCCACAGCAGGGCCTGCGCTTGCGTGGCACCGACGCCGAGGAACGCGGCCTGCCCTCAGCCGATGACGCGACGGTGCTGGCCGCCATGGCCGCCGAACCCAAGCTGATCGAGCGTCCGCTGGTGGAGACGGAAAAGGGCGTCCGCCTGTGCCGCCCGAAGGAAAAGGTGCTGGAGATATTGTAGGGGGAGCGGCGGTTGAGCCTACCCGCTCCAACCAGCCCCAAACCCCTCGTCGCCCCGTGCTCGACACGGGGCCTGGCTCCCTTCTGACGCCCCTCGCAGACTCCCGCGAATCTTGCCGCGCCTGTTGAGCCGTCATGCCGAGCGCATAATCGCAGAATGAGCGCAGCCCCATGTCGAACACCGGGCGACGGCGATCTTCCGAAGGAACCTGTCGCAACCTTGAAGGTCTTCTTGCCCAGCTTCGACAAACCCTATTGTCGCCTTGGCTGACTTGCGGCTAGCTCCCGGCCATGATCAAGTTTAACGACAGATCGGTTCGCAAGATCGTCGTCGTCGCTACTGTCTTCTTGGCCGCCGCAATCGTGCTCTACGGTGTCGGACTATTTGTTCTGGATGAATCGTACCGCCAATACAGCCGAACAACCCAACAGCGCCAGTTCGTCCTTGGCGATGAATGGCACGATGCGGATCTGAAGATCATTCGTGAGTTTGAAAAGCGCCATAGTCTCGACCCGGAAGCGAATGGCGGCTTGCGGCTGGTTCTGTCGGAATGGCCTCGCTGGCGGTACAAGATTTCGTTGGACCGTCGCTTAGATGGCACTGCCAAAGGCGCAATCTACGCGATTGCATATGATGGGACGGGGCCAGCATACGAGAGAAGCTTCTCGCTTAGCAAAGGCCAGGCAAAACTGTTCTTGGATGTGTTTGACCGGAAAGTGGGTAGGTACAGGGGCGAAGCATTCCAGTGCGTCGACGGTACAGGATTCATGTTCGAGCGATGGCGGGAGCGGGCAGTCGTCGGTGGATCCGGAAATGCGGCGTGCATGAGCCACTACGCCGATTTGATGAGTTTGGTTGCGGAGACTCTGTCCGGATCTCTGAGCGATGCACCCTTCGATTGGGGTACTTGGTTTGCGGTAAAGCGGGTTCTGGAGCTTCGTGACTAGAGCGGCGAGCGGTCACAGGCGTTGCCACTTGACCTAGATTGGGCAGTGCTAGCTCAGAAAAACAGGAACGGCTTGCCCGCCATGATCAGCGCAGCGGCGCAGCCGAGGACGATCGCCTTGCGCGCCAGTTCAGCCGCCGAGAAGTCGGCGAGGGGCGCGTGGATGAGGGCGATGGTGCGGGCCATGCTCGAGCCATGCGCCCTCATCTCTTAACTTTGGGTAAAGGGCTTAACCCTCCAGCCACTCCAGCAGCGAGGCGAGGCAATCGCGCGCCAGCAGCTTCGACCGTTCCGGGCTCCAGCCCTGTTCCTTGCAGGGCAGGTCGTCGTTGTCCTTGAACGGCATTTCCAGCGTCATTGCCACGCAGCCGAAGCGGTGGGCGACCTGGTTGGTCGACATCGTCAGGTTGGCGCGGCCCGGCGCGGCGATGGGATAGCCGCGCCGCGTCTGGAAATCGGGGGTGCGGCGTTCCAGGATGCGGCGGTAGCGTTCGTAGGAGGCGCCAAGCTCGTCGGTCCACGAAGGGATGCCTTCGAATCCGGCAAGGAACACGTGCGGGATCGCCTCGTCGCCGTGCACGTCCATGGCAAAGTCCACGCCGGCCTCGTCCATGGCATTGCGGATTGCCAGCACTTCGGGCGAACGCTCCGGCGTCGGCTCGTGCCATTCGCGGTTGAGGTTCACGCCCACGGCATTGGTGCGCAAGTGCCCCCGGCACGATCCGTCCGGGTTGGCGTTGGGCACCACGTGGAAGCGGCAGAGCTGGCGCAGCTTGCGGCCATGTGGGTCGGCAGGGTCGGTCAGCAGTTCGAGCGCGCCTTCCATCCACCATTCGGCCATCGATTCGCCGGGATGCTGGCGGGCATAGAGCCAGACCTGCTTCGGGCCTTCGCCGATCTCGAGGCAGTCGATCGGCTGGCCTTCGATGCTGGTGCCAAGGCAGCGATGGGTCACACCCGGCAGCGCCGCCGTTTGCGCCACCAGATCGTGATGCCGCTCCATCGAATAGGGCGCGAAATAAGCGAACCAGCAGGTGCCAGCCTCGGGCGTGTGGCGGATGGTCAGCGTCCCGCCGTCCTCGCCCGGATCATGGCTGGTCTCGGTCCGGCCCCAGAACTCGCGGTCTTCAGAGAAGGCTGCCCGATACCCCGGCCAGCCACCCGGATAGGCGGAATTGCCAAGTCCGGTGATCTTCAGCTCCAGCTCACGCCCCGCAGCCCCGTCGACGCGAAAGTGGAACCATTGGAAGAACTCTGATTCGCGGTCCTTGCGGATCGCCAGCTTCGCACGCGCGCCCGAAACCTGGAGCACTTCGATGTTGCCGGAATCGAACGCGGCATTGATGCGGATATCTGTCATTTGACAGTGATAGTATCCCCTGACGTGCCGGGGAAGCCCGAGAACAGGGCATGCGCCAGGCGAGGTGCGGCAAGCGCCGGGTCGGCTTCCTTCGCCTTGGCCTTCTCGCGGTTTTCGGCACGGCCTTCCCACAGCGCCTCGCCGGTCCGGCGGTCGCGGATGCGCACCGACAGGCGCGTGACGACGTAGTCCTTCGGCCCTCCGCCCAGATTGATGCCGACACCCAGCCCCACGCCGCCGCCATAGCTGCCGGTCGATCCGCCCACGCCGACGCTCACCGGTCCGCGCTGCCTCTCGCGCTTGAGCACCTCGCGGTCGACGCGCACTTCGGCCACGGCATCGGCGGCGCCCGGCGTGGCGCTGCCAAAACCGCTGGCAAACAGTTCCTTCTGTACCGCGGCAAGCCAGACCTGATCTTCCAGGCTGGATCGGTCACTGCCCGGCGCCGCCTCGACAATCACCGCCGCGCCTTTCAGCCGGGGCAGCGTCTGCGCGGTGTGAAACCGCGTGACCTCGATCGGTGCGGGCTTGGCCTTGACGGGCGTTGCCATCAGGGCAGCAAGGGCAATTGCGGCTACAAGGCGTTTCATCATTCTGCGTCCCATGATCATGGCGCAGGTGGTGCTACGCCGCGGATTTCACCGCAATGCCAATTGGCACACCTGCTCCAGTCAGCTCGCCGGAACCACCTGCGCATCGGCAAATTTCGCGAACAGCGCCGAGGCCAGCCTTGCCGCAACTGCGCCATTGTTCAGGCCATCGTCGTCCTCGCGCGTCTGCGCTTCGGCGTGGCCTTCCCACAGCACGCGATTGCTCGCCTTGTCGCGGATGCGCACGTCGAGCCGGGTTGCGACGATGGCCTTCTTCGCCTTGGTCAGGTCGATGTTGAGCGCCATCGCGGTGTAGTTGCCGCGATTGGAAACGCCCACCTCCATCGCGCCCGAAACCGGCTTGCGCTTGGCTTCCTCGGGCACGACCTGCTCGTGGCGAATGCCGATCTGCGCGATCTGTCCGCCTTCCGCGCCGTTCACGGCCGTTTCGTAGCCAAGCTTGGCCAACTGATCGACGACGGCGGCTTCATAGACCGGCAGCTTCCATTCGGCCTCGGCGCCTTCGGCAGCGGCGACGGTGATCGGCCCCTTGCCCAGAAGAGATGCCGCATCGGCGGCCTGGAATGCCTCCACCTCGACCTTGCGCGAAGGCTCGGCACTCTGCCGCCCGTTTTGCCGCCCGATGCGCTGGTCCATCGGCTGGTCCCACCGTCTGCCCGGCGGCATGGCTTGGGCAAACGCGCTGGAGCTTGCAGCAAGGAATGCGACGGCAGACAAGATCGGTTTGGCTTTCATTCGTAATTTTCCCGTAAGGGGTGAGGCGCGACCCGGCCGGACGTGTAAATCGCCCGCGCTGTCGCAACCATGAACGCGCGGGAGCAACGAAACCTGCGCCAGAGCGGAGCGAATTGCCAATGTCGAAGGTTCCCGTTCTCGTCACCGGCGGCGCAGGCTACATCGGCGCCCACGCCGTGCTGGCGCTGAGGGACGCGGACCATCCGGTCGCGGTGATCGACAATCTCGTCACCGGCTTCCGCTTCGCCGTGCCCGATGATGTGCCGTTCTACGAAGGCGATATCGAGGATGCCGACCTTCTGGGGCGCATCTTTGCCGAACAGGGTACGCGCGCGGTCATGCATTTTGCCGGTTCCGTGGTCGTGCCCGAATCGGTTTCGA
>NZ_JRVC01000005.1 GCF_000807925.1 Novosphingobium subterraneum | reverse complement strand
GCCCGGACAGGGTCAACGAGAAGAAGTGGGGAATTTTCAAATGTCACTTCTGGGGCATTTTACTCCGCCATCAACACCAAGGGCAAGGAAAACCCGCATTTCGGTTCATCGCGCGAATGGATGCGCTGCACACCCGCCGACGTGCTGACGGCGATTGCGGAGTTGCAAAGCGGCGTGGAGCTTTCCGGCACGCACCACGAAAACTTTCCCATGCGCGCCGAGCAGGCGGCGGCGGTTGAGCAGACGCAGACCTATTATCAGTCCCGTTGGGCCGAAGACCCGAAGGCCACGCCACGTTTCCTGTGGAATGCCAAGATGCGCTTCGGCAAGACCTTCACCAGCTACCAGTTGGCCAAGCGGCTAGGGGCGAAGCGAGTGCTGGTCGTCACCTTCAAGCCAGCAGTGGAAGACGCGTGGGAAGCGGACCTCAAGAGCCACCAGGACTTTGACGGCTGGCGCTATATCTCAGCGCAGGCGGGCGGCGATCCGGCGGAGGTGCCCGATGATGTCCCGCTGGTCTATTTCGGATCGTTCCAAGACCTGCTGGGCCGTGATCGCGCTACCGGAAACATCAAGGCCAAGAATGAGTCGATCCACCTGACCGACTGGGACCTCGTCATCTTCGACGAGTACCACTTCGGCGCATGGCGCGACACCGCCAAGGAACTATTCGAAGGCGAAGAAGCTGCCGTCGTCAAGGAACAGGCCAAGCTCGAAGCCGATCTCGATGCGGTGAACGAAGAGCTTGAAGTGCTGTCCCAGTCGGAAACCGCCTTCCTGCCAATCCGGACGCGCGCCTACCTTTATCTCTCCGGCACCCCGTTCAAGGCGCTGGCCACTGGCGAGTTCATTGAAGAGCAAATCTTCAACTGGACCTATACCGACGAACAGCGCGCCAAGGCCGAATGGGCTACTGCTCGCCCCGGCGAGCGCAACCCCTATGGCGCGCTTCCGCAAATGCGCCTGCTGACCTACCAGATGCCCGAAGAACTTCTCGCCATCGCCAGCGGCGGAGAGTTCGACGAGTTCGACCTCAATGAGTTTTTCAAGGCCAACGGTGCAGGCCCGCTGGCGCAATTCGTCCACAAGGACGAAGTGCAGAAGTGGCTCAATATCATTCGCGGATCAGGCCCCGCACAGACCATCGAAAGCCTGAAGACCGGCACGCGCCCGCCCTGGCCCTACTCCGACGTCCGCCTCCTGCCTTATCTCAATCACAGCTTCTGGTTCCTGCCCACCGTCGCCGCCTGCGAGGCGATGAAGAACCTGCTGGAAGAGGACCAGAACGTCTTCTGGAAGGACTACAAGGCGATCGTCGCGGCGGGAACGGCGGCTGGCATAGGTCTCAACGCCCTGCCACCGGTGCGCAATGCTATCGGCAACGGCCACGATACCAAGACCATCACGCTCAGCTGCGGCAAGCTGACTACGGGCGTCACCGTGCCACAATGGTCGTCGATCCTGATGCTACGCAATCTGAAATCGCCCGAAAGCTATTTCCAGGCGGCGTTCCGGGTGCAGTCCCCTTGGTCGATCAAGAATCCCGAAGGCGATGATCCCAATCGCGAGGAAGTGCTCAAGCCCGTCTGCTTCGTGTTCGATTTTGCCCCGACCCGCGCCCTGCGCCAGATTTCTGAATACGGCATTGGCCTGTCAAACGATCCCAAGAAAACACCGGAGCAGCAGGTCGCCGACCTCGTCTCGTTCCTGCCAGTGCTTGCCTACGACGGCGCAAACATGATGCAGATCGATGCAGGTAGCATCCTCGATTATGCCATGGCGGGAACGTCGGCAACGCTGCTCGCCCGCAAGTGGGAATCGGCGATGCTGGTCAACGTCGATAATGATACGCTCGCGCGCGTCCTCTCGAACGAAGAAGCGATGGCGGCGGTTGAGCGGATCGAAGGCTGGCGCGCACTTGGCGACAACGTGATCGAGACGATCATCAACAAGAGCGAGAAGGTCAAGGACCTCAAGAAGAAGGCCAAAGAAGGCGATCTCTCCGAGAAGGAGAAAAGGGAACTGACTGACGAGGAGAAGGAATACAAGTCGCTGCGCAAGAAGGTTCAGGAAAAGCTGATCAAGTTCGCGACGCGCATTCCGGCCTTCATGTATCTGACCGATTACCGCGAAAACACTCTCCAGGACGTCATCACCAAGATCGAACCGGTCCTGTTCCGCACGGTGACCGGCCTGACCGTGGCCGACTTCGACCTTCTCGTGCGACTCAAGGTCTTCAACACCGAGCGCATGAACGCCGCTGTCTTTGCGTTCAAGAGATACGAAGATGCCTCGCTGCGATACACCGGCATCGATAGCCATGAAGGGCTGACGCATATCGGTGGCTACGACACAGTGATTGCCAAGGACTGACCACCGAAGACGAAGGATGGTGCATGCCGAGCTGGATCAAGGAACAAGACGGCCTAGAGTGGTACGACGAGACCTACACCACCAAGCAGACCAACCAGAAGAAGGCCCAACTGCACAAGAAGGTCGAGAGCGGTAAGCTGCGGTCTCTCCCTGGTCCCGATGGCAAACCAGCATGGTATGCCAAGCCCGATGTCGAGCTACTTCGGGAAGCGTTTCTGAAGCGGAAGCAGGCAGCGAAGGCTTGGAAGCCGAGCGACCAGCAACTGGAAGCCAAGCACACGCGGGAATGGAAGGCAGACGTCGAACGCGATCGTGAGGCACATCGCCGGAACTTCGGCTACACCGGAGCGCTAGGCCCTGGTCGAGTGAGCGCAATTGGCGCGCACCAGGAACGCGTCATGGCTTATGACATCGAGCAGGCGAACAAGAAGAAATCCGGAGAGGAATAGGCGGACGCAACTCGCCTGTTTCCATGGCGAACACTGGCGCATTTGGACGAACGAAACAGTGGAAAAAATGGGGTAGCATGAACCCGCCGGGGGCCACATTGGGGGCCATGTCCAAAATCGAACTCATTTTTCTTCAATAATATCATATCACTAGACGATTTTCGCGGTTCCGTCCCCGGGCACCATTTCCATCGATCTTCACATCGCCGCTTGATCGCCTTTGCGATCTGCTTGACTGTTCCCGCCTGAGGCCTGTTCGTTGGTGGGCCGGGAGGAAGCGATGCGGGTCTGCGTGGCTGGGGGGACGGGGACAATCGGGCGTGCGGTAGTTCGCAATCTGGCGAAGCGCGGGCATGTGGTCAGTTGCCTTACGCGACGGCCGGATGACGGTCTGGCAGCGATTGCGGAAGTCATCCTCGCCGACCTGTCATACACAAACGTCTTGTGGCGCACCTTCGGTGAAGGTCGGTTCGATGCGGTCATCTCGTGCATCGCTTCGCGCACCGGAGTGCCGGGCGATGCCTGGGCGGTGGACCACCGGGCCAACCTCAACCTGCTCGATGCCGCGAAGGAGGCTGGCATTGGGCACTTCGTGCTGCTTTCGGCCATCTGCGTTCAGAAGCCGCTGCTGGCGTTCCAGCATGCCAAGCTGGCGTTCGAGGCTGCGCTTGTCGCATCCGGCATCCGCTATTCGATCGTCCGCCCTACCGCCTTCTTCAAATCGCTCTCCGGACAGATCGAACGGGTCAAGGCCGGAAAACCGTTTCTCGTCTTCGGCAACGGCGAATTGACCGCCTGCAAGCCGATCAGCGATGGCGATCTTGCAGCCTACATTGCCGAGTGCCTCGAGCATGAGGAGCGCTGGAACCGCGTGCTGCCGATCGGTGGCCCCGGCCCTGCGCTGACTCCGCGTCAGCAGGGCGAAGCGCTGTTTGCGATGCTCGGAAAGGAGCCGCGCTTCCGCTCGGTGCCGCTGGGGCTGCTCGACACGATTGCCGGGATCCTCGGCCTCGCTGGCAAGGTCATTCCGAGCCTGGCGACCAAAGCGGAACTGGCGCGGATCGGGCGGTACTATGCCAGCGAATCGATGCTGGTGCTCGATCCGGCAACGGGCCGCTACGATGCCGATGCCACCCCATCGACGGGCAGCGACACCCTGTTCGACCATTATCGCGCCGTGCTGGATGGCCGTGCCAGCGTCGATCGCGGCGATCACGCGGTCTTCTGAGTTTTTGCTGGAAACGATCATATTTGATTGCTATTGATCGTTTATTGAAAAGTCTGCGGGAGAGCGCAGTGCCATCAGGCGCAACCATCGTCATCGATCTCGGCAAGACGCTGAGCAAGGTCAGCCTGTGGGACGCGGGCGGGACGATGCTCGACCGTCAGGTGCGCCCCAACGTGCCGCTGGAAATGGGCGGGATCCGTCGGCTCGATGCGCCCGCAACCGGCAAGTGGCTGATCGAGACGCTGGCTCGCTACGCCCATGCTCCGGTGGAGACGATCGTGCCGGTCGGCCACGGCGCGGGCGTGGTCGCGCTGGTCGATGGTGCGATGGCATTCCCGCCATTCGATTACGAGCAGGCCCTGCCGCCCGAGATCATGGCCGAATACCGCGCCCAGCGCGATGCCTTTGGCATGACCGGCTCCCCCGCTCTGCCCGATGGCCTGAACTTCGGCAGCCAGCTGTGGTGGATGGAGCGCCTGGCGCCCGAGGCGATGGCCCGCGCCACGTTGCTGCCCTGGGCGCAATACTGGGCGTGGTTCCTCACCGGCAATGCGTTGAGCGAAGTGACCAGCCTTGGCTGCCATTCAGACTTGTGGTGCCCGCAGGAGGCTGACTTCTCGCCCATGGCCAGACGCCTCGGCTGGGAGGAGCGCTTTGCCCCGCTCGCCCGCGCCGGCGATACCGTCGGCAAGATCCGCCCGGAGATTGCCGCGCAAACCGGTCTTTCTCCAAACGTCCGCGTGCTCGCCGGCCTGCACGATTCCAACGCCGCCCTGCTCGCCGCCCGAGGTTTTGCCGAGATGGCCGATCATGAGGCCACCGTGCTGTCCACCGGCACCTGGTTCATCGGTATGCGTTTGCCCGCAACGCCGGTCGATACGGCAAGCCTGCCCGAGGGCCGCGACTGCCTCGTCAACATAGACGTCCATGGCCGCCCCGTCCCCTCGGCGCGCTTCATGGGCGGTCGCGAGATCGAGACGCTGATCGAGATCGATACCCGCCGCGTCGACATCAAGCCTGACCAGCCCGCGCTTCTCGCGGCCGTGCCTGAAGTTCTGCGCGCCTCCCGCATGGTCCTGCCCACCCTGATGCGCGGTTTCGGCCCCTATCCGCAGGGCACCTTCGGCTGGGTCAACCGCCCGGAGGACTGGTACGAGCGCCGCGCCGCCGCCTGTCTCTATGCCGCGCTGGTCGCAGACACCTCGCTGGACCTGATCGGCTCGTCAGAACGCCTGCTCGTCGAAGGCCGTTTTGCCGAGGCCGAAGTCTTCGTGCGCGCGCTTGCCGCCCTTCGCCCCGACACCGCCGTCTATACCGCCAACGCCCATAACGACGTCTCGTTCGGCGCGCTGCGCCTGATCGATCCCACGCTCACCCCGCGCGGTGAACTCGTCCGTGTCGAACCGCTCGATGGTGACCTCGACACCTATCGCAACCGCTGGCACGCCGAGATCGACGCCGCGCCCGAGAGAACCGCCGCATGATCGCCGCCTCCATATCGGACTTCCGCGAACTCGCCCGCCGCCGCCTGCCCCACTTCCTGTTCGAATACACCGACGGCGGCTCCTACAGCGAGACGACGCTCAGGCGGAATGTCGAGGACCTGCGCGATATCGCGCTGCGCCAGCGCGTGCTTCGCGACGTTTCGGGGCTTGACCTGTCGACCGAACTGTTCGGCCAGAAGCTTGCTCTGCCTGTCGCCCTCGCCCCCATCGGCCTTGCCGGGATGAACGCGCGGCGCGGCGAATGCCAGGCAGTGCGCGCAGCCGAAACGGCTGGCATCCCTTTCACCCTCTCCACCGTCTCGGCCTGCTCGCTCGCCGAGGTGGCCAAGGCGGCAGCCAGGCCCTTCTGGTTCCAGCTCTACATGACCCGTGACCGCGGCTTCATGCGCGAATTGCTGCAGGAAGCGGTGGAGCTGAATTGCTCGACGCTGGTCTTCACCGTCGACATGCCGGTGCCGGGGAGCCGCTATCGCGACTATCACTCAGGCCTCGCCGGTGCCTCCGGGCTAACGGGCGCCATCCGCCGCACCCTGCAGGGCGCAGTGAAGCCTGCCTGGGCGTGGGATGTGGGCGTGATGGGCCGCCCGCATGGCCTCGGCAACGTGATCCGCAAGCTTGAGGGCAAGACCGGGATCGAGGACTTCTTCGCGTGGATGCGCGAGAACTTCGACAGTTCGATCTCGTGGAAGGACCTCGATTTCATCCGCTCCGAATGGAAGGGGCCGCTGGTCATAAAGGGCCTGCTCGATGCCGAGGACGCGGTGGAAGCGGCAAACCTCGGCGCCGATGGCATCGTCGTTTCCAACCACGGCGGCCGCCAGTTGGATGGCGTGCCCTCCACCGCACGCGCTCTGCCTGCCATTGCCGAGGCCGTGGGCGACCGGCTGACCGTGCTCGCCGATGGCGGCGTGCGTTCGGGGCTCGACGTGGTGCGCCTGCTCGCGCTTGGCGCAAAGGGCGTGCTGCTCGGCCGCGCCTGGGTCTTCGCCCTTGCCGCGCAGGGACAGCAAGGCGTCGAGCACATGCTCCGCCTGATCGAGGCCGAAATGCGCGTCGCCATGACGCTGACTGGCGTGAAAAGCATCAGCGAGATCGACAGCTCGATCCTCGTGAAGCCATAAGAACAAGGGACAGGAACCGATGGGCGCGAACCCGCTGCTGGGCGTAATCTTTCACTGGATCGGGGGCTTCTCCTCGGCCAGCTTCTATGTCCCCTACAAGCGCATCAGGCTGTGGTCGTGGGAGGTGTTCTGGCTGGCAGGCGGCCTGTTCTCCTGGGCGATCGCGCCGTGGCTGTTCGCCTCGATCCAGACGAAAGACCTCATTGGCGTCCTCTCCGCAACGCCGCGAGAAACTCTGATGTGGTGCTGGTTCTGGGGGGCAATGTGGGGCTTCGGCGGGCTGACCTTCGGCCTGACCATGCGCTATCTCGGCCTCTCGCTCGGTATGGCCGTGGCCTTGGGGCTGACCACCGTGATCGGCACGATGGGACCGCCGATCTTTGACGGCACACTGAGTGCCATCGCGGCAACGACCAGCGGCAAGCTGACGCTCCTTGGCATCCTGATCACGCTGGCGGGCATCGTCGTGGTCGCCCGCGCCGGCAATGCCAAGGAAGCCGACCTTGGTGGCGCAGCATCGGAGGGCGTGGCCGAATTCAACCTTCGCAAGGGCTTGCTTATCGCGACCTTCTCGGGCGTGATGTCCGGCTGTTTTGCCTGGGGCCTTGCCGCGGGCCAGCCGATCCGTGACCTGACGCTGGCCGCAGGCACAGATCCGCTTTCCCAGGGTCTCCCGGTACTCTGCGTCGTCCTCGCCGGTGGCCTCACCACCAATGCGCTGTGGTGCGCCTGGCTGATCGCGAAGAACCGCAGCTTCGGCCAGTTCTTCGGCGCAGCCTCGCCCGAGGCACAGCCGGGCGAACGTCCCAACCTGCTGGCCAACTGGCTGCTGGCCGCCTTGGGCGGCACGCTATGGTACGGCCAATTCTTCTTCTACACCATGGGCGAGAGCCAGATGGGCGAATACGGCTTCTCCTCGTGGACGCTGCACATGGCCTCGATCATCCTCTTCTCCACCCTCTGGGGCTTCGCGCTCAAGGAATGGAAGGGCGCATCGCCCCGCACCCGCGCGCTGGTGTGGACCGGTATCGGCCTCCTCGTCGGCTCGACCATTGTGATCGGCGCTGGCAACATGCTGCAGGCGAGTGCATAAGCGCCAAGTTAGGGACGATCGGGCACCATGCACGCGGCAGAACGGGAAAGACGCATCTTCGAGGCGCTGCGGCCAACCGGCTTTGTCAGCTATCGCGATCTCGAAGTCCTGCTCGATGCCTCGCCCGCGACGATCCGGCGTGACCTGACACGGCTCGAGGAGTCCGGCCAGATCGTCCGCGTTCACGGTGGAGCCAAGCTTCCCGAAACCGAAGATGCCGGTGGGCCGCGCCTTCTCGGCACCTCGTTCGATCAGAACATTACCCAGAACCTCGGCCCAAAGCAGGCAATCGGCAAGGCTGCAGCGGCGCTGTGCAGCCCAAGCGAAGGCGTGATGATCGATGGCGGCACAACCACGCTGCAGATGTGCCCCCATCTCGACGGTCTCGGACTGCAGGTGCTGACCAACTCGCTGCACATCGTCAACGCACTGCTCCCGCAGGCAGGCACGCGCATCCTGCTGCCATCGGGCGCAGTGTTTCGCGAACAGAACATCATCCTTGCCCCCGCCGGCGAGGAATCGATGCCACGCTTCCACGCCCCCCGCCTGTTCATGGGTGCCGCCGCCATCGGCCCGCAGGGCGCGATGCAGGCAGACCCGGTGCTGGTCGCCGCCGAACGTCGCCTGATCGACCGTGCCGAGGAAGTGATCCTCCTCGTCGACAGCAGCAAGTTCCGCAGCCAGTCAGGCACCATCGTCTGCGGTCTGGACGAGATCGACACCGTGATCACCGACAGCGGCATAACGCCGGAAATGGCAAAAACCCTGCAAGACGCCGGCGTGAAGCTGGTAATTGCCTGAACACAGAACAGTTCGGCACAACCGGAACACTGCCCCCTCCTCCGCTCGTCCTGAGCCTGTCGAAGGACACAAGCACAACGCCGGATGCTTCGACAAGCTCAGCATGAGCGCACTGGGAAGGGCCTTTGCTCCGATCCCGCTCGTCCTGAGCCTGTCGAAGGACATGCGCACGGTGCCAGATGCTTCGACAGGCTCAACATTTGCGGGGTTGGGCAGATTCAGAAAATAGGTCGCGCTACTTCGCCTGCCCGCGCATTTCCAGATAGGCCGCTTCGCGCGCTTCCGGCGAAAGCGTGAGAAGATAGCGGCTCGCCTCCCTGAACGTCAGGAACGGCTTGCCATCCACCACGATCGGCACGGTCCGCCCGTTGTAGATCCGCCGCAGCAATCGGCGTTGCGGTCTGGTGAGCGATGCGTCGGCCCTACCAGGTTCGATGTCAGGATCGGTTTCAGATCCGGCTTCAAGTTCCGTTTCAAGGCCCGTTTCAATGTTCATCTCAGGGCCTATAGGGCACAGGATCAACGCCTGCCATTTCAATCGGACAGAGGAGACAGAATGAGCGCCCGATTCACCGAAACCGAACTGTCCGAGCATTTCGCCCACTGCATCCAGGTACTCGGCGGCACGACCGCTGCCAGCCGCCGGCTCGGCGTCGACGAGCGCGCGATCCGGCGCTTCGTCACCGGCGAAAAGCCCATTTCCGAAAGGCTGCTGCAGGACACGGCAACCGTGCTGCAGGCGCTGATTGAGGAAGCCTCCGCTGCCGAAGCGCGGATCACGGCAGCCTTGGGCGCCTGATTCTCAGCGCAAGTAGCGCTTCACCAGCCGCTCCGCCGCTGCGCTGACGTCGGCCCAGGCCTGCTCGAAATCGTCCTCGTCGCCATAGTAGGGATCGATCACCGCCGTACCCTTGCGGCCAGGCACCAAATCCATCAACAGCCCGACTTCGGCAATGTGGCGCGAAGGCTCGATCCGGCGCAGGTCCTTGAGGTTCTGCTGGTCGAGCGCGAAGATGTGACCGAAGCGGTGGAAGTCTTCCGTCGTGACCTGCCGTGCGCGGTAGCTTGAGATATCGAGGCCGTGCTTCCGCGCGGTTTCCTGCGCCCGGGGATCGGGCGGTCGGCCGACATGCCAGTCACCGGTCCCCGCGGAATCGATGGTCATCGCCACGCCCGCTGCCACCGATTGCGCGCGCAAGGCCGCCTCGGCGAGAGGCGAGCGGCAGATGTTTCCAAGGCAGACGAACAGTATTGACGGTTGGCTCACGGGATCACGATACTCCGCTGGCTGGGTCTCCCCAGGCCAATCAGGAACGGATCCTCTCCCTGCCGCGCAGTGAACATGCTTCGTGACGCGATGTCCATCCATTTTCGAGCAATCAGCACCTGCCCGATAGCCCCGCCCAGCGTGTCGCCAGGCCCGAGCAAGACCACGCGATCCGGCGCGAACTCACGGATGCCCACGGTCATCGCGGCGGTGAAGTCGTAGGGGGCCAGGATCTGGTGCCCGAAAGTATAGTCCCACAGCGCCTCACGGTCGCTTTCGAACCGCCGCCACACCTTCCCTCGCCCGTCGATCAGCGGCACCTGCGGCTGATCGAACCAGTCCGCCGGAAACTGCGCCCGCGCCGCATCGCTGCTCTGCTGCATTAGCGGCGTGTGGAACGGCCCATGCCCAGCGAGCCGCATCGGCGGGCGCGAAAGTGGCGGCAAGTCCTTCTCGAACGCATCGAGCGCCGCAACCGGCCCCGCGACAACCAGCATTCCCCCCAGCCGGATCGAGGGCAGCACGCCGTGCCGCGCCATTGCCGCTTCAACCTCGGCCTGCAGTGCAGGATCGACCGTCCAATCCTCCCCCGCCAGCACCAGCACCGACTGTCCACCCGGCTCATGGCGCTGCGAATTGATCCCCATGCCATCGGCAATGGCAAAGCCATGCTCGGGCGAAACCGCCCCGGCACAGGCCAGCGCCGTGTACCAGCCCATCGAATTGCCGGTCACCGCGACAATCTCGAACCGCTCGCGGTCGATCTCGAGAAAATCCAGCCAGGCACAGGCGTGGATCAGCGGCGCCGCATTGTCCCCCCGCAAGTGCGCAGGCGTGAACTTCGCCGCCCCATCCAGTGCCGACAAGGTCTCCTTGCCCGCCTCGCCCCGCATCGCATCGAACCGCGCCAACCACTCCGACCCGGCATGATGCCGCCCCAGATAGCCCAGTTCCGGGGCATTGTAGGTGCCACGCCCGGGGCAGACGACAAGGACGGTTTCCTTAGCCACGCACCATCTCCAGCACCTTGGCCACGATCCCGTCCCGGCTCGGCAGGGTATGCGTCGCCGCGCGCGCCAGCGGGATGAAGCTGTCCGTCGCCGCCATGCGTGCAATTGCCTTGCCCGGCGCGCGCTCGGCCAGAAGCGCCATCAGCGCCTCGTTCTGCCCACCGGTGATGCGGCATTCGTCCACCACCAGCACGCGCGAACACGGCGCAACAGCCTCGATCACGGCATCTTCGTTCACCGGCCCCAACCAGCGCAAGTCGATCACGCGCACGTCCACGCCCTGCTCGGCCAGCAACTTGCGCGCCTGCAGCGAAAGATAGAATCCGTTGCCGTAAGTCACGATGGCAAGATCGGTGTCCTCGCCCGCAACACCGATCTGCCCGAAGGCAATCGCGCCCTCACCCGGCGGCTGATAGACGCTCGCCCACAAGCCATCCCCCGGCTCGTGCAAGTCCCGCGTCATGTAGAGCGCGATCGGCTCCACGAAGACGACGACGCGACCTTCCTCGTGCGCCAGCCGCACGCATTCGCGCAGCATTGCCACCGCATCGCGCCCATTGGACGGCACCGCCAGCACCACCCCCGGAATGTCGCGGAAGACAGCCAGCGAATTGTCGTTGTGGAAGTGCCCGCCAAAGCCCTTCTGGTATGGCAGCCCGGCGATCCGCACGACCATCGGGTTGGTGTACTGCCCGTTCGAGAAGAATGACAGCGTCGCCGCCTCGCCCCGGATCTGGTCCTCGGCATTGTGGACATAGGCGAGGAACTGGATCTCCGGCATCGGCAGCAGACCATTATGCGCCGCGCCAATCGCCAGCCCGAGGATCGCCTGCTCATCCAGCAAGGTATTGATCACCCGCGCCGAGCCGAACCGCGCATGCAGCTTCTGCGTGGCGGCATAGACCCCGCCCTTCGGCCCCACATCCTCTCCGCAGACGATGGCGTTGGGATACTGCAACAGCAGGTCCGCCATCGCCCAGCTGATCAGCTTTGCCATATGCTGCGGCTTGTCCATCGCGGCGGCATCGTCGGCAAAAAGCGCAGCACGGTCCTGCGGCGGGGCCAGCGGCCTCTCCACACCTTCGCGCTTCGGCGGCACGATGCTGGCCATCACCGCCGCCGCATCCGGCAGCTTGGGCCGCCGGATCGCCAGCTCCACCTGCCGCTCCAGCGTCGCCTCGATCTCGTCATAGACCGCGCGGACCTCTGGCGCGGTCATCACGCCTTCCTCGATGAGCAGCGCCGCGCTCGCCAGCAGCGGATCGCGCTCTTCCTCGGCCCGCACTTCTTCCTTCGTGCGATAGGAAAGCTGCACGTCGTTCCCGGCATGGCCGTAAAGCCGCACCGTCTTCATGTGCAGGAACACCGGCTTCCTCTGCCGCCGCGCCATCTGTTCGGCCTCGCGCGCCGCACGCATCGTATCGACAAGGTCCGAGCCATCACACCCGATGTAGTGCAGCCCTGCCCGCCCCGAGAAGTTCGCCTCGATCCACCCCGGCGGCGTCCGCGTGGAAATGCCGATGCCATTGTCTTCGCACAGGAAGATGATCGGCATGGGCGTACCCTGGAATGCCGCCCAGCACGCGGTATTGATCGCGCCCAGCGCGGTCGAATGATTGGCGCTGGCATCGCCAAAGCTGCACAACACCACGCCGTCCTTCGACAGAACCGTATCGCTCCAGCCCATGCGCCGCGCGATGCCGATGGAGAACGCGGCTCCCACCGCCTTGGGCAAATGGCTGGCAATGGTCGAAGTCTGCGGCGGGATGAACAGGCGCTTCGATCCCAGCACCTTGTGCCGCCCGCCGGAGATCGGGTCCTCGGCACTCGCGGCAAAGCTCAGCAGCATGTCCCACGCCGGGTTCTCGCCCGGCACGCGGTGGGCGCGGTGGATCTGGAACGCAGCGTCGCGATAATGAAGGAACGCCATGTCGTCGATGCGCAGCACTTCGGCCAGCACCGCATTGCCCTCGTGGCCCGAGGAGCCGATCGTATAGAACCCCTCGCCCCGCGCCTGCAGCTTGCGGCTCATCCTGTCGAGCTGGCGCGACAGCGCCTGCGACCGGAACAGCGCCGCCGCACTCTCGGGCTCCAGCCCCACATCCTTCAGTCCGAGGTTCGAGCGCCTGCGCGCCGTGCCGTTCTCCAGCGCATCAAGGAACTGCCGGTGGACCTGCTCGGCGGCATCAAGCGACATTGCGGATGGTTTCCCTCGTAACGAATCCGCGTGATAGCCGCAGGCCTAGCGCAAGTCCACGACCTCCACCGGCGGCAAGGCCACCGCCCCCGGCTGCTCCGACCAATGCCGCGCATTGAGCACGCCGCCATCGGCGCGCAGCTCTGCAACCTTCGCGGTATCGACCTCGGCAAAGACCCACTGCGCCGCGCCTTCGACGCCTACCGCCAGCACGCCATCCTCAGGCATCCCGCGATCCGGCGGCCCATAGACCGCCGCCGCCCCCCGGTTCTCGTCCACCGCCGGAGACCACGCCGCCTCTCCCACCGTCGGCGAGTGCACCGCATAGCACTGCCCCTCCAGCGCGCGCGCCTGCGCCCCGATCCGCACGCGCCAGTAGCCATGCAGCGTATCCGTGCACGAAGGCACCAGCAGCACTTCTGCCCCTGCTTCCACGCAGGCCCGCGCCAACAACGGAAACTCGCTGTCATAGCAGATCGAAACCGCCAGCCTTCCCAGCGCCGTATCGAACACCCGCAACGTGGCACCGGCGGCTATGTCCCACTGCTCCCGCTCGAACCGGGTCATCACCAGCTTGTCCTGAACCGAGGACTTGCCATTCGGCGCAAACAGCCGCGCGGCATTGCGAAAGCGCCCGTCCGCATCCTTGCGCGGTGCCGAGGCTGCCAGAATATGTAGGCCGGTTCGCGACGCAAGTTGGCCATGCAGTGCATCGACACGCGGCAGCAGCGCCGAAACCGTCTCGATCGACCCCGCCAGATCGCCCATCGTCGCCGGATCAAGGCTCGCCAGTTCCATCGCCCCGTATTCGGGAAACACGGCGAGCTTGGCACCCTGCGCTGCGGCCTGTTCCACCCACCGCGTCAGCTTGGCCTCATACGCCTCCCAGCTGTCCAACCGGTCAATCGGATACTGCGCAGCGGCGACGGTGAAGCTTACCATTGGCGCATCCAATATTGCATGAGGTTGACCCGCTCGGCCTCGTCGCCATGCTCCTTCCACGCAAGCTCGGTGGTCAGGTCCGGAACCACGGCATAGCCGCGCCGCGCCCAGAAGGCATCGAGGGGCGAATAGTCTTGCGGCTTGGCCGGATGGTCGTCAGCCCGCACCACGGCAGCAAAGCACGCGGCATTGGCACCACAGCGCACCGCCTGCGCCTCGCGCTGGTCGAAGAACGCATGCCCGATCCCGTGCCCGCGATACTCCGGCAGCAGCACGCTTTCGCCGAAATAGAACAGCCGCGCCACCTCGATTCCCCGTGCCTCGAAGGGTCTGCGAAACTCCGCCTTTTGGTGCATCATCGGCGCCGCCGTGGCCGCGCCGACTATCCGCGCCCCATCGAACGCTGCCACCAGCACCGCATCAGGCGCAGCGGCATATTCGGTCAGATAGTCCGCTTCATAGGCCGCATCGCCATCATAGAGATAGGGATAGGCCGCAAAGACCGTGATCCTCAAGGCGGCCAGATCATCCAGCGCCGCCGCGATCTCGTTTCCGGTCAGCGGCCGAACCTCGATCCCCATTACCCGACGACCTGCTTCGTCCAGTCGCCAAGGTTGTAGTACATGGTCAGCCGCGTGATCTTGCCGCCCTCGATCGCGAGGAACGCCCCGGCCGGCAGCACATAGGTCTGCCCGTTGGCCTCAGGCAGTCCTTCGTCGGTCGCCAGATATTGCCCGTGCACCACGAACTCCGCAGCCGCCCGCGTGCCGTCCTCGCTGGCCATCAGCACGATGTCTTCCAGCCGCTCCTTGTAGCAGCGCTCCATGTGCCTCAGGAATTCGGCAAACGCCGCCTTCCCGACAACCCGCTCGCCCTGGTTGATATCGTGTGCCACGTCATCGCTCAGGCATTCGAGCATCCCCTCCCAGTGGCCGGCATTGAACGCGGCGTAATAGCGGGCCAGCAGGGCAATCGCGTCAGTACGGGCGGCAGGGCTTGTCATCGGCAAAATCTCCTTCACCCTCCGGTCTAGCGCCCCCCGTCGCACCATTCCAGCGCTCCGCCCTGCAAGGCACCATTGCACGGGTGCGCGGAATTGCACTTTGGCGCGTGTTCGCCTATGGGCGGCAAGAACGCCCCGGCGCTTGCGATGGATTCGCCTCCAACGCGATGCCGGGGTTTTGTATTCTGGCCGGGCCGCTGCCCGGCGCCGTGCAGGAAGACGTTATCATGTCCCGTCGCCGCCAGATCTACGAAGGCAAGGCCAAGATCCTTTACGAAGGCCCCGAACCGGGCACGATCATCCAGTACTTCAAGGATGATGCCACCGCCTTCAACGCGCAGAAGCGCGGCACGATCAACGGCAAGGGCGTGATCAACAACCGCATCAGCGAGTACGTGTTCACGCGCCTCGCCCACATCGGCATTCCCACCCACTTCATCCGCCGCCTGAACATGCGCGAACAGCTCGTGCGCCAGGCAGAGATCATCCCGATCGAAGTGGTCGTGCGCAATATCGCCGCGGGCTCGATCTCAAAGCGTCTCGGCATCGAAGAGGGTGAACCGCTGCCGCATACCCTGATCGAATACTACTACAAGGACGATGCGCTGGGCGATCCGATGATCGCCGAAGAGCACATCGCCTGCTTCGGCTGGGCATCGAACGAGGAAATGCAGGACATCTCCTCGATGGCCATCCGCGTGAACGATTTCCTCTGCGGCATGTTCGCGGCGATCAACATCAGCCTCGTCGATTTCAAGCTCGAATTCGGCCGCATCTGGGACGGCGACTACAGCCGCGTGATCCTCGCTGACGAAATCAGCCCCGACGGTTGTCGCCTCTGGGACATGACCACCGGCGAAAAGCTCGACAAGGACCGCTTCCGCCGCGACCTCGGCGGCGAAGAGGAAGCCTACCAGGAAGTCGCCCGCCGCCTCGGCCTGCTCGAGAACGACGGCGGCCCAAGCGAAGTCTTCGACCTCGGCGCCCACCGCAAGCTCCGCGGGAAGAAGTAAACTTCAGGCCCTGCGCTGACATTCAAGACCCCCTTCGGCAACGGAGGGGGTTTTTATTTGTGCAGTCCCACCTCAATCCCGCTCGCCCTGAGCCCGTCGAAGGATGCTGGCACTTCCCTATCCCTAACAGCCCATTGCGCCACCGCGCCCAACCGGGCACATCGCTAGGCAATGTTCCTCCACCGCCTGCTTCCCCTCGCCGCAGCTCTCACCCTCGCCGCCTGCGCCGCGCAACCCGCAAGCGTAGATAGCGCGCCAAAACCGACCTGGGCCTTCCAGCAGAGCGACCTGCCGCCCGATCCCGCCTACCGTTACGGCCAGTTGCCCAACGGCATGCGCTTCATCATCCGCCGCAACGCCACGCCCGCCGGCACCGCGCAGGTGCGCATGGACATTGCCACCGGCTCGCTCGACGAGCGCGAGACCGAGCGCGGGTTTGCCCATTTCGTTGAGCATATGGCGTTCAACGGCTCGACCCGCGTGCCCGAAGGCGAGATGGTCAAGCTGCTCGAGCGCAACGGCCTGTCCTTCGGAGCAGACACCAACGCCCAGACCTCGTTCGAACAGACGCTCTATATGCTCGACCTGCCACGCAACGATGCGAAGCTGCTCGACACCGCGCTGATGCTGATGCGAGAAATCGCCAGCGAGCTGACCTTCGATCCGCAAGCCGTTGTGCGCGAACGCGGCGTCGTCCTGTCAGAACTGCGTGACGGGCAAGGCTGGAGCCGCACCAACCTCGAAGACCAGCTCGCGTTCTTCTACCCCGCAGCGACCTACCCCAGGCGCCTGCCCATCGGCACGGTCGAAACACTGAACGCTGCCACCGCCGATGCGCTCAAGGCCTTCTGGGCGCGCGAATACGTCCCGTCGAAGACCACGCTGATCGTGGTGGGCGATTTCGATACCGATGCGGTCGAACAGGCCATCCGCACCCGCTTCGCCGACTGGCAAGCCAAGGCGCAGACCCCGCGCCCCGATCAGGGCAAGGTCGAGCCGAAGCAGAAGGCCAGGGTCGACATCCACCTCGATCCGTCACTGTCCGAACGCGTCACCGCATCGCGGCACGGGGCCTGGCTCGACGAGCCCGACACCATCGCCAACCGCCGCCGCAACCTGCTGCGCCAGATCGGCTACGGCGTCGTCAACCGCCGCCTCGCCCGCCTCAACCGCGCCATCGACCCGCCGTTCCGAGGGGCGGGCTTCGGCACAAGCGAGGTGTTCAAAATCGGCCGCACCACCAATGTCATCGTCGACACCGTTGACGGCGGCTGGCAGCGAGGCCTCGCCGCCGCAGCCGGTGTCTACGCGCGCGCCCTCGCCACCGGCTTCACTAAGCCTGAGATCGACGAGCAACTCGCCAGCATCCGCACCGGCCTGGAGAACGCCGCCGCCGGGGCCGACACCCGCAGCCACGGCACGCTGGTCGCCGCCGCGCTCGCCCTGATCCGCGATGATCAGGTGCCGACGACGCCGCAATCCGGCCTCGCCCGGTTCAACCAGTTCGCGCCGACGATTACCCCGAAGACCGTCATGGCCGCACTGAAGGAAGAAGCCGTCCCCCTCAAGGACCCGCTGCTCCGCTTCCAGGGCCGCACCGCGCCCAAGGGTGGCGAGGAGGCACTGCGCAAAACCTGGGCCAAGGCCACCCGCGCCAAGGCCCCGGCCGGCGAAGTGCCCGCGCCGATCCCCTTCGCCTACACCGACTTCGGCCCGGCCGGCACCGTCGTGGCGGACACCACCGAACCGCTCTACGGCATCCGCCAAATCCGCTTTGCCAACAACGTCCGCCTCAACCTCAAGCGCACCGACCTCGCCAAGGACCGCATCGACGTCCGCCTCAATCTCGACGGCGGCGAAATGCTCGACACCCGGCAAGATCCCCTCGCCACCGAGATGACCGGCGTCCTCGCCCGCGGAGGCCTCGGCAAGCACAGCGAGGACGACCTCCAGACCCTGCTCGCCGGGCGCTCGGTCGCATTCGGCCTGAGCGCATCGGGCGATACCTTCTCGGCCGATGCGACCACAACCCCGCGCGACCTGACGCTGCAACTGCAGCTCTTCGCCGCGCTGCTGACCGACCCCGGCTACCGCCCCGAAGGCGAAGTGCTGTATCGCCAGAACATCGCCAACTTCTTCGCCCGCCTGCGCTCGAGCCCCGGCGCGGCCCTGTCCAACTCCATCGGCGGCATCCTTTCGGACAACGACCCGCGCTTCACGCTGCAACCGCAATCGGCCTACGCCGCGCTCGGCTATGGCAAGCTCAGGCAAGAAATATCCGACCGGCTCTCCCGCGGTGCGATCGAGATCTCGATCGTGGGCGACATCGACGAAGCAGCGGCGGTCGACGCCGTTGCCCGCACTTTCGGCGCCCTGCCCAAGCGGGAACCCGATTTCCGCGCCTACACCGCCGAACGCCAGCGGGGTTTCACGTCCAGGCGCGGTCTCCAGATCATCCGCCACACCGGCGAGGCCAATCAGGCCGTGGTCCGCTACACCTGGCCCACCCGCGACGACCGGGACCCGGATGAAGCGATGGCGCTCTCGCTGCTTGCCGAAGTCGCCGGGATCGAAGTGCTCGATACGGTGCGCGAGAACCTCGGCAAGGCATACAGTCCCGGCGCGTCCTCGGCCCTCAGCCGCGTCTGGACCGGCTACGGCACGTTCACGATGAACGCTTCGGTAGACCTCGCCGACGTCGCAGCCACCCGCGCCGCATTGGAAGAAACGGCGCGCTCCCTCATTGCCGCACCGGTCGACGCAGACGTGCTGCAGCGCGCCCGGGCCCCCATGCTCGAACGCATCGACAATTCGTTGAAGACCAACGGCGGCTGGAGTGCGCTCGCCGAACGTGCCCAGTCCCAGCCCGAGCGCCTCATTCGCGCCAAGGCGGCGCGCGCCCGGTTGGAAAAGCTCACCGCGACAGATCTGCAAATGATCGCCCGGCGCTATCTCGCCCCGGAGAAAGCGGTGCAGGTGCTCGTTCTGCCGGACGGAGCAGCCGTTCCTTGAGCACGAGCGCCGGTTCGCCCACCTCTCAATTCATAAATTTTGGGCATGTCCAAGTGCAAATATAATCTATTTTTCAAATCCAGTCTCCTCATGCATTCGTTTGCGCAAATCACAAGCCGTCGATCTACGGGAGACAAAAATGAGCAACAAATCAGTCATTCGCTGGACCGTGTCGCTGGCCGCCCTGTGTGCCGCCAGCCCGCTTCTCGCCCAGGAAGCACAGGTTTCAGACGAAGAACAGGGCATCACCGATATCGTCGTCACTGCACAGCGCCGTGAGGAAAGCTTGCAGCGAGCTGCCGTCGCGGTGACCGCCGTAACCGGGGCAGACATTGCCGAAGCCGGCATCACCGAACTGGTCGATCTCCAGAAGCTCGTGCCCGCCCTGGCCGTTTCGCCGACCGGCGGCACCACCAGCTTCTTCCTGCGCGGCGTTGGCACCAATTCGCAGAACTCGTTCTCGGAAAATGCCGTCGCCTTCAACTTCAACGGTGTCTACGTGGCGCGCCCATCGGCTCCTGCCGGTGCGTTCTACGATCTCGCCCGCGTCGAGGTGGTCAAGGGACCGCAGGGCACGCTTTACGGCCGAAACGCAACTGGCGGCGCCATCAACGTCATCCCGCGCAAGCCCGATCTCGGCAAGTTCGGCGGGGAAGTGCGCGCCGAATACGGAAACTACGACAGCAAGAAGGCATCGGCCGCGCTCAACCTTCCGATCGGTGATTCCGCGGCCCTGCGCGTCGCCGGGCAGGTCGTGGACCGTGATGGTTTCCTTACCGACGGCTACAACGACGAGAAGGGCGAAGGTGTGCGCGCCTCGTTCCTGATCGAACCGTCGGCGGACTGGTCGGTGCTGTTGGTCGGCGATTATTTCAACCAGCATGGCAAGGGTTGGGGCAGCGTCCTGCTCCCGAGTGCCACGCTGAATGCGCCAGACCTGAATGATCATGTCGGCATTTCCAGCCCCGCCGCGCTGGCCGCGATCCGCAACCTCGCCGCCGGCGTTTTCGCGCCACCGTTCTGCGGCGGCTTCGGCGGGTTCGTGACCAGCGGCTGCATCGATCTTCCGGCAGATACCGGCTTCCTCGACAACAAGTTCTATGGCCTGAGCGCGACGATCGAGGGCGACCTCGGCTTCGGCAAGCTCACGCTCCAGCCGGCCTGGCGCAAGACGGACATCAACTTCGTCACCTATCTCCCGGGCTTCCGCGGGGAAATCACCGAAAAGGCTGAACAGTTCTCGTTCGAAGCGCGCTTCGCGTCGGATCACGATGGCCCGCTCAACTATGTCCTGGGTGGCTTCTATTTCAAGGAAGACCAGAACGCGCTGAACTTCTTCCGCCAGGGTGATCTTTCCACCACGCGCTTCACGCCAAACGTCAACACGGAAAGCCTCGCCGCGTTCGGCCAGTTCACCTACAAGGTCACCGATGCGCTGCGGCTCGTTGCCGGCGGGCGCTATACCAAGGAAACCAAGGATCAGTTGACCGCCACGGTGTCCGGTGGACGGCCCGGACCGGTCAATCCGCCGCTGGGAGCGCCGTTCACCGGCGCGCTGGATTTCGAGAAGTTCACGTGGAAAGCCGGCATCGAGTTCGATGCGGGCCCTGCATCGCTTATCTATGCCGATGTTTCGACCGGCTTCAAATCCGGCGGTTTCTTCGTTGCCGCGCCACCGGAAAACACCTTCGCTCCCGAAACGCTCACGGCCTATACGCTGGGCAGCAAGAATCGCTTCTTCGACAACAAGCTGCAGGTGAATGTCGAGGCGTTCTACTGGGACTACACCAACCAGCAGATCACCTTCGTAGGCGGTGTGCGCACGGCGAACAACATCTTCGCCCAGGGTTCGCGCACCGAGAACGCGGGCAAATCCCGCATCTACGGGTTCGAAGCCGAAGTGCGCTTCCAGCCCAGCCGCAACGACCGGTTCGATCTCAATCTGCAGTACCTGAATGGCAAGTACAACAGCCTCAGGACGGCCAACTTCTCGCCCACGGGTGCGCCGGTGGCCACTGGCTGTACCACGCTGGGCAGCCGCCTCGCCAACCCGGGCGTCCCGGGCAACAATGCGCGCTTCTATGATATCGACTGTTCGGGCAAACCAGCCGTAAACGCGCCGAAGTGGTCGCTGGGCCTCGGATACGAACGCGGGTTCGACCTGTCCGATTCCATGCGTCTGCTGCTCGGTGGCCGGACCTCGATCGAATCCGGTCGCTTCCTCAATCCGAACTATCGCCCGGAAGAACGGCAAGGCGGCTTCATGATGTCCGATGCCTACCTCACGCTCGAGGGCGATGGTGGCCGCTGGACGCTCACCGGCTTCATCAACAACATCGAGGATGAAGAAGTGATCGTGCGGTCCGGTTCAAGGCCAATTCTCGACTTCTCCGTCGCGACGCTTGCTCCGCCCAGAACCTATGGCATCCGCATGGGATACACCTTCTGATGCGATTGGCCATCATCGCCGGCATCGCCATTGCTCTGGTCACGTCCGGAGAAGTCGCCCAGCTCGCAGCACATGAGTCATCTGAAAGTGGCTTACGCTTCATCACGCTTGGCACGATGGGTGGGCCGGTCGGTGATGGCCGCCGTTCTCAACCGGCCAACGCCCTCGTCGACGGGAAGGATCTCTATGTCGTCGATGCGGGCGACGGCGTCGTGCAGCAGATGGCCAAGGCCGGCCTGGCATTGCCGAACGTCAAGGCGGTGTTCCTCAGCCATCTGCACGCCGATCATACGGGCGGCCTCTCCGCGCTTCTGGCGCTGCGCAACCAGACTCTGGTTGCGCAGAAGCTGACGATCTACGGCCCGCCAGGAACGCGCGAAATGGTCGAGGGCATGATATCCTCGATGCGGCCCGCTGCTCGCGCGGGATACGGAATACCGGGCAAGCCCTGGCCCGATCCTGCAGGGACAGTCGCCGTCGTGGAAATGGGCGATGGGTTCAGGGCCAGCGTGGGCAACATGGTGGTCCGCGCAGTGCAGAACACCCACTATGATTTCGCCCCCGGCAGCGAGGAAGACAGATCCTTCAAGTCGCTTTCCTTCCGGTTCGATTTGCCCGGGCGATCCATTGCCTATACCGGCGATACCGGCCCGTCCGCCGCCGTCGAGAAGCTGGCGGCAGGGGCAGACCTGCTCGTGAGCGAAATGATCGACATTGATTCGACGATGGCAACGGTCGCCCGCAACTCGCCGAACATGCCGGAAAAGGCGAAGGCGGATCTGGTCCGGCACCTGACCACGCACCATCTCGCCCCGCCAGACGTCGGCAAGATGGCCAAGCATGCCGGGGTCAAGGCCGTGGTCGTCACGCATTTCGCGGGCGGCAGCACAAGCGCCGCGCAAGTCGAAGGCGTCACGGCCGGCGTCCGCGCCGAATACGCGGGCCCTGTCACGATCGCCAACGATCTCGATAGCTTCTAGGATCCACGTCCGGGGGCCATTATCGCCGCAGGCGGAACGCGCCCCTTTCTTCCACCCCTCCCGCAGGCGGGAGGGGGCGGGGGTAGGCCCCCAGCACCCAGCTCCCCGCCCTACCCGGTCGTCAGCCCGTAAAGCACCAACGCCGCCTGGTTCTCGGCCATCCAGTCCACGTTCAGCGGCTCTGCTCCCACCGGCTCGAACACGTTGCGCCACAGTGCGGCAAAGATGATTCCTCCTGCCACGCATTGTGCCGCCGTCTTCGGATCGGGGCAGGCAAACTCGCCCCGGGCAATGCCATGGGCAATCAGCCGCTCGATCGCGCCAAGGATGCATATCATTGCGGTTTCGTGGTAAAATCGGGCAAGTTCGGGGAAATTGCGGCCCTCGCCCACGATCAGGCGCGGCAGGAAGGCCATTTCCGGGCTGGCGATGCGCTTGATCGCGTTCTTCACGAAGGCGCGCAGCAATGCCGGCGCGGGCAGGCTGCCGTAGTCGCTCGGCAGCAGCGACGGCATCATTTCGGTGATGACTTCCGACACCAGCGCACGGAACAGCGCGTCCTTGCTGTCGAACGCGAGGTAGAGCGCCGCGCGGCTGATGCCGACGCGCCTGGCCACGTCCTCCATGCGTGCGGCGGCAAAGCCCCGTTCGGCAAATTCCTCGCGCGCAGCGTCCAGAATGCGCTCGCGTCTGTCTGCTGGCGTAACTCGTGGCATGGCCGCAAAATAACTGACACGTCAGTCATGTAAAGCGGTAAAAGTCCGGTGGCAGGGTTTCCGGATGCGTTGCGTGGGGTGCAGTTATGGTGTCCAGGCCGCCCTGCCACCGAAAGGAGATTTCTCCTTGCGGAGTAAGGCCTTGATGCCATCTTTCTGCGGCTTCGTCTCAGCGTTTTCCTACGTAAGCGTTTTGTGCTATATCCGGAAAACTGGCGGTTTACCGGGGGTCCCGGCCCATCCCTCAGTGCGCCCGCGTGCCTTTGCCGAAGTTTCTCCGGACAGTGTAAACCCCGTAAACCCTTCGCCTTGCTCTTTTGGCTCTCCCGATGCATAGGCGCCCCCAAGATTCTCCAGCATTCAGGTTCCGAAAGGCCCCGCCGATGAAGGTCCGCGTCATTGTCACCCTCAAGAACGGCGTCCTCGACCCCCAAGGCCGCGCCATCCACCACGCGCTTGAAGGCCTTGGTTTCGAAGGCGTGAACGACGTGCGCGCCGGGCGGGTCATTGAACTCGACGTGGCAGACACCACTTCGGATGCAGCGCTTGACGAGATGTGCAGCAAGCTCCTCGCCAACATGGTGATCGAGAACTACCGCATCGAAAAGGCCGCCTGAGCTTAGGAACCCGCGCCATGGCTTTCACCTCCGCCGTCATCACCTTCCCCGGCTCGAACTGCGATCGCGACATGGCGGTGGCGATCGAGCAGGTCTGCGGCGGCACGGTCCATCGCGTCTGGCACGGCGATGCCGACCTGCCTGAAAATCTCGATTTCATCGCCCTGCCCGGTGGCTTCTCCTATGGCGACTACTTACGCTCCGGCGCGATGGCGGCACGCTCACCGGTGATGCAGGCGGTAGTGCGCGCGGCTGAGCGCGGCGTGACCGTGCTCGGAGTATGCAACGGCTTCCAGGTGCTGACCGAGGCTGGTCTCCTGCCCGGCGCGCTGATGCGCAACGCCGGCATCCGCTTCGTCTGCCGCGACGTGAAGCTGACGGTCGAGAACAACCAATCGCTGTTCACCGCGGGCTATGACGCTGGCCAGCAGATCACGATCCCCGTCGCGCACCACGACGGCAACTTCTTCGCCGACGACGCGACGCTGGACCGGCTCGAAGGCGAAGGCCGCGTCGCGTTCCGTTATGCAGAGGCCGTCAACGGCTCGGCGCGCAACATCGCGGGCGTCCTCAATGATCGCGGCAACGTGCTGGGCATGATGCCGCACCCCGAGCGCATGATCGAAGCGGCGCAGGGTGGTTCGGACGGCCGCGCGCTGTTCGAAAGTGTCGTGCGCGGGCTCGTCGCCGCCTAACCTGCGGCCCGCTCCTTGAAGCGGGTCTGGCCAAACAGGGCCAGTGCGTCGGTCCGGTTCATCGGTCGGCCGAAGTAGTAGCCCTGGATCTTCTTGGCACCGAGACGGCGGATGCATTCGAGTTCGGCCTCGGTCTCGACGCCCTCGGCCGTCGTCGACATTTCCAGCGCGTCGGCCATGGCCACGACGGCGCGGACAATGGCAAGGCTCTCCGGATTGTCCTTGGCCGCGCCCTGCACGAAGCTGCGATCGACCTTGATCGTCGAGAAGCGCATCTTCCTGAGGTAGCCCAGCGACGAGTAGCCGGTGCCGAAATCGTCGAGCGCGACGCCGCAGCCGATGCCCATGAGGTTCTCGAGCGTCATCTGCGCCGTAGTACCATCGCGCACGAAGATGCTCTCGGTCACCTCGATCTCGAGCCGGTGCGGCGAAAGGCCGGTCGATGCGAGCGCGCCGACGACGGTTTCGGCGAAGTAGGGATCGAGCAACTGTTCGCCGGACACATTGACCGCGATCTTGACATGCTCGGGCCAGTTCCTCGCCTCGGCGCAGGCAGTACGCAGGACCCAATCACCGATCGGAACGATCAGGCGAGTGTCCTCGGCCAGCGGAATGAACTTGGCCGGGCTGACGAAGCCGTGCTCGGTGCTGTTCCACCGGATCAACGCCTCGAAGCTCAGCACCTGCTCGGTCGTCGCATCGACGACAGGCTGGTACATCAGCGAGAACTCGTTGCGCTCAAGCGCGTGGCGCAGCGAGAATTCGAGCTTGCGGCGTTCCTCGGCGTGGGCGTGGAGGGAAGGCTCGTAAGTACAGTGCCGCCCACCGCCTTCATCTTTGGCGCGGTAGAGCGCAAGGTCGGCGTTACGCAGCAGGGTCTCGACCGTCGAACCATCACGCGGCCCGATCGCCGAGCCGACGCTGGCACCGACATAGAGCATGTGGTGATCGATCTCGTAGGGCTGCGAGAGCGTGGAGATGATTGCCACGCTGAGATCGGTGACGCGCGCCTCGTCGGCCGCATCGCGGATGACGACAGCGAACTCGTCGCCCCCCAGACGTCCGCAGACCTCGCCTTCCTGCATGATCAGCTTGAGCCGATCCGAGACGAGGGCAAGAAGCTGGTCACCGACGAGGTGGCCGAGCGTATCGTTGATCGCCTTGAAGCGGTCGAGGTCGATCATCAGGAAAGCGCAGCGCGTGCGCCACTTCTCGGCATAGCCCATCGCCTCGCCGAGGGCCTCGGTCAGCATCAGGCGGTTGGGCAGGCCGGTCAGCGTATCGTAGCGCGCAAGGTAGGCGATCTTTTCGGCGCTTTCGCGCTGCTCGGTCACGTCCGACCCAACGCCGCGGAAGCCGACGAAAGTGCCGTTTTCATCGAACTTGGGTGAGGCCGAAAGCTCCCACCAGCGATAGCCGCCATGGAGCGACACGCGCACAAGCAGGTTGGAGAAGCTTTCGCGGCGCTTGAGACGCTCGGCCAGATCGTGGAGGCTGGAATGGAAGTGGCCGGAATCCCAGGCTGGCCCTGCGACAAGCTGGATCAGGGGCTTGCCATCGACATCCTCGGGGTCCTCGCCCAGCGCGAAGGCAAAACGCGGGCTGACCGAGCGGACCCGGCGGTTGGCATCGACCTGCCAGAGCCAGTCGGCATCTCCTTCCTCGAATTCGCGCAGCAGCAGCGACACGACTTCGGCCTTCTCCGCCATGCCGGCCTCGGCGACGCGCGCGCCCAAGAAAGTGCGCGCGGCCTCTACCCCGCCGACGCTGACGATGAGCACGAAAGCGACCGCGACCGCTGCGGCGATGTATTCCCCCCAGAACAGGAATGCAGCCACGCCCGACAGACCGACAATCCCGCCGAACATCACCGTAGCCATCGGCATGGCAGCAAATGTCACGGCCATGCCGGTCATCAGCATGGCAAGGACTGTCCACAGCGTCATGCGCTGCGCCTGATCTCCGAACGGGGAAAAGACCAGCATGGGGATGGCCCAGATCAGCGCTACGAATAGCGAGCTGATAGTCTGCCGGTGCATCTCCTGACGGCTTACCCTCCGCCGGTCCGCATCGATAAGCGTGCGATCGAACCTTGCGCCGGAGATAAGGACGCCAACCAGCAGCGCCATCCAACCGACCAGAAACGCGACGTGGACTTCGCCAGCATAGGTCTGCACAACGAGCAGAGCCGCCATTGCGTGAGCGACAAGCCGGGCGAACGTCAACTTCGCGAGGCTGGAGTACTGCAAGCCTCGCAACCTGCCCCAATCACCTTCGGCCGGATCACGCAATCCGATCACGGCAAGGATCGGCAGTTTCGCCGGTAAAGCGTCGGGTTCGGGCGCGATCGGGTTCGTCACAATGGTTGAATTACAAGGAATTCATTATCCAATCGTAAGCAGCGGTAAACTTTGGCGCACCACCAACCCCGCAAAAAAGGCCCGCCGCGCCTTGGTTGAGGCGCGACGGGCCGGACTTTCCTCCCCAGGAAAGGTCCTGTCAGGCAGCGAAGAGTGTTAACGCCGCGAAGTGTTAACGACCGAGGGCGCTGCCAAGCCGGTGGTAAAGGTTCGAGAACTTGACCGATTCGGGCTGGTCCTCGATTGCCTTCAGGTAGTGCAGTACGGCTTCGCGGATCAGCTTGAAGTCCTCGGTCGAGAGGACCGCGCGGGCACGTGCAGGTTCAGCCATGGTGGGTCTCCTTCTTGGATCTTCGAGGCTTGATTGCCGCGAGGATTTGCTTGGGTGGGAGGGGGAACACCCCTCCCCAACCCCTCCCCTTGAGGGGAGGGGCTTTCTTTAGTTCGCAACTTATGCGGCGAACTGGTTCATCGTGTTGTGGGCGCCGCCAGCCTTGAGGGCGGCCTCACCGGCGAAGTATTCCTTGTGGTCGTCACCGATGTCGGAGCCGGCCATGTTCTGGTGCTTCACGCAAGCGATCCCCTGGCGTATTTCCTCGCGCTGGACATTCTTGACGTATCCGAGCATGCCTTGTTCGCCGAAATATGCCTTGGCGAGATTGTCGGTGCTTAGCGCCGCAGTGTGATAGGTCGGTAGCGTGATCAGGTGGTGGAATATGCCCGCCAGCTTGCTCGCTTCGCGCTGAAAAGTACGGATGCGCTCGTCGGCTTCGTCGGCGAGCGCACTACCGTCATAGACCACGCTCATCAGCTTCGCCCGATCATAGGCCGAGAGGTCACGTCCTTCGGCCTCCCAGGCGTCGAACACCTGCTGGCGGAAGTTCAGCGTCCAGTTGAACGACGGGCTGTTGTTGTAGACCAGCTTGGCGTTCGGGATCACTTCGCGGATGCGGCTGACCATGCCGCCGATCTGGCCGATGTGCGGCTTTTCGGTCTCGATCCACAGCAGGTCCGCGCCGTTCTGAAGCGAAGTGATGCAATCGAGCACGCAGCGGTCCTCGCCGGTTCCACTGCGGAACTGGTAGAGGTTCGAAGGCAGGCGCTTCGGCCGCATCAGCTTGCCGTCGCGAGCGATCAGCACGTCGCCGTGGCCGAGGTTGGCGGCATCGACCTCCTCGCAATCGAGGAAGCTGTTGTACTGGTCGCCGAGGTCGCCCGGCTCCTTGACGAAGGCGATCTGCTTGGTGAGGCCAGCGCCAAGGCTGTCGGTGCGGGCAACGATCACGCCGTCATCGACGCCGAGTTCCATGAAGGCGTAGCGGACCGCGCGGATCTTCGCGAGGAAGTCCTCGTGCGGAACGGTGACCTTGCCGTCCTGGTGGCCGCACTGCTTTTCGTCCGAGACCTGGTTTTCGATCTGGATGCAGCAGGCGCCTGCTTCGATGAACTTCTTGGCGAGCAGGTAGGTCGCCTCCGCATTGCCGAAGCCTGCGTCGATATCTGCGATGATCGGAACCACGTGGGTTTCGAATTCGTCGATCTTGTGCAGAAGGCGGTGGGTATTGACCGCGTCGCCCGCCTTCTTGGCAGCATCGAGATCGCGGAACAGCATGCCGAGCTCGCGAGCGTCAGCCTGCTTGAGGAAGGTGTAGAGTTCCTCGATCAGCGCCGGAACACTGGTCTTCTCGTGCATCGACTGGTCGGGCAGCGGGCCGAATTCGCTGCGCAGCGCGGCGACCATCCAGCCAGAAAGATAGAGGTAGCGGCCCTTGGTGGTGCCGAAGTGCTTCTTGATGGAGATCATCTTCTGCTGGCCGATGAAACCGTGCCAGCAGCCGAGCGACTGCGTGTAATTCGCCGGATCAGCGTCATAAGCTTCCATATCGCGGCGCATGATCTTCGCGGTGTAGCGGGCGATGTCGAGGCCGGTGTGGAAGCGGTTCTGCAGGCGCATGCGGGCCACGCTCTCGGGCTCGATGCCATCCCAGGTCTGGGCGAAAGGCGCGATGGCCTTGCCTGCTTCGACGATCTTGCTGTGGTAGGTCATGTCCCGTGTTCCCTCACGTGGTGTGCGTCTGTGTGAGATCGGGGTAACGCGCGAATCGATGAAGCGGAACGGCGCGCGGAGTGATGTTGTCAAACTTTACAGGATATGCTTGTAAAGTTGTGCAGTCACTACAAGAGGCGTGTGAAGTGTCGACAAAACCGTTGTACCTTGGACCTCGGCTCAAGCGCATCCGTCGCGAACTGGGGCTGACACAGCAGGCGATGGCGGACGAGCTGGGTATTTCGCCAAGCTACATCGCGCTGATCGAACGGAACCAGAGGCCGCTGACTGCCGACTTGCTGCTGCGCCTGGCGCGGGCCTACAAGCTGGACATGGCGAACCTCGCCAGCGACGAGCGCGACGATTATGCGCGGCGACTGACCGATGCCTTGCGCGATCCGATCTTCAACGACATCGACCTGCCGGCACTGGAAGTGTCGGACGTGGCGGCCAGCTTTCCCGGGGTGACCGAGGCCCTGCTGCGGCTTTACGGTGCGTGGCAGCGCGAGCAGCAGGCATTGGCCGAGCAGCGAAGTGCTGTTCCAGGGACCGGGGCGAGCGATCCGGTGGGCGAGGCACGCCGCTTTGTGGCAGCGCGGCGCAACTATTTCCCGGCAATCGATGCGAAGGCCGAGGAACTGTCGGACGAAATCGCGAAGGCGGGCGGCGCGGCAGAGTGGCTGCGGCTGCGCGGAGTGCGGGTGCGCTTTCTCCCGCCAGACGTAATGATGGATGCGGTGCGCAGATATGACCGGCACAACGAGCAATTGCTGATTGATGACACGCTGTCGCCTTCTGGCCGCGCCTGGCAACTGATGCAGCACATTTCCTACACCGCGCTGCGGGGTGAGATCGCGGGCGTGATTCGGGGGGAAAGCTTTGCCAGCGAGACGGCGGCGCAATTGGTGCGGCGGGCGCTGGCGGGCTACGCGGCGGCGGCGCTGGTGATGCCCTATGACCGGTTCGCGCGGGCAGTGGATGCCCGCAGGTACGACATCGAAGCGCTGTCCGGGCAGTTCGGCGCGAGTTTCGAGCAGGTGGCGCACCGGCTGACCACGCTCAACCGGCCAGGGCAGGAGCGCGTGCCGTTCTTCTTCATCCGCGTCGATACGGCGGGCAATGTGTCGAAACGGCTGGACGGCGCGGGCTTTCCCTTTGCGGCGCATGGCGGCGGATGTCCGCTGTGGAGCGTGCACGAATGCTTCCGCACCCCGGGCGAGATCGTGACGCAGTGGGTGGAGCTGCCGGACGGGCAGCGCTTTTTCTCGCTGGCGCGGACGGTGACTTCGGGCGGTGGCGGGTTCGGTCGGGCGCGATGGACGCGCGCGATCGCGCTGGCCTGTGCGGCCGAGCACGCACCGCGACTCGTCTATGCGGCGGGGGCCGACCCAAAGGCGGTGGAGGCAACGCCGATCGGGGTGACCTGCCGGCTGTGCCATCGCGCGCAATGCACGGCGCGGGCCGAGCCGCCGATCGGGCGCGAGATCCTGCCCGACGACTACCGGCGCGGGGCCGAACCGTTCAGCTTTGCGGAGAGTTGAGCCAGTAGCGGATGACTATGGCGACAGCGCCGAGCGCAGCCACGCTCCCCAGCCAGATCGCCGCCATCCAGCCCAGACGCTGCCACAGGGGCTTTGCCTCGGCCCGCTCCGCGCCATCGAGGCGGGGGTCAATGATAGCCATGTTCGCCCACCTTGCCCCGGAAGACCCAGTAGGCCCAGCCCGTATAGGCGAGGATCAGCGGCATGATCAGGCCGACGCCGATCAGCATGAAGACCTGTGAGCGCTCCGGCGCGGCAGCGTCCCAGATCGAAATGCTCTGTGGCACGACCCATGGCCACATCGAGACGCCCAGCCCGATCATGCCGAGCAGGAACAGGCCGAGCGCGTAGAGGAACGGACGCACGGCGTGACGCTGTTGGAGCGAGCGCAGGAGCGAGATGGCGAGTGCTGCCGTCGCCAGCGGAACCGGTGTAAGCCAGAAGACCATCGGTTCGGTGAACCAACGCTGGAAGTACTGCCCCGCAAGGAACGGCGTGGCGAGGCTGACAGCAGCCATGAGCGCCAGCGTGGCCCATGCGGCGCGGCGGGCGAAGGCGAAGGCCTTGTCCTCGGCGCTGCCCTCGACCTTGATCGCCAGCCAGCAGGCGCCGAGCAGCGCATAGCCCGCGACAACTCCCGCACCGGTCAGGAGCGAATAGGGTGACAGCCAGTCGAGCCAGCCCCCGGCATAGGCCCTCCCCTCAACGTGGATGCCCTGCAGCAGCGCGCCGAGGGTGATGCCTTGTGCGAGGGCCGCGACAAGCGAGCCGGCGAAGAAGGCACGGTCCCAGAACGCGCGATGGCGGGGATCGCGCCAGCGGAACTCGAAAGCGACGCCGCGGAAGACGAGGCCGAGGAGCATGGCGATGATCAACGGGTAGGTCGCCGGCAGGATGATCGCATAGGCCAGCGGGAAGGCGGCGAGCAGCCCTCCTCCGCCCAGCACCAGCCAGGTCTCGTTGCCGTCCCACACCGGGGCGATGGCATTCATCGCCTGATCGCGCTCGGCGCCTTCGTCAAACCACGGGAAGAGGATGCCGATGCCGAGGTCGAAACCGTCCATCACGACATACATCAGCACGGCGAAGGCGATGATCAGGGCCCAGATGACAGTGAGGTCGATCATTGCACTTCCTCCTGCTGCTGGGCGGGCGTGATCCCGGCAGAGCGGATCGGGGCGCGCTCTTCCTGTTCCGGGCCCGGCTCGTGCGGATGTGGCGCGTCCTTCATGAGATGCAGGATGTACCACGTGCCGATGCCGAAGACCGCGAAGTAGACGACGACGAAGGCGGCGAGCGAGGTGGCGACGGCAGGCGCGGCGATCGGGCTGACTGAATCTGCGGTGCGCAGCAGGCCGTAGACTGTCCAGGGCTGGCGGCCGACCTCGGTCGTCACCCAACCGGCGATCACTGCGATAAAGCCCGAGGGCCCCATCAGCACGGCAAGGCGGTGGAGCAGCGGCCAGTCGTACAACTTCTTGCGCGTGCGGGCGAGCAGGCTCCACAGGCCGAGGCCGAGCATGAGAAAACCGAGGCCGACCATGATGCGGAATGACCAGAAAACGATCCACACCGGCGGCCGGTTGTGCGGCGCGATGGTGTCCAGTCCCGCGAGGGGGGCGTCGGGATCATGCTTCAGGACAAGGCTCGAGGCCTTGGGGATGCCGATGGCGTAATCGAGCTTCTGGTCCTTGTCGTTTGGAATGCCGAACAGGTAGAGCGGTGCGCCTTCAGGGTGGGACTGGTAGTGCCCTTCCATGGCCATGACCTTGGCGGGCTGGTGCTCGAGCGTGTTGAGGCCATGCATGTCGCCGACGAAGATCTGCACCGGCGCGACGATTGCGGCCATCCACATCGCCATCGAGAACATCTTGCGGGCGTGAAGGTTTGCGCGGTCACGAAGCAAATGCCACGCGCCGACTGCGCCGACGACGAAAGCCGTGGTCAGGTATGCAGCAATCACGGTGTGGACGAGGCGATAGGGGAAGCTGGGGTTGAAGATGATCGCCGCCCAGCTTGGACCGGGCAGGAACTCGCCGTTCGGTCCCATCTCGAAGCCGGTCGGCGTCTGCATCCAGGAATTGACCGAGAGAATCCAGAACGCCGAAATGAAGGTGCCGATGGCCACCATCAGCGTGGCGGCGAAGTGCAGTCCCCTACCTACCCGGTTCATGCCGAACAGCATCACGCCAAGGAAGCCAGCCTCGAGGAAGAAGGCGGTGAGAACCTCGTAGGCCATGAGGGGCCCGATCACGCCGCCGACCTTGTCGGAAAAGACCGACCAGTTGGTGCCGAACTGGTAGGACATGACCAGACCCGAGACCACGCCCATCGCGAAGGCGACGGAGAAGATCTTCAGCCAGTAGCGGAACAGGTCGAGATAAAGCTGCTTGCCGGTCTTCAGCCAGAGCGCCTCAAGCACGGCGAGATAGCTGGCGAGGCCGATCGAAAAAGCCGGGAAGATGAAGTGGAAGCTCACCGTGAAGGCGAACTGCATACGCGCCAGAACCAGCGCGGCCGTTTGGCTGTCCATACCTGCGAACACGTTTATCTCCCCTGCACGGGATCGGGCGTCTTCTCGTGGCGCCTCAATCACTTCCTAGCCATATATGAGCATGAGCTAAAGTGATATTCCCGAAGCAGCGCTTGCAGTTTCTGCATCCTGAAAACCGCTGTGCAAGCGCGCCGTTCCTCCAAACTTGCAGCATGTGGCCTTGGGGGCTATCGGCGCGCATCCCGCCCGCCTTCGCAGGGCCGAAGAAAGCACCGCCGTTGTCCAAGATCATCCCGCTTGCCGATGTCGATCCCGCGCTGATCGAGCAGTTGCTCGATGCTGCGTTCGAGCCGACACGGCACCAGCGAACCGCCTACAAGGTGCGCGAGGGCATGGAATGGCTGCCAAACCTGTCGTTCGCCGCGCTCGACGACGAGGACATGCTGGCGGGCACGATCCAGTGCTGGCCGGTGGCGCTCACCGATGACAGTGGCCGCATGCATCCGATGATCATGGTCGGCCCGGTGGCGGTCATGCCGCATCTTCAGGGCGAAGGCTTCGGCAAGGCGCTGATGACGGCGGCGCTTACCGCGATCGATCCGCGCGCGCCGCTGCCGCAAGTGCTGATCGGCGATCCCGAGTATTACGAGCGCTTCTTCGGCTTCAGCAACGCCCAGACTGGCGGATGGCGCCTGCCGGGGCCGTACGAGCAGCATCGCCTGCTGTGCCGCACCGCCAATCCTGCCGTCCTGCCGCAAGAGGGCATGTTGGGGCCTTGGCGGCGCTGATCCGATCTGGCATCGGCAAACGGTGCCTTACACTCCCCCGCCCGAACTCGCATCCTTGAGCCTTGCCGAACTTGCTGCGCAGGTTGCTGCGCGCAAGCTGCCGCCCATCGACCAGTGGAGCCCGCAGGAGATCGGAGACAGCGAAATGCGCATCGCCGCAGATGGCCGCTGGTTCCATCAGGGTGGCGAAATCCGGCGTCCAGCAATGGTGCGCGCGTTTTCCTCGCTGTTGACGCGCGACGAGCGGGGCCAGCACTGGCTGGTAACGCCGTTCCAGAAGCTGGCGATCGCTGTGGAGGACGCCGCCTTCCTGGCGACTGACATGCAGGCCAAGCTGGACCCCGAGGGGCGCACGGCATTGGCTTTCCGGCTCAATAGCGACGATCTGGTGGTCTGCGGGCCGGACCATCCGCTGCGGGTTTCGGGCACGGCTGAGATCCCGGCCTTTTACCTCGCCGTCCGAAACGGAACAGAGGCCCGGCTCAACCGCAGCACCTACGGACAGCTCATCGATCATGCCCTGTCGCTGGGCAGCGCTGACCTTGCCGTGGAAAGTCTTGGCCACCGCTTCGTGCTGGTGCCCGGCACATGAATTTGCTGACAAGGCTTACGGACCTGTATGCCGAAGGACACCGGGAGCCTGCCAAGGAGCTCTACGAAGACTGGCGCCCACTGCCCGAGCACGGTTTGCGCCCTGCCGCTGTACTGATTGCGGTGACCGAGCGACAGAACCATCCGGATGGCCCCGGGGTTCTCCTGATCCACCGGCCTTCGCACATGCGCGCGCATCCGGGACAAGCCGCTTTTCCGGGCGGCAAGCTCGATCCCGGCGAGACCCCGGTCGAGGCAGCCCTGCGCGAAGCCAACGAGGAATTGGGCATCCGGCCGGAAGACGTGTCCGTGATCGGCGAAACCGACCGGTTCCGCACGGGCACGGGTTATGACATCACGCCCGTGCTGGCGCTGGTGCCGCCGGATCTGCCGCTTCAACCCAATCCAGCGGAAGTGGCGAGCTGGTTCGAGCCCCCTTTGGGCTTCCTGCTCGACCCGATGCGGCATGTCTGGCAATCGGCGGAATGGAACGGGCGCAAGGGGCGCTTCATCGAGATCCTTTGGAACGAGCATCGCATATGGGGCGTGACGGCGGCGATCATTTCCAACCTGGCCAAGCGGATCAGCTGGCATGACTGAGCGCCTGCCCGCCGCTGCGTGGACAAGACGCGAGGACCTCGCCGCCCTTGTAACCGCGCTCGATCCGCATGCCGAGGGCAACTGCCGGTGGGTGGGCGGCGTGGTGCGCGACACGATTCTCGGCCATGCCCCGAAAGACGTAGACATGGCCACGACGCTGCTGCCAGAGGAAACCGCCGCCCGGCTGGGCCAGGCGGGGATCAAGGCCGTGCCGACGGGCATTGCCCATGGCACGATCACTGCGGTTCTCGACGGTGGCACGGTCGAGATCACCACGCTGCGTCGCGACGTTTCCACCGATGGCCGCCATGCGACGGTGGCATTTTCCACCGACTGGCGCGACGATGCAGCCCGCCGGGATTTCACGATCAACGCGCTTTACGCCGATCCGCGCAGCCTGGAACTGTTCGACTATCACGGCGGCCTTGCGGATCTGGCCAATCGGCAGGTGCGTTTCATTGGCGATGCCCGCGAGCGCATCCGCGAAGATTACCTGCGCATCCTGCGTTACTTCCGCTTTCAGGCCCGCTTTGGCTCCATTCCCGCAGACAAGGCTTCAGAGGAAGCCGTTTCCGAGCTTGCCGCGGGATTGAAAGGGCTTTCTCGCGAACGTGTCGGCTGGGAGCTGATGAACCTGCTGGGCCTGCCAGATCCCGCGCCGACCGTCCGTCGCATGGCCGAACTCGGCGTTCTGGCCCATGTCCTGCCAGAGGCAACCGAGGCTGGCCTGGCATTGCTGGATACCCTTATCGACAACGAGCAGGCTGCCGGAGCGCAGGCCGTGGCACTGCGTCGTCTTGCCGCGCTCCTGCCGGCGGGCCCGGCTCTGGCCGAACAGGTTGCCGCCCGACTGCGCCTTTCCATTGCCCAGCGCAAGCGGCTTGCCATTGCTGCCGCCCGCGACGGCGAAGAGACCGATGCGCGTGCCCTTGCCTACCGCGTGGGTATCGAGGAAGCGCGTGACCGGCTGCTGCTGGCAGGTCAGGCAACGGCTCCGCTGGAGGGGTGGAACGTGCCCCAACTGCCGATCAAGGGCGGAGACATTGTTGCCCGCGGCATAAAGGCGGGCCCGGAGGTCGCGCGCATTCTTCGTCAGGTGGAAGCGCGGTGGATCAAAGCGCAGTTTCCGGACGCCGGGCAAGTCTTCGCAATGCTCGATGAAATCGTGGCGCATACCAGCGCACAAGGCGGTTGAAGGTCTGAGCCGCGCTGACAACGCCAGGCATCGGCCTGGCCCGCGCGAAATGCCTGTGGCGATCGGCAGCGATCCTTGCCCGCGCGTCCCGCCCGATGACAAGCTTGCGCGCATCCGGCACGAAGTTGGTGGAATCCTGCCAGAAGGCGCGGCAGGCAGTTGCGTAGAACATGGGCCGTGGCTCGGCGCTGCTGTTGGGCTGTCCGCGATGCCGGACCCGGAAATCCCAGATCATGCAATTGCCGCGCAGCACGGCGTTCCACACCGAGCCATCTGCACTATCAGGTGATTGCAAGATACGGTGCGTGCCCGGCAGGAATTCGGTCGAGCCGTTGACTTCGTCAACATCGACGAGCGGGATGGAAATCGTCAGCGCAAATGGCGGCAGCATCGCTGCAATCGTCTTGTCCTCGAACAGATGCGGACTGTCGGAGTGCAGCTTCTGCACCGTGGAACCCGGAAAGGAGCTGATGACGCCGAAGGATTCGTAGACCCAATTGTTGCCCAGGGCTTTGTCCAGCAAGGCAAGCAGCGCCGGGTTTTGCAGAAGGTCGATGCAGCCCGCCATCCTGCCGGCGATCGGGACAAGGCCGTTGATCCGCTTCGTGCCAACCACCCAGATGTCCTCCGGGAGCGGAGCGCGCGTGTCGAACGCGCCGGGAATGGATTGGCGCAGGGCCAGGGCCAGTTCGTCAATCCGCTGCGCAGGCCAAAGCCCTTCGAGGGCAACCACCCCGTCTCTTGATAACGCCTCGGCAGCGTCATCCGCGGCCTCTCCGCCGAAACGCGAGATGCCTGCTGTCATCTCAGCCCTTCCACTCGCGACGTTCTTCGGCAGCACGAAGCACCTCGTAGGACACCTGCAGCTTCTGGAACTGCTCTGCCGCGGCCTTGTCGCCGGGCCGCACATCGGGGTGGACTTCCTTGGCCCTGGAGCGCCAGGCCTTCTTCACCGCGTCGAAATCGGCATCCGGATCGAGGCCAAGGGTTTCGAGGGCGCGCAGTTCGTCCCGGCTGCGCGTGCCATCGCCAGAACCGCCCCATTCGGCCCATGCAGCCTGGCGAAAACCAGAGGCTTCGCCACGCTCTTCGGCTTCGCGACGTTCGGCCTCTTCCTTGTCCAGCCCTTCGAAGTAGTTCCAGCCCTGATTGTATTCCGCCGCGTGCTGCTGACAGAAATACCAGCGTTCAGGGTTGTTGGGGGACTTGGGCGCCGGGCAATCGCCCTTCTGGTCGCATCCCGCACGGTCGCACAGCCGCACTGGCGCAGCCTCGAAGGCGCTGCCGTAGCCACGCCAGCGCGGGAAGCCCCAGTCAGACGATCGTGTATTGCGTGCCATGCCTCAATCCCAAGCCAAACCCGCAGGAAAGGTCAAGATGGGTGTGGTGCCGGCAATGCGAAAGGCCCGAACCTGGCGGGGTTCGGGCCTTGCCTGCATTGTCGGGTGATCAGTTGACCGTGACGGTGACCGCGCGGCGGTTGCGCGCCCACGAATCCTCGTCCGAACCAAGCGCCAGCGGGCGTTCCTTGCCATAGCTGACAACCGTGATCCGCGATGGATCTACGCCGAGGCTGACCAGGTAGTTCTTGGCCGCATTGGCGCGGCGTTCACCCAGCGCAATGTTGTAGTCGCGCGTGCCGCGCTCGTCGCAGTGGCCTTCGATGGTGATGGCCTTGGCCGGATAGCGGGCCAGCCACGAGGCCTGGCTTTGCAGGATGCCCTGGTCGGATGCGTCGATGTTGTAGCGGTCCGTATCGAAGTTCACGGTGTCGGAGATGACCGACGCCACGAAATCGGCCTGGCTGCCGGGAACCGGGCCGGTCGGCTGCGTAGTCTGCGGGGTCGTCTGCGTTGTCGTGGTGGCACCGGGCTCAGGCGGAAGCTGCTTGGGCTTCGATGCGCAGGCACCGAGGCCAAGCGTGAGAGCAGCAAGGCCGGCAATCAGGATCGGACGGGTCATGGGCATTCTCCTTGGGAGAGAGGGGGAGAGATGGCGACGCAAGGTGCAGTTTCAGCGATGAATTGACAAGGGCGCAAATCGCCCTTGCCAAGGCAGGGTCAGGGCAGAACCGGCCCCCATGCAGGGTCTGAACCATCAACCGGCGTGTTGAGTTTCCGTTCATTTCGACCAGTCAGGTCGACTTGCCAGATGCCGGTCTTGCCGCTGCCGCGCTCGGTGCGGAAGAATTGCACGATACGGCCGTTGGGCGACCACGTCGGGGCTTCATCCTGCCACGAATCCGTGAGGAACCGCATGCCCTTGCCGTACGGGTCGGTCACAGCGATACGGAAGTTGCCGCCGATATGGGTAAAGGCGATCTGGTCTCCACGTGGCGACCATTCCGGCGTGGCGGCGCGACCTCCGAAGAAACTGATGCGCTTCTGGTTCGAGCCGTCCGCGTCCATCACGTAAAGCTGCTGGCTGCCCGAACGGTCGCTTTCGAAGACGATCTTGCTGCCATCGGGCGAGTACGAGCCGCCGACGTCGATGCCGGGGCTGTCGGTGAGACGTGTCGACTGGCCGCCAGTGGCGGGCACGCGATAGATGTCTGTGTTGCCGGCGATGGCCATCGAATAGAGGATCCACTTGCCATCGGGCGACCAGCGTGGGGCGAAAGTGGGATTGGTGCTTGAGGTTACCAGCGTCTGCTGGCCGGTGCCGACGTTGTAGACGTAGATGCGCGGCGCACCGTTCAGGTAGCTCAAGTAGACGATCCGGCTGTAGTCAGGGGAATAGCGCGGGGTAAGCGCCGTCGCCTGCCCGTTGGTGATGAAGCGATGGTTGGCGCCATCGGAATCCATGATCGCAAGTTGCTTGCGGCGACGGTCCTTGGGGCCGGTCTCGGCAATGTAGGCAATCTTGCTGTCGAAGAACGGGCTTTCGCCGGAGAGGCGCGAATAGACCATGTCGGCGCACTTGTGCGCGGCGCGCCGCCATTCCTCAGGCTTGACGACATAGCCCTGCCGCGCGAGTTCGGACCCGAGCGCAACGTCATAGAGATAGCAGCCGACTGTGAGGCGGCCATCTTCGTTCGCCTTGACGAAGCCTTGTACCAGCATTTCAGCCGAACGCCCGCGCCAGGTGTCGAACGTCGGCGCAGCGACTTGCGGGAAGGCGACTTCGGGAAGCTGATCGGGACCGACCGGCTTGAACAGACCGTTGTTGCGCAGGTCGTTGTAGACGACGCGCGCGACATTGCGGCCGAGCGCTTCGGTGTTGCCGCCTTCGGCTGCGGTGGCGACCGAGGCGTTGGTGGGAAAGGACGGGATGGCAATGCCGAGGTCCTGCCATTCGTTCTCATCGGAGACAGAGCCGGTCAGCCCTTCGTCGGCAGAGGCCTGCGCCGCAGTGGAGGAAGGAAGCGCAGTCTGCTGTGCAGCGACGAGCGCAGGCACCGAGACAAGCCCTGCGGCAACAACAAGGGAACGCATCTTCATTGGGACAACTTCCTGTCAAAGCGGAAGGCGGCAACGCGCTTCCAGCCGGAATAGTAGGTATCTGGCAGATCGAACGGAGCGGCCAATTGCACAGCGCGAATCGCCTGCTCGGCATGCCGTTTGGCTTGCGCCTCGTTGGCGGGGGTAATGCCCTGCTGATCGACGACGCGAGGGCGACCGGCGAGGCTGCCATCCGGGTTGAGGTCCCAGGCCAGGATAGTCACCAGCTTGTCGGCGTCGACGCCCTGGGGCGCCGCCCAGTGCGGCTTGATCTGGCGCGAAATCGCGCCCGCCAGCGACGACCTGACCTCGGGTCCTATCGTTGCTGCAGGGGCCGTCTTTGCTGTTCCCGGCTTGGTGGAGCCGGGAATGCCTTTCAGAAAGTCCGAGCCGATTCGCGAACCGCCCGTGGGAGCATCCGGCCTGCGGCGGGGGCTGGTATCACCGGAACCGGACTTTGGCGTCGTGGCCTTCGCCGGTGCAGGCTTCGCCGCCGGTTTCGCTGGCGCAGGCTTGGCCGGAGCCGGCTTTGCAGGAGCGGGCTTCGGAGGAGCAGGCCTTGGCGGCGCCGGTTTGGGCGGTGCAGGCTTTGGTTGCGGCTGCGGCTTGGGCGCGGGCTTGGGCGGCGCGGGCACCGGCTTGGGCTGCGGTTGCGGCGGCGGTGGAACGGGTCTGGGCGGCTCAGGCAGCGGCTGCGGTTGCGCAACCGGCTCAGGCGCGGGCTCGCCCAGTTCGGGCGCAACGTCAGGCGCCGCCTCGGCCATGGGGTCGGGCGAGGTCGACTGATCGGCAATCTCTTCGGAGAACGTCACTTCCATGCGCTGCGGCGGTGGCTTCACCGTCTTGCCCGGTGGGGAAAGCATGAGGAAGCCGAGCAGGCCCGCGTGAGCCAGCGCGGCAATGGCCAGCCCTGCGCCTTCCTGCTTCGAGAGTCCTCCTGCGGTAGGATCGCGCATCGCTTCTGACCTATTGCGGTGCGGATGAACTGTTGGTGACCAGCGAGATCGACTTGAAGCCCGCAGCGTTCAACTCTCCCATCACGGCAGCGACGCGGCCCCAATCGAGCACGCGATCTGCGCGCAAGGTCACCAGCGGGGGCTTCGGCCCCTTCTGCAGCCCGGCAAGGCGGTCGGTCAGCTCGCCGGGGGCGAGCTGCTGATCATCGAGGAAGACGTTGCCCTGAGCATCGATAGTGACGGTGATCTGGTCCTGCTGCTGGTCGAGCGGGTCCGCCTTGCTGTCGGGCAAGTCGACCGGCACGCCAGCGGCCAGCATCGGCGCGGTGACCATGAAGATGATCAGCAGCACGAGCATGACGTCGACCAGCGGGGTGACGTTGATTTCGCTCATCGCGGCACGACCGCCACGCCCCCTGCGACCTCTGCCGCCTCCGCTGCCGGAACCCATGGACATCGCCATGACTCAGGCCTCCAGTTCGCGGCTGAGCGAGGCGTGGAAGCGGTCGGCGAAGCGATAGAGGCGGGTCTCGAAGCGGTTCACGCGGTGCGAAAAGCGGTTGTAGGCGATGACTGCGGGAATGGCGGCGAACAGACCGATGGCCGTGGCGAACAGCGCCTCGGAGATGCCGGGTGCGACGACGGCAAGCGAGGAGTTCTGCTGCGCACCGATGTTGAAGAAGCTATCCATGATGCCCCAGACAGTACCGAACAGGCCAACAAATGGGGCCACCGACCCGACGGTCGCGAGGAAATTGAGGCGACTGGCCAGCGCGTCTGTCTCAGTGACGACTGCGCCATCGAGCGCGGTGGTCAAGCGCTGGCGAGTGCCTTCGCGATCGATGGCCTTGCCCGAGGTGGAACGGCGCCATTCGACGAGCGCTGCATTGACGACGCGGGCGGAAGGGAGATCGCGGCCCTTGTTGTCCTTCTGGAACTGGTCGATGTCGCGTGCCTCCCAGAATTCGCGCTCGTACTTGTCACAGCCCTTCTGGACGCTGCCCATCTTCAGCGAAAAACCGATGATGATCGTCCACGTCCAGATGCTGGCGAGCACGAGCCCGACCATGACACCCTGGACGACATAGTCTGCATCGAGGAACAGCTGCACGGGGTTGAGCGAAGTCGGCGCGAAGGCAACGCCATTAGCGAGCATCGGGAGAATCATGCGGTATCCTGTCCTTCGGGAGCAGTTGTGATTGTCTGGAAAGCGGCCATCCATTCGCGCGGCTGGCGACGGGGACGGCCATTGGGCGCGACGAAGGCGACGCGCACCCTCGCCTCGCACAGAAGCGTCCCGTCCCTGAACGCACGCTGCACGATTCGGCAGGTGGCTGGGGAAAGTTCGGCGACGTGGCTGTGGACCATGACCTCATCATCAAGCTTGGCGGGGCGCAGATAACGCAGGTCCATCTCGCTGACGGCGTAGGCGCCCTCGCCGGCTTCGTGCGCAGCGCGCTGGTCTATGCCGAGCAGGCGCAGCATGTCGGAGCGGGCACGTTCAAACCAGCGCAGGTAATTGGCGTGATAGACCACGCCCGAAAGGTCCGTGTCCTCGAAGTAGACGCGGACCGGGTAAAGGTGCTGAGGGCCATCGAACAGGCCGGAGGGTGCAAGCGGAACGGACATTCGGCGGTGACCCTACCCTTGCGACGAGTCGAAGGGCAAGGGGTGGTTAACGCCTTACCCCCGTGTTCCCCCCGTTCAGCGCACCAGCATCGGGCCAAGCGGCTGGCCGGCAAAGAGGTGGACGTGCAGATGCGGCACTTCCTGATGGCTGTTGGTGCCGGTGTTGGCGAGCAGGCGATAGCCCGGAGCCACCAGACCGAGATCACGCGCTACCTTGCCGACTGCGCGGACGAAGCCGGCGATTTCGGCCTCCGAAGCCTTCTCGGAGAAATCGTCCCAGCACACGTAGGCGCCCTTGGGGATCACGAGGACGTGGATCGGCGCCTGCGGGTTGATGTCGTGAAATGCCAGCGCATAATCGTCTTCATAAACCGTGCGGTTGGGGATCTCCCCGCGCAGGATCTTGGCGAAGATGTTCTGGTCGTCGTAGGGGAGCGTTGCATCAACGGCCATGTCAGTTGCTCCGGCTGGCTTTTTCAGCGATGCCCGAGGTGCCTTCGCGCCGCTCGAGTTCGGCAAGCACTTCGGCGAGCGGCACGTCCTTGGCGGAGAGCAGCACCATCAGGTGGAAGATGAGGTCCGCCGCTTCGCCGACGAGTTCCTTGCGGTCTCCAGCCAATGCAGCGATGACAGTTTCCGTGCCCTCCTCGCCAACCTTCTGGGCTATCTTGGCGATACCCTTGGCATTGAGCTTGGCGACGTAGCTGGCGGAAGGATCGCCCGCGCGGCGCTGGGCTATCGTGGCTTCGAGCCGGGCGAGGATTTCACCGTGTTCCATGGGCAGCGCAATGGCGCGGAACGGGCGGTGCGGTCAACCCCGGCGCTTGGCGATCTGGCGGCCGACGATGAGACCGACGAGCCCCAAGGCGAAGAGTGCGCCGTCAGTCGGTTCGGGAATCGAGATGCCGGCCGACTGCGCCAGCGACGGAGAAACCGACGCGAGGACCGCAAGAAGGATGGTACCGATACGAAGCACAGGGCAAGCGACCTTGAGTTGTTAACCCCAACCCAATGCCAGACCGCGTGATTCGGTAAAATCCCTTGTAACAAATGGTTAATGACCCATCTTGGGACTCAGGAGCGTGCTGGCAGACCTGCAGCCCGCAGCGCGGCGTGGGCTTCTGCAATCGAGTGGGTTCCGAAGTGGAAGATCGATGCCGCCAGCACCGCGCTGGCATGGCCTTCGGTTACACCTGCGACAAGGTGTTCGAGACTGCCGACGCCACCGCTGGCAATCACCGGGACCGGCACGGCATCAGCGATGGCGCGGGTCAGTTCCAGGTCGTAGCCCTTTTGCGTCCCGTCACCGTCCATCGAAGTGACGAGCAGTTCCCCCGCGCCCAGCGTGGCAAGGTTCACGGCGTGGGCCAGCGCGTCGATGCCAGTTGCCTTGCGCCCGCCGTGGGTGAATATCTCCCATTTGCCCGACCCGGTGCGTCGCGCATCGACCGAGCCAACCACGCACTGCGCGCCGAACTTCTCGGCAATGTCGCGCACCAGTTCGGGACGGGCGACGGCGGCGGAATTGACTGCGACCTTGTCGGCACCAGCGAGGAGGAGGGCGCGGGCGTCCTCGACTGCCCTCACCCCACCGCCGACTGTCAGCGGCATGAAACAGACTTCCGCAGTCCGCGCGACGACATCAAGCAGGGTGCCGCGGCCTTCATGGCTGGCGGAGATGTCGAGGAAGCACAACTCGTCCGCCCCGGCCTTGTCATAGGCGCGCGCCTGCTCGACCGGATCGCCGGCATCGCGCAGGTCGACGAAGTTGACGCCCTTGACCACGCGGCCATTGGCGACATCGAGACAGGGGATGACGCGGACGCGGACGGTCATGTCAGGCCTCGGCCATCGCAATGGCAGCCGCAAGATCGAGCTTGCCTTCGAACAGCGCACGGCCGGTGATGACACCTTCGATGCCGTCGGCTTCATGAATCTTGAGCATCCGGATGTCGTCGATGCCCTTGACGCCGCCGCTGGCGATCACGGGAATGTCGACGCGGCGCGCGAGTTCGACGGTGGCGTCAAGATTCACGCCCTTGAGCAGGCCGTCGCGTCCGATGTCGGTGAAGAGCAGGCTGGCAACGCCCGCATCCTCGAACCGGCGGGCGAGATCGACGACCGAGACGTCGGACACGTCGGCCCAGCCCTCGGTGGCGACCATGCCGTCGCGTGCGTCAACCGCGACGACGATGCCGCCGGGGAACTCCTTTGCCATGTCCTTGACGAACTGCGGGTCCTTGAGCGCAGCCGTGCCCATGACGACGCGGCTGACACCGACGTCGAACCAGCCCGAGACCGCCTCACGCGTGCGGATGCCGCCGCCAAGCTGGACGTGGCCGGGGAACGACTTGAGGATTCCCTCCACCGCCTCGCGGTTCTCGGCGCGACCGGCGAACGAACCGTCGAGATCGACGACGTGGAGGTACTGCGAACCGGCCTCGGCGAAGAGGCTCGCCTGATGGGCGGGGTTATCGCCGTAGACCGTGGCGCGGTCCATGTCTCCTTCGGCGAGGCGAACGACCTGGCCAGCTTTCAGGTCAATGGCGGGAAAGACGATCATGGACCGCGCGCCTAGCAGCGGATTACGCCGAACGGAAGGCTTCCTTGGGCACATGGGTGATGCGGCAGGCAAGATCGGCCTCGCCCGAGGCGACGATGTAGCAATCCTCCAACTCAGCGATGCCGGTCGTGAACACGACATCGCGCAAGTAGAGCAGGTCTTCGAGCGGGCGGGTGAGTTCCGGGTTGGGTTCAAGCAGCGGGGTGTGGCTGCCGCCGATGGTTTTCCATGGCTCTTCCGGGTCGAGGAGGGTCCAGTAGGTACGGTAGATGCCCACGATCTCCTTCGGTTCGACGCCGTGCCAGAGGGTAAGCCAGCCACGCTGGCCGTCAATCTCCGTGAGGATCGGGGGTGTGCCACCACCCATGCGCGCCGTTGCGGCGGTACCAGCATGCGGACGGATGCCTGGTTCGAGGCGAGGACGCCAGTGAAGGGCATCCGGCGAAGTCGCAAGGTTGATCGAGGGGCCGGAGCGCCATTCGCTGCCAGGCGGGTAGGCGAAGTAGAGGTCGCCCAAGGGGCGGGTCTGTGCCCAGTATTCGCCGTGAACAAGGCCCTCGAAGATCAACATGTCCTTGTTCTGGTGATCGAGAGCGATGCCTTCGAAATGCCAGTTCAGGCCATCTTCCGAGGAATAGAGCGTGGTCGAGTGTCGTTCCGGGCTGACCGAGCAGGTGGTCATCAGATAGGCGCCCTCGCCCATGCGCGAGATGCGGGCATCCTCGATGCCGTAGCACTGGAACGAACCTTGCGGCGCGATTGCCTTGTCATAGTGGATTGCGATGACATCAAGCCCGTCGGCCGACATCTCGACCGGCAACAGCCATGACAGGGAGGTCAGCGCCATGATCTTCCAGCCGCCACCATGCAGAAGGAACTTGCGAGGGTCCGAAGTATCGGCAAGCTCCAGCGGCCAGCCATCTAGAACGTAGCCCCCGTCGTGCCAGCGAATCGCATGGACCTTGCCATCGCGGATTGGCTGGCGCAGGGCCTCGGCCACGCGGACCATGAAGAGCAGGTTGCCGTTTGGCAGGACCGTCATGCCGGGGTTGAAGGCCCCCAGAACGTAAGTTTCCGCATCGAAGTGGCCGCGCAACGGTGACTGCGCGAGGTCCACCATGAAGGGCGTGAATACCAGGCGGTCGAACGGAAACGTGGTCATGCGGCAGGGCCTCCTTCAAAGGAAGGAAAGGTCTGGGCGCGTGTTACAGTTCCCTCAGGCTAACCTGTCAGGGCTTCCATTCAAGGAAGCGATTGAGCAGCGACAGGCCGTAGGACTGGCTTTTTTCCGGGTGGAACTGCACGCCGAGAATATTGTCGCGCGCGACGGCGGCGACGATCCCGCCGCCGTGATCGCTCATCGCCGCCACGTGCGTGCCCTCTTCGGGCACGAAGTGGTAGGAGTGCAGGAAATAGGCTTCGCCGGGCTCGAGCAGTTCGGCACCGCCCTGGTGCGGCATCGGCGCGACATCGTTCCAGCCCATGTGGGGCACCTTGATCGACGGATCGGCGGGTTCGATCACGCGGACTTCGCCCCCGATCCAGCCAAGCCCGTCGGTCGTGCCGAACTCGATGCCGCGATCCGCCAGAAGCTGCATGCCGACGCAGATGCCGAGGAAAGGAGCACCGCCGACGAGGACGCGCTCTTCCATTGCCTCGACAAGGCCGGGCACAGCGCAAAGCGCCGAGATGCAGGCGCGGAAGGCACCGACGCCGGGCAGGACGATACGATCCGCGGCCCGGACGACATTGGGATCGGCCGTCACCACCACGCCTTCGGCACCGGCTGCCTTGAGGGCGTTGGCGACGGAGCGCAGATTGCCCGCGCCGTAATCGACCAGCGCGAGGGTATCAGCCACCGAGAATGCCCTTGGTCGAAGGGACGGCATCGGCCTTGCGCGGATCGATGGTGATCGCTGCACGCATCGCGCGGGCAAAGCCCTTGTAGATGCCCTCGATGATGTGGTGGTTGTTCGAGCCGTAGAGGCTTTCGATGTGCAGCGTGATGCCGGCTGCCTGGCTGATCGACTGGAACCAGTGCTCGAACAGCTCGGTATCCATCTCGCCCAAGCGAGGCTGCGTGAACGAGGCCTTCCAGATCAGCACCGGGCGACCCGAAATGTCGAGCGCGACGCGGCTCAGCGCCTCGTCCATCGGCGAATAGGTGTGGCCGTACCGGGTTATGCCCTTCTTGTCGCCCAGCGCCTGCGAGATGGCCTGGCCGAGCGCGATGGCGCTGTCCTCGGTGGTGTGGTGCTGGTCGACATGGAGGTCACCCTTCACCCGGCATTCGATATCGATCAGCGAGTGCCGGCTGAACTGCTCGATCATGTGATCGAGGAAGCCGATGCCCGTTTCCACCTTGTAGGTGCCGGTGCCATCGAGGTTCACCGACACGGCAATGTCGGTTTCCTCGGTCTTTCGCGTGATCGATCCGGTGCGCATGGGAAAGCGCCTATACGCCGCTCCGGTTTAGAATCAATGTCCGTCCCCACTTGACCCGAAGGGCCGGGGCGGTCAGTTGTGGCGGCATGAGCGATGCACCTGACAGCCTGATCCCCTACGACGAAATCGTGCAGGAGGCGCTACGCGCCGTTGTCGGACGCGTGCTGGGCCAAGTGGCAGCCGGCGGCGGGATGCTGCCGGGCACCCATCACTTCTATATCACCTTCAAGACCGGCGCTCCGGGCGTGGACATTCCGCAGCGCCTGCGCGAACGCTTCCCCGACGAGATGACGATCGTGCTCCAGAACAAGTTCTGGGACCTCAAGGTCGAGGCAGATCAGTTCAGCGTTGGCCTTTCATTCAATCAGATCCCTTCGACGCTGGTGATTCCGTTCTCGGCAATCACGGCTTTCGTCGATCCGGCAGTCGATTTCGGTCTGCAATTCCAGGCAGTTGTCGATGACGAGGCGGAACCTGTCGAGCCTGCCGAAAACGATTCGCCGGAACAAGCCGACACGCCTGCCGTTGAGCGGACCGAGGACGGATCGAACGTCGTCACTGTCGATTTCGGCAAGAAGAAGTAAGGGGCACAACGCCCCGCTGACAGAAGGCAAGGGCATGGCTAAGAAGGGCAAGAAGCTGGCAAATGCGGCCAAGGATGCCGCTGACAAGGTGCCTGCCCCCAGCCCCAACCCGATGACCAACTTGATCCTGGCCGATATTGCCCTCCGCGCCGGGGGCTCGTTGCTTCGCCGTGGCGTTGAAAAAGGCCTGATCGGGACGAAGATGGGTTCAAAGAAGGCGGGTCGTGTGATCCAGGGGCGCACGATGATGCAGACTCTGGTCGGGACTGCCATCGCCCGGGTTGCAACCCGCTCCGTTCCCGGCGCGATCGTTGTCGGGGGTGGTCTTCTGGCCAAGACGCTTTACGATCGCCGCCGTAGCAGAACCGCCGAGGCAGCTGGCGAAGCGGCAATCGAGGAACAGGCCGAGCGCGGCAAGAAGGGCTGATCGGAGCCGTCCCCCCTTGACCGGGCGGGAACCGATGCGCCACTAGCGCACATGGTCCACGAGTCCCAAGACGACGACACCCTGCACCGCCGGGGCCTGATGCTCATCCTGTCCTCGCCCTCCGGCGCCGGCAAGACGACGATCGCGCGCAAGCTTCTCGCCGAAGATGACGAGATCGCGGCATCTGTTTCCGTGACGACGCGGCCGATGCGGCCTGGCGAAGTCGAGGGCAAGGACTACTACTTCGTCGACAAGGCCGAGTTCGACCGCATGGTCGAGGCGAACGAGTTCTATGAATGGGCAGTGGTCTTCGGCAATTGCTATGGCACACCCAAGGCGCACATTCGCGACCGGCTGAAAGCGGGCGGAGATGTCCTGTTCGACATCGACTGGCAGGGCACGCAGCAGCTGTACCAGAAAGCGCAGGCCGACGTGGTGCGCGTGTTCATCCTGCCGCCGAGCCTCGATGAACTGCGCCGCCGCCTGACCGGACGCGGCACCGACAGCGCGGAGGTTATCGCGGCGCGCATGGACCGGGCACAAGCCGAGATCAGCCACTGGGACGGTTACGACTACGTCGTGATCAACGACGAGGTTGAGGGCTGCTTCGAAAAGGTGCGAGAGATCCTTGCTGCCGAGCGCATGAAGCGCACGCGCCAGACCGGGCTGATCGACTTCGTGCGTGGGTTGATGCGGGGGTAGTATCTCATCTGGAAGTGTTGCGTCCCCGCGCAGGCGGGGACCTCAGCGGTTTGACGCCAAAATTCCGTAACAACACTTGCGTCCCCGCCTTCGCGGGGGCGCAAATGTCAGCGCCATCAATGCCCCGATGGATCCACGGCATTCTCAGGAATCCAGCCGTTGACGATACCGCCATCGATCGGCAGCGGCGTGCCGACGACATAGTCGCCCGCGCGGCTGGCGAGGAAGATCGCGCCCCCGGCCATGTCTTCAATCGTGCCGATCCGCCTGGATGGGATGCCCTTGGCAGAGGCTTCGGGATTCTTCGCCGCAGCCTTGTTCATCTCTGATGGGAAAGCTCCTGGACAGATGCAGCTTGCGACGATCTGGTCCCGGATCAGCCGCGCCGCCATCCGCTTGGTCAACTGGATGACGGCAGCCTTTGATGCCTGGTAGCTGTAGGTCTCCCAAGCATTGAGACGCAGGCCATCGACCGAGGCGATATTGATCACCTTGGCGGGCTGTTCCTTGCTGGCGGCGGCCTTGAGCAGTCCGTGCAGCTTCTGAGTGAGGAAGAACGGCGTCTTGACGTTCAGGTCCATGACCTTGTCCCAGCCAACTTCGGGAAAATCCTCGAAGTCTGCGCCCCAGGCAGCGCCCGCGTTGTTCACGAGAATGTCGAGCTTGTTTTCGCGGCCAGCAAGGTCTGCGGCGAGCTGTTCAATGCCGGCGACGTTGGAAATGTCACCGGGCAGTGCGATGCACCGATCGCCAAGGCGGCTGGCGGTTTCCTCGACCACGGCAGCCTTGCGAGCGGTGATGTACACCCGCTCGCAACCTGCGGCGAGGAAGCCTTCGGCGATCATCTCGCCAATCCCGCGCGAACCACCAGTCACGACCGCAATGCGGCCTTCAAGGCTGAAAAGCTTGCTGAAATCCATGTTGTCGTTCCCCTGCGCGCCCGTTTCCCGGGTCGTGTCCCCCTCCCCTGCCGAGGAGGGGGCGATTGCATCAATAGCCGCTAAGCTGAGCCACGCGCTCGGCATGGTAATACTGGTCGCCCATGAACTCGGCGAGCGAACGGTCGCGCTTCATGTAGAGGCCGATGTCGTATTCGTCGGTCATGCCGACGCCGCCATGCATCTGAACGCCTTCGCGAACCGAGAGGTTGCAGGCCTTGGCCGCCTTGGCCTTGGCAACCGAAACCATGAGGTCGGCCTTCTCCGAATTGCCGTCGAGCAGTTGCTGCGCCTTGATCACGGCGGCTTCGGCGATTTCCAGCTCGGAATAGAGGTGCGCGGCGCGGTGCTGAAGCGCCTGGAATTCTCCGATCAGCTGGCCGAACTGCTTGCGCGTCTTGAGGTAGGTGGTGGTGATGTCGAATGCCCCCTGCCCGACACCGGTCAGTTCGGCAGCAGCGCCGATGCGGCCTGCACGGAGAACCTTGTTCAGCAGCTCGCGACCGCCATCGACTTCTCCGATAACGCAATCGCCGTCGAGTTCGACACTGTCGAAGGTGACGTTGCTGGCCATCGCGCTGTCGACGAGGCGCAGGTTCTCGTGGGACACGCCCGATGCGTCCTTGGGTACGGCGAACAGCGTGATGCCGTCGTTGTCGGTATCGCTGCCCGACGTGCGCGCAGCGACGATGATCGCGTCAGCCGAGGCTCCATGCACGACGAAGGCCTTGCTGCCCTGAAGGCGGAAGCCGTTACCAGCCTTTTCGGCCTTGCAGGCGATGCGTTCGGGGCGATGTTTCGGACCTTCGTCGACCGCTACGGCCAATACACTGTCGCCGGCCATTACCCCTGGGAGCCAGCGGCCGCGCAGCTCGTCCGATCCGCCGGCAAGCGCCGTCACGCCCATGACCGAGGTGGTCAGGAATGGCGAAGGGGTAAGGTTGCGACCGATTTCGCGCAGGACGATGCCTGCCTCGACGTGGCCCATCGCCAGACCGCCATCAGCCTCGGCAGCAAGCATGCCGGTGAGGCCCATCTCGGCGAACTGCTTCCACAGGGCATGGCCGAAGCCATCCTGGCAGTTCATGTCGCGATAGTGGCGCAGCTGCTTCTTGATGCCGCCTTCATCGGCCATGAAGCCGGTGACGCTTTCGGCCAGCATGGCCTGATCTTCGGTGTGGAAAAGGGGCATCGATCAGGCTCCCGGCAGTTCGAGGATGCGTTTTGCAACGACGTTGAGCATGACTTCGCTGGTGCCGCCCTCGATCGAGTTGGCCTTGGTGCGCAGCCACGAACGCGACGGGGAGCCGCCATTGGTGCGCTCGCTCTCCCATTCGAGTGCCGTCGCTCCGCCTGCCGACATCAGCAGTTCGTGACGGCGCTTGTTCAGTTCAGTGCCGGCATACTTCATCATGTTGGGCTGCGCGGGATGGGCACGGCCGACCTTGGCCTCATCCAGGAACTTCTCGCCCATGCAGGCATAGGCCAAGGCATCGACATCGAACATGGCGAGGTCGGCGCGCAGGATCGGGTCTTCGAGACCGTTACGGGCAACGATCGCGCCGATGGCGTTGAGGCGATCGCCGCCGCCCGCACCCGAGATCATCTCGCGCTCATGCCCGAGCAAGTACTTGGCGACGTCCCAGCCGCGATTCAGTTCTCCGACGATCTGGTTCTTCGGCACCACGACGTTGTCGAAGAAGGTTTCGCAAAACGGCGAATTGCCGCTGATCAGCTTGATCGGCTTGGTCGTCACGCCCGGGGTGGTCATGTCGAACAGCAGGAAGCTGATGCCCTGGTACTTGTTGGCCTTGTCGGTGCGGACAAGGCAGAAGATCCAGTCAGCCTTATCAGCATAAGAGGTCCAGATCTTCTGGCCGTTGACGACCCAGTGATCGCCCTTGTCCTCGCCGAAAGTCTGCAAGCTGACGAGGTCCGAGCCCGAGCCGGGTTCCGAATAGCCCTGGCACCAGCGGATTTCGCCGCGGGCGATCTGGTTGAGGTAGTGAACCTTCTGCTCCTCCGTGCCGAACTTCAGCAGTGCGGGGCCGAGCATCCAGATGCCGAAGCTGGACAGCGGCGGACGGGCGCCGATGCGGGCGCATTCCTCGCGCCAGATCTTCGCCTCGGCCGGAGACATGCCGGCGCCACCATAGGGCTTGGGCCAATCGGGCACGGTGTATCCCTTGGCTGCGCAGCGCTCCATCCAGGTCTTCTGCGCCTCGTTCTTGAACTTGAAGTTGCGTCCGCCCCAGCAGACGTCGCCTTCGTCGCGGACGGGCTCGCGCATTTCGGCAGGGCAGTTCTCTTCAAGCCATGCGCGGATTTCCGCGCGGAAAGCATCAAGGTCTGACATGGTTATGCTCCTCTCTTAATCGGAAGGTTAAGGCGAGTCGCGATGGTCTGGCAAGGGCGGATTTGCGGCGCCTTTCCTGCGCTTTGGGGCAAGTGCCGCTTGCCGTAGCGTAAACCCCATCGCCATTGACGGACGGTCTTTCGCGCCTAAGCTGACGTAAACGTAAAACGACATAAGAACGCTGGAGAGAGGGATGCGATTCAACGGCAAGACGGTCGTCGTGACCGGCGCAGCTTCGGGAATCGGGAGGGCGAGCGCGATCGCTTTTGCGGCCGAGGGGGCAACGGTCTACGCTGCCGACATCGACGAGGCCGGCCTTCTGGCGACGGCGAGCGCATCCAACGGCAAGGTCGTCACTGCCCGCTGCGATGTCACGCGTTGCGAGGACATCAAGGCCCTGATGGACCGCGCCGCGGCAGAGACCGGCGGCATCGACTCGGTCTTCAACAATGCAGGCGCTGGCGGCGACAGAGCCCCGATCGACGAGATCGAGCCCGAAGGCTGGGACCGGACTATGGACCTGCTGCTGCGTTCGGTCGCGTTCGGCATCCGCTACGCCGTCCCCCACATGATCGGGCGCAAGGGCGCATCGTTCGTCAATACTTCAAGCGTTGCCGCAGTCGGACCGGGCTATTCGCCCACTGCCTATGCGGTCGCCAAGGCTGGCGTCCTGCACCTGACCAAAGTCGCCGCGGCCGACCTTGCCAAGCACCAGATCCGGGTCAACGCGGTCCAGCCGGGCTTCATCAACACCAACATCTTCACCGCTTCGCTGGATATGCCCGCCGAACTGGAGGCGCAGGCCAAGGGCGCGATTGCCGCAATGTCGCAGCAGGCGCAGCCGGTGGCGCGCGGCGGACAGCCTGACGACATTGCGCAAGCCGTGCTGTTCCTCGCCAGCGAGGCGGCGGGCTTTGTCACGGGTACATCGCTCATCGTCGATGGCGGGATCACCATCGGGCCGCGTCATAGCTGGGACCCGAACATGCCGGGTCTGTTCGACGCGCTGCAGCAGATGGTCGACAGCGGAAAGGCTGCATGATCCCGATCGAAGGCCGCGTGCCGACCCGGCTCGCCCTGGCGAACGGGTTGGGCAGTGTCGCCTATGGCGTAAAGGACAATGGCTTCGCCACGTTCCTGCTGCTGTTCTACAATCAGGTCCTTGGCATGGACGCGCGGCTGGTCAGCCTGGCCCTCCTGATCGCGCTGGTCTTCGACGGGTTGATCGACCCGATAGTGGGGCATTTCAGCGACCGCACCAGAACCGCCTGGGGCAGGCGATTGCCCTACCTGTATATCGCGCCAATCCCTCTCGGGCTTGCCTGGATATTCCTGTGGTCTCCGATCGGAGAGCCGAGCTTTGCCGTGTTGCTGGCATCAGCCATCATCGTGCGCGCATTGGTGGCGATGTGCGAAGTTCCGTCTGCAGCCTTGGTTGCCGAGATCAGCCGCGACTACGACGAGAGGACGCGCCTGACACGCTTCCGCTTCCTGTTCTCATGGGGGGGCGGGCTGCTGATGCTTTTGCTCGCCTATGGCGTGTTCCTGCCCGACGCGATGCTGGCACGCGAAGGTTATCGCAACTTCGGCCTGTTCGGCGCAGCGCTGATGGTGACCTGCGTGCTGGTTTCGGCATTCGGGCAACATCGGGCAGTTGCCGGCTGGCCACCGGAACGGGGGGCGACAGGGAAGAGCGCCCTCGCTTCTCTGGGCGAAATTCGCGAGAGCTTCTCACATCCTGCCTGCCTCATCGTGATGGCAGGCATTGCAGCGGCGCTGACCGCGCAGGGCATCACGTTTGCCTTGTCGAACTACCTTTACCTCTACGTCTGGAAATTCACGCCAACCGCCTTGCAGGCCTTCCCATTCCTGCTCTTCGCCAGCGTCGTGGGAGCATCGCTGCTCGTCGGACGCGCTCAACTGCGCTGGGGCAAGGCGGGGACAGTCATGCGGATGGCGCCGCTGGGCATGGTCTTCTGGGCAGGCCCGCTACTGTTGCGCTGGCTGGGTCTGTGGGCAGCAGACGGTTCTACCTTGTCGCTGGGGGGAATGTTTGCATGCACTCTGCTTTCGAACACCTTCACCGTCACCGGCACCATGACCTTGTGGTCCATGGTTGCGGATGTTGTGGAGGCGTCCGAGGAACAGACCGGGCGAAGGTCGGAAGGGACACTGTCGGCAGGCGCATTCCTTGCCTCGAAGTGTGCAGGCGGGCTTGGCGTGTTCTGTACCGGGCTGCTACTGAGCTTTGCGGGACTGGAACCCAACACCGCCCCCGATGCCGTCGCGCCGGAAGTGACATATCGCCTCAGTCTTGCCTATTGCGCCAGCATTGCCGTGCTGGCGGGAATGACCGCATTCGTGGTCCGGCGATTTCCGATTGACCGGGCGACGCACCAGGCTCGACTTGAACGGCTCAATCAGGTGGCAAGGGCCGATCCCGATGCCGCGGGATTGCATCCCTGACGCCGCAATGATCCCAATCAACGACAGAACTTAATCGGTCACTTAATTTCCGCTTGAATTCGCGCATGGCCCGATGGACATTGCCGGGCAACCAAGGAGAGGCTCATGGATTTCGAACCGACCGACCGCCAGAAGTATTGGCGTGACCGCGTCCGCCAGTTCATCGAGGACAACGTCCGCCCGCGCTACAAGGACTACAAGGCCGAACAGGCGACGGGTGACCGGTGGAAGGTTTTGCAGACGGTCGAGCAGGAGAAGGCCAAGGCCAAGGCTGCCGGAATCTGGAACCTGTTCATGCCGCCGCGCAACGGCGGTCACCATCATGTCGAGGAAAGCTTCGAATTCGAAGGTCCGGGCCTGACCAACCTTGAATATGCACTTTGCGCCGAGGAAATGGGCCGCATCGGCTGGGCCAGCGAGGTGTTCAACTGCTCCGCACCTGATACCGGGAACATGGAAGTGTTCCATCGCTACGGCACTCTCGAGCAGAAGGAGCAGTGGCTGCGCCCATTGATGAACGGCGAGATTCGCTCCGCCTTCCTGATGACCGAACCGGCCGTCGCCTCGTCGGACGCGACCAACATCGAAACCTCGATCCGCCGCGAGGGCGACGAGTACGTGATAAACGGGCGCAAGTGGTGGTCGTCGGGCGTGGGCGATCCGCGTTGCAAGATCGCCATCGTCATGGGAAAGACCGACTTCGAGGCCAAGCGTCACCAGCAGCAGTCGATGATCCTGATGCCGCTCGACGCGCCGGGCGTGGAGATCGTCCGTCACCTGCCCGTCTTCGGCTATGACGACGCGCCGCACGGCCACATGGAAGTGGTGATGAACAACGTGCGCGTGCCCGCATCCAACATCCTGCTCGGCGAAGGTCGCGGCTTCGAGATTGCGCAGGGACGCCTCGGGCCGGGCCGCATCCATCACTGCATGCGCACGATCGGCGTGGCCGAGGAGGCGATTGCCAAGATGGCCAAGCGCCTGCAATCGCGCGTGGCCTTCGGCAAGCGCGTGGCTGATCAATCGATCTGGGAATGGCGCATCGCGCAGGCCCGCATCGACATCGAAATGACCCGCCTGCTCTGTCTCAAGGCGGCGGACATGATGGACAAGGTCGGCAACAAGTCGGCTGCGCTGGAAATTGCGATGATCAAGGTCCAGGCGCCGAACATGGCCTTGCGGATCATCGACGATGCGATCCAGGCCCATGGCGGCGGCGGCGTTTCGGAAGACTTCGGTCTTGCCGAAGCCTATGCCCACCAGCGGACGCTGCGACTGGCCGATGGACCAGACGAAGTTCACGCCCGCGCCATCGCCCGCATCGAATTTGCCCGTCATTCGGAATTGCCCTCGGGCGACCGTGGCTTCAGTTCGGGCGATCTGGGCGTGGCTCGGTAAGGAGAGAGAAGATGAAAGCCGCCGTACTCGTCGAACCGGGCAAACCGCTCGAAATCCAGGACCTGACCGTTTCAAAGCCGGGTCCGCACGAAGTTCTGATCCGTACGGCCGCTTGCGGGCTGTGTCATTCGGACCTGCACTTCATCGAGGGCGCCTATCCGCATCCGCTCCCGGCCGTGCCAGGACATGAAGCAGCCGGGATCGTCGAGGCCGTGGGTTCGGAAGTGCGGACCGTGAAGGTGGGTGACGCGGTCGTCACCTGCCTGTCGGCCTTCTGCGGGCACTGCGAGTTCTGCGTCACCGGACGCATGTCGCTGTGCCTCGGTGCCGACACCCGGCGCGGGGTTGGCGCGCCCCCGCGCCTCACCCGCACCGACGATGGCAGCACCGTGAACCAGATGCTGAACCTTTCGGCCTTTGCCGAGCAGATGCTGGTGCATGAACATGCCTGCGTCGCGATCACGCCGGACATGCCGCTCGACCGCGCCGCCGTAATCGGATGTGCGGTGACGACCGGTGCCGGCGCCGTGTTCAACGCCGCCAAGCTGACGCCGGGCGAAACGATCTGCGTCGTCGGCTGCGGCGGAGTGGGACTGGCCACCGTCAATGCCGCAAAGATTGCAGGGGCCGGACGAATCATCGCTGTCGACCCCATGCCCGAGAAGCGCGAACTGGCGCTGAAGCTCGGCGCGACCGATGCGATCGACGCAGGGCCGGATGCAGCCAGGGAAATCGTCGAGATGACCAAGGGCGGCGTCCACCATGCCATCGAGGCAGTGGGCAGGCCGGCTTCCGGCGACCTGGCAGTTGCTTCGCTGCGGCGCGGCGGGACGGCCACTATCCTCGGCATGATGCCGCTTAATCACAAGGTCGGCCTGTCGGCGATGGACCTGCTGTCGGACAAGAAGCTGCAAGGCGCCATCATGGGCGGCAATCACTTCCCCGTGGATCTGCCGCGTCTGGTTGACTTCTACATGCGCGGGCTTCTCGATCTCGACACCATCATTGCCGAACGAATTCCGTTGGAGGGCATCAACGTAGGGTTCGAGAAGATGAAGCAGGGCAATTCTGCCCGCTCGGTCATCGTGTTCGGCCAATGAGCGAGGCGGTGATGGACGCACAGGCAGCGTTTACGGGAACGGTCGTTCCCGAAGGCGCGGACAAGCTGGATGAGGCAAGCCTGACCCGCTGGTTCGAGGAAAACGTGGCGGGCTTTCAGGGCCCGCTTACGGTCTCGAAATTCAAGGGCGGGCAATCGAACCCGACCTACAAGATCGACAGCCCTTCAGGGCCCTACGTGCTGCGGCGAAAGCCCTTCGGCAAACTGCTGCCATCGGCCCATGCGGTGGACCGCGAATACAAGGTTCAGGCGGGGCTATCAGGAACAGGCTTCCCGGTTGCTCGCCAGTATGGGCTGTGCACGGACGACAGCGTCATCGGGTCGTGGTTCTATGTCATGGGCTGTGTCGACGGGCGGACGATCTGGGACGGCGCAATGCCGGGCGCCACACCGGAATTCCGGCGTGCGACCTACGACGCCATGGTCGATACGCTTGCCGCATTGCATTCGGTTGATATCGAGCAGGCCGGGCTTTCCGACTTCGGCAAGCCTGGCAATTACTTCGGCCGGCAAGTCGATCGCTGGACCAAGCAGTATCGCCTTTCGGAAACCGAGACGATGCCCGAGATGGAGCGGCTTATCGAATGGCTGCCCGCAACCCTCCCCGAGCAGACGCGGACCAGCGTGGTGCATGGCGATTATCGCATCGACAACATGATCTTCCATCCCACGCAAGCCAAGGTCGTTGCGGTGCTCGATTGGGAACTGTCCACGCTGGGCGATCCGCTTGCCGACTTCACCTATTTCTGCACGGCATGGGTGCAGGACAATGGCGGACGTTCGGGCGTGCAGGACCTGGACCGCAAGGCGCTGGGCATTCCGGAACTTGAAGAAGTGGTTGCACGATACTGCGAAAAGACCGGACGTGACGGATTGCCGGGGCTTGACTGGTACATTGCCTACAACTTCTTCAGGCTGGCAGGCATCATCCAGGGGATCAAGAAGCGCGTGATCGACGGGACAGCCTCAAGCGCTCACGCCAAGGCGATGTCGGAAAGAGTCCGACCGCTGGCAGAGCTGGCGTTGAGTTTTGCGGTGAAGGCCGGGGCCTGATACCGCGCCACCCATGGCAGAGCACAAGCGTCTCAAGGTCTACTTCGACGGCGGCTGCCGGCCCAACCCGGGTCCCATCGAGGTTGCGGCTGTAATGCGTGGGATGGCCCAAGTGCGCACCGATCTTGGCAACGGCACCAATGGCGATGCCGAATGGCTGGCCCTGATCCATGCGCTTGAAGTGGCACAGGCCAGTGGCGCCGCCGCATTCGATCTGTTGGGAGACAGCCGTTCGGTGATCGCACAGGCCAATGGCCGCGCGAAAGCGGCTTCGCCAAGTGACCGGGTGCATCTGGAGCGCTTCCGGAAGCTGGCTGGAGCGAATCCGCCCACGCGTGTTCGATGGGTTAAGCGCGAGCAGAACCTTGCGGGCATATTCTTGAACGCCAGACACCCGCGCTAGGCAAAGAAATAGCCCCGGAGGCAGAACCCCCGGGGCCATGATTTTGCAGTCTGGGAAGGACGTCAGGCAGCTTCGGCCTTTGCCCCTTCCCGCTCGGCATTCAGTGCCTCGGCCAGCAGGAATGCCAGTTCGATCGACTGCGCTGCATTGAGACGCGGATCACAATGGGTGTGATAGCGATCGGCCAGCCCTTCCTGGGTGATCGCGACGGCACCACCGGTGCACTCGGTCACATCCTGGCCGGTCATCTCGATGTGAATCCCGCCAGCGTGGGTGCCTTCGGCGCGGTGGACCGCGAAGAAGCCCTTCACCTCGGTCAGGATACGGTCGAACGGCCGCGTCTTGTAGCCGTTGTCGGCCTTGATGACATTGCCGTGCATCGGATCGCACGACCACACCACGGGATGGCCTTCGCGCTTCACGGCGCGAACCAGCGGAGCCAGCCCTGCCTCGACCTTGTCGTGGCCGAAGCGGCTGATCAGCGTCATGCGGCCGGCCTCGCGCGAGGGATTCAGCGTATCGAGCATGCGCAGCAGCGCATCGACGCTGAGCGAAGGACCGCACTTCATCCCGATCGGGTTGTTGACGCCGCGCAGGTATTCGACGTGGGCCGAACCTTCGAAGCGGGTACGATCACCGATCCACAGCATGTGGGCGCTGGTGTCGTACCATTCGCCGGTCAGCGAATCCTGCCGGGTCATCGCTTCCTCGTAGGCCAGAAGCAGCGCTTCGTGGCTGGTGTAGAAGCTGGTGCCCTGAAGCTGCGGCACGGTACGCGGATCGACGCCGCAGGCTTCCATGAAGTCGAGCGCTTCACCGATCTTGTCGGCGGTTTCACGGAACTTCGTGGCCCACGGGCTCTTGCCGATGTGGTCCAGCGTCCACTGGTGGACCTGGCGCAAGTTGGCGTAGCCGCCGCCCGCGAAGGCGCGCAGCAGGTTCAGTGTCGCCGCTGCCTGGCTGTAGGCCCGCAGCATGCGCTCAGGGTCCGGAATGCGCGATTCCGCAGTGAAATCAATGCCATTGATATTGTCACCGAGGTAGCTCGGCAGTTCAACGTCACCGATTTTCTCAACCGGGGAGGAACGCGGCTTGGCAAATTGCCCGGCCATGCGGCCCACCTTTACCACCGGTTGCTTGCTGGCAAAGGTCAGCACGACCGCCATCTGCAGCAGCACGCGGAACGTGTCGCGAATGTTGTTCGGATGGAATTCGGCAAAGCTCTCGGCACAGTCTCCGCCCTGCAGCAGGAAACCCTTGCCTGCGGCCACCTGCGCGAGGTCGGCCTTCAGAGCGCGCGCCTCACCTGCAAAGACCAGCGGCGGAAAGCTCGTCAGGGTCTTCTCGACCTCGTTCAGCTTTTCGGCATCGGGATAGACCGGCAGATGCCGCCCTTCAAACCCGCGCCACGAATCCGCAGTCCAGTTCTGTGCCACTTTCCATTCCTTTCAAGAGGCGCGCCCATACGCCGCCTGCGCAGGAAAAGCAAAGGAAGGCTTGCTGTCACAGCAATCGATCATCGCGATCACGCCCAAGGCCACCGATAGGGAATTTTCCTTAGTCACCTCATCAGGATGTCTTGGTGGACGAGCGGTTAACCGTGCAGATCCCACCAAAGGTCGTTCGTTTTCCCATGCTTGCCCTTCGCCGCTTCCTGACTTTACTGGCCCGAAGCCGCGGTGGAAACATCCTGCCTCTATCGGCGATGGCAATCTTCGCCGTGGCCGCGCTGATTGGCGGCGCCATCGACATAAGCCGCGCCTGGCGCACCCAGACGAGGCTGCAGGCGGCATGCGACGCAGGTGTTCTGGCAGGCCGTCGAGCCGTAACCACAAACGGCTTCGATGCCGCGGCAAAGACGCAGGCGGACAATTACTTCTTCGCAAACTTCGACGAGACTCACCAAGGTTCGCGAGACACGACTTTCGAGCCGACCTCGGCGGACAAAGGCGGCACGATCGATGCCGTGGCCACAACCATGCTTCCGCCCCTGATGATGCAGATCTTCGGCTTCCAGGGTTTTGATCTGAGCGTCAGATGCACGGCCTCGATGGGCGTGGGCAACAGCGACATCATGATGGTCCTCGATACCACTGGCTCCATGGCCTCACTGCTGGCGGGAAGTACGCAGACACGCATCGAGGCACTGCGCGCTGCCATGAAGAACTTCCACAGCACTGTCGAGAACGCCTTGTCGGGCACAAACGCACGTGTGCGATACGGATTCGTGCCGTACAGTTCGTCAGTCAACGTTGGCAGGCTTCTACACGACCTGGGTCCGTCGTATCTGGTTGACAGTTGGACAATCCAGTCTCGTCATGCGGTTTACCGAACCGTTCAGACCTTGAGTGGCTACGGCACGCCGAGAAGCGGGACACCGACGACCACAACTACAACGCCAACCTACTCCCTCTGGGCCAACTACGGCTCCAACATCTACCTGACGTCGACATCATGTAACAACGCAAAGCCAGCCGATACGGCCTGGGCCAATTCAGGGAGTGCCACCTCCACCTCGACGACGACAACGAACTCGTCCGGTCAACGGGTTGTGACGACCGTCGTGACCCAGCCGCAGACGGCGACTTTCTATCAGTGCGCCTGGCTGATCCTGAACTACAGGATCCAGTCGCGAACCGGCTCGCGCAACTCCGTGACGACGACGACCACGACGGCCGATCCGATCTATACAAGCTCGCAAGTCTTCGATCGTTGGGAGTATCGCCCAGTGACCTTTGACACGAGCCGGTTCAAGAATTTCGAAGCGGTCTCGACACCAACCGGCGAAAACGGCGCGTCTGTTTCTTCAACTTGGAAAGGGTGCGTCGAGGAGCGTGCAACCGTATCCGAGCCGAGCTTCACGTGGTCATCGCTGGGGGGCTTCAACCCGGCCGGCGCCTTGGACCTCGAAATCGATTCCGCCCCTGACAGTTCTGCTTCGACCAAATGGGCGCCCATGTGGCCCGACGTCGCCTACATACGGACGGTCACCTACAATGGCACTGTGTACATGAACAGTGCAGTACCGTCATCGCAGGGACAGCAGGCGGCATCCTTCTGCCCGACTGGCGCGCGCTTGCTGGCCACGATGAACAAGACCGCGTTCGACGCGTTCGCGGATTCACTCGTTCCCGAAGGCGCGACCTACCATGACATCGGGATGGTATGGGGAGCGCGGCTGGCATCGCCAGACGGCTTATGGTCGAGCACTGTTCGCCAAGCGCCCACGAACGGCGGCGAGGTTTCGCGCCATCTGATCTTCATGACCGATGGCGAAATGGCACCCAGCTACTCCATCCAATCAGCCTGGGGCATTGAGTACCATGATCGCCGTGTCACCGATGATGGTGTAAACGAAGACGCTGCGCGCCATAACTCACGGTTCCTTGCCCTGTGCGAAGCCGTGAAGGCCAAAGGCATCCGCATATGGGTCATCGCGTTTGCACAGGCCATGACGCCCGAACTCCAGACATGCGCCTCCAGCGCGAGTGCCTTCACGGCAGCCAACGCAAACCAGTTGGATGCGGCATTCCAGTCGATCGCAAAACAGGTCGGCGAACTGCGAGTGGTGCAATGACCGAAATGCGGCTCAGGACTGATGACGAAGGTGCAACAGTCGTCGAATTCGCGATTGTCGTGCCCCTGTTCCTGTTGCTGCTGATCGGCATCATGGACATCGGGCAGATGGTTTATGGCAAATCGGTCCTGACCGGCGCTGTACACCGCGCAGCGCGCGATTCTTCATTGGAAACGCGCAACACCAGCGAAGCCGACGCCTCGGTACTCGACGCCATCCGTCCGGTGCTTCCTGGCGTAACCATCAAGACGAGCCGGACCAGCTATTACGACTTTGCCGACGTCGGCAGGGCCGAGAAATGGAACGACAAGAACGCCAATGCCGTGTGCGATGCCGGCGAGACCTTTACCGACGAAAACCGAAATGGCCAATGGGACCAGGACGTTGGGCAAAAGGACAGCGCCGGTACCGCCAATGACGTCGTCGTCTACAAGGTGACAGCAACCTTCAAACCCGTGTTCCAGGTGCCCTTCCTGCCCAAAATGTGGTCGGAACGAACGCTCACGGCTACCGCAGTGACCAAGAACCAGCCGTTCGGCAACCAGACGGGCTATGGCGCCACGGCCGGGAGCTGCCCATGAAGCTACTGCAAAGTCTGTTCAGCCGACAGGACGGGGTATCGACCATCGAGTTTGCTCTGGTTGTGCCTGTATTCATGATCCTGGGCATGTATGGGGCCGAAATCGCATGGCTCAACGCCGCTTCAATGGAAGCGAGCCAGGTTGCTCTGGCGCTTGCTGACAATGCTTCCCGTCTTGGCCAAACCGACAATAGCGGCGTGACCCCCACGATTACCAGCAACGACGTACACTCGGTCCTGACAGGCGCATTGGAGGAAGGCTCGAATATCGATCTGGCCGAGAATGGCCGGGTCATCCTGTCCAGCCTTGAAGTCCATCCACTGACTGGCAAGCACTATGTTCATTGGCAGAAGTGCATGGGCAAGGGCCGCCAGACCTCTGCGCATGGCAAGCCAGATCTCACAGGCAGCGCATTGTCCTCGATAGCTTCGGGCATTTCGCTCGGCGGTAGAAAGATCACGTCATCCAGCAAGGGCGCGGTCATGGTCGCCGAAGTCTGGTACGAGTACAAAGGCCTGTTCGGAACGATGTTCGTCAAGCCGATCACGATACACGAACAGGCAGCCATCATCGTCCGTGACGACCGTAATGTCGGCCCTGGCCTGAGCGGTACGAACGACAAGATCGAATGCTGACACAGGCCTGAGGACATTTCGGTCAGCGTTTTTCCGGGACAACCTCCAGGCGCCAGCTCTTGTCCGCTCGCAGGTATTTCTGCGCCAGAGCCTGCATGCGCTCGGGCGTTGTCTGGCTGTAATCGTTGAGGATCGTGCGGATCGCAGCAATCTTGCGCGGATCGTATGCAGCTCCTTCCAGCTGGTACATGTAGAAGCCATTTCCAGTGCTGGCCCGCGTGATCAGTTGCTTGAGCGGTTCAGTCACCCGGCTGATCTCGTCTGCTGAAGGCGGCGTAGCAGCAAGTTCAGCTGCGATCTTGTCAACGGCAGCAAAGAAAGTGTCGAAATCTCCCGGCCGCAATTGGACCATCGCTGAGAGGTACCCGCCCGATGGCAGATCCAGGGGCCAGCTTGAACCGACTTGTGGTGCATAGCTCGCTCCCACCTTTTCGCGCATCGCATCGAACAGGCGATTGTTGAAGATCTGCGCCAGGATTTCGAGCTGGCGGCTTTCACGCACACCGGCCTGGCCGCCCCCGGTTGGCCATGCCACCACGGCTGCGGCCTGCGAGGGATCGCCGCGATGGGTCAGAACCAGCGGTTCGGCGTTGTGTGCCGGGATGTTCGGGGCAAGTGTCGGCGCCGCTGTCGGAGTGCGGACCGGCAAGGCGCCGAAAGTCTTTTCCAGAGCAGCCAATGCCTGTTCGCGCGTGAAATCGCCAAACATGTCGATCTCGATCGGTCCTTCCGAAAGCAGCGGCTCCCATGTCTTGCGGAAGCCCTCCGGAGTTACCTTCTCCAGCTCGGCCGGGTTTGGCGTCGCATAGCGCGGGTCTCCATCGCGCAACAGCCAGTTGAGATCGCGATTGAGTACCGCATTGGGAGCCGAATTGTAGCTTTCGTACTGGAGCTTTGCCGCGGCCTTGGCACGCAACACCGGATTGGCATCCCAACGCGGCATGCCCAGCTTGGCAGCCATGAGATAGAGCTGGTCGGCAAGGTCCGCCGGGCGCGTATCGGCCGAAAGCACGAATGCCGTGTCGTCTATGTCGAAATCGAGGCTCAACTTGCGGCCTGTCGCCAGACGGTCCAGATCATCCCGCCCGAGTGCGCCGATGCCGCTGTCCATCAGCGCCACCTCGCCGATCGGGCCATAAACCGCATCTTGGGGCTGGATCGCCGAGTACCCGCCGCCAAACCTGGCCTTGATGATGATGCGGCCTGGCTCGGCGTCATTGGGCCACAGCAGAACGCGAACACCGTTGGAGAGTTCGACCTGCTCGATGCCTAGCAACCCGATCGGTCGCGCGCTGGCGACAGTGCCAGGTGTGCCAACGGGTGGAAGGTCCGAAAACTTGAGGGCGTTTGCCGCCACGCGGCTTTCCGATGCCGCCTTGACAGGCGCAGTCAATGCCGCGCGCAAGGAGGCTTCGTCAGCTTCGCCAGCCTTTGGCGTGATCATCATCGGGCGTACCACGGTGCCCCTGAACAAGGCACGGGTATGTTCAAGCACGGCTTGCGGCTTGAACAAGGGTATGGAACGCCTGAATATGTCGTAGACGGTGTCGGGGTTGGCTACGGTCTCGCGGATATCGACGGCGTTGACGATATCGTCAGCCGCCTTGGACCCGGCAATGGTGGACTGCGTTTCGACCGAGACCTTGAAGGCGACTTCAAATTCGGCAACTTCGCGGTCGATCTCTGCCTGAGAGGGCGGCGTGGCCAAAGCATCGGCAATGACCGAGCGCACGTCTGTTACCGCACTTTTCCAGTCCTCGCTCAATGGCGTGACCGTCACGATCGTGGCGTCTGCGGATCGCGAAAGCTCCTGCTTCATCTCGTCCACGGACGCCACCAGATAGCTCCCGCCGCCCCGCGCCCTGGCCTCAAGCCTGCGATTGATCAAAGCCAGCGCGAGCCGATCAATCATCAGGCCCTGGTTGTAGACAATGGTATCGTTGACCTTTGTCCATGGACGCAGGATCGCCCAGTTTACCAGTCGTGGCAGGTCCGGCTCGACCAGCACTTTCGCTTCGCCGACCGGGTTCTTGGGATCGATGCCGGCGGGCGCAATCGGCTTGCCGAAATCAGGCTGCAACGGCTTCTTGCCGGCCACCTGCCACCCGCCGAACCATTGTTCGATCCGCGCGACCAGTGCTGCCGGGTCAGCATCGCCGGCCACCACGATCACGGTATTGTCGGGGCGATACCACTTGTCATGGAAGGCCTTTACCGCAGCAGCGTCGGCCGCTTCGAGAGTTTCCACCGTGCCGATAGGGCTGCGCGATGCCAGGAGCTGCCCCTTGAAGAACAGCCCCCGCGTGGCGTCCAGCACCCGCGATTGCGCGCTGGTGCGTTCGCGCATTTCGGCAAGAACGATCGGAACCTCGGTCTTGACGCCACGATCGGTGAAGATCGGCGCAGTGATCATCCCCGACAGCAGCTTGAACGTCTCGTCCAGCTTGGGTGCAGTCGCATTGGGAATGTCGAGCTTGTAAACCGTCTGCGTGGGACTGGTCTCGGCGTTGGTATCGCTTCCGAAGGTGGCACCCAGCCGCTGCCACGTTGGGATCGTCTCGCCTTCCTTTAGATACTTCGATTCACGGAAGGTCAGGTGTTCGATGAGGTGCGCATAGCCCCGCTGCGGCTCGGTCTCGTACATCGAACCCGCATCCACCAGTACGCGGATCGATACCTGCTCGGGCGGAACGCCGCTGTGGCGAACCGCATAACGGATGCCGTTCGGCAGGATGCCAAAGGTCCAGGCCTTGTCCTGCGGAACGTCCGAACCCTTGTAGAGCCACGGAACGTTGGACTTCGTCGCCGCGCTCGGGGCTTTTGCAGGAGCTTCGGCAACCACGGGAGCCGCCGAAACCAGCAGGAGGGAAAGAAACAGGCCGAAGCGCCGGGCGCGCGTGTTACGGGATCGCATCAGCCGACTATAGGAAGCCTTCTCATGAAGGACCAGTGAATAGACCCGTTACTTTCAGGGCGTTGTCGTGGCCGGCTGCGCAGGTTGGGTTGCAGATTGGGCAGCACGCATGGCTTCGACTTCTGCAACGGTCTTGAAGTCGACCAGTTCGACCTGGAACACGAGATCCGCATTTGCACCGATCGGGCCTGAGCCTTCAGCGCCATAACCAAGCGCCGAGGGCACGCAGAGACGCATCAGGCTGCCCTTGGACAGAAGCTGCAGGCCTTCAGAGAAGCCCGGAATGACGCCATCCACGGGAAATGCCGCCTGCATGCCCTGGTCGAACACCTCCCCATTGGCGGCAAGATAGCCGACGTAATTGACCAGCACGTAATCACTCTTGGTCGGCTTTGCGCCTTCGGCTGGCTTCAGGAGCATCGTGCCGAGCCCACTAGCAGTCTTGGCAGAGCAGAGGCGCTGTGCGGGCGCGACCACCGGATTCAGCGGCATCGGGATGGCGACAGCCGATGGGGCGACCGGCTTTGGCGCAGGTGCGGCGGCATTCAAGGCCGAAGCACCGAAGGTGCAGGCAAGAACGGCAGGGGCGAGGCGGACGAGCGCAAGGGGGAGCTTGATCATCTCGCTGCATTAGCGAGCCTTGCGAGGTTCCGCCATGAGACCTTGCGCTGAAACTGCGCAAAACCCGGCCTGTCGGGCCCTTGACCACGCGAAGGACTGGCCTACATGCGAATCATGTTCATCGAGACAGAAACCACGCCCAACCCCGCCACGCTCAAGTTCCTGCCCGGCGAGCAGGTCATGGCAAGCGGAACGCGCGAGTTCACTTCGCCTGAAGCTGCTGAGGCATCGCCCCTCGCGCAGGCGCTGTTCGATCTTGGTGACGTGACCGGCGTGCTGTTCGGGCGCGATTTCGTTTCGGTCACCGCCGCACCCGGCGTAGAATGGGCCGGCCTGAAACCGCAGGTTCTGGCGATCCTGCTCGATCATTTCGTCAGCCAGGCTCCGCTGTTCCTGGGGGGCACTGCCGCCGGCATCGCGGTTCCTGCCGAAGCTGATGAAAGCTTCGCCGACGACCCGGCCGACGCCGACATCATCGACCAGATCAAGGATCTGATCGAAACGCGCGTGCGGCCTGCGGTGGCCAATGACGGCGGAGATATCATCTACAAGGGCTTCCGCGAGGGCGTGGTCTACCTCCAGATGCAGGGCGCCTGCTCGGGCTGCCCGTCGTCGACAGCTACGCTGAAGAACGGGATCGAGAGCCTGCTCAAGCACTACGTGCCCGAAGTTACTGAAGTTCGAGCAGCCTGATCTGACGGCGATGCGCAAACTCGTGATAGACTGCGCGACAGAAGCTTGTTCAGTCGCGCTGATCGAGGATGGCGTACTTGTGGCTGGTGAATACGCGCTGCTTGGTCGCGGTCATGCTGAACGTCTGGTCCCCATGATTGCTGCCCTTCCCGACAAGGGCATGGCGGATGTGATCGCGATAGACGTCGGCCCCGGAAGCTTCACAGGCATTCGCGTCGGCCTTGCTGCAGCACGAGCCCTTGCACTGGCATGGAATGCGCGATTGCAGGGGTATGAAAGCCTCGCGCTGGTTGCAGCGATGGCCCTTTCGGAACGGCCAGGCTCGGCTGTCGACGTCTGCATGACTGGCGGTCACGGCGAGTGGTTTTTCCAACCCTTCGACTCTGACGCAACACCGCTCGCTCCCCTTGCATCGCTCACGCCTGCCCAGGCCAAGTCGAGAAGCACGGCTCTGTTGCTGGCAGGCAGCCAGGCTGCAGCACTCGCCGCCGACCGCACTCATGCGGTTGCGATCAGCTTGCATCCCGATGCTCGCTGCGCTGGCCTTTTGGACGAGCGGGCGTTCCATAGAGATCCCAGGCCAAGCTACGGTCGCGCGCCCGATGCCCGCCTTCCTTCGGCAGCATGACCGAAGGGATAGGCTGACCGATGACTCCGCCACCCGATGATATCGACCGGATCATGGCCGTCATGGACCAGGCATTCGCCGCGGAGTACGGTGAGGCCTGGAACCGCAAGCAGGTAAGCGACGCGCTACTGGTCGGCAATTGTCGCTACGGCCTCATTGCACCAGATGGTAGCCAAGACTTGGAATCCGGCGATGAAACTGCCGGTTTTTTCCTGAGTCGTGCGATCATCGACGAGGAAGAACTTCTCCTTTTCGCAATTTCTCCGAAGTACCGGCGAAAAGGATTGGGGCACGCACTTTTAGGTCGCTTTATCCTGTCCGCAAAGCAGAACGGGATGCGCCGCGTTTTCCTCGAGATGCGCGATAACAATCCCGCTGGCTTTCTTTATGCCGCGCACGGATTCCGCCAAATTGGATTAAGACCGGCTTATTATCGCACCCCCAGCGGGGCCAGAATTGATGCGATAAGCCAGGAACTTGCACTCGGCAATTGAAACAATACTTAGGATTAACCTAAGTAGCATTGACAGCGTCGTCGATCTGTCGTGAAACCGGTTGTATCCTTGTGGGATGCGACTATAAATGTGATCTGGATCACCAAACCAAGTCGCGAGTCCAGATGCCTCCGCGCAGGACAAACATAGAAAGCCGGTTTTGCCATGAGTGAAATTCAGAACGACATGCGGGAGACGCTGATCACCCTCACTTCGGACATCGTTGCCGCGCATGTGAGCAACAACAGCGTCTCGGTGAACGATCTCCCGGCATTGATTTCAAACGTGTATTCTGCGCTGGCCGGGCTGGAAAAGCCGGTAGTTGCCGAAGAGCCCGCTCCGGAACCTGCCGTTTCGATCCGCGCTTCGGTGAAGAACGATCACATCGTCTGCCTGGAAGATGGCAAGAAGCTGAAGATGCTCAAGCGCCACCTCGCAACGCGCTACAACATGACGCCGGAACAGTATCGCGCCCGCTGGAATCTTCCTGCCGACTATCCGATGGTCGCGCCGGCCTACGCCGAAAAGCGCCGTGAACTTGCCAAGAAGATCGGCCTCGGCCGCAAGCCGGCGCCCAAGCGCGGCCGCAAGACCGCTGCCTGATCCGCGGGCAGATTGGTGGCAATGACTGTGCGCAATACGATTGCGTACAGTTGAAGATTTGGCCCGCCGGTCTATAGATCGGCGGGCCGATCCTTTCATGACGAGTACCCAGTGCATCAGCCGATCGACATCGAAGCTCTCTGCGCCGAACGCGGCCTGCGCATTACCGACCAGCGCAGGACAATCGCGCGCGTCCTTTCGGAGAGCGACGACCATCCGGACGTCGAGAAGCTGCACGAACGCGCCTCGGCCATCGACTCGCGCATTTCGATCGCGACGGTTTACCGCACCGTGCGCCTGTTCGAAGAAGCCGGCATTCTCGACCGGCATGACTTCGGTGATGGCCGCGCCCGTTACGAAGCGACGCCTGAGGCGCATCACGATCACCTGATCGACGTCGAGACCGGGAAGGTCATCGAATTCGTCGATCCCGAACTAGAACAACTCCAGCGCCAGATCGCGGAAAAACTTGGCTACCGACTGGTCGATCATCGCATGGAGCTTTACGGCGTGAAGCTTGAACGCGACGGCTGACGCTATCCCTCGTCAGGCAATTTCGCTTGTCGGACGCCTGCGCATCGCAGTGCGGCTCGCAGCGATGCTGGTTCTGTTGCTCGTATGCGTACCGCTTTATTACGTCTGGCGAATCCTGCGGCTGCACAATCCCTGGCCACGGGTGTTCCTTGGCGGCATCGCCCGCATCGCCGGCACGCGTGTCGCGATCTCGGGGGAGCCTTCGCGCAAGGGCGCGTTTCTCCTCTCCAATCATGTCAGCTGGCTCGACATCCCGGTCATCTCAGGCGCGAGCGGTAGCGCCTTCGTTGCCCACTCAGGGCTTGCCGATGTCGGTCTGCTCAAATGGCTGTGCGAAATGAACGACACGGTGTTCGTCGCCCGTCATGACCGGCGCTCGGTCCATACCCAGGTCGAACAGGTGCGTGCAGCTCTCACCGACACTGGTGCGCTCACCGTGTTTCCGGAAGGCACCACGAGCAACGGCGTCAGCCTGCTGCCATTCAAGTCGTCACTATTGTCCGCGCTGGATCCGCCCCCGCCCGGCATTGCGATACAGCCGGTGTGGCTCGACTACGGGCCGGACGTTGCGGCGATAGCATGGGTGGGGGAGGAACATGGGCTGGACAATTTCCTCAAGATCCTCGCCCGGAGTAAGCCGATCCCGGTGACAGTGCATTTCCTCGCGCCACTCGGACCTGAGGAGACAGCGAACCGCAAGGTAATGGCTACAGCGGCACGCGAACGCATCCTCGCAGCGATGAACGGCGCGCGTTAGACAAACCCTGCCAAATCCACTATCGGCGCGGCCCATGTCTTCCACCGCAACTTCTTCCCCCAAGACGTTCCGCGTCAAGAGCTTCGGCTGCCAGATGAACGTCTATGATGGCGAGCGCATGGCCGAACTCTTGGCAGCAGAAGGAATGTCTGCCGCCCGCGACGGGGATGACGCCGACCTCGTCGTTCTAAACACCTGCCACATCCGCGAGAAAGCGACCGAAAAGGTCTATTCCGATATCGGCCGGCTGCGCCGGGAAGATGGCTCGGCACCCATGATCGCAGTCGCGGGTTGCGTGGCCCAGGCTGAAGGCGAGGAAATCATGACCCGCGCGCCAAGCGTGAAGGTGGTGGTCGGCCCGCAATCGTACCACCGCTTGCCGGAAATGGTTGCCGAGGCCACTTCCGGAAAGCGCGCCACCGAAACCGACATGCCGGCAGAGGCCAAGTTTGCGGCCTTGCCCAAGCGCCGCAAGTCAGCCCCCACCGCCTTCCTCACTGTGCAGGAAGGCTGCGACAAGTTCTGCACCTACTGCGTCGTGCCCTATACGCGCGGTGCGGAGATCAGCCGCCCGTTTGCCGATCTGATAGAAGAGGCGAAGCTGCTCGTTGCCGGCGGTGCGCGCGAGATCACGCTGCTTGGGCAGAACGTGAATGCGTGGACTGGAGAGGACGACAAGGGCCGCAGCATCGGCCTTGACGGGCTGGCGCGCGCCCTAGCAGCTGACCCGGACCTGAAGCGCATCCGCTACACAACCAGCCATCCCAACGACATGACCGATGGCCTGATCGCCGCGCATGGCGAACTTGAGAAGCTGATGCCTTTCCTCCACCTGCCGGTGCAGGCGGGCAGCGATCGTGTGCTCAAGGCGATGAACCGCAGCCACACCGCAGACAGCTACCTCAAGGTGCTCGACCGGATCCGAGCCGCCCGGCCCGACATCGCGCTGTCGGGCGATTTCATCGTCGGTTTCCCGGGGGAGACTGATGCAGAATTCGAGGAAACGCTGCGTCTCGTCGACGCCGTCGGCTATGCGCAGGCGTTCAGCTTCAAGTATTCCGCCCGCCCCGGCACCCCGGCTGCGACGATGCCCGACCATGTTCCGGCAGCAGTGATGGACGAGCGCCTTCAGCGCCTGCAAGCGGCGCTCAACCGCGATCAATTGGCTTTCAATCAGGGCAGCGTCGGCAAGACCTGCGAAGTCCTCGTCGAACGCAAGGGCAAGCATCCCGGCCAGTGGCTCGGCAAATCGCCCTGGCTGCAATCCGTGCACTTCGCCGGCGAAGCCGAGATCGGCCAGATGGTTACGGTGAAGCTTGTTGAAGCCGGTCCGAACTCGCTGGCAGGTCAGCTCGTCTAATTGCCCTGTGCAAAGTCTGCGCGCGCGTCTTGTGCGCGCAACTTCCGTTCCTATGCTCTGAATCAGGCCCAAACCTGAAAGGAGCTCATGGCCCGTAAACCCCATCGCGCCGACGAGGCGCATCATCGCCCGGAAACACAGCATCGCCGTGCCCGGGTCGAGGTCGAGTTTGACGAGCAGACCGTGCTTGGCGCCCTGTTCGGCCAATTCGACACCAATCTCGTGCAGATCGAGAATCGGCTGGGAGTTTACATTTCGGCGCGCGGCAACCGCGTGCTGATCGAAGGGCCCGACGACGCTGTCGCCCGAGCGCGCGACGTGCTGAAGGGCATGCATCAGCGGCTGCTGTCGGGGCAGGAACTTGATTCCGGCGCGGTCGAATCGCTGATCGCGATGAGCGTCGAGCCGACACTTGAGGGCATCATCACCGGGGCGCCGGGTGGTGCGCCGCCGATCATGATCCGCACGCGCAAGAAAACCATCATTCCGCGCAGTCCGACGCAGATCGACTACATGAAGGCGTTGATCAGCCACGACGTGATCTTCGCGCTCGGTCCGGCGGGTACCGGCAAGACCTACCTCGCCGTAGCGCAGGCCGTAGCGCAACTGATCTCCGGTTCAGTACAACGCCTGATCCTGTCACGCCCGGCTGTGGAAGCCGGCGAACGCCTCGGCTTCCTGCCCGGCGACATGAAGGAGAAGGTCGACCCCTACCTTCGTCCGCTCTATGACGCGCTGTACGATTGCATGCCGCCCGAACAGGTCGAGCGCCGCATTGCGAGCGGCGAAATCGAGATCGCGCCCATCGCCTTCATGCGCGGGCGCACGCTCGCGGATGCCTTCGTCATCCTCGACGAAGCGCAGAACACCACGCCTGCACAAATGAAGATGTTCCTCACCCGCTTTGGCCAGAACAGCCGCATGGTGATCTGCGGTGACCCCAAGCAGGTCGACTTGCCCGGCGGTGTCGGCGCCAGCGGCCTGAACGACGCGGTACAGCGTCTCGAAGGGGTCGAAGGCATCGCAACGGTGCGCTTCAATACCGCCGACGTGGTGCGCCATCCAATCGTCGGACGCATTGTCGAGGCATATGAAGGGAAGGACGCTTGAGCGCGCCAATCCTTGAAATCGACATCGATCCGGTCTGGGGCGAGGAAACCGATTGGGAGGACCTCGCCAATCGCGCCGCTGAAGCCACGGCGCAGATCGCCGGCGAACTGGCGCACGAGAACCTGCTGGTCAGCCTCGTCATGGCCGATGACGAGGAAGTTCACGCGCTCAACAAGCAGTGGCGCGCCAAGGACAAGCCGACCAATGTCCTGTCCTTCCCGATGTTGAGTCGCGAGGAAGTCCTTCATGCGGCGCGGGATACCGACGCGCCTGGAATGCTCGGCGACCTGATCCTTGCGCACGGGGTGTGCACGCGCGAAGCGGCGGAAAAGGGCGTGTCGGTAGAGGTCCATGCCACCCATCTGGTAGTTCATGGCCTGCTCCATCTTGCCGGCTACGACCACGAACTGGGTGAGGCCGAAGCCGAGGAAATGGAGAATCTGGAGCGGAAGGCGCTTGCGCTGATGGGCATTGCCGACCCATATGCGGTCGAAGACTGAACAAGTGAGGGAATACGACAGTGCCCGAGGGCAATGGCTCCGCCGGCGACAGCCGGTCGGGAGACGGAGACAGTAGCAGTAGTCGCGCCCTGTGGCGCGCGATCAGGGCCTTCTTCAGAGGTCCGGACCACGATCAATCGCTCCGCGCACAGATCGAGGAAGCGATCGACGAGCACGAGGGCGAGGTCCATCAGGATAACGGCAGCAACGGCAACGGCGACCTTGTTCCGCTCGAGCGCCAGATGCTGCGCAACCTGCTTCACTTCAGCGAACACGACGCCGATGACGTAGCCATTCCGCGCGGCGAGATCATCGCCGTGCCAGCCTCGGCGACGTTCGAGGAGATGGTCGCGTCCTTTGCCGAGCACGGCCACAGCCGCCTGCCCGTCTATGGCGAATCGCTCGACGAGATCGTCGGCATGATCCACGTGAAGGACGTTTTCGTCATCATCGCTGGCATGATGCTGTCGAACAAGCAGCCGCCCAAGGACTGGACGAGCCTGATGCGACAGCCTCTGTTCGTGCCGCAGGCCAGGGGCGCACTTGACGTATTGGCCGACATGCGCAGCCGCCGTACGCATCTTGCAGTGGTGATCGACGAGTATTCGGGCACAGATGGCATCATCACCATCGAAGACCTGGTCGAGGAAATCATCGGCGAGATCGAGGACGAACACGACGATGCGCCCGAAGAACTGCTCCGCAGGATCGATCCTGATACCTGGGATGCCGATGCGCGGGCAGAACTGGATGACGTCGCGGACACCGTCGATCCAAGGCTTGCGGAAGTGGAGGAAGACGTGGATACGCTCGGCGGTCTGGCCGTGGTATTGGCAGGCGAAGTGCCGCCTGTCGGTCGCGTGCTTGAACATGCCAGTGGTTGGCGGCTTGAAGTGACCGGAGGCGATGAACGGCGCCTCACCCGCCTCAGGCTGCATGCGCCACAGGCAGTGCTGGCCGAAGAAGAATAGGACGAAGAGATGATCCGCCGCCTGCCCCCACTGCGTTCGCTCGAGGCGTTCATTCGCGTCGTGCGCGCAGGCTCGGCCAAGACGGCGGCCGCGGAACTTGCGCTAAGTCCTTCGGCCCTGTCGCGTCGTCTCGGCGCGCTTGAGGATTTCATCGGCAAGCCGCTGTTCGAACGCAAGCATCAGGCGCTGAAGCTCACTGAAGAAGGCCAGCAGCTTTACGATGCCGTTGCTCCGCTGATCGACGAGATGGCAGACCGCGTCGATCGACTGATCGATACCGGCAAGGTCATGCGCCTGCGGCTTGGCGTCCTGCCGCTGTTCGGCAGCCAGCGCCTGTTTCCGCGCCTCGGCGAACTGCGCAAGCTTCATCCGCAGTTGCACATCGATATCGATTCAGGCCACGCCGCCGAGACCAAGCTTGGCGACACCATCGATGCCGCCATCGTCCTTTCGGAAGGGCCGGACGCCTCTCTGCATTCGGTGCGCCTTGATCACAACCGGGTCCACGCGATAACTTCGCGCGAATTGGCCGCCGAGCTTGGCGAGCGTCCCGATATAGCCAAGCTCTCCAAGCAAACCTTCCTTGTACATAATGACCTTCCCGCCAGCTTCGAGGCATGGAAGAAAGCGCTACACCTCGAAAAACTCGAACCGGCCGCGATCGATCACTTCGATTCCGGTCAGCTGATCCTCGAGGCAGCGGCGCAGGGTCTTGGCATCGCGATCATGCACGATGACCATTACCATCGCAGCCATGATTCCCGCCTCGCCCGGCTTTACGATATCGATGTCGACAGTCCCTATTCGTACTGGTTCGTATGCCGCCCGCGGGCGCTGCAATCGCGGCCGGTGCGCCTGTTCCACGACTGGATGCTGAAGGCAGGGCTTTGAGCGCCAGCCGCCGCCGCGCCGTTGCGGTGAAGATCCACTGCCCGATTTCTGCCCTGACACTCACTGCATTGCTCAATGGCGAGGGCGACGCGATCGAACGCGACCCCGCCGCAGCTGCCATGCTCGCCGTGATCCGCGCCGACAATCCCTTGGGTGACTTCAAGCTCTACAATGGCGTTTGCGAGATATCGCCGGGATGGGAAAGCTACCAGCCCGGGCCGGACGCCAAGCCGACGATGGGAAGTGCGGGTGAGCGCGCCCTCTCGCCGACCGCGATCATTACGACCTACGCCGATGCGGACGCAGACCTCGCGCCCGCACTCGATGCGCTCATGGCTGCGCACCCTTGGGAGATACCGGTCATCGAACTGTCCGAGGTACAGCTACTGGTGCGCTGAAGAAGATCTTTGCCTCTTGTCCGATAGCTGGAGCCCTGCGCTACACGATCCGCTGGAGCGATCAGGCGCCGCATCTGACAGACTATTGGATCGAGCCATCCGATTGCCTGCCGCTACTGCCGGTCCTGCCCTCAATAGGAGAGCGCTACGAGTTGATGGAACTTTCGCGCTCGCCCGGCAACTCGCGCTGAGGGGCGGACGGGATCATCGGCCAGCTCAGTGCGCGCAAGCCAACGCCTCCACCACGTCTTCCAGCCGCGCCGGATCTCCCAGTGCGATCACGTGGCCGTCCGAACCGGCATGCAAGGGATCGCCATTCCAGTCGGCCATCGTGCCACCGGCACCTTCGACAATCGGCACCAGCGCGGCCCAGTCGTGAAGCTTGAGGTTCGCCTCACAGACAACGTCGAGCTGCCCCGTGGCGAGCATGGCGTAATTGTAGCAATCGCCACCCATCACCATGCGCTTGTGATCGGTTTTCGCAGCAAGGCCCATGAAGTGCCCGCCATCGTGGTCGTCGAAATAATGCGGCCCGGTCGTCGCCAGCGTGGCTTCTGACAGTTCACGACAGATTCGCGTCTGCACCGGTTTGCCGTTAAGCGTAGTCCGCTTGCCCATGGCACCGACCCAGCGCTCCCCGGTGATGGGCTGGTCCAGCACGCCGAGCACCGGAAACCCTTCGACCACCAGCGCGATCAATGTGCCGAAGATCGGACGGCCGGCCAGGAAACCCGCTGTTCCGTCGATCGGATCAAGCACCCAGCTCCGACCCGACGAACCGGCGGTCGAACCGAATTCCTCGCCAATGATGGTGTCGCGCGGCACCTCTGCCGTCAAGATGCGCCGCATGGCCTCTTCAGCCGCACGGTCAGCCAGGGTTACCGGCGTAGCGTCGCCCTTCCGCTCGGCGGCTACTGTGCGGAAGTGCGGGCGAATGGCCTCCGCCGCCGCGTCGGCGAGACGCATGGCAAGGGCGATGTCGTTTTCAAGCTTCATCCCCCGGCTCTGCCTGCTTTCAACCAATACGGTCAACCCGCAAGACCAGAATCGGCATTGGACAAATGTGCCTGCGCAATTTTAAGGAAGGCGTGACAAACCGCACGCATGAAAGGTTTTTGGGGCGCTAGACCTTCATGCACCGATTGTCTTGGGGGCACGCTAGATGAGTCGCAGCAACAGGCCGGGCGTTGATCGCGCGATAGTTTCGCCGATCGCAACGCGCGATGGCCAGCCGATTTCCTACAGCCGGGCCCCGGCTCCCGACCTCGATCGCTGGATTGGAAGGCTCTACGTCACCATCGTCGGGACCCCGCCTGAACATCGCCTAGACTGTGGACTGTTGAGCGATTTCGCGTGCATCCGGATTCAGTTGCGCGGCAAGTGGGAGGCCACCACGGCGGATGGCGTGCGCACTTCCGAGCAAGCGGCAATGCTGTTCGGTCCACATTCTCGTCGGATGCCGATCAGCGTCACCGGCAGCTTCATCAGCATCGGCATCTTCCTGCGACCTGGCGTCTGTCATGCGCTGCGGGGTCCGGACATTGCCACGCTGACAGACAGGCTGGCCCCTTTCGCCGATCTGGGGATGCCGGAACAGCGCTGGTTAGACCTGTTCGATCCCGATGCGTCGCCGGAAGACTGGGTCAAGGCCATGGAATGCGAGATGCGCAGCCTGATCGCTGATCGCGCCGTGCGCGAGCCGGATCCGATTTCAGCCCACTTCGAGGCCGCCGCATTTGCCGATCCCACGATCAGCGTTGCACGGCTTGCCGAAAAGCTGGGCGTGACGCAGCGTCGGCTGGAAAGGATAGCTCACCGCGACTTCGGCATGCCACCCAAGCAGGTCTTGCGGCGTGCCCGCGCGCTCGACATGGCGAGTCACCTGCGCGGCGTGGCAGATCAAGAAGAGGCCGAGGCAATTGCCTTGCGCTATTATGACCAGAGCCACCTGATACGCGAATTCACCGCTCTGTTCGGGATGAGCCCGCGCCAGTTCGTCGACCGCCCTCAGCCACTTATGACGTTGGGCCTTGAAACACGGCAGGCCCGCAGGCTGGAGGAAATACGCAGGCTGGAACCCGGCGAGGTCAAGCCCTGGGAGTGACCAGCATTGCGCGCTTCCGCTTCACCACCTAGGCTCAGGCATGGCCAGGGCTGACCGTCTCGAACGTCTCGACAAACGCCGCTCCGAAATGGAAGCGGACTATCGCGCTGTGCTGATCCAAGCGCTTGAAGTGACCGCGGCGGGCAAGTGGGGCCTGTTCGATCACAACGCGGACAAGATAATGCGCGCCGCCACTGCACCGATTATCGACAACCTCACCGAGATTGCCGACGAGATCGCTGAGGCGCGCGAGGCCTTGTTCATGGAGCCGTTCACCCTCCACGACGAGTTCATGGCTTCCCGCGGCAAGCCTCCGGCCAATGCTGTGGGCGAGCCGAAGCAGGCTCGCGCATGGCTGGAGCGCCTGAAAAACGGCTGACTTGCGGCAGGATCAGTCGAACAGGCTGGAAACCGAGCTTTCGTCGGCAATGCGGCGCACGGCCTCGCCGATCAGCGGGGCAATCGTCAGCACGCGGATGCGGTCGGAAGCGGCGGTCGCTTCGGTCGGCATGATCGTGTCGGTGATCACCAGTTCCTTGAGCGCGGAATTGCTGACGCGCGCCACTGCGCCGCCCGAAAGCACGCCGTGGGTAATGTAGGCCGAGACGCCCGCCGCGCCTTCGTCCATCAGTGCCTGCGCTGCGTTGCACAGCGTGCCGCCCGAATCGATGATGTCGTCGATCAGGATGCACATGCGGCCCTTGACGTCGCCGATGATGTTCATGACTTCGGACTGGCCGGGGCGGTCGCGGCGCTTGTCGACGATGGCGAGCGGCGCGTTGTTCAGGCGCTTGGCCAGCGAACGTGCACGGACCACACCGCCGACGTCGGGCGACACTACCATCAGTTCCTGCGTACCGTAGCGGGTCTGGATGTCGGCTGCCATCACCGGGGCTGCAAACAGGTTGTCGGTCGGGATGTCGAAGAAGCCCTGGATCTGGCCGGCGTGGAGGTCCACCGCCAGCACGCGATCGGCGCCTGCCTGCGTGATCAGGTTGGCAACGAGCTTGGCCGAGATCGGCGTACGCGGCCCGGGCTTGCGGTCCTGGCGGGCATAGCCGAAGTAGGGGACAACCGCCGTGATGCGCTTTGCCGAAGCACGGCGAAGCGCGTCGATGCAGATCAGCAGTTCCATTAGGTTGTCGTTCGCCGGGTAGGCGGTGGACTGGACGACGAAGACGTCCTCGCCACGGACGTTCTCGTGGATTTCCACGAAAACTTCCTCGTCAGCGAAGCGGCGCACGCTGGCGTCGGTCAGCGGCATTTCGAGATAGGCCGAAATGGCGCGGGCGAGCGGCAGGTTGGAGTTGCCGGCCATGATCTTCATTGCGTGCGATTCCCTCGGATTCGATCCCCAACGCGCCCTTAGCCCATGATGACAGCTTTGCAACTCTTGGCAGCCATGGGCGTTGCCGCCCAGCGAACAGTCCCTTAGGAGTTGGGCCATGGCCGATACGCTTCGCATCACGCTCGCCCAACTCAACCAGTCGGTTGGGGATCTCGCCGCCAATGTCGCGGCCATGCTTGCCGTGCGGGAGAGCAACCCGGATTCGGACCTGATCGTCTATCCGGAACTGATGCTGATCGGCTATCCGCCGGAAGACCTGATCATGAAGCCGGCCCTGATCGAGCGAGCTGCCACCGAACTCGAAAAGCTGGCCAAGGTCACTGCAGATGGCGGCCCCGCCATGCTCGTGGGCTCGGTTTTCGTCCGCGATGGTGACCTCCACAATGGCGTCGCCCTGCTCGAAGGCGGTCGCATCGCAGCCACCCGCTTCAAGTACGAATTGCCCAATTACGGCACGTTTGACGAAAAGCGCTATTTCATGCCCGGCCCCTTGCCGGAGCCCGTGCTGTTCAAGGGCGCGATGCTGGGACTGCCGATCTGCGAGGACATCTGGCACCCCGACGTCTGTCGCCACCTCGCCGACCTCGGCGCCGAAATCTTCATCTGCATCAACGGCAGCCCTTACGAGATCGACAAGGACGTGCTGCGCATCGACGGCGTGGCCAAGCGCCGCGCGATCGATACCGGCATCCCGCTGGCCTACCTTAACCGCGTCGGCGGGCAGGACGAGATCGTGTTCGATGGGGCGAGCTTCGTCGTCGGCCCCGAAGGCGCGCTGTGGGTGCAGATGCCGGACTGGGAAGAATCCGTCGTCACCACCGTCTGGACCCAGACCGCTGTCGGCTCCGGTTCGCGCTGGCGCTGCGAACCCGGCGTCGATCACGAACTCGCCGAGCATCCCGAAGACATCTACTGCGCCATGGTCATGGCCCTGCGCGACTATGTGAACAAGAACCGCTTCCCCGGCGTTGTCCTTGGGCTGTCTGGCGGCATCGATTCGGCGATCTGCGCGGCCATTGCCGTCGATGCTCTTGGCCCCGATCGCGTGTGGTGCGTCATGCTGCCAAGCCGCTACACTTCGCAGGAGAGCCTCGACGACGCTGCGGGTTGCGCGCAAATGCTCGGCGTCCGGCTCGACACTGTGCCGATCGCTCCGGCTGTCGATGCCTTTGACGGCATGCTCGCCCCGGTGTTCGCCGGCAAGCAGCCCGACCTTACCGAAGAGAACATCCAGTCGCGCATTCGTGGCGTGACCCTGATGGCACTGTCGAACAAGTTCGGCCCGATGCTGGTCACCACCGGCAACAAGAGCGAAATGAGCGTCGGCTACGCCACGATCTATGGCGACATGAACGGCGGCTACAACCCGCTGAAGGACGCCTACAAGACCACGGTCTTTGCCGTGTCCGAATGGCGAAACGCGCATCGCCCAAAGATTGGCCTGGGTCCTGATGGCCTGGTCATGCCGCAGCGGATCATCACCAAGCCGCCAAGCGCCGAATTGCGCCCCGACCAGAAGGATTCGGACTCACTCCCGCCTTACGACGTGCTCGATGCGATCCTGCAGGGGCTGGTGGAGAACGAGAAGAGCGTCGACCAGATCGTGGCCGAAGGGCATGACCGCGCGACCGTCAGCCGCATCGAACGGCTGCTCAACATCGCTGAATACAAGCGCCGCCAGGCCCCTCCTGGCGTGAAGCTGGGCGCGCGCAACTATGGGCGCGACCGGCGTTATCCGATAACCCACGGTTTCCGAACCGGAACCTGACATCCTCCATCCCGTAGTTGTTTTGTCATTCAACTATCTGGGAATATTCACGAATGCGCAAAAGCTCCCGCCTCAAGGGAAGCGGCTATCTGGTGTCGAGCGTCAGCGTCGTTCTGCTCGGCGTGCCCGCGCTCAAGTCCGCCCAAGACGAGCCACTGATGCTTGCTTTCATGCTTGCCGGCATGCTGCTGTCAATCGTCGGCATGGCGCTTCGCTGGCGATCCCACCGCGTAGCGGCGACTAGGGAGTAGTTGCGAACGATTCGCATTGACCTGAGCCAAGCTCATGTTAACTTGCGAATCGTTCGCAAGAAAGGATGTGCAATGCCTGCAGGCCAGTCCTCCACCCGCTACTCCGCCCTGATCGACAGCATGGCCCGCCCACAGGACGTGCGCGGCCTGTCGCTGAAGGGCCTGCACGTGACCATGGCGATGCGACTGTGTGCACTGTTTGAAGCCTCTGGCCGCGATCCCGTGCCCGACCTTGCCCAGCGCTACCGCTCCATCGAAGCGGCCTGCGCCGTCCACGGGCTCGTGCAGACGATCAAGCAGGTCTGGCCCGAACCGTTCCTGGTCAACCGCCCCTGTTGTCTTGCCATGACGCCGGACGAGACCACTCTTGCAGCCCTTGCCCGCGCCGCCGTCTCGGGCAAGCGCGAAGCCTTCTCGGAAAGCATCGCGGGCTTTGTCCGCGCTGACCGCCACGAAGCGCTCTACAACGCGACGATCCATGCCGTGGCGCTGATACCCTAGAGTCCCCGGCCTTCCCCTTGCAGCAGCGGCGCGCTAGGGCAGCGCGCATGACCACGGTAACCCGCTTCGCCCCTTCGCCCACCGGCAAGCTTCATGTCGGCAACGTCCGCACTGCGCTCCACAGCTGGCTTCTGGCGAAGAAGACCGGCGGCCGATTCCTGCTGCGCATCGACGATACCGATGCCGAGCGCAGCCGCGAGGAGCATGTCGATTCCATCCGTGCCGACCTTGCCTGGCTCGGCCTGACCTACGACGGCGAGGAGCGCCAGTCGCTGCGCACCGAACTCTACGAGCGCGAGTTCCAGCGTCTGGTCGACGCGGGCCGCATCTACCGTTGCTACGAGACTGCACAGGAACTGGACCTCAAGCGCAAGATTCTGCTCGGCCGCGGCCTGCCACCGATTTACGATCGCGCCGCGCTCAAGCTGACCGAGGCTGACCACGCCGCAAAAGCCGCTGCGGGCGAAACCCCTCACTGGCGCTTCCTGCTCGATCACGTACAGCCGATTACCTGGGAAGACGGTATTCGCGGCCCCCAGAACTTTGATCCGCGCCAGATGTCCGACCCAGTGATCCGCCGCGCTGACGGCTCCTGGCTCTACATGCTCCCCTCGGCAATCGACGACATTGCCATGGGCATTACCGATGTGCTGCGCGGCGAAGATCACGTCTCGAACACCGCCACGCAGCTTCAGATGTTTACCGCTCTTGGTGCCCGGCCTCCCCGGTTTGCCCATGAAGCGCTGCTGACCGGAAGCGAGGGCAAGCTGTCCAAGCGCCTCGGCGCATTGGGGATGGCCGATTTTCGCGAACAGGGCATCGAACCGGAGGCAATTGTCGCCTTGCTCGCCCGCCTTGGCACGTCCGATCCGGTCGATCCGTCACTCGATGCTGCTGCACTGGCTGAGAACTTCGACCTGTCCCGCTTCGGCCGCGCACCGGCCCGCTTCGACGAAGCCGACCTCCACCGCGTGAACGCCCAGATCGTTCACCGCCTGCCATACGCCCGCGTTGCCCATCTTCTGCCCGAAGGCATGGGCCAAACTGCTTGGGATGCCATCCGCCCCAATCTCGCCCATATCGACGAGGCGAAGGACTGGTGGCAGGTCGTGACCGGACCGGTGACCGTGCCTGCGTTCGACGAGGAAACCCGCGCCTACCTGGCGCAAGCCGCCCAGGTTGCAATCACACTCGACTGGTCTGCCGAGCCGTGGCGCGCATTGACCAGCGCCCTCAAGGACAGCACCGGCCGCAAGGGCAAGTCCCTGTTCCTGCCGCTGCGTCAAGCGCTGACGGGCCATGACCACGGACCCGAAATGGCCGCCCTCCTGCCGCTGATCGCGCAGGACGAGGCAGTGCGGCGGCTGAAGTTTTAATTTCCAACCCGCTCGTCCTGAGCCTGTCGAAGGACGCTGGCATTGCGCCGGATGCTTCGACAAGCTCAGCATGAGCGGGCTCAAGTCAATCATTGACAAGCACGGCGCCAATGAAAAAGGGGCGGCAGCCGTCAGGCCCCGCCCCTCTTTTCTTGACCAGCAGTCCAATCAGGCAGCGACGACCTTCGCTTCCTTGATCACGCCCGGGTTCGCCGGCGGCTCACCCTTGGGCAGCGCGTCGATCAGGTCCATGCCGCTCTCGACCTGGCCCCACACGGTGTACTGCTTGTCGAGGAAGCGTGCATCGTCAAAGCAGATGAAGAACTGGCTGTTGGCCGAATGCGGATAGCTCGTGCGAGCCATCGAGCACACGCCGCGGACGTGAGGTTCATCGTTGAATTCGGCCTTGAGGTCTGGCTTGCTCGAACCGCCCATGCCGGTGCCCTGCGGGCAGCCGCCCTGCGCCATGAAGCCCGGAATCACGCGGTGGAACTTCACGCCGTTGTAGAAGCCCTCGTTCGCCAGTTCCTTGATGCGCTCGACGTGGCCGGGGGCCAGATCGGGACGCAGCTTGATCACGACATCGCCGGAATCGAGCGTGAGGACCAGTTTTTCGTCAGCCATTAGTCGCAATCCTTGCTTGTTTGCGCGCCGATATAAGGCTTCCGAAAATAAAGTCACGCATAGGTCTGCCGACTGGTTGCAATTGCCGCATCAGCCGGTAACCCGCCCCTATGGAGCGCGACGACGACATCATCGACAGCCTGCTCCCCGACGTGGACGATGCGCCCGCGCCGGCCGAACCCTCGCGCAATTCCGAAAGCCTTGACGAGGAGGACAATACCCTTCGTCCCAGCTTCGTCCGCCGCGTCGCCGAGGCACTCGAAGCCGGTGACGACGAGACCGTCTACAATCTTGTCGAACCGCTCCACCCGGCCGATATCGCCGACCTTTTCGAGCTGATCGACCAGGATGACCGCGTCAAGCTGGCCCGGGCGATCAACGACCTCATGGGCGGCGAGGTTCTTGCCGAGCTCAACGATCACGTCCGCGAACTGCTGGTCGAAGAGCTCGAGCCCGAGGAAGTCGCCGACCTAGCCGAGCAGATGGAGACGGACGACGCCGTCGCCCTGATCGAGGACCTCGACGAGGAAGACCAGCAGGCCGTCCTGGCCGAGATGGAACCGGAAGATCGCGCCGCGATCGAATCCGCGCTGTCCTATCCGGAAGAAACCGCCGGCCGCCTGATGAGCCGCGATCTTATCGCGGTGCCCGAGGCGATGACCGTCGGTGACCTGATCGACTACCTGCGCCGCGACGACGAACTGCCCACCGAATTCTGGGAAGTGTTCATCGTCGACCACAAGCATCATCCGGTCGGCACCTGCAGCCTTTCATGGATCCTGCGCGCGCCGCGGAGCGTTCCGCTGGCCGACGTGATGAAGCGCGACCAGACGCTGATCCCGGTCTCGATGGATCAGGAAGAAGTCGCGCTGCGCTTCCAGAAATACGCGCTGATTTCAGCCGCGGTGGTGGACGAAAGCGGCCGCCTCGTCGGCCAGATCACCGTCGACGATATCGTCCACATCATTCAGGAAGAGGCGAGCGAGGACATCCTGCGCCTGTCCGGTGCCGGCGATGGCGACATCAACGAGCCGATCCTGCTCACCGTTCGCACCCGGCTGACCTGGCTGGTGGTCAACCTTGGCACGGCGCTGGTTGCCGCCTCGGTCGTCGGCATGTTCCAGGGCGCCATCGCCCGCTTTGCCTTGCTCGCAGTGCTGATGCCGATCGTGTCGGGAATGGGCGGCAATGCCGGAACGCAGACACTGGCCGTGGTCGTGCGCGCAATTGCCACCAATCAGCTGACCAGTTCGAACACGATCCGCATGATCCTGCGCGAGTTGCGAATCGCGGCCACCAACGGCGCGGCGCTGGGTATCCTGATCGGGCTGGGCACGGGTCTCCTGTTTGCCAACCCGCTGCTCGGTGCCGTCATCGGCTCGGCCATGGTCATCAACAACCTTGTGGCCGGCCTTGCCGGTATTCTGGTTCCGGTCACGCTTGATCGGCTCAAGGTGGATCCGGCTGTCTCTTCGGCCGTATTCGTGACCATGGCGACCGATGTCATGGGCTTCTTCTCGTTCCTCGGCCTCGCCGTGCTGAGCGGCCTTGCCTGATCCGGAAGAAGTTTCATGCCCCTGCACATGACCAAGGTGGCCTACGGCGCCCAATCACTGGCCGAGATCCACGAATGGTTCTCGGACACCGGCCGTCGCGGTGGCGCGAAAGTTGCCTATCTCACCACGCGCAACCGCCCGAAGCGCGCCGAGGAAATGATCGGCGGCTCGCTTTACTGGATCCACAAGCATCAGCTTGTCGCGCGATCGGAGATCGTCGGTTTCGAGGAAGCCGAAGGCGGCCGCACAAACATTGTCGTCAGCACCCGCCTGATCGATGTCCACCCCAAGCCCCGCCGCGCGCATCAGGGCTGGCGCTATCTCGAAGAAGCAGATGCCCCGGCTGATCTGGGTGACGGAGAAGCGGGCGAAGTCCTGCCCGCCCAGATTGCTTCGGAACTCGCCAAGCTTGGATTGGTCTAGGCTTTCCCGGCCGCTTCGCGAGCCAGGACCTTGCGGATCAGGTCGCTGTAGACTTCAGGCTCCTGCGCGCCGGGCACAATCAACTTGCCGTTGATTACCACCGCCGGCACGCCTGTGACGTTCCAGTCCCAAGCCTGCCGCTCCTCGGCGGTGACGATCGCATCGATCTGCGGGTCGATCATCGCCTGCAGCGCGTTAAGCCGTGGCAGGCCGACGCTCTCTGCAACCTCGGCCAGCACTTCCGGGTCAGACACGTTGCGCCGCGCCTGAAAGTGCGCGTCGAACAGCGCGCGTTTGAGCGCCTGCTGACGCTCCGGCCCGAAAGCACGCAGGGCCCAAGTCAGTAGCCGGTGCGCCATCCGCGTGTTCCACATCATCGCGGGTGGAGCATCACCTTCGCCGGTGTAATCGAACGAATAGCCCGCGCGCTCGGCGGCCTGCCGCAAGGTTTCGCGCACGCCTGCCGACTGCTCTGCCGTGCGGCCATACTTGCGCTGGATATGCGCGGCTTGCTCCTCGCCTTCCTCGGGCATGTCGGGGTTGAGCTCGAACGGATGGAAGCGCACGGTCGCATCCACTTCGCCGTCCATGCTGGCCAGCGCCTTGTCGAGCTGCTTCAGCCCGATCACGCACCACGGGCACATCACGTCCGACCAGATGTCGAGCGTGACATTTGCAGGCGCGCTCATTGCGACAACCACCACTTGAGCAGGTGATGCGCCACGGCGAACGGCGGCGGCGCAATGAAAGCGCCGTCCTCGGCACCACTCATCGCATAACGGACTTCCTCGCGGGTGAACCACCGCGCGTCATCGAGTTCGGTCGCGTCGATGGTGATTTCCCGCTGCGTGGTGAAGGCGTGGCAAGCAATCATCAACGACGAAGGGAATGGCCAGGGCTGGCTCGCCACATAGCGCACCTCATCTACCTTCACCCCTGCCTCTTCCTGCACCTCGCGGCGAACCGCGTCCTCAAGGCCCTCCCCCGGCTCGACGAAACCCGCCAGCGCCGAATAGCGCCGGGGCGGAAAGCGTGGCTGACGGCCGAGCAGCAGTTCGCCCTCGCACTCGACCGTCATGATTGTCACCGGATCGACACGCGGAAAGTGTTCGCTCTTGCATGCCTCGTTGCTGCAGGTACGTTGCCAGCCGCCCTTGGCCAGCCTCGTCGCCGATCCGCAGCGAGCGCAGAAGCGGTGCCGCGCATGCCAGTCGACCAGGCTGCGCGCTCCGCCATAGATCGAAAGGTCGCCCGTCGAGAGTGATCCCATCGCCGCCCACAACCGTGGATTGGGCGGCGCAACGCTTCCGACGATCGCCGGCGTCACCTGTGCAAAACAGCCGCGTCCATCTTCGCTCAGACCAAGGAACACCAGTTCCGCCTCTGGATCGGCATCGGCCAGCGTGCCCCAATCCAGCCCGCCGTCGGGCGCGATCACCGGATCGATCCCTTCCAGCCGCAGCAGCCGCGCGCGCCAGTTCATCAGGCTGCCCAGCTTGTCCGCATCGCCACGAATGTGATCGGCGCGGTCGAGTCCGCCGCCAGCAAATGCAATCGTCGTGTCCATCAGGCTGCGGCCTTCTTCCCCGTTACGTCGGCCAGCACGGCCTTCGCGAATTCCCTGTGCACCGGATAGGCATCTGACGGCATGTATTGAGTATAGACTCCCGCCCGCAGCCCGACCCGGTAATTGACGAAGCCCACAGTGCCTGCCGCCCCGGCCCAGCCATAGGTCCCGGCATCCTCGCCCAGCCCCACCGAACCGCCGGCGCCAAAGCCGTTGCCCTTGATAAAGGCCTGCGACAGGTCTGTGCCTGCCGGCAGGAGATTGCTGGTGCCGAGGCGCACGGCAGTCTCGCTCATCACCTGCCTGCCATCGATCCGCCCGAAGCCCAGCAGCATTCGCAGGAATCGGTCATAGTCGCGAGGGCTTGAAACCAGCCCTGCCCCGCCGAACGGGTAGGGCGGCTGATCGAGATAGATCGAAGCCTTGGCTGGATCGATCGGCAGCAAGGCACCCCCCACCGCGGCGTAGTTCGTGGTCAGCCGCCCCACTTCGCTCTCGGGCACGCGGAACCAGGTCGAGGTCATGCCGCAGGGGGCGAACAGCCGCTCGGCCAGAAACACGTCGAACGGCTTGCCCGATGCCACTTCGATCACCCGCCCCATCAGGTCGAGCGCAACCGAATAGCTCCACACCGTACCCGGCTCGTAGACCAGCGGCATCGTTGCCAGGACATCGGCGAACTCGGCAAGGCTGCCCAGTGGCTTGGGCGCATCCATGCCCGGAAGCCGCATGCGGCTGGCCTGCCCCGGCACAAGCCCCGCGTTGATGTATGCGTCCTTGATCGGGCCCTTCTGGATGATCGAATAGCCAAGACCTGCGGTGTGCGTCAGCAGGTGCCTAACCGTGATCTGTGACCTTGCCGGGAGCAGATCGGTCATCGAACCGTCAGGCGTGACCTGAACCTGCATCTTGCCGAAGGCAGGCAGCAGATCGGCAATCGGTTGGTCGAGCCGGAGCTTGCCTTCATCCACCAGCATCATCGCCGCCATTCCGGTAATCGGCTTGGTCATCGAATAGATGCGGAACAGGCTGTCCATCTCGATAGCTGGCGCAATCCCCTTGGCCAAAGTGCCGCGGGCGATGTCCATCGGCGCCTCGCTTGCCCCCCAGCCCAGCGCCGCGATCATGCCGGGCAGCTTGCCCGACGAGACATAGCCATCGAGCATTCCCGCAACCGTCGGAAAGCGCGCTTCCGCCGCAGCGCTTGCCCACGCCATGCGCGGCAAGGCCATGCTTCCGGCGACCAACCCGAGCGACCCGATGAACCCGCGCCGCGAAACCGAAATCTGCTGCATTGCTCAGTCTGTCCTTCCAGCGACCACCAGCCGCGCCGCCTTGGCGAACACGGTCGGCAATCCGGCAGCCTCGATTGTCTCGACCGGCCACCATTCTCCTTGCGGAAGACTAACCGCTTGTGGCTGAACCGAAAGCATCAATTGCAATTCGAGATCGAAATGCGTGAAGCCGTGGCGCACTATTCCGCCAGCGCGCCAATCTCCCGCCAGCGCATCTGCGCCATCACCCTTGGCCGACCAGCCATCGTCAGGCAGAGCGCGCATCCCGCCCAGCATTCCGCGCCCGGGCCGGCGCACCAGCAGGACCTTGCCATCGCGCTCCACCCAATAGACCCGGCCGGTCCGAACCGGCTTGGCCTTCTTCGCCGCCTTCACCGGCAGCCGCTCGGGCGAACCTTGCGCGTAACCACGGCATCCCTCGCGCAATGGACACAGCATGCAGCGCGGAGACCTTGCCGTGCAGATCGTCGCGCCCAGATCCATCATCCCTTGCGCAAAGTCCCCGGCGCGCTCCTCCGGTGTCACCTGCCCCGCCGCAAAACGGATTGCCGCCTTACCCGCAGGGAGGGGTTCGTCGATCGCGAACAGCCGCGCCACGACCCGCTCGACGTTGGCATCGACCACCACTGCGCGGCGCCCGAACGCGATCGCGGCAACGGCAGCAGCAGTGTATTCCCCCAGTCCCGGCAATTCGCGCAAGCCCGCCTCGGTATCGGGAAAGTTCCCGCCGCGCGCCGCCACGGCCCGTGCGCAGGCCAGCAGATTGCGGGCGCGGGCATAATAACCGAGGCCCGCCCACGCTGCCATCACATCGGCATCGTCGGCCGCTGCCAGATCTCCCACCGTCGGCCAGACCTCGGTGAATTTGGAATAGTATGGCCCCACCGCCGCCACGGTCGTCTGCTGCAACATCACTTCGGACAGCCAGACCCTGTAGGGGTCCTGCCGCTCCTCTCCGGGCAAGCGTCGCCATGGCAGGCGTCGTGCGTTGGTATCGTACCACGCCAGCAGAAGCGGGGCGATTGCCTCCGGATCGAACGACTTTGCGGCTTCCTCTCTGGCTTGCATCGCGCACCTATGGCATGGCGCGAAGCGATATGGAAAGCACCCCTTCGGACGCGCCGAAACGCAAGAGCGCCCGGTCCACCAAGACCGAGGCGGGCAAGCTCTACGAGCGCCCCAGGGGCGGCGAAGCGCGCCAGATCGCCGATCTCATGCCCGCCATCGGCCGCACCGCCTTCCGCCGCTTCGGCTTCGTGCAATCCAGCGTGGTCACCCGCTGGCCCGAGATCGTGGGTGAGCGGCATGCGCGCCACTGCATGCCCGAATCGATCCGCTTTCCCCCGGGCGAGAAATCCGAAGGCATCCTGCAACTGGTCGTCAGCCCGGCACATGCGCCGCTGATCCAACACGTCACGCCCGAAATCATTGACCGGGTGAACCGCTTTTTCGGCTACAATGCCGTAGCCAAGGTAAAGATACGGCAAGGCGCCGTTCAGGCACCAAAGCCCAAGGAAGCACCGCGTGCGGCGCCTCCCTCGCTGAAGCCGATACCGATGGAACTGGGGGATTCGCTGCGCGATATCGGCGATCCTGAACTGCGCACGGTGCTGGAATCGCTGGCGCGCAGTCTCGATAGTGCAACCGGGGGGAAGAAGATCGGATGATCCGCAAGTTTGCAGCAGCAGCAATCGCCGCCGCAGCGCTCGTCGCAACGGGAGCTTCGGGGCAGGCCGCCAAAAAGCCTGCACCGCGCCCGGCAGGCGGCCTCAACTGGGCCGTCACCGGCTCCATCACGGCTGAAGGCCATCACGTGCTCGGCAACCCCGCCGCCAAGTTGCGCTTGATCGAATTCGTCAGCTACACCTGCCCGCACTGCTCGCATTTCGAGACCGAGTCCGAAGGCCAGCTCAAGATCGGCATGATCGCCCCCGGCAAGGGCGCAGTTGAAGTGCGCAATTTCGTGCGCGATCCGGTGGACATGACCGTGGCGCTCATCACCAATTGCGTGCCCGCCAACCGCTTCTTCCAGCTGCACACTGCCTTCATGCGCCTGCAGCCGCAGTGGATCGGCCCGCTTTCGAACGCCACCGCAGCGCAGCGCCAGCGGTGGACAACCGGCCCCTTCGCCACCCGCACCCGCGCCATCGCCAGCGACTTCAAGTTCTACGAATTCATGGCAGCCCGTGGGATGGACCGTCAGGCGATGGACCGTTGCCTGTCGAACGAAGCGCTGGCCAACAAGCTTGCCCAGCGGACCAATGACGCTGCCGAGAAGCTCGGCGTCACCGGCACCCCCAGCTTCATGATCGATGGCATCCTGCTCGCAGGCACCCATGACTGGGATTCGCTGCGCCCGCAAATCCTCGCGCGGATGGATTGAGGAAGTTTCATATTTCGGGCCTCATGGGCCCCGGCCTGCGCCGGGGCGACAAGCAAGAAGGCCATTCATTTCTCCGTTGCCCCGGCGCAGGCCGGGGCCCATGACCTCTCGATCAACCGCCATCCACAACCCCACCGCACACCCCCTTCAAACCCCGGCAACAATCCGCTAGCGTCCTTCCAAACCGCCAGAAAACGGGAATATCCAGACGATGAAACTCGCCCGCGCGCTCCTGCTTGCCACCCTTCCGCTGACGCTTGGCCTTGCCGCCTGTGACAAGAAGGACGCCGCTGCCGGAGGCGAGATTGCCAGCGCAGAGCCGATTGCCAAGGTTCCTGCGCCCGCCGGCCAGTCGTGGACCGAAACTTTCTCGGTCACGCCCGAAGGCGGTTACCTGATGGGCAATCCCAACGCCCCGATCAAGCTGATCGAATTCGGCGCGCTGTCGTGCTCGCACTGCGCGGAATTTTCGGAAAAGGGCTTCCCCAAGCTGCGCGATGAATACATCGCATCGGGCCGCGTTTCCTATGAACTGCGCCTGTTCCTGCTGAACGCGCTCGACATGCCGGCGGTGCTGCTGGCCACGTGCGGCGCCCCCGAAGCTGTGATTCCGCTGTCGGAGCAGTTCTGGGCCTGGCAACCCAACATGTTCACCAACCTGCAGAAGGACGAAGCCGCCTTCCAGCAGATCCAGAACCTTCCCGCTGACAAGCGCTTTGCCGGCATTGCCCAGCTCGGCGGCATGAGCGAATTCTTCGCCTCGCGCGGCATTGCGGCCGCTCAGGGCTCGTCATGCCTGGCTGACAGCGCCAAGGCGACAAAGCTTGCCACCACCAACGAACAGTGGAGCAAGGAGTTCGACATCACCGGCACGCCGACCTTCTTCCTCAACGGCAGCAAGACCGGCGTTGCCAGTTGGCAGGAACTCGAACCGCTGCTGCAGAAGGCTGGCGCCCGCTAAGGGGGCCGAGACGGGTCGGGGGGCCTGATCGGTGCAATTCAAGCGCTTGAAACTCTCCGGTTTCAAGAGCTTCGTCGAACCTGCCGAACTGCGCATCGAACCTGGCCTCACCGGCGTCGTTGGCCCCAACGGCTGCGGCAAGTCGAACCTTCTCGAAGCCATCCGCTGGGTCATGGGCGAAAGCTCGCCCAAATCCATGCGCGGCGGCGGCATGGAAGACGTGATCTTTGCCGGGACCGCAACCCGCCCGGCCCGGTCCTTTGCCGAAGTCCTGCTCACCGCCGAAACCGATCCTGACGGGCCATTCGGGGCAGAGCTTGAAGTCATCCGCCGCATCGAGCGCGGCGCAGGCAGCGCCTATCGCGTCAACGGAAAGGACGTTCGCGCCAAGGACGTGGCGCTGGTCTTTGCTGACGCGGCAACTGGCGCGCACAGCCCAGCCCTGGTCAGCCAGGGCCGGATCGCCGCAGTAATCGCCGCCAAGCCTGCCGAACGTCGCATGATGCTCGAAGAAGCGGCCGGGATTGCGGGCCTCCACGTGCGGCGCCGCGATGCCGAACAGAAGTTGCGCGCAACCGAGGCAAACCTGGCGCGGCTTGAAGACATGCTGGCAGGCCTCGAAAGCCAGATCGGCACGCTCAGGCGGCAGGCCCGTGCTGCCGAGCGTTATCGCGCCGTCAGCGAGAAGATCCGCCTCGCCGAAGCCCGCCTCGTCTTCGCCCGCTGGCGCGATGCAGCCGCCGCCGCCGATGCTGCACGCAAGCAGGCCGTCGCGGCCGAGGAAGCAGTGAAGCGGGCTACCGACCTCGCGCAAGCGGCCCAGAAAGCCCAGCACAAGGCTGCTGCAGCCTTGGCCGAGGCGCGGGACGAACTGTTCGACCGGCGCCAGGACGCCGCAGCCCACGGCCAGCGCATGGCCTCGCTCACGGCGCAGCTCGAAGCGGCTGAGCAGCGGGTCAAGGACATCGATCGCCAGCTGACTCGGATCGAGGAAGACCGCGCCAGCGCGGATCGGCTGACCGAAGATGCCGCCGCCGCAATGGCGAAACTGGAGCAGGACCTCACCGCAGCCGAGGACTCGCTTGCCGCCGATAGCGAACGTCGCCCCACGCTGGCCGCAGCCGTGGACGACGCCGATCGTGCCGCCCGTGCAGCCGAAGTCGCCCTCGCTCAACGTGTGGCGGAGCAGGCCGGGATCGATGCCGAATGGCGCGTGGCCGAAGCAGCCGTCGCCGCTGCGCGCCAAAGGCTGACCCGGCTCGATGGCGATGCCGCGCGCTTGACCCAGCAGGCCGAAGCGCTTGCCCGAGAAGCCGATCCGGCTGCGCAGATTGCCGAGGCGGAAGCAAAGCGCGCGGCCGCCGCGGAGGCCATCGCGTCTGCCGAAGAACGCCGCGCGGCCCCCACCGGCCGGCGCGAAGCCCTGCCCGCCCGCCGTGACGCTACCAGCAATGCGTTGGCCCAAGCCCGCGCCGATCTTGCCGGGATCGAGCGTGAAGCCGACGCGCTCGCCCGCGACAAGGCGGCGCGGGAGAAAGCGCGCTCCGCCAAGGGCTTGGGCCAGTCTGCCATTGCCGGAACCCGCGCTGCTCCAGGCTACGAGCGCGCCTTGGCCGCCGTGCTCGGGCGTGACGCCTCCGCTCCGGTGGGCGCGGCCCCGGCCACTGCGGAGGGGCGCTTCTGGACAGGTGCGCAAGTGCCTGAGCCACTTGCGGATTCGCTGGCCCATCACGTCCCCCAGTGCCCGCCCGAACTGTCAGCGCGCCTCGCCCTGGTTCGCGTCGTCGATGCCGACGAAGGTCAGGCGCTCGTCCCCGGCGAATGGCTGGTCACAAAGGCCGGGCACTTGCGCCGCTGGGACGGATTCATCGCGCGGGGCGAAGGGGCCGCAGAAGCCGCTGCGCTTGAGGCCGAGAACCGGCTGGCGGAGTTGCAGGCGCTCCTGCCCGAGCGGCGCGCAGCGGTCTTGTCTGCCGAGACCGCGCAGGAAGAGGTTCGCGCCAGGCTCTCCGAGGTGCAGGGCGAACTCACGCAAGTGGAACGCGCGCTCTCTGCCGCTGCGGATGCCGAGCGTATGGCACTGCGGGCATTGGATGCCGCAGAGGCAGCGCGGGCGCGGCTCGAACAGCGCAAGGCGGAACTGACGCGGGCGCAGGAAGAGCTTTCGGATCAACGCCTTGCGGCCCAGGCGGAAGTGACGGCGGCTGAGGACAAGCGCAGCACCCTGCCCGATCCGGCGGCGGGCCGGGCGGCGCTGGAAGCGGCGCGCGCGCGCAACGACGCGGCCCGCGTCACCCTGCAATCCGCCACCGCCGCGTCGGCTGCGCTCGAACAGCAGATCGCCGCGGGCAAGGAGCGGCTGGCGGGCCTCAAGGGCGATATCCGTGCGTGGCAGGCCCGTTCTGGCGATGCCGCCAAGCGCCTTGCCGAGATGACCGGGCGGCGCGAGGAGCTGGAAACCGAGCGCGCGATCTCTGCCGCCAAGCCTGCGGGACTGATTTCCGAGATCGAACAGGGCGAGGGAATCCGCGCGCGGCTCACTCTCCAACTCTCCGAGGCAGAGCGGCAACTCTCCGAGGCGGAAGGCCAACTCTCGCAGGCAGAGGCCACACTCTCGACCGCAAACGAGGCGCTCGCCACGGCCCGCGAAGGTCGCGCCGGGGCATCGGCTCGTGCCGAGAACGAAGACGCCCGCCGACAGGAGATGGCGGCCATTTCCGGCGAGCGCTTCCAATGCCCTCCCCCCCTCCTGCCCGAGCGGTTCGAATTTTCCTCAGCCGACGTTGCCGCCGCGACCGAGGAGTCGGCGACGATGGACCGTCTCTCGGCGGAGCGGGAGCGCATTGGGCCGGTGAACCTCGTGGCGGCTGACGAGCTGAAGGATGCCGAGGAAAAGCATGGTACCTCGGTGGCCGAGCAGGCGGAGCTAACCGAGGCAGTTCATAGACTTAGAGGCTCCATCGGCAGCCTCAACCGCGAAGGGCGCGAGCGCCTGCGGGCGGCATTCGAGGCGGTCGATGGCCACTTCCGCCGCCTGTTCAGCCGACTGTTCGGCGGTGGCGAGGCGCATCTGGCGCTGGTCGATTCCGACGATCCGCTGGAAGCAGGCCTCGAAATCTTCGCGCAGCCACCCGGCAAGCGCCTGCAATCGTTAACTCTTCTTTCGGGCGGCGAGCAGGCGCTGACTGCCGTCGCGCTGATCTTCGCGCTATTCCTGACCAACCCCGCCCCGATCTGCGTGCTCGACGAAGTCGACGCGCCGCTTGACGATGCCAACATCGAGCGGTTCTGCGACTTGCTCGATGCGATGGTCGCCGAAACCCGCACCCGCTACCTGATCGTCACGCACAACGCCGTGACGATGAGCCGCATGCACCGCCTGTTCGGTGTGACGATGGTAGAGCGCGGCGTATCGCGCCTTGTCAGCGTGGACTTGGGCGGTGCAGTGGAACTGCTTGAGAACGCGGGCTAATCCAGCACATACCTTGGTCCCGGCCCAGCTGCGGCGGCGCGGTCATCCTTGTTGTAGAGCTGGCAGCGTTCGAGGCTGAGGCAGCCGCAGCCTATGCATTCGTCAAGCTTGTTGCGGGTGCGGGTAAGGAGCTGGATGCGGCTGTCGATTTCCTTGCGCAATGAGCGACTTATGCGCTGCCAATCAAGCACGTTCGGGGTGCGGCCCTGCGGCAGGGCGGCGAGTTCGCGTTCGATCTCTGCCAGGCCAAGCCCGAGCTTCTGCGCGATCTGCACAAAGCTCAACCGGCGGATGTCGGAGCGAAGGAAGCGGCGCTGATTCCCGCCCGTGCGGATCGAGGTGACGAGCCCGCGATCCTCGTAATAACGGATGGCGCTGACCGCGAGGCCGGTGCGGCGCGCGAGCGTGCCGATCGGGATGAGATCGTTGCGGGTAATGGCCAAGGTTCTGCGACTCCACGCTTTCCGCTTGACCTCAAGTTAACTTGAGGTTGCAGATTCGCAAGCATCGATTCGACACCGTATCCCGAAAGGACCCCGACGATGCCGTCTGCCCGCCTTGAACACGTCAACATCTCGGTCAGCGATGCCGAACGCTCTGCGGCGTTCTTCACTGAGCTTTGCGGGTGGCACGAACGCTGGCGTGGCCTGGCAATCGACGATGGATTTTCGATCCATCTCGGCACCGAGAACCATTACATCGTGTTCTATACCCCGCCGGGTGGTGTCTTGACGCGCTTTGCCAAAGGCATGCCGCTGCAGCACGTGGGCATCGAAGTGGATGACCTCGCCGCTGCCGAGCAGATCGTGATTGCAGCGGGGCTCGAGCCGTTCAATCATGCGGACTATGAGCCGGGCCGGCGGTTCTATTTCTATGACTGGGACGGGATCGAATTCGAAGTGGTCAGCTATGGCGATTGAACCGCTCTCCCCTGCGCAACTGGCCGCCTATCTGGCGCGGATCGGCGTGTCCGCGCCTGTGGCCGCCGACCTGCCGACGCTGGATGCCATCGTGAGGGCGCATGTTCAGGCAATCCCGTTCGAAAACATCGATGTACAGCTTGGTCGCAGCCTGACGATCGATCCTGCCGTGGCCTTCGCCAAGCTGGTGGAAGCGCGGCGCGGAGGCTGGTGCTATGAGCACAATGGCGTACTGGGCGCGGCATTGTCGGCAATCGGGTTCGATGTCGTGCGGATGAGCGCCGGGGTCATGCGACAAGCGCGCGGCGATGAGTGCATGGGTTCGCACTTGTGCCTGCTGGTGCAGTGCGATGGGCCGAAGCTGGTCGATGCGGGGTTCGGAAGCTGGCTCGGCGCGCCGGTGCCGCTCGAACCGGGGCAGTGGATGCATGATCCGCTGCCGGTGTCGCTCGGCCGGACAGACGACGCGATGTGGCGGGTTTCCGTCAGCCTTGGTCCCACAGCGATGTCGTACGATTTCGTGGACCAACCTGCCGACGAGGATCAGCTCTCGGCGCTATGCCATTGGCAGGCCGGTGATCCTGCCTCGGTCTTCGTACAGAACTTGACCGTGCAGAGGCGGCTTTCGGGCAGCTACCTGATGCTCAGGGGCAAGGTGCTCACGGTTGTGGGAGCGCATGGCGAAGAGCGGCGCGAACTGGGCTCCGCTCGGGAGCTGGTCAGCATCCTGCACGACCTGTTCCTGATCGACGTGCCCGAAGCGGCTGACCTGTGGCCCGCGATCGAGGCCCGCCACGAGGCGCTGTTCGGCGCTCAGGCCGCGCCGATGACGTAGCAGGCCGCGGCCATCAGCAAGCCGGCAAAGCGGTTCGAGCGAAACTTGGCCAGCGGATCGGCACCATCTTCCTTGAGCGTGGCGACCTGCCACAGGAGGTGGAGCGAGACCGGTGCCAGTGCCAGCAATGCGAGCGGATCGGCGCGCGTGAGCCAGATCGCCCCTGCCCAGCACAGCAAGGCCATCGTGTAGAGCCCGCCGACGCCTGCACGAACGTGGCGCCCGAACGAAAGCGCGGAGGAGCCGATGCCGACCATGGCATCGTCCTCGCGGTCCTGCAGGGCGTAGATGGTGTCATAGGCCATGCACCAGGCCCAGCACCCGGCGTAGAGCGCAGCCAGCGGGGCGAGGCGTTCGAAGCCCGTCGCCTCGACCCAGCCGACCGGCGCGCCCCATGTAAAGACAAGACCAAGCCACGCCTGCGGCCAGCCGGTAACGCGCTTCATGAAGGGATAGGCGGCCACGAGCGCGAGACTGCCAAGCGCCACGACCTGCGCTTCCCAGCGCAGTTGGAGCAGGACCACAAGACCTACGGCGCAGAGCGTGAGCAGCCAGATCCACGCGGTACGCTTGGTGGTTGCGCCGCTGGCAATGGGACGAGCCGCGGTGCGGGCGACGCGGGCGTCGAGATCGGCATCGACGATATCGTTGTAGACGCACCCTGCCCCGCGCATGGCGATGGCTCCCAAAAGCATCCACGCGAGGATGCCCCAGCGCGCCGTGCCGCCGCCCAGGAACAGGCCCCAGGCGCAGGGCCAGAACAGCAGCCACCAGCCGATCGGCCGGTCGAACCGCGCCAGCAAGGCAAGGTTGCGCCATGGCTGCGGCAGGCTGGCGACCAGACCCTTATGTTCGCTGTCGGGGACGATCGTTTCGGAAGTGGTCGAAGTCACATTACAGACTCTTAACGAAAGGCATGATCCGCGCTAGGCGGTGGGGATGACCGCGACTCCTGCCTGGCCACCGAAATCCGCGCCGCGGCTGTTCGTCGATACGACGTTGAGCGAGGGAATGCGACTGCCGATCGAGGGGCAGCAGGCGCATTATCTGGGCAAGGTCATGCGCGTGGGAGCAGGCGATGCGGTGATCGTCTGCGATAACCGCACCGGTGAGTGGCTGGCGCGCGTGACCGAGGCCGGCAAGCGCGAGGTGGTCGTCGAGGTCGAGCGGCGTCAGCGTGAACGCGAGGAAGTTCCTGATTTCTGGCTCTGCGCGGCACTGCTGAAGAAGCCGAACTTCGATCTGGTGCTGGAAAAGGCGACAGAACTGGGCGCGGCAAAGATCGTGCCGGTAGTGACGCGGCGCTGTGTCGCGGACAAGCTGAACCCGGAACGCGCGCTGACGATCATGACCGAGGCGGCCGAGCAGTGCGCCCGCACGGCGTTGCCGGACCTTGGCGAGACGGTGAAGCTGGAGCATCTGCTGCGCGACTGGCCGGAAGGGCGAACGCTGTTCTTTGCCGACGAGAACGGCGGGATGCCGGCGGCAGTGGCGTTTTCGATCCATAACGGGCCGGCCGCCTTGCTGATCGGGCCGGAGGGCGGGTTTGACGAGGCGGAGCGGGCCTTGGTGAGGGCGCATCCGGCGGCAGCGGCGCTTTCGCTGGGACCGCGCATCCTTCGCGGCGAGACGGCGGCGATCGCCGGGACGGCCTTGTGGATGGGCATGCAGGGCGACTGGTTCGGATGAGAGCAACCTGAAGTTACAGGCGATTGGCGCGCTCTTGGCAACATTGCCTTGCAGGTGACGTGCTACAATTAGGCTGGCTAAAAGCTGTCCCGCCCATTAACGGAAGCGGGCATGAGCACGCGGCAAGTTTCAAATAGCAACGATCCCGTCATCGAGAGCCGCGACATGCTCGTGGTGCCGATGCAGAAGGGCGAAAAGCCCAAGGAAAACTGGCGGATCGGCACCGAGCACGAAAAGTTCGTCTACCGCACGGCTGACCGTGCGGCGCCTTCATATGGCGAGCAAGGCGGCATTCGCGACCTGCTGAACGCGCTGACAGAGTATGGTTGGGAGCCGATCATCGAGGGCGGGAACGTCATCGCGATGTCTGGCCCCGATGGTGCGGTGAGCCTGGAGCCGGCCGGACAGCTGGAGCTTTCGGGCGCGCCGCTGGTGAACCTGCACCAGACCTGTGCCGAGACCGGGCGTCACCTGGCGCAGGTCAAGACGATCGGCGACAAGCTGGGCCTTGCCTATCTTGGCATGGGGTTGTGGCCGGACAAGACCCGCGAAGAGCTGCCGATCATGCCCAAGGGCCGCTATGACATCATGCTGCGGCACATGCCGCGCGTGGGCTCGATGGGCCTCGACATGATGCTGCGGACCTGCACGATCCAGACCAACCTCGATTATCGATCCGAGGCGGACATGGTGCAGAAGTTCCGCGTCAGCCTTGCGCTGCAGCCGCTGGCGACGGCGCTGTTCGCCAATTCGCCGTTCCTCGAAGGCAAGCCCAACGGGTTCCTGTCGTACCGCAGCCATATCTGGACCGACACCGATCCGGCGCGCACGGGGATGCTCTCGTTCGTGTTCGAAGAAGGCTTCGGGTACGAGCGCTATGTCGAGTACATGCTCGACGTGCCGATGTATTTCGTGTTCCGCGACGGCAAGTACATCGATGCGGCAGGGCTTTCGTTCCGCGATTTCCTCGACGGCAAGCTATCGGTGCTGCCCGGCGAGAAGCCGACGCTTTCGGACTGGAACGACCATCTTTCGACCGCCTTCCCCGAAGTGCGGCTCAAGTCGTTCCTGGAAATGCGCGGGGCCGATGGTGGTCCATGGAGCCGTATCTGCGCGCTGCCGGCGCTGTGGGTGGGCTTGCTCTACGATCAGGGCGCGCTCGATGCGGCGTGGGACCTGGTCAAGGGCTGGGACATGGAAGGGCGCGAACGCCTGCGCGCCGAAGTGCCCAAGCTGGGGCTTGATGCGTCGCTGCCGGGTGGGGGCAAGTTGCGCGATGTTGCTGCCGAAGTTCTGGCGATCTCGCGCTCTGGCCTGGCTGCACGCGCGCAGTTGAACGAGGCGGGTGACAACGAGACGGGCTATCTCCAGCCGCTCGACGAGATTGTCTCTTCGGGCAAGACCCCCGCCGAACGCCTGCTTGACCTCTACCACGGCGAATGGGGCGGCGACCTTTCGCGCATCTATGGCGAGAAGAGCTTCTGATGATCATCGTGATGGGCACTGTTCGCGTTCCGGTCGAGAACATCGAGGCGATCCGCCCGATGATGGCCAAGGTCATCGCTGCGACCTTGGCCGAGGATGGCTGCATCCAGTATGCCTATGCGCAGGACGTGCTCGATCCCGAGCTGATCCATATCGCCGAGAAGTGGCGCGACATGGGCGCGCTCAAGGCGCATTTCCAGACCGAGCACATGAAGGCGTGGGCGCAGGAGCGTGCGACGCTGGGGCTGTTCGAGCGCAAGATTCGCGTGTTCGAGAGCGACGAGGGCGCGGAGGTCTGACGCCTATTCGGCGGGCTGGACAACTGGCCGGCACGGCGTGACAGCGCGGGCGAGCTTGCGCAGGATCGACGTGATAAGGCCGTGTTCGGCCATCCACGCATGGTATTCGCGATACTTGGCGTCTTCGGCAAGAAGGTGCTGCTCCTCGGTGCGGGCGCGCCAGTAGTAGACCGCGCTGACGAGGCCGAGGATCACGGTGTTGCGGATCGCATCGACCATCGAGCCGCTGGTGGTGAGGAACGGCAGCGAGGCGAGCCACCAGTAGGCGTTCTTGGACAGGTAGGCGGGGTGGCGGGTGTAGCGGTAGGGGCCGTTGGTCAGGACGCCGCGATAGGTGAGGTTCGAAAAGCGCAGGCCGAAGGCGACGGTGGCCCAGGCGTACACGGCGGTGAGGAACACCAGCGCTCCTGCCCAGAGCCAGAGCAGGCCGGTGTGACCCTGGAGCCAGTAGGCCCATTCCGCGCCATTGTGGCGATAATCCAGCACGTCGCCATCGCCCATGAGGATGAACGGCGGGTAGCAGATCAGCGCTGCCACCCATGCCGACAGGTGCGGGTTGGCGGTGCGGATCTGCGCGTCCAGGGGCTTCATGGTGACGAGGTAGCCGACCATGGCGATCTGCACGTCGATCATGAACATCGTCTCGATCAACAGGGTGCCGAGCGCGACGGGGTCGTCGAGAACGGAAGCCCAGTCGAAGTGGATGACTGCGGCGAAGCCACCGGGCACGATCGAGATCATGAAGGCACAGAAGAAGCCCTTGACCAGCCAGGCCAGGGCGTGGCGCTTCACTTCCGCCGGGTCCCAGGGTTCGCGCCCGATGAGCATGGCGCCGAAGTGCCACGATGCATCGCGCGGGTTGACGAGGACGCGGTCCAGCCAGAGGACATAAGGGATGGCGCCAAGGAACAGGAATGGCGCGGCCGTTTCCAGCACTTCCATCGCGAAGACGTATTGTCCGCGCCAGTACCAGCGGGCGATGCAGTAGGCAAAGCCGATGACGGCCCACGTGGTCCAGAGCCCGGCGATCTTGGTGATCGAGATGTCGAGGACCTCGCGCAAGGGGCGTGGGCGAGACCAGTCTATGCCGGTCGATGGGCGCAGGTGGACCTTCTCCACCAGCAGCGCGTAACCGATCATCGCGCTACCCGAGAACAGCAGGGCGGCGAGCGCAGCGGAGGGGCCGTCCATCACTTCAGCGGGGGCAGAGAGGCCCAGCGTGGTGACGATCTGAGGCCAGAAGCGGCAGGTGAGGACCCACAGCACAAGGCCGATGACCCCGGCAAGGCCGGTGCCTGCGGAGACGTCTGACGGAGGCGGGGCCGGACGGGCGCTCATGCACCTGTCCATCGCATCAAAGGGTTAGGATATGGTTGTGATGACCAACCTTGCGCGGGCATCCTTCGACAGGCTCAGGGTGAGCGGCCCTTTGATGAGCCGCTACCAAATCCGCTCATGCTGAGCTTGTCGAAGCATCAGACCCAAGGCCGCGCTCAGCGGAACGCGGTGATCTTGCCGCCATCATCGAGGATATAGAGCGTCTGGTTGGCGACGATGGGCGCAAGGGTGACGCTGGAGCCGACCTTGGTGAATTCGCTTACCGTGCCGTCATTTACCGAGGCGCGCATGACTTCACCGCGCGAGTTGGCGATCCACAGCTGGTTGCCGGCAAGAACGGGGCCGGTCCAGAGAATCTGGTTCTTCTTCTTCTTTTCGTTCCGGTAGCGCTGGAGCTGCGTCATCCAGCGGACCTTGCCGCTCGACTTGGCGATGCACAGCAGCTTGGCTTCGTCGGTCAGCGCGAAGATCCAGTCTCCGGCGATGGCGGGGGTGGAGATGCCTGCGAGGTTCAATTCCCAGATGCGCTGGCCGGTGACCAGTTCATAGGCGGCCATGCGTCCGCCCTGCCCCAGCGCATAGACGCGGCCGCGTTCGATGATCGGATCGGCGTCGATGTCGGTCAGGGTCGAAACCGAGGTGGCGATCGAGGTGCGAGCCAGAGCGTCAGCCCAAAGCTGGCGACCGTTCTCATAGCGATAGGCGACGAGCTCGCCCGAGGAGAAACCGGCGACAATGGTGCCCTGCCCTGCTGCTGGCGAGGCAACGCCGAACACGTTGGTCTGGCCTACCGAAGCGCTTTCATTCCACAGCACGGCGCCATCGGCTTCGTTGAGGGCAAAGAGCTGGTTATCCTGACTCATCACCATGACCTGCCCGAAAGCGACCGTGGGCGAGCCGCGCAACGGGCCAGCGGGCTTCACACGCCACTTGATTTCGCCCGAGCTGGCATCAAGCGAGGCGACCTCGCCCACGCCGTTGGTGACGTAGACCTTGCCGTCATCATAGGATGCGCCACCGCCGAAGGTGGAGCCGGCGTTCTGCTTTTCAGCGCGGACCGAGGTGTCCCACACGCGGGCGCCGGTGCTTGCGTCAAAGGCATGGACGGTGCCGTCCGTATCCATCGCGAAGAGCTTGCCGCCGCCAACGACCGGCGATGCGGCGAGGCGCTGGCGGGCATTCGAGCCCTTGATCGAGACGCTGAAGGCGCGCGAGGGCGATTCCGCAAGGGCGGCGTGGCCGTAGGATTTCGAGGCGTTGCCGCCGCCTTGCGCAAACTCGGTGTTCACTTCCGCAGCGGGAAGCACGACCGTCATCAGCGAGATCGAATCATCGACCTTGGTGCCGGCATCGATCTTGGAGAGGATCGGCTGGCGCGAACCGACCGTCGGCGTGGTCTTCACGCCCTTCTTAAAGACGCCGCAACCGCCAAGAGCGAGCGCGAGAACCACCACGCTGGTCAGCGAAGCGCGGCGGAAATTGGGTTTCGGCGTCATCGAATGCATCCTCAAAACTTATTGCGCGCTCTGCACTATCGTGGCGGTGCCGGGATCCTCCACGGCATCCACCCCGAGCAACCCGGCCATCTGGCGCGTGCGGCGGCGCAGGGTATCAGGCACGGTCTTGTCCTTGGCGATCTGCGCGAACATCGCCCCGGCAAGGTCGTTCTTGCCCTGCTTGACATAGGCCATGCCGACGAGTTCACCCGCGCTGCCGAACCAGGCATTGCCGGGTACGGCCAGCGGCTTCAGACGCTCAACCACCTTGTCAGGACCGAGCTGGTCGAAAGTCAGCGAGACTTCGCGGATCGTGGCGAGATCACGGTAGGCCTGCGGAATGTCGGCATCGGCGGCAATCGCGGCAAAAGCCTTGGCCGCTTCCGCGTTCTTGCCCTGTTCGGACAGGACTCCCGCCGCCAGCATCTTCGCCGTAGCGCGGTAACCGTCAGTCCCTTCGGCAGCGAGGGGGGCAACCGCATCGGTGGCAGCCTTGAGATTGCGCACTTCCAGGTTGTCGAGTGCCTTCGTCAGCACTTCGCCTTGTTCGGCAGCCTTGGCGTTGCTGTGGTTTTCATACCAGAGATAGCCGCCCAGACCGAGCAGGCCCGCCACGATCAGCGCACCGACGGGCTTACCGTACTTCTGGATCGCGGTGTAGACCTGATCTTCGCGCAGGGCATCGTCCACTTCGCGCAGGAAGGCATCGCCCTGCCCGGCCGAACGCTCGGCGAGTTGGTTGGAACGGGATTGCGGACTATCAGGACGGAGAGCCAAGGCAGCGCTTTCGGGAATTGGTTGACGTTTGCTAGCGTGTGTCTGGCGCGGTGTTTAGCGGATGGGCCCGCCTTTTCAACGGAATTGATTGCTCGTGCCCCACCTGCCGCGACGAGCGTGAACGCTTGCTGAAGGCTGTTCAGCGGAACGGGTTGGTCCCCAGCGCCTGCGCGTAGACTTGCGCGTAGAGGTTCGCCATCACGGACTCATCGAATTCGGCGCGGGCGCGATCACGATTGGCCTTGCCGATGGCGCGGCGCAGCGGTTCGTCACCAGCGAGCGTGGCGATTGCGCCGGCGAAGGCAGCCTCATCGTTGGCGGGCACGATGAAGCGCCGGTTTGGCTCCGCCACCATTTCCGCGACGTCACCCACGGCCGGGCTGGCAACGGCGAGCCCGGCGGCCATGGCCTCGATCACCGAAAGCGGTGCCTGTTCGCTGTCGGACGAGAGCGCGAAGAGATCGAACAGGCCGACGGCGAGCGACGGATCGGCGACGTGACCGGGCAGGTGAACGCGGTGGCCGAGCTCCAGGCGGATGGCCTCGGCTGTGATCGCCTCGCGTTCCGGGCCTTCGCCGAGGATGACAAGGTGCCATTCGGGCGGCAGATCCTTCATCGCGCGGACCATGCGCGGCAGGTTCTTCACCGCGCGCAGGCCGGCGAGCGTGCCGAGCCACTTCTCGCCGGGGCGCTTGACCACGCGAGGCAGCAGGTCGGGCTTGGGCTTGCGGGCATAGAGACCAGTGTCGATGCCGTTGGCGATGCGCTGAACCCGGCTGCGCGGCTGGTGCCAGACGGTGAGTGCAATGTGCTCAAGCTGACGCGAGGGGACCATCAGCGCACTGGCGCGGGCAAGCGCAACGCGACGGTACCAGTTGCGGCTGGTCTTGAGGCCATCGGCCTCGTCGGCATTGAAGCCGTCTTCATGGTGGATCAGGGGAGGAAGGCCCATGGTCGGCGCGAAGACCGCATGGGCCATGCACGCGTCCATCGCGCCCCAGTTGTAGGTGAGGACGAGGTCGAATCCCCGCATCGCGCGGGCGAGCTGGCGCAGGCGGCCAACGCCAAGCTTTCCCGCAAGCGGCGGAAAGCCGAACGGGAAAAACGCGGACACCTTCTTGTCGATCAGGGCCTTGGCGCCCATCGCGCCAGGTTGAGCCGAGACGATGTGATGCTCGATCGGCTGATCTTTCTGCCCCTTCCCCCAGCGGTTCATCAGCGCGACGGCGCGCCGTTCCTTGCCGCCTGCATCGAACGTCGAATGCAGGTGGAGCAGTTTCAGGGGTCCCTTGACCGGTGGGCGGCTCATGCCCGGGCCAGCAGCCGTCCGATCGCGGCGATGCTTTCCGGCTCATCGAGTGTTGGCGCATGGCCGGTGCGCGGGAGAGTGACGAGTTCGACGCCGGGCCGTGAGGCCATCTTTTGTGCGGTGGCCGCTTCGAGAATGTCGGAATTCTCGCCGCGCAAGATCAGCAGCGGACGGGTGGCGAGTGCATCGAACAGCGGCCACATGTCGACTTGCGGGGTCGCGCCGGCGGGAGCCTCGAACGGCTCGGCAATCTTCATGTCATAGTCGAAGGCGATGCGTCCGCCGGTACCCAGGACCATGATGCGCTTGGCATAGCGGAGCCATTGGGTGATGTCCCAATCGGGGTAGACATCGCCGCTGCTTTCCTGAAGCGCGCGGGCGGCGTGCATCCAGGTTTCGAAGTTTCGCCCCTGACCGACATAGCCGCGGATGCGTTCGAGGCCTTTCTCTGAGACCTCGGGGCCGACGTCGTTGAGCACGGCGGCGGCGATGCGCTGTGGGTTGGCGGCCGCGAGCAGCATGGTGAGCAAGCCACCGAGCGAGGTGCCGATGGAAACGAAACGCTCGATCCCTTCCTGCGCCAGCAGCGCCTCGACGTCCTGCAGATAGTGCATAGGCGTGTAGGTCATCGGGTCCTTGGCGTAATCACTGTCACCGCGGCCGCGCATTTCCGGGCAGAGGACCCGCCATGTGCCGGCAAGGCGGGCAGCAAGATCTTCGAAATCGCGGGCGTTACGGGTCAATCCCGGCAGGCAGATTACCGGGGGTTTGCTGGAATCGCCGTCGAAGTAGCGAAAATGCAGGCGCAATCCGTCGCTGCTGGTCCAGTAGCGATCTTCGTATTCGGCCATTTCGTCTGGTATTCCGCGTGAAATCGGGGGTGCCTGCTTGCGGGCAGGCCTGGTCATGCCCACTATTGCCGGATGCAGGCGCTCCCGCAAGACGCGATCTATCGCCCCTCACCCCGTATCATGGCTCTGGCCGACTGGATCGGCGATCCGGTGAAGGCGGCGGACTTTCCCGAAACCATACTGCGCTGGCGCAATGACCGGGCGGCAGCCGAGATCGGCTTGGCGCGTCTGACCGATCAGGAATGGGTGCGACATTTCGGGCGTTTCGAGCCTTTGGTCGACAACATGCCCGGACCGCTGGCGCTACGGTATCACGGGCATCAGTTCCGGGTTTACAACCCTGACCTGGGCGACGGGCGCGGGTTTACCTTTGCACAGATGCTCGACGCAGGCGGGCGGCAGATGGATCTGGGCACTAAGGGTTCCGGCCAGACGCCGTGGAGCCGCGCAGGCGATGGGCGGCTGACGCTGAAAGGCGCAGTGCGCGAGATTCTGGCGACCGAGATGCTCGAGGCGCTGGGGGTGAATACTAGCCGCACACTTTCGGTGATCGAGACCGGCGAATCGCTGTATCGTGGGGACGAACCCTCGCCGACGCGATCGGCAGTGCTGGTACGCTTGAGCCATGGGCACATCCGCATCGGCACGTTCCAGCGGCTGGCGGCGCTGGAGCTCGAAGACGAGATGGCGCAACTGGTGACCTACTGCCTCGCGAACTTTCCGGGGGGCCACGCAGATGCGCCCCATCCGGCGGTGCGGTTCTTCAATCAGGTTGTCGAGCGCATGGCCGACATGGCGGCGAGCTACATGGTGGCAGGCTTCGTCCATGGCGTGCTCAATTCCGACAACATGAACGTGACGGGCGAAAGCTTCGACTATGGGCCGTGGCGTTGGCTGCCGAAGTGGGATCCTGGCTTCACCGCGGCGTACTTCGATCACCAGGGGCTTTATGCCTATGGCCGCCAGCCCGAGGCAATTCACTGGAATTGCGGGCAGTTGGCCGTGGCCTTGCGCACGCTGGTAGAGGCGCCGCCGCTGATCGAGGCGCTCAACCGCTATCCCGAGCTGTACCAGCAGGCCATGACGAAGCGATGGCTGTGGCGGCTGGGTGTGGAACAGCGAGGGCTGGAAGAGGATACGGCGCTGATCGGGGCGTGCGAAAAGGTGATGGCAACCCGGGGACTGGGACCGGATGCGTTCTTCTTCACCCATCGCGGCGGGCGCGGACCGTTCGGGGCAAGCGAGGAGGAGCAGGCGCTGAAGGCATCGTTGGCGCCTTACGTTGCGACCGACAGTAGCCATCCGTACTGGTCCGATGCAGCACCGCAGTCCATGCTGATCGATGAAGTGGAGGCGATCTGGGCTCCGATTGCCGGACAGGACGACTGGAGCGGTCTGTTCGCCAAAGTCGATGCAGTGCGGCGCATGGGCGAGGCAATGGGCGCAAGGCCGGAACCTGTGGGTCATTCGGCCGCGTGAATTCCGCCCCGTTTGAAATCCGAAAGGCAGGGGTGGTCCCGCCCATGAATTTTGTTTAATCGGTAACCAACGCTGCGTTACGGTACGCCCGGGATCGGGACCCATCGTTCGCGCAAGAATTGAAAAGAAGAGCAGGCAAATCCGTGGCAGCTGCCGAAATCGTTTCGTTTGAACCCGCAACCGGCGCCGAAGTGTGGCGCGGCAAGATCGGCGACGTCGAAGAAGTCGTCGCGCGTGCGCGCAGGGCCTGGCCGGCATGGGCAGCGCAGCCCCTTGCCACGCGCATCGAGCTGGTGCGCCGCTTCGCCAACGAAGTGCGCAAGGACGCCGACAAGCTGGCGACAATGATCTCGCGCGAGACAGGCAAGCCGCTGTGGGAAGCGCGCACTGAAGTCGAAAGTGTCGTCAACAAGGTCGAGATCTCGATCCGCGCCTATGCCGACCGCACGTCGCAACGCAAGCTGGATAGCGCGCTGCAAGGCACGGCGGCGCTGCGCCACAAGCCGCATGGCGTGCTGGCAGTGCTCGGGCCATACAACTTCCCGGCCCACCTGCCCAACGGCCATATCGTGCCGGCTCTGATTGCCGGCAATGCCGTGGTGTTCAAGCCTTCGGAAAAGACCCCGGCGACAGGTGAACTGCTGGCGCAGTGCTTCCACCGGGCGGGCATCTCGGCGGCTGTGGTCCAGGTGCTGATCGGTGGCCCCGCCGAGGGTCAGGCGCTGGTCGCCCATGACGGGATCGACGGCGTGCTGTTCACCGGCTCTGCCCACGCCGGCATCGCGATCAACCGCAAGCTGGCCTCGAATCCCGGCAAGATCGTGGCGCTGGAGATGGGCGGCAACAACCCGATCGTGGTGTGGGATACACCCAAGATCGAGGATACCGCCACGCTGATCGTGCAATCGGCGTTCACCAGCGCCGGGCAGCGTTGCACGGCCGGGCGGCGCCTGATCGTCAAATCTTCGATGTACGACGAGGTGGTGAGCCAGGTGAAGCATCTGGCCGACCGGATCATCGTCGGCGCTCCGTTCGACGAGCCGGCGCCCTTCATGGGCCCGGTGATCGACAACCGTACGGCTGACGGGCTGACCGAAAGTTTCGTCTACCTGCTGTCGTCGGGCGGACGGCCGATCAAGCACATGGTGCGGCTTCAGGACGGACTGCCGTTCCTGAGCCCGGCGATCATCGACGTTACCGGCATTGCCGAGCGGCCTGATGTGGAACTGTTCGGCCCGCTCCTGCAGGTGGTGAAGGTCGATGATTTCGACGAGGCGATTGCCGAGGCGAACAACACGCGGTTCGGTCTTTCTGCCTCGCTGATCGGCGGCACCCCGCAGGACTACAACCGCTTCTGGGCCAATATCAGAGCGGGCGTGGTCAACTGGAACAGGCCGACCAATGGTGCGTCGTCTGCCGCGCCGTTTGGCGGTGTCGGGCTTTCAGGCAACCACCGGCCGAGCGCCTATTACGCGGCGGACTATTGCGCCTACCCGGTCGCCTCGAGCGAGATGGACCAACCGCGCGCAAGCATCGGCGTGGGCCTGCGCAGCGAATAGGCATTCAGCTTTTCGGATCGGGGAGCGGGAGCGCCGGGTCGATCGGACCGCCGGGAACGATCGCGAGATTGCGCATGTTCTGCTGGCTGAGGTCGGGATCGACCATGAGCTGTCCTTCGAGGGCCTCGGTCATTACCGGGTCCAGCGGGGTCTTGTCCTGCTCGACAGGCGCAGAACCGCAGGCAGCGAGAGTCAGTGTAAGAACGAGGCCAAGGCTGCGCATGATGGTGAACTAGCGCGGCATGGTTAAGAAAAAGGGAGCGTCCCGCATCTGCGGAGCGCTCCCTCGCCGACCTTTCAGTGCGACCCGAAGGACGGTCAATAACTCAGGAGGCCTGACTTAGCGGCAACGCGAGCCGCCACGGTCGACCTCGCGGCCGAGCAGGGCGCCACCGGCGGCGCCGAGGATCGCGCCGAGAGTGCGGTCGCCATAGTCACCGGCGACTTCACGGCCGAGCAGGGCGCCGGCTGCACCACCGATCAAGAGGCCAGTCGTGCCGTTCGAGCGGCGGCAGTAGTAGCGGCCATCATTGCCGCGCCAGACGCGGGTGTTGCGATAGACGGGGTCGCCATAATAGCGACGGTCGTTACCGCGGTAATAGTTGCGGTCGTAGCCACGGCCGTAATAGCGGTCACCGCGCCAGTCGCGGTCGCGACGGCCATGTTCCCAGCTCTCGCCATTCCAGCCTTCATTCCACTGGGCGGCAACGGCGGTGCTCGCCTGAGCCTGCGGAAGGACTGCAGCGCTTGCCGGAACGGCAGCAGCGACGGTTGATGCGGCAACCAGGGCCAGGGCGGTATTCTTCAGGTTGAACATTGACGTTCTCCTCATTTGATCGAGGACCCGCACCGTTCGGAGTCTGGTCCTGTTGCTTCGTTGGTTAAGATTTACGCCCGCCAACCTGAACAGATCGCAACCGGGGCGTCAGATTTGAACTTTGCGGCGAACCGATTGCCGTTGCCGATGAAACGAGGGCCAGAGCGGGGTTGGCCCCGTTCGACATTGCTGGCAGGGACGCCTCATGAACGAATCCAGCACCTTACGCCGGGGACTCGCATCAGCACTGGCGGCTTATGTGATGTGGGGCCTGCTCCCGCTCTATTTCCGCGCGCTTCACGCGGTGCCCCCGCTCGAACTGGTGGGCTGGCGGGTTCTGTTCACGGTACCGGTGTGCTTCGTGATCATCAGCTTCCGCAAGCAATGGCCGGATGTCAGGGCCGCGCTGACCAGCGGCCATGTGCTCGGCCTGCTTGTGCTGAGCGCGCTGCTGATCGGATCGAACTGGCTGATCTTCGTGATCGCCATCAACAGCGGGCACGTTCTGGCGACTAGCCTTGGCTACTATATCAACCCGCTGATCAACGTCGTTCTCGGCACGGTCTTCCTCGGCGAGCGGCTGACCCGGGTACAATGGGTGGCGGTGGCGCTGGCTGGTGCGGGAATAGCCCTGCTGCTCGGGGGCGCGCTGGATACGCTGGCGGTCGCGCTATCGTTGGCGTTCACGTTCGCGTTCTATGGCTTCGTGCGGAAGAAGGCGCCGGTCGGTGCGGTTCCTGGCCTGACGATCGAGACCGTGCTGCTGGTGGCGCCAGCGCTGGTCATCGTCTGGCTTGGCGCGGTTTCACCCGCGGGGTCGGCCCTCGCGATGGGCGGGCATGAGACCCCGCTGCTGATCGCTTCGGGAGTGGCGACGGCGATACCGCTGCTGCTGTTCGCCGTGGCAGCGCGGAGCCTACCGCTCTCGACCTTGGGCTTCGTCCAGTTCCTGTCACCCACGCTCAGCTTCATTCTCGGGCTGACGGTGTTCGGCGAAGCGCTCGACGCTACAAGGCTCGCCTGCTTCGCGTTGATCTGGGCGGCAATCGCGCTCTACAGTTGGGACATGGTGAAGCGGGCCCGTCAGGCCTGAAGGTTTAAGCCAGCCGCCATGCGAGAGTTTCGCCAGCATGGAACGGCACGATCAGCGTGCCGTTGCAATCGAGCACTTCAGGGACTTCCACCGGAGCCTTCTCGAGCGTGATCGTGCTTTCGTTCACCGGCATGCGATAGAACGCCGGGCCGTTGAGCGAGGCGAACGCCTCGAAGCGGTCCAGCGCGCCTTCCTCGTCGAACACGGTGACGTAGCTTTCGAGCGCGAAGGGCGCGTTGAAGATGCCGGCGCAGCCGCAGGCAGTTTCCTTGAGGTGCTTGGCGTGCGGCGCGGTGTCAGTACCGAGAAACACGCGCTCGCAATTGGAGGTGGCAAGCTTGCGCAGGGCAAGGCGGTGCTTCTCGCGCTTGGCCACCGGCAGGCAAAAGGCATGTGGCCGGATGCCGCCGACCAGCATGGCGTTGCGGTTGATGTGGAGGTGCTGCGGCGTGATCGTGGCCGCGACGTTCGGCCCCGCCCCTTGCACGAACTGCGCGGCTTCCTCGGTGGTGATATGTTCGAAAACAATCCTGAGCTCGGGCATGTCGGCAACAAGGCGCGTCAGTGTGCGGTCGATGAAAACGGCTTCGCGATCGAAGATGTCGACGTGGCTGTCGGTGACTTCGCCATGGATCAGCAGCGGCATGCCGATGCGCTGCATGACCTCCAGCACCGGATAGATATTGCGGATGTCGGTGACACCGTGGGCAGATCCGGTGGTGGCATGGGCGGGGTAAAGCTTGGCCGCGATGAACACACCTTCGGCAAAACCGCGCTCGACTTCGGCAGTGTCGGTCGAATCGGTCAGGTAAAGCGTCATCAGCGGGTTGAAATCGCTGCCCGCCGGGAGCGCGGCAAGGATGCGGTCGCGATAGGCGGCAACGCCCGCAACATCGGTCATCGGCGGCGAAAGGTTTGGCATGACGATCGCCCTGGCAAACTGGCGCGCGGTATAAGGTGCGACACCAACGAGCACGTCCTTGTCGCGCAAGTGGGTGTGCCAGTCATCGGGGCGGCGGATCGTCAGAGTCGTCGTTGTCGTCATGGGGTTCCCCTTAGCGGTGACGCTTCCTATCTACCAGTCATGACCCGCCTCTTCGAACGCACCCTGATCCGCCTTTCTCCGCTTGAGCCCGGCGAGGATGTTGCCGGTTTCCTGCAGGGGCTTGTGACCCACGACGTCAAAGGTGTGCTGCCGGTGTGGGCGGCGCTGCTGAGCCCGCAGGGCAAGGTGCTGTTCGACTTTATCGTCTGGCCCGATGGCGTGGATGGCCTGCTGATCGATTGCGAGGCGGCCAGTGCCGATGCCCTGGCCAAGCGCCTCATGCTCTACCGGCTGCGGCGCAAGATCGGGATTGAACGGGCCGATTCGCTCGGCGTGTTCTGGGAGGATCACCCCGGCGATGGAGGCGCGGACGATCCCCGCCTGCGCGCGCTGGGGCAGCGGTGGATTGCGCCGGTGTCCGATGCTGACGAAGCGGGAGACGATGCATGGCGCGCGCATCGACTCAAGTTGGGCGTGGCCGAAGGCCAGGCTGAATTGGGCAACGGCGAAGTGCTCTGGCTTGAGTGCAACGCCGTGGACCTCAATGGCGTGAGCTTCACCAAGGGCTGCTATGTGGGTCAGGAGAATACGGCGCGGATGAACTGGCGACAGAAGGTCAATCGTCGGCTGGTGGTGGTGCCGCTGGACAAGTCAGACCCGGCGCGGCAGCGCGTGGCCTATGCGGACCTTGGCCTTGCGGTTGACCATCGCCGGGTGGATGACATTCCAGCCGACCTTGCCCCGGACTGGATGGACCTCAATCCGCCTGAGTAACCTGTCCGGCGGCAATTCCTTCGATCAGCATCTGTTCGGCGCGATCGCGCGCTGCGGTGCGTGGCAGTTCCAGACCCTTGGCAAGCGGGCCGCCCATCAAGGCATCGCCCAAGGCCATGAGCGTGAGCGCAAGGGTGGTGCTGCGCTGCGCGTCGGAACTGTATTCCTCAAGATCGACGACGAGATCGTGAATGGTGTCAACGATGGGGTCGAGCGCATCCTCGTTGCCGGAAAGCAACATCCACGAGGCCAGCGCGCCCGCGCCTTCACGGTCAAAGGCATCAAATGTCAGGTCCACGACATCGCGGGGTTTGCCGATGCCCGAGCGGCTGGCGATCACCGCATCGCGGATAGTGGCGCAGATCGTCTCGGCAAGATGCTTGGCCAGTGCCTTCTGGAGACCGGACGCGGAGCCGAAGTGATGCAGCAGGTTGGCGTGCGTACGACCGATTCGCCCGGCAACAGCCTTGAGCGTGACAGCCTGAGGGCCCGCTTCCACCAGCAGCGCGCGCGCGGCTTCGAGCGCAGCCATGCGGCTTTCTTCAGGCGGAAGACGCTTCCTTATTGACATTGGTGTAAGCACGCCTAGATTACGGCTCATGACTGCCATGACCCCCACGATCGCCCTAGAGCGCACCGCCGCCTCCGGCAAGGCCGTGCCCACCCCATCGGACCTGACGATCACGATACGCGACCGTCGCTTTGGCCGCAATGAGCCTGCGGGCCGCTGGTGGCTGGCTGGCGATCCGGTGGCAACAGCGTGGCACAATGCACTGTCGGGCACGTTTCCTCGCGGCGAGGCGTTCTTCATCGAAGCGGTCAAGGCGCACCGCGATGGCGTGCCGTCAAAGCTCGAGGCCGAGATCCGGGCTTTCGTGAAGCAGGAGATCAACCACACGCGCGAGCACATCGCGTTCAACCGTCAGGCCGAAAACGCCGGTTACGACATGGCGCGGATCGACAAGCGCGTCGAGGAACTGCTGGCGCTGACCAAGGACCGCCCGGTCATTCTCAACCTGGCGGCCACCATGGCGCTGGAGCACTACACCGCGATGATGGCGCACGAATTCCTTGCCAACCCTGCACACTTTGCCGGGGCAGAGCAGGAAGCCGCCGACATGTGGCGCTGGCACGCGATCGAGGAAATCGAGCACAAGGGCGTTGCCTATGACACCTGGCTCCATGCCACGCGCAACTGGAGCCGGTGGAAACGCTGGAAGGTCAAGAGCCTGATGATGGTGGTGGTGACGAAGAACTTCATCGCCCACCGCGTCGAGGACACGATGGACCTGCTGGCGCAGGACGGGCTAACGGGCGCCAAGTGGAAGTGGAAGCTGGCCGCCTATCTGCTCTGGAAGCCCGGCGTGATCCGCCGCATCTTCCCGGCCTGGCTCAGCTACTTCCTGCCGGGGTTCCACCCGTGGCAGCACGACGACCGCGCGCTGATCGGCAAGGCGGACAGCGAGTTTCCCGATGCGGTGATTCCGCGCTGAAGATCGAAGGGCTCCCCGTGGGGAGCCCTTTTTTACATCAGGCGGCGCGTCGCATCGGCTCGAATCCGCCATCTTCCGGGCCGTCACAATCGACCGGGGCAACCAGATCAATGACGTGGTGGATAGTGGGCGCAGGCCTGGCCCGCGCCGGACTATGGCCGAGGCGGATTTCGCCGGTCGGCCGGAAGCCTGCCTTCTCCAGAACCCTTGCCGAGGCCGGATTGTCGGCGAAATGGCGCGCATTGACGCGGCGATGGCCGAGCGTGCGCGCCAACGAGAGGAGGCTGCGCACGGCTTCGGTAGCAAAGCCGCGGCCCCAGTGCGCCTGTGCGACCCAGTAGCCAAGTTCGGTCTCGCCCGCATCCTCGATGAGGCCGACGCAGCCGATCAGCCGCGATCCATGGGCACCTGGAAGCGTTGCAAGGAAGTGCGGGTGATTGTCCCCCTGGGGAGCCGCGACGAAACGCTTGGCGTCGTCGGGGCCATAGGGCCATGGCGCGCGCGAGAGATTGCGCACGACGGCCTCATCGTCGATCAGGGCATGGAGTTCGGCCCAGTCCTCCGGCCAGGCAGGCCGCAGGAACAGCCGTTCGCTGCGAATGAACATCAGATTCTCCTTCATCGGCCCCTCTGCAAGCGCGCCTAAAACGCTGACGTGACAGAGGTATTGCGCCCTTCGCCGGATCGGACAGTCTTTGCATCCGATTGCGAGGGGAGCGGTTTGCGTCCGAGGGAGACATGAAAAGAGGGAGATGGGCGGGGCCCTCTCCCTCTATCGGCCAGCTACGAAGTGCTGGCGGGGCCACCCCATCGGGATGGCCCTTTGAATGACCATCCGGTTATTCAGCCGCTTCGGCCATCATGTCGACCGACACGTACTTCCGGCCAAGCTTGCCAGCGTGGAAGCGTACGCGGCCTTCGCCAAGCGCGAACAGGGTGTGATCCTTGCCCATGCCGACGTTGGCGCCCGGGTACACCTTGGTACCGCGCTGGCGGATGATGATGTTGCCGCCGACCACTTCCTGGCCGCCGAACTTCTTCACGCCGAGGCGACGACCGGCTGAGTCGCGACCGTTGCGCGAAGAGCCGCCTGCTTTCTTGTGTGCCATCTCAGATTACTCCGAATTCCGTTTGCGCTCAGGCGACCGAGACGATGCGCAGCAGGGTCATCTGCTGACGGTGACCGTTGCGGCGACGATAGTTGTGGCGACGGCGCTTCTTGAACACGATCACCTTCTCCGACTTCGCCTGGGCGATGATCTCTGCCGAAACAGTGACCTTCGCGGCGTCAGCCAGCGAATCGCCTTCACCAGCGAGGAGGACTTCACCCAGCGTGATCTTGTCGCCGGCTTCGCCTGCCAGCTTCTCGACCGCGATCTTGTCTCCGGCGGCGACCCGATACTGCTTGCCGCCCGTGCGCACGATTGCGAACATCGTTCTGTGTATCCGTTCCAAAAGCCCGGTTGCCCTGGGCGATTCCAAATGAGGCGCCCAACGCCTGCGAATCGCTGACTGAGGGCAACATACCGATACCCCGCTGCTGCAGGGTCCCGGAAAGAGTGGCGCGGATAGTCAAACACGGCCCCGCTGTCAATGCCCGCAATCAAGGGAACTTGGCAGCTTCGCGCCCGAAATCCGGCTTCGTGACGCCCGGCCACCAAGCAAGGCTGGCGAGCGCGCGTGCGCATGCTATGGCGACGTTCATGGCTCGCCACAAGACTTTGATCGCCCTGCGCACAGCCGCTCCGCGTGTTGCCGCCCATCGTGCTGCCATCGTGGCCGCTCTCGCCGCTGCTACCCTGCTGGGCGGCTGCGCCGACCGCGACAGGTTCCCCTCCCTCGCCCGGAGGCCCGCAGAAGACGCCTATCGCACAGCGCAGGCGGCGCCTCCTGCTCCGCCCGCTCCGGCCCTCATGTCCGAAGGCATGGCCAAGCGGTTGGCTGACCTGACCGAGCGAGCGCGCGACGCACATTCTGCATTCGAGGGCGCTCGAGCCTCGGCCACCCGCGCCGTCAGCGCCGCACGCGGCGCACCGAAGGGCACGGAGAACTGGTCAGTGGCATCGCTGGCGGTGGCGCAACTGGAATCGGCGCGGGCGCGGGCCGGACTGCCGCTTGCCGATCTTGACCGGCTGGAGGCAGAGGCAAGCAATCGTGCGGTCGACGGGTCCGATGCAGATCTCAAGGCCGTGCGCGAGGCGCGCGGGCAGGTCGAGGCGCTGGTCGCAAGTGAGACTTCGGTAATCGATTCGCTGCTTTCGCAACTTGCCGGATAGGAAAAGGGCGCCGCGCCCAAGCGCAGCGCCCTTCGGGGGGTAATCGATAGGTCAGCGGACCGTCGCGACAATGACGGCGATGGCAAGGCCCCACACCGCGATCAGCACTGGCAGGATCAGCACCTGCGCCATGGCCGAGCCGGCATCAAGCTTGCCCGAAAGGGTCTGGATGCCCTTGCGGCGGAAATCGTACCAGCCGAGCGCATCGGGGTGCCGGTCCGCGCCGAGCTTGGTCCAGACCGCCGGGATACCGAAAGCGCAGGCGACGAAGAGCACGAATATCGTCATCGGGATGGCAAGTTCGCCATTGCCGAAGATCGAGGCCATCATGGCAATGAAGGCGAGATAGCCGCCAGCCGACACGGCATAGAGCCCGCCGGGCAGGCCAAAGTTGCGATCGACAGTGGTGTGGTGCGGCTGCTCGACGATTTCGGCGACATGCTCGATCCGGTCGGCGGCGATGTGCATGCTCATGGACTGGGCTCCTTTTGCTGGAGCCTTCATGCGCCTGTCGCGGAGGCTATTCCTTGACGCGAATCAAATGCGCCAGCGGGAAATGTCTTCGTGATCCTCTGGCCTGGGTTCGATCCAGCGCCAACCCGCTGCGGTCTTCTCACGCTTCCAGAACCACGATTCGCTCTTGAGGTGGTCCATGGCGAAATCGGCGGCGGCGAAAGCGTCACGACGATGGCGGGCGGCGGCACAGACGAGGACGATCGCGTCACCGGGATACATCACGCCGCTGCGATGGAGGATGAGCAGGCCTTCGACGGGCCACCGCTTCTCGGTGACCCGGGCCAGCTCTTGCATTCCGGGGAGGGTCATCGGTTCATAGTGCTGCAGTTCGAGCGCTTCGACGCCGCCCGAATCGCGAACCTGGCCGAGAAAGGTGACGATGCCGCCCGCGTCGGGGTGACGCGCATTGAACGACGCGATCTCGGAGGCAGGATCGAACGCCTCGAGCGAGAGACGGACGTCAGCCACCGCTGACCGGGGGAAGGAAGGCGAGTTCGTCACCTTGGCCAAGGACAATGCCGCCGACGTCAGTGAGGAGGCGGCCATTGAGCGCCATACGGACCTTCTCGCCCAGCAACTGGACGGCGAGTCCAGGATCGAGCGTCGCAAGGACCTGTTCGACCGGTCCGGGCTGGACTGCCATTTCGGGCAGGCCGGCCACGTCTTCCAGCCTCCCCAAGAACACCAGCTTTGCCATGGTTCAGCCGCCCGTCGTGGACATGTGGCGCGACACGGCCGGCGCGCTGCCAGGCCTGTCGATCACGAAGGAATGACGTTCCTGCTTTTCGCCCATGGCGCGAGCGAAACATTCGGACAGGGCACTGTCCGGATTATCGGAGCGCAGCGCGGCACGCAGGTCGACGCGCCCTTCGCCACCGAGGCACATGTAGAGTTGGCCGGTGGCCGTGACGCGCACGCGGTTGCAACCGGCGCAGAAATTGCCGGTAAGCGGAGTTATGAAGCCGAGGCGACCGCCGGTTTCGGCAATGTCGACGTAGCGCGCCGGGCCGCCGGAGCGTGCATCGCTGTCGGTCAGGGTCCAGCGCGTCTCGAGATCGCGGCGGACGGCATCGAGCGGGAGGTAGTGATCGAAGCGGTCGCCTTCGATCTCGCCGAGCGGCATGACCTCGATAAGAGTCATGTCGTGCCCTGCACCATGCGCCCATTCGATCAGCCCGGGAATTTCGGCCTCATTGATGTCCTTGAGCGCGACGGCGTTGATCTTGACCCTGAGGCCCGCGGCTTTGGCAGCGGCGATGCCTTCAAGCACCTGCGGCAGCATGTCGCGCCGGGAGAGCTTGGCAAATGCCCCACGGTCCAGCGTGTCGAGCGAGACGTTGATCCGCTTGACGCCCGCGGCCGCGAGGTCATCGGCGAATTCGGTCAGCCGCGTACCGTTGGTCGTCAGCGTCAGTTCGTCTAGCCCATCGCCCAGTTTGCGGCCCAGCGCGCGGACCAGATCCATCATGTCGCGGCGGACCAGCGGCTCGCCCCCGGTCAGACGAATCTTGCGAACGCCGCGGGCAATGAAGTGGAGCGAGAGGCGGTGCAGCTCTTCGAGAGTAAGGACTTCAGCCTTGGGCAGGAACTCCATGCGCTCGGGCATGCAGTAGGCGCAGCGCAAGTCGCAGCGGTCGGTCACCGAAAGGCGGAGGTAGGTGATCCGGCGGGCGAACCGATCAATTAGAGGCGCTTGGCTGCTCACTTCTCGAGATATACGAAGTCGCGCGCGTAAGATTCAAGAGCCGCGCCGGCATCGACGAACAAAGTCTGCCCGGTGACCGATTTGGCGCTCGCAAGGTAGTGCACGGCGTCGGCGATTTCGTCGGCGCCAGGGAGGCGCTTGAGCGGCATGATGTCCTCGAGCCGCCGCCATTGTTCGGCGTCGTAATCAGCAGTCGGCAGGATCAGGCCCGGCGCGACCCCGTTGACGCGCACCTTGGGCGCCATGGCGCGGGCCATCGTTCGCACCGAGGCATGAAGCGCCTGCTTCGAAAGCGTGTAGCTGATCTGGTCCGGCACGGGATTGAGCACGCGCTGGTCGAGGATGTTGACCACGGAACCGCCCCGCTCGCCCAAGGCCTCGGCGAAGGCGCGGGTCAGCAGCAGCGGGGCGAACAGGTTCACACGGAAGTGCTGTTCGAGCGCTTCGGAGGTGATCGTCTCGGCGCGATCATCATGGAACAGCGAGGCGCAGTTCACCAGCAGGTCGGGCGAGCGACCGGCAAGCGCGGTCACTTCGCAGAGCAGGTTGGGTGGATAGGCGGGATCTTCGAGGTCGCCCGATACGGGATGGACCGCTGCACCGAGCCATTCGAGCTGGGCCTTGAATTCATTGTCGAATGTCGAGGCGCGGTGGGCGTGGAGGGCCAGGTCCCAGCCCTCACCCGCAAGCTTGCGGGCAATCGCGCCGCCGATCCGGCGCCAACCGCCGGTGACCAGCGCGAGTGGGCGCTGGCTCAAGCCTTGCGCTCGCGCTTCAGGGTGATCCCGATTTCCTCGCCGTTCTCGCTGATCGCCAGCTTCACGATCTTCACTTCCACCCACTGGACCCGATCATCCTGCAACATCAGCGTTTCGATGATGTGGTCTGCCACGGCCTCGATCAGCTTGAAATGCACCCCCTTGGGCAAGCCGTCGGTGGCCGCAAACTTGAGGTCCATGTAGTTCTTGCTGGCGGCAAGCGGGCAATCGGCGGTGTAGCGATCCTGATGCCTGAGCCCGACTCGCATCGTGATGCGCAGGGGCTGCGGACGGCCGGTCTCTTCCGAATAGATCCCGGTCAGGACATCGGTTTCGAGATTGGCGACTTCGAGGATCAGGCTGTCTGACATGGGATGAGCTCTTTGGCACCGGCGCGACCTCAAGTCCATCGCACCGGGTGGGATTCAGCTTTTCCAGCGGGCGAAGATGGCCGTGGGCAAGTGACGTCCGCCCCCACCCTGTTCGCGGATGCAGAGGTCGCCGTGCTCGATCGTGCCGGGCAGGTCCTTCAGGGCCTCTGCCAGAAGCCCGGCAATGGCGAGGGAGGACATACGGACAGCATAGACGGTGAGGAACAGGAAGCGGCTGTCGGCGTCAAGCAGTTGCGCGCAATCGGCAATCAGGCCGGGAAGGCTCTCCTCAAGACGCCAGACTTCGCCATCAGGGCCACGGCCGAACTTCGGTGGATCGAGGATGATGCCATCGTAGCGGCGACCGCGGCGGACTTCGCGGGCGGTGAACTTGGCAGCGTCATCAATGATCCAGCGGACCGGGCGTTCGGCCATGCCTGACAATTGTGCATTGGCGCGGGCCTGGGCGACAGACTTCTTCGAGGCGTCGACGTGGGTGACCGGACCGTAATCGGACAGCGCCAGCGTGCCGACGCCGGTGTAGCCGAACAGGTTCAAAGTCTGCGCGTCAGGCTTGCCGGCAAGACGCTCGCCCATCCAGTCCCACACCGGAGCCATGTCCGGGAAGAAGCCGAGGTGCCGGAACGGGGTGCAGGAGGCGGTGAAGCGGACGTCGTTCCAGCCAAGCTCCCAGCCCTCGCGCGGGACCGGGCGATCGAACTGCCAGCGACCGCCACCGTCCTCGTCGGAACCTGGGACGAACTCGGCGTCGGCGCTCCAGTCCGAAGTGCGCGGTGTCCACATCGCCTGCGGTTCAGGGCGGATGAACCGGTGCGGGCCGTATTGCTCCAGCTTCCGACCGTGGCCGGAATCGAGCAGGGCGAAGTCCGCCCAGCCCTCGCCGACCATCAACTTCGGCTGGAGATCGAGATCAGCCATGCTTGAGCGTGGCGCGCTCGGCGACGTAGGCGGCGACAGCATCATACTCGCCGGGAAGGCGATCATAGCGCTCCTCGCGCTCGAACAGGTCACCTACGCGCGAAGGCAGGCCCGGGCGGACGCCGGTGGCGCGCTCTACCGCGTCGACGAACTTGGCGGGATGGGCAGTGGCGAGCGTGACGATCGGCACGCCCGCGGGGATACCTTCTGCAACGCGAGCGGCGTGGAGGCCGATTGCCGTGTGGGGATCGAGCACTTCGCCGCAAGCCTCATAGGCCCAGCGCATGGCATTGGCCATCTGCCCGGCATCGGCGCGCTCGGAGGTGACCAATTCAGCTGCCGATTCGCGCTGCGCGTTGGTCAGCTGCATCGCCCTGGTCGCCTCGAAGTGCTTCATCTGCGCGGCAAGCGCAGAGCCGTCTCGGCCGCAGCCGTCGAACAGCAGGCGTTCGAAGTTCGAGGACACCTGGATGTCCATCGATGGCGCAGCCGTTGGCGTGACGGTGCTGGCGGAATAGTCGCCGCTGGACAGCGCGCGGTGGAGGATGTCGTTGACGTTGGTTGCAACGATGAGGCGCTCGATCGGCAGGCCCATCTTGGCCGCGACGTACCCTGCAAAGACATCGCCGAAGTTGCCCGTCGGAACCGAGAACGCAACCTTGCGCTGTGGTGCGCCAAGCTGGAGCGCGGCGTAGAAGTAGTAGACTACCTGCGCCATCAACCGTGCCCAGTTGATCGAGTTCACCGCTGCGATGCCGAAGCGGCTGGTCATTGCGGCATCGTTGAACATGCGCTTCACCATCGCCTGAGCGTCGTCGAAGCTGCCGTCGATGGCGATGTTGTGGACGTTGGGCGCGATGACCGTGGTCATCTGGCGACGCTGCACGTCGGACACGCGGCCATGTGGATGGAGCATGAAAATGTCCACCTTGGCACGGCCGGCAACAGCGTCGATCGCGGCCGAGCCGGTATCGCCCGAGGTCGCGCCGACGATAGTGATGTGATCATCGCCGCGCGCAAGGAACTCCTCGAACAGCAGGCCGAGCAGCTGCAGCGCGACGTCCTTGAACGCGAGCGTGGGGCCGTGGAACAGTTCGAGCACCCACTGCGTCTCGTCGAGCTGCTTGAGCGGGACGACAGCGGCGTGGGCGAAACGGCCATATGCCTGTTCGCACAGTTCAAGCAGGCGGTCCGGCGTCAGACAGTCGCCGACAAAGGGCTGCATGATCGTCTGCGCCAGCTTCGCGTAGGGCAAACCGGCCATGGCGGCGATCTCGTCCGCGCTGAACTGCGGCCATGTCTCGGGCACGTAGAGGCCGCCATCTGAGGCGAGGCCTGCGAGCGTGACGCCCTGGAAATCGAGCGAGGGTGCCTGCCCCCGGGTGCTGACGTACTTCATGGGTTTGCGCGGTTAGCGGCCAAGGGCGCAAAGGGCAAGGATTGAGGCGCCCCTTGCTTTCAGGACGGTGAGCCCCGCTCCCGCCAACGCTTGCGCAGGGCGAGGGCATAAATGATCTGTGCCACACCGGCGAAGAAGAACCATTGCACCGCATAGGCAAGGTGGTTGTTTGGAATGTCGCTGGGGTTTGGCTTCGCACTGGCCTCGAAGCCGGAAACCGCGGGGTCGGCTATCAGGCGAGCGTTTCCATCCATGTAGGGCACAATCAAACCACTGACCTCTCCGCCTTCCCACTCCGGATGCTGGGGGCCTTGGGTCCAGCCTACCTGGACATACGCTGTCTTGTTCCCATCAATCCCGCAGAGCACGACATGGACGTAACCTGCCTGATCTTTGCCGTTTCGCCCGGCGATGGAGTTCCAATCCGAGGTGAAGCGGCAAGTCACGCTCGACCGGCGGAACAGAACGGCTTCTGTCTGCTGCGGATCGGCCGAAGGGAACGGCACTGCCGCCGGATTTGCCATGGCCGCCACGTAATGTGCCATGAGGTTCTGCTTCCACTGCAGCCGCTCAAGCTGCCAGACCCCGAGCCCGATCATGGTCAGGATAGCAGCGATCACGATCACGGTAGAGACAATCGGCACGCGCCGCATCAAAGAAGACCTTCCTTTTCGAGTCGCGCCATCAGCACGGTTGCCTTGGCATAGCGCAGGGCGACGGTCACGACGGCCGGGACGAGCGTTCCCCACAGGCCAATCAGCGCCCAGATCGGCAACTGGACAATATCGTCCAGCTTGAGCGCAGCAAGGACCAGCAGGATCGTGATGGGGAGGACCACGAGATACATTCCCCGCCCTCGCGGCTCATGTCGTTCGAATTCCAGCCCGCATGAAGCGCACCGTTCCGCCAGAGCCCCGAGCCCAGCCCACAGCCCTTTCGCGCCACAGCGTGGGCATAAACCGAAAAGGGCAGCCTGGGTGATCCCCGGCTGCCCCTTCGTGTTCTGGCTTTTGCCTTCGGGCATCAGTGGGTGGGATAACCCCAGCTGCCCCAGACGTAGATCGCCACGAACAGGAACAGCCAAACCACGTCAACGAAGTGCCAATACCACGCAGCCGCTTCGAAGCCGAAGTGCTGGCGCGGGGTGAAATGGCCCTTGTACGCACGAATAAGGCACACGATCAGGAAGATCGTGCCAACGATCACGTGGAAGCCGTGGAACCCGGTCGCCATGTAGAACGACGAACCGAAAGTGTTGGTGCCGAAGGCGAACGGAGCACCAGCGTATTCATAAGCCTGGATGCCCGAGAAAAGCAGACCGAGCAGGATCGTCGCCCAAAGGCCCTTCTTGAGACCTTCGCGATCACCATGGATCAGAGCGTGGTGCGCCCAGGTCAGCGTGGTGCCCGAGCAGAGCAGGATCAGGGTGTTGAGCAACGGCAGGTCAAAGGGATCCATCACCGCTTCGATCGCCTTGGGTGGCCACTGGCCACCAACCACTTCGGCCAATTCCGACGGGAACAGCGAAAAGTCGAAGAACGCCCAGAACCAGCCGACGAAGAACATCACTTCGGAAGCGATGAAAAGAATCATGCCGTAGCGCTGATGGAGCTGAACGACCGGAGTATGGTCGCCCGCATGCGCTTCCTTGATGATCTTGCCGAACCACGAGAAGAACGTGACGATGACGCCCAGCAGGCCAAGCAGCATGACGGCAGTGCCGCCAGCCATCTTGTGCATATAGAGCACGCCACCGCTGGTCATGGTCAGGGCCGAGATGGCACCGACGAAGGGCCACACGTCGGGCGGAAGGATATGATAATCGTGGTTCTTTGCGCCGGCCATGATCGCCTCAATTCCCCCAGTCAAATCTGGTCGTAATGGCTTGCCCGCAGCAGGACGCTACAGGAGCAGTTCATCTGGGCCTTTATCGCCGTGCTTGCGCGCGGTCCAGAGGCTTTTCTGTCAATGAGGCAAGTGGCTTGTTCGCAGCGGAATTGCCCGCCTGCGCCGCACCTTCGGTAGTCTCGTGGAACGTGTAGCTCAACGTGATCTCCTCGATGTTGCTGGCGCCGGGATCGTCGAGAATCGCGGGATCGACATAGTAGATCACCGGCATGCGCACATCCTGGCCGGGCATCAGCTTCTGTTCGGTGAAGCAGAAGCACTGGATCTTGTTGAAGTACTTGCCAGCCTGCTCGGGTGAGACGTTAAATATCGCGGTTCCGGTGATCGGGCGGCCCGAGAGGTTCCGGGCCTCGAACGTTGCGATCTTGCGTTCACCGATGCGGAGATCCTGCGTCACCTGCTGCGGCTTGAACATCCACGGCATGCCCGGCGCAGTGTTGGCGTCGAAGCGGACGCGGATCATCCTGGCGGCGACCTTTACGCCGGCCAGTTTCTCCGAATCCGCGCGCTGCGTGGTGCCACCGTAACCGGTCACCTGACAGAACAGGCGGTAAAGCGGAACCGAAGCATACCCCAATCCAAGCATGGCAAGGGCTGCACCCGCAGCCATCAGGCCCACGTTGCGGTTCTTGCGCGGGTCGGGCAGGACTGCGCCGGCCATGTCAGTGGTTCACTTGTGCAGCGATCTTCACGATCGAGATCGCGAAGAACAGCACGGCAAGCGAACCGAGCACGATGCCGAGGACCTTGTTGCGGCTGCGCTGACGCGCGCGATAGAGCGTGGTCTCTTCCTTGCCGAGGTGCGTATTCTGCTTGGGGTCGTTCATCATTGCCAGCCTTGCACTGTGGCAAGCCGGTCCCCCGCCAGCATGCCGAAAAGGACGAAGAGATAGAGTACCGAATAGGCGAAGAGGCGCTTTTCAGGCTTCATCTTGTCATCGGGCTCCGAACTGCGCAGTCCCACTTGAATCGAGAGCGCCACGAAGATCACCCCCAGCACCAGCGCGGAAACACCGTAGACCCAGCCGGTTCCGCCGATCCACCACGGCGCGAGCGTGACGGGCAGAAGCAGCAATGCGTAGATCAGAATCTGACGGCGCGTGGACTTCTCGCCTGCAACGACCGGCATCATCGGAATACCAACCTTGGCGTAATCGATCTGCACGAACAGGGCGAGTGCCCAGAAGTGAGGCGGCGTCCACATGAAGATGATCAGGAACAGCAGAACAGGCATCAGCGTGATGTTGCCCGTCACCGCTACCCAGCCGATCAACGGCGGGAACGCCCCTGCCCCGCCACCGATCACGATGTTCTGCGGCGTCCGAGGCTTGAGCCAGACGGTGTAGATCCAGGCGTAGTAGAAGATCGAGAAGGCGAGGATGGCTGCCGCAAGCCAGTTCACGCCCAGCCCCATGATCACCACGGACGCTCCCGACAGCGCAAAACCGAAGTCACGCGCCGAGGTCGGGTCCATGCGGCCTGACGGCAGCGGCCGCTTTGACGTGCGCTTCATGCCTGCGTCGATATCGGCTTCCCACCACATGTTGAGCGCCGCAGCGCCGCCAGCACCGACGGCGATGCACAGGATGGCAGTGAAGGCGAGGATCGGGTGAATCTGGCCGGGCGCGGCTAGAAGGCCGCACAGGCCGCTGAAGATGACCAGCGTCATCACGCGCGGCTTGGTCAGCGCGAAGAAATCGCGCCACTCCGCGGGCAGGGCTACGGTCGAGCCGAGGGGTGTTGCAGAATCCATGATTGGCCGCGCCTATACGCGCACCTGACGTTCATGGAAAGCGAAACGGGACGAGGCGTTCGGGCAGGTTTGTTGTGCTTGGTCCGGACAGGAGAAGGGCCCCCGGATCGCTCCGGAGGCCCTTTCTGTTTCAGCCCTTGGGCCGACGATAAGCTCAGTGTGCGTGAGCGGCGTCGTCGATCACCGGCAGGGTTTCGAACTGGTGGAACGGCGGGGGCGAGGACAGAGTCCACTCCAGCGTCGTCGCACCTTCACCCCAGTAGTTGGCTTCAGCCTTCTTGCCGGCAAGGAATGCGTAGAGGATGTTGATGAAGAAGATCACGATGGAGACGGCCATGATGACGTACCCGATCGAAGCGATCTTGTTCCAGTATGAGTAGGCCAGAGCGTAGTCCGGATAACGACGCGGCATGCCCTGAACCCCGAGGAAGTGCATCGGGAAGAAGATCAGGTTCACGCCGACGAAGAACACCCAGAACTGAAGGTGGCTCAGGAACTCGGAGTGCATGCGGCCGCTCATCTTCGGGAACCAGTAGTAGAACCCGGCGAAGAGCGAGGTCACGGCACCCAGCGACAGCACGTAGTGGAAGTGTGCGACCACGTAGTAAGTGTCGTGCAGATTGTCGTCCACGCCGCCGTTGGCCAGCACCACGCCGGTGACACCACCCACGGTGAACAGGAAGATGAAGCCCAGCGCCCAGACCATCGGGGACTTGAACTCGAGGCTGCCGCCCCACATCGTCGCGATCCACGAGAAGATCTTGATGCCGGTCGGCACTGCAATGACCATGGTCGCGGCGGTGAAGTACATCTTCGTGTTCACGTCGAGGCCGGTGGTGTACATGTGGTGCGCCCACACGATGAAGCCGACGACGCCGATCGCAACCATGGCGTAGGCCATGCCCAGGTAGCCGAACACCGGCTTCTTCGAGAAGGTCGAGATGATCTGGCTGATGATGCCGAAGCCCGGCAGAATCATGATGTACACTTCGGGGTGGCCGAAGAACCAGAACAGGTGCTGGTAGAGAACCGGATCACCACCGCCGGCAGGATCGAAGAAGGTCGTGCCGAAGTTGCGATCGGTCAGCAGCATGGTGATGGCGGCGGCCAGAACCGGCAGCGCCAGCAGCAACAGGAACGCGGTGACGAGCACGGACCACACGAACAGCGGCATCTTGTGCAGGGTCATGCCCGGCGCACGCATGTTGAAGATCGTGGTGATGAAATTGATCGCGCCGAGGATCGAACCCGCGCCCGAAAGGTGCAGCGAGAAGATCGCGAAATCGACGGCCGGTCCGACCGAACCCGAGGTGGACAGCGGTGCATAGACCGTCCAGCCCGTGCCGGCACCGATGCCCGTGCCGCCCGGCATGAATGCCGAGAACATGAGCGAGCAGAAACCAACGAAAGTCAGCCAGAACGACACGTTGTTCATGCGCGGGAAGGCCATGTCCGGCGCACCGATCATGATCGGAACGAACCAGTTGCCAAAGCCGCCGATGATTGCCGGCATGACCATAAAGAACACCATGATCAGACCGTGGGCGGTGATCAGCACGTTCCACATGTGGAGCGTGGCGTTGAAATCAGCCGCGTTGCCTCCAAGGAACTCGGTCCACCACCCAAGGTACTGAATACCAGGCGCAGCGAGTTCGGCACGCATGATGCCGGATACGGCACCACCGATAACCCCCGCGAAGATTGCGAAGATCAGGTAGAGCGTGCCGATGTCCTTGTGATTGGTAGACATGAACCAGCGGGCGAAAAACCCAGGCTTGTGGTCATGATCGTGGTCGTGCGCATCGTGATGCGCATCGAAACCTTCGTTTGCTGGAATGGTGGCCATCTCGGTCAAACCTTGTGCATGAACATCGCGTCAGGCGGCAGGAGCGGCTGGAGCCGCCCCAACGGTGCCGCCGGGCTGGGTCTTCACCCAAGCCTCGAACTTGTCGCGCGGCAGGGCTTCCACCGCGATCGGCATATAGCCGTGGCGGGCGCCGCACAGCTCGGAGCACTGGCCGTAATAAACGCCCGGCTCCTTGATGAAGAGTACCTTCTCGTTGATGCGGCCCGGCACGGCGTCGAGCTTGAACCACAGCGACGGTACGGCAAAAGCGTGGATCACGTCCGAACCGATGGTCTGGATGCGGATCGGCTCACCCGCCGGAACGACCATGCGGTTATCCACCGCCAGGTGCGCAGGCTCGCCCGCCTTGAGAGCATCTTCTTCCGACAGCATGTTCGAAATGACTTCGAAACCTCCGTTGTCAGGATAAGTGTAGCCCCAGTACCACTGATAGCCGGTGACCTTGACGGTCAGCGCACCCTTAGGGGCGGGATCGTACTGGTGAGCAAGAAGGCGGATGGACGGAACCGCGATCACGACCAGGATGAGAACCGGAACCAGCGTCCAGATCACTTCGATCAGCGTGTTGTGGCTGGTCTTCGAAGCGACCGGGTTGGCGCGCTTGTTGAACTTGGCCATGACGACCAGCAGCAGCACCAGCACGAGGATAGAGATAGCAACGATGATCGGCATGAGGATCACGTCGTGCATCCAGAGGCCTTCCTCGCCGATCGGCGAATACTGGTCCTGGAAGGTCCATCCCTTGTCGACCGGCTGGCCCTTGCCGGCAGTCGGCTTCATGGGAGTGTAGTAGCCCTTGTCAACCGGTGCGGCTTCGGCGGCAACTGCAGGCGCAGCCGAGTCGCTGGCGGCCGCAGCCGGCGCAGCGGCAACCGGAGCTGCAGCTTCGGTTGCAACCGGCGCAGCAGGTGCTGCAGCCATGGCCTGGGTCCCGAAAGTCAGCGCGGCAGCGACGCCAAAGGTCCGGAAAGCTTTGCCCATGGAACGGGCGGTATCGGCAAGACTCATCGTCAAAGTTTCCGCTTTTTCCCTGTTTGCGCGCTTGTTGCGCTGCATCAAGGAGGCACTTGCGCACCTCCTCTAAGTCCCTCGATTGGAGCGGCCTATACGCGTAGCTGTCCCAAGCCTCAAGCGGCAGAACGCATATTTTTCATGGGGCTCTCATGGCCATTCGGGCAATGCCGAAACAGTCCGTCACAACGCTGTTCGAAAAGGGTTGCTCCCGGCGCAGGCAGGGGCCATTTGCGGGGCGTTGCGGCAATATTCCAGGCAGACCGATGCTCGAAGACGACATCCTTTCCGAATTCCGTGCCAGCCAGGCGTTGCTCGAAGGGCACTTCCTGCTCTCCTCAGGGCGTCACAGCGCGCACTACCTGCAATGCGCCCGTGTCCTGATGGACCCGATGCGCGCCTCGCGTCTAGCTGCGGCAACCGCTCAGAAGATTCCGCGCGAATTGCGCCAGCAGATCCAGAAGGTGGTGTCGCCGGCCATGGGCGGCGTAATCATCGGGCATGAAATGGGACGCGCGCTGGGTGTCGAGGCTATGTTCGTCGAGCGTCCGACCGGGACGTTCCAGTTGCGCCGTGGCTTCTCGCTGAACCAGGGTGAGAAGGTGCTGATGGTCGAGGACGTGGTGACGACCGGCCTTTCCAGCCGCGAGGCCATCAAGGCCATCGAGGAAGCCGGCGGCCAGGTCATCGCGGCGGCGGCGCTCGTCGACCGATCGGCCGGTAGCGTCGACCTCGGCGTTCCGTTCTTCCCGCTCGTCGCGCTGAACTTTCCGACTTATGCGCCCGATGAACTGCCGCCCGAACTGGCCGCGACCGAAGCGGTCAAGCCGGGCAGCCGGGCCAAGCCGTGAGCAGCGTTCTAACACCGGGCCGCCTCCGCCTGGGCGTGAACATCGATCACGTCGCAACGATCCGCAATGCCCGAGGCGGAGACCATCCGGATCCGGTTCGCGCAGCCGAGATCGTTGCCAGCGTAGGCGGTGATGGGATCACCGCACACCTGCGCGAAGATCGCCGGCACATCCGCGACGAGGACCTCGCCCGCATTCAGGCGGCCACCAACCTGCCGCTCAACCTCGAGATGGCCGCGACCGACGAGATGCTCGAGATCGCGCTGCGCCATAAGCCGCACGCTGCCTGCATCGTCCCGGAGCGGCGCGAGGAGCGGACGACCGAGGGCGGGCTTGATGCCGCCGGCCAGCACAACCGGCTTGCCCCGATCGTGGCACGCCTTTCGGATGCCGGAATCAGGGTAAGCCTGTTCATCGCACCCGAGGCCCGCCAGATCGAGGCGGCAATGAAGCTCGGCGCACCGGTGGTTGAACTGCATACCGGTGAATATGCGCACGCTGAAGGCGACGCGCGCGCAATCGAATTGAAGCGTATTGCCGATATGGCTGCGCTCGCAGCACGGAACGGGATCGAGCCGCATGCGGGACATGGCCTGACTTACGAGAACGTCCAGCCGATCGCAGCGATTCCGCAGCTGGCCGAACTGAACATCGGCCACTACCTCATAGGGGAAGCCATCTTTGTCGGACTCGAGGCAGCGGTGCGCCGCATGCGCGACCTGATGGACGAAGCACGGTAACGGCCGAAGCATGATCATCGGCATGGGCTCGGACCTCTGTAACATCGAGCGGATCCGGAACTCGATCGATCGTTTCGGCGACCGCTTCATTGATCGCGTGTTCACCGAAGTCGAGAAGGCCAAGGCCGCACGCCGCCCTCTCACCATAGCTGGCACGCTGGCCAAGCGCTTTGCCGCCAAGGAGGCGTTTTCCAAGGCCGTCGGGACCGGATTTAAGGCCGGTGTGTTCATGAAGGACATCGGAGTCGTCAACGCGAAGTCGGGAGCGCCGACGCTTGCCTTGACAGGGGGGGCTGCAGCTCGCCTTGCCGCGATAACCCCCGATGGTTACGAGGCGATTGTTCACCTGACCTTGACCGACGACCACCCGTGGGCTCAGGCCTTCGTTGTCATCGAGGCCCGCCCCCTGGCAGAAAAGTCCGCAGTTTGACCGCCGAAACCCCAGCCCAGCCACAGCAAGAGCTTTCACCTCCCCCGCCACCGCCCGGTGGCGTGGATTGGTGGGCAGAGATCCGCGGTCTTTTCCTGATGCTGCTGGCGGTCGTGACGTTTCACAGCCTGATTGCCAAGCCCTTCTACATTCCCTCGATCTCGATGATGCCGAACCTCCTGGTGGGCGACCGGTTGATCGTTGCCAAATACCCCTACGGCTGGTCCTGGGTCTCGGCATCCTTCCACATCCTGCCTCGCGGGTCGGAGCGCTTGCTGCCCAAGACCCCGGAATATGGCGACATCGTGATTGCCGTGCCGCCGGACAGGGATGAGGACTACATCAAGCGGGTCGTCGCTCTTCCCGGGGACCGGATCGCGGTCATCCACGGACAGATCATCCTGAACGGAAAACTCGTCCCGCAACAAGCCGAGCCGCCAGTGCAGATCCCTGCCGATCCGCAATTGTCGTGTGACGGCGCCCCCTGCTACGACATGTTCGAGCGCTACCGGACCCGTCTGGATGATGGCCGCGAAGTCTTCGAGCTGCCGGCATTCCGGGAGACACTCCCCAACGGGGCCAGCTATGTGATCATCGACCACATGGATCAGGTGCTGGACAACTATCAGGAAACGCTCGTTCCGCCGGGACATGTCTTCCTTATGGGGGACAACCGCGACCATTCGGCCGATAGTCGGGCTCTGATCGAGGAACGTGGCCTTGGTGGACCGGTGCCACTGGCCAATGTCGGCGGCCGGGCCGAGTTCGTCACCTTTTCGCTCGATGGCAGCGAAAGCTGGAACCCGTGGACCTGGTGGACCGCCTTGCGCAAAGATCGCGCCTGGACCAGACTGCGCCCGGAAATCGGCCAGCAATCCTTGGTGACGGACGATCCAGACAAGCGGTGATGCAAATGGATGAATGCGAACCCACCGCTACGGCCGGTCCGACCGATATAACCGACAATCTGGTGCGGAGAGAGGCAAAGAAGGCCGCAGTCTGGTTGGGAATCGCTGGGTTGTTCGCGCTGGCGGTGCTGCTGGCGCAGCCAATCATGGTCATCATCGGCGGCATTGTCTTTGCGGCCATGATCGACGGAGGCCAACGGCTGATCGCAAGGGTCCTGCCGCGAATTCCCCGCAGCTTCAGGATCGTCATCGTCCTGGTTGGCACGCTGGCATTCCTGGTGTGGGTGGTGATCTTTGCTGGCGGGCAGATCGCAGCGCAGGCAGCCGAACTGCCCCAGGTCATCCAGACGCAGCTCACCAGGTTGAGCGCCTGGGCGGAAGGGCACGGCGTGAATGTGCAGAATCTGGATCTGCAGAACATCGCGGGTCAGGTTCTAGGCAGCGTCGGACAGGTCACGCGGGCGCTTGGAGGCGTACTGAACGGATTCACCACTGCCTTTCTGATCCTCATTCTGTCGATCTACTTCGTTCTCGAGCCGGACCTCTACCGCCGGGGCGTTGCCTGGATGCTGCCGGAAGACAGCCGCGAGCACTGGGAAACGACTGCTCTGCGCATGGGCAAATCTCTGCGCATGCTGCTGTTCGGCCGCCTCCTCGGAATGACAGTGGAAGGCGTGGCCACCTGGGCCCTGCTTGCGTGGTGGGGTGTGCCGATGGCTGCTTTGCTTGGTCTGCTGACCGGGCTGCTGGCATTCCTGCCGAATATCGGCGCGCCGATTTCCGGAGCCCTGATGATCATGGTCGGCTTTTCCGGTGGCACGGAGATGGGACTGTTCTGCATTGCCGTCTACATCGTCGTGCAGACGGTGGACGGGAATGTGATCGTGCCAATGGTTGCCAGGAGGACAGTCGATCTTGCACCCGCGCTCGTGCTCGGCGCACAGTTGATGTTCGGGCTGCTGTTCGGAATTCTCGGCCTTATGCTGGCGGATCCAATCGTCGCCATGATGAAGATCATGCTCGAACGCCAGGCTGAACGCAACTCTGCAAACCGGGTCGATAGCTGAATCTGGCCCCTCGAGATTTGAGACGAAGAATGGTCCGCAAGTTCCTGTATCTCATGGCTCTCCTCATCGTGATGGTGATTGCTGCGGTCTTCGCGCTGAGCATCTGGCAGAACGAGCTGACCCGCTTCGCATTTGTTCCGCGAGTTTCATACGGCAGGCTCGAGCCTCTTCCGGCCGATGCCTATTCCGGAAACAAGATGTGGTTCGCGCGGCCGGGGATGCAGAACGACCCGGCGCAGTGGGTCCCGACAGGCGTGGACAATAGCGGAGCAAAGGGGCCTGCTGCGGTTTTTTTCATTCACCCTACGAGCTATCTTGCTCGCGAGAACTGGAATGGACCCCTGGACGACGCTGACAGCAATCGGCGCGCAACCTTTTTCGTGCAAGGCATGGCATCGGCCTTCAACCAGCAGTCACAAGTCTGGGCTCCACGCTACCGTCAGGCCGCTTTCGGCGCTTTTCTCACCGACAAGGCCGAAGGGGAGATGGCGCTTGAATCTGCGTACGCCGATGTGCGCCAGGCTTTCGATGCGTTCCTGGCGAACGTGCCCGCCGACAAGCCGATCGTGCTGGCGGGTCACAGCCAGGGCGCCCTTCACCTCTTGCACCTGCTCAAGGATCGGGTTGCGGACACAACGCTCGCGTCGCGGATAGTCGCGGCCTATCCGATCGGCTGGCCGATATCGGTTGAGCATGATCTGCCACAGATGGGACTTCCGGCCTGCGCTTCGGCCGAGGCGGCAGGATGCGTGATGACCTGGGCCAGTTTTGCCGAGCCTGCCGATCCCGAGCTGGTACTGGAAGCCTACCGCACGAGGCCTGCCCTGGATGGCAAGCAGAAGGACGCGCGCCCCGTACTTTGCACGAATCCGCTGACCGGAAGCGTGGGCGGCTCCGCCCCGGCTGCCGCCAATCTGGGCACGTTGAAGCCGAGTGAGCATCTCGATTCCGGAGAACTGATCCCGAAGGCCGTGCCTGCGCGTTGCGATGCCAAGACCGGCTTGTTGATGATCGGGGATGCGCCCGATCTCGGGCCCTTCGTTCTTCCGGGAAACAACTATCACGTTTACGACATACCGTTGTTCTGGGCGAACCTGCGCGCCGATGTAGCTCGGCGGGCGGCGGCATGGGAAAAGCTGCACGGGCGTGCGGCCAAGTGATCACCCAGTCGGCCCTTTGCATGCGCGACGAGTTGCCCGAAGGCGGGGTGCTGATGGGGCTGGATACTGGCACCAAGACCATCGGCATTGCCCTGTGCGACCGAGACTGGCGCTTCGCCACGGCAGGCAAGACACTTCAGCGCGGCAAATTCACCGCCGACAAGGCAAAGCTGCAGGCGCTGATCGAGGAACGCGGTGTCGTAGGGCTCGTGATTGGTCTGCCGCTCAATATGGACGGATCGGAAAGCCCGAGGTCGCAAGGCGCCAGAGCTATCGCTCGCAACCTCGAGGATCTTGGGCTGCCGATCCTCCTTTGGGACGAGCGGTGGACTACGCAGGCCGCCGAGCGGGCGATGATCGAGCAGGACTTCAGCCGGGCCAAGCGGGCAGAACGCATCGATTCACACGCCGCTGCCCTGATCCTGCAAGGCGCCATCGACGCACTGGCCGGAAGCGCATTTTAATCGCCCGCTTAATACGCTTGTAATCGCACCATAGCTGCGGCAGGGAAACAATCATGGATACAACGCCCGAACCCGCCGGAGGAAGGCCCGCGATTCCGCCGGGCATGGATTTCAATCCGAAGCAGTTCGGCAAATTCATGATGCGCCACGGGCATACCGGCTTCATAGGCATGCAGTATCGCACTCATGGGGATAACTGGGTCGAGCTTGGCCTGCCTTGGCGCGAGGACTTGGTCGGCGATCGCGAGACGGGCGTACTCGCTTCCGGCCCGATAATCAGTTTGCTGGACAATGCCACGTCGATGTCCGTCTGGGCACTGCGCGGCGGCTTTCGCCCGCAAGTGACGTTGGACCTGCGTGTCGACTATGTTCGCGCCGCAACGCCAGGCAAAACGATTATTGCCTGGGCAGAGTGCTACCAGTTGAAGAAGTCGATGGCGTTCGTCCGGGGCATTGCCCACGACGGCGACATCACTGATCCCGTAGCGCACGCTGCCGGCATCTTCATCCAGGTCCAAGCAGACGGTTGGGCGCGTTCACCAGGAGAAGCGAAGTGAGCGAAGCTGGCGTTCTCTTGTCGGAAAAGTTGCCGCCCTATGCGCGATCAATGGGCATGCGAATCGCTGGCATGCTGGACGACGCCCCGCTTCTGGCAATGGATTTTTCCGATCGAGCCATGGGTCGGCCTGGGTTCCTTCACGGCGGCGCTATCGCAGGCATGATGGAAATCGCCGCGATCATGGCCCTTCACGCCCATCTCGGCGAGGAGGACGCCAGGATGCGAATCAAGCCGGTGAACATTTCCGTCGAGTACCTGCGAGGCGGCGTGACGGTGGAAACCTTCGCGCGCGGCGAGGTTATCCGCGCAGGAAGGCGCATTGCCAACGTGCGCGCAGAAGCTTGGCAGTCTGATCGCGACAAACCGCTGGCAAGCTGCTGGATGAATTTCCTGATCAAGCCGAAGAGCTAATCCTCCACGACCTTCATCAAACGGCGCTCGAGCGGCGACAGAACACCCGCCAAATCATGGCCGCGCTTGAGGACTTGCCCGGCTTCTCCGAACAGTGCCCACATGCCCTGCTTGCTGCGCAGCGAGGGCCGTTTTTCAATCCTTGCCGTGGGGCGTTCCGCGGTTCGCTTGAACGCTGCGAAGACAGCAGCATCCTTGCCAAAGTCCATTGCATAATCGCGCCACAGGCCGGCTGCGACCATGCGACCGTACAGATCGAGGATCTTCAGCAGCTCTGGCCGTTCGAAGCCGACCTGCTGGATGGCACGCGCGTTCGGGAATGGGACGACGGTGCCGGACGTCCCGGCATCAGGGCCGGTCACGCTCAGCTGCGGTTCCTTCTGCCGACCGTGGTCGGAGTTGGCGCAGGCGAGGTATCGTCGCCACCCGTCTGAGCAGCGACGAGTGCCGCAACCTGTGCCTTCAGCGCTGCGACTTCGGCCTCAAGCTCATCAACCCGCGAGCCGCCGTTCGGCTCGCACGGCTCCTTGCACGGAGTGCCGTAGGGAATGAATTCCTTAAGCCACGTTTCTGCAGGCACCAGCGTGGAGCGAGCTTTCAGCCCGACCATCGTAGCGCCTTCAGGCACATCGTCGGTCACAACGGCGTTTGCCCCTACTCGAGCGCGAGGACCAACAGTGATCGGCCCCAGGATCTGGGCACCCGAGCCGATGATCGCATTGTCGCTCAACGTCGGGTGACGCTTTCCAGGGATACCATTTGCAGGGTTCGTCCCGCCTAGCGTGACGCACTGGTAGATGGTGACATTGTCGCCAATCTCGGCCGTCTCGCCAATGACGGTGAAACCGTGGTCGATAAACAGGTGCTTGCCGATCCTGGCGCCCGGATGGATGTCGATCGCAGTCAAAAAACGGGAAAAATGGTTCACCAGACGAGCCAGGAAGAACAGCTTGGCCTCGAACAGCCAATGCGCGACTCGGTGGAAACCCACGGCCCAAAGTCCCGGGTAGAGGAGAATCTCCCAACGCGAGCGGGGCGCGGGATCGCGCGAGCGGATCGAGTCCAGATAGGCGATCAGGCCGTTGAACATGCCCTGATTCTCTCTCTTTCAGGCGCTTAAAGCAAGCGCGGCTGGAATTCCCCTGTCCGCTCGGCAAGCGCGTCGCGGACCAGTGATATGGTGACGGGTGATTTACGCTCAAGAGACAGACGGTCAAGAGTTTCAATCAGCAACTCGATTTCTGCGTGCGTGCGTTCCACTCTGGGCAGGAGGTAGGCGATTGCCTGTTCGCCCAGAACAAGCCCTCGCCGCGCGGAATGTTCCACGATCAAGCCCGCCATGAGCTCGTCGTCTGGTGCGCCGATCTCGATCAGCAGGGCCGAACCCAGGCGCGAGGCGAGATCGGGCAGAGTGATCGTCCAGTCACCCGGAGCGCGATCGCTTACCAGCAAAAGGGGACGTCCCGAAGCTTGTGCGCGGTTCCATTTATGGAAAATCTCGTCCTCAGGCAGCGAATCGGCGCTGTCCAACACCTCCCCTGCCCCACTCTCAGCAAACCAGCGCGCCAGCAGGCTTTTGCCCGAGCGTGGTGGGCCGACGAGAATTGCGGTGCGGAAGGGCCAGGTGGCAGCCGACTGCAGCGCTTCGATCACAGGGACCAGGCAGGGCCCCATGACCACGGTTTCGGCACCGCGCGCTGTCACGAGCGGAAGGGCGATCTGCGAAGACATCTGCCGAATATACGCTCGAATCGCGGTTCGGGTTACTTGCGAATCGAAAGCGCGCCCGCGCCGACCGTCACACGCCAGCCCTGCGCCCGCAATGCTGCGGCCAACGTATCTATTTCGCCCGCGTAGGTGACGCGCATGACCGACGTGCCGCCAATCGCGATCGAACTTGAGACCGCGCTCTTCACCCCGGGGATGCCACGCACTGCGGCCATGCCGGCGTCGACCGCCGGGCCGTCCGCAGTGGCGAACTGGATGGTTATGGTTGCTCCGCCCGCAGCCACCGTCGGCGTGGCAGCGGCGCTTGGCGTGGCTTCGGGAGCGGTCGCCGAGGCAGGCGTGGCGACCGGCCCTGCGCTTGCCAGCGTCTGCTCGATCAGCTTCGGATCGATTTCGGTCACCATGTTGAGCGTCGGATCGGGCTTCAGGACCCCTGCAACGAGAGCCTGGGTGTAGATGCCGTCCAGCCGGCCGATCGCATCTTCCAGCATCCTGGGCAGATCAGCTTCGCTCTTGGCGGTCAGGGTGAAGCTGCCGAGGAAGCGATTGTCCGGACCGTAGCGCGCGGTGAACGTGCCGGTCACAGGGCCCCCGGGGAATTGCCGGTCCAGGCGCGCGATTGGCATGATCACGTCGGACGCTCCGAATTCGTCCAGGATCAGCCGCCACCAGTTGCGACTGCGCCTATCAAGCTGCCCCGCCGTCAACAGGAGCGAATCGGAGCCTGCGCCAGCTGGTCGCACGTAGTCGATCGCGCTGCTGCCTGTGCGATACTCCGCCCACGCCTTCTGCCATGGAGTGCGGGTTTCGTAAACCGTCGCCACGCCGCCCTGGTAGAGGACCGGCACGACCAGCAGCGGCGCCGAGCGGGCCTTCGCGCCGGTCATGCCGAGTCGTTCACCGGTGCGGGCGCGGTCGAAGATCACGCCGAGACGCGCGATGTAACGGCGCGGACCGATCTGTTCGTGCTCGACAACCACAGCCGAAACCATCGATTCGATCGTCGAATCATCGAGCCCTGGAGCGGCCCCGCCACTGCCGTTGCTTTCCCAGAGCTTGGTCCACGCCTTGCGCTGCGCTTCACGCCAGCCCTTGTTGCGTGCGTCCTCGGCATTGTCACCGCCGACGTTCACCTCGATCCCACGCACTTCATAGTCGCCATTGCTGGCGATCGGCGGAATGCCGCGATCACCCTCGATCTGCGCGACAAGAGCAGCCCCGCCCAGCCCCGCGACGAGGGCAATGCCCAGCATCAGCGCCTTGCGGTTCTTCGCTTTTTCGAGTGGCAGATGCAGGGCGACCAAGGGAACTCCGAAACCAGTCATGGCCGAAGGTCCGGCCGGTAACGCACACGGAATTCGAATTCCGCAATTGGATGCCCGCTTTTGCCGAAACGAAAGTGGAAATCCAAGCAGGAAAGCGCTAGGCGCGCGCACCATGAGCGACAAGCAGGAAAAGCCCGAGAGCTATAGCTACGCCAAGGCTGGCGTGAACATCGCCGCTGGCAATGCGCTGGTGAAGGCCATTGGCCCGTTGGCGAAGTCAACCGCCCGGCCCGGCGCGGATGCGGAGCTCGGCGGCTTCGGCGGCTTCTTCGACCTCAAGGCGGCGGGCTACAAGGACCCGCTTCTTGTCGCTGGCAACGATGGCGTTGGCACCAAGGTCAAGCTGGCGATCGATCACGACCGGCATGACAAGATCGGCATCGATCTTGTCGCGATGTGCGTGAACGACCTGATTGTGCAGGGGGCCGAACCGCTCTTCTTCCTCGATTACTTCGCCACCGGCCGTCTGGACAATGGCGTGGCCGAGCGCGTGGTCGCCGGAATTGCGGAGGGCTGCAAGCAGGCCGGATGCGCCCTGATCGGTGGCGAAACCGCGGAAATGCCCGGCATGTATGCCGACGGAGACTACGATCTCGCTGGCTTCTGCGTTGGTGCCGTTGAGCGCGGTGAGCAACTGACCGGCGGCCGCGTGGCGGAAGGCAACGTGCTGCTCGGCCTCGCCTCGTCTGGCGTTCACTCGAACGGTTACTCGCTGGTGCGTCGTCTCGCTGCAGACAAGGGCTGGAAGCTTGACCGCCCTGCCCTGTTCGACAACGAGCGCCTGCTGATTGATTACCTCATCGAGCCGACCCGCATCTACGTGAAGAGCCTGCTGCCCTTCATCCGCTCGGGCCGCATCAACGCGCTGGCCCACATCACCGGCGGTGGCCTGCTCGAGAACGTGCCCCGCGTCTTGCCGCAAGGCCTTCATGCGCGCATCGATGCCGACAGCTGGGAGCAGAGCCGCTTGATGGCGTTCCTGCAGGCCCAAGGGAATATCGAACCCGAGGAAATGGCCCGCACCTTCAACTGCGGCATCGGCATGATCCTGGCGGTAGAAGCGGCCGAGGCCGATTCGCTTGCCGCCGATCTCGCCGCGGCTGGTGAAACGGTCTATCGCGTCGGGACGATCGTCGCGGGCGAAAAGGGCTGCACCGTCACCGGCAGCGCCGAGACTTGGTCCGCCCGCGAGGCATGGGAAGCCACCCACATTGGCTGACCGGGTCCCCGTCGCCGTCTTCATTTCGGGCAGCGGCACCAACATGGCCGCGCTGCTCTATGCAAGCCGTGCGGCGGACTGTCCTTATGAGATCGTACTCGTTCTCTCGAACAACCCGGATGCTTCGGGTCTGAAACTTGCCGAGGCTGAGGGGGTGGCGACGTTCTGCCTGCCGCACAAGGGCATTCCCCGGCCAGAGCACGACGCGATGATGGAGGCCGAGGTGGTCCGGGCCGGGGCGCGCTATATCGCCCTTGCCGGCTACATGCGCATTCTGAGCCCCGAATTTGTCGGACGCTGGGAAGGTCGGATGCTCAACATCCACCCTTCGCTGCTGCCCAAGTACAAGGGCCTGCACACCCACGATCGCGCGATCGAGGCTGGGGACAGCCACGGTGGGTGCACAGTGCATCTCGTGACCGCAGAACTCGACGATGGCCCGATCCTCGGCCAGACGCCGGTAGCAATCATTCCGGGCGATACCGGCGACAGTCTTGCCGCTCGTGTCCTGTTCGCCGAGCACCAGCTCTATTCGCGAACCCTCGCCAGCTATGTTGCTCGCGAGAACAGCGCTGGATGGTTGCTCGAGAAGGTGCGCGGCCTCGCTGCTGCCCTTCCTGATGTCGAAGAGCGTGAAAGCCACGGTGCCCCCGGCTGGCGCGTGGGCGGCAAGTACTTCGCCTATTTCAACGATCAGCACCATGGCGCCCCGCACATAGCACTGCTGGTGAAGACGAGCGGTCAGGACGAACTGGCCGCCCTGATCGAGCAGGACGAGGACACCTGGTTCCGGCCAGCCTACTATGGCGCAAGCGGCTGGGCAGGGCTGATTCTCAACCGTCCCGATGTCGACTGGGAGCACGCAGCCGACTGGCTTCGCCGCAGCTGGGCCGCCGTGGCGCCCAAGCGGCTCGCCGCAATGGTGGAGTTCTAAAGAACGCCATGCAGCTCACGGCCATCCGCCGCATTTACGCACACACAGGTCTGCAATCGTTTGTTGAGGCGAGCGGCGGGCTTTTCGTGGTCGGTTTTCTGGTCAAGCAGGGGCTGAGCCCGGCACTTGCGCTGGCCAGTTTTGCTCTAGTGCTGCTTTCGCGCTTCGCCCTGCGAGCGGCGGTACTGCCCATTGCCCATGCGCACGGACTGCGCACCGTGCTGTTGCTGGGCTGCGGAGTGCGCGCAGCTTCGTTCCTTATGCTGCCGTTCGTCGAGGGCATGGGACTGCTGCTGGTGGCGTATATCCTGGTCTCCGGGCTTGGCAGCGTGCTCTATTGGACCGGCTATCACGCCTACGTCTCCGCTGCAGGCGATAACGCTGCGTTGGGGCGACAGGTGTCGATCCAGCAGGCGACCACCGCCGCAGTGGGAATCGTTGCCCCAGTTGCGGGGGGCTTTCTGCTTTCCGGCGCCGGGCCAGTCATCGGCTTTGCCGTGATTGCGGCGATGCAGCTGCTCGCGGGCCTGCCGCTGACGGGCGCGCCCAATCCGGCGGTCCCGCGCGAAAGCCGTGCAGACCCTGCGATCGTCAGCGCGGGGCGTAGAATCTATTTTGCCGAAGGGCTCCAGTCGGGCTGCTCGGTCGTGGTCTGGAACCTCGCGCTGTTCGCCACCCTGGGGCAGAGTTTCGAGAGCTTTGGCGGCGCGCTTGCGCTTGCCGGATTGGGCGCAGCGGCAGGCAGCCTGATCATCGGCCGGCTGATCGACGGCGGGCGCGGGACGTATTCTCTAGCGCTGGCTTATGGCCTTGGCGCTGCGGTTCTGGTGCTCAAGGCCCTTGCGTGGGCCTCACCCCTGCCCGCGCTGATCGCAACTGCGCTCGGTGCGCTGGCCGCGCCCATGCTGGCAACTGCCATGCTTTCGCCGCTTTATGCCATGGCCCAGCGCTCGCAATGCACGCTGCGCTTCAACATGGCCACCGAGGGCGGGTGGGACCTCGGTTGCTCTTCTGCCGCACTGGTTGCCGCAGCACTACTTGCCACGGATTTCGGCTACACTATGCCGATCCTGCTTGGCCTGCTCGCCATAGCCGGGATCGGGTGGGGCCTCACGCAATGGTATCGCGGCGAACGCGCCCTCACTGCCTAGATCTCGCTGGCCTGCACATTGGGACGGTTCTCGCGCGTCCCACGATAGCGAACGGACCTGTCGCTGGAATCGCCTGCAATCACCACATGATCTTCGTGCACTTCCAGCAGTTCGCCGGCGAAAGGCATGTCCTCGAACATCGGACTGCCGACGATACGATAGCTGACCGTATCACCGACCTTGAATGTCACAGCATCGAAGTTGAACTCGAACGGACAGTCGCCCCCACCCATGCCCTGCATCTTCAGGTCTCCTCTTGCGCATGACTTAAACAGAAAAGGCCGCCGGGGTGAACCGGCAGCCTCTTGTCATTTCGCCCGGGCGATGGCTCAGAATTCGTAGCCAAGCGTCACGCCGTAGGTCCGCGGCGGCATCAGCGTGCCACCGATGGTGCGGCTGGTGGCAACCGCGTAGCTGCCCGCCCAGACCAGTTCGTTGGTCAGGTTGCGCACCCAGAGATTTACCGAAGTCCGGTCGTCCGAATGGCGGTACTTCACGTTCGCATCAACCATCACATAGCCGTCAGCGGCCATGCGATCGTCGTTGAACTCGGTGTGGTACTGCTTTGAACGGTAGGACACGTTCGTGCCGAACAACACGCTGGCCCCGCTCGAAAGGTCGGCCGTGTAGGTCGGGTTGAAGTTCAGCGTCCACTTCGGGCTCATGCGGGTAGCGTTCCCGGACAGGTCCTCGTCAGGCAGCGAAGCGCCGCCAGGGCCGAACAGCGCCGCGTTCAGCGGGTTCTTCGAGAAGAACTTGGTGAACTTGGAGTTCAGGTAGGCTGCCGAAGCGTCAATGGCGAGGCCATCGATCGGGCGCCAGCGCAGCTCGAACTCCGCACCATAGGCCCGCGACTCCGCTGCGTTTTCCAGAGCGCTGGCAAAGAACGGCGGGTTGGGGATCGGGAAGGTCCGCTGGAACTGGCCGTTCTTGAGCTTCTGGTAGAACACGGCAAGGTTCGTCTGCAGCGAGCCGGCGCTATACTTGATGCCGCCTTCGAAGGCCTCGACCTTCTCGGGGTTCACGAACGGCGTGACCGCAGTGGCCGAACGGCGCGAACCGATTTCGGCGGTGCCGGACTTGAACCCGCGCGACCAGTTGAAATACGCCATCACATCGTCATTCGGACGGAACTCGACGCCGAGCGAGGGCGAGAAGTCGTCCCAGGTCTTCGATGTGTCCCACTGCAAGGGATCAAGCACGAAGCCGGTCGCGGCGGTGCCGATGCCGCTGTTGTTCTTGATCTTGCGCTTTTCCCACGAATAGCGGCCACCGGCCTTGATCGAGAACTGCTCGGTCAGGTCGTAGGTCACGTTGCCAAACACGGCCCAGGTCTCGACATCAAGCTTGCCGTCGAACTGGACGCGATAGGGGTCGGTGTTGGTCAGCACGTCAAAGCCGATGTGGTTTTCGACGCGGATGTGGTCCTTCAGGTAGAAGCCGGCGAAAACGGCATGCAGTTTGTCTGTATCGACGTTGAGCTGCAGTTCCTGGCTGAACTGGTTCTCGAATACCGGCTGCCAGTGGTTGGCGCTGGTACGCACGGCGTTGGTCTGCGCCAGCGGATAACCGGCGTAGGACGACATGTCGAAGTCATGGAAGAAGATCGCGCGGAAGTTGCGGTAGCTTGTCAGAGACTTGAGCGCGACCGTATCGGACGCCGCATAGTCCATGATGCCGGTGAAGGCATACTGCTTGCGATCGTTGATCGGGTCATAGTTGGTGTTGAGATTGCGCACGTTCTTGGCGAACGATGCTGCGCTGCCGTCGGCGTTGGTGCGCTGGCCCAAGGCAGTCAGGCTCGGAACCGTCGTGCCGGGGAACGAAACTTCGCGGAACTTCACAGCGAGCGAACGATCGTTCTCGGTGTGAAGTTCACCCGTCAGCAGGATGGACAGCTTGTCGGTCGGCAGGAACTGCAGATGACCGCGCACCGACCACTGGTTGGCGTTGTCGATCTCGTTGCCCGTGAATTCGTTGATGCCAAAGCCATCGCGCTTGATGCGCTGGACCGCGAGGCGAGCGCGTACGCCTTCGGTGATCGGACCGCCGATCGCGGCATCGGTCTGCACCAGGAACGCATCGCCACCGAGGGTCTGGCGAACGTAGCCATCGAGCTTGTCGGTGGGTTTGGCGGTGATCAAGTTGACTGCGCCGCCGGTGGCATTGCGACCGTAGAGCGTGCCCTGAGGCCCGCGCAACACTTCAACGCGCTCGAGATCGAACATCGAGCCAAGCTGGGCCTGCGCGAGGCTGACGACGACACCATCGACATGGAGCGCGACCGACGGGTCAACGCCCGGGAGCGAGCTCGACAAGCCGATGCCGCGGATGAACAGCTTTGCGAAGTTGAAGTCGTTGCCGAAGCTGATCGATGGAACCAGCGCCTGCAGGCCTTCAAGATTGACAGTGTTGTTGGCGGCAAGCTGCTCGGTGCCAACAGCAGCAACCGAAAGCGAGACGTCTGACAGCGACTGCGCACGCTTCTGCGCGGTCACGATAATTTCGCCGCCGTCCTCTGAGGACGCTGCGTCCTGAGCGGCGTCCTGCGCCAGAACAGGCTGCGAAAGAGCGAAAGCTGCAGCGGCAAACAGACTGGTGCGCGCCAGCAGGCGCGCGGAAGCGCGGGTTGTGAACATCAGGTATCCTCCCTGAAGAGGCTGGAAGGCCTCAGCGTTCTCGTGTTGGAACAACCGGCTACCTACGCCTTGTATGCTCCGCTTACAATTATGGTTATGTGGGATAACATGTGATTTGCAACGAAGCGTTGCATCTGCGCAACATTGACCGAAGGTCCGTCTCGCGCCCACGAAAAAGGCCGGAGCATCTCTGCCCCGGCCCCTCAATCAGCGGCGGCTTTCGCCGATCAGCCGACGATTTCTTCGGGCTTGAAGAAGTAGGCGATTTCGATCGCCGCGTTCTCGTCCGAGTCCGAGCCGTGGACCGTGTTGGCTTCGATCGATTCAGCCAATTCCTTGCGGATCGTGCCGGGCTCGGCGTTGGCAGGGTTGGTTGCACCCATGATGTCGCGGTTGCGCTGCATGGCGTTCTCGCCTTCGAGAACCTGCACGACGACCGGACCCGAGATCATGAACTCGACGAGGTCGTTGAAGAAGGGGCGTTCCTTGTGAACGGCGTAGAAGCCTTCTGCCTGCTCGCGCGTCATGTGGATACGCTTCGAAGCGACGACGCGAAGGCCTGCTTCTTCCAGCATCTTGGTGACCGCGCCGGTCAGGTTGCGACGCGTGGCGTCGGGCTTGATGATCGAGAAAGTGCGGGTAACCGCCATGGGAGCGTTCCTTGCGATAGGGGGAATCTGATTGCGCGCGCCCCTAGCGATGTTTGTGCTGCGGTGCAAGGATGGCGCTCAGGGCCCTTCCTTCCACTTGCCGCCCTCTTGCCGCCAATAGCGGCGCTCGACGCCTTCGCGGCTGCCGAGCATGCGCCAGCATCCCCGTGCATCGTCAATCCGCGCGGGCGGGAACAGCAGGAACACCCGTTCAAACTCACCCTCGCGCCAGATACCGTCGGCGAGCGCCATGTACCTTGCGCGATTGGCGGGCTCTGGCGCATCGGACAGCAGGACCGGCTGGCGCTCGTCCTGATCGGTCCCGGCACGGCCGTTGGCGAGAAATGTCTCGGGCAAGCGTGTCCAAAGTGCCTCACTGACACTGCGAAGCTGCGCCTCGTCTTCCGACACGACCAACAGCCGTTCTCCTGCGCCAAGCGTATTGCGCGCAATCAGCGGCAGGACCTGTTCGGCCGGATCACTGGTAAGCTGGTAGAAATCGACGCGCATCAGCCTGCAACCTTGCCCTTGCCGCTACGGCAGCGGTCGGAACAGAACTTCACGTTATCCCAATCCCGCTCCCACTTCTTGCGCCAAGTGAACGGCAGCCCGCAAGCGGCGCAAATCTTGGTAGGAAGGTCAGATTTGCGCCGCATCTTGGGCATGGGAAAGCCTCAAGCCTCCAGCACGTCGCGGACGTAGCGGTCGAGCACGCGCACACCGAAGCCGGTGGCGCCCTTGTCCCAGGTCTGGCCGGGCTTGTCAGCCCAGACCATGCCGGCAATGTCGAGGTGCGCCCAGGCCACGCCCTTGTCGATGTAGCGCTGGAGGAATTGCGCCGCGGTGATCGATCCGCCGTAACGCGGGCCAACATTCTTCATGTCGGCGATCGGACTGTCGATCAGCTTGTCGTATGAAGGGCCGAGCGGGAAGCGCCACAGCTTGTCGCCCGAAGCCTTGCCGGCTGCATCGAGCTTGGCGGCAAGGTCATCGTCATTGGCAAACATGCCGCCGTATTCATGGCCGAGCGAAATGATCATGGCGCCTGTCAGGGTAGCGAGATCGACGATCGTCTTGGGGGAATACTCCTTCTGCACCCAAGTCAGCGCATCACACAGCACAAGGCGGCCCTCGGCATCGGTGTTGATCACCTCGACCGTCTGGCCGGACATCGAGGTCACCACGTCACCAGGGCGCTGAGCGTTACCGTCGGGCATGTTTTCGACAAGGCCGCACACGCCGATGACGTCTGCCTTGGCCTTGCGCTTGGCCAGCGCGAGCATTGTCCCGGCAACAGCGCCAGCGCCGCCCATGTCCCACTTCATGTCTTCCATGCCGGCGGCAGGCTTGATCGAGATGCCGCCGGTATCGAAGGTGACACCCTTGCCGACAAAGGCGGTCGGGCCAGAAGAACTTGAGGCTCCGGCCTCTGCCCCCTTCCAGCGCATGGCGAGCAGCTTCGGCTCACGAACCGAACCTTGGGCCACGCCAAGCAGTGCGCCCATGCCCAGCTCGGTCATCTCCTTGAGGCCCAGCACGAGGATCTCGACGCCGGTGCCCTCGAGCCGCGCCTTGGCGCGCTCGACGAAGCTTTCGGGGTAAATGATGTTGGCGGGTTCAGCGACGAGTTCACGCGTGAACTCGATGCCTTCGGCAAGCGCCGATTCTATTTCCCAAGCTGCCGCAGCGCCTTCCGGGGCATTGACCGCCACGATTTCAGTCAGCGACGGCTTCTGCTCATCGCTCAGCTTGGTGCGATAGACATCATGGCGCCAGCCGCGCAGGCGTGCACCGAAGAGAACGGACGCTGCCTCGGCACCGGACAGGCCCGAGCCGCTGAAGTCGATCGCCAAAGAAGTCTCGCCCGATGTCAGGTACTTTGCGGTCAGTGCCGCGCCGGCCTTCTCAAGACTGGCGCTGCGCTCGGTGGCGTCTGCCTTGCCCAAACCGGCCAACGCGAGCCGCTTCACGCCTGCATCGTGCGCAACGAAAGCTTCGAATACCTGGCCCACCTTTCCGGCAAACCGGGCGGCCGCAGCACCTTCGCGCACCACTGCGTCAAGATCGGACGGCAGCGCATCCTGCGCCACGAGACGGGCGACCAGACGGGGAAGCGGGGCATCGCTGGTGCGGAAAACGACCTTCATGGGGAACTCCTGAACGGAATGGACGTCACACTTCGACGCAAGCTGGGCGGGAAGCGGAAATTGTGGAATTGCAGTTAGGGTGCACTGGTGCGATAGGCAAGCGCATGCAACCCGCCCGGCGGCCGCAGCCGCAAGCCCTTGATCGTCGCTTGCGCCTTGCGCGTATTGCCGCTGCCTCTGCCGCGGCATTGTTCCCGCTCGCCGCATCGCAGGCCCTTGCGCAGGAAGCGCCGATGGCCTCGCCCGCCGGCGACGAATCGAGCGTAGACGATCAGGTCCGCTTTGAAGCCGACAAGGTCCGCTACGACAGCAACGCCGAAAAGGTCTTTGCCGAGGGCAATGTCGTTCTGCGCCACGATGTTCAGACAGTGCGTGCAGACAATGTCACCTGGGACCGCAACACAGGGCAGATCCTTGCGACAGGCAACATCCGATTCGTGGATGAAGACGGCAACATCGTCTACACCGATCAGGTCGAGCTGACGGACGAATTCAAGGCTGGCGCTATCGAGGACCTGCTGGTGGTGTTGCGTACCGGGGGCCGCCTTGCCGCCGAACGCGGCACGCGCGACGAATCCGGCAACATGACGCTCGAGAACGCGGCCTATTCGGGCTGTGCAGTCGAAGATGACAAGGGCTGTCCTAAGAGGCCGAGTTGGGAAGTGACGGCAGCCCGCGTCTATTTCGACGCCAATCAGAAGCGCGTGAAGTACAAGGGCGCCACGCTCCACATGTTCGGCGTGCCGATCCTGCCACTGCCCGGCCTGGGACACACCTCGGACTTCCGTGCCGAAACAGGCCTGTTGATTCCCGACTTCCGCCTTGGTGCAGCCAACGGCGCGGAAATCAGCGAGACCTGGTACTGGCGCATCGCCGACAACCGCGACCTTGCGTTGACCGGCACTTTCTATACCGGCTCGCTACCGATGCTGACGGCCAAGTACCGGCATCTCACCAACCTCGGTGCGTTCCAGGTTACCGGCTATGCGACGCGAAGCGCGCGCATTCCGCTTGGCAGCACCTCGACGGGCGCAGCCAACGCCAGCCAGCAATCATGGCGCGGGTATCTCGACGCCAACGGGAAGCTCCAGTTCTCGCCGCACTGGAGCCTGACCGGCAACGCACGTTTTGCCTCCGACCGCACCTTCCTGCGCCGCTACGACATCAGCCGTGACGACCGCCTGCGGTCTTCGCTGAACCTCGAGCGCATCGACGACGACAGCTATCTCTCGATTGCCGGCTGGGTGACGCAGACGGTCCGCGTCAACGATCCACAGGGCATGGTGCCGCTCGCCCTGCCAGCGATCGACTATCGCAAGAGGATGGCGTTCGACGGTGTTCCAGGACGGTTCGAACTGGAGGCCAACAGCCTGGCCATCGTCCGCACTGCGGGGCAGGACAGCCAGCGCGCCTTCGCGCGGGCGCAATGGGATCTGCGCACGATAACTGGGATGGGTCAGGAAGTAACCCTGACCGGCCTTTTGCGCGGCGATGCCTATCACAGTTCGGACAACGACCTTACTACAACGGCCATCTATCGGGGCCTGCCCGGTTGGCAGACTCGTGGAATTGCCACCGCAGCCATCGATGTGAAGTGGCCTTTTGTGGGCGATGCGTTCGGCGGCACGCAAGTGCTGACGCCTCGCCTGCAAGTCGTCGCGACTCCGGGCGTTCGCAATTTCGAAATCCCGAACGAGGATTCGCGCTCGGTCGATCTGGAGGACACCAACCTCTTCGCGCTGAACCGCTTTCCGGGTCACGACCGTATCGAAGATGGGGTACGTTTCACATATGGCTTTGACTGGACGTTCCAGCGTCCGGGCCTCCGGGTCATGACAACCATCGGGCAGAGCTATCGTCTATCAAGCCAGGCGACGATCCTGCCTGACGGCACCGGGTTGACCAATCGCGCCTCGGACTACGTCGGTCGCACGACCGTCCGTTTCGGCGACGTCATCAAGTTCACGCATCGCTTCCGGCTCGACAAAGACAGCTTTGCGCTGCGCCGCAACGAGTTCGACGCGACGATTGGCAACCATCGGCGCTACATCGAAGCAGGCTACCTCAAGCTCAACCGCAATATTGCGACCGCGTTCGAGGATCTTCAGGACCGTGAAGAGCTGCGCATTGCCGCGCGCACGCCAATCACCAATGCGTTTTCGGTGTTTGGTTCGGCAATCGTAAACCTGACGGACCGGAATGAAGACCCGACGCGCACGTCGGATGGATTCCAGATGTTGCGGCACCGCCTAGGCGTGGCCTACACCGACGATTGCCTCGACCTGTCGTTCACTTGGCGGCGTGACTATGTGAACATCGGTGACGCGGTGCGCGGCAACTCGTTCCAGATATCCCTCTCGCTCAAGAACCTCGGGGTGAAATAGCCTCTTCTATTGCCCTTTTGCGTCTGATGCGCCACTCAGCTTGGGTTAAGCCGTACGCGGCCAGAGAGAGATCATAGCAGAAGGCCGCCTTACGAGCGCCAGTTCGACAGGACAAATTCCAAGACCATGACGTCCAAGCTGAAGATCACCCGCAAAGCGGTTTCGCGCACGCTGGGTTCCACCGCCATGGCGCTCGGCGCGCTTTCGATCGCCGCCTCGCCGGTTCTGGCGCAGGGAGCAAATGCGCCTCTCAACATTCCAGCCAATCCAACCATGTTCGGAACGAACGATCCGAACGTTCGTCGCGCGACCGCCATCATCAATGGCGAGATCGTGACGGGCACCGACGTGGAACAGCGTCTAGCCCTGATCGTGTCGGCCAACGGTGGAAAGATCAGCGCAGAAGAAACCGAACGCCTGCGCATGCAGGTGTTGCGCAATCTGATCGACGAGACGCTGCAGATCCAGGAAGCCAAGGCAGCTGACGTCCCGGCCGACGACGCTCAGGTGGAATCGACCTATGAGCGCGTGGCCACGCAGAACTTCGGCCAGTCGCCCGAGGCGATGGAAAAGTATCTCGCACGCATCGGCTCTTCAGCAGCTTCGCTCAAGCGTCAGATCCGCGGTGAAATTGCGTGGCAGAACCTGCTGCGACGCAACGTACAGCCTTTCGTCAACATCTCGGAAGGCGAAGTGCAGGAAGCCATTCAGCGACTGCAGGCCTCGAAGGGCACCGATGAATACCGCATCGGCGAAATCTTCCTCGCCGCAACCGATGAGAACAAGGCTCAGGTCTTTGCGAACGCAGAGAAAATCGTCGAGCAGCTGAAGCAGGGAGGAAGTTTCGTCGCCTATGCCCGGCAGTACTCGGAAGCGTCGACGGCTTCAGTAGGCGGTGATCTGGGCTGGATCCGTCTTGGGCAGCTACCGACCGAGCTGGCGTCAGCTGCGGGATCGATGGCTCCCGGGCAGCTTGCAGGCCCGGTAGAAATCCGTGGTGGATTCTCCATCCTGTACCTCATCGACAAGCGCCAGGTACTTACCGCCGATCCGCGTGATGCCTTGCTCAGCCTCAAGCAGATCTCCATCGAGTTTGCCAAAGGCACCACCAATGAGCAGGCGACCAAGCGCGCAGCAGAGTTTGCTGCGACCGTGAAAGCGATCAAGGGCTGTGGCGATGCCGAAGCGCAAGCCACGAAGATCGGCGCCACTGTTGTCGCCAACGATCAGATCAAGGCCCGTGATCTGCCGGCCCAGCTTCAGGACACGTTGCTGAACCTTCAGGTCGGGCAAACAACCCCTCCATTCGGCTCGATCGACGAGGGTGTTCGCGTACTGATGCTCTGCGGTCGCGATGATCCGCAGGTCGCCAGCGGCCCCAACTTTGACGAGATGATGGCGCAGATGGAGGACGATCGCGTGAACAAACGCGCCCAGACCTACCTTCGCGACTTGCGACGCGACGCTGTCATCGAATACAATTGATCATCAACCGGCGGCTCTGATCAGTTCGGCAGCCGTCGGGCCACTTTCTAGCAGCTCCAACAGCCCTCGCTCGTGCCGCGACAACCATCGCGTGGCGCGAGGTAGCCGGAGCTGCTGCCGCCAGTGATCTTGCTCATCGAGCAAGCCAAGCACCGCAGGATGGATATAACTCTTCCGGGCGATTGCCGGCGTGTTGCCGAGGTGGTCCGAGACTTCCGCCAACAGCGTCTTGAGCGAAACCTGATCAGGGGCTTGCGCCAATGTTGCAAAACCAAGCACGCTTGCTCGCCAGGTTCTGAAGTGCTTGGCAGTGAAGTCTTCGCCCATCACCTCGCGCAGCCAGTCGTTGACGTCCGCCGAGCCCACCGGGCAGGGGCAGCCATCTTCGTCTAGGTACTGAAAGAGGTGCTGCCCCGGCAGATCCTGCATCTTTTTCACGAAGCGGACGAGTCCCCGATCAGTTACCTGCATTTCCCGATCCTTGCCCGATTTGGCCCGGAAGCGCAGACGAAGCACCTGTCCCTTCACTTCGGCGTGCCGCATTCTCAGCGTCGTCGCGCCGAAACTGCTGTTGGCTCGCACATAGGCTTCGTTGCCGATGCGTATCCCGCCGGTGTCCAGTAACCGCACGACGCTGGCAATGCAGCGGTCGCGCGAGAGCTTGCTACGCTCCAGTTCATCCGACACGCGCGCTCTGACCAGTGGTAGGAGATGCCCGAATGCGGCACAGCGATCGAACTTCTCGCTTTCCCGTTCGGCTCGGAAGTCGGGATGATAACGATATTGCTTGCGTCCCTTCGCATCGGTCCCCGTCGCCAGAATATGACCGTTAGGAGCGGGACAGTACCAAGTGTCCACATAAGCCGGAGGCAAGGCAATCGCATTCAGACGGGCAATCTCGGCACGGTCGGCGATGCGTCGGCCTTTTGCATCGAAATAGGCCCAGCCTCTGCCGCATCGCCTGCGTGTCACGCCGGGAAGGTTGTCATCGACATGCACGAGTTTTGCGGCTTTGCTCTCCATGAGTTGGCGAACGGCTGCAGAGCACTTGCAGTTCCCGTGACCAGCCGCGATATAGTATGTAACACTAACAAATTTAGAAGGAGCCCCTTGATGTCAGAAGAGTACGTTCCACCCAAGGTCTGGACTTGGGACAAGGCCAATGGCGGCGCCTTCGCCAGCGTCAACCGCCCCATCGCCGGCCCCACAAGCGAGCGCGAGCTGCCCGTCGGCAAGCATCCGTTCCAGGTCTATTCGCTGGGCACGCCTAACGGTCAGAAGGCGACGATCATGCTGGAAGAGCTGCTCCAGATGGGCTTCTCCGAAGCGGAATACGACGCTTGGCTGATCAAGATCTTCGATGGTGATCAGTTTACGACGGGCTTCGTCGACATCAACCCGAACTCCAAGATCCCTGCGATGGTCGACCGGTCCGGACCGGAACCGTTCCGGGTTTTCGAATCAGGCGCAATTCTCATGCATCTGGCTGAGAAATTTGGCGTCCTCTTGCCGACATCCGGTCAGGCGCGTGCCGAATGCTTGTCCTGGCTGTTCTGGCAGGTCGGTTCGGCACCCTTCATCGGGGGAGGCTTCGGCCATTTCTACAACTACGCGCCGATCAAGATAGAATACGCCATCGACCGCTATGCGATGGAAACCAAACGCCTGTTCGACGTCGCCAATCGCCAGCTTGCCAAAACCCGCTATCTCGCAGGTGACGATTACACCATCGCCGACCTTGCGACTTACACCTGGTTTGGCAACATCTACCGGGGCGAGGCCTATGGCGAAGCTGCAACTTTCCTTTCGATGCACGAATATGAGCACGTCGGACGCTGGGTCGCGGAAATCGACGCGCGCCCTGGCGTACTGCGGGGCCGGCTTGTAAACTCGCAGAAAGGCCTTGCGGAACGCCACGACGCGAGCGACTTCGACGCCCTCCCCCCTGAAAAGTTGCAGAGCATCGTCAAGGGCTTCTGATGAAATCGAAATGGGTGGACGGACCTCCGCCACCCCTTTCAAGCCCTCTTGGCATATGCCCTGACCACGCTATAAGCGCGCCTCCTGATGGGGCGTCGCCAAGTGGTAAGGCACCGGTTTTTGGTACCGGCATTCGCAGGTTCGAATCCTGCCGCCCCAGCCAGCAGTGCCCAAATATTTGAAATTGGTGTGCGGCAAGCGCTGGAAACATGGGGTTTCCATGAAGTGTTGCCATTCAGGGGAGAACTTTCCCGTGCACCCTGGTCCCAGCTCTTTCCCCGCGCTGCGCCGTCCACATTTTTGACGGCAGATCCGCATTGCCGATAGCGATCCACTTCGGAAGCGCTGCATTCTTTCTGCAGCGCAGCTTTGATGGGGCTGGAGGAAGACCTGAGGTATCGCAGCAACGACAGTATTATGGCCCTTGGGCACGTAAGCCAACGCGTTCTTCGTGATGTGGGCGCGGCACCGCTGTCAGGTTGTGCCGTGCACGCGGGCGATCGAGGCCTTGCGCCCCTCGTGGGCAGCCAAAGGCTTCCATTACATGGATTTGCGCAACAATCTCTTGCTCAATGAAATCCCAAGTCCGTTTCGACCGCTACTTGAGGACGACCGCAACGGCTTGCTGGTGAACAACCGCGCGGAATGAAGCCAGAGTTGCAGGGTCCGCTGGGTCGTAGCGTCTCCCGGTGCCCAACTGATTGGCATTGCAAACATAGAACAGCGCCCCAGCCGCAACGCTGTTTAGGATGTGCACCGCCGGGACTTCACGAAAACTGCCTTCCGCCACGCCTGATGCGAGGATCCCTTCCAAGTCTCGCAGGGCGGTGTCGGAGAACTGCACCGGATCCTCGCCTCGTGGCGTGGGATCGGCCACCACGCGTTGGATGATACGCGCTGCCGTCGGGCGGTGGACAAGGAAGTCGAGCCAGGCGTCGAACAGCCCAAGCAAGCGATCCAGCGGCGTGTTCGCACCCTGCATCCGCTCGGTCACGAATTGGTGCATGGCAGTGAAGATGTCCGCCTCGACCTCATCATAGAGCTGCTGCTTGCCAGGGAAGTAGTAGACGATTGATGGCCGACGAATGCCGACGACTTGCGCGACATCTTCTAGGCGGGCGGCCGCATATCCAACCTCTGCAAACACCTGCTCGGCAGCGCTCAGTATCGCACTGCGCGTTGCGTCTCCGCGTGCCTGCCGGGCAACGGGTCTGGAGGCGTTGGACAATCGTATCCCCTCAATTGAATGGCCGGTCAAACCGCCCGACCTGAGAGCTGTCATAGTCGCTCTCATAGCCAAGCCCAAGCCACGCAGTGCTCCTCGCATAAAGCACCTTGCTATTCTACCGTCGGGTAGGTAGAAAATCTACCGTGATGTAGATAACCGCGGGCATGGCCGTGGAAGTGCGGGAGAGAATCATGAAGGGATTGGAAAACTTGGCGAGTGCCGTCGCATTGTCGATGACGCTCGGGTCGTCGCCGTCACTCGCGCAAGACGCGGCCGGACAAGCGAGTGAATCCGCCACAGATGGCGGCATCGCCGAAATAGTGGTGACTGCGCAGAAGCGCGCCGAGTCCTTGCAAAAGACGCCTTTGTCGATCGTTGCGCTCACGTCGGCCGATCTTGAGCGAAAGGGTATCCTGGATCTGACCGATCTACGTTCGCAGGTGCCAGCGCTTCAAGTCACGCCCCATCCCAACAGCGCCACGACGGCCCGCGTTTTCGTGAGAGGTGTGGGTAACAACGATGACCAGATCACGGTTGACCCCAGCGTCGCGGTTTATCTCGACGGAATCTATGTTGCGCGCGGACAGGGGCTCGCGGCGGAAATCGCCGAGGTCGAGCGTATAGAAGTGCTGCGCGGGCCGCAGGGCTCACTTTACGGGCGCAATGCTACAGGTGGGGCAATCAACTACATCACCCGCAAGCCGGCACTAGGCGAGTTCCATGCGCGCCAGACGCTTGCGCTCGGGAACTATGACCAGTTCCGTTCGCGCACGAGTGTTAATGTGCCACTGGGCGACAGCATCGCAGTCGAGCTTGCCTACCTGCACAGCGAGAAGGACGGGTTCGTGCGGAACCTCGGCACGGGAGTCTCCCGCTTCGGCGATCAGATTCGCCAGGCTTATCGCGCAACGGCGCTGTGGCAACCGAGCCCAGACATCGAGCTGCGCTATGCCTACGACCGGTCGGACATCGCCGATACGCCGACGTACATGGTCCTGGCACCCTTTCATCCCGCGCTTGCGACCAGACCAACCTATGGGTCATCCGCAGTCCGGGGATTGCTGGCAAACGACGTGTCCGCACAGGGCCATGGCCTCACGGCAAGCTGGGCGGTGTCGGAAGCGCTGACGTTGAAGTCCATCACTGGTTATCGCAAGCTCGCCAACTCCACCAACCAGAATTACCTGACCGGAGCACTCGGCGCTTTCCCGGTCTTCGTCACCGCATTCGACCAAAAACAGCGGCAGTGGAGCGAGGAACTGCAGGCGGTGGGATCAGCGCTAGACAGCCAGCTCGAATACACGCTTGGCGCATACTTCTTCGACGAGAAGGCATTTAGCTTTGACAGCACTGTGCCGACCGGTCGTCCGACTTCCCTGCGCACCGCGACAGTTCACAACCGCGCCTGGGCGCTCTACGGCCAGGCGACCTGGCGTCCAGCCGCTATCGAGGGGCTCTATCTTACAGGAGGGCTGCGTTGGTCGCAGGACGAACGCGAAGCAACCTTGGACCAGCGCAGCGTAGCGCTGAACGGCACTATCGTTACTCGTCCTCAAAGCCGGGGTAGCAACACTTTCAGCGACTACAGTCCAAGCGTCATCCTCGGCTACCAGGCCAGCACGGATCTCAATCTTTATGCCAAGTGGTCTCGCGGATACAAATCCGGCGGGTACAACTTGCGCGCGAGCACGATCAGCCGTTTTGCGGTGGGATATGGACCGGAAAGGTTGGACAGCTTCGAGTTCGGCGTGAAGTCGAGCTGGCTCGACAATCGCCTGCGCGCCAACATCGCGCTGTTCCGTGCAAACTACCGCGATATCCAGGTCAACATCCAATCGGACCCGGCCAATCCGGCTGTGACCGACATCTTCAATGCCGGGCGGGCGCGCATCCAGGGATTGGAGCTGGACCTTACGGCGAAACCCGCGAGCACATTCACCTTAAGTGCCAACTATGCATATCTCGATGCAGGTTATCGCGAGGTCAGGGATCAGATCACCGGCGCCAATATCGCAGGCCGCTTCAATTTCGTGGAGGCCCCGCGCCACACCCTCACAGTGGGCGCGGAGTGGGTGCTTTCATCAACACCCCTTGGCGTACCAAGCGCCAGCGTCGACTACTACATGCAGAGCGACAAGTTTTCCTCGACCACCGACTCTCGCTACATCATCGGGGATTACGGCCTGCTTAGCGCGAGGGTTGCCCTCAGTGACATGCCGATCGGGGTGGGCAAGTGGCAGCTGGCTGCCTTCGGGCGCAATCTCACTGACACCAAGTACTATGTCGCCCATTTTTCCGCTGGACTTCCCGCAGCCTTCTTTGGCGATCCACGCAGCTACGGCCTCGAACTTCGCTTTGAGTACTGACGGATGACCCTGATGAAGAACCTTGAGCCAGCTGTCGCTTACCTTTCCACACCGGTGATCGTTACCGGTGGCGCATCTGGGATCGGTCTTGCGACTGCCGAGGCGCTGGCTGCTGTCGGACGGCCCGTGGCGCTGTGGGACATCAATGGCGACGCCGCAATCCGCGCAGCCGAACGAATTGCCCTCGAATTCGGAGTGAGGACTCTGGGTTTTGCCGTCGACCTGCGTGAGCTCGCAGCGTTCGGTCGTGCTCTCACGGCCACACGCGAGGCACTCGGACCAATCGGAGCACTGGTCCATTCCGCAGGAACCGTCGACACGGATTCGATCGATGGACTTACCCCGCAAAGCTGGGACAGCGGTATCGCGATTCACCTTCGAGCCCTAGCGTTTCTGGTGAAGGAGCTGCGCGAGGACATGGCTGGACAGGCCGGTTCGGCAGTGGTCGCCGTCAGCTCGATCAATGCAACCTTGGGAAACGCGGTCAACCCGGTCTACACAGCCGCAAAGGGAGGAATGCTTTCGCTGGTACGGTCGCTGGCTGATCGTCTCGCGCGCGACGGTATCCGCATCAACGCGGTTTCGCCGGGCCAGATCGTGACACCAATGACGAAGCCGGTCATCGACGCGCTGCCTCAAGGGTTTTTCGAAAAGCGCGTCCTGCTTGAGAGGCTTGGCCAGCCCGCAGAGGTTGCAAGAGCCATACGCTTTCTGCTTTCGTCCGAGGCTAGTTACATCACGGCGACAGAACTCGTCGTGGATGGTGGCAATATCTCGTCCCAACGCGGATGAGGGAGAGGGAGATCACAATGCGACTGGCAAATGCATTCGCCCTCGGGCTCTTCATTTCTGGTTGTTCGCCCGCGCCAATGCCGCCGGCATTGCAGGCCCATGCCAAGCAGGCGGCCCCCTCGCTGCGACTGGCCGGCGCGCCCAACTTTCGCGACATAGGAGGCTACGAAACGGAGAACGGCGGTAAAGTCAGGACAGGCATTGCCTATCGTTCGGATCAGATCAATCTCCTTGGTGATGCCGATCTTGCAGCACTTGACGCCTTGCATCCCGCTGCGGTGGTTGACCTCAGGACTGCGACCGAGAGGCAAAGGGAACCGGATCGAGTGCCGCCGGGCGTCGACTACGTTGTCCTCGATGTCGCGGCCGACAGCACGGAATCACTGGGCGGAGACATGCGCCTTGCCATGACGCAAATCGCGCAAGGACAAGGAGAGGCGCTCCTTGTGGCAGCAAACCGTGAGTTCGTTACCCTCCCCAGCGCGCGGCAGTCCTACGCCGGCCTGATACGGCTCATCCTATCATCGAAAAGGCCTGTGATCTTTCACTGCACCGCCGGGAAGGACCGCACAGGGTGGGCGACTGCCATCATCCTGACATTGCTAGGCGCAACACGCGAAACTGTTTTGCAGGATTACCTTCTCAGCAACGAACGGCTTGCAGCGAAGAATGCATCAACCCTGTCAGCCGTCGCAGCTTCACAAAGCAATATACCGCCCGCATACCTCGAGCCTGTACTGACAGTGAAAGCCAAATACATCGAGGCAGCATTCTTCGAAGTCGACAGAACCTATGGATCATTTGACAAATATGCGCGTGATGGCCTTGGATTATCGGAAGAAGAAATCCAAGGACTAAGAGAGAAATTTCTTTCGTCCTGAACACAAAAGGGAGCTCAATCGGCCCAGTGAAAACCTGTTCGGTCAGTCCGTGAACCAATGGCGCAATATTGGAAGAAATATCGCAGTCAACATTCGCTCAGTTCGAATTCTTTTCATCCCGCGCACGACCCGCAGATAGCCGGTATATGAGTTGCGACCTTGTAATGCCTAGTTGCCTTGCCGCGCGCGTCCTGTTGCCTGAAGCGTTGGCCAAGGCCCTTTCGATCATCTGCTTTTCGACAGTCGCAAGATCAAGCCCGGCATCGACGAGCGCAGCAGCCGCTCCTGGGTCAGAGCCAGGGGGCTGCAGACTTCCGCCCTGAGGCCTCCACACAGGTGGACCAAGGATTTCTCCGCCGCTGAACAGATGATGCTGGCGCAGGGGCTCGCCGTCGCGTGCCATGATCACCCCTCGCTCGATCACGTTCTCCAACTCGCGAATGTTGCCGGGCCAATCATAGCCGAGCATGGCTGCAATCGCCGACTCCTCGAAGCCAGTTACCCGTCGTCCATGCCGCTCAGCATAGAGCGCGAGGAAGTGTTCCATCAGCAGGGGCAGGTCCGCGCGCCGCTCCCGCAGTGGCGGAATCCTAATCGGAAACACGTTAAGGCGATAGAACAGATCCGCGCGAAAGGTCCCTGCCTCCACCGCGGCTCTCAGATCAGAGTTGGTCGCGGCGACCAGACGCACGTCGGACTCTTGCAGCTTCGTGCCCCCAACGCGTTCGAATTCGCCTTCTTGAATGGCTCGCAACAGCTTGCCTTGGGCTGCGAGCGAAAGAGTCCCGATCTCGTCGAGAAAGAGGGTGCCGCCACTAGCCCGTTCGAAGCGTCCCGGCCTAGATACGTTTGCACCTGTAAATGCACCCCTCTCAACCCCGAACAGCTCGGCCTCGAGAAGATTTTCGGGAATAGCTGCGCAGTTTACGGCAATGAACGGGCCTGCCGCACGCCGTCCCATCGCGTGAAGATTACGTGCAAAGATTTCCTTGCCCACCCCGCTTTCGCCAGAGAACAGCACGACGGCATCGGTATCGGCCACATGGCCCAGCAGGTCGAAGGCAACGTTGAATCCCGCGGAGGCGCCAACGATCTGCCTCCCGAGGATTGGTTTGCCGCGCGGCAAGTGTGCTGGCGAGACCTCGCCCAATTGCGACCCCCGCATGTAGCGCACATCGCCGTCCCCGTCCTGCCACTCATCAGCAGGACGGCCGACAATGCGGCAGCACTCGTGCCCCATGGCCACGCATTCAACCTCGCGGAACAGGATGGGGCGACCGAGAAAAACGCTGGCATATCCGCTGGCATAGCCGATCTGAGACCATCCAGCGGGATAGGCTCCGCGCCCGAACAGTTCGAGGTGCGCCTCACACTCGGTCGAGCCGCGCCAGATGTATTCCGCTGCGAAAGTGCCCGTCGCCGTGTCCACCTTCACGCTGACCGGATCGGTGCGGACCATGCCTTCAAGCATGTGCAGTTCCGGCCCGACGGCGAACATCTGCTCAATCGTGGCATCAGGCCTCACCTTGGCTGCGATCTCGGCATCCATTGCGCCGCTGTTGTACCCCTGCCGCGTGAACACACCGCGCGCCTTGTCGAGACCTACAGCCTCGATGACTTCGTGCCGCAGGAGACCGAACGCGCGGGCATGGATCATCATCATTCGCCGCCCGGCGAGCCAGATATGACCTTGCGCATGATCGAAGTGTAGCTGGTTGAAAAGGTCGTCGGACATGCAGCAACCGTATTATTTCAAACAATGATTCACAAGCGCTGTTCGAAATCAGACATTTTGCCCATCAAGTTTTCGCCCAGTCTCGGCGACAGTAGCCGTCCCGAAGAACCGATATACTCGTGAATTCAGCATGATGCGCCCGCGTCGAAATGACGAACGCAGACTTGGCACGGCCATTGCGATGGATAGGCAATAGAAGCGCTCAACGGCGATGCCAGCCCCGTGGCAACAGAGAGGAGAACTGCATGTCCGATGCCTTGCCTGCGATAAGCCGCAGAACCTTTATTTCCGTCAGCACACTGGCAGGGGTCGCAACAGCAGCACCGTTAGCGGCCTCCACCATAGCTTGGTCCGGCCCCCTAGCTATCGCGTCCCAGCGTTCTGCCATACCCGCCGGCTGGCAGGGGAGTGCGACGGTACTAGCTGGTGACTACTTTCAACGTCTTGGCCAGATCCGCATCGCGTTAGCCACCAGCGTAGGGCGCAAGTTGGCTCTCTTCCTGGATGGTGCGGATGAAGCTCTGTTCGACATCGCCTTAATTGACCGCCGCGCAACGCTGCGTCCGGTCGTCCTTCCCGCAGGAGGAGTTGCATGAACCTGAGCATCCTGTCCAAATGTGCCACGTTCGGCGCGGTACTCGTGGTCGCCCTTGCCCTTCCGGCAGATGCCGCTCCTCCAGCGCCCGCCCGCAACGGACAGTCTGGTCAATGGGCATCGCCACAGGTCCTGTGGGAGCAAACCTGCGCCCGCTGCCACACAACGGGGGTTGGCCCCGAACTGCGCGGCCGCGCGCTACCCCAGGAATACGTCGTCAGCGTAGTGCGCAATGGCATGCTGGCGATGCCGGCATTCCCGCATTCGGCAATAGATGATGCCTCACTCAGCGACATCGCGCGCTTTGTCTCCACCTCGAGGCTGCCAAAGCCTGCGGCAAAGCACTGAGAGCAAAGGAGAGATAGATGCCAAGCAAGAAGCCTGCTCCTGTCGCGCAACCAGCGGCACCCGCAGATCCCGCCGTGCTGCCCGCTGGCGTCAGTGCCGCCGACATGCACGCCGCCATCACGAAGTTCGTTGCGATTCTCGGCCCACAGAATGTCATCACCGATGCCGACCACATCGCGCCCTACACCAAGGTCATGATTGCCGAGAGCGAGGACCTGCATCGTCCGTCCGCAGTGCTCTATGCCCGCGAAGTTTCGGAGATCCAGCAGATCCTTAAGGTCTGCAACGAATTCAAGGTGCCGATCTGGACGATCTCGACCGGGCGCAACTTCGGCTACGGTTCGGCCGCGCCCCAAAGCGCCGGCCAGGTTGTGCTCGACCTCAAGCACATGAACCGCATTCTCGATGTGGATCCCGTGCTGTGCACTGCGCTGGTCGAACCCGGGGTGACCTACCAGCAACTCAAGGATTACCTCGAGGAAAACGACATACCTTTGTGGCTGTCTTGCCCGGCTCCCTCCGCGATCGCCGGACCTCTCGGCAATACGGTTGACCGCGGTGTCGGCTACACGCCCTATGGCGAACACTTCATGATGCAGTGCGGAATGGAGGTTGTTCTGGCCAACGGCGACGTCCTGCGCACCGGCATGGGCGGGGTCGAGGGCACAAGCGCCTGGCAGGTCTTCAAGTGGGGTTACGGCCCCTACCTCGACGGCATCTTCACGCAGTCCAACTACGGTATCGTCACCAAGATGGGCATGTGGCTGATGCCAAAGCCTCCGGTCTACAAACCGTTCTGCATCCGCTACGACAAGGACGAGGATATCCACGATATCGTGGAGACGCTGCGGCCCCTGCGCATCGCCAACGTCATTCCCAATGCGATGGTTTTTGCAAATGTCATGTGGGAAGCCGCCGCGATCATGCCGCGCAGCAAGTATTACGACGGCGACGGTGTGACGCCCGACAGCGTGCTCGAGGAGATCAAGGCAAAGGAGGGCCTCGGCGCGTGGAACGTCTATGCGGCGCTTTACGGCACCAAGGAACAGGTCGAGGTCAACTGGCAGATCATCACTGGCGCAATCAAAGCCAGCGGCAAGGGCACGATCATCACGGAAGAGCAGGCCGCCGGCACCCAGCCCTTCGATTATCGCGCAAAGTTGATGCGCGGCGACATGACCTTGCAGGAGTTCGGCCTGTATCGTTGGCGCGGCGGCGGCGGCTCGATGTGGTTTGCCCCCGTAACTGCAGCGAAAGGTAGTGAAACTGTTGAACAGACTCGCCTCGCCAAGCAGATCCTTGGCGAATACGGGCTTGATTACGTGGCCGAATATATCGTCGGGATGCGGGACATGCACCATGTGATCGACGTGCTCTACAACCGCTCGGATCCGGACGAGATGGCCCGAGCGCATGAATGCTTCGCCAAACTGCTCAGCGAATTCGGCAAGCGCGGCTATGCGGTCTATCGCGTCAACACGGCCTTCATGGACCAGGCGGCCGACCTGTTCGGCCCGGTCAAGCGCAAGGTCGACCAGACGTTGAAGAGGGCGCTCGATCCTAACGGAATCCTTGCGCCTGGCAAATCCGGCATCAGGATTTGAGCAGATCCGAGCCGCTTGCAGAGCGTGAACTCACTGAAAGTCCAGCTGCGTCCTTCGTCGGGACGTGGTTGGACGTGGCTCGCCCGAGCGCAATGGCGCCGGCAAAGTAAGACGCAGAGGAACTGGAATGGACGTCAGATCGGTCCTGGTCGCAGATGCCCGGCGCATGCTCGAACGCCTTGCCAGCGGCAGCATCACTCGTGCCCCCAAGGTGACCAGCAGGCCATCGTCGATCTACACCGATGCGGATCAGTTCGAGCGTGAGAAGGAGCACCTGTTCCGACGCGTACCATTGCTGCTGGCAGCGTCGTGTGAGCTGCGCAATCCGGGCGATTGCAAGGTGATGGACGTGGTTGGCGTGCCGTTGCTAATCGTGCGCGGGAAGGACGGAGTGGTGCGCACATTCCTTAATGCCTGTACCCACCGTGGGGCGCGCCTCATGCGCGAATGCGGGAACGCAGCGCGGCTGACCTGTCCCTACCATGCATGGAGCTTCCGGCTCGATGGATCGCTGCTGAGCATTGCAGCGCGGGAGTCTTTCGGCGAGATCGACCGCGACGCCGCCGGTCTTGTTTCATTCCCCACTACCGAGCGGGCGGGACTTGTATGGGCCATCATCGACCCCGCCGCCGAACCCGATTTTGACGCCTTCCTCAGCGGGTTCGACCAGTTGCTTGCACAGTTCGGGTTCGACACGTGGCATCATTTCAAGAGCCGCAGCCTACCCGGCGCGAACTGGAAGCTCGCGTTCGATGCCCACCTCGAGTTCTACCATCTGCCCGTATTGCACCGAGAGACCTTTGGTTCTGGCATGAGCAATCTCGCCGAATACTTTTACCTTGGCCCGCATCAGCGCCTCGGTTTGCTGACCAAAGCGGACCATGTACTCGAACAGGATGACATCGCCGGCCTCGCCGACATGCCAGAGAGCGAATGGCCGCTCGCCTCCCTGCTGTTCGGCGAATGGATCGTCTTCCCGAACGTCTCGATCAACTGCTTTTACAAGGGCGGCCGCGGCGTGATCCTGTCCCAGGTCTGGCCTGGCCAGACCGTAGGAGAATCCGAAACCGTGCAGATATTCTTGCACGAGAACCCGCCGGATGAAGAACACCTTGCAGATGCAACGGCGATGTCGGACTTCCTCGGTAAAGTCGTCGGAACCGAAGACCTGCCAATGTCACGCGAGCAGCAGTCAGTACTCTCATCGGGTCTGCTCCGCGAGGTTCGCTTTGGCCGGAATGAGGGCGGTGTCCAGCATTTCCACGAGTGGGTGGATCGATTTGCGGATTCGCCAAAGGACCTGCCAATGGCACAAGTGATGCAGCGTCCGTGATGGTGCCGGTTTCACCGGCACGTCTCTCACTTTCCCGGAAATCTGTCATCAACAACTGGCGCCCGCTCCGACCATCGGTGGCAGCCACCCAGGTTATCAAGCCACCAGGTGAACGCTGTTTGGAGGCCCAAATCGCAGGATCTCCCAGCCAAAGATGACTCCTTCAGGTGCGCAGATCAGCGACCGAGGTGGCCATCAAAAAAACGGAGCATCACGTCGTACGCTTCAAGCGATTCGGGAATATCGGAATTGTAGAAGAACCCGTGAAAAAGCCCCTCCCAAACGTGGAGATCGGCTTTGACGCCAAGCGCAACCAGGCGAGAATGTGTCTTCACGGCAGAGCTTAGCTCAAAGCCCCTTGTTCCGGAAATGATCAGCGTTGGTGGAAACTGACGCAGCGTTTCATCTGAGGACCCTGGCGAAACGGTGGGATCTTTCGGATCTGCCCCCTTGAAATAAGGCAGCGCGGTCCAAGGCAATTGCGCGTCGGCCGGCCAGTCCGGGGCAGCACGCGCGTCGCCGATGGCAGCGGTCATATAGTCCGCATCCCCACCGAAGCCGAAGGCGGAAGTGGTGAGCCCAGCACAGAATACTCCGATCGCACCGGGACGTGGCAGGCGGTGCTTCTGAAACCATGCCGTAGCCATACCGGTTAGCATTCCGCCCGCAGAGCACCCATAAATGCCGATATTGCGCGCCGGGTAAGTTTTGAGCAATTCGCGATATACTGCAGCCACGTCCTCACTGGCAGCGGGAAAGACATGAACAGGTCCTTGGCGGTAGTCGACCGATACGACACGGACTTTGCCGATTGCGGTGACAGGGATGGATTCCAGCTCTGCGCACCCCGGGAAACAACCCATGAAGCCGCCACCGTGAAGATTGATCAACACGCGCTTGCGATTTTTGCGTAAAACGCCCTCTCGAGGGCTGTAATCCAGAACGTGCACGCCGCCGATCTGGCGCTCGACCATGGTCGGAGCGAAAGTTGCCTTCGCCTTCGCCAAGTATCCCTGCATGAACACGGGCACGCCAGCCACCTGCTTTAGCTGCTCCGGATCCTGCATGGCCTTGAGGTGGTCGGTCAGATAGGCCTTGGCCTCAGCGCTCAGCATCGAAGAGACCGGCACCGCCATGGCGGGCACATGGACCGTACCATCGTCATCCACCTGGATTACGGAGGGCATGCTGGCCTGCGCAAAGGACTTGGCGACGGGGCCGAGCAGCAGTGCAGGTGCGACCAATGACGCCACAATTCGCTTCAACCCCGACATCGCTGTACCCTCTCTTAGCAGCTGGAGCAGTCCGATCGCTTGCTGCGGATGTGCGTAATCGATTGCATTATTCTCCGCAAGGCGTAAGAAATCGATTACGCATTCACCAAGACTCCGTAAGAGAGCATGGCCTGGAGAGACCAAACGTGAACTTCACCCGAAGGACGGCTGGCGCAGCAGCCCTGGCAACGGCATTGATGCCTTCCTTGCTAGGCGCGCGCGAAAGGGGCGGTGCGGCGGTTCTTGGAAAGGCCGCTGTGACTCCGATGACACTGCTCGATCCTGAACTGCGCGACGGGGCAAAGCTGATCCTCGCCCAGCCCCTGCCCGATCCTCTCGATCATGCTGCGATTGTGGCCATGCGCAAAGCCGCGCCACCACCACCGGAAATTTTGCCTGCGCCCGCCCCTGCGGTCGACTTCCGCATGATTCCGGGCTCTCACGGCCACCCACCTGTCAAGGTCGCAGTAATTGGTGCAGGCCGAAAGACGGAGTTGCGACCTGCGGTCCTGCACATCCATGGAGGCGGCTTCATCGTCGGACGCATGGCCGACACCATACCCGCATCACAGCAACTGGCGCAGGAATTCGACTGCATCGTGGTCGAAGTGGACTACCGCCTTTCCCCTGAAGCGCGCTTTCCGGGGCCGCTAGAGGACTGCCACGCGGCGCTGGCATGGGTCCATGAAAACGCAGATGATCTAGGCGTGGACCGCGCGAGGATCGCCGTGAAGGGTGAAAGCGCCGGGGGTGGACTTGCCGCCATGCTTGCCTTGGCTGCCCGCGACCGGCGAAGCGTCCCGTTGTGCTGTCAAATCCTGATCTATCCGATGTTGGATGACCGGACCGGATCAACCCGACGCGTGCCGGATTTCATCGGCACGATCGGTTGGAATGAAACAGGTAATGTCGTAGGCTGGAGCAGCTTGCTCGGCCAGCCTGCCGGCCAAACCAAGGTCCCGGCTGGCGCAGTTCCGGCGAGGATGCCCAACCTAGAGGGCTTGCCCCGTACGTTCATTGGCGTGGGATCGCTTGATCTCTTCGTCGAAGAGGACATGATCTACGCTCAACGGCTCGTGCAGGCTGGCGTCCCTACTGAACTGCTCGTCTCGCCTGGCGCGTTTCATGGGTTCGACTTCGTGGTGCCTGATGCTAACGTATCGCGAGCCTTTGCCAGCGCGTGGAAGCGCACGTTGCGCATGGCTTTCGCCCGACCCGCGGCAGCCTGACAACCATATTCTTTAATGCCGCCGCTGAAGGCCTCAATCACCAACACGTGCGCAATCGATTACCCAACTATTCGAACAAAGGGAGGATTAGGATGAAAGTTTCTCAGCATGCAGCCAAGCTGCGCCTTGGCCTGATCGCTTCGGCAGCCTGTGGCTTGGTCGTGTCTGCACCGAGCTTGGCGCAGGATGCTTCTGCCGGCAGCGCGAACGCCCCAGTGGATGCGGGCGAGATCGTCGTGACAGCGCTCAAGTCCGGTTCGGTTCGACTCGACAAGGTGCCGCTGGCAATTCAGGCGTTCAACGGCGATGTGCTGAAACAACGCAACGTGCGCGATGGCGCGGACCTCATCCAACTGATCCCTGGCGCCTCACAGGCACAGGAAATCGGGGCGGGTTATCGCATTTTCTCGTTTCGTGGTTCGGGCGCCGGCGGTCCCATTGGCGATGGCCTGATCGGCTACTACCTCGACGACACGCCCTTCGGCGTGCCCAACAATCAGGCCGCTCCGCCGGTGCAGTATTTCGATATCGACCGCGTTGAAGTTCTGCGCGGTCCGCAGGGGACCCTCTATGGCCTTGGCTCTTCGGCTGGGACCATCATCTATCACACCAAAAACCCCGACCTCGATCAGGTGACCTACGCCGGAGAACTTGAACTGTCCAAATCGGCCGAGGCGAGCGATCCGAACTATCGGGGGGCAGCCGCGATCTCCTTCCCGCTGGTCCCCGGCAAGCTAGGCCTGCGTGTGAGCGGCGGATACGATCGTCGCGCCGGCGTGGCCGACATCTATTCCGGAGCGCCGACTGGTACCCCGCGCGAGCGGGACGCAAACCATGTCACCTCCAAGGACGTGCAGGCCGTGCTGCTCTGGAAGCCGGACGAGCTTACTTCGGTTCGGACGCGCTTTTGGTACTTCGCCACGGATCAGAAATACCTCAACGTGATCAACTCGCTCGACCCGCCGTTCGCGGCCTTTCAAGGCGACGTTGTCGGCTTTGACAAGCGCCGTGCCTGGTATGCATCAAACACCCTCGAGCGCGAATTCGGCGCCGTCACGTTGACTAACGCGACATCCTACCAGAAGTCCTTGCCCGGCGGCTTCCAGGTCGGCCTCAACCTTGGCGCGCCGCTTGGCACCGGCGTGCTGATCAACGGCGGCGACGCGCGCAACTTCGTAAACGAGTTGCGGGTTGCTACAAGCGATGCCGGGCCGCTCAAGGGCGTGGCCGGCGTTTTTTACCAGAACGCGCGCAGTCTCTACACGTTCAGCCTGACGTTCCCGGCCTTTGGCCTGAACGGGCAAACCATCACCAAGACCGAGAATGCAGCAGTGTTCTCCGAGGTGAGCTATGAACTGTTCGGCGGCAAGCTCGTACCGCTGGTCGGCTTGCGCTATTTCAAAGACCGACGCGAAGCGGACTCCATCTCGAACGGAGTGCGAGTTCAGAGCCAGGCGCGGCCCGACGCATTGACCTGGCGGGCCAACCTCGCGTTCAACCCCAGTTCCGACTGGATGCTGTTTTTCAACGCTGGCACCGGTTTCCGCAGTGGAATTCTTCAGTCACAAGCACAGGCCGACGCGGTGATCGCGGATGGCGTGCCGAGCGGCATCTCGCTGACGCCGGACCAGCTGCGCAACCTTGAAGTGGGCATGAAGGGGGCACTGCTGGACGGGGCGCTGCGGGTGGCCGTCAGCCTTTACGACATAAAATACACGAACATCCAGAGCGCCTTCAACACGTCGATCGGGCTGGCGGCTTTTGCTAACCTCGGCGATGGCAAAGCGCAGGGGATCGACATGGAAATGACATGGCGGACGCCGCTTCAGGGCTTGACGCTCAATGCCATCGGTAACGTCAACGACTCCAAGTTCACACGCGTCCGCCCAGCGTTCGCCGGAGCCGATCCTCGCATTTCCAACGGCTTGCGCCTGCTCAACACGCCAACACACAATTTCCGTTTGGATGCGAGCTACGAACGGCCGATCGGCAATGCCACGCTTTTCGCTACCAGTTCGGCAACCTTCATCGGCCGTTCGCGTCTTGGGGATGCCACGGTCAACGAGATCAATCCCTACGAACTCTATCAGGCGAGCATCGGCGTGCGGTTTGATCGATACGAAGTGCGCCTGTTCGGGGACAACCTGTCCGATTTACGCGGCCCCACCTCCGCCAACGGTCCTACGCTTCTGGCAGGGCCACGCCCGCGCACGATCGGGGTGACATTCCGCGTCAACACCAACTGATGCAATTCTCGGTGATACCACTCCTTCCCCCAAAGGTATCGCCGAGGTCGCATAAGGATGCGAGGGTATGCAGAGGCGCGATATCATCACTGCTGCGACCGGTGTTGGAGCAATTGCCTTGGCACCAACTGCAGCAACGTCTGCGCAGGACCAGGCGATGCCGTTCTTTGACAAGAGGGCGCCAATTTATACCGATGCAGCACGACTTACGGTCAGGACCACTGCCGGACCCATTAGGGGCTACCGGCAGGGCGCAGTTACCGTGTTCAAGGGCGTGCCCTATGGAGCGCCCACCGGTGGTGCCAATCGCTTTCGTGAACCGCGCCCACCCGAGCCCTGGAACGGTGTTCGCTCATGCCTTCACTACGGCCCGATTGCACCGCAGGACAAGGGCATGGGACGCTTCCGTGATGAGGAAGCCTTCATCTTCCGCTGGAACGACGCCGTCGAGGATGAAGATTGCCTTCGACTCAACATATGGACTCCAGCTATTGATGCCGCGCGCCGTCCAGTGCTCGTCTGGTTGCATGGGGGCGGCTTTGCTGCCGGATCCGGGCATGACATTCCGGCATTCGATGGCACGAATCTGGCTACCAGTGGCAACGCGGTGGTGGTTACGCTCAATCACCGACTGAACCTGCTGGGGTTTTTCGATCTGTCCGACTGGGGCGAGGAGCATGTTACCTCGGCCAATCTCGGCATGCTTGATATCGTAGCTGCACTGCGCTGGGTGCGCGACAATATTGCCCGATTTGGAGGGGATCCCTCGCGCGTGACGATCTTCGGCCAGTCGGGCGGAGGGGCCAAGGTCACTGCGCTGATGGCGATGCCCACGGCCAAGGGGCTGTATCACCGAGCGATGGTGCTTAGCGGGTCCTTCGCGATGTTCAACACGCCGACCAAGACCCGCCGGCTTTCCCGCCTAATTCTTGACGAGCTCGACATTGCCAAGGGCGATCTGGCCTCTCTGCAAACGCGGCCTTATTCAGAAATGCAGGCGGCAGCCCAGCGGGTCCTTGCCCGGGTCAATCCGCCTTTCGACAGCTTTGTAGACGTGCGCCGGATTCCGGATATGCTGAACTTCGCCCCGACGCTGGACGGGCAAACGCTGCTGGCAGACCCCATGCATCCAGAATTTGCGGCGAACGATCCGCAAGTCCCACTGATCATCGGCTCCACGCTCAACGAATTTGTTACCGGCATCAACGATCCCGCAGCGTTCGAGATGGACGAAGCAGCACTTCAGCGCAGGGTCGAACGATTCGCTCCCGGCAGGGCAGAAGCAGTTATCGCCGGATTTCGGGCGAATGCGCAGAACGAAAAGCCCTTCGCATTGTGGTCTCGCATCGCGACTGCACCAATCCGCGACGCCGTGATCAATCAGGCGAGAAGGCGGTTCGAAAGCAAATGCTCCCCGACGTGGCTGTTCTGGTTCACTTGGCAGACTCCGGTGCTTGAGGGTCGACCGATGGCTTTCCATTGCCTCGACATTCCGTTCTGGTTCGGAAACACTCAGACCTGTGCATCGATGACCGGCGGTGGAATGGACGCGGTGGCCCTGTCCAATAGCATGGTTCAGGCTCTGTCGGCGTTTGCCGCCCAAGGCGCGCCGGCGGCCCGCGGCATTCCGCCGTGGCGCGCCGCATCGCCAGACGATATGGCATCGCTGCAGTTGGATTCTTCACCGACCATGATCGGAGAAGACGACGCAGCAGAACGCGCCACTCTCACATGAATGTGCGCTTGCAGTTTGCCACTGGCGACACCGCGTGTAGGTGTCACATCAGCGCGGAGAGCTATTATCCTTGAAGGCGGGCAACGGTAGTCGAACAGGCATGGTCAGCGTCAAGAATCTCAAGGAATTTGCCGAACTGGCGGGAGTTTCGACCGCCACCGCTTCTCGCGCATTGACCGGATCGGGGCGCGTAAGTGACGAGACGCGCAAACGCATAGCCGTTCTGGCAGAAAAACTCGGCTATCAGCCCAACATTGCGGCTCGCAACCTGCGCACGCAGCGTACGATGACCATCGGCGTGCTGGTACCCTTGGGGCACGAAGCCCTGCAGCACCTGTCAGACCCATTCTTCAACACGATGACAGGCTTTCTGGCCGATGCTTTTGCCGAAAACGGTTACGACATGCTGTTGTCACGCGTGCTTCCCCGCAACGACCGCTGGATGGACCGCTTCATCGGAAGTGGGCGAGTCGACGGTATCGTGGTCGTCGGCCAATCGGACCAGTTCCACGTCATCGAAACCATATCGCGGCGTTACGAGCCAATGGTGGTTTGGGGCGGCTACTCGCCCGGTCAGCACCACTGTTCGATCGGATCGGACAACCGACTCGGCGGCAGGCTCGCGGCAATGCACCTGATTGACCGAGGCTGCAGACGCATAGCCTATGCCGGGCCGTTGGAAGGTTCGGAGTTCGGCGAGCGTCTTGATGGTGCCCGGCGGGCGCTGCTTGAGGCGGGGGCAACTCCGCTTGTGGAACTGCGCACGCATTTCGAACCGGATGCCGCCTATGCCGACGTGCGTGAGCAACTGGGCAACATGGCGCAAATCCCCGACGGTATCGTCGCCGGATCCGACGTGACCGCGATCAGCGTGATCAGGGCGCTACGCGACCTTGGTCAGCGCGTACCGGATGACGTCCGCGTGATTGGCTACGACGGCCTGCCGATCGGCGAGCACATGAGCCCGCCGCTCAGCACAATCGACCAGCAGTTGCGGCACGGAGCGCAACTGCTCACACAGACGCTCCTTCGTAGGATCGCCGGAGAGGCGACGCGATCCAGCCAGATCGAGCCGCACGTCATCGTGCGCGGATCGACCTAGACAACCACCCGCGATGTCCCTCCGTCCAGCGCGATGCGGAAGAACGGCGCCGGGTACCCCGCAAACCGTTCACGCCGCAGCTGGGCAGTGGTAAGGGTAGCAGGGTCGGCGACCCCTGGAAAATCTGCGAACCCGATGACCCGGAGATCATCCATCACCCACCAGCTGTATTCCTGTGCTGGCGCGTCAACGGGGTTTGCGGCAATAAGTCCGTGGCCGTTCAGGAACATGAATGGCCCCAGCGGCCCATCCGAAACGGCACCGTAAAGCCCTGTCGGCCCCGAGGAACCGCTAGCTGCAAACACCTTCCGCTGAGTTGACCAGAACAAATAGTAGCGACCATCAACGACCCTCATGTGCGGGCGCTCGAGTTCGTTGTTGAAGCCCGCCGCGCTAAGCACAGGCGGCAGAAGGCGCCAGCCGGAACCTTCTGCGCCGATGGCTTCAGCTACTCCTATCACACCGATCCATCGCGATGGCGACTTAGCACATGATCCTGTGAGGAACAGGAAGGAACGGCCACTGGCGGGATCACGGAAAAAGCCCGGATCGCGGAAACCAAATATTTCCCCTCCAACACCGGTGATCTGGTTGGCAATCATGTAATCTTTTCCGTCGGCCTCGACGGATTCAACGGGCCTTGACCAGTCAGACAGGATTACGGCCCCGTCCGCTTCGGAAAACCGGCAACGAGCCTCGAACAGGCGCTGCTCAAGGGTTGCCATAGAGGATCCACGCCGCCCGGCAGCGGTAAAGTATACCGTAAGCTCGCCTTTTTCCTCATCCAGGACTGCAGAGCCGGACCATTCGCGATCGCCGGGGGTGAAGCCATCGGGAAAAACCGGTTGGTGAAGCGTCCAGCGGCCATCGTACTCGCTTGCCAGACGGATACGGGCGATTGCGTGGCGGGAATCGGGGTCGGCGGCCACAGGCGCAGTAAGAATCATCCAGAACGCCGCACCATTGAAGCGAGGCAGCGTGCCGTCGGCCCGTTCGATAGGCCACATGTCCCAAAGGTCGAAGCCATCCACGCGGGCAGCGGGTGCTGGCGAGAGAGTGGGAATGGAGTTGGTTTCGGAGAGCGCCAACCCACCCAGGTCTGCAGCACTCCACATCGTCGGGCTCGCACAAGCCCCGGAGGCAACGCGTTTGCCAGTCTCGGAAACGGTAGTTGCCATAGTGAGATCTTCCTCCGGGAGGATTGCGCGAAGATTGCGCAATCGTTGACTCTTCTTGCCCAATCAGATGGCGGAGCGAGAGTGCGCGGGAATATCCACGGCTCAACGACTCCAGCAAAATTCCGGCAGAGCCCAAAATTTCACAGTACTTTTTGGCTCACCGCACCTGAATGCTCCACCCTTTTTAGGTTAGAGCAATCGATTGCGCAATCGCATCTTTTGTGATGAAAGGAGCCCGAATCGGACGAAGACAGGAAAAGTCGCGTCCAAACCGGCCAGGACTGCGCCGATCAAGGGAGGGAATACCCATGCACACACGTTCCGTTCTGCTGGCCTCAGTAGCAATTGCAGCGTCATCCATGACTGCCAATGCACAGGATGTGGCAACACCTCAGGATGACGGATCATCCGTACCGACCGAGATCGTCGTCACAGCTCAGAAGAGCAGCGAACGGCTCTCGAAGGCTCCCGTTGCCGTCAGCGTTGTTTCGCAATCACTGCTTGATCGACAGGGCCTGACCACCAGCGAACAGATCGCGACCACGGTGCCAACGCTCAAGCTTTCGCAGAACGGATTTGCCATTCGCGGAATTGGCTCGAACAATGGCTTTAGCGGCTATTCCACAGTCGCAACCCAGTTCGACGGTATCTACAATCCGTCCCCCGTCGCACTTTCGCTGGCCTTGTTCGATCTTGGAGCCATCGAAGTGCTGCGCGGCCCGCAAGGCACAGTGTATGGGCGCAATGCCACTGCCGGTGTCGTGAACATTAACACAGCCGACCCGGGACGTAATTTCGGTGGCAGCGCCAGCCTGCAGTATGGCCGCTTCAATGATATCCGTGCGCAAGCTGCCGTAGATCTGCCAGTGAACGACATGCTGCGCGTCCGCGTAGCGGCGTTCCATCAGGTCAACGACGGGTACGGCCCCAGGTTTGCGGCGCGCCGCTTTGACAAGATTGACCTTTCGGCGGTGCGCGTTACCACGGTATTCGATCCGGCGCCGAACCTCAGTTGGCGCCTGTCGGGCTCCTATGCCCGGAACACCGGCACAGTCGCATCAGTGTTCCTGCGCAACTACAACGTCTATCCGCAGGCAGATCTGGTGGCGGGCACGTTCGGCCCGGTCACGATCGTCCCCTCGGATGCGATCAATCCCGGCTTGGATACCGTAACCAGCAACCGGCAGGACATCACCAGCTATGACGTACGTTCGAAGCTGGTGTGGGATGCCACCGATAGCCTCAGCTTCACATACCTTGCCGGTTATTCACTCCTCAAGAACGACGGCGTCACGGCCTCGACCGGCGTGTTCTCGCAGGAATACATCGATCATCGCACCCGCACCTGGTCCCACGAAGTTGACGTGAATTACGAGAATGGCCCGCTCAAGCTAGTTGGCGGCGCATTCCTGTATGAGGATCGCCAGCCCTCGGGCACCCGACTGCTGCACGCCGGCAATACGGCGCCCGCTCCTTTCAATCTGGTTTTCAACCTCTTCGGCGCGAAGGTCGTCGGGACAGGCGATCAGATCTCCACGATTGACGCTGTCGATGTGGTCAACACTTATGCCGGTGTGGGCAGCAAGTCTCGCGCCCTGTTCGGACAGGCAACCTTCGCGATTGCACCATCGCTTCGCCTTGTCGCGGGTATCCGCTCAACCTGGGATACGGTTACCAGCCATGAGCAACAACTGGTTTGCCCGGGCCAGTCGTTTGACCGCGATACAATCGCCCCCGATGTCTGCCCGACCTTCACGATCGCCTATACCGATGATCGCAACCGTCCGAGCGCGAAATACAGCAAGGTCAGTTGGAAGCTGGGCATCGACGCCGACGTGACTGAGAACCTGCTCGCATATGCTACGGTCTCGACCGGCTATCGCGGGGGTGGCCTGCAGCCGAGTTCCAATCCGGCGAACTTCCGAAGCTATGCGCCTGAAACCGTCGACAATTTCGAGCTGGGTCTGCGCGCCAACCTGATGGGTGGCCGCCTGTTCCTTGGCGCCACGGCCTATCAGATGAACTACAAGGACCTGCAGGTGTCGTCGATTATCGTCGATCCGGTGCAAGGCCCGATACCGGTTACGACCAATGCGGCCCGGGCGCGCATTCGTGGCATCGAGCTGGAAACAACCTTCCGCCCCACCCCGGCAGATCGGTTCACGGCCTACTTCTCTTGGCTGGATACCAAGTTCCTGCGATTTGCCAACGCACCTGACAATCTGGGCTCAGCCGATACGATCTACAACATCTTCGCGCCGATCCTGGGCTTTGCGCCGATTGCGCCGGCAGTTGCCGATTACTCGGGCAATCGGCTGCCTTTTGCACCACGCTTCAGCGGGCGCTTCAGCTATGCTCACGAGTTTGAAACCGCTTCTGGCTGGAAGATCACTCCGGCAGTCGACTTCTTCGCGCAGACGGCAACATTCGCCAGCGTGGACAACGCCATCCAAGGCCGGATTGCAGGTTACACGAAGACCGATTTCAACCTGCAGTTCGACGAACCTTCGGGGCATGCCTACCTCAACGTGTTCATGAACAACGTCGAGGACCGTCGCATCCCCACAACCGTCGTTCCCGTTTGGAGTTCGACGACCGCCAGCTATGCCATGCCGCAAACCTATGGCTTGCGCGTCGGCTTCAAGTATTGATCGCATTGACAACAGGAAGCGCCGTGGCCGGAGCGATGATCTCCGGCCACGCATGCCGGAGAAGGTCATGCGTATGCCGGTCGATCGCAGGCAAATGCTGCTGGGAAGTGGGCTTTTTCTGATGACTTTACCTGTCAGCGCCGCAAGGGAAGCGCTGAAGATTCCGCAAGGAGCCGGACCGCTTCCGGCCGAATGGATCGGAGCGCCGTCGATCACCTTGTGGGACGGCCTGCCGCCCGGAAGCCCGCGTACAGCGCCCAAGCCATCAATCACACTCGACCCCACTTTCATTACAGGGGTCGCCCGACCGGAGATGCGCTTGTTCCGTCCAAAAAGGAGCAACGGGCAGGCTATACTGACGATCCCGGGCGGAGCCTACACGTTCGTCTCGATCCGCAATGAAGGCACGGACGTTGCGCGTACCTTCACTGAACTGGGCTACACCGTATTCGTGCTAGTTTACCGCCTTCCTGGCGAAGGCTGGGCGAATCGCGCCGATGTGCCATTGCAGGACGCACAGCGGGCGATGCGCTTGATCAAGAGTCGGGCAGGACAATTCTCCATCGATCCCGACAGGATTTCCGTGATCGGATTTTCTGCAGGTGGTCATCTTGCTGCATCGTTGATCACCGCCGGCAGGGACGGCTGCTATGATGGGCGCGATGCGGCGGACCAGTTGGATCCGCTGCCCAGCCTCGCCGCTCTGATCTACCCGGTTATAAGCACCGAACCGCCCTACACGCATCAGCAGTCGGTTGAAATGTTGCTCGGCCCAAATCCGACTGCTGAGGCAATTGAGCGCCGCTCTCCTGCACGCCGTATCGGTGCAAACACGCCCCCAACCTTCCTCGTGCACGCTCTTGATGACGTGCCAGTGCCATCCCAGAATTCCCTGCTGTTCCTCGATGCGATGCAGCGCGCCAGGCGTCCGGTTGAAATTCATCTGTTCGAAGAAGGGGGCCATGGTTTCGGCATCGGCCCATCCAATGCGCCGGCGGGACAGTGGCCCCAACTTTTGAGTGCCTTCATTGCCCGCCACATGGCACCGTCCTGACAACAGGCCTTGGCTTGGCCGACAGTTGCAGCAAGGCAACCCGGTCTCCCCGCGATAGGTTCGAGCTGCTGTCGGCAAGCCGAGGAGACCTTCGATCTCACCAGCCCAGTTCGCGGCGCCCTTGACTTTGGGTTGCCTATGCCACTAGGGCGCGCACCGAAAACCGGGGTCTTGCCCCGCTCATCCATCCCGTTTCGCCGAGTCCTGTCGAAGGGCGTCTTGAGGATCCACCCGGGCAGGGTGGAGGAGTGTATTCATGGCCAATGTAACCGTTATCGGCGCCCAATGGGGCGACGAAGGCAAAGGCAAGATCGTTGACTGGCTGGCCAGCCGTGCCGATGCCGTTGTCCGCTTCCAGGGTGGGCATAACGCCGGCCACACCCTCGTTGTCGGCGAACAGGTCTACAAGCTTTCTCTGCTACCCTCGGGCATTGTCACTGGCACACTCTCGATCATCGGCAACGGTGTGGTACTCGATCCGTGGGCGCTGAAGGCCGAGATCGAAAAGCTGACCGCGCAGGGCGTCGAGATCAATGCCGAAAACTTCGCCATTGCCGACAATTGCCCCCTAATTCTGCCCCTGCACCGCGACCTTGACGGTCTGCGCGAACAGGCAGCCGGCTCAGGCAAGATCGGCACCACGGGCCGCGGCATCGGCCCTGCCTATGAAGACAAAGTCGGCCGCCGCGCGATCCGCGTGTGCGACCTTGCCCATCTCGATGCGCTCGATGTCCAACTCGATCGCCTCTGCGCGCATCATGATGCGCTGCGTGCAGGCTTTGGACAGCCGCCGGTCGATCGCGCCGCACTGATCGCCGAACTGCGCGAGATAGCGCCGTACGTCCTGCAGTTCGCCCAGCCGGTCTGGAAGCGCCTCAACACCGTCCGCAAGGCCGGCGCGCGCATCCTGTTCGAGGGCGCGCAGGGCGTCTTGCTCGACGTTGACCACGGCACTTATCCGTTCGTCACCTCGTCCAACACCGTCTCGGGCACCGCCGCGTCCGGTTCGGGTCTTGGCCCTTCGCAGACAGGTTTCGTGCTTGGTATCGTCAAGGCCTACACCACCCGCGTCGGCTCCGGGCCGTTCCCTACCGAGCTTGAGGACGAAGTCGGCCAGCGCCTTGGCGAGCGTGGCCACGAATTCGGTACGGTCACGGGGCGCAAGCGCCGCTGCGGCTGGTTTGACGCGGTGCTGGTGCGTCAGTCCTGCGCCATCTCTGGCGTGACTGGGATTGCTCTCACCAAGCTTGACGTGCTGGACGGTTTCGAGAAGGTGAAGATCTGCACCGGCTACCGCCTGCGCGGAAAGGTGCTGGACTACTTCCCGGCCCACGCCGCCGATCAGGCTGAGGTTGAGCCCATCTACGAAGAGATGGACGGCTGGGATGGCACCACTGCTGGCGCGCGTTCGTGGGCTGACTTGCCCGCCCAGGCGATCAAGTACATCCAGCGCGTGCAGGAATTGATCGAAACGCCGGTTGCCCTTGTCAGCACCAGCCCGGAGCGCGAGGACACGATCCTTGTGCGCGATCCCTTCGTCGATTGAACACCTGCAGCCTCACCGTCCGGGCGGATGGTGAGGCTGCAAAGCTTCAGTTCTTCTTGCCGACGGTCACACCTGAATAGATCGATTGCTGTCCGCCCGGCGGATTCAGCTGCAGGAGGAACGAGCCGCCCCATTCGGCAGCGTTGGCTCCAAAGAACATGCCGTTGAGGAAGCTGGTGCTGAGCACGTCGGTGCCGGTTCCCCTGAGGGAGAACGTGTTGCCAACGCCGCAGCCCGGACAATTGCCTGCAAGCGATCCACTGTAAGTGAAGTTGCCGAGGCTCGACGTCGCGTTATTGCCGACATCTGTCGCCGTCAACGCGAGGACTGCGCTGCCAGTGCCTGCGGCGAAGTCTGCCGTGAAAGTGCTGGTCCCCGAAAGCGAAGCCTCGCGCTGCGTCGCACCGTTCCGGCCATAACCGTAGACTACCCCGGAATAGCTTGCCGAGCCCGTTCGCGGGATCTGGAAGCTTGGCGTCAGGCCGCCGAACGGCACATAGTAGTGCGTCGCCACCTGGCGTCCGTCTACCGTGTCGGTTCGCACCACTTCGGCAAAACTGGTGTAAGTCAGGGCAATCGAGGGGTTGCCGCTACCGAACTTGAACACCCGCGCCGTGTAATCGGCACCGCGATACACATCGAAGGTGCTGGTGCTTTCCGCCGCCTTATAGTCCGCCGCCGCCAGCGTCTGCGACAGCTGCACGGCGTTGCCGAAGTTCGTGCCAGTCGTCTTCGACGTGAGAACATATGACTTGTTCGTCGGGTTGTAGGTAACCTCGACATTGGTATCGAGAAGCGCCTGCTCCGCCGGGCTGAGACCGTTGACGACATAGTACTGGGAATCGTTGCCATTCAGCACAGTAGTCGTCGTGAGGCCGGCAAGTCCGCTCTGGGAAGCGGTGCTGTCCGAACCGCGGCCGCCTGCAAGCGTAGCTGCCATGACGGCACCGCCGGAACTGTTGGCCTGAACCACCGCCCCGATCTGCTCCCCAGCCGGACCGAAGAACTTGCCGGTCAGCGTGCCGTTGTAATCGGTCGTACCATCGAAGGTGATGTCACCATTGAACGCATTGGCGCTTGATGAAAGCGTCGCGTTTCCGCTCCAGTTGCCTGCATCCGATTGGGTGCCCGGCAGGCCCGCCGAGGTGCCCGGAATGGCATTGCCAACAGTATAGGCTCCAAGCGTCGAAACGGCGCCAGTCTGGAAGTTGACGTTGAAACTGCCATTGCCGTTCACGCCACTGATCTTCGACCCGTTGGCCAGTATCCCGCCATTGAGGGAAACGTTGAAGGCAGCCGTCCCGGTTCGCGGGGTTGAGGAATTGGCCGTCGCGAAACCATAAACGAACGCATCTATCTGGCCGATGCTCGATTGCCGGTCGGTCAGAATGCCTGCGCGCAGGTAGTCGCTGCTTGTGTAGAAGTCATACGTCAGCCCGACCTGTCCCGCCTTTGTCGGCTGCCACATGATCCGGCCATCAGAACCGTAAAACACCAGTGGCGATCCATTCTCACCCTGATGCACAGACGCAAGCCCGCTGCCGGCGCCCACTGCTGAAAGATAGCCTGCTCCATCAAGGGTGCCCTTCACGGAGGCGCTCAACGGTTGATAGAACTGGTCGGTGGAAGGGCTGGCAAGGCTGGTCGAGGTATTGACCGGTGTCGTGCCGCGAGCGCCGTAGATCACACCGGTTGCGGCGACGTCCGAGTTGGGGTTTTGCGAGAAGGCCGCCCCAACTTCCTCGGCGTTGGGGCCGAAGAAAGCCCCGTGCAACTCACCCGTTCCGGCGCTGCCCAAGGTCAACTGGCCAAGAAAACTGTTCGCGCTCTTGGACAGCAGCGCAAAGGCGTTCCAGTTATAGCCCCGCGCGGTGACATTGGTCTGAACATCGGTCTCGTCGTAGAAGCCGCTTCCGGCAATGCCGCCGGACAGGAAATCGACCGAAAGCTTGCCTGTCCCTCCCAGCGCATAAATGTTCGTGCTGAACGTCCGCGCGCCCAGCAGCTTTACATCGAAGCTGGCCGCGCCCGTCCTCGGCAGCGTTCCGTTCGGCGTCTGTACCCCATAGGCGAAGGAGGAAATGCGCCCATCGATCGTGGTGCTTCCATTGACCTGGCGCTGCCAGATCCCTGCCCCCACGAAACGGGTCTGACCTGCGGCTGTGCCTGTCGTGGTCAACGAGAGGAACTCGGTCGTATTGCCCGAAACGAACTTGTAGGTCGTAATTGCGCTGTTCGATTGCGTCGCGTCGATGTCGCCTGGACCGAAAGTGCGGCTGCGCGTGCCGTCCGAGACAGTCCAGGAGCGGTTAGTGGCGTTGTAGGAGACCGTGAGCGCCAAGGCTGAAGCCGAGGTGCTGACCGCGGCGCCATTGGTCGGAACACTTACAGTTCCGACAGATGCCACATTCTTGAAACTTTCGCTGACAAGCGGCGCGACCAGGCTCGTGTTTGCTGTCGGTGTCGGTGTCGGTGTCGGTGTCGGTGTGGGCGTAGGCGTGGGTGTAGGTGTAGGTGTAGGCGTCGGTGTGGGTGTGGGTGTCGGCGTAGGCGTAGGCGTAGGCGTAGGCGTAGGCGTAGGCGTAGGCGTAGGCGTAGGCGCAGGCGTAGGCACCGGAGTGCTGCTGACGCCATTGCCGCCACCGCCGCACGCTGCCAGCATCAATGCAATGGTCAAGGCAGACGCTGTCGCCGCCCTGCGGTCATGTCTGGTCATTGCCCCTCTCCCCTTTTTCCTTACGCTAGAATGCCGACGTCAGGCCAAATTCCGCCGCGCGCCGATCAAAATCGAAAATGCCCACCGTCGAACGGTTCCGCTCTATCCTGAGGCGCAGGAAAGGTGCGATGCCCTTCCACTGGATGGCGCGGAACGTTGCCGAAAGCCCGAGGCTGAACCGGTCATCCACACGCTTTCTCGGATAGAGGAACAGGCGCTCATCGGCCTCCAGGCGCGAGTAGCTTCCGTCCATCACGACCGTCGTCCTGCCCAGTTCCCTGAACACATACGCCGATGTCCCGCCGGTCCAATCTGACCAACCCGGATCGCGCGCTGAGGTGCGGCTCATCCGCAATTGCATCCCGCCGCCAAAGCGCGCGCTGAAGGCATGATCGATCCCGAGCGTGCCCGCATAAATGGTTGAATCCTGCAAGTCGTTGCGGCGATTGTCGAGGCGCGAGACAGCCGCTTCGGCACGCACCTGCGATCGCTTGCCCAAGGGGTGCTGGAAAACCGCAGTGCCCCCCCATCCTTGGCTGAACGCCGCTTGGCCGTACCCGCGCCAGGACGGGCCTCCTGAGAAAGTGATCCGGTCTGCACCGGACTGGAACTCTGGTCCGAATTGCACGGCCAGCGCATAATCGTCGAACTGTCCGGAGCGATAGAAGTCAGCGCTGCCTGATACCCGCGCGAGCAGACGGGCTCCGGCGCTAAGCGGCACGCGGAGATACCCCTGCGCGCGCGCCGCAAGCCCCAGGCCGGACTTGGCTTTGGCGTCGTCGCTTAGGGTAAAGTCGCCTATGACAGTGCCTAGCGTGTCTGCCCTTGTTGCGCGATTGATGTTGCTGTCTGGCGCAAGCGCAAGCTCCAGGCTGCCGCCAAGGGGTTTTGCCGCAGCAAGCGCCGCAGCGTAGAAACGCACGGCACGCTCGACGTCTGCCGGAAGTTGGCCACTGGCTTGGGCGGCACGCATTTCACGCTCGGCGGCGCCAAGTCGCCCCATCATCGCGTCCATCCGGGCCAGCTCAAGTCGCACCCGCGCGGCATCCGGCTTTTCGTCGAGGATGCGACGCAGTTCGACCGCAGCATCGCGCGTTCGCTTCATCTGGTCGGCAAGCATCATCGCCAGGCGAAACCTTGCTTCGCTCCGCAACTCGATATCTGGGTTGCCCGCCAAGGCGCGATAGGCCGTCTCTGCCGTGGCGTAATCGCCAGCATCGCGAGCAGAATCGGCCAATTGGAAAAGTTGCGCCGCTGTCAGCTGCAAGCTGGGCGCCGATTCGTCCTGCTTGGCATTTTCATGTGCTGTTTCAATGAGAAATCGCTGAGACTGCACTAGTTGCGCTGGAACATCCGAAATGGAGGCAGTTTGCAGTAAGAACACCGATCCGATATTGCGAACAAATCAGCAGTTATCAAGCGCGGAAAAGACGTCGTTTCAACCGAGGCCATATTCACCTGCCCCCGGGTCACCGCGAAACTATATCCAGAATCGAGATAAACGATCTTGACCTGATCCACATATGTTCCACTCATGTTCGCACTTAGGGCAAGTACTGAGGGAACATTGCAATGACGCTGGTCCAAGCCTTCGCACCAAACTTTGCTGCAACAGATTTTGACGTCCCTCCTTTCGCCGACGAGCAGGCAGCGTGGCTCAGCCCTTCCGCGCCTCTTGCCGTGTCAATCTTCGCCGATCGTAGTTATCTGCGCATGGAGATGGCCGAAGATGCATCGGCTGCAGGGTTGCGCGTCTGCGGCACGGGCGAGCTGGCGCAATTGCTCAATGCGCGTGCAGAGCAGACCTTGGGCGATCTGGTACTGGTTGATTGCCCGCTCCTCGAAGGTGCCGACATTGCAGCACTTGTCTCGCTGGATGAACGTGCTGCCCGCACAAGTAGCCAGTTGATCGTTTCGACGAGCGTGGGGGCACTGGATGATGTATTCGGTTGCCTCGATCAGTCCGGTGCGCAGATCCTCGTCAATCCATCTCGGTCGGACCGGGTCATCGCGCTCGGCCACGTCCTCGCCTCTCCTACGCTCTCGGCCAAGGGAGGCCGAGTTCGTGAGCTGTCGGATACCGATCGCATGTCCTTGCTTCGCTTGACCCAGCAGGTAAGCGAAATCGCCAATCGCCTGGAAACGCTGTCTGGCTCATCGGCGGCGACTGATCACGTCCAGGCCTCCGCCTTCGCTTTTGATGCGACCGGAGAGCGTGACTGTGCCGGCGTGCGTATCGCGCGAGGTACTCGCCCCTCGCTGCCCGACCCTCGCCTTGTCCGCAAGATCATACGCCAGCGCCAGTTGCGCGCCCGCTTCTTCGAAGGCGATCTGTTCGCTGACCCTGCATGGGACATGCTGCTCGATCTCACGGCGGCGCGGGCCGAACACAAAAGGGTTTCCGTCACATCTCTGTGCATTGCATCGGGCGTTCCGCCGACAACTGCGCTGCGGTGGATCGGCCAGTTGACCGAGGCCGAGCTTCTTTGCCGGGCGGAGGATGTTACGGATCGCCGCCGCGCGTTCATCGCCCTTTCGGACAAAGCGGCTGACGCAATGGCGCACTACTTTGCGGAAATCGAGGCGGCCGTGCCACCGCTCTGACAACCAGCAACTCAAGTTCGGCAACCGCGAGAGACAAAGCCAGCCGCTCCGCAGCCCGACAACGAGATAGAGTTATCGACGCCTGTCCAAGGTGGCGTGAGACATTTCGGTTTTCGGCGGTGGGCTTACTGCGGCGTCACGCAATTTGGCTTCGATCCGGGCGTCGGCTTCCTGCGGACTGACCGTATCCCAAAAATCGCCGTCCACGTTGTAGAGGAACGCCTTCGTCGTATGCTCGATGCGGTAGTTGTCGCCGGACTGCGGAATGATCTTCACGAAGACACCAGCATTGTCCGTAATGCGGTTTATGACTTGCGGTTCGCCTGTCAGCGCGATGATATTCTCCCCAAGGCTTTTGACAAAGGCATCAAGGCGTTCCGGAGTGTCCCGCGCAGGATCTACGGTGATGAACACGATCGGCAGGTCTTCATGCGTCCACCCCATCCGGGCTCGGATGCGCGAAAGCCGAGCAAGCATCGCCGGGCATCTGTCGGGACAGGATGCATAGCCGAAGTATGTAATGTACGGATGCCCCTTTAGGCTGGACCGCTGAAATAGTGATCCGTCCTGCGCGACGAGCCGATAGTTGCCGTCTTCAGCAACACCTGACTGTTCGTATCGCCTCTCCGGCCGCGCAGCCCACCACAGATACCCCGCCGCGCCAAGCAATAGCAGAAGCACGACAATCAGCCGCAGCTTACGCTCCATGAACGATCGCCGGAAGTCGCTCTGCATGGTCATGCCGCCGAGATAGCAGGTGAAAATCTCTTCGGAAGGATAAGTGTCGGTTTTTAGTCAGAATTAACAATCCTGTACGTCAGACTGGCCTTGCCGCGCGCAGGTATCACGACCGACCAGATCGTCCGTCCGTCCCTGCGCACAAGACGTCGCTGCGAGATACCCTCCATTCTCCCACCTGAGAAAATCCGGGCCTCGAAGCGCACAGGAACCGGCCGAGCATTGCTCACGTCCAATGCTACCGTACGCGATACGTCGTCAGAAGCGATCTGCCGGACGCTGGCCGCAATCTGCGTCGCCTCTCCAAGCACGATCTCGACGTCCTCCCCCACCGCGCGGTCTGGAAGCCCACCCTCCCCGGCCAAAAGCATTGCCCCTTGATCCGGGCCAGAGCGAACCGGTTCGAACACCGTTACCGGCCCACCCGGCAACGGCAGGCCCAACCCGTCTTCCTTGCGGTTGCGCGTGCGCAACATCTGGCGCACCTCTCCGACCCTGTCTTCGGAGACATCCGCACGATAGAGTGCCTCCATCTTCACGTCATGCTTCTGCGCCAACGCGACCTGCTTCTGCGCATTGGCCGCCACGGTAACCGGCACTGGCACCCGGTACAGCTTGAGATCGCCAAGGCCCTCCTGCTGCACGGTGACGGGCGCATTGAACGGACCCACACGCTGAGCCGTGACCACGATGTCGGCCATTTCCATCGCCGGCGCGGGCATGACCATAGGCGGAGGCGGCGGTGCAGGCGGGGGCGGTGGTGCCAGCTGCGACAGCGAACAGGTCAGTTCCAGTTCCCCGCCCGAGGGCTTTTCCCCTTGGGAGCTGTCCTCGCGGTTGACCTTGCCCGCGATCGCCGCAGTCTCCGCATCGGCAAAACTCATGGAATCGCTGCTGGCCAGGGTTACCCACGCCGAGACATCGGCCGTCTGGCCATCCGCGTTCATTCGCACGACGTAGTTGGATTGCCAATCGAAACCCCAAGCGAGGTAGGACAAGGACAGCGTTGCCTTGTGCGCCACCTGGCTATCCGTTTCGATTGAAAGCGTCGGCTTCGCAGACAGGTCCCATGGTGCTTCGGGATAGAGTATTTCGTCCTCGAGGCCGCCGCAGTTGGCAACCTCGAAGCCCGCTGCCGTCTGCACGATGGCAGCCCCATCAGGGCCAGAGCGGATCACCGCGCGCTCTTCGCGGACCGTGTCGGTCGCAAGGTCGGTTCGCCGCAAGATCACCGGCCGGCCAAACATGCGCGCATAGAGGCTGCGCGGCGAAAGCAGGTCTGCATCAAGGTTCTTCTCCCGCACGCCCGAAGGCAGTCCGGTGACGATCGCGCTTTCCGGGAACAACCCCGCCGCCACGCCTTCGAAGCGCACGGTGGCCTTGCCCGCAGGTATATCCACGGTGCGCTTCTCGGTAACGAGTGCGTAGCCTTCAAGCCAATCGAGATCCATCGCCTCGTCGCTGTCCCGGTCGGGCGCGCGATAGATGCTGACCGAGACGCTGTCGGACCCGGGCGATGTGACAAGGCCCTGTCCCAGCGCTGGTGCCGCGCTCAGCATCAGGGCCACGATGGCAAGGCGGCGCACCGGCGCGCTCAATATCGCGTGTCGAACTGCACGGTCAGCGTGGCCTCGCCATTGGCAGAGACCGGGACCTGCCACACCCGCTCGTCGGCCGAGCGCTGCTCGCCCTTGATGCTCTCGCTCGGCACGCGCGCATCATGCCACCAATTGTCGAGCCCGCCCTGTACCACTTCAACCGTCACCGGCGTGGCCCGGGCGTTGGTCACCTTGTAGGTCATTGTCGTGCGCCAGAACACCTTCTCGCTCTCCACCGTCACTTCGCTGGGGGCCTTGCCCGGCGTGGTGATGCGATAGCGCGCAGTCTTCTCCCATTCCCCGCTGTCGATCCGGTCGCGCTTTTCAAGCACCGGCTGGACCTTCACGTCGAACGCCTCGCCAGTCTTGAGGGCAAGGCTGGATCCCATCGGGGTGTGGCCGATTGCATTCTCGCCGATGAACTGCGGCTGCCCGCGCGCATCGCGCATGTAGACCCGCACCGTGCCTGCAGGCAGGGCATCGCCCAGTCCGGCTTCCCTTGATGTCGAAAAGCGCAGCACCGTATCGGCGCTCTGCGGCTCGGTCTGGCTGGAAAGCCAGCCGTTGCGGAAGTGATAAGCCTTGGTCGCGGGCGCGCCGCCGACGTCGAGGAAGCTGACTTGCTTCTGCTGCGCATTGGCCACCGTGGTTCGCCCGGCAATCGGATAGACGTAGGAGTCGCCCAGGCTCTCGCGATTTGCACTTTGCGTTCCGGGTCGGTTCCCCGGCATCATCGGACGCTGGGGCCGAAATCCGCCATTATAGCCGCCGCTGCCATCGCCGACTGCGCCCGCCACCAACAGCACCTTGGCCTTGTCAAACGTCGTGCCGCTATTGTTGGTGAGCGTGATCCAGCCCTGCACATCAATCTTGCCGGCTGCCTCATCGAACAATGCCACGTAATCGGCCTTCCAGCCGAACCCGCGCGAGAGATAGCTCAGCGAAACCGGGCGCGCGCCCGGCGCGGTCGTGTCCAGGGTTACCGACAACGTCGGGCGCGCCCGCAAGCCCGGCGGCAAGCTGGAAAACAGCACTCGCGCACCGTAATTCTGCAAGACTTCGATGTGGTTTCCCACGCGGACGATCGTTCCGCCGTTATTGGCGAGGATTGTCGCCGTCTCGCGCTTGTCGTCTGCCCCGCGCACGAGTGTCACGGTCTGTCCAACCGCTTTGTCCATCAGCTTTTCGGGCGTCAGCAGGTCGTAGTCGAAGTTCTGTTCGACAATGCTCGTGCCCCCGGCATTCAGCGTCACTGTCTCTGGTCGGATGGCTGCAGAAACATCAGGAAACTCCTGACGATGCCGCCCCGTCGGCAAAGACATCTGCCGCACGTCCTGCACCAGCGCGAGATCGTTGTTGTAGATGGTGAGCGAGACGTCGCCTTGCGCGCTTGTCGGAATGGTCTGAGCCAGAGCCACTATGGGAACAGCCGATCCCAGAAGACCAAGAACCTTGCGCATCTGCCCCTCCACCGTTCTCGAAAGGCTAACCTCTCTCCGGTGGCAGATCAACGCAGGCTGAACGACGGTTGCGATGAAACATGAGCGGCCTAAAGAGGAAAGATGGCCGAACACACATCAATGCTCCGCGATGGATTCCTTCTGCTCGGCTTCGCCTTGGCCTTCGTGTTGATCTTCCGACGCTTGGGGCTGGGGGCGACCTTGGGCTATCTCGTGGCCGGAGCTGTTGTCGGCCCGCAATTGCTGGGTCTGGTTGGCGATGCGGAAGAGAAGCTCGGCATCGCCGAACTGGGCATAACCTTGCTGTTGTTCCTGGTCGGGCTGGAATTGAACCCATCCCGGCTGTGGAAGATGAAGCGCGACATCCTCGGCCTTGGCCTGCTTCAGGTAACCGCTTGTGGGCTCGCCGTCGCAGGCATGATCCTGTTGACGACGGATTTCAGCTGGGAAGCAGCGCTGGCCCTGGGCCTGCCGCTGGCGCTCTCGTCCACGGCGCAGGTGCTGCCTATGCTGCAATCCTCGGGCCGATTGCGCACGCCGTTCGGCGAACGCGCCTTTGCGATCCTGCTCTTCCAGGATCTTTCGATCATCCCGATGATCACGATCATCACGGCAATGAGCCGCAACCCCGCCGATGCCGGGGGCCCTCCCGGGTGGCTGATGGTGCTCTACACTCTCGGCGCCATCGGGGGACTGATCGCCGCTGGCCGCTATCTGATCCGGCCGCTCTTCCGCCTGATCGGCAATCTGGGCGAGCGCGAGATGTTCGTGGTCGCTGCCTTGTTTACAGTCATGGCGTCGGCAGCCGTCATGGAACTCCTAGGTCTGTCGACTGCTTTGGGCGCATTTGTCGCAGGCGTCATGCTGGCAGACAGCCCCTATCGTCACGAACTCGAAGCCGATGTCGAGCCGTTCCGCTCGATTCTGCTCGGGCTCTTCTTCCTCGCCGTGGGCATGATGCTCAACCTTGCCGCCATCGCCGAGCGCCCCCTGTTCGTCGCGGGAATGGCCCTCGGCCTGATCGCGGTGAAGGCGGCGATCATCTTCGGCATCGGCCGCCTCTTCGGCATGCCCTGGCGCGGCGCACTCGCCCTCGGCCTGCTGCTCAGCCAAGGCGGCGAATTCGGCTTCGTGATGTTCACGCAGGCGCAAAGAGCACTGCTCATCGCTCCCGAAGCCGCCAGCCTGTTCGGAGCTGTTGTCACCCTGTCGATGGCCACGACGCCGTTTTTGATGATGGCGACAGCAGGGATCCGACGCGAAGCGGAGAATGCTTCGCACGGAGAGCGCGAAGGCCCCCAGCCCGACGGTTCGAACGCCGTGGTCGTGGGTTTTGGCCGCTTCGGGCAGGGTGTCACGCAGATGCTTCTGGCCAGCAACATCCCGGTAACAATGGTCGATACCGACATTGAGATGATCGACGTGGCAGCCACGTTCGGGGCCAAGGTCTATTTCGGCGACGGGACAAGGCTCGATCTGCTGCGTCAAGCCGGGGCAGCGGAAGCGGAGATGATCTTCTTCTGCATGGACGGCGATCAGGTCACGACTGATCTGGTCGAAGCCGTGCACGAAGCTTTCCCGCGCGCGTCAATCTACGTTCGCGCCTACGACCGGCGCGCGCTCATCCGGCTGCGCGGCACGCCAGTCAGCGCCGTCGTGCGCGAAGTGATGGAGTCCGCGGTCAAGATGGCGCGCGTCGCCCTCGCTGACGCAGGCCTCTCGGCAGAAGATATTGCGCGCGCCGAAGACATGTTCCGCGCCAATGATCGCGAACGGCTCAAACTGCAGATCGAAGCGGGCGACGTCCGTGTCGCGCGTGACCGTATCATCACGGAGCCGCAAGGGCGTCCGGCCTGACGGGCTAGGCAAGCAACTCGGCGGCTTCGTCGCGAATGCGCTGCGCCAAGGTGCGGTAATCGTCCGCACTTGCCGATTTGGCACGCCAGGCAGCAACGATGGCACGTTCGCAGCGCCAATTCTGAACCGGCAAGCGAACGACCAGAGCATCGCCCCCCACTTCCGACCGAAGGTAAAGCTCTGGCAGAATTGCCAGACCAACACCGCTGCCCACCATCTGGTGAATGCTGTCCAGGCTTGTCCCCTCGTAATCCAGCAGCATCTCGGCACCGAGTTCGGCGCAGACACGCTGGACTTGCTGGTGATAGTGGTGGCGTGGATCAAGCGTCAGGAAGCGCTCACCCTTGAGGTCCGACCGGTCAATGTGGGCAATCCCGGCGAGGTGATGGCTGCGCGATGCCACAACGCTCATGGGCTCGTCGAACAGGGGGACGACCTCCAGGTCCTCACCAATCACCGGCCCCGGCCCCACCATCAGATCTATCCGACCCGAAGCGAGATCACGGGTCTGTTCGGCCGGGATCCCTTCACGGATATAGAAGCGCAAGTCGCTCTGTTCGGCATTGAGCGCGCCGATCAGGGCAGGCAAAAGGTAAGGCCCGAGAGTGGGCGTGATCCCCAGCCGGACGATCCCGGAAGGCTGCTTGCGCGCGCGCGCCGCAACCGCGCGGATGTCGCGGATTTCCCGCAACACCCGGCGCGCTCTTTCGGATATCTCGCGACCGACCGGCGTCAATTCCACGCTTTGCGCTGCGCGATCGATCAACGCGGTGCCGAGCCGATCTTCAAGAGCACGTAACTGATGGCTGAGGGTAGGTTGCGAAATGTTGCAGGATTGTGCCGCGCGTCCGAAGTGACGCAGTTCGGCAACCGCCAGGAAATACTCAAGCTGTCTGACTGTAGGCATGACACCTCCGATAGAAGAATTCTATCGATTCGTCGCCGCTCTTTCGATTGGACGCAATGGCTTGGCCCCGGCATTGTGCAGGGGCAAGGCAAAAGAGGATGCCCCGCCGACGGTCGATCTCCCACAGTTCACGCTCGTCCCCCCTCGCTGAACTGCCCGACTGTCCCTTGATGCCTTGCCGGGGCGACGCACCGCCAGTCCGCGTCGCCCCCACGAGTTTCGCAACGGGCCTTGCGCGATCAACCCGGCGCAAGGCGCGCCACTGCCGACCTGGCCCGCCCCCGGAAGCGGCAAGCCGACGGCAGCGGAGCACTGGCGGCGCATCGTGACGACCCTGGCACGAGGCGCCGCCAGACAATTCAGGGCTATCCCGCCCAGACCGAGAGGTCACTTGCCATGCTGAAGATATTGGCCGCGATTGCCGTAACGACCGGAACGCCCCAACCGCTGGAGGCCCACCACGCCTACCGCTTGCCTGAAACCTCGTCTCCTCGCCCTGTCGCGCATGATCGGCGCTGTTCAAGCACGCGCGAGGTCACGGTCTGTGCAAAGCGAGGCGATGGCCTACGCTTGGTCATGGATGGCGTAGAGGCCGGGCCACCGCTTCACCAGGCGCAGCTGCGGATCGCACCATCGCGCTGTGCCAACCCGGTCGAGAACGGATTGCGCTGCATCCGGCCCGAAGTGTTCGCCCGCTTGAACCTCGACGACTGAGGTCACGCTCCGCGTTCCAGTGCTGCGATGATGTGCTGGGCCAACAAGTGCGCCGTATCCGAAAGGCCGGGCGCTTCGAGCAGGGCGATCTCGGTGTCGTAAAGCGGCGGCAGGCCAGCCTCCTCTCCAGCTGTCGCCAAGCCGGCAGGCACCATTTCCAGCGGCAGTACGGTGATCCCAAGTCCTGCACGCACCGCAGAAAGACTCCCCGCCAGGCTGGTCGATGTATAGGCCACGCGCCAGCCGCGCCCTATCGCGTCCAGTGCCTCGGTGGCGCGTTTGCGATAGACGCACGGCTCGGGCGAAACCACCAACGGCACCCGCTCGAAGTCTGCCGCTGATTGTCGGTCCCGCGCGACCCAGACCAGTGGCTCGCGCCACACCCGAACGCCGTCCTGCACGTCTTGCGTCGGCTGGCGCTTTACCAGGACCAGATCGAAGTGACCTGCGTGAAAGCGCTCGAGGAGATTGAGAGTCAGATCGCAAGTTACCTCAAGCTCGACCAGCGGGTGCGCCTCGGTGAATGCTGCAAGAACCGAGGGCAGATGGGCCGTTGCAAAATCCTCGGGCACGCCGACGCGGACCGACCCGGCAATGTCCGGCTCGAACATCTCGGCCAAGGTTGCATCGTTCAGCCGCAGAATTTGCCGGGCCGGGCCGATCAGCCGTTCGCCTTCGGACGTGATCGAAAGGTGTCGCGGGCTCCGCAGGAACAGCGAGCGCCCGACCTGCTCTTCAAGGCGCTTCAGTTGCAGGGATATCGCCGACTGCGTCCGGCCCAGCCTCTCACCGGCGCGGGTAAAGCTTCCCGTATCGGCAATCGTCACGAAGCAGCGCAAAAGGTCGATGTCGAGGTTCCGCAGGGCCATGACGGGATTTTATCATTGACGTTTGCAATCTTCAATATTTCATAAATTCGTTTCTAAAATCATCGACGGTGCTGCACCTGCGAAACGAAGGAGGCACACGATGAACCCGACAACCATGACTGCACCTGCCACAAAAAGGGGCTTGGCGCTTCGCCTCAAGCCGGCCGACTGGCCCGTTTTCGCCCTTGGCTCCCTGCTTGCCGCAACTATCGCCACCGGCCATGCCATGGTCACTACCCCAGGCGTCGCCCTGTCAGGACTTGGCATCCTGATCGCCGTCGTTGTCCTTGCCTTCTCCCGTCGACAACTGCGCGCAGACCGGCGCAGTGATTCCTTCACACGCCTCGCGACCAGCCTTGCCATAGCGACTGTCTTGCTGGGCCTGACCGCCGACGCCATGCTGCTCGCTGCCGCCTGGATCGTCTCGGGCCGCCTCATGGCTGGATTGATCGGCCATGTTGGCGAATGGAGCGAAGCCCGCGATGCCGCACGCCGCGCCACAATTGCCTTCACGATTGGCGACGTGGCGCTGATCGGCGCAGTGACCTTGCTCTCGATTGCCGCCGGATCGAGCGATATCGTTGCCATAAGGTCTGTTGCAGTCGGCTCCTCCTCTCTTCTGACGACCGCAGCCGCCTTTCTCCTGGTCATCGCCGCACTGGCCCGCTGTGCGATCCCGCCGTTCTCGAACTGGTTGATGCGCTCGCTGGCCGCGCCGACCCCGGTGTCCGCCCTGATGCATGCCGGTTTCGTCAATGCAGGTGGGTTTCTGCTCATCCAGTTTGCCCCCGTTCTCGAGGCATCGCCCCACGCGCGTTACGCGCTCTTTGCTACCGGCGTCGTCGCAGCATTGGTCGGCAGTGCCATCATGCTGGTGCGTGCCGACGTGAAGGGATCGCTCGCGGCATCGACCATCGCGCAGATGGGCTTCATGCTGCTCACGGTTGCGCTCGGCGCCTATGCTGCGGCTCTTTGGCACATGGTCGCTCACGGCCTGTTCAAGGCCTGGCTGTTCCTCGGCTCGGCAGGCACCATTTCCACCAGGCCGACACGTTCCAAGGGTCTGGCCCAGCCGTGGCCTGCGCTCATCGCGCTCGCAACGATCGTCGGCGCAATCTTCCTGATCGAGGCGCGCCGGGCTGATGCACTCCTGCCAGTCTGCCTCGCACTCACTGCGCTGCTCAGTGCCATGGCCGTTGCGTCACGATCTCTGCCGCGTGGACCACTGGGCGCAGTCGTGGCCCTGATGCCGGGCGCTCTGATTGCCCTCAACGCTGCGGTGCTCGTTCTGATGACCGCACTCCAGCCCGATGCCGCCCAGCCATTGCTGTCGCCTTACGGGCAGCTTGGCATCCTCTCGCTGTTTCTCACCGGATGGGTCTGGCAGCAACGCATCGTGAGCGGCGAACAGGCTCTGCCTCCCTCCCTCTTCGCTCGCCTGCTTCATGCGGGCAACGCCCTCACCACTTCCACCCCCGTCTCCACCACCGTCATTGCGAAGGACTGAAGCCATGAACATTGCTACTGCGTCACTCGCACCCGATACCGGCGTTCCAGCTAGCCTCCAGGAAGAACGGCGCGAACTGCAGGCCCTAGTAGATATTGCCGGGCAGACTGTTGCCCCGCTCTGGCCGCTGGACAGTGCCATCGCCGTCAACCCGCTGTCGGGCTTCGAAGACCTCCCGTTCGAGGACGCCCTGCCCCAGGCTGCCCAGCTCTTCGGCGCCCGCCCCTCCCTCTCGCTGGTCCAGTGGCGCGCGCTCAAGGCAGAAGGCCGCATTGCTGATATCGCTTTCCGCAAGGCCGTGGTCGCCGCGCTTGGCGGTCTGGAACCCGCATTCGCGCCGCTTGGCCCCGATCTCAACGCCTATAACCTTCTGGTGGCGCGCCTTGTCGAGCTTCCAGCGGACGACACTCCGGTTGTCCGCCGGGAACTCACCACGCCGATCGCCATACTTGCGCGGTACCTCGCGGCCTTCTTCGACCGCAACGCCACGCTCACCCTGCCCGGTCGTCAGCACGGCCTGTACAGCAGCATGAGCGCGGCGCTTCGTCATGATCCGGGCCTTGTCCGCGCTGGTGACGATACCGCCGCACACTGGCTCGCGAACGTCCCTGCCGATCCTCTCGAGATGCTGCTCTTTGCCGCGCGCCGCGATGGCGTCTCCCGTGACCGGCGCCTTGGCTGGCTGCGTGGCCTCGTCGCCACCTTGCCGGGTTGGGCCGCGCATCTGCGCTGGCGCAGCGAGCATGGCGGCCCTGCCGCCAGTGCATCTGCCCCGGCATCGATGATCGAACTGATGGCACTGGTCGCGCTCGTCGAAGGCAGCGTTCGCAGCGGTCCCCGGGCACTGGCAGAACCTTCGCGCCAACACGCCCATGTCTGCCGCACGCTGCTTGCGCATTTCGGTCTTGACCCGGAAACGCCCGCCACGTGGTCGCAGGCTGCACGTGAGAGCCTGAACCGCATCGCCGCGATGTCGCTGGCCGAACTGGGACTGATCTTCCAGCAAGCAGCAGAGGCCAGCTTCCTCGGCACGATCGCCCCCCAGCTCGAAGGCGCATCGGCAAGACAGACCGCAAATGCCAAGGCGCCGGTTGCGGAAGCCCAGGCAGTGTTCTGCATCGATGTCCGGTCCGAACCCATGCGCCGCGCGCTGGAAGCACAGGGCCGCTACGAAACGGTTGGCTATGCCGGCTTCTTCGGGCTGCCCATCGCCATCTCGCCGGCCTGTGATGCACCGGAGCGCAACCAGCTGCCGGTGCTGCTTTCGCCCTCCCACGTCGTTGCCGAACGCGCCGCGCAAGGGCAGGAGGCCGAGGCCAATGCACTGCTGGCGCGCCATGCCGCCCTCGCCGACGCCCGCGCCATTCTCGATACGACCAAGGGCGGTGCAACGGGCTTTGCGACGGCGGAGGCCGCTGGCCCGCTGGCAGCGGTCGCCCTGCTCGCGCGCACGCTTGCCCCACGCCTGACAGACGCCTTCCGCAGACGATTGGTGGGCGAACGGGGACACGTTCTCACGCCCGCCGCCTGCAACGATCATGGCCATGGCCACGGCAGCAACGCGATCCCGCTGGAACAACGCATTGCCTATGCGCGCACCATGTTCTCGCTGACCGGACTTTCGCCGGATACCGCGCGCCTCGTCGCGCTTGTCGGCCACGGCGGCTGCACCACCAACAATGCCTTCGCGGCAAGCCTCGATTGCGGCGCCTGCGGTGGCCATCCGGGTGGCCCGAACGCACGGCTCATGGCATCCATCCTCAACGACGGTCAGGTCCGCGCAGGCCTGGCCGATCAGGGCATTGCCATTCCGGATGATAGCTGGTTCATCGCCGCGCAGCACGATACCACCCGCGACGTGGTCGAAATCTTCGACCGCCAGCTCGTGCCGGGAAGCCACGTGGCCGATCTCGCCAGGTTCGAGCATGCCCTGCAAAGGGCCGGTGCGCAGTGCCGCAACGAGCGCGCCGCCCGCCTTGGCCGCTCTGCCGAAGACCTGTTGACCGGGGCCGCGCACTGGGGAGAAGTCCGCCCGGAATGGGGCCTGTCCGGCAACGCCGCCTTCATCGTCGGCCCGCGCGCGCTGACCGCGGAAATCGACCTTGGCGGCAGCGCCTTCCTTCACAGCTATGACTGGACAAGGGACAAGGATGGCAGCGCACTTGCGGGCATCATGACTGCGCCGATGATCGTCGCCCAGTGGATCAATTGCCAGTACCTGTTCTCGACCATCGACAACGAGGTGTTCGGCGCGGGCGACAAGACGACGCAGAATGTGGTCGGGGGCTTTGGCGTCGTGCAGGGCAGCGGCGGCGATCTCTGTGTCGGCCTGCCGCGGCAGTCGCTGTTCCATGATGATGGCACACCCTACCACACACCACGCCGCCTTGCGGTCATCATCGAGGCACCGCTCCAGCGAGTCCAGGACATCGTCCTGGCGCATGATGTGGTCGGCCGACTGGTTGAAAACGGCTGGATCAATCTTGTCGTCATCGATCCGTGGAAGCACAAGGCCCACCACTGGGTCCGCGGCGAATGGGCCGCCCGGCCCTGCTGATCGGACCATGTTGATCGCTCGCTGCTGAAAACTTGATGAAAACCCATGACACCGCCCGCCTCTCATCATAGGGGCGGGCGCCATGAGGGGCCTGCGCGCATTCCTGCTGCATAACCGCCATCTGGCAGTGCTGCTGGTCGCGCTGGCGCTCGCCATGAAGGCCTTGGTCCCGGCTGGCTACATGGTCGGCGGCACCTCGCGCGCGATTACCATTCTGGTCTGCGCCGACAGTACCGGTGCACACTCGGCGGTTCAGGTCACCATCCCGCAAGGCGCTAAGGAAACCGCCGCCAAGGATCACAAGCCCTGCACTTTCGCAGGCCACGGCGCCGCTCTCCTGGGCGGGGCCGATCCGATCCAGCTCGCCGTCGCGCTGGCCTTCGTGCTGGCGCTGGGCTTCCTCGCCATCGCGGTCCCACGCCTTGCTCCATCGCGCCGCATCCTGCCGCCTCCGTGCGGCCCGCCCTCGGAAATCGCCACCTCGATAGCCTGACCGAACCGGTCATCCTGCCCGCCGTCTGAACCCAGACGCGATCGAAAGCGATTCCCGCATGACTACCCGCATACTCGCCGTGGCCCCTCTGGCCATGGCCTTCTCGCTCGCCACTCCTGCCCACGCCGAAGACGCCGCAGCCGAAGGCGCCGCGATCATCGTCATCGGTCATGGCGATGCCTCCATTGCCGAACAAGAGGCAGCCGCAACGCCCGGCGGTACCGATGTCGTTGCTTACGAAGACTTCGCCGACCGCACCGTGATTTCCTTGCGCGATACGCTGGCCTTTTCGCCCGGAGTCTACAGCCAGCCGCGCTTCGGACAGGAGGTCCGCATCTCGGTCCGCGGCTCGGGCCTCTCGCGCAGCTTCCACATGCGTGGCCTGACGCTGCTTCAGGATGGCGTTCCGATCAACCTTGCCGACGACAACGGCGATTTCCAGGAGCTTGAGCCAATCTTCCTCGATCATCTCGAGGTCTATCGCGGCGCCAATGCCCTTCGCTTCGGCTCAGGTACACTGGGCGGCGCGATCAATGGCGTAACGCCACGCGGCGACAGCGCGCGCGGTCTTTACGCCCGCTTCGATGGTGGCTCGTTCGGCCTCGCGCGAGGTCTGGTTTCCGCAGGCTTCGGCGATAGCACAGCCAGCGCCTGGGCCGGGATCAGCGCCGACCGCCACGATGGCGACCGGCAACACGCCAGTCGCCGATCCCTACGCTTCAACGGCAACGTCGGTCTCTCTCTGGCCGAGAACCTCAGCACGCGCTTCTACGTCACCGCCAGCCATATCCGGCAGGAGTTGCCCGGCGCACTCTCCCTTGCCGATGCCCTGACCACGCCGCAGAAAGGCAACTTCACCGGCGATCAGGAACGCAATATCGATTCCCTGCGCTTGCAGAACCGTACAGCCTTCGATCTCGGCCCGCTCGAACTCACTGTCGGTGGCTTCTACAACATCAAGCAACTCGATCACCCGATCTTCATGATGATCGACCAGAAGTCAGACGATCGCGGCCTCTTCGCCCGTGCCGAATGGGAGGCGGGGATTGTCTCGATCACCCTCGGCGGCGGATCCCGCTGGGGCACGACCCGCGCCCGGCAATTCATCAACAACGGCGGCAAGCGCGGCGCACTGACCTTCCGCGCACAGCAGCGCGCGCGCACGTCCTCCGCGTATGGGGAACTGCGGGTCTCTCCAGTGGAGAGTCTCACCCTGATTGCCGGGGGCATCTATGCCAATGGTGCTCGTCGGCAGGAACGCGAACTGCCTTCGACTGTCACCGGCAATGCCTCCTTCGATGCCTTCTCCCCCCGCTTCGGTGCACTGTGGATCCCGGCAGCAGGAGTTCAGGTCTATGCCAACTACAGCCGCTCTGCCGAATTCCCGACCTTCGTCGAGCTTGCCCAGCAAGCCGCCTTCGTGCCCGTACGCCCGCAACGGGCATGGACGGCGGAAATCGGCACGCGCGGCCGCCTGGGCACGTTGGAATGGGACATATCGCTCTATCGCGCCAACCTGACCGGCGAGATGCTGCAGTACACACCCGATGACAATGTCGGCATCCCCGCTGCCACGTTCAACGCAGGTCGCACGCGCCATCAGGGCGTCGAGGCCGGTCTCTCGTGGCAGCCGGCCGGCTGGCTCCGCCTTCGCCAGATCTGGCAGTATTCGGACTTCCGCTTCCGCGGCGATGTCCAGTTTGCCGACAACCACCTGCCTGTCGTCCCGCGCCATGTCCTGCGCAGCGAAGTCCGCTTGGGCGGCGATACCCTGCACATCGCACCCAGCCTCGAATGGGTCCCGCAGGGCGCCTTTGCGGACTATCGCAACACCGTTCGCGCGCCCGGCTATGCGCTTGTCGGATTAAGCGCGGGAGCCTCGCTGACGAGCGATATCGATCTCTTCGCCGACTTGCGCAACATCACTGGGAAGAAGGCCGTAGGCGACATCGCCGCCGTCATCACCGCATCTGGCACTTCGGCAATCTACTACCCGGCTGAGCGCCGCGCGGTCTATGCCGGCCTGCGCGCCAGGTTCTGACATCTTGACGAAGCGTGGTGGCGGCAGACAATGCTGCTGTCACCACACGGGCGCCAAGACTCCAGCATTGATCAGCAACGGGATCACCTGAGCATGCGCGCGCCCCATTGACCTCGTCGGCGAATCCGCGCAATAGCGCCCCACCTCGCATGAGGGGCGCTTAGCTCAGTTGGTAGAGCATCTCGTTTACACCGAGAGGGTCGGCGGTTCGAGCCCGTCAGCGCCCACCACCGTTCCCAGCCACATGCCTCATGCGATAGTCCGTGCGTCTGCGTGCTGTGCAAGCCGTGTGATTGCCAGTATCCTTGGGTCATGGTCCGGCGCGTACTCATCGCCTTATCGCTGACCGCCTTGACTGCCGGGTGCGTAGGGTCTCCCGAGCAGCCGGTGCGCAAGCCTTCGCGCTCGAGCACTGGAGCCTCGCTCAGCCAGTCCCCGCAGACTCGGGCCTGTCTCGCCAATCTTGGCGCTGCGCAAGCCCGCTTCACCCCGCTCGCCGACCAATACTACGGCGCAGGCTGCTCGACTCTCGGCACGGTCAGGCTTGAGTCCCTGCGTGCTGACAATGGCCTGCTGAACATCACCAATCTCGGCCCGGTGTCCTGCCCGGCCGCAAACGCGCTGCAAGGTTGGGCGCGTTTCGGGGTGGACCGTGCTGCCCGCCAGATCCTTGGCAGCCCGCTCCAGCGGATCGAGACCATGGGCAGTTATTCCTGCCGCAATGTTGCGGGCACCAGCCGCTTATCCGCGCACGCCACGGCCAATGCCATCGACATCGCCGCCTTCCGCCTGGCCGATGGCCGACGGATCAGCATCGTCAATGACTGGAACTCCCCCTCACCGCAGGTTCGGGCCTTTCTGCGCACGATCCGCGACAGCGCATGCAAGCGCTTCGGCACCGTGCTGACCCCGGATTACAACGCTGCCCACCGCGATCATCTGCATCTCGAACCGGGCGGCCTCAAGTCGTTCTGCCGCTAAAGCTGGCGTAAAAGCAAAGGGCGGAGGTTGCCCCCCGCCCTTCGCGTTCCGGTCAATCGTGCCAAATTGCGTCAGGCCGCGACGTCGTCCAGTCCGGTCGCCTCGATCCGCAGGCGGACCGCTTCGGCGGCATGGCGGGCGCCAAGCTTGCCCATCATCTTCATGCGGTGGATCTCCACCGTGCGCGGGCTGATGTCGAGCTCACGCGCAATTGCCTTGTTGCTCTGCCCTTCGGCAAGGCGATCGAGGACTTCACGTTCACGCAACGAAAGGCGGGCAATGCGCTGGCGCGCTTCGGCAGCACGGGCGCGCTGGGCGCGGTAGGCTTCGGCTTCGCGGCTGGCGCGGGCGACGGCTTCATTCAGGGGGCCGATCTGCGTCGGCATGGCGAGATAATCAAGCGCACCGGCCTTTATCGCACGGACCACCGCTGCCGTCTGGGGTGGCTCGGCAATTGCGATGACCGGCAGCCAGTGGCCCGCCTGCATCATCACCGAAATGAGCCGCGGGATGCCTTCTCCCACCGGCTCGTCCTGGGCCAGGACAAGGCCGCCGGAAGGTGCATGCGCCAGCAGTTCCTCAGCATTGGCGTAAATCTCGGCGTGATGGCCGGCAGCGAAGGCAAGCCGGGCCAATTGAGCCCTGCGGGCGGAATCCCCATCGAGGATGTGAAGAGTGACACGATCAACCATGACGCTCATTAAGCGCCTGATTTTTTGACTTTGCCACTTGGGTTAGCTTCGTAATGAACCAGAACTGACGTTCATCGGCCCGCTATAAAGGTTTTTCCTTAGGATGAACGCTTCCGGAACGGAGCATTTAGGGCGACGTTAACCAAGAAATGTGATGCAGCACACGAAATTCACGTGTTTTTCGTAGCGAGATCCAGCACTTAAGGACGTCTTGAAAGGTCGTCATTAACCAGACTGGACGTTTTCGAATCACCATTCTCGAATCGAGATTACAGAATTACCCCACGCCGATGTCGAACTTGTAATCCGGTAGCGAATGGAATGCCTGCCGCAGAGCTTCGCTCCAGCTGGAAGAGATGGATTTGAAATAGGGGTCGCTGGCAAGAATGCGACGCTGGTGCAGCGGCTCGAACCGATCACGCTCCATGACGAGCAGATCGAACGGCAGACCTACCGAAAGATTTGCCGCCACCGTTGAATCGAACGAGACCATCAGCAGCTTCACTGCGTCCTCGAAACTCATGGACCGATCGTAGCCGCGAAGCAGGATCGGTCGGCCGTACTTTGTCTCGCCGATCTGGAAGAACGGCGTATCGAAGCTCGCCTCGATGAAGTTCCCCTCCGGGTAGATCATGAACAGCCGCGGCTCCATGTCCTGGATCTGCCCGGCCACGATCATCGAAGCAGTGAAGCGCGGCCCTTCCGACCGCATTCCGTTGTCCTGCCGCCCTTCTATCACGTTGCGCAGGAGGTTGCCGACAAGCGTCGCCACCTGGAACATCGTCGGCGCCTCGAGGATCGATGGTCGCCGGTCGCTCGGCGCCTTGTTGCGCTCCTCGAGCTGCGAGATGACGGCCTGCGTCGTTGCCAGATTGCCGGCCGTCATGATCGTGATCTGCCGTTCTCCGGGAACGGACCAATGATGCATCTTCCGGAATACGGATATGTTGTCGACGCCCGAATTGGTCCGGGTGTCGCTCATCATCACCAGGCCCTTGTCGAGGATCATCCCCACGCAATATGTCATCGCCCTGCCCCGATCCCGCCTGGACTCAAACTAAAAATGGTGTGGCCTATTGTTCCACACGCTGCTGTTCCACGGCAAGCTTCACATGCATCGTTTCGTCAAGTGCGCCGTATCGGATACCTGTGATTGGGGCTGCATCCTGATAGTCACGACCGGTCGCCACGCGGACATAGCGGGCATCGGGGCTGATGCCGTTGGACACGTCAAAACCGACCCAGCCCAGCCCTTCGACATGCGCTTCCGCCCAGGCGTGGCCGGCGTCCTGCTCGATCCGGTCATTCATCATCAGGTAGCCACTAACATAGCGCGCCGGGATGCCCAGGGACCGCGCAGCGCCGATGAACACGTGCGCATGATCCTGGCACACGCCCCGCCCTGCTGCGAGGGCACCCTCGGCGGTCGTCTCCGCATTGGTGTGCCCGGTCGAATATGCGACCCGCTCGCGGATCAGCGCGGAGAGGGCATGCAGCGTGGCAAGCGTGTTCCCCTCCTGCGGCACGGCCGAGGCCAGCGAACGGATGCGTGGGCCAACCTTGGTCAGGTCGGTCGGTTCGAGAAACTGCCACATCGGCACAAAGCCGGAATGCTTGCCCATGATACCGGCTTCGTCGTTGGTGGCCACCAGCCCCTCACACCGGATCGTCACTTCCTGCACGCCCTGGTCGAACGAAATCAGGGCGACGTGATTGCAGTGCGCATCGTCGTACTCCACCTGAAGCTGCGCACCCTCGAATGACATCCGCCATTCCAGCACGCGCTGGCCAGCCGAAGTCTTCGGCTTCAACCGAAGCCTCTGCAGCCCGCGGCTGACCGGCCCGGAAAAGACGTAATGCGTGGTATGATCGATGGCGAGACGCATAGGACGGTGGCTCAATCGATGAAGCGGTAATCGCGCTGGATCTGCATCGCCAGCGTGGTGTTGTTGCGGATGAACGTGCCGATGAATTCGTGCAGGCCCTGCTCGAAGATCGCATCGATCGTCGCCTGATGGAACTGGCAATCGGCATCGCGCAGGATTTCATGGCAATGCATCTCGCTGCCATATTCCCGCGCAAGGCTGGCAAGATTCGAACGCAGCTTGGAATAGCAGAACGCCAGGCTGCGCGGAAAACGGCCATCAAGGATCAGGAACTCGGCAATGCCCCGCGGGTCCATCCGCCCGGCATTGAGCCAGCGATAGGCCCGCTCGCCCGCGACCGAGCGCAGCACGTTTTCCCACTGCACGTTGTCGAGGCTCGATCCGACATAGGAGATCGACGGCAGCAGCACGTAATACTTCACGTCGAGAATGCGCGCGGTGTTGTCTGCCCGCTCGATGAAGCTGCCCAGCCTCGCGAAGTTGTAGATCTCGTTGCGCAGCATGGTGCCTTCCATGGCCCCACGCACTTGCGTCGACTGGCGGCGTACAAGGTCGAGCACGTCGCCCAGCCGCGTCTCGGTCACTGGCCGCGCCAGCGCTTCCTTCAGCTTCATCCAGCCGTCGTTGACCGATTCCCACACCTCGCGGGTGATGCCGCCACGCACCATGCGGGCGTTGGTGCGCGCCATCTCGGTCATCTCCAGCACGCTGCCGGGATTGTCCTTGTCGCGCAGGATGTAATTGAACACGTGCGCGCCCGTGTACTCCGCGCCATACCGCGCCTCATAGCCCGGCCGCAGCCCCAGCGTGACGATGAGCGAACGCCATTCGTCCGAAGCATCGGAAGCATCGCGGGTCAGCGCCATGCGGAAGCCCGCCTCGATCAGGCGCGAGATGTTCTCGGCCCGCTCGAGGTAGCGGAACAGCCAGAAAATGCCGTTTGCGGATCTGCCTAACATTGGATTTCCTTAGGCATCAGTCGTCCAGTACCCAGCTGTCCTTGGTCCCGCCGCCCTGCGACGAGTTGACCACCAGCGATCCCTTCTTCAGAGCCACGCGCGTGAGGCCGCCCGGCGTGATGTCGATCCCGTTGGGGCTGACCAGCACGAACGGGCGCAGATCGACGTGGCGCGGCGCCAGCCCCGCCTTGGTCAGGATCGGCACGGTGGAAAGCGAGAGCGTGGGCTGCGCTATATAGTTCTCGGGCTTGGCGCGCAGCTTGGCCTCGAACGCCGCCAGTTCCTTGCGCGAGGATGTCGGCCCGATCAGCATGCCATAACCGCCCGATCCGTGAACTTCCTTGACCACCAGTTCGGCAAGATTGTCGAGCACGTACTTCAGCGATTCCGGCTCGGCACAGCGCCAGGTCGGCACGTTCTGCAGGATCGGCTTTTCGCCGGTGTAGAACTCGACGATCTCGGGCATGAACGAATAGATTGCCTTGTCGTCGCAGATGCCCGTTCCCGGCGCATTGGCAATCGTGATCCCGCCCGCGCGATAGACGTCCATGATCCCCGATACGCCCAGCACCGAATTGGGATTGAATGTCAGCGGATCGAGGTATTCGTCGTCCACCCGCCGATAGAGCACGTCGATCGGCTCATACCCGCGCGTCGTGCGCATTGCGATGCGCCCGTTCTCGATTCGCAAATCGCTGCCTTCGACAAGTTCCGCACCCATCTGATCGGCCAGAAAGGCATGTTCGAAATAGGCCGAATTGTAGATCCCCGGCGTCAGCACCGCGACGACAGGCTTCTTCCCATCGCACGCGGGCGGCGCACAGGCGGCGAGGCTGCGGGCAAGGCGGCGTGGATAGTCCGAAACCTCGCGCACACGAACACGAGTGAACAGTTCCGGGAACATCGCCATCATCGTCTCGCGGTTCTCCAGCATGTAGGAGACGCCGCTTGGCGTGCGGGCATTGTCCTCCAGCACCATGAAATCGTCCTCGCCAGTGCGGACAAGGTCGATGCCGACGATGTGGGTGTAGACCCCGCCCGGCGGCGTGAAGCCGACCATCTCCGGCAGGAACGCCACGTTGCCTTTCAGCAGCCGCGCCGGAAGCCTGCCCGAACGCACGATCTCCTGCCGGTGGTAAAGGTCATGCAGAAAGGCATTGAGTGCCCGCACCCGCTGCTCGATCCCGCGCGACAGCTTGCGCCATTGCTGCGCCGTGATGATCCGGGGCACCATGTCGAAGGGAATGAGGCGCTCTTCCGCGTCCTCGTTGCCATAGACGTTGAAGGTTATTCCGGTGCGACGGAAGAAAGCCTCGGCCTCGCTGCCCTTGCGTCTTAGCAGATCCGGTGGCTGCTCGTCGTACCACTGGCAATATCCAGCGTAAGCAGGCCGCACCGAGCCATCGGCGTTGAGCATCTCGTCATAGGACGAGGGCGAGGTTGTTTTCATAGGCACATCCCGTCTGAACCCCAAGCTTGCACAACGAATCCGCTTTGCCAAGCGCGCCAATGCTGCACTGCGAAATAAAGTTGGAGCCGGCGTGCCTGCAGCAATCGGGCATGGAATCTGGCAAGCAATTCCGCTTGCTTCGGCCTGCCTGGAATGAGACTTAATCGCTCAACTAAAAGTTCCGGGAGAACGGCGATGCCACAGGTCCACAAGCGCACCTGCCACATCTGCGAAGCCAACTGCGGCGTGCTGATCGAGGTCGAAGCCGGCAAGGTTCTTTCGATCAAGGGTGATCCTGACAACCCGTTGTCTCGCGGGCATATCTGCCCAAAGGGCACCGCCCTGCAGGACTTGCAGGAGGACCCTGACCGCCTGCGCAAACCCTTGAAGCGCGTCGGTTCGGACTGGCACGAAATCAGCTTTGAACAGGCCTTTGCCGAGATCGGCGAGAAGACCCGCGCCATCCTTGCCCGCGATCCCGGCAGCACGGCCGTCTACGTCGGCAATCCCAACGCGCACTCCTATGGCAACGCGCTCAACATCGGCTTTCTTGAAAAGGCACTGCGCACGCGGAACAAGTTCTCCGCCAGCACGGTCGACCAGATGCCCCATCAGGTCGCCAATCTGCGCCTGTGGGGCCACGCCAGCATGTTCCCGATTCCCGATGCGGACCGCACGCAGACTTTGATCATCCTCGGCGGAAACCCGATGGCGTCGAACGGCTCGCTGTGGACCGTCCCGGATTTCCGCAACCGCATGAAGGACTTGCGAGACCGGGGTGGCGAACTCGTCGTCATCGACCCGCGCCGCACCGAAACCGCCAGGATCGCAGACAGACATCTGTTCATTCGCCCGGCCACCGACGTCTGGTTCCTCGTCGCACTGCTCAAGGCAGTCATGGCGCGCAAACCCCACCGCCCCGTGCAGGATTTCGTCACCGGCCTCGACGAAGTCGGCGCCCTGCTGCAGCGTTTTGACAGCGAGGCCTGCGCCACGGCCTGCGGCATCGCCCTGCCTGAAATCGAGCGCCTGGCTGACCGCTTTGCCGCAGGGCCAGCCGCGCTCTACGGCCGCATGGGGATCGCCACGCAGGCGCATGGCACGCTGAACGCCTGGCTTATCTCCTTGATAAACATTGCCTCAGGCCAGCTCGATCGCGAGGGCGGCTGGGTGTTCGGACGGGCTGCGGTGGACACCGTCAGCGTCCTCCCGCCGGGCTCGATCGGCAAGCACACCTCCCGCGTTTCCGGCCACCGCTCGGTCCTCGGCGAATTTCCCGCCGCCGCCATGGCCGAGGAGATCGAGACGCCCGGCGAAGGCCAGATCAAGGCCCTGTTCGTCGTCGCCGGCAACCCCGTCCTGTCCACGCCCAACGGCTCGCGCCTGGCCAAAGCACTGGAATCGCTGGACTTGATGGTGTCCATAGACATCTACCGCAACGCCACCAGCGCCCACGCCCACTACGTCCTGCCACCCACTGGCCCGCTGGAGCGCGACCACTACGGCCTGTTCCTCCTGCCCATGGCCGCGCGCACCATTGCGGTCTATTCGCCCCCCACCCTGCCGCAGGCCGAAGGAAGCTTGCACGACTGGGAAATCCTCCGCTGCCTCGCCAGCGCGATCAGCGGGCAACCAGTGCAGGCACCCACCCCGCGCGAGGCGCTTGACGGACTTCTCCAAACCGGGCCCTACGCCCTCACTCTCCAACAGGTAGAAGCCTCGCCTTCGGGCATCGATCTGGGTCCACCGCCCACCGGTCAGTTACCCGCCCGCCTGCGTTCCGCCTCGAAGAGTGTGGCCTGTGCCATACCAGAGTTCATGGTTTGCCTCGGAGAGTTGGAAATCCCCGAAAATGATAATTCCGTTAGTTCTCTGAGACTTATCGGAAGACGCCACTTGCGCACCAACAACTCCTGGCTCGCCAACAGCCGCCGCCTCATCAAGGGCCCCGATCGCTGCACGGTGATGATCAATCCGGCCGACGCAGAACAACGCGGCATCGCTGATGGTGCCACCGTCAAGGTCCGCTCAAGTACTGGAGAAATAAGGCTTTCTGCCGAGGTCACCGAAGACATGATGCCCGGCACCGTCTCCATCCCCCACGGCTGGGGCCACGCCCTCCCCGGCGTCGCCATGGCCAATGCCCTCGGCAAACCCGGCGTCAGCGTCAACGATATCACGCTGAACGAAATCGACCCGCTCTCCGGCAACGCCGCACTGAGCGGCATCGCGGTGGAAGTGGAACTGGCTTGATCTCGCAGAAATCGTAATTCACACCAAGACAATCACTCCTCGGCAGCGAGCGATCTTTTCGACAGCTTTTGAACGGCATCCAGATGGTTGGCTATGGTACGCCAATGCGTGGACTGGCGGCGTCCTGGTCTCAGCTGAAGAGCGTGAAATCTACCTGCAGTTCAAACCTTTAGCGTTCAGACGAGCTCTGGCTGGACGAAAGCCTAGTTCACCGTGCAGACCATACTGGCCAATGTTTAAGCGCATGGTTGCAGCAATGCTCACTGGCGTTGATCCCGCATCTCCGCCAAATCAACGTCAGTAGGCAGCCACCAGCCGCTTCAGCATCGCGGCCACATCGGGGTGCGCGGCGAAGCCCAGGTGGGTGCAACGCATTGGAATTGCCAGGTCTCGCTCACCCTTGCGCCCGCAGGCGGAGCGGTGGGATACGATGCCGTCGCGGGGGCTCCACAGGGCGACAGTCGGCACCGGCGGCTTGGTTGCCATGTCGCGGCCGATGGGCGGTTCGTCCACCGAATGGCCCGCAATCAACTGGTAGGCGCGCCAGGCATTGTTGGCGCGGCGGTCTCCGGAAAAGGGCGTGCCCATGGTGACGACCAGCCGCACCGCTTCGGGGTGGGCCTTGGCGACCTCGCGCGCGAACAGGCCGCCGAGGCTCCAGCCGACCAGCACCAGCGGCTCGCCTTCCTTGCGCGCCATGGTGACGACACGTTCGCACAGCCGTTCGAAGCGGTCCTCAGTGGGGCCGAAGTTGAAGCCCAGGCCCCAGTCGCTGACGCGGTGCCCTGCGGCTTCAAGCGCAAGGCGCAGCGGCTTCATCCGCACCGGATGGGTGCCGAAGCCGGGCAGCAGCATCACAGCGCGCGATTCGCCGGCAGGTTCATCTTGCACAGGCATCTGCCGCGAGGCCTGCCAATGCTCTATCGGCGTGCGCAACTCACCCAGAAACGCCTGCCACTTCGGTCCACGCACATCCACAGGGCGCGACTGCAAGGCAAGACTTCCGCGCCGCGCGATCTCCTCGCGCAGCAGCGAAAGGCGGGCAGTCGCCTGCCCGAGTCCCGCCGCCCCTTGCTGAAGATTGAAGATCATTGCCATTGCCTGCCCGCTATCGACCGAACCAGCGATGAACGCCAGCATTTGGCAATTGTTTCAAATTCGCGTCAAGAATCGACAAGCGAGCGCGATATCAACCCTCGATGACGCGGCTCTGGGGATGGTGCTTGTCGAGATGCTTGCGCAGAATTCGGAGATTGCGCGAGTTCGAGCGGAAGAACAGGTCGAAGGCGTCGCCCACTAGCGGCACGGCGCCGAGTGCAGTGTCGAACGCAACATTCGCGCCCATGCGCCACAGCTTCCATTTTGGCAGGCCAAGGTTGCGCGCTTCCCACACAATGTAGGCGCCCATCGCGGCGGTCAGCACATCGCCAAGAACGGGGACAAGACCGGCAATCGCGTCCAGGCCAACCTCGCGCCGGATGCCGGGGATGGTGAAGCTGCGCTCCAGCACGCGCTCCAGCATTTCGACGCGCTGGCGAACCGAGGCGGGATCGTTGCCGATGCCCGGCAATTCCGGGCGTATGCGCTGGGGACGGTTGGCGGAAGCGGAGTGGTCCATGCCCCTTATCTGGGAAGCCATGCCATCGGCGGCAAGGGATGCCAGCCCCAGGGGTTCGCCGCGAAGCCCGATGTGCCGCTGCGGACCATCGACCAGCGCAAGGGCCGGGCGATAGGGATGAAACCGTTGGCCGCAGTGATTTCCGCCTCGGCCTCGGCCAGCAATGCGGCACGGGCTGCCGGATCGATCGATTTGCGGGCTTCGGCCACGCGCTCGTCTCCTACCGGACTGCACACCGCCTTCTGCACCGTGCATGACAACTGATTGAGAAACCACGTCGCACGGCCATATCGCGCGGCGATGTCGACGAGGCGCAGGTCTGCACGGTCACGCTCGCCCACGCGCCGGATCGACAGGCCGATGCGGGCAAAATCGCTTTGCAGCTGATCGAAGACCCGTCCTGAACCAGGTCCCGCCGGCATGGCTATATTCAGCGTCGGGATGGCCTTGCCCGCGCCTTTCCAGGCCGCAACGCGGCCGGCGGCCTGATTCTGGCGTTGCTCGACCGACATGCCCTGCCATCGTTCGCCAATCGTGCCGAGATCATCCTCGACATCGGGCGAAACGACGCGGGTGGTGCCTTGCCAGCCGCCGATATTGAAGCGGCCGATCACTGCTTCCCGGTCGATCGCCATGGCCAGCGCCTCTCGGTTGGCGGACGCGCCGAGAAAACCTTGGGTGCTATCGATCATCAGGCCAAACAGGCCGATGACCGGATCAAGCTGGACGTTGCCCCGCGTGAGCCCGATCGAGCCGGCCAGGGGCAGCGTATCGATCCGCCCACCGAGCAGGACATCGGCGTAACCGTCGTTGAAAAGAGCCACAGCCTTGTCGGGCGAGGCGAAAGTCAGTGCAAGCTTGCGCGCGCGCCGCGCGAAATCGGGCTGCTTGGGCAAGCCGCGCTGTTCGGGCGGAATGAGCGTGAAGATGCTGGCACCTTCCCCATCCTGTCCCTTCGCCATGGGCCCGGTGCCCTTGCCCTGCCACAGCAGCGCCATTTCAGGCTGGGCCAGCAATATCAGCAATTCTGGAACTGGAGCTGAAAGGTCTATCTCGATCACGCGATCGGCCATCACGCGCACTTCGTCGATCGCGGCCAGATCGAGCCCCAAGGCCCTGCCCTTCAACCCGGCAATCGTCTTGCGCAGGGCAGCGGCGGCAGCATCGGCGGTAATGCGCTTGCCATCGGGCCAGGTGCCGTCGCGCAGGCGGAAAATGTAGCTTTGCCCGTTGTCGGTAACGATCCAGCGGTCGGCCAGCGCGGGCACAACGCGGCCTCGCTCATCGAAGCTGACAAGGCCTTCGTGGGTGGCGGAGCGCAGGAGTTGCGCGGCAGGCGAAAGGCGCTGGCCAGACTCCTTGAGCGCGGAGGAATTGCCCATCACGGCAATTTCGAGGGTGCCTTCACGCGATTGGTCGCAAGCGCCGAGCGCAAGGGCCAAGGCAGTCATAACGGCATGGCGCGGGATCATGGCGCCAGCCTAAGCCAGCAGCGCGCCAGCGTCCAGAAGGTCAGATCTTGCGCAATGGCCCCGTCTGCGTGGCGATCGGGACCTTCACGAAACGCGGTGTCGAAGGCCCGTTGCCGACGGGAGCGCGAGCGAGCTTGGGATCGACCTCCTCGACGAAGGCAATGCCGAAACGGTTATCCTGAATCCAGGCAACAACCCCTTCGACCCAGCCGATGTTTCGCAAGTTTACCTGAACCGGAGTTCCCCGCATCACCTTCATCTCGCCTTCGGCCATCATGCCGCCTGCGGAAAGGTTGCGAACCTTTACGCGGTGCTCGGCCTCGCTCCCGGAAAGGCGCACTTCGGCCATCAGGAAAAGGCTGTCGCGCCCCAGTTGCCGATGGTCGATGTCTGTCACCAAAGGTCCTGTCTTCCTTCGAGGAAACCCACGCATGCCAACCCATGTGGGTCGGCACGCACCGAACTACCGATAATTCGTAGCTCTTTCCTAAACGTCGAGGGTAAACAAGAGGTTGCCACGGCGGTTTGTTAACCTGAATGTCATGGTCCCGGACAGGTCATGGCCGGGACCACAGCCTCACATGTCCCGCGAAATTTTTTCCCTGCGTTCATGCGCTTCCTGCGCCTCGACTGTCATCGTCGCGATCGGGCGGGCGATGAGGCGACCGAGGCCGATGGGCTCACCGGTCACTTCGCAGTAACCATATTCGCCTTCATCAATCCGGCGCATGGCGGAATCAATCTTGGCGATGAGCTTGCGCTGGCGATCACGGGTGCGCAGTTCAATGCCCCAGTCGGTCTCGCTCGAGGCGCGGTCGTTGAGGTCGGGTTCGCGGATCGGTCCGTCCTGCAGCGCGGTCAGCGTGCCAGCCGCGGCGGAAAGGATCGACTTCTTCCATTCCATCAGCAGGCGGCGAAACCAGTCCTGCTGGGCTTCATTCATGTAGGGTTCGTCGTCATTGGGAACATAATCGCTCGGCATCGCACGACGCGCTTTTGCCAGAACGTCAATCTCGTCACTCAAGACCCCAGCCATTCGGCCCTCCGCATAACAAGCTATCCGCCCCTCCCGGCCTGCATCATTCCCTTGTCAGGCGTGCAAGCTCTTGTCTTCGCGCGCCTATAGGATTGGCCCGTGACGCGCACAAGCACTTAGGCGGCCATGATGCATTAATGACGACTGAAGCGTGAGAAGACGCACAGGGTTTTCCCAATCTGTTTCATCCGAAAGCTGATTTGTTTCAGCATTAACCATTTGTTGACCAAGATCGTTGACCTTCGTCCTGTCGGAAGACCGGGGGTTCGGCCTTCCTTTCAGGGGGTAGAGGTTATGGGACAGACCTGGATAAAGCTGATTACCACGGAAGGGACACCGATCAGCGAATCGCGCGATGTTGCCGACATGCTGGTGGCAACTTGCCTTGCTGCCGCCGCTGCAGGCGACACGAGCGCGCTGTTCGATCTGGGCGTTGCCTATTCGACCGGCAGTCACGGCGTGGACTGCGACCTGATCGAGGCACACAAGTGGTTCAACCTTGCAGCCGTCGGCGGTCATGACGAAGCTGCCCAATGCCGGGCAGACGTCTCCGACGAGATGACCGCGCGCGAGATTGCCGAAGCGCAGCGCCGAGCACGTGAATGGCTGCGGGCAGGACGCGCGGCGGCTTGAACTGCCAATTCATCCCTTCCTGAACGGGGTCCGCTCTCCAAGATACATCTGGTCTTGCGCGATGCCTGCGCGTTCGCGTTCGAGAAAATCGGCGACCGCGCTGCGGAAGTTGGGATCGGCGATGTAATGGGCTGACCAGGTGCGGACGGGTTCGTAACCCCTTGCAAGCTTGTGGCCCCCTTGGGCGCCTGCTTCCACCCGCGACAGGCCGAGCGCGATGGCAGCATTGATTGCTTGATAATAGCAGAGTTCGAAGTGGAGGAAGGGCTTCTCCACCACTGCGCCCCAGTAACGGCCGTAGAGCGCGTCCCTGCCAATGAAGTTGAGCGCGCCCGCCACGGGTTCGTCGCCATCGAAGGCGAGGACGAGGAGGACCTTGTCGGCCATGCGTTCGCCGATCAGGTCGAAGGCGGCACGGGTCAGATAGGGGCGGCCCCATTTGCGCATCCCCGTATCCTGATAGAACACCCAGAACGCGTCCCAGTGTTGGGGGCGGATGGCATCGCCGGTCAGCTGGCGGATCTCGACGCCGTCCTGCGCCTTGGCCCGCTCCTTGCGCAGGTTCTTGCGCTTTTCGGAACTCAGCGCGCCGAGGAAGTCGGCAAAGCTTTCATAGCCACGGTTCTCCCAGTGGAACTGGATGTCCGAGCGGGGTAACCAGCCGGCCTGTTCGAACAGCGGCAACTGACCCGGCTCGATGAAGGTGGCGTGGGCTGAGGACAGGCCGTTGCTGTTACAGAGCTGTTCAGCGGCGCGCAGGAGCGGGATTGCGAGCTCCGGGCGATCTCCGAGCAGCAGGCGGGGGCCGGTGGCGGGAGTGAACGGAGCGCTGATCTGCAGCTTGGGGTAATAGTTGCCCCCTGCCCTGGCCCAAGCGTCCGCCCACGAATGGTCGAACACGTACTCGCCCTGGCTGTGGCTCTTGAGGTAAGCGGGCAGTGCTGCGGCGGGCTTGCCACCTTCGCCCTCGATCACGATGGGCAGTGGTGACCAGCCGGAGCGGCCGCCGACCGATCCAGAATCCTCAAGCAGTTTCAGGAAAGCGTGGGAAACGAAGGGGTTGCCGTCACCTGCAAGCCGGTCCCAGTCCTCGGCGGCGATTTCCGAGACGGACTTGTGGATGCGCGCGGTGTAAGTCACGCGAGGGTCATGCCCCGACGCCTGCGCCCTCGGCAATAGGTCCATCGGCACAGTCTGCCGCACGCGCGGCGAGCTCGGCGGAGCGGACGGTCCATGTCAGGACCGGGAAGCCGCGCTTGCGATGGGCGGCGGCAAACTTGCTCGGCAGATCGCGCACGTCCCATGCAAGAAACTGGGGGCGAGCCTGCCAGAAGGCAAAGTGCAGTTTGAGCGTGGCGAGGAGCGTGCGCTTGCCCTCCTCGGTCACGACAAGGCCGTGGACCACGTGCGGCGAATGGCGACCGAACCAGCGGCAGACGCGCGGGTCGAAGCTCATGACGGCAACGGGCCCGCGATAGCCTTCAAGCCCACGGCGCACAGCCAGGCACAATGGCGCGACCCGGATTTCGCGCTTCGACTTTAGTTCGATCAGCAGCGGCGCGCGACCGGCGACAGAATCGAGGAAGGTGCGCAGGGTGGGGATGCAGTCGCTGCTGCCGGTCAGCTGAATCTTGGCCAGCGCATCGGCGCGCCGTTCGATCACCGGACCGGTTTCGGCGGTCAGGCGATCGAGGTCCCAATCGTGGAAGACCACTGCCTGACCATCAGCGGTGCGCTGGACATCGCATTCGATGCCCATGCCCCGCTCGATGGCAAGGGCGAACGCGCTGGGCGAATTTTCGGGAACGCCGGCCCCGTGCAAGCCGCGATGGGCGTAGCTCACGCCTCGCAGCCAGCCGACCCGCGCCTGATCCGGCGCGGGGACCAGAAAGCGGTCAAGCAGGGCGAACAGCAAGGACAGCATCGACTTCCACCGCAGCGCCCAAGGGCAGGACAGGCACGCCGACCGCGCTGCGGGCGTGCTTGCCAGCGTCGCCGAAAGCCGCAGCCATCAGCTCGGACGCGCCATTGGCGACCTTCGGCTGATCGGTGAAGTCCGCGGTCGAGCTGATGAACGCACCAAGCTTGACCACGCGCTCCACGCGATCGAGCGAGCCCAATGCCGCCTTGACCTGGGCGAGGATCATCAACCCGCAAGCCTGGGCGGCGGCGGTGCCATCCTCAAGGCTGACGTTCTCGCCGAGGCGGCCAGTCACCAGCTTGCCATCGATGAAGGGAAGCTGGCCCGAGACGTGGAGCAGCCCGTTCGCCTCGACCGTCGGCACATAGGCGGCAACAGGCGCGGCGGCCTGCGGCAGCGTGTGCCCGAGGGCTGCCAGCTTTGCTTCAACGGGATCGGTCACGCGTCTTCTCCATGTATTTGTTCGAGTATCCAGGGCAGTGCCGCTTCCCAGTCATCGATCCGGGCGTGGGCATGGCCGGCCTTGTGGGCGCAGTCGATATGGGGGCTGAGCAGCGGTTCGCCGCACAGGTGCAGGCGGATCACCTCGGGCGTCAGTTGCGAAACCGAATCGTGGTGCTGCGGCAGATCGTCAATGAACAGGGCGCGCGAGGGATTGTACTCGTCGAGGATCGCCTTGAGCGCAGGGCCTTTCGGCCCTTGGTTGGTGAAGACGCGAGCGTTGATGCCGACATCGGCCAGCTGGCGCGCGCGCATGTCACGGCGGTGATCGTTGAGATTGGTCAGGATCACCACGTCGGCGTCCTGCCCGACCGCGTTGATCCCGGCGACGGCACCGGCAATGGCCTGCTGGCGATACATCTCGGTATCGAAGAACTTGTTGAGCAGGTTCCAGATTTCCTGTGGCGGCACCAGCTCGCCATCCTTGGCGTAGCGCATCGCCTTGGAGAAATCGGCGCTGTCCATCTTGAAGCTGACGCCTTGGCTTTCGCCCAGCCAGTCACGGAACGGGGCGACCATGTGCAGCAGCACCTCGTCGCAATCGCTGACGATCAGGGGGCGGCTACTCATGACAATTCCTTCCGGGCGGCAATCAGGGTTTCGGGCGAGATGTCGAGCGCGAAAGCCGCGTTGACAAGGTCTGCCTCGTGATTGGCAAGAAAATCGAGAACGGCAGCGAGCATGGAGGGATCGCCAAGGCCCGCGCGCAACTCGTCGGGTGTCAGGCCAGTGAGGCTGAGGAACCGCTCGGCGCGGTCACCATCGGACAGGACCCAGCCGAGAGCCTGCAGCGCAAGGGCAGCGGCATCGATGGGGGAGGAAGGCTCGCGGATGATTGTCAGGGCCTTTCGCGGGCAATAAGGGTGGCGCCGTCAGCTTTCGAAAACAGGCGTGTCAGTGGCAAAAAGAATTCTGGTTGTCGAGGACAACGACCTCAACCGCAAGCTGTTCTGCGACTTGCTGCGCGCCAAGGGTTTCGAGGTGGAACCGGTGGCCGATGGCCGCGAGGCGATCGAGAAGACGCGCCTGTTCATGCCGCATCTGGTGATCATGGACATCCAGCTGCCGAACGTCTCGGGCATTGACCTGATCGAGGCGATCAAGGCGGACGAGGAGCTGAAGGCGATCCCGATACTTGCCGTGACGGCCTATGCCGGCAAGGGCGACGAAGAGACTATCCGCGCGGCAGGCGCCGAGGGCTATCTTGCCAAGCCGGTGTCGATCGGGCCGTTCATGGTGGCGGTGAACGCCTTGGTTTGAGAGTTACATCGCCGCCGCAACGCTGCTCGCGTGTTCGATCACGAAGGTGACGACTGTCAGGCACAGGCCGGTCATGAAGCTCTTGTAGGCGTAGGCGAGGTATTTGTACTTCTTGCGCTGCAGGACCTGCCCGTTCTGGTAGATATCGTGGAGCATGGTGCGGAACACGGTTTCGTCGGCCCGCAATTCGGACATGATTGAATCGGTCCACTCGCCCTCGTCCATATGGGTGAAGTAGCCGAAGAACAGCTTGTTGGGCTTGCCATCGTTCAGCTTTGCAGACCTGGGGTTGCTGACCGATGGCAGGACCGCGAACACCGCGCACATGGCCGAGATGAACGCAAACAGCGCCAGCACGCCCAGCGACCACGGCATTGCGCCGCTCTTCGCCTGCCCAACCGCGATGGTGAACACGAGAAACGTCGCGCCCATCAGGATCGAGGCCTTGGCATCGGCCATCTGGCTTAGCGTCAGGTTGATCTGCTGCGATGTGCGCACCAGGTGAATGGCGTGATTGGAGTATCCCGAGGGCGACGGCATCGATGGTGCGGCCAGCGGTTGCTCGGCCTGTTCCTCGACTTGTGCCATCATTCCCCCCTGCCGTTCTGTGCGCCGCTTCTGGGCGCCGTTCTGTGCGGTTATCCGTAATTCCGGGGATGACACAGAGGCAGCGTGCTTGACAAGCAGTGCCATTGGCCGCTTTTCGGCCTTAATCGTCTGGCAGGGGGCCTCTCCTGCTCCTTGGAGAAGAATTGATGGATCGCGCCGCAACCGCCGAAAAGATCGCCGAACTGATCGAACCCTTCAACAAGAAGGGCATCGCAATCACCGAAGCGACCACTTTTGCTGGCGATCTGGAATGGGATAGCCTGACCGTGATGGATTTCGTCGCGGCCATCGAGGATGACTTCGACATCATCATCAGCATGAACCAGCAGGCCGAGATCGAAACCTACGGCCAGTTGATCGATGCAGTGACGAAGCTGCAGGGATAAGCCAATGACCGATCTTTTCAGCAAGTTCGACCCACTGATCGAACAGCGCCGCGCGCTGCTGGCAGGTGGGGTGGAAGATCCGTTCAACCTCGTGATGGAACGGGTGATCAGCCCGACCGTTGCGGTGTGCAACGGGCGCGAGACGATCCTGCTCGGCACCTACAACTACATGGGCATGACCTTCGACCCCGACGTGATCGCGGCGGGCAAGCAGGCCCTCGATGATTTCGGTTCGGGCACTACGGGCAGCCGCGTGCTGAACGGAACCTATGCCGGGCACAAGGCCTGCGAAGAAGCGCTCAAGGAGTTCTATGGCATGGATCATGCCATGGTGTTCTCCACCGGCTACCAGGCCAATCTCGGCATCATCAGCACGATTGCCGGCAAGGGTGACTACATCATCCTCGACATCGACAGCCACGCTTCCATCTGGGACGGCTGCAAGATGGGCGATGCCGAAGTGGTGCCGTTCAAGCACAACGACATTGAGGCCATGGAAAAGCGCCTGAAGCGCGTGCCGGAAGGTGCGGGCAAGCTGGTGGTGTTGGAAGGCGTCTACTCGATGCTGGGCGACATCGCCCCGCTCAAGGACATGATCCGCGTTGCGAAGGAATATGGCGCGATGGTGCTGGTGGACGAGGCGCACTCGATGGGCTTCATCGGCCCCAACGGGCGCGGCGTGGCCGAGGATCAAGGGTGTCTCGAGGACGTCGATTTCGTGATCGGCACGTTCTCGAAGTCGGTCGGCACCGTCGGCGGCTTCTGCGTTTCCAACCATCCCAAGTTCGAGATCATGCGACTGGTGTGCCGTCCCTACGTGTTCACCGCCTCACTTCCGCCGAGCGTGGTGCACACGGCTGCAACGTCTATCCGCAAGCTTATGCACGCCGGAAACAAGCGGGCACACCTGTGGGAGAACTCGAAGACGCTGCACAAGGGCCTGCGCGACAAGGGCTTCCAGCTGGGCACCAGCGAAGCGCAGAGCGCGATCATTTCCGTGATCATGCCCGATCTCGAGCGGGGCGCGGCAATGTGGGAAGCGCTCCTGCACGAAGGGCTTTACGTGAACCTTGCCCGTCCCCCGGCAACGCCCGCAGGCATGACACTGCTGCGCTGTTCGCTTTGCGCCGAGCATTCTGCCGAGCAGGTCGGCAAGATCATCGGCATGTTCGAACGCGCCGGAAAGGCCGTGGGAATCATCTGATGCGGTTGGTTCTGGGAGCAGTTCTGGCTCTGGCAGCGCTTCCGGCATGGGCGCAGAACCGTCCTCCCGTTGCGCCCCCGGTGACCCCGCCGGGCGACGGAATGATCGAGAAGCCCTGCCCCACCGACACGCGCGGGCTGTTCTTCGGCCATCCCTATGTGCGCCAGTACGACTGGGCGTGGCAATGCCGCTATGCCGAGGCTGACAAGCAGTTGGCACAGACGCCGCGCGTGGTCTTCATCGGGGATTCTATCACCGAGAACTGGGTGGGCCTCGCACCGTCGCTGTTCGTCGCAGGAGCTGTCGGGCGGGGGATCAGCGGACAGACCAGCCCGCAGATACTGGTGCGGTTCTATCAGGATGTGGTCAGGCTGCGGCCCAAGGTCGTGCACATCATGATCGGTACCAACGACCTTGCGGGCAACACCGGACCGAACAGCCCCGAGATGTACACCAACCATATCGCGGCAATGGTTGATCTGGCCAAGGCGAACGGCACCGCCGTGGTGATCGGCAGCATTCTGCCAGCCGCCAAGTTCCCGTGGAAACCGGCGCTTTCGCCCGCAAGGCAGGTTGTTGCGCTGAATGCCTGGCTCAAGGACTATGCCAAGGCTCGTGGTGCGGTTTATGCCGATTACCACGCAGCGCTGGTCAATGCCGAGGGCGGGATCAATCCGGAGCTGGCACCCGATGGCATTCATCCGAACGCCAAAGGCTATGCGGTAATGGAGCCCATCGCCAAGGCGGCGATTGCCGAAGCCGAGAAGCAGGCAGCGAAGAAGCGTTAATCGGCGCCGTTGCGCTCAAGCCAGCGTGCGCGGATTGCGTCCGAGCCTTCACGGCTGCCATCGTGGCTCCAGCCCGGCTCGCGCACCAGGTACGAGAGCTTGTGCCGGAACGGCGCGTGCCAGAAATCGGCTAGCATTCCCCGCCATTCATGGAACGCGGCATGCAGCAGGTGGAAGCTGCCCAATTGCTTGACGATGCCGTAGCGGATCGCAAGATCGTCGCGCTCGCGCTGGAACGTTCCGAACAGGCGATCCCACACGATCAGCGCCCCGGCATAGTTGCGATCGAGGTAAATCGGGTTGGTGGCGTGATGAACGCGGTGGTGCGAAGGCGTGTTGAACACTGCCTCGAACCAGCGCGGCATGCGCAGGACCGCCTCGGTGTGGATCCAGAACTGGTAGATCAGGTTGGCACCGCCGACGGTGACGATCATCGCCGGATGGAAGCCGAGAAACGCCGGCCAGATGCGGAAGATGAAAGACAGGGCGAAGAAGCCGGTCCAGGTCTGCCGCAGCGCGGTCGACAGGTTGTAGTGCTGGCTCGAATGGTGATTGACGTGGCTCGCCCAGAACCAGCGCACGCGGTGTCCGGTGCGGTGAGCCCAATAGTAATTGAAGTCATCGAGCACGAAGCAGGCAATCCAAGCCCACCACGCAGACGGCACCGTTGCCACACGGTGATCGTAGAGCCACATCGCCCCAGCAAAGACGACGCCAGCCGTCAGTGCCCCGGCAACGGTGCTGCCAAGGCCCAGCGCTAGGCTGGTCAGGGTATCGCGCGGTTCGTACTTTTCGGGGGCGCTGCGTGCGGCCCAGATCATCTCGGCGAGCACCATGACAACGAAGAACGGCACCGCATAGGTGACTACATCAATCGGCTTCATGCGGCTGCTCCGAGGCGGCGGAGGCTGGCAGCCCAGACCTGCGCCTGATCGCCCAGGTCCAGTGTGACCGTGCCGAAGCGTCGGTCATCGGTGGCGATGGTAAGAAAGCGCCCATCGAGCCGCACCCCGGCGTGGCTGGTCAGCTGGCGTGTGGCGAAATGGCTGCCATGCTGGCGGATGAGCAGGACCCGGCCGAGCCCGTCGCGCGCAAGCGCACCGATGCGGGCGCGGTCGACGACGATGTCCTGAGCCTCGAAGCCGCAGATCGCATCCTCGGCCAAAGCGCGCGCTTCGTCGGCGCCGTCAATGCGGGGGTCGCCGCCGAGTTGCATGCGGCGCGCCAGCCATGCCAGCATGAGTATCGCCAGAAGCGACCCCAGCAATTGCAGAACCTTGGCCACGACCGGATTGCCCAGTGCGGTCTCGATCAGAGTGTTCACCCCCGCCCCCGGTGCGCGTTATCCGGCCTGCCCGGCGAGCATGTCGACTGTCGCCCGGATCGGCGAAATGTCATACCCGGCGCCAGCCGCCCTCGTGGCAATCTCGTCAGGGTCAAGGCCGGAGCGAGCCTGCGCGAGCGCCCAGAGCAGGGTCGAACGGGTGCCGGAGCGACAGTAGGCGAGCACGGGCGCGTCGCCCGCCTGAGCCAGCGCCGCCTGCATCGCCTCGACCTGCGGCATCGAGAAGCCGGCGTGGCTGACCGGAATCGCGACATAGGCGATTCCGGCATCGCGTGCGGCCGCTTCGATATCGGCGCCCGGAGTCTGATCGTCGGATTCACCTTCAGGACGGTTGTTGATGATCATGCCGATGCCCAGCGCCTTGGCATAGGCCACTTCGGCGAGGCCGATCTGCGGACTGGCATAAGTCTTTTCGTCGATCTTGCGAAACATCTGGTGGGTCCTGACAATCTGTTCGCCACGCTTCTGCCCAATGCTCATGCCCGGGGCAAGTACGGCGCTAGCCGCAGGCACGAGCATTGGGCAGATCGGCACAAATGCCACAGTTTTCGGGACGAATTGTGGCCGCCTTGTCGATTCCGTTAGCGGTCCTGCATTTTTGCTCTATAGTCTTGGCCGCAAAGGTAAGGTCCGGCCTCTTGAGTCCGGCACTGATTCCCTCGTCGCGCCGCCGGTTCCCGCGTCCGGCCTGCGGTGCCGTGAAGGTTGGGGCGGATTGAAGGTCTATTGATTTCTATGGGTTTTGACAGAGGGCGGCGCGGTCGCGGCAGAGACAAGCGCGACGGATTCGGCGACGAAGGCGGTTTTGATCCCTACGGCGGCGGCGGTGGCGGCTTTGGCGGCGGCGGTTATGGTGACCGTGGCGGCTTTGGCGGCGGCGATCGCTTTGGCGGCGGCGGCGGACGTGGCGGCTTCGGCGGCGGTGATCGCGGCGGCTTCGGCGGTGGTGATCGCGGCGGCTTCGGCGGCGGCGATCGCGGCGGCTTCGGCGGCGGTGGTCCGCGCGGCGGCGGTGGCGGCTTCGGCGGCGGTCGTGGCGGCGGTATGCCTGCCCAGGTTGTCGGCACCGGCAAGGGTGTCGTCAAGTTCTTCAACGGCCAGAAGGGCTTCGGCTTCATCTCGCGCGAAGACGGTGGTGAGGACGTGTTCGTCCACATCAGCGCAGTCGAGCGTGCCGGCCTTGAAGGCTTGGCTGAAGGCCAGACGCTGGAATTCAACCTCGTCGACCGTGGTGGCAAGATTTCTGCTGCAGACCTTCAGGTCGTGGGCGATGTCATCCCCGTGGCTTCGAAGCCCGCTGCCCCGCAGCGCGAGCTGACTGGCGAAAAGGCCACCGGCACGGTCAAGTTCTTCAACGCGATGAAGGGCTTCGGCTTCATCACTCGCGATGACGGCCAACCCGACGCATTCGTGCACATCAGCGCCGTCGAACGCTCGGGCCTGCGCGAGCTGAACGAAGGCGACAAGCTGGAATTCGACCTCGAGGTCGATCGACGAGGCAAGCACTCGGCGGTCAACCTGGTGCCGATTCAGGGTTGATCCCGATTGCATCGCTTCCGGTAGTCTGACCGGCGGCCTGCAACCACATACGCGCACAGATGGCGGTCCTGAAGGGCCGCCATTTGTCGTTTGTCGATTCCCCTTTTTCTATCTGGCTCGCGCAGTATTGTTGCGCCATCTGGAAACATTCGTGACTGAACAGGAGAGTTCTATGTCGATCACCCCGCTGATGCCCGTGTACCCCCGGTGCGGCGTGCGTCCGGTGCGAGGCGAGCATTGCCACCTGATTTCCGAAGATGGCACGCGCTACCTCGATTTTGCCAGCGGCATCGCAGTGAACCTGCTCGGTCATTCGAACGAACACCTGATCGGCGCGATCCAGAAACAGGCTGCGACGCTGATGCATGTGTCGAATCTCTACGGCAGCCCGCAGGGTGAACATCTCGCCCAGCGCCTGGTCGACCTGACCTTTGCCGACACCGTGTTCTTCACGAACTCGGGCGCCGAGGCTGTCGAGTGCGCGATCAAGACCGCGCGCGCCTATCACTCGGCCGTGGGCAATGACCACAAGTACGAGCTGATCACTTTCAAGAACGCCTTCCATGGCCGCACGATGGCCACGATCAGTGCCTCCAATCAGGAGAAGATGCACAAGGGCTTCCTGCCGCTGCTCGAAGGCTTCAAGTACGTCGACTTCGACGACCTCGAAGGCGCCAAGGCAGCAATGGGTCCGAACACCGCCGGCTTCCTGGTCGAGCCCATCCAGGGCGAAGGCGGCATCCGCGATGCCTCGGACGAGTTCCTCAAGGGCCTGCGCACGCTGTGCGACGAACATGACCTCGTGCTGATCTTCGATGAAGTGCAGTGCGGTGTTGCCCGCACCGGCACGCTCTATGCCTACGAACAGTATGGCATCACGCCTGACGTGATGGCGACTGCCAAGGGCATCGGCGGCGGCTTCCCGATGGGTGCTTGCCTCGCCACGGAAAAGGCGGCGCGCGGCATGGTCGCCGGCACGCACGGCAGCACCTATGGCGGCAACCCGCTGGCCATGGCAGCCGGCGAAGCTGTGCTCGATGTGGTCGCCAACGAGGAATTCCTCAGCGAAGTGCGTGCCAAGGGTGAGCGGCTGCGCGGCCGTATTGAACAGTTCATCGGCAACTACCCTGACCTGTTCATCGGCGTTCGCGGGCGTGGCCTGATGCTCGGCCTCATGATGAAGGTCGAACCGCGTCCGTTCGTCGCCCACATGCGCGACAACCACCAGCTGCTGACCGTTTCGGCAGGCGACAACACCGTCCGGGTGATCCCGCCGCTTGTGATCGACGACAGCCACATCGACGAATTCATGGAGCGTCTTTCAGCCGCTGCGGCCAGCTACGCGCCGGAGGCGCCGGTTACATGACCAAGCACTTCCTGAACCTCACCGATGCTGGCGGCGTTTCCATCGCCGCCATGCTGAATGACGCGATAGACCGGAAGGCTGTGCGCGCCGCTCTTCCCAAGGGCCAGCCAGACGCAGACGCGCCACTGGCCGGTCGCGTGCTGGCCATGGTGTTCGAAAAGAATTCCACGCGCACCCGCGTGTCGTTCGACATTGCCATGCGCCAACTTGGCGGTTCGGCGCTGATCCTCGATGCGGGTACCACCCAGCTCGGCCGCGGCGAGACGATCGCCGACACGGCGCGTGTGCTCAGCCGCATGGCAGACGCCATCATGCTGCGCACCGACGACCATGCCAAGGTCGAGGAACTGGCCCGCTATGCCAGCGTTCCGGTGATCAATGGCCTCACCGACCTGTCCCACCCCTGCCAGATCATGGCGGACCTGCTCACCGTGATCGAGCATGGCAAGGCCCTGCCCGGCCTGGAGGTCGCCTGGCTGGGCGATGGCAACAACGTGCTCAACTCGATCGTCGAAGCGGCCGGACTGTTGAAGTTCAACGTGCGCATCGGCGTGCCGGAAGGTTATGAATCTGACGCTGCGATGATCGAGGCGGCAAAGCTGGCTGGCGGCGGCATCCGTGTGGTCCGCGATCCGGTAAAGGCTGTTCGCGGAGCCGACGTTGTCGTCACCGACACGTGGATTTCGATGGGCCAGGCCCATGCCGAAGCCAAGCTGGCGGCAATGGAACCTTATCAGGTGAACGATGCGCTTATGGCCCACGCCAAGCCCGACGCCCTGTTCCTGCATTGTCTGCCCGCGCATCGCAACGAGGAGGTCACGGACTCCGTGATCGACGGCCCTCGCTCGGTCGTGTGGGATGAGGCCGAGAACCGCATTCATGCGCAGAAGTCTGTGCTGCGCTGGGTGTTCGGCCAGATTTGAAGGATGTGAAGTCAAGTGAGTGAACAGGTCCAGCCGTCCACCGGTTTCGATACGGTGATGCAGTTCACCCTGCCGCACAAGAATGCGCGCGGCCGGGCAGTGCGGCTGGGCCCGGTTCTCGACACGATCCTGTCTGCCCATGCCTATCCTGCGCCGATCCGCCACCTGCTGGCCGAAGCGCTGACGATCACCGCCCTGCTGGGATCACTGCTGAAGGGCGACGACAGCCAATTGACGCTGCAGGCGCAGACGCAAGACGGCATCGTCGACCTCTTGGTCTGCGACTATCGCAATGGCGAGCTGCGTGGCTACGTCCGGCATGACCGGGCACGGTTGGACGAGTTGGGTCCGGTGCCGTCGCTCTTCTCCCTGTTCGGCGAAGGATACTTGGCGATCACCTTTGACCTTGCCGCAACCGGGCAGCGTTATCAGGGCGTCGTGCCGCTTGAGGGCAATTCGCTGGCAGAAGCGTGCCAGAGCTATTTCTTTCAGTCCGAACAAATACCCACGCTGATTCGTATCGGCGTCAGCAACACCCCTGGCGCATGCGTCGCAGGGGGCCTGCTGCTACAGCACCTGCCAGAAGGCGAGGAAGGCCGCGAGCGTCTGCATGTGCAGCTGGACCATCCCGAGTGGGAGCACGTCTCCGTCCTCGGTGGCTCGATCAGCGAGGCAGAGCTGGTTGATCCGGCGCTCGACCTCGAAAGCGTAGTGTGGCGCCTGTTCCACGAGGAGCCGGAAATCCGGGCCGAGACCGGTACGGCCCTCACCCGCGGTTGCCGCTGCACGATCGAACATTATCGCGACATCTTGTCCCGCTTTGCCGCATCCGAGCGCGCGGAGATGGAGAATGACGACGGGCTCATCGTGGTGGATTGCGCGTTCTGTTCGCGGGAATTTGCGATCGAACTGGACTGACAATCAGGCCTTGACCTAAAATGTGACAGTACTTTTCACATTTGGTCGCGCACTGTGACCGTTCCGTCGCGCGAAACACCGTGATAAGATCAAGCATTGAGTGAGCAACGGCACAGACGCCGGCGCTCATGGGTGCGAGTGGAGCTTCATGTCATCACGTCTGGTCCCGCTTCGCGGCCTCGGTCGCGCCACAGTCCTGTCTGCCATTGCGGCTGGAGCCTTCGCCGCGACGTCGGGCGTCGCGCAAGGGCCTGCCCTTGCCATGCTTGATCGGTTGGAGCCGGGTCTGTGGGAAGTGCGCGCCCGCGATGAGTCCGATACCGTGCAGCTATGCGTGGACAATGGCCGGAAGCTTATCCAGGTGCGCCACCGTGGCGAGGCTTGCCGGCGGTTTGTCATCGACGATGCGCCGAATATGGTGACGGTGCAGTACACCTGCCCGGCCGGTGGCTATGGCCACACCCGGGTCCGCTTCGAGAACCCGCGCCTTGCACAACTGGAAACGCAGGGGATCGACAACGGCCTGCCGTTCAACTTCGTCGCCGAAGCACGGCGTCTCGGTCCCTGCCCACGTTGAGACAGGAAGCATAAAGTTACGCGCGAGACCATTGCATCGGGCCGACGGCACGGCTAGCCCATTGGCAATGTTGCAAAGCCCTGAAGTCGCCCAAGCTCCTCTCGCAGTCGTTCTCCTTTCGGGCGGACTCGATTCGATGGTTTGCGCAGGGCTGGCCAAGGAGCAGGGATTCCGCGTTCTTGCGCTGACGATTGATTACAACCAGCGGCACCGCATTGAGCTCGACGCGGCGCGCGTGATCGCAGAGCGCGTCGGCGTGGAACGCCACGTCATCCTGCCACTGGACTTGCGCCAGTTCGGCGGTTCTGCGCTGACTGCGGATATCGACGTGCCCAAGGACGGCGTGGGAGACGACATCCCGGTGACCTATGTCCCGGCCCGTAACCTCGTGTTTCTGTCGCTCGCCCTGGCTTGGGCAGAAGCTGCTGGCTCGAAGGACCTGTTCATCGGGGTGAACGCCCTGGACTATTCAGGCTACCCCGATTGCCGGCCGGAGTTCGTGCAGGGCTTCGAAGGCCTGGCGCGGATCGCCACCAAGATCGGCAGCGAGGGTGGGACAGTAACTGTCCATGCCCCGCTCCAACACCTCAAGAAATCACGGATCGCGCAGGAAGCAGCGCGACTGGGGCTCGATGCTGGCCAGAGCTGGTCCTGCTACGATCCCCTGACCGATGGGAGAGCCTGCGGCGTATGCGACAGTTGTCGCCTGCGACGCGCAGGGTTTGAAGAGGCAGGCCTGAATGACGGAACCCGGTACAGCGACTAGCACGGACCCGACGCACCCTCAGGAACAGGAAGCGACTGCGTACAGCTGGTACGTCTTGAGCATTCTGGTGCTAGTCTACGTCCTAAATTTCGTTGACCGGCAGATCCTTTCGATCCTGGCCAACGATATCAAGAAGGACCTGTCGCTTACCGACGCGGACCTCGGCTTCCTTTACGGAACCGCCTTTGCAGTGTTTTACTCGCTGTTCGGCATTCCCCTCGGCCGTCTCGCCGACAGCTGGCATAGAGTCCGCCTGATGAGTGCCGGACTCGCGTTGTGGTCACTGATGACAGCGGTCTCGGGCCTGTCTCGGACCGGGGGACAACTCACCGCCGCGCGCATCGGCGTCGGTGTAGGAGAGGCGACGGCGAGCCCGGCGGCCTATTCCCTGATTTCGGACTACTTCCCGCAAAGGCTGCGCGCAACCGCCTTGTCGATCTACTCCTCCGGGTTGTTCCTGGGGGGCGGCCTGTCCCTGCTGGTGGGGGGCCTTATCGTCGAGCAATGGAACGCGGCGTACCCCGCAGGAGGCCCCTTCGGCCTTGTTGGCTGGCAGGCAGCCTTCATGGCCGTTGGCCTGCCCGGAGTGCTTCTGGCCTTGCTCGTTGCCACCCTGCGCGAACCCATACGCGGCGCCATCGACGGACTGCCAACGCCCAGCGTGGAGCGCCCTTTCAAGGGATTTTTCGCAGAACTCGTCACGGTGATCCCGCCGTTGACGCTGATCGGCGCTGCGCGGCGCGGCGCCATGGCCCTGATCGCCAATCTCGCGGTGGCCGTGGTCATTGCCGGCGGGGTCTACGCACTTACCATGCTGCTGGGACGACCGACGCGTCAGCAATGGATCTTCGTGGGGGTTGGCCTTTACGCGGTCTACAGTTGGGCAAGCGCCTTGCGGGCGCGCGACCTGCCAACCTTCCGCCTGATCTGGGGAACCCCTGCATTCCTGTGCACGACGCTTGGATACGGCATGGTGGCGTTCACTTCGTACGCCACGTCCTACTGGGCCGCTCCTTACGCCGAGCGCGTGTTCGCCATTGCCAAAGGTGACCTTGGATGGTTCATCGGCGCGCCCGGTGCCTTGGCCGGGTTCCTCGGCGTGATCATTGGTGGCCGCATTGCCGACCATCTGTACAAACGACATTCTGCCGGGCGGATCATGGTGACCTTGTTCGGGCTGATTGCGCCTATCGTCCCAATGGTCATTGCCTTCCGGACCGACAGCTTCGCAACTTTCGTAGCCATGCTGTTTGTGGCGCAGACGATGTCGAGCAGCGCGCTGGGCGGTGCCGCGGCAACCAGTCAATCCCTGGTCTTGCCGCGCATGCGGGGCACTGCCACGGCCACGTTCTTCCTCGCCACGACACTGGTCGGTCTCGCGCTCGGGCCGTTCATGGCGGGCTACGTGTCGGCGACCAACGGCGATGATCTGTCGCTCGGCGTGCTGTCCACGCTTGCGGCAGCGCCGATCGGGCTGGTTCTTCTCATCGTGGCAATTCGCAGTGTCCCCGGAGCGCTGGCCAGCCTCGATCAGCGGGCACGCGCAGCCGGGGAAACCCTCGCCTGATCAGGCGCCCTGGGTAAGTACACCACAGGCAACGCGGCCCCCGCTATTGCCGCTGGGGTCGGTCTTGTAATCGTCCGGCCCGGCGTGGACGACGATGGCGGTGCCATCGGTATCGAACAGGCTGGCCAGCACCGTGGCGGCTGTACCGCTGAGGGGCGCGCTCAACGTCCCGGTCCCGTCAGCTGCAACGGTGATGTTCGGAAGATCCCCCAGGTGCGGGCCGGCGGGGTTCATCGTGCCATGTTGGTGAGCGGTGGGATTCAAATGACCACCGGCCGATGTGAAGTCCGGAGCCTCGCACTTTCCGGTCGTATGCATGTGGATCCCATGCTGCCCGGCCGACATTCCCCGCACATCAGCAACGAGCGAGAGCGCAGTCCCCGACTGCTCGATCCTGACAGTGCCTACCGAAGCGCCCGCAGCGTCTGAAAGCGTAGCCCGTGCCAGCGTCGATGTCTGGTCCGCCTGGTCCATCGTTGCACATGCGCCCAGCAGAAGCGAGCAGGCGAGAGGCAGGATTGCGGCCTTGGATAGCATTACAACGGTCTCCGATCAGTTGGCGCCCTAGCTCATAACGAAAAAGGGGCCGGATTTCTCCGACCCCTCGTTCTTTTTCCGGCAAAGCCGAAGCTTACATGCCCGAACCCGGACCGTACGTGATTTCCACGCGACGGTTCTGAAGTTCGCGAACGCCGTCGGCGGTCGGAACGCGGTTGTTGCTTTCGCCGAATGCCTGGCTGGTGATCGAGCCATCCGGAATGCCATGCGAGGTGAGGTACGAACGGACCGACACGTTGCGGCGCTCCGAAAGGGCCTGGTTGTACTTCACGGTACCCGAACGGTCGGCATAACCGGCCAGCATGATCGGAACGCTCGCGCAGTTGCCGTAGGCGGTAACCGCGTTGTCGAGGATCGTAGCCGCCTCAGGCGTGATGTCCGACTTATCCCAGTCGAAGAACACGATGTACGGCCCCTTGTTGCAGAC